>NZ_JBQEMW010000001.1:0-45761 GCF_052044325.1 Luteimonas sp. 22616
ATGGGCGCATACGTGGAAGGGATCAACGCCACCGCGGCGGGCGAAGCGACCAACGCGATTGGCGACGGTGCGTCGGCGTACGGCAGCGGCGCGAACGCGGTGGCCGACAACGCCACGGCCGTCGGCTTCAATGCGCTTTCCGTCGGTGCCAACAGCGTGGCGTTCGGCGCCAGCGCCCAGGCGATCGGCGAATACTCGACCGCCGTGGGCGCGGAGAGCGAAGCCAGCGGCGAGCAGAGCACGGCGACGGGCGCTGCCGCGATTGCGTCCGGCGATGGCAGCGTGGCGAACGGCACGCTGAGCGAGGCCAGCGGCATCGAGTCGACGGCGGTCGGCTACTACAGCACCGCGAGCGCGGACGGGGCGACTGCCCTGGGCGCGGAGTCCGCCGCCAGCGGCGAGGATTCGACTGCGGTCGGTTTCGCATCGTCGGCGAGCGAGATCGGATCCAGCGCATTCGGCGACAGCGCTTCGGCCTCGGGTGCGTACAGCACGGCCACCGGTGCCGAGTCGGTGGCCTCGGACACCCAGGCGACGGCGAACGGCTTCCGCAGCGAAGCCTCGGGCACCGGCGCCACCGCGATGGGCAGCTACAGCGCGGCTAGCGGCTACCTGGGTTCGGCGATCGGCTACGGCGCCGACGCCGCCGGCGACTACGCTACCGCGGTGGGCGTGGCGGCGACCGCAAGCGGCACCAGCGGCACGGCCGTGGGCGAATACAGCCAGGCCACGGGCGAGGAGTCGACCGCGGTCGGCGGGACGTCGTTCTTCGGTTTGATTTCCGCCGAAGCATCAGGCGCCAATTCATCGGCGTTCGGCGCGGGTGCAGGCGCGACTGGCGATTACAGCACCGCGATCGGCAGCCTTTCGTGGGCAAGCGCGGGGGATTCCTCGGCAATCGGCTACGGCGCGTATGCGTCGGGCATCAACAGCGTGGCGCTGGGCGCAGGCTCGGAAGCCGACCGTGACAACAGCGTGTCGGTGGGCAGTGCCGGCAACGAGCGCCAGATCACCAACGTCGCGGCGGGCACCGAGGACACCGATGCGGTGAACAAGGCGCAGCTGGACGAAGTGGGCAAGACGGCGAGCAACACCGACCATTTCTTCCAGGCGAGCGACGATCCGGATAACCCGGGCGTGGGCGCATACGTTGACGGGATCAATGCCACCGCGGCAGGCGAGGCGGCCAATGCCCTCGCCGACGGTGCGTCGGCGTTCGGCAGCGGCGCCAATGCGATCGGGCAGAACTCGACGGCGGTGGGCTTCAACGCCCTGGCGACCGGCCAGAACAGCGCGGCCTTCGGGCAGAACGCACAGGCGACCGGCCCGGCCGCGGTGGCGGTGGGTGGCAACGCGGTGGACGAGAACGGCGATCCGCTGATCACCAGTGGCGGCGTGCCGGTGGACACCGGCGCGACCAGCGCGGGCGTGGGCGGCACGGCGCTGGGTGCGAGCGCGAACGCGGATGGTTTCGCAGCGACGGCAGCGGGCGTCGGCGCGTATGCGTCGGGCGCGCAGGCGTCGGCGTTCGGCGCGGTGGCCAATGCGACCGGCGACTACAGCACGGCGGTCGGCACGCAGAGCGCGGCGACCGGCACCAGCACCGTGGCGGTGGGCGATTCGGCAACCGCGAGCGGCCTGTACGGCGTGGGCGTTGGCGCCAACTCGCGCGCAACCGGAGAAGACAGTGTCGCCGTCGGCGGCACCTCATGGGCGACCGGTGCGCAAAGCACTGCGCTGGGCCAGTTCGCCTGGGCGACCAGCGAAGGCGCGACTGCGCTCGGGCAGGATACGTTCGCCTATGCGGAGGGCGCCACGGCGATCGGTGCCAGCGCCTGGGCCAACGGCGACAACAGCGTGGCGCTGGGCGCGGGTTCGCGCGCAAGTGACGACAACGTGGTGTCAGTGGGCAACGGCACCGGCAATGGCGGCTATCCGGCCACGCGCCGCATCACCAACGTCAGCGAAGGTATCGAAGACACCGATGCGGTGAACGTGTCGCAGCTGCAGGAAGTGGCGAAGACGGCAGACAACACCGATCACTTCTTCCAGGCCAGCGACGACCCGGACCAGGAGGGCGTGGGCGCATACGTGGACGGGATCAATGCCACCGCGGCAGGCGAGGCGGCCAATGCCCTCGCGGACGGCGCGTCGGCGTTCGGCAGCGGCGCCAACGCGCTGGCCGATGGCGCGACAGCGGTCGGTTTCAACGCCCTCGCGACGGGCCAGAACAGCGCGGCGTTCGGGCAGAACGCACAGGCGACCGGCCCGGCTGCGGTCGCGGTAGGCGGTAACGCGGTGGACGAGAACGGCGATCCGCTGATCACCAGTGGTGGGGTGCCGGTGGACACCGGCGCAACCAGCGCGGGCGTGGGTGGCACGGCGCTGGGTGCGAGCGCGAATGCGGAAGGCTTTGCGGCGACCGCGGCGGGCGTGGGTGCCTACGCTTCGGGCGCGCAGTCGTCGTCGTTCGGCGCGGTGGCCAACGCGATGGGTGACTACAGCACGGCGGTCGGCACGATGAGCCTGGCCGCAGGCACGAGCAGCACGGCGGTCGGTGAGTCGTCGCAGGCGACGGGCGAAGAGAGCACGGCCGTGGGCGGTGCGACGTTCTTCGGACTGATTCCGACCGAAGCCAGTGGGACCGGTTCGTCCGCGTTCGGCAACGGGGCTTGGGCAACCGGCGAATACGCCACGGCGATCGGCTGGAACAGCTGGTCGAGCGGCGAGAGCAGCACGTCGCTGGGCGAGAGCGCGTTCGCGACCGCGGATGGGGCGACTGCGCTGGGCGCGGGCGCGAATGCCGACGCCCTCAACAGCGTGGCGCTGGGTGCCGGTTCGGTGGCCGACCGCGATTCGTCGGTCTCGGTGGGCAGCGCGGGCAACGAGCGCCAGATCACCAACGTGGCGGCAGGCGCCGAGGACACCGATGCGGTGAACAAGGCGCAGCTCGATGAAGTCGCTGGAAGCGTGGGCGAGCTTGCCGACGGCGCCGTGCAGTACGACGACGACAGCAAGGGCACGATCACGCTGGGTGGCGAGGAAGGCACCACGATTGGCAACGTGGCCGCCGGCTCGGTCAGCGCCAGCAGCATGGACGCAGTCAATGGCAGTCAGATGTACGACGCGCTCGACAGCACCGCGGCGATGCTCGGTGGCGGGGCCGCGGTGACGGCGTTCGGAACGATCTCCGCGCCGACCTATGTCATCCAGGGCGGCAGCTACTTCAATGTCGGCGATGCGCTGGGCGCGCTCGACGGCGCGATCAGTGGCCTGGACAGCCGCGTGAGCCAGCTCGAGTCCTTCCCCGGCAATGGCAACAGCAGCGGCAATGGCAAGGACCAGCCGAACGGGAGTGGCAGCAAGAGCAGCGTCGTCACCGGTCCGACCGGCAATGATGGTGGCATCGGGGGCGGCAATGCCGGCACCGTGACCGCGGACACCAGCAACACCGTGGTCGGCCAGGATGCCTCGGCCACCGGCAGCAACAGCGTCGCGCTGGGCCAGGGTTCGGTGGCCGACCGGGACAACACCGTTTCGGTGGGCAGTGTCGGCAATGAGCGCCAGGTCACCAACGTCGCCGACGGCACCGCGGCCACCGATGCGGTGAACAAGGGCCAGCTCGACAGTGGCGTCGCCGAGGCCAAGACCTACACCGACACCACCGCGACCAAGACCCTGACGTCGGCCAATGCCTATACCGATGCCAAGTTCGCCGCGTGGGACGACACGTTCACCGCGTTCCAGGGCGAGATCGACCACCGCTTCCGCGATCAGGACCGCCGCATCGACCGCCAGGGCGCGATGGGTGCGGCCATGCTCAACATGGCCACGAGTGCCGCCGGCATCCGCACGCAGAACCGGGTCGGCGTCGGTGTCGGTTTCCAGAACGGCGAGAGCGCGCTTTCGGTCGGTTACCAGCGTGCGATCAGCGATCGCGCGGTTATCACGCTCGGTGGCGCGTTCAGCGGTGACGAGACCTCGGTTGGTCTCGGTGCCGGCTTCGGGTGGTAGCAGGGGGACCCGGGTGCCGCTTCTCCGGCGGCGTCACCCGGCATCGCATCACGTTCGACCAGCGGCAAAGGCGTGCAGCAGCACCAGTCACAACAACCAGATGAGGAAGTATTTCCAATGACGAAGATGAGTATTCGCACCAGCGTACTGGCCACGGTGATCGTGGGCCTGCTGTCCGGTTCCGCGATCGCGGCGGACAAGGCGCCCCGCCAGGCCGAGCCGCCGAAGGTCAACGCCGCCGTCATGGGCGACCAGCAGTCCTTCAGCCGTTTCATCGTGACGTATCGCGATGGCGCGACTGCCAGGAACAACCGCAGCGCGATCACGCGCAACATGGCGACCGCGCTGTCGCGCGCAGGCTTGTCGAGCCAGGCCAGGCCGGCCAACGCCAGCTACCTGCGCAAGCTCGCCATCGGTTCCGATCTGGTGAAGACCTCGCGCAAGCTCGATCGCGTCGAAGCCGAGGCATTCATGCGGCAGGTCGCGGCGGACCCCGCGGTCGTGCGTGTCGAAGTCGACCGCATGCGCCGTCCGGTGCGCGACGTGCGCGCCCCGGCCAAGGTGCAGCCGCAGGCGTTCACGCCGGATGACACCTACTACGGCAACTACCAGTGGCACCTGAAGGCGCCTGATGGCACCGCGACCGCCAACGGCGTCGCCAATCTCGGCGGCAGCAACGTCAACAACGCCTGGGACCTGGCCGATGGCAACGGCGTCGTGATCGCCGTGCTCGACACCGGCATCACCCAGCACCCGGACATCGACACCACGCTGGCGGATGCGGGCTACGACTTCATCACCGACTCCTTCGTCTCGGGCCGCGATACGGACGGCCGCGTCGCCGGCGGTTGGGACCTCGGCGACTGGACCACGGAAGAGCCGTGGCTGAGCGAGTGCACCAACGCGCTGAACCCGCCGGATGACAGCTCCTGGCACGGTACCCACGTGGCCGGTACCGCGGGCGCGGAACTGACCAACAACACCAGCGGCATGGCCGGTGTCGCCTACAACGCGAAGATCCTGCCCGTGCGCGTGCTCGGCCACTGCGGCGGCTACACCAGCGACATCACCGACGCCATCATCTGGGCATCGGGTGGCCATGTCGACGGCGTGCCGGACAACACCAACGTCGCGCAGGTCATCAACCTGAGCCTCGGCGGCACGGGTGCCTGCAGCCAAGCCGAAGCGGATGCGATCGCAGGCGCGAACTCGCGCGGCTCGACCGTCGTCATCGCGGCGGGCAACGACGGCGACGATGCCAGCGGCTATTCGCCGGGCAACTGCCCCGGCGTGGTTACGGTGGCGTCGAACGGCATCTATAGCAAGCGCGCGTTCTATTCCAACTACGGCGACAGCGTCGAGATCTCCGCGCCCGGCGGCGGCGTCTATGCGAACGACGGCAGCTCGGGCACGCCGATCAACGATGGCTTCGTCTGGCAGGCGGTCAACGATGGCCTCAAGGCGCCGGAAGCGGCCTATGCCTATCTCGGCATGGCGGGGACCTCGCAGGCCAGCCCGCACGTGGCAGGCGTGGTCGCCCTGATGCAGGGTGCGCGGGCCGATGCCGGCCTGCCCGCACTGACGCCCGACGAGGTGCTGTCGATCCTGCAGTCCACGGCCCACGCACCGAGCGTGCCGCCGACCCAGCCGATCGGCGCGGGCATCGTCGACGCCGCCGCCGCGGTGGCAGCGGCGATCGAGCCGCCGTGCACGGAGGATTGCGGCCCGGTGGCGATCGAGCTCACCAACAAGGTGCCGGTCCCGGGCCTGAGCGGAGCGGCCGGCAGCGAGAAGCTGTACAGCTTCACGGCGCAGGCCGGGGCGACGCTGAGCTTCATGACCTACGGTGGCAGCGGCAATGTCTCCGTGTACGTCAGCTTCGAGGCCGAGCCGAGCACAACGGATTACGACTCGAAATCCACGCGCAGTGGCAACAGCGAGACCGTGCGCTTCAACAAGAACCAGGCCCAGGCCGGCGTCTACTACGTCAAGCTGGTGGGGGCGGGTGCGTACAGCGGCGTGACCCTCGTCGCACGCCAGTAAGCGACCGGTTTTCCGGTCGGCACGACCCTGGACCCCGGCTCCGGCCGGGGTCTTTTTTGCGCGTGAACCGCGACTGGGGCACGGCGCCGCGGATGGCGGCCGGCACGTTTCCCAAGCTGTTAAAGTCGAGCCCCCATGCCGGAGTGGAACGTGAACGCGGCAGCCGACACCATTGCAAACCACCGCGGCCTCGACGCCGGGATGGACGAGCGCATCGTCGCCGCCCTGCTCGCGAAGGGCCGCCTGAAGGAATCCGACCTGGTGCGCGCCAGGCGCCTGCAGGAAGAGACCGGCAGCGACCTGTTGTCCTTGCTGGGTCGTCTGGGCCTGGTCTCCGAGCGCGACCACGCCGAAACCTGCGCCGAGGCCATGCAGCTGCCGTTGCTGGCCGGCAGGGAGGCGCCGGAAACGCCACCCGAGCTGATCTCCGACGCGCAGCCGCTGTCGCTGCGCTTCCTCAAACAATTCCACCTGTGTCCGCTGGGCGAGCACGACGGCCGGCTGCTGCTGTGGATGGCTGATCCCTACGACCGCTATGCCATCGATGCCGTCCGCCTGGCGACAGGGCGCGACCTCGCGCTGTGCGTCGGCCTGCGTTCGGAGATCGACGACCTGGTCGAACGCTGGCACGGTCAGGGCCGCAGCGCGATGGGCACCATCGTCGAGACTGCCGACGGCGAGACTTCGGGCGACATGGACGATGTCGAACACCTGCGCGACCTCGCCTCCGAGGCACCGGTCATCCGCCTGGTGAACCTGGTCATCCAGCGCGCAGTCGAGATGCGCGCATCCGACATCCACATCGAGCCGTTCGAGAACCGCCTGAAGGTGCGCTATCGCATCGACGGCGTGCTCGAGGAAGGCGAAAGCCCGCCGACCAACCTCACCGCCGCGGTGATCAGCCGCATCAAGATCATGGCGCGGCTCAACATCGCCGAGCGCCGGCTGCCGCAGGACGGCCGCATCATGCTGCGCGTGCAGGGCAAGGAACTCGACCTGCGCGTGAGCACGGTGCCGACCGCGCATGGCGAGAGCGTGGTGATGCGCCTGCTCGACCGCGAGACCGTGGTGTTCGATTTCCACCGGCTGGGATTCACCGACCACTTCCTGCCGCAGTTCGAGCACGTGCTGCAGCAGCCGCACGGCATCCTGCTGGTCACCGGCCCCACCGGTTCGGGCAAGACCACCACGCTGTACACCGCACTGAGCAAGCTCAACACCAGCGACGTCAAGATCATCACCGTCGAGGATCCGGTCGAATACCAGATCGAGGGCATCAACCAGATCCAGGCCAAGCCGCAGATCGGGCTGGACTTCGCCAACGCGCTGCGCTCGATCGTGCGCCAGGACCCGGACATCATCATGATCGGCGAAATGCGCGACCTGGAAACCGCGCGCATCGCGATCCAGTCCGCGCTCACCGGCCACCTGGTACTGAGCACGCTGCACACCAACAACGCCGCCGGCGGCATCACCCGCATGCTCGACATGGGCGTCGAGGATTACCTGCTGACCTCAACGATCAACGGCATCCTCGCCCAGCGCCTGGTGCGCCGCCTGGAGCCGACCCATGCCGAGCGCTACCCGGCCTCGCCGGAGGAAATCGACAAGTTCAGCCTGCGTCGCTACCAGCCGGAAGGCGAAATCTTCCTGTACCGCGCCGGCGGCTCGGCGATCGCGCCCACCGGTTATCTCGGTCGCACCACGATCATGGAATTCCTGGTGATGAACGACGAACTGCGCCGCGCGGTGATGCGCCACGCCGGCATGGGCGAACTCGAGCAGATCGCCCGCCAGGCCGGCATGCGCACGATGTACGAGGACGGCATCGCCAAGGCGCTGGCGGGCGAGACGACGATCGAGGAGGTGTTGCGGGTGACGGAGGATGCGTGATGCGTGCTCAATCGCGAGTGCGTTTTGGATCGTCATCCCCACGTAGGCGGGACGAGCGAAGCGAGCAATCCAGAGGATTTGCCTTTCCGTCGTCATTCCCGCGGAGGCGGGAATCCAGTGGCCTTGCCCTTCATGGAAGAAACGGCCTTTGGAAAAGCAGCCAGCGGTCTACATCCTCGCCAGTGATCGGGTTGGAACCCTCTACATTGGCGTCACCAGCGATCTGGCCACAAGATCTGGCAGCACCGCGAACATGTCGTGGAGGGTTTCACGAAGAAGCACGACATTACCAAGCTGGTCTGGTACGAACTCCACGGCGACATGCATTCGGCGATTACAGGAGAGAAGCGGATCAAGAAGTGGAACAGGGCATGGAAGATCCAGCTGATCGAAGAGGGTAATTTGTCATGGAGGGACTTGTGGCTGGAGATCGGCGGCTGACATGACAGCCAAGGTCACTCGATCCCCGCCTTCGCGGGGATGACGATCAAGAGCGATAACCTTCCCGACTCCCGACTCCCGACTCCCGACTCCCGACTCCCGACTCCTGCACTCCCGCACTCAAGAACAACCGATACCCCACACCCGACACTCCGATGCCCCTCTACCACTACAAAGCCCTCAACACCCGCGGCGAGACGCTCGATGGCCAGATGGAGGCCGCGAGCGATGCCGAGGTGGCGTTGCGGCTGCAGGAACAGGGGCACCTGCCGATCGAGGCCAGGCTGGCCAGCGAGGGCGGGGGCGAGCCGGCGTGGCGTGCGCTGTTCAAACCCAAGCCGTTTGCCGGCGAGCGGCTGGTGCAGTTCACCCAGCAGCTGGCGACGCTGCTCGGCGCGGGGCAGCCGCTGGACCGTGCGCTGACGATCCTGCTCGAACTGCCGGAAGACGAAGCCGCGCGGCGCACCGTGACCGACATCCGCGACGCGGTGCGCGGCGGCGCTTCGCTGTCGACGGCGCTGGAGCGCCAGCACGGCGCGTTCTCGCGCCTGTACATCAACATGGTACGCGCGGGCGAGGCGGGGGGCAGCCTGCACGACACGCTGCAACGGCTGGCCGACTACTACGAGCGCAGCAATGCGCTGCGCGGGCGCGTGGTCAATGCGCTGATCTATCCGGCGATCCTGCTGGTGATGGTGGGTGGGTCGCTGCTGTTCCTGCTCGGCTACGTGGTGCCGCAGTTCGCCGGCATGTACGAGAGCCTGGATGCGCAGATGCCATGGTTCACCAAGCTCGTGCTTGGCCTGGGCCTGTTCGTGCGCGACTGGTGGATCGTGGTGCTGGCGGTGCCTGCATTGTTGCTTTGGTGGCTCGACCGCAAGCGTCGCGATCCGGCCTTCCGCGCGCGCCTGGACGAATGGATCCTGGGCCGCAAGCTGGCCGGTTCGCTGGTCGCCAAGCTCGACACCGCGCGGTTGATGCGCACCCTGGGTACGCTGCTGAAGAACGGCGTGCCGCTGCTGACCGCGATCGGCATCGGCAGGAACGTGCTGCTCAATCGTTCCTTGGCCAGCGACATTGCGGCGGCCGCCGAGGACGTGAAGAACGGTGTCGGCCTGTCCGCCGCGCTGGCCAAGGGCAAGCGCTTCCCGCGGCTGGCGCTGCAGATGATCCAGGTGGGCGAGGAGTCGGGCGCGCTCGACACCATGCTGCTCAAGACCGCCGACACCTTCGAGCAGGAAACCGGGCAGGCGCTGGACCGCATGCTCGCCGCGCTGGTGCCGGTGATCACGCTTCTACTCGCGGGGATCGTGGGCGCGGTGATCCTGGCGGTGCTGATCCCGATCTACGACCTGACCAGTTCGATTTCCTAGTGGATGCGAGCGCTGCCCTGCACCGGGACGTGGGGCCGCAGACCTTCCATCCGATCATCCGAATGACTTGAGACGCACTTGAAAAGAGGACTTCCCATCATGCGCAACAACCGTTCCATTACCCGCTCCCCGCGCCCCTCCGCGCAGGCGGGCTTCAGCCTGATCGAGATCATCATCGTCACCGTGCTGATTGGCGGCATCGTGGCGTTCGCGGCCAGCCGGATCCTCGGCGGCGGCGACAAGGCACGCTACAAGCTGGCGCAGTCGACGGTGCAGACCATGGCCGAGAAAATCCAGTCCTACCAGATGGACACCGGCAGCCTGCCCGGTTCGCTGGAGGACCTGGTGCGGCAGCCCGGCAGTGCCAGCGGTTGGCTCGGCCCGTACGCGAAGGAAGGCGATCTGAAGGATCCGTGGGGCACACCGTATGTGTACCGCGTGCCGGGCGAGAACGGCGGCTTCGACCTGGTCAGCCTCGGCGCCGACCGCAAGGATGGCGGCACCAGCGTCGACGCCGATATCAAGTACGAGTGACGGGCAGGCGCTGTGCGAAGACGGAGCATTCACCGCCGCGAGACTGGTCTTCCGAACTCGCGCGACGTTGAAACCGCGATGACGCTTCCGTTTCGCGCTGAGGCATCGTCTGCGGGCCTGCCCGCCGGGGGCCGGCGATTCTTCTGCGCAAGCCGTGGCGACGACATCATTGCCGCCGCACCGGTGCGTTCAGCGCAGCGCGGCTTCACCCTGCTGGAGATGGTGGTGGTGATGGTCATCATCGCCGCCGCGGTGCTGCTCGGCGCGATGGCAACCACCGGCGGCACGCAGCGCATGCAGTTGCAGTCGAGCACCAAGCAGATCGCCGCCAACCTGCGCTACACCCGCGCGCAGGCGATCGCCACCGGCGTGCCGCAGCGCTTCACGATCGACCCGCGCGGGCACGCATGGCAGGCGCCGAACGGACGCCACGGCAAGATCCCCGCCGCGCTGGACGTCAACTTCACCGGCGCGCGCCAGGTGCAGCCGGAAGCGGGGGTGGGCGCGATCCTGTTCTTCGACGACGGCGCGTCCACCGGCGGCCGCGTGCAGTTGGCCAGCGGTCGCGCGGCGTGGAATGTCGACGTGGCCTGGCTGACCGGCGAAGTGACGCTGAAGCGCGCGGAGGCGGGGCAGTGACCGGTTCAAGGATGCCCCGCCCGGTGGCGACGGGGCGCAGTTCTTTCACCAGCCGGCAGCGCGGCTTCACCCTGCTCGAAGTCATCATCGCGTTCGCGGTGCTGGCGCTGGCGCTGACCCTGCTGCTGGGCACGCTGTCGGGTTCGGCGCGCGAGGTGCGCGCGTCCGCCGACGCCGGGCGCGCGGCGATGCATGCGCAATCGCTGCTCGACCAGGTCGGCGTCGGCGAAGCGCTGCGACCGGGCAGCCGCGATGGCGAGTTCGAGGACGGCCGCTATCGCTGGAACCTGAGCATCGATCGCTATGTCGATCCCGCGCGGCGCGCGCGCGACACCATCGAACCGGGCGCGCCGCAGCTGATGCTGCTGGCGTTGCACGTGGAGTGGGGCGAGGGCGGCCCGCGCGAGCGCCTGGACCTGCAGTCGCTGCGGCTGGCGCAGCCGGAGGCGCTGTGAAGACGGCGGGCAGGAGCCGGATGCGGCAGGCCTTGCAGGGGCCATCCTCGCGGGGGGGCGCGCGATCCCATGTCGGAATCCGGCAACAAGCTGAAAAGCCCCGGCGATTCATTGATGCAAGCCGTTCCGACGGCATCGTTGGCGCCGTGCCGGCAAGTTTTCGGGTGCGGGGCTTCACCCTGATCGAGGTGCTGCTGGCCACCGCGCTGCTCGCCGCCGGCCTCGCGCTCGCCTTCGCCACCGTGCGTGCGGCCACCGCCACCGCGCAGCGCGGCGAGCAACTGTCGCAGCGCAGCGAACGCATGCGCGCGGTCGAGGGATTCCTGCGCCGGCGCATCGCCTCGGCGCTGCCGATCGGGTTCGAGACCCTGCCGGATACCGGCGAGCAGATCCGCTTCACCGGCGAATCCACGCGCATGCGCTTCGTCGCCGACCTGCCCGACTACCTCGGCCGCGGCGGCCCGCACCTGCACGACGTGGAATTGTTCGACGATGGCGATGCCAGCCGGCTGGCGGTGTCGTTCACCATGGTCGCCGGCGCGCGGACGTTGCCCGAACGAACGCCGCGGCCGCCGGAGACGCTGGCCTCCGACCTGTCCGAGGTGCGCTTCCGCTATCGCGGGCTCGACCCGGAGAACGCGCTGGGCGAATGGCAGGACGAGTGGGCGTCGCCCGGCCAGCTGCCGCTGCAGGTGTCGATCGACATCGTCGATGCCGATGGCCGCAAGTGGCCGTCGCTGGTGGTGGCGCTGCCGCAGGCCGGCGCCGGCAGCGGGGGGTTGTTCCAGTGAGGCGCGAACGCGGCGTCGCGTTGCTGCTGGTGATGTGGCTGACCATGCTGCTGGCCGGGGTGGTGGGTGCGTTCGCGTTGACTGCGCAGATGGAGAAGCTGCAGGGCCGCACGCTCAGCCGCGGCGTGGTCGCCGACCAGGCCGCGCGCGCCGGCGTCGAGTACGCACTGACCCGGCTCACCGAATCCGATCCGAAGCTGCGCTGGCAACCGGACGGCCGCGGCTACGACTGGGCCTTCGGCGGCGCGCGCGTGCGCATCGAGATCGTCGACGAATCCGGCAAGGTCGACCTGAACGCCGCCGACGTCGACCTGCTGGCGCGGCTGTTCACCGTGGTCGGCGTCGACCAGGCCAATGCGGGTTCGATCGCCGCCGCGATCGCCGACTGGCGCGATGGCGACGACCTCACCCAGCCCCAGGGCGGCGCCGAGGACCCGGCCTACGCCAGCGCCGGCCTGCCGTGGGGCGCCAAGGACGCGCCGTTCGAGACCGTGGCCGAAGTCGAGCAGGTGCTGGGCATGACGCCGGCGATCTACGCCAAGGTGGCGCCGTTGCTGACCGTCTACAGCGGCCAGGGCCGCCCGGATCCGCAGTTCGCCGCGGCCGAGGTGCTGCAGGCGCTGGGCGAGGACCCGGAACCGATCCTCGCCCGGCGCAACGCCCGCACGCCGTCGCCGGAGGACGCGTTCTTGGGTGGTGGCAGCGGCACGTATAGTATCGACAGCCGCGCGCGGCTCCCGAACGGCCGTCAGGCAATCTTGAGGGTCGTCGTGCGCGCGGGGGTCGGAACCGTACCCGGTTCGGCCTACACCGCATTGCGATGGGAACAGGGAGCCACGGCACCACGATGACGGCGGCAGTCGACAACCAGTCTGCGACTCCTTCGCTCCGGCAGCGCCTCGGGCGCGCGGGCGGCCGCCTGCGCCCGGGCATCGGCGGATTCTGGGCCTGGTGGACCCAGGCACTGGCCAGCTGGCTGCCGCCGCGCCTGCGGACCCTACTCGGGCTCGCCCACGAGCGCGTGCTGCTGCAGCTCGCCGGCAGCGAGCTGCGGCTGGCGCTGGAGCGCGGCGACGGCGTGCAGGAGATCGCGCTGCTGCCATGGAGCGCACAGGAAGCCGGGCAGGGCGACGAACTGCTGGCGTCGCTGCTGGCGCCGCGCGTGGCCGACATGCCGCGCTGGCTGCTGCTGCCCGCCGGTGCCGGGCTGCGCCGCCGGCTCGCGTTTCCCGCGGCCGCGGCCGAACGACTGCGTGACGTGGTCGCGTTCGAGATCGACCGCCAGACGCCGTTCGCCGTTGCCGACGTGCACTTTGATGCGCGCGTGGTCGCGCGCAACGGCGACCAGATCGAGGCCGAACTCGTCGCGGTGCCGCGGGCCACGCTCGATGCCGCGCTGGCATCGCTCGGGACGCTGGGCGGCACCGTGGCCGGCGTCGACATGGCGGGCGACGACGGCGCGCCGCTGGGCATCAACCTGCTCGCCGATGCCCGGCGCCATCGCCGCGCGGACCCGTGGCGCGCGTGGAACTGGGCGTTCGCCGCGCTGGCGGTGGTCGCCATCGCGCTGGCGATGTGGCAACTGCTCGCCAATCGCCGCGCCGCCGCCGACGCCTTCGCCGAAAAAGCCGACGCGCGCGCCCGGCAGGCGCGCCAGGTGGCCACCGAGAAGCGCCAGCTGGTCGACCTGGTCGAAGGCATGGCATTCCTGCAGCGCACCCGCGCGGCGCGGCCGACGACGGTGGAGGTGCTCGACGAACTCGGCCGGCGCCTACCCGACTCGACCTATCTCGAAAAACTCTCGATCGAGGGCGACCAGATCCTGCTGATCGGCCAGAGCAGCGAGGCCTCGGCCCTGGTCGGCCAGCTCGAGGGCTCGAAGCTGTGGCGCTCGCCGGCGCTGACCGGCGCGCTGCAGCCCGACCCGCGCACGCACCGCGACCGCTTCACGATGACTGCCCAGCTCGCCGTCGATGCGGCGCCCGCCAACGACAACGGAGGGAAGGCCGATGCGCGCAGCCAGCCCTGACCGCGACCGCTGGCTGGCGCTGGGCATCCTCGCCTTGCTGCTGGGCCTGGCCTACCTGGTGCTGGTGCACCCGTGGTGGACCGCGCCGATGCTGGAAGTCGATGGCCGCATCGGCGACCTCCAGCAGCGCGACCTGCGCGCACGGATGGAACTGCGCCAGGCGCCGGAAGTCGGCAAGCGCCTGCAGGCATTGCGCGCGCAGGCGGCAAGCGTGCCCGGCTTCATGCCCCAGCGCAGTCCCGAACTGGCGACCTCGGCTCTGGTGCAACGGCTGGAAACCGCGGTGCTCGAAGCCAGCCCCGGCAACCGCAGCTGCGCGATCATCAACCGTTCGCCGCTGACCGAAGCGCGCCAGCAGCGCTTCCCGCGCGTCGCGGTGCAGGTGCGGCTGCGCTGCGGCAATCCCGAGCTGGCCGCGGTGCTGCATTCGCTCGAGGGCGGTTCACCGCGCCTGTTCGTCGACAATCTCAACGTGCTGACCCTGGGCAGTTTCCGTTCGCGTGGCGACGGGGATGCGCAGGGCAGCGGCGGGCTCGACGTCAGCTTCGACCTGTACGGCTACTTGCAGCCGCCGCCGGGAGCGCCCGCCGATGCGCGCTGACACCGCCGGCGCGAAAACCTGGCTGCTCGGCGCGGTGGCGGCCTGGGCGCTGTGCGCCTGGCTGCTGGCGCTGCTGGGCATGGGTGGCAGCGTGACGTCGCTGCCCGAGGATCCGGCCTTGCTGCAGCCGCTGCCGCAGGCCGCCAAGCCGCTGCCCGAACGCCTCGGCCCGCTGCCGCAGTACGCCGAGATCGGGCGCCGGCCGCTGTTCTCCGAGAACCGCCGGCCGCAGCCGTTCGTGATCAATCCCGGCGGCGAGGACGACGGCAAGCGCGGCTTCGACTACGTGCTCACCAGCGTGCTGATCGCGCCCGATTTCCGCATGGCCATCCTGCAGCCCAGCGAGGGTGGAGATTCGGTGCGGGTCCGGGTGGGCACGGCGCCGGAATCCGCGCCCGGTTGGCGCCTGGTCACGCTCGAACCGCGCAAGGCCGTGTTCGAAGGCCCCGAGGGCGAACGCAAGCTCGACCTGCGGGTCTTCAACGGCGAGGGCGGCGCGCCGCCGACGCCGGTATCGACACCGGCATCGGCGACCGATGCCGATGCGCCGGCGCCCACGGTCGTCGTGCCGCCGACGCCGGATGACATGGGAACCGCGCCCCCCCAGCCTGCTCCGGGCGCGAACAACACGGCCGGCACCGGCGCGCAGCGGCCCGGAACGCCCGGCACCAGGGGCGAACAGCCGGACAACCGGGCTTCGGCCGAGCAGATCGAAGCCATCCGCAAGCGCATCGAAGCCCGGCGCGCCAAGCTGCGGCAGGACGAGATGAAATCGTCCCCGCCCGGCAACAAACCGTAGAGTGCACGCATGAATCAACGCTCCCTGATCAAGGCGTTCGCCGCCGCCCTCGCCGCCACGTTGGTGGCGGCGTGCTCCACGATGCCTGCCCCGCAGGTGAGTCGCGAGGGCGCGCGCACCGAGGTCCCCAACGCAGGCCAGGCTGGCACCGCTGGCTCCGGGCCGGTGACCGCACAGACACTGCCTGACGCCGAGGCCGGCCTGCCGCAGGCGCAGATCCGCCGCGGTACCGGGCAGACGATCAACAGCGCCGTCGCCGCCTCGGCGCCGCCCAACCTCGTCGGCACCACCGGCGAAACCACGTTCAATTTCGAAGGCGAGTCGCTGCAGGCTGTGGTCAAGGCGATCCTCGGCGACATGCTCGGCCAGAACTACGTCATCGCGCCGGGCGTGCAGGGCACCGTGACGCTGGCGACGCCCAAGTCGGTGAGTCCCGCGCAGGCGCTGAGTCTGCTGGAAATGGTGCTGGGCTGGAACAACGCCCGCATGATCTACAGCGACGGCCGCTACAACATCGTCCCGGCCGACACCGCGATGGCCACCGGCGCGGTGGCGCCGCGCACCGGGTCGCCGGTCAACGCGCGTGGCTTCGAATCGCGGGTCGTGCAGCTCAACTACATCTCCGCCACCGAGATGGAGAAGATCCTCAAGCCGTACGCGCGCCCGAATTCCATCGTCAACGTCGATTCCGGCCGCAACGTCATCACCATCGCCGGCAGCCGTACCGAGCTGGAAAACTACCTGCGCACCATCCGGATCTTCGACGTCGACTGGATGTCGAGCATGTCGGTGGGCGTGTTCCCGCTGCAGAACGGCAAGGCCAGCAAGGTGGTGCAGGACCTGGAGAAGGTGTTCGGCGAGCAGAGCAAGACGCCGGTGGCCGGCATGTTCCGCTTCATGCCGCTGGAGGGCGCCAACGCGGTCCTGGTGATCACGCCGCAGCCGTCGTATCTCGACCAGATCCAGCAGTGGCTCGAACGCATCGACGGCGCCGGCGCCGGCGTGCAGCTGTTCTCGTACGAGCTCAAGTACATCAAGGCCAAGGACCTGGCCGACCGGCTGGCCGAGGTGTTCGGCGGCAGCAGCGGTGGCGGCGGCCGCGCGAACGGCGGCGACGGCAACATGTCGCTGGTGCCGGGCGCGGACCCGTTCTCGATCAGCGGCAGCGGCAGCAAGGGCGACGACGGCTACAGCGACACCGGCGGCGGGCTCGGCAGCGGCATGGACGGCGGGACCGGCAGCGGCGGCGGGATCGGCGATGGCTCGTTGCGACTGAATCCGCGCGAGAACGGCAACGCCAGCGTCACCCTTGAAGTCGAGGGCGACCGCGTCGGCGTGTCGGCCGTCGACGAGACCAATACCCTGCTGGTGCGCACCACCTCGCGCGCGTGGAAGTCGATTCGCGATGTCGTCGAGCGGCTGGATGTGATGCCGATGCAGGTGCACATCGAGGCGCAGATCGCCGAAGTCACCCTCACCGGCGACCTGAAGTACGGCGTCAACTGGTACTTCGAGCGCGCCGTCACCGATGCCGGCCTGCCCAGTGCGGTGGGCCGAACCACCTGGAGCACATTGGCCGGCAGCGTGCTTCCGGGTGCGAGCGATGGCAGCGGCGGCCTGGCCTGGACATTCCTAGGCCGCAATGCGGCGGCGGTCATCAGTGCGCTCGACCAGGTGACCGACGTGCAGGTCCTGCAGTCGCCTTCGGTGCTGGTGCGCAACAACGCCGAGGCGACGTTCAACGTCGGCAGCCGCATTCCGATTTCGTCGGTCTCGTTCGACCCGGGCACCGGCGGTACCGGCACCTACAACAACGTGCAGTACATCGAGACCGGCACCATCCTCAACGTGCGCCCGCGCGTGACCAAGGACGGCATGGTATTCCTCGACATCGTGCAGGAAGTCAGCACGCCCGGACCCGAAGCCACCGCCGACGAGAACGGCAACGTCCGCATCGACACGCGCAAGCTCAAGACCGAAGCGGCGGTCAGCAGCGGCGACACGGTGATGCTGGCCGGTCTGATCAAGGATGAGGTAGGGCGCGGTTCGACCGGCTTCCCGGGCCTGAGCCGGATCCCGATCATCGGCGGCCTGTTCGGCCAGCAGAAATCCAGTACCGGCCGCAGCGAGGTGATCATCCTGCTGACGCCAGTGATCATCCGCAATCCGCAGGAAGCGCGCGACCTGACCGACGAGTACAGCCGTCGCTTCCGCGCCATGGAACCGTTGAACCCGAAACGGAAGAAGTGATGCAAGCGCGGGGCGCCGCATGACGGAATTGCCGGTCGTCCTGCTGCCGGTCGGCGTCGACGACGACGCGCTCGACGCCTGCCTGGCCGCGCTCGACGCCGGCACGCCCGCCGGCACGCGGGTGTGGCTGGCCGACGATGCGCAATCCGGACCGCGCGGCTACGCAATCATCGAGCGCTGGATCGCGCGCACCCCGCTGCGCGCCGACTACACCCGACGCCCGCGTGCGATCGGGCAGGTCGCGCACCTGGACGAAATGCTCAAGGCCTGCGGCGACGCCGACGTGATCGTGCTGGCGCCGGACGCGATCCCGGCGCCGGGTTGGGCGGCGCAGCTGTCCGCCTGCTTCGCCCGCGACGCCTCCATCGCCACTGCCACCCCCTGGTGCAACGCCGGCGAGGCCGCCGCCTGGCCGCGCTGCGGTGAAGTCGCGATGATTCCGGCCGACCTGGAGCGCGTGGCCCAGGCCGCGGCGTCGATGCCGCCGCGACACCCGGAACTCCCGGCCGCGGTCGACCATGCGGTGATGCTGCGCGGCAGCGCCCGTCGCAAGGCCGGCGGCCTTGACGCCGCCAGCTACGCGTCGTGGTACGCGGCACTGATCGACCTGTCGCTGCGGCTCTCCGGACTGGGCTGGCGCAACGCGCTGTGCGAAACCGCATTCGTCGCCCGCCTTGGTGAGGGCGGCCCCGCCGACGGCGACCTCGACGCGCTGGCCGCGCGCTGGCCGGCGTGGCACGCGCGGCTGGCGAATTTCCTGATGCAAGATCCGCTCGCCGAGACGCGTGAAGCGCTGTCGCGGCTCGAGCGAGACGTCGGGGCGCCGCAGGCGCAGCGTGACCTGTTTCAGGCGCATGGCTTGGAGGCGGCGGCCACGGACGAAGAAGACGCCCCGCCACACGCAATCGGAGCGGATTCAGCGGCGGCGGTCCCGACCGGAAGCCCGGCGGGGCAGGACTCGGCCGGCGCGGACATCGCGTCGCTTGCGGGCGAAGGCCAGGTGGAGACGCGTTCGTGACCACGGCATCGGCAGGCGACGGCATTGTCGCGATCGTCGTGACCCATCAGAGCGCCGAAACGATCGACGATTGCCTGTCGCGGCTGCGCGCCGCGGCCGGCGTGTCGCAGGTCCGCGTGGTTGACAACGATTCGCGCGACGACACGCTGGCGATCGTCCAGCGCCACGCCGCGGCCGATTCGCGCGTGCGTTTCATCGGCAACCCCGACAACCCGGGGTTTGCGGTCGCGTGCAACCAGGGCGCGCGCGACAGCGATGCGCCGTGGCTGGCCTTCGTCAATCCCGACTGCCTGGTGGAGCCGGACACGCTGGCACGGCTGCTCGCGCATGCCCGGGCATGCGATGGGCAGGTGCTGCTCGGCGCCGACCTGGTCGATCCGTCAGGCGTGCGCGACGGCGCCGCGCGGCGCAACGACCCCGACTTCGGCGCGATGCTGCGCGGGCCGCTGCGCACTGGCGCCGGCCGGCCGCTGGACGTGCCGGTGGACGAGGTGCGCGTGTTGCAGGAGGTCGACGCGATTTCAGGCGCGCTGATGCTGCTGCCGCGCGCGCTGTTCGTGCGGATCAATGGCTTCGATGAAGGCTACCGCCTGCACGTCGAGGACCTCGACCTGTGCCGGCGCGCGCGGATCGCGGGCGCGACCGTCGCCGTGGCCAACGACGTGCGCGTGGTGCACGTGCGCGGCGTGTCCAGCCGTTCGCGACCCGGTTTTTCGGAGTGGCACAAGCATCGCGGCCTGTGGCGCTATTTCCGAAAGTTCGAGGCGCCGCGCAGGAACATCATCGTTCGTGCCGGCGCCTGGCTGGCGATCTGGCTGCATTGGGCCTTGCGACTCCCGGCCATCGTGTTTGCGCAACGTCCCCGGCATGCGGACTGATCCAGTGGCCGCTCCTGCAGGGGCTTCTGCGCAAGGGGCATGCCATTGATGCTCCAGGCATGGCGCCCTGGGCGAGCGAGCCGGTTTGAATCTGGTCCCGAATCGCTCGCGGTGGCTTGCCTCGGGCGTCAGCCCGACCAGATGCACGGCAACATCTTGCCGAGCAATCCACCCTTGTTCCAGAAGCCGGAATTGCGCAACGGCACGGTTATGGTCTGGCCGTCACGTTTGACCTCAACCAGTCGCTCCAACAGGTCGTTCCTGCCAACCGTGTAGTCCTGGCGGTCGAAATAGGCGGTGGTGCCACCCATGGAGTTGTAGCCGCTGCCGGCATAGACGTCCCGCGACTTGGCCTGGTTGAAGGACATCAGCGCCATCAGGTAATAGCGCCCGGGCTTCATGTTCGGAAACTGGAAATGGCCTCTTTCATCCGTGCTGGTTTCGACCCGTACCTCGAAGGCCTCCTTGAGCAGGCCGGCGACGGGCTTGTTTCGCGACGTCTTGCGCAACTGCAGCCATTCGTCGAGATAGGAAGTGACCGGAAGCAGGTAGACGTGCTTGTTGGCCATCGGGAACTTGTAGTTGTCGTGGTAGGAGCACGCAATTCCGCGAATGGTGGAATTGCCGCGCTCAATCGCCTGCAGGGCGGCAGTTCGATCGAAGGGCGTGGCGGGGGTGGCCGGCTCCGGAGCCGTCGGACGCTGCACTGGCTCGACCCTGACCTGGCCGAAGGTGGCGTGGGGGAACAGGCCGCCGATGGACAAACACACAGCGACAGCCGAAACCGCAGCAAGATTCTTGCGCATGATCTTCATCCTTGAATTGAGAAAGTCCGTGTTACTGACCGGGTTCCAACCCGGTCGACCGCATCCTATCGTGCCACTCTGATGCGTGCAATACGAAGCCAGGATCACCGGTGCCGGTTGATCTCGTCGCGCAGCGACTTCGCGGCTGACATCGCGGCCTCGGCGTAATCGTCGCCACTGGACGCGTATAGGATCGCCCGCGAGGAGCTGACCAGCAGGCCGGCGCCATCGGCGGCGAGGCCGTTGTTCACCACGGCCGCGACGTCACCGCCCTGCGCGCCGACGCCGGGGATCAGCAGCGGCATGTCGCCGACGATCGCGCGTACTTCGCGCAACTGCTCTGGCCAGGTCGCGCCGACGACCAACGCGCAGTTGCCATGGCCGTTCCAGTCGCGGGCGATGCGTTCGGCGACGTGCTGGTAGAGCGGGCGGCCGTCGACCAGCAGGTCCTGGAAATCGCCTGCGCCGGGATTGGAGGTGTGGCACAGGATCACCACGCCCTTGTCGGCGCGGTCGAGGAAGGGCTGCACCGAGTCGCGGCCCAGGTACGGGTTGGCGGTGACCGCGTCGGCGCGATAGCGGTCGAACGCCTCGGCCGCGTAGTGCTGCGCGGTGCTGCCGATGTCGCCGCGCTTGGCGTCGAGGATCACCGGGACGCCGGGGTGTGCGGCATGGATGTGTGCGACGAGCCGTGCGAGCGCGTCTTCCGCGCCGCGCGCGGCGAAGTGCGCGATCTGCGGCTTGAACGCGCAGGCGAACTCCGCGGTGGCGTCGACGATGTCGCGGCAGAAGGCGAATACCGCGTCGGGGTTGTCGGCGAACTTCGCCGGGAACTTTGCCGGCTCGGGATCAAGACCGACGCAGACGAGGGAGTTGGCGGTGGACCAGCGCTGGCTAAGGGCTTGCATGAAGCTCATCGTCACTCCTCGTCGATCAGTTGGCCTTTCCGCAGCCGACGATATTTCCGCTGGAACATCGCCATTCCCACGCAGGCACGGGTTTTCAACAGACAACTGTCTGCTCATCCAGGGGTGTTGGCTTCCTTGTCCGAATGTAATGTCAAAAAGCAACGTCCCTGGATCCCCGACGAGAGCACTCGGGGATGACGATTTGGCAAAGCCGTTGCCGCGATGCGGCCACGGGCCACATCGTCACTTCAGCGCCTTGAACCGCAGCCGGTGCGGACCGGCGTCGTCGCCCAGGCGGCGCTTCTTGTCTTCCTCGTATTCGCGGTAGTTGCCCTGGAAGAACTCCACGTGCGAGTTGCCCTCGAAGGCAAGGATGTGGGTGGCGATGCGATCGAGGAACCAGCGGTCATGCGAGATGACGAACGTGTTGCCGGGGAATTCCAGCAGCGCGTCTTCCAGCGCGCGCAGGGTTTCGATGTCGAGGTCGTTGGACGGTTCGTCGAGCAATAGCACGTTGCCGCCCTGCAGCAGGGTCTTGGCCAGGTGCAGGCGGCCGCGTTCGCCGCCCGACAGCGTGCCCACCATCTTCTGCTGGTCCTGGCCCTTGAAGTTGAAGCGGCCGATGTAGGCGCGCGACTGGATCTCGATGCCGTTGATGTTGAGGATGTCGGCGCCGCCGGAGACTTCCTGGAAGACGTTGTGGTTGCCCTCCAGCTTGTCGCGGCTCTGGTCGACGTAGGCGATGTTGACCGTCGGGCCCATGTCGATGCTGCCCGAGTCCGGCTTTTCCTGCCCGGTGATCATCTTGAACAGGGTCGACTTGCCGGCGCCGTTGGGGCCGATGATGCCCACGATCGCACCCGGCGGCGCGATGAAGCTCAGGTTGTCGATCAGCAGGCGGTCGCCGAAGCTCTTGGAGACGTTCTTGAACTCCATCACCTTGCTGCCCAGGCGCTCACCCGGCGGGATGAAGATCTCGTTGGTCTCGGCGCGGCGCTGGTAGTCGACGGACTGCAATTCCTCGATCCGCGCCAGGCGCGCCTTGCCCTTGCTGCGGCCGCCCTTGGCGTTGCTGCGCGCCCACTCGAGTTCCTTCTGGATCGCCTTCTGGCGCGCCTTCTCGCCGGACTCCTCCTGCTTGAGCCGTGCGTCCTTCTGTACCAGCCACTCGGTGTAGTTGCCCTTCCACGGGATGCCGCGGCCGCGGTCGAGTTCGAGGATCCACTCGGCGGCGTTGTCGAGGAAGTAGCGGTCATGGGTGACGGCCACCACGGTGCCGGTGTAGCGGGCGAGGAACTGTTCCAGCCATTCGACCGATTCGGCGTCGAGGTGGTTGGTCGGTTCGTCGAGCAGCAGCATGTCCGGCTTCTGCAGCAGCAGCCGGCATAGCGCGACGCGGCGCTTCTCGCCACCGGACAGCTTGCCGATCACCGCATCCCACGGCGGCAGGCGCAGCGCGTCGGCGGCCACTTCCAGCTGGTTTTCCAGGGTGTGCGCGTCGCCGGCGGCGAGGATCGCCTCCAGCCGTTCCTGTTCCTTGGCCAGCTTGTCGAAATCGGCGCCTTCCTCGGCGTAGGCGGCGTAGACCTGTTCCAGCGCGGCCTGGGCCTGCAGGACCTCGCCCACGCCTTCCTCGACCGATTCGCGCACGGTCTTTTCCGGATCCAGTTGCGGCTCCTGCGCCAGGTAGCCGACCTTGATCCCCGCCTGCGGCCGCGCCTCGCCCGAGAAATCGGTGTCCACGCCGGCCATGATCTTCAGCACCGTTGACTTGCCCGCGCCGTTCAGGCCCAGCAGGCCGATCTTGGCGCCGGGGAAGAACGACAGCGAGATGTCCTTGATGATCTGGCGCTTCGGCGGCACGGTCTTGCTGACGCCGTTCATGGTGTAGATGTATTGCGACATGGGGACTCCGGGTGAGACAGGCCGCGCCCGCGCGGTTCGCGCTGGCGGGAAGGAAATCGGGGAACCCCGAATTATACCGACTGGCGCCCCTGTCGGGCCGCTTGCCGGTTGCTGAACACGGCTCTGGGGCCATCGCTGCAGGCGGACGGGATTCAGCCTCGATCGTCCATGCTCACACCACGCAAACACGTGGAGATCGCCCGCATGCACGCACCCCTGAAATTCGCAGCCCTGCTGCTCGCCCTGGCCGCCGTTGCGATGCCCGTGTCCGCCGCCGGCCGCGACCATGATCGCGGCCACCGCGACCGCGACAACCACGGCCAGTACGACCGCCATCATGGCGACCGTTACGACCGCGACCGTTACGACCGCCGCGACCATGACCGCCGCGCCGATCGCCGCGGCTACCGGAATGATCGCCGCCACGATCGCCGGGTGGTCTATCGCCCCGCGCCGCGCGTGATCTATCGCGACCGCTACTACGCCCCGCGCCCGGTCGTCGTCCACCGCGGGCCGCCGCGCTGGAGCCGCGGCCATCGCTACTACGACCCCGGCTATGGCCGGACCTACGTGGTCAACGACTACTACGGCTATGGTCTGCGCCAGCCGCCGCGGGGCCATTACTGGCGCCGCAGCGACGCCGGCGACTTCCTGCTGGTGGCCGTGGCGACCGGCATCATCGCCGACCTGATCCTGCAGCACTAAGCCGGGCAGGGCGGATCGAACCGAGGGCGCGCCAGCTGGCGCGCCCTTTTTTTTGGAAGCCTTTTCCGGCGGGGCTTTCGTGGGAGGCCTTTGTGGGGGCGGCCATGGCTGCGATCGGGCGCCGGGCACGCCGTCGCGGCCATGGCCGCTCCCACAGGGGCGCGGGCTACAATTGGCCCATTCCCGCCCTGCCCCGGAGTGACGATGTTTCCGCGCGACGCCCGTATCGAAGGTTACGATCCCGAACTGGCCGCGGCGATCGCGTCCGAAAACCGCCGCCAGGAAGACCACGTCGAGCTGATCGCGAGCGAAAACTACGCCAGCCCGCGGGTGATGGAGGCCCAGGGCAGCCAGCTGACCAACAAGTACGCCGAAGGCTATCCGGGCAAGCGCTACTACGGCGGCTGCGAATACGTGGACATCGCCGAGCAGCTGGCCATCGACCGGATCAAGCAGTTGTTCGGGGCGGACTATGCCAACGTGCAGCCGCACTCCGGCTCGCAGGCCAACCAGGCCGTGTACCTCGCGCTGCTGCAGCCGGGCGACACCATCCTCGGCATGTCGCTGGCCCACGGCGGCCACCTGACCCACGGCGCGAAGCCCAACGTCAGCGGCAAGCTGTTCAACGCCGTGCAGTACGGCGTGAACAACGAAGGCCTGATCGACTACGACGAAGTCGAGCGCCTGGCACTCGAGCACAAGCCGAAGATGGTCGTGGCCGGCTTCTCGGCCTATTCGCAGGTGGTCGACTGGGCGCGCTTCCGCGCCATCGCCGACAAGATCGGCGCGTACCTGTTCGTCGACATGGCCCACGTCGCCGGCCTGATTGCCGCCGGCGTGTATCCGAACCCGGTGCCGCACGCCCACGTCGTCACCTCCACCACCCACAAGACCCTGCGCGGTCCGCGCGGCGGCATCATCGTCGCCAGCCGCGCCGCAATGGGCGATGCGGCCGACGAGATCGAAAAGAAGCTGCAGTCCATCGTGTTCCCCGGTATCCAGGGTGGCCCGCTGATGCACGTGATCGCGGCCAAGGCGGTTGCGTTCAAGGAGGCGCTGGAGCCGGAGTTCAAGGCATACCAGGCGCAGGTGGTGAAGAACGCCCAGGCGATGGCCAAGGTGATCATCGATCGCGGCTACCGGATCGTCTCCGGCGGCACCGAGAACCACCTGATGCTGGTCGACATGATCGGCAAGGGCATCACCGGCAAGGACGCGGAGGCCGCGCTCGGCAAGGCGCACATCACCGTGAACAAGAACGCGGTGCCGAACGACCCGCAGAAGCCGTTCGTGACCTCGGGCCTGCGCATCGGCACCCCGGCCGTGACCACGCGTGGCTACAAGGAACCCGACTGCGTCGCGCTGGCCAACTGGATCTGCGACGTGCTGGACAATCCGAAGGACGAGAAGGTCATCGCCGGGGTGCGCGAGAACGTGACGAAGCAGTGTGCGCAGTTCCCCGTCTACGGATAGAAGGAGACAGCGTCGAATGATCAGGCCATCCATGACCGTCCTGCTTGCCCTGGCGGTGGGTGCATGCGCTAGTCCGCAAGCCCGGGACGGGGACCATGCGTTTGCGAAAGCCGATCTTGAAAGCAGCTCGCATGTCCCTCCTGGAAGCGCGCATTACGATCCAACCACCGGCGAGTGTTCGGGGGATTCGGTGCAGTTGATGAGTCGCGAGGAGTACGAGTCGCTTGTCGCCGGGTGGAAGACGCCAGCGGATTGCGATGACGTTGCGAGGTCGCGCGTTCCGGACAGTACGGGATACCCGGCGTTGTTTGCCAGACTGGGGAAGTCCGGTAGCGCACAGGTGCTCGTTCGGCTCGAAGGAGACGGCACGGTGGAGTCCGCGCGCACCATTTGTGCCAGCGATTCGGGATTCGCCGACGCGGCCGAGGAGACCGCGAAGTCGATCCGCTACCAGCCCGCGATGTGCGATAGAAAGGCTGTGCGAAGCGCATTCCTGCTGCCGCTCTCATACGCCCCCTGAGTCGGTCGACGCATGCATTGCCCCTTCTGCCAGCACGTCGACACCCGCGTCATTGATTCGCGCGTCAGCGACGATGGCGCGACGATCCGGCGCCGGCGCGAGTGCGAAGCCTGCGGCGAACGCTTCAGCACGCTGGAAACGATCGAGCTCAAGCTGCCGGCGATCATCAAGTCCGACGGGCGTCGCGACAGTTTCGACGCGCGCAAGCTGCGCCAGAGCTTCGATCGCGCGCTGCACAAGCGGCCGGTGTCGGAAGAGCAGATCGAGGCCGCGGTGCGCGCGGTGATCCACCAGCTGCGCATGACCACCGAGCGCGAGCTCGCATCGCGCCGGGTGGGTGAATTCGTGATGGCCGAGCTGCGCAAGCTCGACCACGTCGGCTATGTGCGCTTCGCCTCGGTGTATCGCTCGTTCGAGGACGTGGCCGACTTCCGCGAGGAACTCGACCGGCTCGAGCGCGACCTGCCGGGCGAAGGCCAACTGCCGCTGCTCGGCGCCGAGATCGTGCCGTTCGACAGGCAGGCCGACAAGGGCAAGAAGCGCTAGAAGATCCGAACAGTGCCGTCATCCCCGCGCAGGCGGGTTTTCAACAGACGAACGTCTGGTCACCCATGGACGTGAAGTCCTGAACAGCAAGGCCCCTGGAGTCCCGCCTTCGCGGAAACGAGAGCAGGGTGTCCCGAGGTCCCCGCAAAGCATGGCTGCTATCGATCCCCAATCCCCGATCCGGAATCACGGCTTCTCTGCCACCGACCACGCCATGATGGCGCGCGCGCTGCGGCTGGCCGAGCGCGGGGCCTACACCACCCGGCCCAACCCGATGGTCGGTTGCGTGCTGGTGCAGGGCGACGATGTGGTGGGCGAGGGCTGGCACCAGCGCAAGGGCGGGCCGCACGCGGAAGTGTTGGCGCTGCAGCAGGCCGGCGAGCGCGCGAAAGGGGCCACCGCCTACATCACTCTCGAGCCCTGCGCGCACACCGGCAGCACCGGGCCATGCGCCGATGCGCTGGTCGCCGCGGGCGTCGCGCGCGTGGTCGCGGCGATGCGCGACCCGTTCGAGGCGGTCGACGGCAAGGGGTTCGAGCGCCTGCGCGCGGCCGGCGTCGCGGTCGAATCCGGGCTGATGGAAGCGCAGGCCAGGGCGCTCAACCGCGGCTTCCTGTCGCGCCTCCAGCGCGGCCGGCCGTGGCTGCGGATCAAGTTCGGCAGCAGCCTCGATGGGCGCACCGCGATGGCCAATGGCGACTCGAAATGGATCACCGGCCCGGCCGCGCGCGCCGACGTGATGCACTGGCGTGCGCGCAGTGGGGCGGTCCTGACCGGATCGGGCACCGTGCTCGCGGATGACCCGCAGCTCACCGTGCGCTTCCACGACGACACCGAGTTCGTGCCACCGCTGCGCGTGGTGCTCGACACCGGGCTGGCCACCATCGCGCGCGGCAAGGTCCGCGAAGGCGATGCGCCGACGCTGTACCTGCACGCACCCGACGCCAAGCCGCCGCGCGAGTTTTCCGCCGAGCGAGTGGCGGTGCCGCTGCGCGATGGCGAGCTGGACCTGGAGGCGGTGCTGGCATTGCTCGCGGCGCGCGACATCAACGAGGTCCAGGTCGAGACCGGTGCCACCCTGGCCGGGGCGTTCCTGAAGGCCGGGCTGGTCGACGAGCTGCTGGTCTACATGGCGCCGGTGCTGCTGGGCGAACGCGCGCGTCCGCTGTTCGACGGCCTGCGCATCGACCAGATGGCGCAGCGGCTGCAGCTGCAGCTGGTCGAAACCCGGCACGTCGGCGATGACCTGCGCCTGCTGCTGCGCCCGCGCGCCGCGGTTGAATCCGCGTAGCTGGCGGCATCGGGCAGGTTTGTAGGAGCGGCTTCAGCCGCGAGCTTTTGAATTGATGATGCAAAGCCCGCGGCTGAAACCGCTCCTGCAAGAGCTGCAAGCCGCGGGGCACGTAGCCCCGACCTACGGAGAACGCCATGAGTAGTGAAACCTTTGCGTCGTTCAAGGATCACTTCTCCGCCAGCGCGCAGGACTACGCACTGGCGCGCCCCTCGTACCCGCAGGCGCTGTTCGACTGGATCGCATCGATCGCGCCCGCGCGCAACGCCGTGTGGGAAGCCGGTTGCGGCAGCGGCCAGGCCAGTCGCGACCTGGCCACCCGCTTCGCCCGCGTGCACGCCACCGACCCGAGCGCCGCGCAGGTCGCCCAGGCGCCGGTGATCGCGAATGTCACGTTCGCCGTCGAGCCGGGCGAGCGCTGCAGCCTGGGCGACGACAGCGTCGACGCGGTCTGCGTGGCGCAGGCCCTGCACTGGTTCGACCGCGATGCCTTCTTCGCCGAATGCGAGCGCGTGCTGCGACCAGGTGGGGTGCTGGTGGCCTGGGGTTACCAGGACATCGAGGTGCCGGCAGCGATCGCCGCGCAGAACGCGGCCCTGCAGCGCGAGATCGCGCCTTACTGGCCGCCGGAACGCGCGGACGTCGATGCCGCCTACGCCGGCTATGCCTGGCCGTTCGCGCTGCTGGCCGCGCCCGCATTCGAACTGGCCGCCGATTGGCCGCTGCCCCGGCTGCTGGCCTATTTCGCCAGCTATTCGGCGACCAGGCGCTGCCGCGAAGCCACCGGCATCGATCCGGTCGCGGCCGACGAAGCAGATCTAGCAGCGGCCTGGGGCGACCCGGCAGCGACACGCACGGTGCGCTGGCCGCTGTTCGTCCACGCCCGCCGCAAGCCGTAGGTCGGGGCTGCGCCCCCGACGGCGTTGCGGGGGGCGGCTGCGAAGCCTGCGGGATCGCTGGCGGAATACTGTGTCGCGCCGGGTCGTCGCGCCCCGGATGATAGAATCGCCCCGCCGGATTTCCCGGCAAATGCACCAGAACCAGACGTCTTCAGGGCGGGGCGAAATTCCCCACCGGCGGTAGGCGCGGCGCTTCCGAAGGAAGCCACGCGCGAGCCCGCGAGCGCTTCGGCGGCATGCGAGTTGCACCTCACGGTGCAGGCTTCCAGTGCCGCGGAAGGCCAGCAGATCCGGTCCGATGCCGGAGCCGACGGTTGGAAGCCGCAAGCTTCCTCACAGTCCGGATGGAAGAAGACAGCAGCGCGCGGCCCCCCGGGTCGCGTGCCGCCGCATGCCCCGGGACGTTTTTCATTGCCCAGCGCGAGGAAAACGTTTCATGTTCACAGGACTCATCGAAGGTGTCGGCCGGCTGGCCTCGCGCGAACTGCGCGGCGGCGATGCGCGGCTGCGGATCGACGTGGGCACGCTGCCATGGGAAGGACACGCAGCGGGCGTCGCGCTTGGCGAAAGCATCAGCGTCAACGGCGCCTGCCTGACCGTGGTGGCGTTCGACGACGCCCATTTCGAGGTCGACGCCTCGACCGAAACGCTGGCACTGACGACCCTCGGCGACCTGCCGGTGGGCGCGGCCGTGAACCTGGAGCGCGCGATGCGCCCGGACGACCGCCTCGGCGGGCACCTGGTCAGCGGCCACGTCGACGGGGTGGGGCGCGTGCGCAGCATCGTCGACGACGCGCGCGCGCAGCGCTGGGCGTTCGATGCGCCGGCGACGCTGCACAGGTACATCGCGCAGAAGGGCTCGATCTGCGTCGACGGCGTCAGCCTCACCGTCAACGCGATCGACGATGCTGGCTTCGAGGTCGCGCTGATCCCGCACACGGTTGCGCACACCGCGTTCGCTCAAACCCAAGTCGGCGATGCGGTGAACCTGGAGATCGACCTGGTCGCGCGCTACGTCGAGCGGCTGCTGTCGGCGGGGACATATTCAACGGGAGCACGTCCAACAGGAGCCGGCGCATGAGCTTCGCCCCGATCCCGGAATTGCTGGAAGAGCTGCGCGCCGGGCGCATGGTGGTGGTGGTCGACGACGAGGACCGCGAGAACGAGGGCGACCTGATCATGGCCGCCGAGCTGGTCAGGCCCTCCGACATCAATTTCATGGTCACCCATGCGCGTGGCCTGGTGTGCCTGTCGCTCACCCGCGAGCGTTGCGCCCAGCTCGGCCTGCCGCCGATGGTGCGCGACAACACCTCCTCGCACCACACCAACTTCACCGTCAGCATCGAGGCCGCCGAGGGCGTCACCACCGGCATTTCCGCCTACGACCGCGCGCACACCATCCGCACCGCGGTACGGCCCGATGCGCAACCGCGCGACCTTGCCCAGCCCGGCCACATCTTCCCGCTGGCCGCGCAGCCCGGCGGCGTGCTCAGCCGCGCCGGCCACACCGAGGCCGCCGCCGACCTGGCGATGCTCGCCGGCCTGGAGCCGGCCGGCGTGCTGGTCGAGATCCTCAACGCCGACGGCAGCATGGCGCGACGGCCGCAGCTGGAAATATTCGCGCGCGAGCACGGGTTGAAGATCGGCTCGATCGAGGACCTGATCCGCCATCGACTGGAAACCGAGCACACGGTCGAGCGCGTCGACGCGCGCGAGATCGACACCGAGCACGGCGCGTTCCGGCTGCACACCTATCGCGATCGCTTGAGCCACACGCTGCACTTCGCCCTGCTGCGCGGCGAACCGGATCCCGCCACGCCGACCCTGGTGCGCGTGCACATGCAGAACCGGCTCGCCGACGGCCTGCACTGGCGGCGCGCGGATTTCGGCCCGCTGGTCGGCGACGTGCTGGCCACGATCGATCGCGAAGGCCGCGGCGCGCTGGTGCTGCTGGGTGAACCGCATCGCGGCGAGGCCGAACAGGCGGAGGCGCTGCTGGCACGCATCCGCGAGCAGCCGCAGGCGCAGGCCACGCGCGCCGGCGCACTGGCCGAGTGGCGCCGCAACGGTGCCGGCAGCCAGATCCTCGCCGACCTGGGGCTCGGCAAGCTGCGCGTGCTGGGCACGCCGCGCAAGCAGGTCGGCCTGGCGGGCTACGGCCTGGAAGTCGTCGAATACCTCGAATCCCTGTAGGTCGGGGGACCAGCCCCCCGACGTCCCGAGGTGCTTCCGGTGACGGGCGCGATGGCGCCACGGCGCAAACATCGCGCCCATGGGCGCTCCTACGGGCCTGCAGGTGGCGGGGTAAACTGTCCGCCCTTCTTCGCAAGCGCCCCACATGACCCACTACGAAGGCGACCTGCACGCCCCCGACGGCGCGCGGTTCGCGATCATCGCCAGCCGCTGGAACCCGCGCATCAGCGACACGCTGGTCGCCGGCGCGCGCGCGACCTTCGCCGCCCACGGCATCGCCGAGGACGCGGTCGACGTGGTGCGCGTGCCGGGCGCGTGGGAAATTCCCGCGGTCGCCGCGCGCATCGCCGCGGGCGGTGCGCATGCCGGCATCGTCGCGCTGGGCTGCGTGATTCGCGGCGACACCCGCCACTTCGAACACGTGGCCGACCGCTGCGCCGACGGCCTGATGCGCGTGGCGCTGGACCACAACGTGCCGGTCGCCAACGGCGTGCTCGCCGTCGACGAGCAGGAAGACGCCGAACGCCGTGCCGGCGGCAGCCATGGCAACAAGGGCGAGGAATGCGCGCTGGTCGCGATCGAGATGGCCAGCCTGATGGGGAAGCTGCGGTGAGCGGCCACCCGCACCGCCGCCGCGACGGCATCGATCCGGCCCAGCGCTCGCGCTCGCGCCGGCGCGCGCTGCAGGCGGTGTACGCCATGCAGCTCTCGGGTGCGGATGCGAAGAACGCGATCGCGCAGTTCGCACACGAGCAGGTGCACGAAGTCGCCGACCTCGAATACTTCGAGGATCTCGTGCGCGGGGTCGAGCAGCATCGCCGCACGCTCGACGCGTCGTTGCAGCCGTTCCTCGACCGCGGCATCGAGGAGGTCGACCCGATCGAACGCGCCATGCTGCGCATCTCGGCCTACGAACTGCAGCACCGGCTCGACGTGCCGTACCGCGTGATCATCGACGAGGCGCTCAAGGCGGTGAAGCGCTTCGGCTCCGAGCACGGCCATACCTACGTCAACGGCGTGCTCGACCACGCTGCCGCGGAATGGCGCGCGCTGGAGATGCAGGCCGCGCGGGACCGCTGAGCGCTGGTGGCGCGTTGTCGCGAATGCAGGCAGCGTGAAGCGGTGGCCGGCGCCGCCCATCCGCTGCTGATGCTGCCGCTGCGCCTGTTCGGCCTGCGCGGCGACCGCGGCGACTGGTGCAGTGGCTGCGCCCATTCCGTCAATGGCACCGGCATCATGGCCTGGACAGTGCTGGTGGCCGCGATGCTATGGCTCGCGCATTGGGTAGCATGACGCGCATGCCCAGCGAGTTCGCCCTGATCGATGCCATCGCCCGCCGCGCCGCCGTACGCGACGACGTGGTGCTCGGCATCGGCGACGACGCCGCGATCCTTGACGTGCCCGCGGGCCGGCGCCTGGTGGTGGCGATGGACACGCTCAACACCGGCGTGCATTTCCCCGACGACACCGCGCCTGCCGACATCGGCTGGAAGGCGCTGGCGGTGAACCTGTCCGATCTCGCGGCGATGGGTGCGCAGCCAGCGTGGTGCACCTTGTCGCTGTCGCTGCCGGCATCCGACGCGGGCTGGATCGACGGTTTCCTCGATGGCTTCCTCGCGCTCGCCGCGCTGCATGACGTGGCGCTGGTCGGTGGCGACACCACGCGCGGGCCGCTGTCGGTCTGCGTCACCGCGCACGGCTTCGTCGCGCCGGACTGCGCGCTGCGCCGAGACGCTGCCCGCGTCGGCGACGATGTCTGGATCACCGGTGCGCTGGGCGATGCCGCGGGCGCGCTGACGCAGTGGCACGCGGGCGATGAGCGCGATCCGGTGCTGCGCGCGCGGCTGGAACGCCCGACGCCACGCGTCGCCGCGGGGCTCGCGCTGGTCGGGCTCGCGAACGCGGCGGTGGACGTATCCGACGGCCTGCTCGCCGATCTCGGCCACGTCTGCATGGCCAGCGGCGTCGGCGCGGAGATCGAACTCGACGCGTTGCCGGTTTCGCCAGCGCTGGCCACCGCCTTCGATGCCGCCCGGCGCCGCATCCTGCAGTGCACGGGTGGCGACGACTATGAGTTGTGTTTCACCGCCGCGAGGCGGCATCGCGAAGCGCTGACGGCCATCGTGGGCAATGGTGACGTGGTGATGACGCGCATCGGCCGCATCGTGCCCGGCAATGCGGTGGTCGCGTTCGATGGCGATGGCAATCCCTGGCAACCGCCGCGGCGCGGCTTCGATCATTTCGAAGGCTGAAGGTTGACCAGCTTCGCTGCTGAAAGCCGTTGCGCTCTACCCATCCCGCGAGCTGAAGAGCATCTTCCCCGCAAAGCCAGAGAGCCGTAGGTCGGGGCGACGCCCCCGACGCTCGCGGAGGTTGGATGCCCTTCGTCGTCGTAGGAGCGGCGGAAGCCGCGATGTTTTCGCCGGCAAGGCATCGCGGCTTCCGCCGCTCCTACGGCAATGGCGCCCCTGCCAGCACCTCGTGCACCCGCTCGCGCAGCGTCGGCAGCACTTCGCCTTCGAACCACGGATTGGCCTTGAACCAGCCGACGTTGCGCGGGCTCGGGTGCGGCAGCGGCAGCAGCGCCGGCATGTATTCGCGCCAGGCCCGCATCGTTTTGGTGAGGCTGGGCTTGCGCCGCTTGCCGAGGAAGTACGCCTGCGCGTACTGGCCGACCAGCAGCGTCAATTGCACCTCCGGCAGCAGCGGCAGCAGGCGCGGGTGCCAGGTCGCGCGGCACTCGGGACGCGGCGGCGCATCGCCGGAACCGGCCTTGCCGGGATAGCAGAACCCCATCGGCACGATCGCCACCTGGCGCGGGTCGTAGAAGGTGGCGTTGTCGATCTGCAGCCAGTCGCGCAGGCGCCGACCGCTGGCGTCGTTCCATGGGATCCCGGTTTCGTGCACGCGTACGCCGGGCGCCTGCGAGGCGATCAGGATGCGCGCGGTGGCTCCGGCCTGCAGCACCGGATTCGGTCCGAGTGGCAAATGCGCCTCGCAGATGCGGCAGGCGCGGATCTCGCGCAGCAACCCGTCCAGCGCACCGCTCACGGCGGCAGCACCTTCCCGGGATTGAGGATGCCGTCGGGGTCGAAGACGGCCTTCACCGCGCGCATCGCCGCCAGTGTCGGCGCGTCGAACGCCTGCGCCATGAAATCGCGCTTGGCCACGCCGATCCCGTGTTCGCCCGACAGCGTGCCGCCCAGCGACAGCGTCAGCGCGAACAGCCGTGGCAGCGCGGCCTGCGCGCGCGACGACTGCGCGGCATCGTCGGGATCGAACAGGATGTTGGCGTGCAGGTTGCCATTGCCGGCGTGGCCGAAGGCGACGATCGGCAGGTCGAACTCGCGCGCCAGCGATTCGATGCCGGCGACCAGCGCCGGGATCCGCGACACCGGCACCACCACGTCCTCGTTGATCTTGCCGGCGGCAATCGTGCGCAGGGCGGGCGACAACGCCTTGCGCGCGGCCCACAGCGCTTCGTTCATGGCCGGGTCGGTCGCGGCGGCGAGGTCGAGCAGGCCGTCGCCGCGCGCGGCGCGTTCGAGCGAGGCCACGACGTGCGGCAGGGTCTCGTGGTCGCCGTCGGCCTCGATCATCAGCAGCGCGCCGGCGTCGGCGATGTCGGCGCCGCCGACCTCGCGCACCAGCCGGATGCAGGCCGCGTCCATGAACTCGAGCATCGCCGGCGTCGCCGGTTGCGCCATGATCCGCGCCACCGCGGCGCCGGCGCTGGCGACATCGGCGTACGACGCACGCAGGCTGGCGCGTTGCGTCGGCAGGGGCGCCAGCTTCAGGGTGGCCTCGACGATCAGCGCCAGCGTGCCTTCGCTTCCGACCAGCAGCTGCGCGAGGTTGTATCCGGTGGCGTCCTTGGTGGTGTTGCTGCCGACGCGGATGACCTCGCCGCGGCCGGTCACGGCGACCAGCCCGAGCACGTTGTCGCGCGTCGCGCCGTACTTCACCGCGTGCGGACCGCCGGCGTTGCAGGCGAGGTTGCCGCCGATCGTGCACTGGTCGGCGCTGGCTGGGTCGGGTGGCCAGAACAGTCCGTGCGGCGCGAGCGCGCGCTGCAGGTCGCCGTTGAGCACGCCGGGCTCGACCACCGCCTGGCGGTCGTCGGTGCGGATGTCGAGGATGCGCGCCATGCGTTCGAACGACACCACCACGCCGCCCGAGTACGGAATCGCCGCGCCGGTGCTGCTGGTGCCCGCGCCGCGGGCGACGATCGGGACCCGGTGTTCGCGGCAGGTGCGGACGATGGCGACCACGTCTTCGATGCAGCGCGGCAGCGCCACGGCGGCCGGCATGGCCCAGCGTTTCGAGCTGTCTTCGCCGTAAGTCCGCAGGTCGCCGGCGACCTGCCAGCCATCGCCCAGCCGCGCGCGCAGCGCGGCGTCGAGTCGTTCGGGAAGAGGGGCGTCCACGGCGATCATTGTAGGCGCGGGGCAGGGCGGAACCTCCAGGGAGGGCGCCGGCACCCGGATATTCCTTCAGTCGCCGGGACGATCGTTCGCGGATTCCGGCCCGTCGCCTAATCGTCCGCGCGAAACGCGTCCTGCAGCCATGCGAACACCGGCGCATCCGGTTCGCCGCTGGCATCGACCACGTCGAACCGGCACGGCGCATCCGAAAATGCGCGGTGGGAGGCGAGGAAAACCTGCGCCGCCTTCACCAACTTGCGGCGCTTGCCGGCGTCGACCGACGCCGCGCCACCGCCGAAGCGCGCGTCGCGGCGATAGCGCACCTCGACGAAGACCAAGGTGTCGCGGTCGAGCATGACCAGGTCGAGTTCGCCGAAGCGGTAGTTGGCGTTGGCCGCGACCGCGCGCAGCCCCTGGCTGAGCAGGAAATCACGCGCCGCGGCCTCGACTCCGGCCCCGCGCGCGCGGGTGTTGGTCAACCGCCGCTGCCCAGCGAGACCACGTAGCCGTTGCTGAAGGTCGACCACAGCGGCGTGCGCAACACGTTGCCCTCGGGGCTGATGCGCAGCACGCCGGTCGCGCCCTGCACGCTGCCGTCGGCGGTCAGCGCCAGGTGTTCGAGGTAGGCGGTCAGCAGCCAGGCGTCGAAGCCGAAGGCGAACAGCTTCGCCGCCGGGCCGCGCGCGGTGGGCAGAGACTTCTGGGTCTCGGCCACGTTCGGCAGCCCGTTCACCTGCACCAGCCCCCAGCGCTCGGTGGGGAACTTGATGCCGTCGAGGACGCGGTCCTCCTCGGCGTTGCCGGTGCCCGACAGCAGCTGCGAGGTCGCCACGCGCGGCTTGCCGGCCAGCCCGGCGGCGGCCAGCTGCGGCGCGATCGCGCGCGCCTGGTTGCCGCGCAAGGCGATGAAGATCGCATCGACGCCGGGGCCGGCCGCCAGCGATTGCAGCAGCGGCAGCAGGTCGGGCTTCTCGCCCGCCACCGCCATGACCTGCGTCGTGCCGCCCTGGGTCGCCAGCTGGCGGCCGAACGCCTCCGTGCTGCGGCGCGCATGGTCGTCGCCGGCGCTGAGCACCAGCACCCGCTTCGCACCGAGCGACGCGACGTAGTCGGCGGCGCTGCTGCCTTCGTCCTCCGGCGCCAGCGAGAAGCTCGCGCTGTTGACCGGCGGCGCGACGACGCCGTGGTTGAGCGCCAGTACCGGCACGCCGGGCTGGACGCTGCGGAATACCGCGTCCACGCCGTCGCGGCCCAGCGGCCCGAGCACCTGGTCGGCGCCGTCGGCGACGGCCCGGTTGTAGGCGGCCACCGCGCCGCCGCTGCTGTTGGCGGTGTCGTAGAAGCGGATCTCCGGGCGGCTGCGGCGCTCGCCGTAGTAGCCGGCGAGCAGGCCGTCGCGCACCGAGGCCGCGGCGGTGGCCAGGTCGCCGCTCAGCGGCAGCAGCACGGCCAGCTTCAGCGGCGGCCGGTAGCCGTCGCGCTCGGCGGGCGGACGGTTGCTGCCATCGAACTGCCAGTGCGCGTTGCGCTGCTGGGTCTCCTGCGGCGCTTCGGCCTGCGGTGCGGTCGGCGCGACCTGCACCGTGGAACAGCCGGCGACGAGCGCGACGAGCAGCGCGATGGCGAAGATCCGTTTCGATGAATGACGCATATGCCGGCCCGGAAGCGAGAACGGCTAGGATTCTACCGTTCCGTGCGTGTTGCCGGGGCCGGGCGCCGGAGCGGCGTTCGCCGATGCGCCGGCCAGGCCGTCCGCCGCCGTGGCAGCAAGGAGAGAGATGTCCACCCCCGATCGCGTTCAGGCTACGGGCCCTTCCAGCAACGGCGCCGCCGGCACGTTGCACGTCGTGGCCACCCCGATCGGCAACCTCGCCGACCTCTCCCCGCGCGCGCTGGAGACCCTGCGCGCGGTGGCGGCGATCTGCGCCGAGGACACCCGCCATACGCGCCAGCTGCTGGCGCATTTCGGCATCGAGCAGTCGCTGGTGGCGCTGCATGAACACAACGAGGACGAGATCGCCGACCGGCTGGTGGCGCGGCTGCTTGGCGGCGAATCGCTGGCGTTGGTGTCGGATGCCGGCACGCCGCTGGTGAGCGATCCCGGCTTCCGCCTGGTGCGCGCGGCACGCGCGGCCGGCGTGCGCGTCAGCCCGGTGCCCGGTGCCAGCGCGCTGGTGACGGCGTTGAGCGTGGCGGGGCTGCCCAGCGACCGGTTCGTGTTCGAAGGCTTCCTGCCGGCGAAGGCCGGCGCCCGCCGCGCGCGACTGGCCACGCTGGCCGGCGAGCCGCGTACGCTGCTGTTCTACGAGTCCTCGCACCGCATCGAGGAAACGCTGGCCGATTGTGTCGCCGCGTTCGGCGGCGATCGCCCCGCGGTGGTGGCGCGCGAACTGACCAAGCTGTTCGAGACCGTGCTCGACGGCACGCTCGCCGAACTCCACGCACGCGTCGCCGCCGATGCCAACCAGCGCAAGGGCGAATTCGTGTTGCTGGTGCAGGGGGCCGGCGACGACGCAGACGCGCGCATCGTCGAAGGCCGGCGCGTGTATGCGAAGTTGTGCGAGCACCTGCCGCCGTCGACCGCGGCGAAGCTGGCGGCCGAGATTACCGGCGCGCCGCGGAAGGCCTTGTACGGGCACTAAGGTCAAAAGCGTTTCGCGTCGGGACGGCGCCAGCTCCGCCGCTCCTGTCGTGGGCCGCGTCGCACAACACCATGTGACGCCATGGGGAAACAACGCTGCTGCGCGGCGGGTCCGAAGGGCGGGGCGATCGCGACCGGTGTAGAACCGCGCGGCGTGCGACAATCCGCCCCGGCGGAGTCGGCCAGACAGTCGCGTCATTCGAAAGAATGCCGAGGAAAGTCCGGGCTCCACAGGGCACGGTGCCAGGTAACGCCTGGGCGGCGCGAGCCGACGGAAAGTGCAACAGAAAGATACCGCCGAACGGCCCGCAAGGGCGCGTGGCAAGGGTGAAATGGTGCGGTAAGAGCGCACCGCGAGCCTGGTAACAGGCCGGCACGGCAAACCCCACCGGGAGCAAGGCCAAATAGGGACCTCATGACGTGGCCCGCGTCGGGTCCGGGTAGGCTGCTTGAGCGTAGCGGTGACGCTGCGCCTAGAGGAATGACTGTCCAAGACAGGACCCGGCTTATCGGCCGGCTCCGCCACCAGAAAACCGAAATGCCCGAAGCCCGTGAATCATCGGATTGCGTCGTGGCCTTCGAGGCGTTTCCCGCACGGCACGAACGCTCCTCCCCCGCTTGCGGGGGAGGTCGGGTGGGGGCGACGCAGCGACACGGCATCCGAAGCCCACGCCACGACAGCCAGAACTCCCCTGGCATCTCCCGCACGACACGAGCGGGATTCCCGCTCCGCGCACCCTTGTAGGAGCGGCTTCAGCCGCGAGCTTTCCTCCCAAGGCGGACGGCAGGCGCGGGGTGTCGGGGGCATAGTCGCGACCCACGACACCGCGCCGCCCCCGGCTCTTGTACGAGCGGCTTCAGCCGCGAGCTTCTTGCATTGATGCCGCTCCTACGACAGCGGAAAGCAAAAGCTCGCGGCTCAAGCCGCTCCTACAGGAGTTGATGCGCATGCCGAGCAGCCGCAGTGGAACAACCAGGCCTTGCAGGTAATTTTTCTATAAAAAATAGAACAATGCGCACTCGACCATCGCCAGCGACGATCCGGCGTCCGCGTCCTTCAGCAATGTCGAGACCACGTTCAGATTGAGACCGAGCACCCATTTCTCAAAATTTGAGACGAATCAGCTGCTTGTGGATAAAGCTTGAACAAGTCTCTCAAGTGTCTCGCAAGTCATTGACGGCATTGGCGAAAAAGCGCGCTTGGCCTGTTGACAACCCTGTGGGGCAACCATAAGGTGGCGGCTCGTGGGAAAACCGGGAAATTAGTGGTTTTCCTGTGCTGAAGTCCGCCCAAAGACGGACATGACGGGCCAGGGTTGTTGTGTTCCAGGGTGAGACTGCCATCACGATCGACGACAAGGGCCGGCTGGCGATCCCGACCGGTTACCGCGATGTCGTCGCGCGCGAGTGCGGCAACCATCTTGTCATCACCTACAACCCCTTCGAGTCCGGCTGCCTGTACGTCTACCCGAAGCCGGTCTGGGAGGGCGTGCGCGACCAGATCAACAAGCTGCCGCGGACCAAGAAGAACAGCCGCCTGCTGCAGCTGAAGCTGGTCGGCGCGGCGACCTTCGTCGAGCCCGACGGCAATGGCCGCATCAGCCTCCCGGCCAGCCAGCGCAATGCGATCGGCATCGAGAAAAAGGCCGTGCTGGTAGGCATGGGCGACAAGTTCGAGTTGTGGAGCGAGCAAGCGCACCTCGCGCAGATCAGGCAGACGCTGGGCGATGCCGATCTGGGTGAAGAGCTGCTCGATTTGCAGTTGTGACGGGCGGTGGCGCGGACGCCCGGTCCGCCCACCTCCCTGTGTTGTTCACGCAGGTCATGGAAGGGCTGCGGGTGTTGGAAGACGGAACGTATCTGGATGGCACGTTCGGGCGGGGCGGACATGCGCGTGGCGTGCTGCAACGCCTGGGCACCGGAGGCCGGCTGCTGCTGATGGACAAGGATCCCGAAGCGATCGCGGTTGCCGAACACGAGTTCGGCGCTGACCCGCGCGTGGCGATCCATCGCGGCAGCTTCACCGACCTCGCGCATTGGGATGTGGTCCGCCAAGGCCTGGATGGCGTGTTGTTCGACCTCGGCGTCTCCTCGCCGCAACTCGATGTCGCCGGGCGCGGTTTCAGCTTCGGCAAGGACGGCCCCCTCGACATGCGCATGGACCCCGACAGCGGCGAAAGCGCGGCGCAATGGCTGGCGCATGCCGGCGAGGCCGAGATCGCCGACGTGCTGTGGAACCACGGCGAGGAACGCATGAGCCGCCGCATCGCCCGCGCCATCGTCGCGCGCCGTACCGAGCAGCCGCTCACGCGCACCGCGCAGCTGGCCGAACTGATCGCCTCGGTGATGCCGCGCGGCAAGCCGGGGCAGAAGGAAATCCATCCGGCGACGCGCTCGTTCCAGGCGATCCGCATCCACGTCAATCGCGAGCTGTCCGACCTCGAGGCCGGGCTGGACGCCGCGCATGCCGCGCTCAAGCCCGGCGGCCGGCTGGCGGTGATCAGCTTCCACTCGCTGGAAGACCGCATCGTCAAGCGCTTCATCGCCCGCCACGCCAAGGCGCCTGCGGGCAACCGCCGCCTGCCGGTGGCGGAGGAATTCGTGCCGACGCTGCGCGCGATCGGCGACGCCATGAAGGCCGATTCCACGGAGCTGGCCGGCAATCCGCGCGCGCGCAGCGCGGTGCTGCGGGTGGCCGAGAAGCTGGGATCCCCCGTCCATGCAGGGGAGCCGCGGCCATGACCCGCATCATCGTCGCCGTCCTGGTGCTGGCCAACATCGTCACCGCGATCGGCGTGGTCAACGCCCGTCACCAGCACCGGCAGCTGTTCGTGCAGCTCACCCGGCTGGAGCACGCGCGCGACGAACTCAACATCGACTTCGGCCGCCTGCAGCTCGAGCAGGCGACGTGGGCCGAGGCCAATCGCATCGACCAGATCGCGCGCACCCGGCTCGGGATGAAGTTCCCGGAGACGGCCGACATCGTGGTGATCCGGCCATGATGGGTTTCGGCCGCAAGTCCGGCGAGCGCGCCAGGGCGAACAAGCCGCGCAACCGCGCGCAGTTCAACCTGCGCGGACGGCTCAAGCTCGTGGTCGGCACGCTGGCGCTGTGCGCGGTGGCGCTGGTCGGCCGCGCGGTCGACCTGCAGCTGATCGACAACGCCTTCTACCAGAAGAAGGCCGACGCGCGGATCCTGCGCGAGGTCCCGATCCCGACTTCGCGCGGGATGATCACCGATCGCAACGGTGAACCGCTGGCGGTGTCGACGCCGGTTGCGTCGCTGTGGGCCAACCCGCAGGAGCTGAGCAAGTATCCCGACCGCCTGCCGGAACTGGCCAAGGCCACCGACCTGCCGCTGGACTACCTGACGCGCTACGTGTCGCAGCGCGCGGACAAGGAGTTCATGTACATCCCGCGCCATCGCCGGATCAGCCCGGGCGCCGCGCGCAAGGTCCTCGCGCTCAACATCCCGGGCGTGTTCTCGCAGCGCGAATACCGTCGCTTCTACCCGCAGGGCGAAGCGATGGCGCACATCCTCGGGTTCACCAACATCGACGACGAGGGGCAGGAAGGCGTCGAGCTTGCCTTCGACGACTGGCTGCGCGGCAAGCCCGGCGCCGAGAAGGTGATCCGCGATCGCCGCGGCCGCATCGTCGAGAACGTCGACCTGGTGCGCGCCGCGCAGCCGGGCAAGGACCTCACCCTCAGCATCGACCGCCGCATCCAGTACCTGACCTACCGCGAGCTCAAGCGCGCGCTGCTCGAGAGCGGTGCCAGCAGCGCGTCGGCGGTGGTGCTCGACATCAGCACCGGCGAGGTGCTTGCGATGGCGAACCTGCCGTCGTTCAACCCCAACGCGGTCGAGTCGGGGCAGCGCGAGTCGCACCGCAACCGCGCGGTGACCGACCTGATCGAACCCGGTTCGACGATGAAGCCGCTGACCGTGGCCGCCGCGCTGGAAGCCGGCGTGGTGACGCCCAACACCCTGATCGACACCAACCCCGGCTGGATGCCCAACGGCCGCTATCGCACCACCGATACCCGCAACCATGGCGTGCTCACCGTCACCGGCGTGATCACCAAGAGTTCCAACGTTGGCGTGTCCAAGATCGTGGCCAAGCTCGGCGACCAGGACTTCTACGAGTTCCTGCGCCGGTTCGGCTACGGACAAAGCACCGGGAGCGGATTCCCCGGCGAGGCCGCCGGCCTGTTCCCGCCGCCGTCGCGCTGGTTCGGCACCACCAAGCAGACGCTGTCCTATGGCTATGGCATCTCGGTGACGCCGCTGCAGATCGCCCACGCCTACGCCGCGCTCGCCAACGGCGGCAAGATGATCGAGCCGACCTTCGTCAAGGGCCAGCCGCAGGAAACGCGTCAGGTGCTCGATCCGAAGATCGCGCATGAAGTGATGAAGATGATGCAGACGGTGACCGAGCCCGGCGGCACCGCCAAGGACGCGGCGATCCTCGGCTACCACGTCGCCGGCAAGACCGGCACCGCGCGCATCGCCAGCGGCGGCGGCTACTCGCGTCGCTACGCGGCGTTCTTCGCCGGCGTGGTGCCGGTGGACAACCCGCGCTTCTCGATGGCGGTGGTGGTGATGGATCCGGACCCCAGTCGCCGCGGCTACTACGGCGGCCGCGTGGCCGGCCCGGTGTTCCACAACGTCATGGAAGGCTCGCTGCGGCTGATGGACGTGCCGCCGGACGACATCGAGACCTGGCTGGCGGCGCAGGCCAAGGCGCAGGCAAAAACCAAGGCGCAGGCCCCGGCGAAGCCGCCGACCCTTGCCCGCAATGCTGCTTCGCAGGGAGGCGCGCGATGACCCGCGCCATGCTCCTGTCCGAGCTGCTGCCCGACGTGGCCGCAGTGCCGCCGACGCTTGCGATCACCGGCCTGGTGCTCGACAGCCGCGCGATCTCGCCGGGCGATGCCTTCGTCGCGATCGGCGGTTTCGGCACCCATGGACTGCATTTCGTCGACCAGGCGCGCGCGGCCAACGCCGGTGCGATCCTGTTCGAACCGCCGGTGCCCAGCGATGTGCCCACGCCGCCCGACGACGCGATCGCCGTGCCCGGCCTGCGTGCGCGCATGGGCGCGATGGCGGATGTCTTCCACGGCCATCCCTCGCGCGCGATGACGATGGTCGGCGTCACCGGCACCAGCGGCAAGACCTCGACCGTGCAGTTGTTGGCCCAGGCATGGACGCTGCTGGGCACACCCAGCGGCACCGTGGGAACGCTCGGCGCCGGCCTGTATGGCGAGGCGGTGGCGACTGGATTCACCACGCCACTGGTGCTGCAGATGCATGCGCTGCTGGCCGACCTGCGCGATGCCGGCGCGAAGTCAGTGGCGATGGAAGTCAGTTCGCACGCCCTCGACCAGGGACGCGTGGACGCGGTGCATTACGACGTGGCGGTGTTCACCAACCTCACCCGCGACCACCTCGATTACCACGGCGACATGGACACCTATGGCGCGGCCAAGGCGCGGCTGTTCTCGCGCGACGGGCTGCGCGCGGCAGTGGTCAACCTCGACGACGACTATGGTCGTGCGCTGTTCGAACGCATTCCCGCGGGCGTGCAGCGCATCGGCACCAGCGCGCGCGGCAACGCGGCGGCGCAGGTGCGTGCCGAACAGCTCGCGCTCGATGCCTCCGGCATCGCGTTCGAGCTGCACGTCGACGGAACCCGCGTGCCCGTGCGTTCGCCGCTGCTGGGCTCCTTCAACATCGCCAACCTGCTGGTCGTGGCCGGCGTGCTGTCGTTCCAGGGCGTGGCGCCGCAGGCGATCGCCGACGTGCTGTCGCGGCTGCAGCCGATCCCGGGTCGAATGAACCGCCTCGGTGGTTGTACGAGCGACAACGGCCGCGTGCTGCCGCTGGTGGTGGTCGATTACTCGCACAAGCCCGACCCGCTGGAGCAGGCGCTGGCCTCGCTGCGCGGCCACCTGCGCGGCCGGCTGATCTGCGTGTTCGGCTGCGGTGGCGAGCGCGACCGCGGCAAGCGCCCGCAGATGGCGGCGATCGCCGAGGCCAACGCCGACCTGGTGATCGTCACCGACGACAACCCGCGCGGCGAGGACGGCGACGTGATCGTGGCCGACATCGTGGCCGGGTTCTCCAATCCGCAAGCGGTCGTGGTCGAACGCGACCGCAGGAAGGCGATCGCGCGCGCGATCGGCGAAGCCGGCGCGGACGACATCGTGCTGATCGCCGGCAAGGGCCACGAGACGTACCAGGAAGTCGCCGGGGTCAAGCACCCGTTCGACGACGGCCAGGTCGCGCGCGAACTGCTGGAGGCCAGGGCATGAACCCGCTGCCGCTCGCGCGCATCGCACAATGGTCCGGTGGCCACCTGCAGGGTGGCGACGTGCTGATCGACGCGATCGTCACCGACACCCGCGCGCTCGAGGCCGGCGTGCTCGAGGCCGGCGATCACCGCTCGGCGCTGTTCGTCGCGCTCAAGGGCGAGCGCTTCGACGGCCACGAGCACGTCATCCGTGCCGGCGAGCTCGGCGTGCGCGCGGCACTGGTATCCCGGCTGGTCGACAGCCCGCTGCCGCAGGTGCTTGTGGCCGATACCCAGCGCGCGCTTGCCTCGCTCGCCGCGGCGATGCAGCACGCGCGCACCGGCAAGGTCGTCGCCGTCACCGGCAGCAACGGCAAGACCAGCGTCAAGACGCTGCTGCTGTCGATCCTGCAGCGCGCCGGCAAGGCCTATGCGAACCCGGGCAATCGCAACAACGAGATCGGCCTGCCGCTGGCGGTGATCGATGCACCCGACGAGGCCGAGTTCGCGATTTACGAAATGGGCGCCGGCAAGCCGGGCGACATCGCCTACCTCACCGCCGTGGTGCGGCCGGACGTGGCGCTGGTCAACAACGTCGCCCCTGCGCATCTGGAGCGCATGGGCAGCCTGCACGGCGTGGCCGACACCAAGGCCGCGATCTACGACGCGCTGCCCGCCGACGGCGTGGCGGTGATCAACGCCGATGAGGCCTTCGCGCCGTTCTTCGCCGAACGCGCGCACGGCCGGCGCCTGCTGCGCTTCGGCCTGGATGCGGAGGCCGACGTCAGTGCGCGCGAGCTGCACTTCGCCGACGACGGCATGCGCTTCGTCCTCGTCACGCCGGATGGCGAGCGCGAGGCCATGGTGCCGATGCCGGGCCGCCACAGCGTCGCCAATGCATTGGCCGCGGCGACGCTGGCGCTGGCCTGCGGCGTCGGCCTCGACGACATCATTGCCGGCCTGCGCGACGCGCAGCCGGTCGCCGGCCGGCTGGTGCGGCACCGCCTCGGCGGCGGCGTGCTGCTGGTCGACGACAGCTACAACGCCAACCCCGGTTCGCTCAACGCCGCGATCGACACGCTGGCGGCAGCGTCGGGCGAGGCCTGGCTGGTGCTGGGCGACATGCGCGAGCTCGGCGCCGATGCGCAGCCCCTGCATGAGGAGGCGGGACGCCGGGCGAAGGAAGCGGGCATCGCGCGGCTGTATGCGCTGGGCGCGCTGAGCGCGGCCGCGGTGGAGGGGTTCGGTGCAGGCGGGCGGACGTTCGATTCGCATGCCGCGCTCGCCGACGCGCTGCGCGCCGACATCGCCGCTTTTGCAGGAGCTTCTCCTGTAGGAGCGGGGGGGGGGGGGGGGGGGGGGGGGGGGGGGGGGGGGGGGGGGGGGGGGGGGGGGGGGG
>NZ_JBQEMW010000001.1:45771-1667526 GCF_052044325.1 Luteimonas sp. 22616
GGCTTCAGCCGCGAGCTCTTCGGTCGGCGGCGAAAAGCTCGCGGCTGAAGCCGCTCCTACAAGAGCTGATGCACCCACGAGGCTGCGGGTGCTGGTGAAAGGGTCGCGCGGCAGCGCGATGGATCGCGTCGTCAAGGCGCTGCTCACGAACGGGGAGGCCGCGCATGCTGCTTGAACTCACACGCTGGCTGCAGCAGCTCGACGACCTGTTCGGACTGTTCGGCTATCTCACCTTCCGCGGCATCCTCAGCGCGCTGACCGCGCTGGCGCTGTCGTTGTGGTGGGGCCCGGCGATGATCCGCAAGCTCGCGCAGTACAAGGGCGGCCAGCCGATCCGCCAGGACGGGCCGCAGACGCACTTTTCCAAGGCTGGCACGCCGACCATGGGCGGCGCGCTGATCCTGACGACGGTGCTGGCCTCGGTGCTGCTGTGGGGCGACCTGCGCAACCGCTACGTGTGGCTGGTGCTGGCGGTGATGCTCGCGTTCGGCGCAATCGGCTGGTACGACGACTGGATCAAGATCGTGCGCCGCGACCCGAACGGCCTGAAGTCGCGCTGGAAGTACCTGCTGCAGTCGCTGTTCGGCGTCGCCGCCGGCCTGTTCCTGTACTTCACTGCCGACCCGACGGTGCCGGCCGCCACCACGTTCTTCGTGCCGCTGCTCAAGCAGGTCGCGATCCCGCTGGGCGTGTTCTTCGTCGTCGTCGCCTACTTCTGGATCGTCGGCTTTTCCAACGCGGTCAACCTCACCGACGGCCTCGACGGCCTGGCGATCATGCCCACGGTGTTGGTGGCCTGCGCGCTGGGCGTGTTCGCCTACGCCTCGGGTAACGCGGTGTTCTCCACCTATCTGCAGATCCCGCAGATTCCCGGCGCGGGCGAACTGGTGATCATCTGCGCGGCGATCGCCGGCGCGGGGCTCGGGTTCCTGTGGTTCAACACCTATCCGGCGATGGTGTTCATGGGCGATATCGGCGCGCTGGCACTGGGCGCGGTGCTCGGCACCATCGCGGTGATCGTGCGCCAGGAGCTGGTGCTGGTGATCATGGGCGGCGTGTTCGTGGTCGAGACGCTGTCGGTGATGATCCAGGTGGCGTCGTTCAAGCTCACCGGCAAGCGCGTGTTCCGGATGGCGCCGATCCACCACCACTTCGAACTCAAGGGCTGGCCGGAGCCGCGCGTGATCGTGCGCTTCTGGATCATCTCGGTGGTCCTGGTGCTGGTCGGCCTCGCGACGTTGAAGGTGCGCTGATGGACATGCACGCCAGCAACCCTCGCCAGGCGACCCGCCTCGATGCCATCACCGGCCGCTACGACGGCTGGCTGCTCGGCGCGTGCGTGGCGCTGGCCAGCCTCGGCGTGGTGATGGTCGCGTCCAGTTCGATCGCGATCGGCGAGGGCCTCGACGTCGGCCCGTTCTACTTCCTCAACCGCCACCTGATGTTCCTGGCGCTGGGCATCGGCCTGGCGATCTGGGCGATGCGCACCGAGCTCAAGACCGTCGAGCGCTTCAACCAGCTGCTGCTGCTGGGCTGCGTGCTGCTGCTGCTGGCAGTGTTCGTGCCGGGCCTGGGCCAGTCGGTCAACGGTGCGCGGCGCTGGATCAACCTGGGTTTGTCCAACTTCCAGGCGGTCGAGGCGGTGAAGCTGCTCTACATCGTCTGGCTGGCGAGCTACCTGGTGCGGTTCCGCGACGAGGTCAATGCCACCTGGCCGGCGATGCTCAAGCCGCTGGGCGTCGCGGTGCTGCTGGTCGGCCTGCTGCTGCTGCAGCCGGACTTCGGCTCGTCGTCGCTGCTGCTTGCGATCACCGCCGGCATGCTGGTGCTCGGCGGCGTCAACCTGCCGCGGATGTCGCTGCCGATCGTGATCGGCTTGCCGGTGTTCGCTTTCATCGCGATCCTCGAACCCTATCGCGTGCGCCGCTTCACTTCGTTCCTCGATCCCTGGGCCGACCAGCTCGGCTCCGGCTACCAGCTCAGCAACGCGCTGATGGCGGTGGGCCGCGGCGAGTGGTTCGGCGTGGGCCTGGGCGCGTCGGTGCAGAAGCTGTCGTACCTGCCCGAGGCGCATACCGACTTCATCTTCTCGGTGATCGCCGAGGAGCTCGGCTTCGCCGGCGTCTGCCTGGTGATCGGCCTGTATGCGTTGCTGATCGGGCGTGCGTTCTGGATCGGCTATCGCTGTGTCGGCATGCGCCGCCACTTCGCCGGCTACTGCGCGTTCGGCGTGGCGCTGGCGATCAGCCTGCAGGCGTTCGTCTCGATCGGCGTCAACCTCGGCATCCTGCCGACCAAGGGGCTGACCCTGCCCTTGATTTCGTCGGGCGGTTCCAGCGTGCTGATGACCTGCGCCGCGCTCGGCCTGCTGCTGCGGGTGTCGTACGAACTCGACCGCGCCGAGCGCCAGGTCGCGCGCCTGCGCGGCGAAGGCGCGGCACCGGCGCCAGAGCCATCGCCGACGCGCGAGAAGTCCGCGCGAGGCAAGGCACCTGCCACTGCGCAGCCCGCCCCCACCAACGCCAACCCCGCAGCTGCGCGCGGCACCAGCCGCCTGCGCCAGCGCGTCGAACCGACCATGGGACGCATTGCATGATCCGCAGGATGCTCGATACCCGCGACGCGGCCGCCGGTGCCGCCGCCCCCGGCGATTTCGCCCGGCGTTACTCGCGCGTGCATTTCGTCGGCATCGGCGGCGTCGGCATGAGCGGCATCGCGGAAGTGCTGTGCACGCTCGGTTACCACGTGTCCGGTTCCGACACCGCCGACAACGCGGTGACCCGGCGCCTGTCCGGGCTCGGCGCCAACGTGCATCGCGGCCACGCCGCGGCCAACGTGCTGGGCACCGACTGCGTGGTGGTGTCCAGCGCGATCAGGCCCGACAACCCGGAATTGCTGGAAGCGCGCGCGCAGCGCATCCCGGTGGTGCCGCGCGCGGAAATGCTGGCCGAACTGATGCGCTTCCGCCGCGGCATCGCGGTCGCCGGCACCCACGGCAAGACCACCACCACCTCGTTGCTGGCCAGCGTGCTGGCCGAAGGCGGCCTCGACCCGACTTTCGTGATCGGTGGCCAGCTGCTCGCCGCCGGTGCCAACGCGCGCCTGGGCGGCGGCGACTGGCTGGTGGCCGAGGCGGATGAAAGCGATGGCAGCTTCCTGCGCCTGAACCCGCTGGTCGCGATCGTCACCAACATCGACGCCGACCACCTCGAAAACTACGGCGGCGATTTCGCCCGGGTGAAGGCGGCGTTCTCCGAATTCCTGCACCGGCTGCCGTTCTACGGCGTCGCGGTGCTGTGCATCGACGACCCGGAAGTCGCCGAGCTTGCGAACAACACGCCGCGGCACGTGATGACCTACGGCTTCGACGCCGCCGCCGAGGTGCGTGCCGACGCGGTGCTGCAGGAAGGCCCGCGCATGCGCTTCGAACTGTGCCTGCCAGATGGCACCTGCACGCCGATCACGCTGGCGTTGCCCGGCCGCCACAACGTGCAGAACGCGCTGGCCGCCGCCGCGGTGGCCTGGCAGCTCGGCGTGCCGGCCGAGGCGATCGCCGCGGCGCTGGAGAAGTTCCAGGGCATCGGCCGCCGCTTCAACCTGCTCGCCCAGCTCACCACCGCGCAGGGCGCGACCGTGCAGCTGGTCGACGACTATGGCCACCACCCCAAGGAGCTGGCGGCGGTGTTCGCCGCTGCCCGCGGCGGCTGGCCGGACAAGCGTCTGGTGGTGGCGTTCCAGCCGCACCGCTACAGCCGCACGCGCGACCTGTTCGACGATTTCGCCGGCGTGCTGTCCGACGTCGACGCGCTGGTGCTGACCGAGGTCTACCCGGCCGGCGAGGCGCCGATCGCCGGCGCCGACGCGCGCTCGCTGGCACGCGCGATCCGCGCCCGCGGCCGCATCGATCCGGTGGTGGTCAACAGTGCCAAGGAACTGGGCGAGGTGTTGCCCGACGTGCTGCGCGACGGCGACCTGCTGCTGATGATGGGCGCCGGCGACATCGGCCATGCCGCGCAGCAGCTGGCGGCGAACGGCTTCGAAGGAGGCAGCCGATGAGCCGCGCCCTGCCGCCGCCGCGTTTCGACAATCCGACCGTGTTCGGCCGCGTCGCCGTGCTGATGGGCGGCACCACGTCCGAGCGCGAAGTGTCGCTGGACTCCGGCCGCAACGTGCTGGAGGCGCTGCGCGCGCGCGGCATCGACGCCAACGGGGTCGATGGCATTCCCAACCTGGTGCGCGAGCTGCAGGACAAGCACTTCGATCGCGTCTTCAACATCCTCCACGGCGGCGATGGCGAAAGCGGCGTGCTGCAGGGCCTGCTCGAATCGCTGCGCGTGCCGTACACCGGCTCGGGCGTGCTCGGCAGCGCACTGGCGCTCGACAAGATCCGCGCCAAGCAGGTGTGGATCGCCGACGGCCTGCCGACGCCGCGCTGGATCCGCCTCGCCAAGGGGGATGACGTGCACGCCGCCGCGCGCGAGCTGGGTCTGCCGGTGATCGTCAAGCCGTCGCTGGAAGGTTCCAGCGTCGGCGTCAGCCGCGTCTTCAGCGAGGCCGACCTCGACGCCGCGGTCGAACTGGCCGCGCGCTACCCCGGCGAGCTGCTGATGGAACAACTCGTGCAAGGCGGCGAATACACCATCGGCGTGCTCGACGGCAGCGCGCTGGCGAGCATCCACATCGTCCCGGCGGGCGAGTACTACGACTACCACGCCAAGTACGTGGCCGAGGACACGCAGTACCTGTGCCCCGGCCTGGACGAGGCCGGCGAAGCGGAAGCGCGCGACCAGGCCGAACGCGCCTTCGGCGCGCTCGGCCTGCGCGGCTGGGCGCGCGTGGACTTCATGCGCGACCGCGACGGCCGCAACTGGCTGCTCGAAGCCAACACCGCGCCGGGCATGACCAGCCATTCGCTGATGCCGAAGTCCGCTGGCGCGCTGGGGCTGTCGTTCGCGGACCTGTGCTGGCGGATCCTGGAAACCTCGGTGGCGGAGGTGGCGGGATGAGCGCCTTCCTGCGCATCGCAGCGTGGATCATCGCGGTGGCACTGGTCGTGCTGCCCGTGGTCGCCGTGCTCGAAGGCTGGATCGGCGCCGAGCGCTGGCCGCTGCGCACGCTGCGCATCGGCGGCGACCTCAAGCGCGTCGACGAGCAGAAGCTGCGCGCGGCGGTGCTGCCGTATGCGCGCAACGGCTTCTTCGCGATCCGGCTCGAGGATGCGCAGGCCGCGGTGGCGAAGTTGCCGTGGGTCGAGCGTGCCGAGGTCCGCAAGCGCTGGCCGGACGTGGTCGAGGTACGCATCGTCGAACACCGGCCGTTCGCGCGCTGGGGCAAGGACCAGTTGCTGTCCGAGGACGGCGACCTGTTCCCGCTTGCCGGCGCGGAGGTTCCCGACAGCCTGCCGCGCTTCGATGTCGACGCGCCCGCCGCGCGCATCGCGGACGTCGTAGCGCTCTACAACGAGGCTAGCGAGATGTTCGCGCCCGAAGGCGTGCGCGTGCGCGAGGTGTCGCTGGACCGCCGCGGCAGCTGGTCGCTGTTGCTGTCCAACGGCGTCCGGGTGGTGGTTGGCAGCCAGGAAGCGCGATTGCGATTGGCACGGTTCGCGCGCCTGCTGCCAGGCCTGCTGGCGCAGAACCCGCAGCCGCTGGCACGCGCGGACCTGCGCTACACCAACGGCTTCGCCCTGACATGGGGCAATGAGCCGGAAGCCGGAAGCCAGGCATCGGCCGGGCTTACGGGCGGCAGCGCGCCGAACCGCGCCTGGCGCCTGGCGCGGCTCCATGCGCTTGCCGAACACGCTTTCCAACAGCCGAACGGCTGGTCTTCACGATTCACGACTCACGGTGCTACGACATGAACCGCAAAGGCGACAAGGCCCTGATCGTCGGCCTCGACATCGGCACCTCCAAGGTGGTGGCACTGGTGGGCGAGTACTCGCCCGGCAACCCGATCGAGGTGATCGGCATCGGCTCGCACGAATCGCGCGGGCTCAAGCGCGGGGTAGTGGTCGACATCGAATCCACTGTGCAGTCGATCCAGCGCGCGGTGGAGGAAGCCGAGTTGATGGCCGGCTGCGAGATCCGCTCGGTGTACGCATCGATCTCGGGCAACCACGTGCAGTGCCGCAACTCGCCGGGCATCGTGCCGATCCGCGACGGCGAGGTGACCTATGCCGATCTCGATCGCGTGCTCGAAGCGGCCAAGGCGGTTGCGATCCCAGCCGACCAGAAGATCCTGCATGCGATCCCGCGCGAGTACGTGCTCGACGACTCGCAGGAAGGGATCCGCAACCCGGTCGGCATGACCGGCGTGCGCCTGGAGGTGCACGCGCACCTGGTGGTGTGCGCGCAGTCGGCCGCGGCCAACATCAGCAAGTGCGTGCAGCGCTGCGGCCTGCAGATCGACGACCTGATCCTGTCGTCGCTCGCTTCGAGCACCGCGGTGCTGACCGGCGACGAGCGCGAGCTGGGCGTGGTGCTGGTCGACATCGGCGCCGGCACCACGGATCTGGCGGTATTCGTGCAGGGCGCGATCTGCCACACCGCGAGCCTGCCGATCGCCGGCGACAAGGTCACCGAGGACATCGCGCACATGCTGCGCACGCCCACGCCGGAGGCCGAGCAGATCAAGGTGCGCTACGCCTGCGCGCTGGCGCAGCTGGCGACCAGCGAGGAATCGATCCAGGTGCCCAGCGTCGGCGACCGCGCCCCGCGCCGGCTGCCACGGCAGTCGCTGGCGCAGGCCGTGCAGGCGCGCTACGAGGAGATCTTCGAGATGGTGCAGGCCGAACTGCGCCGCTCGGGCTTCGAGCAGCACGTGCGTGCCGGGATGGTGCTCACCGGCGGCGCTTCGAAGATGGAAGGCGTGGTGGAGCTTGCCGAGGAAATGCTGCAGATGCCGGTGCGCGTGGGCATCCCGCAGCACGTGACGGGCCTTGGCGAAGTGGTCAACAACCCGGTGCACGCCAGCGGCGTGGGCCTGCTGCTGATGGGCAGCCAGATCGAGCATCCGCGTCGCCCGGTGATCCCCACCGGCCGCGCCGGGACGCTCTTCAACAAGTTGAAGAACTGGTATCGCGGCGAGTTCTGACGGACCCGCGCGCGGCCGGGGATTTGCGGTTCGCAGAGGCAAAGAAAGAACAAGGGAATACGAGACAACGGTGCGTGATTGGAACGGGGGCGGTAAAGAGCGGCAGGCAGAAGGCAAACGATTGCAGTAACGCGACACGACACAACCAAATAAACGCCGGTGCGGCGAGGTGGGGCGCGATTCGGAACAGCGATTTTCCGGATCCCCAGTCCCGAATCCCAATCACGGCACTTACAACGAGGACACGGACATGGCGCATTTCGAACTGGTAGAGAAGATGGCACCCAATGCCAACATCAAGGTGGTGGGGGTCGGCGGCGGCGGCGGCAACGCGGTCGCGCACATGGTCAACAGCAGCGTGGACGGGGTGGAGTTCATCACCGCCAACACTGACTCGCAGGCGATCAAAAACTGCGGCGCCAAGCTGCAGCTGCAGCTGGGCACCAACGTCACCAAGGGCTTGGGCGCGGGCGCGAACCCGGAAGTCGGCCGTCAGGCCGCACTGGAAGACCGCGAGCAGATCATGGATGCGCTGCAGGGCGCGGACATGGTGTTCATCACCGCCGGCATGGGCGGTGGCACCGGCACGGGCGCCGCGCCCGTCGTCGCGCAGCTGGCCAAGGAGATGGGCATCCTGACGGTGGCCGTGGTCACCAAGCCGTTCCCGTTCGAGGGCCGCCGCCGCATGCAGGTGGCACTCAAGGGCATCGACGAACTCGGCCAGCACTGCGACTCGCTGATCACCATCCCCAACGAGAAGCTGATCACCGTGCTCGGGCGCAACGCGACCATGATCCAGGCCTTCCGCGCCGCCAACGACGTGCTGCTCGGCGCCGTGCAGGGCATCGCTGACCTGATCGTGCGCCCGGGCTTGATCAACGTCGACTTCGCCGACGTGCGCACCGTGATGAGCGAGATGGGCCTGGCGATGATGGGCACCGGCACCGCCCGCGGCGACGACCGCGCGCAGGCCGCCGCCGAGGCCGCGATCCAGAACCCGCTGCTCGACGACGTCAACCTCGCCGGCGCCAACGGCATCCTGGTCAACATCACCGCAGGCGCGGACTTCACCATGGCCGAGTTCGACGAGGTCGGCCGCACGGTGGAGAACTTCGGCAGCGAGGACGCGACCATCGTCATCGGCACCGTGCTCGACCCGGACATGCAGGACGAAGTCCGCGTGACCGTCGTCGCCACCGGCCTGAACCGCAACGCCGGCCGCCAGATCGGACGCCACGAGGATCGCGGCTTCGGCCACGACATCGTGCGCAAGCCGCAGGTCGAACTGGTGCGCAGCCAGGCGCGCCGCGACGGCACCACCGGCATGCTGATCGAAGAGGAAGCCACCGCGTTCGGCCCCGGCCAGAGCATCGCGTCGAGCCTGCGCGGCCGCTCCGGCAGCAGCGAACCGGCCGCCTCCCCGGCGCCGGCCACGGCCGACTTCGGCAGCGACAGCTACCTGGACATCCCGGCGTTCCTGCGCCGCCAGGCCGACTGATGCCGTCCATGGCGATGCGGTGCAGGTCCCGGATGATCCGGCCCGGCCATCCATGGCCGGGCGTTCGGCGGCACGCGAGGCAGTGCCTCGCAAGCGTGCCACCTCACCCTGCGTCGCCAGGCCGACTGACCGCGTAACGGGCGGGCGGCCGGGCCTGGAAGCCCGGCAGCCGCCGCCGCAGGAGCGCCCGATGGGCGCGATGGAGCGTTGCCCCAAGGCTTCGTGCCCATGGGGCGCTCCTGCGGAAATGATGTCCTCGTTCAACCCACCGGGCCTGCGCCGGCCCGGTGGCCTTTTTGCCCTCCCTGGCGTGCCGAATCCGGGCGAACCTGCCGCCGCGTGGCGCGATCCGATGGCCGGTCCCGCTTTCGTTCAGGTTCAGTATCGCGCGTGCTAATCTTTCGCCGTTTTCCGCCCTCGTGGCGACACTCCGGATCCAACCCCCGCCCATGCAGCAGCGCACCATCAAGAATGTGATCCGCGCCACCGGCGTGGGGCTGCACAGTGGCGAGAAGGTCTACCTCACCCTGCGCCCGGCCGCGGTCGATACCGGCATCGTGTTCCGTCGCGTCGACGTCGAGCCGGTGGTGGAGATTCCCGCCGATGCCGAACTGGTCAGCGAAACCACGCTGTGCACCGGCCTGTCGCGCGACGACACCAAGGTGCAGACCGTCGAGCACCTGATGTCGGCGCTGGCCGGCCTGGGCCTCGACAACCTGTACGTCGACCTGTCGGCGGCCGAAGTGCCGATCATGGACGGCTCGGCCGGCCCGTTCGTGTTCCTGCTCCAGTCCGGTGGCATCGTCGAGCAGGGCGCGGCCAAGCGCTTCATCCGCATCAAGCGCCCGGTGGAAGTGCGCGACGGCGACAAGATCGCCCGCTTCGAGCCGCATGACGGCTTCCGCCTGGGCTTCACCATCGATTTCAAACACCCCGCGATCCCCAGCACCCAGTCGCGCGCGGTGGTCGAGTTCTCCACCGAGAACTACATTCGTGAAGTCAGCCGCGCCCGCACCTTCGGCTTCATGCGCGACCTGGAATACATGCGCGAGCGCAATCTCGGCCTCGGTGGTTCGATGGACAACGCCATCGTCCTGGACGAGTTCCGCGTGCTCAACGACGACGGCCTGCGCTACGGCGACGAATTCGTCCGCCACAAGATCCTCGATGCCATCGGCGACCTGTACCTGGCCGGCCACGCCGTGATCGGCGCCTTCGAGGGGTACAAGTCCGGCCACGCGCTCAACAACAAGCTGGTGCGCGCGCTGCTGGCCGAACGCTCCGCGTGGGAAGAAGTCACCTTCCCCGACCAGGTCGGCGTCCCGCTCGCTTACGGCGAACTGCTGCCGGCCTGAGGCGGATTTGCCGGGATTCGCGAGTCGGGGGCGTGCCCGCACCTGCGGCCCGGGATGTCATGCCCGCGCCATCCGCCAAATGAATTCCCGCCGGGCGCCCATGGGCGCGATCGCATGTCGACGGTCAACCGGTTCGCGTCCGCAGAGCGCTCCTGCACGGTCGTAAAGTCGGGGCTAAGCTCCTACACAGCCACACCCTGATTCGGAGCTATATCCCAACGCCCGCCACCGGGACCGCGCTCACAGAAGTGAGTGCGAGGTGAATTTTAACGAAAATCTAACCCTAGATTTCCAAAAAATTAGCGGTTGGTTAACGTCCTGACGGCCCATGGCCGTTAGCATGCCCCGTCCGTCCTCGCCAAGGTCACGAAAAACGTGACCTGGCGCCCCCTCCGGACATCAGGAATCGTCTTTCGCCGGCTCGTCTTCCGGGCCGCGAAGAGACGCCAGGGCATCGCGCACGGCGGCACGCGCGGTGGCTGACACAGGCAGGGTTGCCGGCTCGGGTTGCGCTTGCGCGCCGGGCATTTGCCGCGTCGTCCTGACGACGAAGCGGGTGACATCCAGCCCGAGGGAGCGGGCGGCGTCGATCAGTTCGTTGGAAGCCAGGCGCAGCCTGGCGTGCCAGATGGGCGAATCGACGAGGTAGACGAGCCTGTCGCCATCGATATTCGCCAGTCGCGCATGCGCGGCCAGCGAAGGCGGCAGGAGGGGGCTCAAACGACGGTCCAGTTCATCCAGCCACATCGCGCGGCGGATCGGATTGCCACCCGCGGCATCGCCCAGCAGCGCATCGAGCGCCGCGCGCGGTACCGGGGAGGACGACCTGGATCTCGAATCAGACATTGGCAGAACATGACTCTACACAGCTTCCTGACATCGGCGCGTGATCTTTCCGCCAGCACCTGGCGATGGACGCGTCGGAACGGCCACGCATTGGCCGCCGCCCTCTCGGCTCGCACCCACGCGGGCGCCTCCCGCCTGCACGCATACAGTGCTGGCCGCCCGGCCACCGCGATCGCGGTGCTGCTGGTTGGCGGCGTGGCGCTCGGCGCCGGCGCCACCCAGGGCATCAGCACGGCGCGCATGGCGCACCTGGAAGCCCGCAACGACACGCAGCGGGCCCAGCTCGACAACACCCGGCGTGAGGCCCAGCGCGAAGTCAACGCGCTGGCCGCGCGCCTGGGCGAACTGCAGGCCGAGGCCAACCGGCTCAATGCGCTCGGCGAGCGCCTGACCCGCATCGGCCAGCTCGGCGACGGCGAATTCGACTTCAACAAGCCGGTCGGCGTCGGCGGCGAAGGCCCGGTGCGCGACATGGCGGCCGGCGACCTGCGTGGCGGCATGCACAAGCTCGGCGCGCAGCTGGCCGATTCGGGCAAGCAGCTCTCGGTGCTCGAATCGCTGCTGTTCAACCGCGAACTCGACCGCAGCGCGACCCCGTCGCGGATGCCGATCCTCAACACCTACATCACCTCCGGCTACGGCGGCCGTGCCGATCCGTTCGGCGGCGGCCGTGGCTTCCACAAGGGCATCGACTTCCACGCCCGCACCGGCGACCCGGTGCTGGCCGTGGCCGACGGCGTGGTGAGCTACGCCGGCGTGCGCTCGGGCTACGGCAAGGTAGTCGAGGTCGACCACGGCAACGGCTACGTCACCCGCTACGCCCACAACTCGCGGCTGGTGGTGCAGGTCGGCGACCTGGTGCGCAGCGGCCAGCGGATCGCCAAGGCCGGCTCGACCGGACGCTCCACCGGCGCCCACGTGCATTTCGAGGTCTGGCAGGACGGCCGCGTGCTGAACCCGCGCAAATTCCTCGGCGAGCAGGCCGCCACCAAGCGGATGTAGGCTGGGCCTGCGGCCGGGCTACGCCTCCGGCGCTCGCGTCCCCGACAGGTCCGCTGTCCGGCCCCAAGCGCTTCGCGAATGACTCCGCGAATGTGCCGTTGCCTTGCGTCGGGGGCTAGCCCCGACCGACGCTTCCCGGTATGCGGGGAGAAGAAAAATCCTTGCGGGAGCGGCCAGGATCATCGCGGCCATGCCCGCTGCCGCAAGCGCGAACCACGGAAACTTTTCCGCATGCGTCGCGGTCCGAGACCGGCGCGTGGAGGCGTGCGGCAGGGCTGGCCGGGGATGTGTGACCCCGGTCCGCGAGGGCCGGAACGGGCTTGATACCCCCCGCTGGCGTCTCCACGTACAATGTCCCGTTGCCAAAAAGGGCGCCCGGCGCCCTTTTTTCATTTGCGCGGATTGGCCAAGGTGCTCTGTGGCCCTGGGGGGCCGAGCCGCATCCATCCCGCGCATCTCCACGCTTCCATTCCAGTTCTCCCAACCGGTACACCCATGCTCAATCGCTTGCTCACCGGCGTCTTCGGCAGCCGCAACGAACGCCTGATCAAACAGCTCCAGCGCATCGTCACCAAGGTCAACGCGCTCGAACCGCAGATGCAGGCCCTCTCGGACGCCGAGCTGCAGGCCAAGACGCCCGAGTTCCGCGAGCGCGTCGCCAAGGGTGAATCGCTCGACAAGCTGCTGCCCGAAGCGTTCGCGGTCTGCCGCGAGGCGTCGATTCGCGTGTTCGGCATGCGCCATTTCGACGTCCAGCTGATCGGCGGCATGGTCCTGCACATGGGCAAGATCGCCGAGATGCGCACCGGCGAGGGCAAGACCCTGACCGCCACCCTGGCCGTGTACCTCAACGCGCTGGAAGGCAAGGGCGTGCACGTGGTCACGGTCAACGACTACCTGGCCCGCCGCGACGCCGCGCAGATGGGCAAGCTGTATGGCTGGCTCGGGCTGACCACCGACGTGGTCTATCCCGGCATGCCGCATTCGGACAAGCACGCCGCCTACCGCGCCGACATCACCTACGCGACCAACAACGAGATCGGCTTCGACTACCTGCGCGACAACATGGCGCTGTCGAAGGACGACCGTTTCCAGCGCGGACTCAACTTCGCGATCATCGACGAGGTCGACTCGATCCTGATCGACGAGGCGCGCACGCCGCTGATCATCTCCGGCCCGGCCGACGAGTCGCCGGAGCTGTACATCAAGGTCAACCGCGTCGTGCCGAAGCTGGTGCGGCAGACCGAGGAAGAAGGAGAGGGCGACTACTGGGTTGACGAGAAGGCCAAGCAGGTGCACCTGTCCGAGGACGGCCAGGAACACGCCGAGGCGCTGCTGCGCGAGGCCGGCATCCTCGACGCCGACGAGAGCCTGTACGCGCCGCAGAACATCCACGTCGTCCACCACCTCAACGCCGGCCTGCGCGCGCACGGCATCTACCAGCGCGACGTTGATTACATCGTCCGCGACGGCGAGGTGATCATCGTCGACGAGTTCACCGGCCGTACCCTGACCGGGCGCCGCTGGTCCGACGGCCTGCACCAGGCGGTCGAGGCCAAGGAAGGCGTGCCGGTGCAGCGCGAGAACCAGACGCTGGCCAGCATCACCTTCCAGAACCTGTTCCGCATGTACGGCAAGCTCGCCGGCATGACCGGCACCGCCGACACCGAGGCCTACGAGTTCCAGAGCATCTATGGCCTGGAAGTGGTGGTGATCCCCACCAACCGGCCGATGATCCGCAAGGACCACCCGGATGCGGTGTTCCTCAACCGCGCCGGCAAGTACCGCGCGGTGGCCGCCGAAATCCAGGACGCGCACGCGCGCAACCAGCCGGTGCTGGTGGGCACCACCTCGATCGAGGTCTCGGAAATGCTCAGCGAGCAGCTGCGCGAGGCCGGGATCCCGCACGAGGTGCTCAACGCCAAGCAGCACGAGCGCGAGGCCACCATCGTCGCCCAGGCCGGCCGCCCCGGTTCGGTCACCATCGCCACCAACATGGCCGGCCGCGGCACCGACATCGTGCTCGGCGGCTCGCTGGATACCGAGCTGGCCGACCTGGAAGCCGAGCGCGGCGAGCCGGTCGACGAAGTTACCCGCGCGCGCCTGAAGGCCGAGTGGCAGAAGCGCCACGACGCGGTCAAGGAAGCCGGTGGCCTGCACATCGTCGGCACCGAACGCCACGAATCGCGCCGCATCGACAACCAGCTGCGCGGCCGGTCCGGACGCCAGGGCGACCCGGGTTCGAGCCGCTTCTACCTGTCGCTCGAAGACAACCTGATGCGCATCTTCGCCGCCGACTGGGTGCAGAAGGTGATGGCGCGCATGGGCCTGAAGGAAGACGACATCATCGAAAGCCCGCTGGTGTCGAAGCAGATCGCCAACGCGCAGCGCAAGGTGGAAGCGCACAACTTCGACATCCGCAAGAACCTGCTCGAGTTCGACGACGTCAACAACGACCAGCGCAAGGTGGTGTATTCGCAGCGCAACGAGCTGCTCGAAGCCGACAGCGTGCACGACAACATCGCCGGCATCCGCAGCGACGTGGTGGCCGACATCGTCGACCGCTTCGTGCCGCCCGACTCGATCGACGAACAGTGGGACCTGCCGGGCCTGGAGGCCGCGGTGGCCGAGGAGTTCGGGGTGCAGGTGGCGGTCGAGGAGATGGTCAAGAGCCGCGAGGAAGTCGACGTCGAGATCATCCAGCGCCACGTGCAGGAGACGCTCGACCGCCTGTTCGCCGACAAGGAAGCCTCGGTTGGCCCCGAGACGATGCGCATGCTGGAAAAGCACATCATGCTCAACGTCGTCGACCAGAACTGGAAGGAACACCTTGCGCGCATGGATTACCTGCGCCAGGGCATCCACCTGCGCAGCTACGCGCAGAAGAAGCCCCAGCAGGAGTACAAGCGCGAGGCGTTCGAGTTGTTCAGCGAGATGCTGTCGAAGGTCAAGCGCGAGGTCGTCTCGCTGCTGGCGCGGGTGCGCATCCGCAGCGAGGAAGAAGTTGCCGAGCTCGAAGCGCAGGAACGTGCCCAGGCCGAAGCGGCCGCGCGCCAGATGCAGTTCCAGCACGCCGAATCCGGCGGCCTCGGCGCCGACGAGGAGGCCGAGCAGGCCCGCCTCGCCCAGGTCGCCGCTGCGCACACCCCGGTGACCCGCGAAGGCCCCAAGGTCGGCCGCAACGACCCGTGCCCCTGCGGCAGCGGCAAGAAGTACAAGCACTGCCATGGGCAGCTGGCCTGAGGTTGGCCATTGGTGATGGGGGATCCGGCGACTCGCAAACGCATGCGTGCCTCCCCCGTGAAAGCCGCAGGTCCGGGCTATGTCCCCGACGCCCGCGAAATCAAGAGTCGTCGGGGACGTAGCCCCGACCTGCGCGCGTGACCACGGGCAAGTCCCGGCACATCGAGGTCATGGCCGCCGCCATCACCGACGCCCGCGGCCGCGTGCTGCTGGCGCGCCGCACCGAGGGCCGCGACCTCGCCGGCCTGTGGGAATTCCCCGGCGGCAAGCGCGAGCCGGGCGAGTCGCCGGAGCAGGCGCTGGTACGCGAGCTGCGAGAAGAACTCGGCATCGAAGTGGAAGTCGGCGCGCCGTTGATAGCCGTCGCCCAGCAATACCCGCACAAACGCCTGCGCCTGGACGTGCGCCACGTCACCCGCTGGCGCGGCATCCCGCGCGGCCACGAAGGCCAGGCCCTGGCCTGGGTGCCACCGGCCAAGCTCCCCGGCTACGCCATGCCGCCCGCCGACCGCCCGGTGGTCGCCGCGCTGCTGCAGCCCGACCGCTACCTGGTCACCCCAATGCCCGCTTCGCCGGCGGACGACGCGGTCTGGCTCGACGCCCTGCAGCGCGCCCTGGCCACCGGCCTGCGTCGGGTCCAGGTCCGCCTGCCCGGAATGGACTCCGCGCGCCGCCGCGCGCTGGTCGCCGCCGCCGCAGACCACTGCGCCCTCGCCGGCGCCGAACTGCTGGTCAACGGCGATGCGGCCCTCGCGCGCGACCTCGGCCTCGGCCTGCACCTGCCAGCCGCGCAACTGCGTTCGCTGACCACGCGGCCCGTTCCGGCCCACGCGAGCCTCGCCGCCTCCTGCCACGACATCGAAGAGCTGCGCCTGGCCGAAGCCCTCGGCTGCGACTTCGCCATCGTCGGCCCGGTCAACGCCACGCCCACACACCCCGGCGTCCCCGGCATCGGCTGGCCCGCTTTCGAAGCCCTGCGCGAACACGCTTCCCTGCCGATCTACGCCATCGGCGGCCTCGGCCTCGATGACATCCCCGACGCCCGCCAGCACGGGGCCCAAGGTGTTGCCGCGATCCGCGGCCTCTGGTCGTAGGTCGGGGGCCTACGCGTCCGACGCCCCGGGCTGCCAGACACCCGGTTGTAGTGCGGGCGCGGCCAAAACCGTCGGGGCGTAGCCCCGACTGCGGATCGCCAGCGTCTCTCCAGCACCGCGACGTGGCCCACGCGCCCGACGCCCCGCGTCACCAGCTCAGACTATCGGGCAGTCGCCGCCAAAAGCCGTCGGGGGCTACGGGGTCGCCAGGCTGCGATAGCGCCGGTCCAGCGCCGCGACGTGGGCGTCCAGGGCGTCGATGGGGCCGTCGTTGACGATCACGTCGTCGGCGATCGCCAGCCGCTGTTGGCGCGTGGCCTGGGCCGCGATCATGCGGTCGGCGAGGGCGGCGTCGATGCCGTCGCGCTGAAGCAGCCGTGCGTGCTGCACAGCCACAGGCACGTCGATCACCAGGATGCGGTCCAGCCACGGGTAGGCGGTGCGGCCGCCGCCTTCGGCCAGCAGCGGAATCGCCGCGATCGCATACATCCCCGCCGCGGTCGCGCATGCGGCACGCAAGGCGGCACGCACGCGCGGATGCACGATCGCCTCAAGCCGCCTGCGCGCGTCGGGATGCGCAAACACGCGCCGGCGCATCGCGGCGCGGTCCAGTTCGCCATCGTCGGCCAGCACCTCGGGCCCGAATTCGGCGACCACCTCTGCCAGTCCGGTCGAACCCGCCGCCACGGCCTCGCGCGCGGCAAGGTCCGCGTCAGCCACGGCGATGCCCAGCGCCTCGAAGCGGCGGGTGATTTCGCTCTTGCCCGAGGCCACGCCGCCGGTGAGTCCCACGATGAAATCGCTCATGCCTGGATTATGGCGTAGGTCGAGGCTATGCCCCGACGCCGTCCGCTTGTGTGGGAGCGGCCATGGCCGTGATGGTTCGCAGGCGCCTGTCGCGGTCATGGCCGCTCCCACAAGGGAAGTTCTTGCGGCGATTGTGCCGGGGGCGTCGCCCCGGCCGACGGATCAGATGCCGGCGTACTGCCGGTAGGCGCCGATGATCTGCTCGCCCCACATGAAGACGATCCAGCCGGCGATCGCCAGGTACGGGCCGAACGGGATCGGAGTGGCGCGGTCGCGGCCCTTCATCCCCAGCCAGATCGAGCCGACGATCGCGCCCACCAGCGACGACAGCAGGATCGTCGGCAATATCCCCTGCAGCCCGATCCACGCGCCCAGCGCCGCCAGCAGCTTGAAGTCGCCGTGGCCCATGCCTTCTTTGCCGGTCAGTTGCTTGAACAGCCACCACACCGACCACAGGCTGAGATAGCCGATCACCGCACCCACCAACGCAGGCTTGGCCGGCATGTACAGGTTGTCCACCGAGGCGATCAGCCCCAGCCACATCAGCGGCAGGGTCAGCTGGTCGGGCAGCAACTGGGTGCGCAGGTCGATGCCGGACAGCGCAATCAAAACGCACGTGAGCACGATCGCGCCAAACCCCTGCCAGCCGAAGCCGAACTGCCACACGCAGGCCAGCACCAGCAGCATCGTCAGCAGTTCCACCAGCGGGTACTGCGGCGAGATCGGTGCCTTGCAGCTGCGGCACTTGCCGCGCAGCGCCAGCCAACTGAATACCGGGATGTTCTCGTACCAGCTCAACTGGTGGCCGCAGTGCGGGCAGTGCGACCGCTCCACCACGATGCCCGGCGGCGGCGGGTCGTACAGGTCCGGCTCGCCGAGGATCTCGCGGCTGTCGCGCTTCCACTCCCACTCCAGCCGTTTCGGAAGGCGCAGGATCACGACGTTGAGGAAGCTGCCCAGCGCGAGGCCGAGGGCCGCCGCGGCCGGGAAGCCCAGCGCCGGGTTCTGGTCGAGGAATGCCATCTAGACCTGCGTCAGCCGACCACGGCGCCGAGCTTGAAGATGGGCAAGTACATGCCGATCACCATGCCGCCGACGATCACACCGATGAACACCATGATCAGCGGCTCGATCAGGCTGGCCAACGCGTCCACCGCGTTGTTGACCTCCTGCTCGTAGAACTCGGCCACCTTGAACAACATGGTGTCCAGCGCACCGGCTTCCTCGCCGATAGCGGTCATCTGCGTGACCATGTGTGGGAAAAGCTGAGTCTGCTTCATCGCCATGTTGATCTGGTAGCCAACAGAGACGTCATCACGGATGCGCTTCACGGCCTGTTCGTATACCGTGTTGCCCGTCGCACCGGCCACTGTGTCCAGCGCCTCCACCAGCGGCACGCCGGCCTTGAAGGTAATTGCCAGCGTGCGCGCGAACCGTGCGATGGCGCTGTTGTGCAAGATCTGACCGACGATCGGCAGTTTCAGCATCAAACGATCGACCAAGTGCTGAAATCTTGGTGATCGCTTGAACGCCATGATCAACGCCACAATGGCAACGATAATTACACCAAGGATGAGCCACCACCAGCTCACCATAAAGCGCGATGCGTTGACAATCATCTGCGTGAATGCGGGTAGCTCAGCACCAAATCCCTTGAACACGTCCTCAAACTGAGGAACTACAAAAATCAACAGGATGGAGCTGACGAGAAGCGCTACTGCCATGACCATGGCAGGGTAGAACAGCGCCTTTCGGATTTTGCCCTTCAGCGCTTCGATGTTTTCCTTGTAGGTGGCGATGGTGTCCAGCACCACCTCCAGCACGCCCGCCGACTCGCCGGCCTTGACCAAGTTACGGTAGAGCTCGTCGAACTGTACCGGGTGCTTGCTCAGTGCCTCGTAGATCGACGAGCCGTTCTCGATGTCGTTGCGGATCGTGCCGATCAGCTTCTGCATGCGCGGGTTCTTGTTGCCGCTGCCAATGATCTCAAGTGCCTGCACGATCGGCACGCCCGACTTGATCATGGTGGCGATCATGCGGCTGAAACTCGCGATGTCTTGCGGCTTGATCGGCTTGCCGGCGGCACCGAACAGCGGCTTGGGTTTGACCTTGACCACTGTTGGCGTAATGCCCTGGCGGCGCAGCTCGGCGCGCAGCAGGTTGGCGTTCTTCGACTGCTGCTCGCCCTTCATCTTGACGCCGCGCTTGTCGGTGCCTTGCCAGACGTAGGTGGCGAGCGTCACGCCGTCGCGTTGCGGGCGCGGTTGGTTCTTGAGCGCGGTGCGGGTCACGGCCATGATGTGTTTTCCCCTAGTTCCCCGGCGTCCGGCATCGCCGGAGCCCCAGTCTGCGATGGTAGCCGGTTGCGGCCGCATGTGAAGCGCCCGCGTGTGACGGCGGACAGGATTCCGGAGGTTCCGGCCCGCCCGTGCCGAAATTGTTCTCCCCTGTGGGGCCTGCCGGGTCTGTAGGAGCGGCCATGGCCGCGATGCTCTACTGGAGGCCTATCGCGGCCATGGCCGCTCCCACACTCACTCACCACACAACACAACACCCAAAAGCGAGGTGCTCAATCCTTGGTTACGCGGTTGATCTCGGCCAGGCTGGTCACCCCGGCCCGTACCTTGTCAAGCGCCGAACGCCGCAGGTCGCGCACCCCGGCCTTCTCGGCGACCTCAGCGATTTGCATCGCATTGCCGCCCTGCAGCACGATGGCTTGGATCTCATCGCTCATCGGCATCACCTGGTACAGGCCCACGCGTCCCTTGTAGCCCTCGGTGCATTCGTCACAGCCCACCGCATCGAACAGCTGCAGGCCCTCGTGCACCTCGTCGTCGGTGAAGCCTTCCGCCAGCAGCGCGTGGTCCGGCAGTTCCATTTCCTTCTTGCACCTGTTGCACAGTCGCCGCGCCAGGCGCTGGGCGATCACCAGGGTCACGGAGCTTGTGATGTTGTACGGTGCGATGCCCATGTTCATCAGGCGCGCGATGGTCTGCGGCGCGTCGTTGGTGTGCAGGGTGGACAGCACCATGTGACCGGTCTGCGCGGCCTTGATGGCGATCTCGGCGGTTTCCAGGTCGCGGATCTCGCCGACCATGATCACGTCCGGGTCCTGTCGCAGGAAGCTGCGCAACGCTGCGGCGAAGGTCATCCCACGCTTGGTGTTCTGCTGCACCTGGTTGATGCCCGACAGACGGATTTCTACCGGGTCCTCGACGGTGGAAATGTTGCGCATCTCGTCGTTGAGGATGCCCAGGGCGGTGTACAGGCTCACCGTCTTGCCCGAGCCGGTGGGGCCGGTGACCAGCACCATGCCGTAGGGCTTCTGGATCGCATCCAGGAACAGTTTCTGCTGCTCCGGCTCGTAACCCAGCTTGTCGATGCCCAGCCGAGCCGCGCTGGCGTCCAGGATACGCAGCACCACCTTCTCGCCAAACAGCGTGGGCAGGGTACTGACGCGGAAGTCGATCTGCTTGGTTTTCGACAGGTTGAGCTTCATGCGCCCGTCCTGCGGCACCCGTTTCTCGGCGATGTCCAGCTGCGCCATCACCTTCAGGCGCGCGGTGATGCGCTGGTTGAGCTTGACCGGCATCCTGGCTACCTGCTTGAGCAGGCCGTCGATGCGCAGGCGCACTCGGTAATCGGCCTCGTAGGGCTCGAAGTGGATGTCCGAGGCACCGCGGCGGATCGCGTCGATCAATACCTTGTTGACGAACTTCACCACCGGGGTGTCGTCCTTTGCCTCCACGCCGGCGTCGCCGCCAGCCATGTCCTCATCACCGCCGCTGATGTCGAGGTTGTCGAGGCCGTCGTCATCACCCAGAGCGTCGCCGATGCTGTCGTTGTTCTCCAGCCACAGCTCCATGGTGCGGCGGATCATGTCCTCGGCTACCAGGATCGGCTCCACCACCAGGTTGGTGTGGAACTTGATCTCGTCCAGAGCGTGTGTATTGGTGGGGTCGGCGGTACCGACGAACAGCTTGCCGCCGCGCTTGAACAGCGGGAGCACGGCGTGCTTTTGCAGCAGGTCTTCCTTCACTAACTTGATGGCGCTTTGGCCCCCATCCATGGTGGTTGGGTCGAACACCGGCATGCCGAACTCAATCGAGTTGGCGGCGGCCATTTGCGCCGAAGTCACCAGCTTGTGCTCGCGCAAGTAGCCTGCGATAGGTCTGCGTTCCTGGGTGGCCTTGTCTAGCGCCTCACGTGCAGCTGATTCGTCCAACGCACCGTCAAGTACCAGACGGCGGGCAATGCCAGTGATTCCAAGCATATTTGCGCTCAAGATCGTACTCATACGCGAAGACTACTCCATCCAGTTCGGCAGGATCGACGCCGAGAATCAAGGTGTAGATGGCTGTCGAACTTGATCCAGAACAGAAAAGCCCCGCGATTGCGGGGCCTTCTGTAGAACATCAAACGAAAGCTTTGTTACTGCCTGCATTCTGCCGGCACATACTTCACTTCGCTCGGGTTGTTGCAATCCCAGACGACGCCGCCACTCGTGGCGTCCATGGTGCCAACCAAGTCGAAAGTCACAGTGACCGAACCGGTGTTGACGCTTGCATCAATGGTCACCGGGCCAGCGCCGGCGCCAGCGTCAGTGCAACCGAGCGTAGTCATACCGATCGTGCCAGCATTCACCCCGGTGCAAGCATCCGCGGTGCCGCCATCAGCCAGATTCTCACCGACCGTTGCCTTAGCGGCGCTCGCTTGCGCCAGGCCTTCGGATGCTTTGGCACGAATGGTGTAGTCGCGATAAGCCGGCAGCGCAATGGCGGCCAAAATGGCGATGATCGCGATGACGATCATCAGTTCGATCAGGGTAAAGCCTTGCTGGTTGTTCTTCATGGTGTTTCCCCTAGGAGTGATTGATTACTTCACGTGCCGGGTGTGGTCCGGTGTTCCGGTCCGTCGGCTGCCGTGCGACACCGCACGTGCAAGGGAATATACGCACAACGCGTGCCAATGCAGCCGGGAAGGATTCTGATATCCCGATCTGCAATCAGGCTCACGGAACGGCGCTGGCGCAGCGCAGCAGAAGGTGACGCTGAAGGTCGTTTTATTGAGCAGTGATGACGTGAAATGTCACTTTTGGCGTGCGGCCGAGGTCGAATTGTGATGTTCGTCAAATGCGGATGTTTCCGACTAGGTGCTGAGCGCAGCGAGTCGGTGCGTACTTGCCGGGCGTTGGCCGTGGGCGGATTCTGCCGCTGGCGTCATTCGCGTGCGCGCAAGGGCAATGGATGACGAGCCAATGGGCGCTGCGCCCGGTGCGCGGGATGCGGTGCATTCGATCGAGGATGGCGGCACCGGCGTGGCCGGGGCGTGCCGTTGCGACATGCGGCCTTGTTGGGTTGTGGGGCCGGCTATGGAAAGCGTCGATGCCAGCGGCTCGAGTCTGGTGCGTGGACTGGTCGCATGGCGGCATGGCGCGAGCCGCAGCTGGCTGCGTGGGCCTGGCGTATTGGGGAGGCAGCTGCGCCGCGGGTGGGAGACGGTCATCGACGATGCGGGGGCGGCGCGCAGGTCGGAGGTGGCGGCATAGGTCGGGCTACTGCCCCAACGGCTTTGACGGCGGGCGTGCGACGGGCGAGGGTTGGTTGCGCGGGGTCGGGGGCGTCCCGACCTACGGCCGTTGGAGTTGCGTCCCGACGCCTGGCTCAGTCGATCCCGAGCTTCTTGAGCTTGTAGCGCAGGGCGCGGAAGGTGATGCCCAGGGCGGCGGCGGCCTTGGTCTTGTTGTAGCGGTTTTCCTGCAGGGCCTGCTGGATGGCGGCGCGTTCGATTTCCTCGATGTACGAGGGTAGGGCGCTGCTGGCGGTTTCGCGCGGGCCCAGGGTGCGTGGGTCGGGCGGGGTGGCCGGGGTGCCGGGGTTGCTGGCGGCGGCGGCGTTGGCGCTGACGAAGGCGGACGCGACCACGGCCGGGGTCACGCCCTGCTGCACCGGCAGGCGCAGGTCGTCGGCGTGGATGGCGTCGCCGTCGGCTAGGGCCAGGGCGCGTTCGAGGATGTTCTCCAGTTCGCGCACGTTGCCGGGGAAGGGATAGGCCTCGAGCGCGGCCAGGGCGTCGTCCGAGAGTTTCGGCGTGGTGCGCTTCATCGCGTGGGCGAGGCGCTGGAGGATGGCGTCGGACAGCAGCGGCAGGTCGCCGGTGCGTTCGCGCAGCGGCGGCACGTCGAGTTCGATGACGTTGATGCGGTAGTACAGGTCGTGACGGAAGCGGCCATCGTTGACCAGCGCGGACAGGTCCTTGTGGGTGGCCGAGAGGATGCGCACGTCCACCGGCACCTCGATCGAGGCGCCGACCGGGCGGATGTTCTTTTCCTGGATCGCGCGCAGCAGCTTGACCTGCATCGACAGCGGCAGCTCGGCCACCTCGTCGAGGAACAGGGTGCCGCCGTCGGCGGCCTGGAACAGGCCGGGCTTGTCGACGTGGGCGCCGGTGAAGCTGCCCTTCTTGTGGCCGAAGAACTCGCTTTCCATCAGCTCCGAGGGGATCGCGCCGCAGTTAACCGGCACGAACGGCCCGCCGGCGCGCGCGCCCTGGGCGTGGATGGTGCGGGCGACGAGCTCCTTGCCGGTGCCCGATTCGCCGCTGATGTGCACCGGGGCCTGGCTGCGCGCGACCTTGGCGATGGTCTGGCGCAGGCCCACCATCGGATCGGAATTGCCAAGCAGGCGGCTGGCTTCCTCGGGCTGGGCCTGGCGCTTGGTGTTGAGTTCCAGCGCCTGCCGCACCAGGCCGCGCAGGACGTTGATGTCGAGCGGCTTGGCGACGAAGTCGAAGGCGCCGGCCTTGAGCGCTTCCACCGCGGCTTCGACGTTGCCGAAGGCGGTGATCATCGCCACCGGGGTGTTGGGGAAGCGGGTGGAGATGTCGCTGATCAGTTCCAGCCCGGAGCCGTCGGGCAGGCGCATGTCGGTGAGGCACAGGTCGTAGGAGACGGTGGCCAGCATCTCGCGCGCCGAGGCGAGGGTGGGCGCGGTATCCGTGCGCAGGCCCATCCGGCCCAGGGTGAGGACCAGCAGCTCGCGGATATCGTGTTCGTCATCGACGATCAGGGCGCTGCGCGTCTCGCTCATGCACGGGAACCTTGCTGGGGGACTGGTCAGGTGACCAAGTAGGGCAATTTTAAGCCTTTTACGCGCATTGCAGGGAACACAGGACACGGGAGGAGCGTGCTGCAGTGCGTTTTTGCGTTTTTGCCGTCGAGTGGGGTGGGGATGGCGTGCGGCGGGGTCGATGGGAGCGGCCGGATGTGGTCGCCAGTTCGAGCCGGTGGGCGGGCGGTGTGCCGGATGAAGGCATTGTCGGGTTGGCGGGAACGGATGGCGACGGGATTTTTTCTCGGATGGAGTGCACGGGCCTTTCTCCCGTTCGCGGGAGAGGAGGCCTGAAGAGCTTGCTCCCGAACAGCTTTTGATCGGGAGCGGATTTGGGGTACGGGAGCAGTGGTGCGTGTGGTTGATCCTGCAGGAGCAGAAGCGTGCTTGCTGCACTCGCGCCTTCATCCGGTGCTTTGCACCACCCCCGCTCTCTCTTGAACGAGGAAATGGGGGCCGGACTGTCATTCCCGCCAACTCCGGCAGGTCCGGCCTATGCGGCGGGCAGGGCGTCCGGGCCCGGCAGGGTGAGGCGGAAGCAGGCGCCCCCGGCGGGGACGGCGATGTATTCGAGGTTGGCGCCGTTGGCGCGGCACAGTTCACGGGCGATGTAGAGGCCAAGGCCGGTGCCGTGCTCGGAGGTGGTGAAGAACGGGCGGAACAGCTGCGCCACCACGGCGTCGGGGATGCCGGGGCCGCGGTCGAGGACTTCGATCACCGGGCTGTCGCCGCGCCGTTCCACCCGCAGGATCACCCGCGCCGGCTGCCCGGGCATGCGGCCGTAGCGCAGCGAGTTCTGCAGCAGCACGGTGAGCACCTGCTGCAGGTGGCGGGGGTCGACCAGCACCGGCAGTGAGGGGATGCCGTGGCTGAACTTGATCTCGTCCAGGTCCGGCGGGATCGTCTCCAGGTACTCGTCGAGGAACCGGCGCACGAAGGCCACCAGGTCCAGGTTCTCGGGCTGCGCGCGTTCGCGGCGGGCCAGGCCGAGCACGCTTTCGACGATGCCGTTGGTGCGCATGCACTGCTGGTGGACGATCTGCAGCAGGCGCTTGTCGCCGTCGTCGAGGTTGTTGGATTCCTCCAGCAACTGGGTGGCGTAGCTGATCGCCGCCAGCGGGTTGCGGATCTCGTGGGCGAGGCTGGCCGAGAAGCGGCCCATCGCGGCCAGGGTCAGCGATTCGGCGCGGCGCGAGACCAGCGAGGTGTCGTCGAGGAACACCAGCGTGGTCTCGCCGTCGACCAGCAGGCGCGCGAAGCGGGGCAGGACTTCTACCTGCTCCTCGGCGCCGAGCAGGATCGGTGCGTCGTTGGCGACTTCGCTCTTGCGCCACTCCTGCAGCCGGGTGGCGAGCGCCGGGGAGATGTCGCGAAGGTTGCGCGGCTTGCCGTCGGCGGCCGGGTCGATGTCGCCCAGCAGCATCAGTGCGGCTTCGTTGGCCCGGCGCACGAAACCGCTGCCGTCGACCAGCAGCACGCCGATGCGCATCCGGCGGATGATCAGGCCGTTGACCTCGTTGAGGTTGGCGGCCTCGGCGGCGCGCAGGTCGGCGACGGCGTGGGATTCGCGCACTTGCCGCCCGAGCAGGTTGCTGACCGTGGCGATGGCGAAGAAGCTGACCGAGAACATCAGCACTTCGGCGAACGGGCGCTCGGCGGGCGCGCCGCCGAGGGAGATCCACAGGTACTCGCCCACCACCGCGGCCGCGGCGGCGGCGGCGATGCCCATCGCCAGCGGCAGCGGCACCAGCAGCGCCGCGGCGCCGACGTTGAACAGCAGCATCATCGCCACGCCCGGCGCGGCGCCGGGGACGGCGTGGGTGATCAGGGCGGCGACGGTGATGTCGACCGCAACCCCGACGCAGGCCTGCCAGGCCAGCGAGGAGTGATCGCGGCGCGAGGCGAGCAGCAGGGCCAGCGCCATCGGCAGGTAGGCGATGGCGACGGTACTGGCCAGGAACCGGTCGCGCGGCTCGCCGATCAGGCCCCCGAAGGGGCTGAACACCATCAGCGCCAGCAGCGAGGCCTCGAGCGTGCGGTACAGCGCGAACAGGTACAGCTCGCGGCGCAACGCGTCTTCGGCGGCAACGGGGCGAGCTGGCTTGCGCGGCAAAGCGACATCCTGGCGGCGACGTGGGCCGAGTATAGGCGGCAGCGGTGCAGGGGCAGGGCAAGGCGTCTGGTGGGCGGCTTCAGCCGCTAGCCTTGTCCCCAACCTCCCCGCTGCCTTCACGGGGAGGGGCCAGGAACCGGGGGCTCGCGGCTGAAACCGCTCCCACGGGCGCTTTCGCGGTTGCAACCCCCTGTGTCCGGCGCGAGTTAGGCGCAAGCCCGGCCTGCGTGTCCGCCGTCCGGAGCCTGCAACCAAGGTCGGTTTTGCCCGCGGCCCCCGCATCGGCGAGAATGTCGGGCCCGCCTGCGCCCATTGGCTGCCCACCCGGCAGCGACGGCCGCCCGCGGTCCGGCCTTTGGCCGGCCTGTCTTCCCACGCACGGACCCCACATGAATTTCCACGAATACCAGGCGAAGCAGTTGTTTGCCGATTACGGCATTGCAGTCCCGGCCGGGCGCGTCGCGCGCACGCCGGAAGAGGCGGTCGACGCCGCCAAGGCGATCGGCGGCGACTTCTGGGTCGTCAAGGCGCAGATCCATGCCGGCGGCCGCGGCAAGGCCGGCGGCGTGAAGCTCGCCCGCACGCTGGATGAGGTGCGCGAGTACGCCAAGGGCATGCTCGGCCACAAGATGGAAACCTACCAGTCGGCCGGCGTGGCGCTGCCGATCGATTCGGTGCTGGTCACCCAGGCCACCGACATCGCCAAGGAGCTGTATCTCTCGGTCCTCGTCGACCGCGGCACCCAGTCGGTGACCTTCATCGCCTCGTCTGATGGTGGCGTGGAGATCGAGAAGACCGCCGAGGAAAACCCGGACGCGATCCAGACCCTCAACGTCAATTTCGTCCAGGGCCTGCAGCCCTACCAGACCCGCGATCTCGGCTTCGCGCTGGGCCTGACCGCCAAGCAGGTCAACCAGCTGAGCAAGATCATGCTGGGCCTGTACAAGCTGTTCAACGAGAAGGACCTGGCGCTGGTGGAACTCAACCCGCTGGCGATCCTGAAGTCCGGCGACCTCGCCGTGCTCGACGGCAAGGTGAACTCCGACGACAACGCCACCTTCCGCCACCCGGACCTGGCCGCGATGCGCGACATCCGCCAGGAAGACGAGACCGAAGTGAAGGCCAGCCAGTACGACCTGAACTACGTGACCATGGACGGCAACATCGGCTGCATGGTCAACGGCGCGGGCCTGGCGATGGCGACGATGGACGTGATCAAGCTCGAAGGCGGCACGCCGGCCAACTTCCTCGACGTCGGCGGCGGCGCCACCAAGGAGCGCGTGACCGAGGCGTTCAAGCTGATCCTGTCGTCTGACGAAGTGAAGGCGATCTTCGTCAACATCTTCGGCGGCATCGTGCGCTGCGACATGATCGCCGAGGGCATCATCGCCGCGGTCAAGGAAGTGGACGTCAAGGTGCCGGTGATCGTGCGCCTGGAAGGCACCAACGTCGAAGAGGGCAAGGCGCTGCTGAAGTCGAGCGGTCTGGCGATCACGCCCGCCGACGACATCAACGACGGCGCGAAGAAGGCGGTCGAGGCGGCGAAGGCCGCCTGATCCCGAACAATCCCACCCTGTAGGAGCGGCTTCAGCCGCGAGCTTTTCTAGCCGCAACCCGAAAGCAAGAGCTCGCGGCTGAAGCCGCTCCTACATGAATCATTCAAGGATTCCCGCTACATGAGCGTTCTCGTCAACAAGAACACCAAGGTCATCGTCCAGGGCTTCACCGGCACCCAGGGCAGCTTCCACGCCGAGCAGATGCTCGATTACGGCACCAAGGTCGTCGGCGGCGTGACCCCCGGCAAGGGCGGCACCGAACACCTCGGCCTGCCGGTGTTCAACACCGTCGCCGAAGCGGTCGCCGACACCGGCGCCAATGCCTCGGTCATCTACGTGCCGCCGCCGTACGCGGCCGACGCGATCCTCGAGGCGGCCGACGCCGGCATCAAGGTCATCGTCTGCATCACCGAGGGCATCCCGGTGCTGGACATGCTGCGGGTCAAGAACACGCTGAAGGGCTACGACGACGTGGTCCTGGTCGGCCCCAACTGCCCGGGCATCATCACCCCCGGCGAGTGCAAGATCGGGATCATGCCGGGCCACATCCACACGGTCGGCAAGGTCGGCATCGTGTCGCGCTCGGGCACGCTGACGTATGAAGCGGTCAAGCAGACCACCGACGCCGGGCTCGGCCAGTCGACCGTCATCGGCATCGGCGGCGACCCGATCCACGGCCTGGACTTCATCGACTGCCTGAAGCTGTTCCAGGACGACGAGCAGACCCAGGGCATCATCATGGTCGGCGAGATCGGCGGTTCGGCCGAGGAAGAAGCGGCCGAATTCATCAGCGAATACGTGACCAAGCCGGTGGTCGGCTTCATCGCCGGCGCCAGCGCGCCGAAGGGCAAGCGCATGGGCCATGCAGGCGCGATTGCGTCGGGCGGCGCGGGCACGGCGGAAGGCAAGTTCGCGGCGCTGGAGAAGGCGGGCGTGACCACGGTGAAGTCGCCGGGCGACCTGGGTGCGGCAATTGCGAAGCGGCTCAAGGGCTGAGGTTTCAGCCGCGCTGGATTGCTGATGGAAAGGCCGCCTTCGGGCGGCCTTTCGTTTGGCACTGCCAGTAGTCCGGGTTTGGGTATTTGTATTGACAATGTCAATACAAAGGAGCAACATGGCGCCAACATGGATGTGCACTTCGACTATCACGGTAATGCTTTCGTCTGGGATGCCGACAAGGCGCGCTCGAACCTGCGCAAGCATGGCGTGGCCTTCGAGGAAGCTGCTACTGCGTTCCTTGATCCGCTGTTCGTGCTGGTGGACGCATCGCGCAACGACGAACCGCGTGATGCGCTGATCGGATTCGATGTCGGTGGTCGTCTGCTGTACGTCGTGCACGTGATGGTCGAAGCGGAAGCCCTGCGCCTGGTTTCGGCACGTCGCGCCACTCCCGAAGAGGAGGTTTTGTATGCTCAATGACACTCTCAAGCGTCGCCTGTCCAGGGATCGGCCGATGACTTCGATCACGCTGCGGATTCCGCAGGACGTGGTCGATTCGATGAAGGCCATCGCCCCGATCCGGGGCATGTCCGGTTACCAGACGCTGCTCAAGTCCTACATCAGCGAATGCCTGCGCCGCGACGAGGCCGAATACCTGTCGACGGATACGACTGCGCGTCTGGCCGAAGCGCTCAAGGCGCGTGGCGTCGACCCGAAGGTGGTCGAGCAGGCCGTGCGCGACGTGCGCGCGGCCTGATATGACCGGGAATCGCAGATGAGCCTCCGCATCGCCCTCGCCCAGTTCGACTTCCCGGTCGGCGCCATCGCCCGCAATGCCGAGCGCATCGCGGCGATGATCAATGAGGCGCGCGACCTGCATCGCGCCGACGTGGTGCTGTTCCCCGAGCTGGCGCTCAGCGGCTATCCGCCGGAGGACCTGCTGGTGCGGCCGCAATTCCTGATCGATTGCGAGGCGGCTCTGCTGCGCATCGCCGCGGGCGTGGACGGGATCGTGGCGATGGTCGGCTGGCCGCAGTCGGCCGGCAGCGTGGTCTACAACGCGGTCAGCGTGCTGCGCGGCGGGGCGGTGGAAACCAGCTATCGCAAGCGCGAGCTGCCCAACTACGCGGTGTTCGACGAGCGCCGCCACTTCGATGTCGATCCGGACGGCGGGTCGTGCGTGGTGGACGTCAACGGCGTTGGCGTCGGGCTGCTGATCTGCGAGGACCTGTGGTTCCCGGAGCCGCTGGCGCAGACGGTGGACGCGGGCGCGCAGCTGGTGCTGGTGCCCAACGCCTCGCCGTTCGAGCGCGACAAGCACGCCCAGCGCGATGCGCTGCTGGAGGCGCGCACGCGCGAGACGCGGGCGGGTGGCAGCGGGGTGGGGCTGGCCTATCTCAATGCGGTCGGCGGGCAGGACGGACTGGTCTTCGACGGCGCCTCGCTGCTGGCCGATGCCGGCGGCCACGTGCACCCGGCCGCGCGCGCGTTCGAGGCGCACTGGCTGGTCGCGGATTTCGACGCCGCCACCGGCGCCTTCACGCCGGTCGCCTGGCCGGTGGAGGAGGACGAGGGGCGCGAGGCGCTGGCCTGGCGCGCGATCGTGCTCGGCACGCGCGACTACTGCCGCAAGAACGGTTTCGAGAAGGTCTGGCTGGGATTGTCGGGCGGCATCGATTCGTCGGTGGTGCTGGCGGTGGCGGTCGATGCGCTGGGCGCGGACAACGTCACCGCGGTGCGGATGCCATCGCGCTACACCGCCGGGCTGTCCAACGACCTGGCGCAGGAGCAGTGCGATGCGCTGGGCGTGAAGCTGCTGGCGCTGCCGATCGAGAAGCCGTTCCAGGGCTTCCTCGATGCGCTGGGCGAGGTGTTCGCTGGCAGCGCGGTCGATACCACCGAGGAGAACCTGCAGTCGCGCACCCGCGGCGCGCTGATGATGGCGCTGTCGAACAAGTTCGGCGGCCTGCTGCTGACCACCGGCAACAAGAGCGAATACGCGGTCGGCTACGCGACGATCTACGGCGACATGTGCGGCGGCTACGCGCCGATCAAGGACCTGTACAAGACCGAGGTGTTCGCAGTGTCGAAGTGGCGCAACGCGGTGGCCGGGGCGCCGGTGATCCCGCCGGCGGTGATCGCGCGGCCACCGTCGGCCGAGCTGCGGCCCGACCAGCTCGACCAGGATTCGCTGCCGCCCTACGACGTGCTCGACGCGATCCTGCTGCGCCACGTCGACCAGGAGCAGGCGCGCGACGAGATCCTCGCCGCGGGCTTCGATGCCGCCACCGTCGACCGCGTGCTGCGGCTGGTGCGCACCAGCGAGTGGAAGCGCCACCAGGCGGCGCCGGGGCCGAAGGTCTCGCGGCGCGCGTTCGGGCGCGAAAGGCGCTATCCGATCAGCAACGGATATACGGGATAGACCCCTGCCCGCCATGCGGGCAACGTGTTCGCGGATCCTCCCACTCACGGGCAGCATCGCCCGGCCTTTCTCCCGCAGGCGGGAGAAGGCTGTCACGGAGCGTTGGGGTTCCGGAAGTAGGTCGGGGCTACGCCCCCGACGCTGGGAAACCAGGCAGCCCGGGAACCGAGCCCAAGAGCCGTCGGGGTGTCACCCCCGACCTACGAAAACGCCGCCCGTGGGCGGCGTTTTTCTTGTGGCGCTGCGGGCGCCTACTTCTTCTCGTTGTCCAGCGCCGACTTCTCGCCCGCGAACGGATTGAGCTTGCGGACCGTCCACGGGTAGTCCGGCCAGTCGCCGGTCAGGTACGGGTGCTGCGGTTCGTTCTGCTGCAGCACTCGCTTGGCGTCGGCGGCCAGGGCATCGTTGCCCAGGCGGGTGTAGGCCTCGGCCAGCAGGGCGACCGCGTCGTTCTGGTACTCGCTCTGCGGATAGGTTTCCAGCAGGTACTTGGCGCGTTCCACCGCGCTGACGTTGGCGCCGCGGCGCAGGTAGTACAGCCCCACTTCCATGTCGTGGCGCGAGAACATGTTGCGCAGCGCCACCATGCGCTGGCGCGCGTCGGCGGCATAACGGCTGTTGGGGTAGCGGGTGGCGACGGTGTTGAGGTCGTTGTAACCCTGCATCGGCGTGGCCAGGTCGCGGCGGCTGGCGTCGAGCTTCCACACCTTCTGCAGGAACACCGTGTCGCGGTTGGAGTTCACCAGCCCGCGCAGGTAGTACATGTAGGCGATGTTGCGATGGGTGGGGTAGGTGCGGATGAAGCGGTCGATCGACGAGATCGCCTCCTCGTTGTTGCCGCTCTTGTACTGCGCGTAGGCGGTTTCCATCAGCGCCTGCTCGGTGTACGCGCCGTACGGGTACTGCGCGACCAGCCGCTTGTAGGTGGTGACGGCGCCATCCCAGTTGCCGCCGTGCATCTGCTTCTGGCCCTTGGCGTAGATTTCCTCGACCGGCTGGCCCTCGAGGGCGTCCTTGTCCTTGAACATGCCCTTCAGGCGCGCACAGCCGGAGGCGGTGAACAGCACCAGCAGCAACAGGAGCAATACATTGCGGACGTGGCGCGAAGCGGGCAGGCGTGGGGTCATGGGGAGCCGATTGGTCGCGGGAGGCACGAAGGGCGGATAATAACAGCCCGTGATGGCCATCGCGGTCCGCGCCTGAACCGATACCGTCCCCATGCCCAACTCCCCGGCGCCCGAGCGCGCCCAGCCCGAACAGCGCAGTGCCCGTGTGCCGGATGCCGACGCCGGCCGCCGCTTCGACGCCGTGCTGGCGGGCCTGTTCCCCGAATTCTCGCGTTCACGCCTGGCCGAGTGGATCAAGTCCGGCGACGCCCTGCTCGACGGCGCGCAGGTGCGCCCGCGCGATCCCGTCCGCGGCGGCGAGGAGGTGACCCTGGCGGTGGTGCTCGACACCCAGACCGAGGCCGAGCCGGAGGACATCCCGCTCGCGATCCTGCACGAGGACCGCGATGTCTTCGTCATCGACAAGCCCGCCGGGCTGGTGGTGCACCCGGGTGCGGGCAACCCCGACGGCACCCTGGTCAACGCGCTGCTGTTCCGCGATCCGGCGCTGGCAGCGCTGCCGCGCGCCGGCATCGTGCACCGGCTCGACAAGGACACCTCCGGGGTGATGGTGGTGGCGCGCACGCTGCAGGCGCACGCGGCGCTGGTCGAACAGCTTTCGGCGCGCGCGGTGCACCGCCAGTACCTGGCGATCGTGGTCGGCGCGCTGGTCAGCGGCGGCACCGCGCATACCGCCATCGACCGCCACCCGCGCGACCGCCTGCGCATGACGGTGCGCGACGACGGCCGCGACGCGGTCACCCATTACCGCCTGCGCGAGCGCTTCCGCGCGCACACCGCGCTGGAGTGCCGGCTGGAAACCGGCCGCACCCACCAGATCCGCGTGCACATGGCGCACCTCAAGCACCCGATCGTCGGCGACCCGCTGTACGGCGGCTCGTTGCGGCTGCCGCGCGCGGCATCGGAGGAGCTGGTGGCCGCGCTGCGCGCATTCAAACGCCAGGCGCTGCATGCCGAAACGCTGGAATTCATCCATCCGCTCAACGGCGAGCCGCTGCGCTGCAGCGCGCCGGTGCCGGCGGACATGCAGGAGTTGATGCGCCTGTTGCGCGAGGACAGCGCCGCGCAGGCGCAGACGCAGGGTGGGCGCCGGTGAACGGGTGTCCGCGCGATGCTTTTGAGCCCCTCTCCTGCCTCGCGGAAGCGGGGGGCGGGCAGCGCCGGGTGAGGGTTCGGCGTTTGATCCTGGCGTTCCGCGCGGGCTGATGCGCAATCATTCCTCCCATGACTTCGACGCGACCTGACGCGCCCTCACCCCAATCCCTCTCCCGTGAACGGGAGAAGGGCTCGAGTGGGCAAGCTTTCCTGTTGGACGCGGACTGGGACGCGCCAGCGAACGTGCATGCCTTCACAACGCTGCGCTGCGGTGCAGGAAGTTCGCAGGCGCCGTTCGACAGCTTCAACCTCGGCAACGCGCGCGCTGCCGATGGCGACGATCCGGGCGTGGTCGCGCGCAATCGCGCCGAGCTGGTGGAACGCGCCGGTCTGCCGTCCGCGCCGCGCTGGCTGCGGCAGGTGCATGGGACGCGGGTTGTGCGTTTCGACGGCTCGGCGACGATACCCCATCCCCGCCCCAGCCCTTCCCTTGAAGGGGAGGGAGCAGAACCAGACGCCGACGCGGCGGTGACCTCCATGCCTGGCGTCGTGCTCGCGATCCTCACCGCCGACTGCCTGCCGGTGGTGTTCGCCGCCCGCGACGGCAGCGAGGTCGGCGCGGCGCATGCGGGCTGGCGCGGAATGGCCGCGGGCGTGCTGGAAGCCACGGTGGCGGCGATGCGCGCGGCGCCCGCCGATCTCGTCGCCTGGCTCGGCCCGGCGGCAGGCCCGGATGCCTATGAGATCGGCGAAGAGGTGTTCGACGCGTTCGTCGCGCGCGATCCGCGCGCGCAAGTGGCATTCGCGGCGACGCGGCCCGGCCACTGGCGCGTCGACCTGTACACGCTGGCGCAGCAGCGGCTGGCCGATGCCGGTGTCGCCGCGGTGCACGGCGGCGGCCTGTGCACGATCTCCGATCCGCAGCGTTTCTTTTCCCATCGCCGCGACGGCCGCAGCGGCCGCATCGCGACCCTGGCCTGGATGACATGACGCCCACCCTGTTCCAGACCCTGCTTGGTGCCTCGTTCTATTCGCTGCCGCCGGCCGTGCGCGCCCTGCACGACGTCCGCGGCCGTGCCACCTACGCCGGACGCGCGACGATCGAGCGCGGCCGCAATCCCCTCGGGCGCCTGTGCGCGAGGTTTGCCCGCCTGCCGGCGGCGCGCGAGGACGTGCCCACCACGGTCGCCTTCGAAGCGCGCCCGGCCAGCGAAACCTGGCGTCGCGATTTCGGCGGCCAGCGGATGCAGTCTCGCCTGCACCGCGAGGGCAGGATGCTGGTGGAACGGCTCGGCCCGCTGCGGTTCCGCTTCGCATTGCACGTGCAGGACGATGCGCTCTGGTGGCGCGTCGGCGGGGTGAGGCTGCTGGGCGTGCTGCCGCTGCCGGCGTCGCTGTTCGACCGCGTGTATTGCCGCGAAGGCGAGCATGCAGGGCGTTACACCTTCCAGGTCGAGGCCGCGCTGCCGCTGTGCGGGCGGCTGATCCAGTACGAGGGCTGGCTTGAGCCCGTCGAATCCGCCTGAGCCGGACGCCGGCGGCGCCATCGTGGTGTTCGACGGCGTCTGCGTGCTGTGCAGCGGCTGGGTCGGCTTCCTGCTGCGCCACGACCACGCGCGGCAGTTCCGGTTCACGGCGATGCAGGGCGAGGCCGGTCGGCGGCTGCTCGATGCGCACGGGCTCGATCCGGACGATCCGATGTCGTTCCTGCTGCTCGACGCGACCGGCGCGCGCACCGACAGCGACGCGATCATCGCGGTGCTGGCGCGGCTCGGCGGCGTTTGGCGCATTGCCGCGGCACTGCGCGCGCTGCCGCGCGGCCTGCGCGACGCGGCGTACCGCAGGCTGGCGCGCAATCGCTACCGTTGGTTCGGGAAGCGGGAGGCGTGCCATTTTCCATCGGCTGCGGAGCGCGAGCGATTTCTGTAGGTCGGGGCCACGCCCGCACAACTGCCGTATGACGACCTGCGACATCGCCGTGATGCGCGGGCGGCGATAATGCCGGCTTCCACGCACCACGAGATCCCGCCATGACCCTCCAGACCCGCGCAGAGCTCGCCGATGTCCCCGGCGTCGCGCCGCTCCGCGATGCCGCCACCGCCGGCTTCGTCTTCAACCACACCATGCTGCGCGTGCGCGACCCGCGCGCCTCACTGGACTTCTACACCCGCGTGCTCGGCTTCGCGCTGGCGCGCAAGGTAGATTTCGAACAGGCGAAGTTCTCGCTGTATTTCCTGGTGCTGGCCGAACTCGACGCGCTGCCCGACGGCGACGAGGCGCGCCGGGAATGGCTCGCGCGGCAGCGCGGCGTGCTCGAGCTGACCCACAACCACGGCACCGAATCGCAGCCGGGCCCGGTCTACCACGACGGCAACAGCGACCCGCGCGGCTTCGGCCACATCTGCGTCAGCGTGCCGGACGTGCGTGCCGCCTGCGCGCGGCTGGAGGCGCTGGGCGTGCCGTTCCAGAAGAAGCTCAGCGACGGCAGCATGCGCGACATCGCCTTCATCAAGGACCCCGACGGCTACTGGATCGAACTGATCCAGCCGGCGCCGCTGGACTGAGCCTGGCCAAACCCGTGGGAGCGGCCATGGCCGCGATGCCCTGACGACCGCTCGCATCGGGCGATCGCGTATCCGGACCGGGGCAGGCGCCGGGGCGCCGTCGCGGAGGGCGGGGCGTCAGCGCGGACAAATGGCGATTGCCGTCGACGTGGCCGTGCCGCAACATGCCGGTCACATCGATGGCCGCGACGCCGCGGCCGCGCAATCCCCGGGGAGAGCCACGCCATGCCGCATTCGTCCGTTCCGTCCCGCAGCGCGCCCGCGTGGCGCCCGCTCGCATTCGCCATCGCCCTGCTGCTGCCCTCGGCCGCCGCGTTCGCGCAGGACACGACGCAGCAGCCGGCCGCACCCGAGCCGGGCGCCGAAAAGAAGGCCGCGACCCTGGACACGGTGGAGGTCACCGCGCAGCGCCGGGTGGAGAACGTGCAGGACGTGCCGGTCTCGATCAGCACGGTGGGCAGCGAGCAGCTCGGCGTGCTCGCCTCCGGCGGCGCCGACATCCGGTTCCTCTCCGGCCGCGTGCCGAGCCTCAACATCGAATCGTCCTACGGCCGCGCCTTCCCGCGCTTCTACATCCGTGGCCTGGGCAACACCGACTTCGACCTCAACGCCTCGCAGCCGGTGTCGCTGGTGTACGACGAGGTGGTGCAGGAGAGCCCGCTGCTGAAGGGCTTCCCGGCCTTCGACCTGGAGCGCATCGAGGTGCTGCGCGGCCCGCAGGGCACGCTGTTCGGGCGCAACACGCCGGCCGGCGTGGTCAAGTTCGAGTCGGTCAAGCCGTCGCAGGATTTCAGCGGCTACGCCCGCGTCGCCTATGGCACCGACAACCTGTGGAACGTCGAGGGCGCGGTCGGCGGCCCGCTGACCGATCGCTGGTCGGCGCGCGCGTCGGTGCTGTACCAGCGCCGCGACGACTGGGTCGACAACACCTACCCGGGGCCGAACGAGAGCTTCGAGGGCTTCGACGAGAGCGCCGCGCGGGTGCAGTTCCTGTACGAGGGCGACGCGTTCGAGGCGCTGCTGAACCTGCACAAGCGCGACATGAACGGCACCGCGCGGCTGTTCCGCGCCAACATCATCAAGCCCGGGAGCAACGACTTCGCCAGCGGCTTCGACAAGGACAAGGTCGCGACCGACGGCGTCAACTTCTCCGACCTGGAAACCTGGGGCGGCAACGCGCGGCTGCGCTGGGACCTGGGCGACTACAACCTGTACTCGATCACCGGCTACGAGACCGCCGAATCGCTCAACCGAGGCGACATCGATGGCGGTTTCGGCGCGGCTTTCCTCGGCCCGGGCAACTCCGGCCCGGGCTTCATCCCGTTCGCATCCGAATCGGCCGACGGCCTGCCGGACCATCGCCAGGTCACCCAGGAGTTCCGCATCGAATCCGACGAGCTGGGCCGCTTCGACTGGCAGGCGGGGCTGTTCTACTTCGATGAAGACATCACCATCGACAGCTTCAACTACGACTCGCTAAGCCCGGGCAACCCGCAGGCCGGTCGCGCCATCCAGCAGCAGCGCAACAAGGCCTGGGCGGTGTTCGCCTCGGGCGACTTCGACGTGACCGAGCAGTTCAAGCTGCGCGGCGGCGTGCGCTACACGCAGGACAAGAAGGACTTCTCGGCGAGCGTGCTCGAGCCGGCGCCGTTCGGCGCCCCGGTCGGCGGGCCATACACAGTGCATACCGACGTCAACGACGTCAGCTGGGATGCGAGCGGCGTCTATGCGCTCAACGACGACGTCAACCTGTACGCGCGCGTGGCCAGGGGCTTCCGCGCGCCGTCGATCCAGGGCCGGTTGCTGTTCGCCGCGCCGGGCGCGCCCAACGGCGGCGTGTCCACCGCCGACTCGGAAACGGTGATCTCCTACGAGGCCGGCATCAAGGCCGACCTGTGGGACAAGCGCGCGCGCATCGGCTTCAGCGTGTTCCGCTACGACGTCAGCGACCAGCAGATCATCGCGGTGGGCGGCGGTTCCAACACCGCGACCCTGCTCAATGCCGACAAGACCATCGGCCAGGGCTTCGAGCTCGACCTGCAGGCCTATCTCACCGACACCCTGCTGGTGACGCTGGGCAGCAGCTACAACGACACCGAGATCGACGACCCGGGCCTGGCCGTGCCCGGCTGCGGCGGCGGTTGCACCGTGACCGATCCGGAAACCGCGCCGGGTTCGGGCCTGTTCGTCATCCACGGCAACTCGCTGCCACAGGCGCCCAAGTGGGTGCACAACCTGACGGCGCGCTGGAGCATGCCGGTGGGTGACGGCGGCGAGTTCTACGTCTACACCGACTGGGCGTACCGCAGCGAGGTGGACTTCTTCCTCTACCAGTCGAAGGAATTCACCGGCAAGGCTTCGCTCGAAGGCGGCCTGCGCCTGGGCTACAACTGGCGCGACGGCGACTACGAGGTGGCGCTGTTCGGCCGCAACATCACCGACTCCACCCGCATCGTCGGCGGCATCGACTTCAACAACCTCACCGGGTTCATCAACGAGCCGCGCACGTACGGGGTGGAGTTCACCGCGAAGTTCTGAGCCCTGAAGCCTCCTTCAAGGGGCTTTGAAGCCCTCCCCTTCAAGGGGAGGGTTGGGTGGGGATGGTGTTGGCTCGCGATGCTTGAAGATGCGCGCATCGGAACACCATCCCCATCCCGGCCTTCCCCTTGAAGGGGAAGGAGACAAGCAGGCAGCGCGTTGGCGGAAGGACTTGATGGCTACTACGAAACCCCGCTGGTTCGTCTCCGGAGACCTCAACGGCTTCTTCGGCCTGGTGGTCGACAACCTGTCGATCCTGGGTTTCATCAGCGCGGCGTTGATCGGGATCTTCGGGATGCCGGCGGACGTGGTGTTCCAGCGCATGTTCCCCGGCACCGCGTTCGGGGTGCTGGTCGGCAACCTCATCTACACGGTGATGGCGCGGCGACTGGCGGCGCGCACCGGCCGCGACGACGTCACCGCGATGCCGCTGGGCCTGGACGCGCCGACCAGCATCGGCATGGCGCTGCTGGTGCTGGGGCCCGCGTTCGTGGCGTTCAAGCTCGGCGGCATGGGCGACGATGCCGCGGCGATCGCCACCTGGCAGCTGGGCGCGGCGTCGCTGGTGGTGATGGGCGTGCTGAAGTTCGTGCTGTCGTTCTTCGGCGACGCGGTCACGCGGATCGCGCCGCGCGCGGCGCTGCTGGGCTCGATCGCTGGCATCGCGCTGGTGCTGATGGGTTTCCTGCCGCTGGTGGAGACGTTCCGTTCGCCGGTGGTCGGATTCGTGACCCTCGGGCTGCTGCTGTACGTGCTGTTCGCCAAGGGACGGTTGCCGGTGCGGTTGCCGGGCGTGCTGGTCGCGTTCCTCGTCGGCACCGCGCTGTACTACGGCCTGGGGCTGGCGGGGCTCGGCGCGCCGGGCTTCGCGCTGCCACGGGGCGCGGCGCTGCACGTGGCGATCCCGTGGCCGTCGCTGGCGTTCGTGGAGGGCCTGCCGTCCACCGTGCCGTACCTGCCGCTGCTGCTGCCGTTCGGCCTGCTGATGGTGGTCGGCGGCATCAACGTCAGCGAAAGCGCGCGCGCGGCCGGCGACGACTACCGCACCCGCGACATCCTCCTGGCCGAGGCGTTCGCCACGCTCGTCGCCGGGTTCTGCGGCGGCGTCGCGCAGACCACGCCGTACATCGGCCAGCCTGCGTACAAGCACATGGGCGCGCGCAGCGGCTACACCTTGCTGACCGGCCTGTTCGTCGGCATCGGCGGCATGCTCGGGGTGATCTCGGGGCTGGTGCAGTGGCTGCCGCTGGCGGTGCTGGCGCCGATCATCGTGTACGTGGCGATCGACATCACGGTGCAGGCCTTCCAGGCCACGCCCCAGAAGCACGCGGCAGCGATGGTGCTCGGTTTCCTGCCGTCGGTGGCCTACCTGGTGGCGATCAAGGCCGGCAACCCGGCGTGGATCGCGCCGGAACAGTTCGCCCGGCTGGCGACCACCGTCGACGGCCACGGCCTGCCGGAGCTGGCGGTGATCCTGGCGCTGGGCAACGGTTTCATCATCACCTCGATGCTGTGGATCTCGACCGTGGTGGCAATGATCGACGGACGGTTGTTGCGCGCGGCGGGCTGCCTGCTGGTGGCCGCGGCGCTGGCGCTGTTCGGCCTGATCCACTCGGTGGACCCGCGCGGCGGGATCTACCTGCCGTGGGAGCTGCAGGGATTGCCGGCGGCGGTGATGGGCCAGTTCGTCGGCGCGTATGTCGCGCTGGCGGTGGTGATGGGCCTGCTGTCGCTGCAGAAACAGGAGTAGCCGGCGGCCGCCCGCCATCTCACGGAATCTTGAAACCACGTCCCGCATCCTCATCTTCTGGGCATCGCCGGCCGCGCCGGCCATCCCGATTCCGAGGACCCTTCCATGCGCATGGACAAACTCACCTCGCGTTTCCAGCAGGCGCTGGCCGACGCGCAGTCGCTGGCCGTGGGCCGCGACCACAACCTGATCGAACCGGCGCACCTGCTGCTGGCGCTGCTGGACCAGTCCGGCGGCGGCACGCGGCCGCTGCTTGCCCAGGCCGGCGTCAACGTGCCGGTGCTGCGCGAACGCCTGACCGAGGCGCTGGACAAGCTGCCGAAGGTGTCCGGACAGGAAGGCCAGATCTCGGTCGGCAACGACCTCTCGCGCCTGCTCAACGTCACCGACAAGCTGGCGCAGCAGCGCGGCGATGCCTTCATCGCCTCGGAGCTGTTCGTGCTCGCCGCGCTCGACGACCGCGGGGACGCCGGGCGCGCGCTCAAGGCCGCCGGCGGCGACAAGTCGCGGCTGGAGACGGCGATCGAGAACATGCGCGGTGGCGAAAAGGTGCAGGACGAGAATGCCGAAGAAGCGCGCCAGGCGCTGGAGAAGTACACCATCGACCTCACCGCGCGCAGCGAGGTCGGCAAGCTCGACCCGGTGATCGGCCGCGACGAGGAGATCCGCCGCACGATCCAGGTGCTGCAGCGCCGGACCAAGAACAACCCGGTGCTGATCGGCGAGCCCGGCGTGGGCAAGACCGCGATCGTGGAGGGCCTGGCGCAGCGCATCATCAACAACGAAGTACCCGAAGGCCTGCGCGGCAAGCGCGTGCTTTCGCTGGACATGGGCGCGCTGATCGCAGGCGCCAAGTTCCGCGGCGAATTCGAGGAGCGGCTCAAGGCCGTGCTCAACGACCTGGCCAAGAATGAAGGCCAGATCATCCTGTTCATCGACGAGCTGCACACGATGGTCGGCGCAGGCAAGGCGGAAGGTTCGATGGACGCGGGCAACATGCTCAAGCCCGCGCTCGCCCGCGGCGAGCTGCACTGCATCGGCGCGACCACGCTCGACGAATACCGCAAGTACGTCGAGAAGGATGCCGCGCTGGAGCGCCGCTTCCAGAAGGTGTTCGTCGGCGAGCCGAGCGTGGAGGACACGATCGCGATCCTGCGCGGATTGAAGGAGCGCTACGCGGTGCACCACGGCGTCGAGATCACGGATCCTGCGATCGTCGCCGCGGCCACGCTCTCGCATCGCTACATCGCCGACCGCCAGCTGCCGGACAAGGCAATCGACCTGATGGACGAGGCCGCGTCGCGCATCCGCATGGAGATCGACTCCAAGCCCGAGGAACTCGACCGCAAGGAGCGGCGACTGATCCAGCTCAAGATCCAGCGCGAGGCGCTGAAGAAGGAGAAGGACGCGGAGTCGAAGCAGCGGCTGGCCGACCTGGAAGCCGAGATCGAGGTGCTCGAACGCCAGTACAACGACCTGGAGGAAGTGTGGAAGGCCGAGAAGGCCACGCTGCAGGGCGCGACGAAGGTCAAGGAGCAGATCGAGGCCGCGAAGCTGGAGCTCGAGGCCGCGCAGCGCCGCCAGGACTACGCGCGCATGAGTGAATTGCAGTACGGCCGCATCCCGGAGCTGGAAAAGCAGCTGGCCGCGGCGCAGGAGGCCGAGACCAAGGGCTTCACCCTGCTGCAGGACAAGGTCACGGCCGAGGAGATCGCCGAGGTGGTGTCGCGCTGGACCGGGATCCCGGTCAGCAAGATGCTCGAAGGCGAGCGCGAAAAACTGCTCAACATGGAGTCCGCGCTGCACGGCCGCGTGGTCGGCCAGGACGAGGCGATCAAGGTCGTCTCCGATGCCATCCGCCGCTCGCGCGCGGGGCTGTCCGATCCGGGGCGCCCGACCGGCTCGTTCCTGTTCCTCGGGCCGACCGGCGTCGGCAAGACCGAGCTGTGCAAGGCGCTGGCGGAGTTCCTGTTCGACTCCAGCGACGCGATGATCCGCATCGACATGAGCGAGTTCATGGAGAAGCATTCGGTGGCGCGGCTGATCGGCGCGCCTCCGGGTTACGTCGGCTACGAGGAGGGTGGTTACCTCACCGAAGCCGTGCGCCGGCGCCCGTACAGCGTGATCCTGCTCGACGAAGTGGAGAAGGCGCACCCGGACGTTTTCAACATCCTGCTGCAGGTGCTCGACGACGGCCGCCTCACCGATGGCCAGGGCCGCACCGTGGATTTCCGCAACGCGGTGATCGTGATGACCTCCAACCTGGGTTCGCAGATGATCCAGGAGCTTGGCGGCGACGATTCGGCCGAAAGCTACACCCAGATGAAGGCCAGCGTGATGGCCGTGGTGCAGTCGCACTTCCGCCCGGAGTTCATCAACCGGCTCGACGACATCGTCGTGTTCCATCCGCTGGACAAGGCGCAGATCAAGTCGATCGCGCGGATCCAGATGCGCGGGCTGGAAAAGCGGCTTGGCGAACGTGGCATCCGCATCGAGGTCTCGGACAAGGCGTTCGAGCTGCTCGGCAACGTCGGTTTCGACCCGGTGTACGGCGCACGCCCGCTCAAGCGCGCGATCCAGCAGCAGCTCGAGAACCCGCTGGCGACGAAGATCCTCGGCGGCGAGTTCGGCAGCGGAGACACGGTGAAGGTGGATGCCGAAGGCGGGACGCTGGTGTTCGTGAAGGAGTAAGCGCCGATCGTGGGGCTGGACGATTCGATCACGTCGGCGAAGCCATGAAGCGTTACCCATGAAGGAGCGGATCCTGCGGGAGCGACCATGGCCGCTCCCACTGAATTCACTTCACAAGGCCGCTCTCGCACAGGACGACCGGCTCGCGCTGTAACAGGCTCAGCCTGCCGCCCGCGCCGGCCGGTACGGCGGCGTGGCCATCACCATTTCCGCCAGCGAGTAGGCCAGCTCGCGCTCGGCCAGGACCGCGCCGTCGGCGCCGCGTTCGAGCAGGTGCTTGACCTCGGTGTCGCTGTGCGCGCGCGCCAGCACGGTGATTTCGGGGTTGAGCGCCTTGAGCCGGGTGATCGCCTCGCCGGCCTCCAGCGCATGCGGGATCGCGAACACCACCAGCTTCGAGCGCTCGGGCACGGCTTCGTGCATCACACGCTCGGCGGCGATGTTGCCGCGCACCGCCGGGAACCCGGCCCCGCGCGCGCGCGCCACGTTGTCGGCGTCGTCGTCGACCACCACCACCGGCACGCCGCGCGCCTGCAGCAGCAGGGCCAACTGGCTGCCGACGCGGCCGTAGCCGACGATGATCGCGTGGTCGGTGACATCGTCGGGCACGCGGTGGGCGGCGGCGTCCTCGGCCAGGGCGGTGGCGGCATCGCGCGCATCCTGCGCATCCTTCTGCGCGTTCTGCTTCGCCTGCCAGCGGTCGAGCAGGCCGAAGATCAGCGGGTTGAGCATGATCGAGATCAGCGCCCCGGCCAGCACCAGGTCCTGCGCCTGCGACGGCATGATCTCGAGCGTCACGCCGAGGCCGGCGATGATGAAGGCGAATTCGCCGATCTGCGCCAGGCTCGCCGAGATCGTCAGCGCGGTGCTGTTTGGGTGCCCGAACGCGCGCACGATCACGTACGCCGCCGCCGACTTGCCGAAGATGATGATGAAGGCGGTAGCCAGCACCAGCAGCGGCTGCTCGACCAGGATGTGCGGGTCGAACAGCATGCCGACCGAGACGAAGAACAGCACCGCGAACGCGTCGCGCATCGGCAGCGAATCCTGCGCCGCCTTGTGGCTGAGCTCGGACTCGTTGAGCAGCATGCCGGCGAAGAACGCGCCCAGCGCGAACGAAACCCCGAACAGCTCCGCCGATCCGAACGCCACGCCCAGCGCGATCGACAGCACCGCCAGCGTGAACAGTTCGCGCGAGCCGGTGCCGGCCGTGCGTTCGAGCAGCCACGGGATGACGCGCCGACCGATCACCAGCATCACCGCGACGAACAGCGCCACCTGCACCAGCGTGGTAAGCACCTTCACCAGGATCGTGCCGAAGGTGATCTCGTCGCCGCCGTTGACCACGCTGGCCACCACCGGCATCAGCACCAGCGCCAGCACGCAGGCGAGGTCCTCGACGATCAGCCAGCCCACGGCGATGCGGCCGCGCCGCGATTCGAGCAGGCGGCGCTCCTCCATCGCGCGCAGCAGCACCACGGTGCTGGCGGTGGCCAGCGAGAAGCCGAAGATGATGCCGTGCAGCGTCGGCCAGCCCAGCAGCGCCGACAGTCCCCAGCCGAGCAGCGTGGCCACGACGATCTGCACGATCGCGCCGGGGATGGCGATCGTCTTGACCGCCATCAGGTCCTTGAGCGAGAAGTGCAGGCCCACGCCGAACATCAGCAGGATCACGCCGATCTCGGCCAGCTGCGGCGCCAGCGACTGGTCGCCGACGAAGCCGGGGGTGAACGGGCCGGCGACGATGCCTGCGACCAGGTAGCCCACCAACGGCGACAGCCGCAATCGCTGCGCGGCCATGCCCAGCACGAAGGCCAGCACGAAGCCCACGCACAGGATGGCGATCAGCGAGGTGTGATGCGGCATCGATCGTCCAGCGGGGGATGGGGGACGATGGTGACGCGCTGGCACGATCGATGCAACGCGCGCCGTGTGACATGCGCCGTGTGACATGTAGGAGCGGCTTCAGCGGCACCGCGACCCGTGACCACCCCTCCCAACCTCCCCCTGCCGTCGCAGGGGGAGGCACAAACGCTCGCGGCTGAAGCCGTTCCTACGAGAGCAACCGGCGGCGAGGCGACCGCGGTTACCAGGTGTAGGCGACCCTGCCGTACACGTATGCCCCGTTGAAGCCGGTCGGCGACTGGCTGCTGTACGGGAACTGGTTGTGGTTGGCGTTGGCCGGGATGGTGCGGTCCGGGTATTCGTCCAGCAGGTTGTCCGCGCCCAGGGTCAGTGTCCACTGGTCACTGGGCTTGAAGCTGGCCGAGGCATCGACGGTCCACTTCGCGCCGTAGGTCTGGTCGAGGGCCGGGTCGCCGCTCTCGCTCACGCGGGTGGTGAACTCGCCGTAGCGGGTCGCGCCCAGGGTGAAGCCCCAGCGTTCGAGGTTCCAGTTCGCGCCCAGCGTGACTTTGTCGCGCGGGAAGCCTTCCTCGATCCGGCCCTGCTCGTCGCGACCGACGCGGTAGAACGTGGCGCCCAGGTCGTTGAGCACTGCCGGGTTGGGCGCGACGCGGGTGATCTCGGTCTTGTTGTAGTTGTAGCCGGCGGTGAACGTGAGCGTGCCGCTGTCGAGCGCGACGTCGTAGCTGCCGACCACGTCGATGCCGCGGGTGCGGGTGTCGATGGCGTTGTTGAAGTAGCGCAGCGCGGTGACGCCGTTGATGCCCAGGTTTTCCAGCAGGTCCTGCGCGGCCGGGTTGGTGCCCACCAGCAGGTTGGACGACAGCACGATGCGGTCGTCGACCTCGATCTGGTAGGCATCGATGGTCACGTACAGCCGGTCCACCGGCTGCAGCACCAGGCCGAGGCTGTAGGACAGCGAAGTCTCGGCCGTCAGCGGCTCGGCGCCCAGCGCGCGGGCGGCGGGGCTGGTAGCGGGAAAGGTGCCGGAGTCGAAGAACCGGTCCAGCGCACCGTTGTAGTTCGAGGTCACCACCTGGTAGTGCTGCTGCGACAGCGACGGCGCGCGGAAGCCGCTGGCGACCGTGCCGCGCAGGGCGACCGCGTCACTGAAGGCATAGCGCGCCGACAGCTTGCCGGAGGTTTCGCTGCCGAAGTCGCTGTAGTCCTCGTAGCGCCCGGCGATGCCGGCGGAGAACCTGTCGCTGAAGTCGGCCTCCAGGCCCACGTAGGCGGCGTAGTTGTCGCGGTCGAAATGGCCGGAGTTCGCGGGCGTGAAGCCCTGGAAGCCCTGTGCGCCGCCGTTGTTGTAGGACTCGAGCTCGCCGGGCGACTGGTTCCACTTTTCGCGCCGGTACTCGGCACCGAACGACAGCGTGGCCGGGTAGGCCAGACCCCAGTCCAGGGTCTTGGTGACGTCGGCGTTGACCACGTTCTGGGTGTATTCGAGCGCGCCGTCGTAGAAGCTCGTCGGGCTGGCAGCGCCGAGGCTGTAGTTGATCGTGTTCTGGGTCCTGAAGCCGATGTGGTTGTAGCCGTAGTTGTAGCTCACGTCCCAGTTCCAGCCGGCATCGTTGCCGCCCTTCACGCCGGCGACCAGCGAGCGGTCCTGCGACAGCATCGCGATCTCGGGCACGTAGCCGTCCGGGTAGAACTGCGCGAGCAGATCGCCCTGGCCGCTGTGGTTGCGCGAGCGGTGGAACGCATACGAGGTGATGTCGCGGTTGCTGGCGATCGCGGTGGCGTAGGCGCTGACGTTCTCGCTGAAATCGAAGCCGGCATTGGCCGAGAGCGCGGCCGCGTCCACCTTCGGATCGCCATAGATGTAGGCCACTTCGCCCAGGCCCGGGTTGTTGCCCTGGTTGGGCAGGGTGGTGCTGTTGAACGGCTGGAACGGGCCGGCGCGGTTGGTCGCGTCCTGCTGGCCGATCTGCCCGGCCACGTGCACGAAGCCGCGGTCGTCGCCGAAGCGCAGCCCGGTGTTGCCGGAGATCTGGTGCTGGGTGCCGTCGCCGGCCGAGTACTGGCCGAGGTCCACGGCGAGGCTGCCGCCGGTCTCGCTGCCCTTGAGCACGATGTTGACCACGCCGGCGATGGCGTCGGAGCCGTACTGCGCGGAGGCGCCATCGCGCAGCACCTCGACTCGCGCAATGGCGGCGACCGGGATCGCGTTGAGGTCCACCGCCGAAGAGCCGCGGCCGATGCTGCCGTTGACGTTGAGCAGCGCGGACACGTGGCGGCGCTTGCCGTTGACCAGTACCAGCACCTGGTCGGGCGACAGGCCGCGCAGCTGCGCCGGGCGGATCGCGCTGGTGCCGTCGGTGACCGCAGGGCGCGGGAAGTTCAGCGAGGGCAGCGCGCGCGCCAGCGCGGTGGCGAGTTCGGTGGTGCCGGTGGCCTGCAGCGCTTCCGGGGTGATGATGTCGATCGGCGACTGCGATTCGGCCACGGTGCGGTCGCTGACCCGGGTGCCGGTGACGATGACGGTGTCCAGCGTGCTGGCCTGGGCCTTTGCAGGCGCGACGGCTTCAGGCGCGGCGTCCTGGGCGAGGGCGGGTGCGCTGGCCAGGACGGCCAGCAGGGCGAGTGCGAGGGTGGTCGGGACGGGACGATGGGCCATGGGGGATTCCTTTCACGATGTTGAAGGGGAAATCCGGTGTAGCACGGGCGCCATGGGCCTGCAATCGCTGCATCCGCATGAAGCGATAGTTCCATGAGTGCAACGATGGCTCATCCGCGCAGCCGCAATCACGCGCAAGCCACTGCTCGAGCAGCGTCGGTCGCGGAGCCTTGATCTCGTGGGATGGCTTCAGCCGCGGGCTTTCCCCTTGCGCCCCGCTGCCTTCCGGAAGGGACCGGCGCCGTCATCCCCGCGCAGGAAGGGATCCAGTGAATTCGGCTGGGTACGATCCAGAAGCTCGCGGCTGAAGCACTCCCGCAAGCGCCCATGGCACGCGTGCGCAAAACTTCCTGCCGTCGCGACGCGCTACGCCTTGTAGAATGCGCGCCCCATGATCTCCTTCAAGAATTTCGCCCTGCGGCGCGGCGAGCGCCTGCTGCTGTCCGACGTCGACCTCACCCTGCACGCCGGCTGGCGCGTGGGCGTGGTTGGTCGCAACGGCACCGGCAAGTCGTCGCTGTTCGCGGCCGTGCGTGGCGAGGTCGAGGCCGACCGCGGCGATCTCGACCTGCCGACCCGCGTGCGGGTGGCCAGCATCGCCCAGGAAATGCCATCGCTGCCCGATCCAGCGATCGACTTCGTGCTCGGCGGCGACGCCGTGGTCCACGCGGCGCTGCAGGCCGAGGCCAATGCGTTCGCCAGCGAGGACTGGGAGGCGGTCGCCGAGGCCCACCACCGGCTCGAGGAAGTCGGCGGCTACGACGGCGCCGCGCGCGCGGGCAAGCTGCTGCACGGCCTGGGCTTTCCTGCAGACACCCACCAGAACGCGGTGGCGACGTTCTCCGGCGGCTGGCGCGTTCGCCTGAACCTGGCGCGCGCGCTGATGACGCCATCGGACATGCTGCTGCTCGACGAGCCGACCAACCACCTCGACCTGGACGCGGTGCTTTGGCTGGAACAATGGCTGTTGAAATATCCCGGCACGTTGCTGCTGATCTCGCACGACCGCGAATTCCTCGACAACGTCACCACGCATACGCTGCACCTGCATGGCGGCAAGGCGAAGCTGTATACGGGCGACTACACCTCGTTCGAGCGTCAACGCTCCGAGCAGTTGCGGCTGCAGCAGATTACCCACGAGAAGGTACAGGCCGAACGCGCGCACCTGCAGAGCTTCATCGACCGCTTCAGCGCCAGCGCGGCGAAGGCCAAGCAGGCGCAGTCGCGGGTCAAGCGGCTGGCGAAGATGGCCGACACCGAGGCGGTGCGCGCCGAGCGCGAAGTGCGGATTGATTTCCCTGCGCCGCTGAAATTGCCGCATGCATTGATGCGCTTGAACCACGCCGATTGCGGGTATGCATTGAAACCTTCCCCTTCGAGGGGAGGGCAGCGCACGCCGGAACCCTCCCCTTCAAGGGGAGGGCAGGGTGGGGATGGGGTTGCTCGCGGCGCCACGGAAACCCATCCCCTCCCCAACCCTCCCCTTGAAGGGGAGGGAGCTATTCGGATCCTCCACAACGTCGGCTTCGGCCTCGAGGCCGGCGATCGCATCGGCCTGCTCGGTCCCAACGGCGCCGGCAAGTCGACCCTGGTCAAGACCCTGGTCGGCGAACTGCCGCTGCTGTCCGGAGAACGCTACGCGCATCCCGACCTGCGCATCGGCTACTTCGCCCAGCACACCGTCGAATCGCTGGTCGCCGGCACCTCGCCGATCGACCACCTGCGCGAACTGTCGCCGAATGCCTCCACCCAGGATTTCCGCAACTTCCTCGGCAAGTGGAGCTTCCCCGGCGACCGCGCGTTCGAAAGCATCGACGGCTTCAGTGGCGGCGAACGCGCGCGCCTGGCGCTGGCATTGATCGCTTGGCAGCAGCCGAACGTGCTGCTGCTCGACGAACCGACCAACCATCTCGACCTCGAGATGCGCGAGGCCCTGGCCGAGGCGCTGAGCGATTTCGCCGGCGCGATCGTGCTGGTCTCGCACGATCGCCACCTCATCGGCCTGGTCAGCGATACCTTCTGGCGTGTCGCCGAGGGCGTGGTGAAGCCGTTCGACGGCGACCTCGACGAATACGCGGCGTGGCTGCGTTCGCGCCCCGCCACCGACCGTCCCCCCGCAGCACCAGCCGCAGCACCAGCCGCAGCACCAGCCGCCGCGCCCGCGCCCGCGGCGAAAGCGGCGAAGCCGAAGGTCAATCCGCACAAGCTGGCCCAGGCCGAGTCGCGGGTCGAGGCGCTGGCCGCGCAGATCGCCGAGGTCGAGTCGAGCCTGGCAGACCCCGATGCCTATGCCGACGGGGGCAAGCGCGTCGCCGAACTCGGTGCGCGCCAGGCCGCGTTGCGCGCGCAGATGGACGCAGCCGAAGCCGAGCTGCTGGCGCTCTACGACGCGGCCTGATGTCGCGTCGACTTCCCGGCTTCCATACGACAATCCGCCGATAATCGCCCGCCGGCCACCAGCAACGGCACCGGCCGGCGCCTGCACACGGAACGCGCATGAACCAGGAACTGATCTACCTGCTGTTGATCTTCGGCCTGCTGGTGATCCCGCGGGCGCTGCAGCGCTTCAAGGTGCCGGCGCCGATCACCTGCCTGGTGTTCGGCATCGGCGCGATGCTGGCGTGGGGCGCGAAGACCCACGACCCGGTGGTAGCGCTGCTCTCCACGCTCGGCATTTCCTCGCTGTTCCTGTTCGCCGGGCTGGAAGTCGACCTGCGCGCGCTGCGGCGCGGGCTGTGGCCGCTGCTGACCCATCTGGCAATCCGGATCATCACCCTGTCGGGCGCCGCCTGGCTGGCGTGGCGCTACCTCGACCTCGGCTGGCAGGCTGCGGCGCTGCTGGCGCTGGCGCTGCTGACGCCGTCGACCGGTTTCATCCTCGACACCCTGGAGCGGCTGGGCCTCGACGAGGAAGAGCGCTTCTGGGTGACCAGCAAGGCGATCGCCGGCGAACTGCTGGCGCTGGCGGCGCTGTTCGTGGTGCTGCAGGCCGGCGATCCGGTGCAACTGGGCGTGTCGTCGCTGGCGATGCTGGCGATGCTGGTCGGGCTGCCGTTGCTGTTCGTCGCCTTCGGCCGCTGGATCGTGCCGCATGCGCCGGGCTCGGAGTTCTCGCTGCTGGTGATGGTCGGGTTCCTGGCCGCATTCATCACCTACAAGCTCGGCGTCTATTACCTGGTGGGCGCGTTCATCGCCGGCCTGGTCGCGCGCCTGCTGCGCATCCGCATGCCGCGACTGGCCTCGAACGACAACATCCACGCACTGCGGCTGTTCGCGACGTTCTTCGTGCCGTTCTACTTCTTCCACGCCGGCACGCTGATCTCGCCCGATGCGCTGAGCTGGGAAGCGCTGGGCCTGGGACTGGTGATCACCGCGGTAGTGGTGCCGCTGCGGGTGGGCATGGTCTGGCTGCAGCGGCGGGTGATCTTCCGCGGCGAGCGCAAGCGCAGCACGCTGCGGGTCTCGGTGGCGCTGGCACCGACGCTGGTGTTCACCCTGGTGCTGGCGGAGATCCTGCACAGCCGCTTCGGGATTTCCGGCGCGCTGTCCGGTGCGCTGATCCTGTACACCACGCTCAACACCCTGCTGCCGTCGCTTGTGCTGCGGATGCCGTTCGACGTCGACCCGATCGACGGTGCCTACGTCCACCCCGAGGACAAGGGCGTGAAGTCCGATGGAACCCAGCGCGATGCGATGGCGCCCGAACCCGCTGCCGTCCCCCATCCTGACGAGGCGATGCGTGCGGTTGCCGACGCCGACGCCGGGGATTCGCACGCGGCCTGACAGCGGCGGATGGATTGTGGAAGCGCAGGCGGTCGGCTAGCTTGACGGCATGAAAATCCACCTGTGCACCTTGTCTGCCGTCCTCGCCACCGCGCTTGCCGCCTGCGCCACGGGCGCCCCGCCGGCCGCCACCGTCGCGCCGGCCGACGCTTTCCTCGCCGCGCTCGCCAATCACTGTGGCCAGGCGTTTGCCGGGCGCATCGTGGTCGACGAGCCCGCATCGCCCGGCCCCGATGCCTTCGCCGGCAAGGCGCTGGTGATGCACGTGCGCGGCTGCGACGAGCCATCGCGCGAGCTGCGCGTGCCGTTCCACGTCGGCGACGACCATTCCCGCACCTGGGTGATCACGCGCACGGGCACCGGCCTGCGCCTGAAGCACGACCACCGCCACGCCGACGGCAGCGAGGACGTGCTGACGATGTATGGCGGCGACACGGCCGCGCCCGGCACTGCGATGCGCCAGGAATTCCCGGTCGATGCCGAGTCGGTCGCGCTGTTCGAGCGTGAAGGGTCCGAGGCATCGGTGACCAACACCTGGGCGATAGAGGTCGAGCCGGGCCAGCGCTTCCTCTACGAACTCTCGCGCCCCGGCGGGCGCCTGTTCCAGGTCGAGTTCGACCTCACGCGCCCGGTCGACCTGCCGCCGGCGCCGTGGGGTAGCCAGGCGCCGTAGGAAGCCCGCGGACAACTGTCGCTCAAGCCATGGCCGCTCCCTGCAGAGGGATGGCTGCGCTTGTAATCCGCCAGCGTGGCCCCAGACTGGCGGCATCCAGCCACCACCGCCACCTGCCATGCCCATCTATGCCTACCGCTGCGCCGCTTGCGGCCATGATTTCGACCGCCTGCAGAAGCTGTCCGATCCGGACCCCGAGGCCTGCCCGGCCTGCGGTGCAGCGGGCGAGGTGCATCGCCAGGTGACAGCCCCGTCGTTCCGCCTTGCGGGCAGCGGCTGGTACGAGACCGACTTCAAGAAGGACGGCGACAGGAAGCGCAATCTCGCCGAGGGCACGGAAAGCGCGGCCGCCGCGAAACCCGAGGGCAAGGCCGCCGACGCCAAGCCCGCCGAGGCCAAACCGGCCGCAAAACCGGCCGAAACCGCGAAGGCTGCGCCCGCCAAGCCCGCGCCGGCGACCTGAGGCGCCTGCCCGCGACGGCATCCCGGGCTAAAATGCGGGGCTTTCCGGCGCCGTCCGGACGATTCTTCCCGGAGTCCCCATGCGTACCCATTTTTGCGGCCTGATCGACGAGTCGCTGATCGGCCAGACCGTCACCCTCTGCGGCTGGGCCGACGTCGCCCGCGACCTCGGCGGCCTGTGCTTCATCGACCTGCGCGACCATGAAGGCATCGTGCAGGTGGTGGCCGAGCCGGGCGACGGCGAGGGCAACGCAGCCGTGGTCGCGACCGCGGCGAAGGTGGGCTACGAAGACTGCCTGCGCGTGACCGGCACCGTACGCCGGCGCGAGAGCGTCAACAACAAGATCCGCACCGGCCAGGTGGAAGTGGTCGCGACCGCGATCGAGGTGCTCAACAAGGCCGAGCCGCTGCCGTTCCACGCCCACGAGAACGCCGGCGAGGACATCCGCCTCAAGTACCGTTACCTCGACCTGCGCACGCCGAAGATGCAGCGGATGATGCGCACCCGCATCAGGCTGGTGCAGGCGCTGCGGCGCTGGCTCGACGCGCGCGGCTTCCAGGACATCGAGACCCCGATCCTGACCAAGGCCACGCCCGAGGGCGCGCGCGACTTCCTGGTGCCTGCGCGCATGCATCCGGGCGAGTTCTACGCGCTGCCGCAGTCGCCGCAGCTGTTCAAGCAGATCCTGATGGTGGCCGGCTTCGACCGTTACTACCAGATCGCACGATGCTTCCGCGACGAGGCGCTGCGCGCCGACCGCCAGCTCGAGTTCACCCAGCTGGACATGGAGTTCGCGTGGGTCGACGAGAAGACCGTGCAGGACGCCACCGAGGCCATGATCCGCGAGGTGTTCCGCGAGGTGATGGAGGTGGAACTGGGCGAATTCCCGCGCATGACGTATGCCGAAGCGATGCGCCGCTACGGTTCGGACAAGCCCGACCTGCGTATCGCGCTGGAGCTGGTCGATGTCGCGGCGCTGGTGAAGGACAGCCAGTTCAAGGTGTTCACCGATTGGGCCAATGCCGACGGCGGCCGCGTCGCGGCGCTGCGCATTCCGGGCGGTGCGTCGCTGTCGCGCAAGCAGATCGACGAGTACGCCGCGCACGCGGCCAGGTACGGTTCCAAGGGCCTGGCCTACGTGAAGCTGTCGGAGGCCGGCGAGGTCAGTTCGCCGATCGCCAAGTTCTTCGACGAGGCCGCGTTCGCCGCGTTGTTGCAGGCGGTCGGTGCCGGCAACGGCGACATGGTGTTCTTCGGCGCCGGTGCGTATCGCACGGTCAGCGAGTTCATGGGTGCGGTGCGGCTCAAGGCCGGCAAGGATTTCGGCCTGGTGGGCGAGGGCTGGAAGCCGCTGTGGGTCACCGACTTTCCGATGTTCGAATGGGATGAGGAAGAACAGCGCTACGTCGCCTTGCACCACCCGTTCACCGCGCCCGCCGTGGACGATGAGGCCGACCTGCGCGCCAACGCCGCGACCGCCGTCAGCCGCGGCTACGACATGGTGCTCAACGGCAACGAGATCGGCGGCGGTTCGATCCGCATCCATCGCTCGGCGATGCAGAGCGCGGTGTTCGAGCTGCTGGGCATCGGCGCCGAGGAAGCGGAAGCCAAGTTCGGCTTCCTGCTCGACGCGCTCAGGTACGGCGCGCCGCCGCACGGCGGCATCGCCTTCGGCATCGACCGCATCGCCGCGCTGATGGCCGGCACCGAATCGATCCGCGACGTGATCGCCTTCCCCAAGACCACCACCGCGCAGTGCCTGATGACCGGCGCGCCTTCGCCGATCCCGGACAGGCAGCTGGCTGAGGTGCATGTGGCGGTGCGGCCCAAGGAAAGCTGAAACAGCACCTGTAGGAGCGGCTGAAGCCGCTCCTACAATTCATGCCATGTCGAACTCGCCCACCATCCGCCGCGCCACGCCCGACGATGCGACGACCCTGTCGCAACTGGCCACGCGCACGTTCGTCGAAACCTTCGGCCACCTGTATCCGGCCGAAGACCTGCAGGCCTTCCTCGCCGATGCCTACGCGGTGGAGAAACAGCGCACGATCCTCGCGCATCGGGACTACGCGGTGTGGCTGCTTGAACGCGATGGCGAGGCGATCGGGCACGCTGCCGCCGGGCCGTGCGGGCTGCCGCATCCGGATGTTGCACCGGGCGACGGCGAGCTCAAGCGCCTGTACCTGCTCAAGTCGCAGCAGAACGGCGGCATGGGCGGGAAGCTGTTCGCGACTGCGCTCGACTGGCTGCTGCGCGAAGGCCCGCGCACGCTGTGGATCGGGGTGTGGTCCGAGAACATGGGTGCGCAGCGCTTCTATGCCCGGCACGGGTTCGTGAAGGCCGGCGAATACGAATTCCCGGTCGGCCGCGTGCGCGACCGCGAGTTCATCCTGCGCCGCGACGCGGATGTCGCGGCGACCCGCTGCTAGACTGCGGCCTCCCCCAAGAAATGGCCGGCGCCATGTCCTTCCGCATCCTGTCCACGACCTGCCTGAGCCTGCTGCTGGTGGCCTGTGCGCCGCCGCAATCGCTGCAGCCGGCCAGCGGCGGCCCGACCATCACCGGCGAAGGCACCTGCAAGACCGATGGCCTGGAATGGGCGATTGGCGAGAAGGCCACCGAAGCGACCATGGCAAGGGTCTGGCGCGACAGCGGCAGCGGCCTGATCCGCCCGATCGCACCCGGCCAGGCGGTGACGCGTGACTACCGCCGCGACCGAATCAACGTCCATATCGATGACGACAACGTCATCACCGGGATCGACTGCGGCTGACCGCGGCATGCCGTCGTCGACGCGTTCCGTGAACCCGGACGCGCCCGCGCGGCGCGTGGTGCTGTTGCACGGCATCTGGATGGTCGGCGCGACCATGCAGTGGGTCAGCGCCCGCTTGCGCGCGGCCGGCCATGCGCCGGAAACCTTTGGCTACCACAGCATCGTCGGCGGGCCGGACGAGGCGGTGCCGCGGCTGGCCGATCAGCTGCGCGCGGGCGGGGAGGCCGACATCGTCGCCCACAGCCTCGGCGGCCTGGTGGCGCTGCGGGCGCTGGCGGCCGAGCCCGACCTCCCGGTGCGGCGCATGGTCTGCCTGGGCGTGCCGCTGTGCGGCAGCAGCGCCGCGGCCAACCTCGCGCGCTGGCCGCTGGCGGCGCTGTGGCTGGGGCGCAGCGCCGACATCCTGCGCAACGGCTGCATGACCTGGCCGCCGGGCCACGAGGTCGGCATGGTGGCCGGCCGCCTGCCGCACGGCCTCGGTGGCCTGCTGGCGCAGTTCGACGGCGACAACGACGGCAGCGTGTCGGTCGAGGAAACGCGCAGCCCGCAGCTGGCCGACCACGTGGTGGTCGCGGCCAGCCACAGCGGCCTGCTGTTCTCGGCCGAGGCGATCGCGCAGACGATCGCATTCCTGCGCGACGGCCGGTTCAGCCACATCAACGAGCCCTCGTAGGAGCGGCGGAAGCCGCGAGCTCTTCGGTACGTGGGCCGGCCGCCATGAAGAGCTCGCGGCTTCCGCCGCTCCTACGGGTGGTGCCGGCCCGATTCCAGTAAAATCGCGGACTTTCCACGCAAGACCGGGGTTTCCCATGGGTCGCGGCCCATCCATCGAAGCACGCAAGAACGCCTCCGACGCCAAGCGCGGCAAGATCTTCACCAAGATCATCCGCGAGATCGGCGTGGCCGCCCGCGCAGGCGGTGGCGACCCGGCCGGCAACCCGCGCCTGCGCACCGCCATCGACAAGGGCCTGTCGAACAACATGTCCAAGGACGTGATCGAGCGCGCGATCAAGAAGGCCACCGGCGAGCTGGAAGGCGTGTCCTACGAGGAGATCCGCTACGAAGGCTATGCGCCCGGCGGCGTGGCGGTGATCGTCGACTGCCTGACCGACAACAAGGTGCGCACCGTGGCCGACGTGCGCCACGCATTCGGAAAGTTCGGCGGCAACCTCGGTACCGAGGGTTCGGTGGCCTTCATGTTCAAGCGCCTGGGCGTGCTGCACTTCGCCGGTGGCGCCGACGAGGACCGCGTGACCGAAGCGGCGATCGAGGCCGGCGCCGACGACGTGGTGGTGTATCCGGAGGATGGTGCGATCGACGTGCTGACCGCGGTGGAGTCCTTCGAGGCCGTGCGCGATGCGATGAAGGCCGCCGGCGTCGCGCCGGACGAGGCCGAGGTCACCTGGCGCGCCGACAACGACATTGCCGTGGCCGGCGAGATCGCGCAGCAGGTGGTCAAGCTGCTCGACTGGATCGAGGACCTGGACGACGTCCAGAATGTTTACAGCAATGCCGAGCTCGGCGCAGACGCGTACGGATGAGGATGCCGGGATTCGTGTTGCGAACTCCGGCAAGGTCACTTGCCGGATCATCGATCATCCATCACGGCCCCACCCAATGACCCGCATCCTCGGCATCGACCCGGGCTCGCAGCGCACCGGCGTGGGCATCATCGACGTGGACGCAGCGGGGCGCGCGACGCACGTGTTCCACGCGCCGCTGCTGCTGCTGGGCGAGGGCGGCTTCGCACAGCGGCTCAAGCGCCTGCTCGATGGCCTGGGCGCGATCATCGCTGAGTACCGGCCCGACGAGGCGGCCGTGGAACAGGTGTTCATGGCGCGCAACCCGGACTCGGCACTCAAGCTCGGCCAGGCGCGCGGCGCGGCATTGTGCGCCGTCGTGATGCATGATCTGCCGGTGCACGAATACGCGGCGCGCGAAATCAAGCTGGCCGTGGTCGGCAAGGGCAGCGCGGACAAGGTGCAGGTACAGCACATGGTGGGGATCATGCTCAACCTCAAAGGCAAGCTCCAGGCCGACGCCGCCGATGCGCTGGCGGTGGCCATCACCCACGCCCACGTGCGCGCCAGCGCGCAGCGCCTTGGCGTCAGCGCGCGCGAAGCGTGGAGTCGAAAGTGATGAAGGCGATGGGTGGTTCGGGCTCCGTGATCTGCAAATCCGGTCTTGCCGGTCTTGCAGGAGCGACTTCAACCGCGAGTTCTTCGATTTCCTGCGTAAAGGAGCAAAAGCTCACGGCTGAAGCCGCTCCTGCAGGTCACAAGCCGCGCCGTGCCGGGGGCTCGCCATGATCGGCCGCCTGAAAGGCATCCTCGTCCACAAGCAGCCGCCATGGCTGGTGGTCGACGTGCACGGCGTCGGCTACGAGCTCGAGGCGCCGATGAGCACGTTCTACGACCTGCCGGCTGTCGGTGGCGAAGTGTCGCTGTTCACCCACTACGCGCAGAAGGAGGACAGCGTCTCGCTGTACGGCTTCCTGAGCGAACCCGAGCGGCGCCTGTTCCGCGACGTGCAGCGGGTCAGCGGCATCGGCGCGAAGATCGCGCTGGCGGTGCTGTCCGGCGCCGGCGTCGACGAATTCGCGCGCCTGGTGCAGGCCGGCGACGTCACCGCGCTTACCCGCATCCCCGGCATCGGCAAGAAGACCGCCGAGCGCATGATCGTGGAACTGCGCGAACGCATGGCCGACATGGTCGCCGCCGGCGTTGCGGTGGGCGGCGCGGCGAAGGGCGCGGCCAACGTGGCTGCCGATCCGCTTTCGGAAGCCACCATCGCCCTGCAGCAGCTTGGCTACAAGCCGGCCGAAGCGCAGCGCATGGCCCGGCAGGCATTCGCCGAGGGCGACGTTGCCGAAACCATCATCCGCAAGGCGCTACAGTCCGCGCTGCGTTGAACCGCGCCGCGATGAAATGAGGTCACGATGAATTATCACCGGCGCCCCGGGAATCGTATCCCGGCAACCAACCGCCATTTTTCCGACCTGGCCATGGATCGAACCGGCCGCGCAGGGAAAACACCACGGAAGGCGAACGATGGGTACTGACGCAAAGACTGCCAACGACAAGATCGGCCTGCCCGGCCTCGTCGTCGGCGCGCTCGGCGTGGTCTTCGGCGACATCGGCACCAGCCCGCTGTACACGCTGAAGGAAGCGTTCTCGCCGCACTTCGGCCTGACCGGCAACCACGACACGATCCTGGGCATCCTGTCGCTGGTGTTCTGGGCGCTGATGATCGTGGTGACACTCAAGTACGTCAGCATCATCATGCGTGCCGACAACGAGGGCGAGGGCGGGATCATGGCGCTGATGGCGCTGGCCCAGCGCACCCTGGCCAAGGGCGGGCGTTCGGCGTACATCGTCGGCATCCTCGGCATCTTCGGCGCGTCGCTGTTCTTCGGCGACGGCGTGATCACGCCGGCGATCACCGTGCTTGGCGCCGTCGAGGGCCTGGAAGTCGCGGCGCCCGGGCTGGAGCGCTTCATCGTGCCCATCGCGGTGGTGATCCTGGTGCTGGTGTTCCTCGCCCAGCGCTTCGGCACGGCCAAGGTGGGGCGGATCTTCGGGCCGATCACGGTGGTCTGGTTCATCGCGCTGGCCGCGATCGGGATCCACAACATCATCGACGCCCCGGAAGTGCTCAACGCGCTCAATCCCTGGTGGGCGGCAAAGTTCTTCATGAGCCATGGCTGGCACTCGATGTTCATCCTCGGTGCGGTCGTGCTGGCAGTCACCGGTGGCGAGGCGCTGTACGCCGACATGGGCCATTTCGGCGCGCGCCCGATCCGCTATGCGTGGTACGGCATGGTGCTGCCTTGCCTGATGCTCAATTACCTGGGGCAGGGGGCATTCGTGCTCAAGCATCCCGAGGCCGTGCGGAACCCGTTCTACGAAGCCGTGCCGGAGTGGGCGCTGTATCCGATGATCGTCCTGGCGACGATGGCGGCCATCATCGCCTCGCAGGCGGTCATCACCGGCGCGTATTCCGTGGGCCGGCAGGCGATGCAGCTGGGCTACATCCCGCGCATGGCCATCAAGCATACGTCCAGCGAGACGATCGGGCAGATCTACATTCCGTACATCAACTGGACCCTGATGGTGGCGGTGCTGGCCGTGGTGCTGATGTTCCAGAGTTCCACCGCGCTGGCGACGGCCTACGGCATCTCGGTGTCGGCGACGATGCTGATCGACACCCTGCTGCTGGCACTGGTGGCGCGTGCGCTGTGGCCGCGCGGACGCAAGTGGGTGCTGCCGCTGTGCGTGGTGTTCTTCGTGGTCGACGTGGGCTTCGTCGTCGCCAACGGCGCGAAGTTCTTCGACGGCGCGTGGTTCCCGGTGGTGCTGGGTCTGTGCGTGTTCACCCTGCTGCGCACCTGGCGCCGTGGCCGCGAGTTGCTGCATGAGGAAGTGCGCAAGGAAGGCATCCAGCTCGACACCTTCCTGCCGGGCCTGATGCTGGCCCCGCCGGTGCGCGTACCCGGGACCGCGATCTTCCTGACCGCCGATCCGGGCGTCGTTCCCCATGGCCTGTTGCACAACCTCAAGCACAACAAGGTGCTGCATGAGCGCAACGTCTTCTTGACCGTGGAAACACTCACCGTGCCCTACGCGCCGCCGGGGATGCGGTTGCAGCTCGAATCGATCGGCGACGATTTCTACCGCGTGCTGATCCGCTTCGGCTTCATGGAAATCCCGGACGTGCCATTGGCGCTGATGCGCTCGTGCGACCAGGGCGGCATCCATTTCGATCCAATGGAAACCACCTATTTCGCCAGCCACGAGACGGTGGTCGCAAGTCGCCACCGCGGCATGCCGATCTGGCGCGATCGCCTGTTCGCCTTCATGCACCGCAACGCGGCGCCGGCGACGGGGTTCTTCCGGATTCCGGGTAATCGACTGGTGGAGTTGGGGGCGCAGGTCGAGATCTAGTGACTGATGGGTCGATGGGCGAGCCTGATCCATCGTCCTCTTTTTCCCGAGGTTTCCAGGGGTCAAAACGCCAATCGCAGGAAGTGAAAAAGTCAGAAGCTTCCGCCTTCGGCGACTTCATTTCTTTTGATAAGCGTCACTGCGCGCACAGGAGTGCGCGCAGTGACGCTGGCCCCGGAGGGGTGAGCGCCATGGATGGCGCGAGTCAAAGAAACGAAGCAAAGAAAAACGCTTCCCCGTACAGAGCTAACCGGGCGTGTCATTGACGCAGGGATTTTTCTACGGGACATCCTGTCCCCTGGAAAAACGCCGCACATCCATGTGCGGCGCCCTCCGGGTCTGCCGACAAAGGTGGGACGGTGTGTTCTTCAGAAGGCCAAGGCCAGACCAGAGTCAACGCCAACGCCGAGTACGGGTCACCGGCCGGCATGGACGAAAGTCCATGTTCGCGGGCATGGCAAAACACCCCGACCGTCCCGATATCCCCCGGGTCCCCGCCGGAGCCCCACGATGATTCCGTACTCGATCCTCGATCTCGCCCCCGTCACCGAAGGCAGCACGCCGCGGGAGGCGTTCGCCAATACGCTCGATCTGGCCCGCCACGCCGAGGCCCTCGGTTACCACCGCTACTGGCTGGCCGAACACCACAACATGCCCGGCATCGCCAGCGCGGCGACGGCGGTGCTGATCGGGCATGTGGCGGGTGGCACGTCGACGATCCGCGTCGGGGCGGGCGGGGTGATGCTGCCCAACCACGCGCCGCTGCAGGTGGCCGAGCAGTTCGGCACGCTGGCTTCGCTGTATCCGGATCGGATCGACCTGGGACTCGGCCGTGCGCCGGGTACCGACCAGGCCACCACGCGCGCGCTGCGGCGCTATTTCGACGGCGCCGACGCATTCCCGCAGGACGTGGCCGAACTGCTGCGCTACTTCGAACCCGTGCGCCCGGGGCAGCCGGTGCAGGCCGTGCCCGGCGGCGGCATCGAAGTGCCGGTGTGGCTGTTGGGATCGAGCCTGTTCAGTGCCCAGCTGGCGGCGGCGATGGGCCTGCCGTTCGCCTTCGCCTCGCATTTCGCGCCGGCGGCGATGGAGCAGGCGCTGGCGCTGTACCGGCAGGATTTCAGGCCGTCGAAGCGGCTGGCGAAGCCTTACGCGATGCTGGCGCTCAACGTGGTCGGCGCCGACAGCGAGGCGGAAGCCAGGCGCCTGTTCACGACGCAGCAGCAGAGTTTCGTGCGCCTGCGCCGCGGCCAGCCCGGGCTGGTGCCGCCGCCGGTCGACGACATCGAGACGTTCTGGAGCCCGGCCGAGAAGGCGATGGTCGAGCAGGCGCTGGCCTGCACCGTGCTGGGCGACCAGGCCGGCGTGCGCGACGGGATCGCAGCCTTCCTCGAGCGCCACCGGCCGGACGAACTGCTGCTGACGGCCAACATCTTCGACCACGCCGCGCGCAAGCGTTCGTTCGCGGTGGCCGCAGCCGCCTGCCGCGAAGTCGCCTGACTCGTGTGGGAGCGGCGTTGGCCGCGACTCCTGCTCTCTTGCCGTGGCTCCCTCCCCTGCGAAGGCAGGGGAGGGTTGGGGAGGGGTGTCTTCCGCAGCACCGCAATCCGTGGGCAGCCGTTCGCAAGGAGGGGCAAAAGCTCGCGGCTGAAGCCGCTCCTACAAGACCTTTCGCAAGCGCATCGCGGCGTGGCCGTGCGAACATAGGCGCATGACCGACGACCGCATCATCGCCGCCGACGCCACGCGCGAGGACGAGGCCATCGAGGCCAGCATCCGGCCCAAGCGGCTGGACGAGTACCTCGGCCAGCAGCCGGTGCGCGAGCAGCTGTCGATCTACATCGAGGCGGCCAAGCACCGCGGCGAATCGCTCGACCACGTGCTGATCTTCGGCCCGCCCGGGCTGGGCAAGACCACGCTCAGCCACGTCATCGCCAACGAACTGGGCGTCAACCTGCGCGTGACCTCCGGCCCGGTGATCGAGAAGGCCGGCGACCTCGCCGCGCTGCTGACCAACCTGCAGCCGCACGACGTGCTGTTCATCGACGAGATCCACCGCCTCTCGCCCGTCGTGGAGGAAGTGCTGTATCCGGCGATGGAGGATTTCCAGATCGACATCATGATCGGCGAGGGCCCGGCCGCGCGCTCGATCAAGCTCGACCTGCCGCCGTTCACCCTGATCGGCGCCACCACCCGCGCCGGCCTGCTGACCGCGCCGCTGCGCGACCGCTTCGGCATCGTCCAGCGGCTGGAGTTCTACAGCGCCGCGGAACTGACCCGGATCGTGCGGCGTTCGGCGAAGATCCTCGGCATCGACTGCGTCGCCGAGGGCGCCGACGAGATCGCGCGCCGCTCGCGCGGCACCCCGCGCATCGCCAACCGGCTGCTGCGGCGCGTGCGCGACTACGCCCAGGTGCGCGCCGCCGGCCGCATCGACCATGACGTGGCCAACGCCGCGATGCTGATGCTGAAGGTGGACCCGGAGGGTTTCGACGACCTCGACCGGCGCCTGCTCAACCTGATCATCGAGAACTTCGACGGCGGCCCGGTCGGCGTCGAATCGCTGGCCGCGGCGCTGAGCGAGGAGCGCGGCACGCTCGAGGACGTGATCGAGCCGTACCTGATCCAGCAGGGATTCCTGGTCCGCACAGCGCGCGGGCGGATGGCTTCGCACAAGGCGTATCGGCACCTCGGCCTGAAGCCCAGGCGGCAGGAACCGGGAATGGGCAATGGGGAGCCGGAGGAACTGTTCTGACTTTTCTCCCCGCAAACCGGCCCAACGTCGCCCCGTCGCGCGCGAGCGCGGGAGAGCGCGCTTGAGCGATTCCGCATCCCCCGTTTCCGATTCCCGGCTCCCGTTCAGTTGGCCGACACGGGTCTATTGGGAAGATACCGACGCCGGTGGCGTGGTCTACCACGCGCAGTACCTGGCGTTTCTCGAGCGCGCGCGGACCGAATGGCTGCGCGCGCGCGGTTACGGACAGGAGCTGCTGCGGGTCGAACATGGCCTGGTGTTCGCGGTGCGGGCGATGCAGATCGATTTCCGCGCGCCGGCGCGGCTCGACGACGCGCTCGACGTGGCGGTCGCGCTGCGCCAGTGCCGTGGCGCGAGCCTGGTGATCGAGCAGGACATCCGCTGCGGCGGCAGGCTGCTGCTCGACGCCGAGGTCAAGGTCGCGGCATTGGACGCCGCCGGCTTCCGCCCGCGCGGCATCCCCGAAACGCTGTACCAGCAACTCAAGACCCTCGAACAAGGCGCGCAGTGACCAGCACAGGTTCGACCCGTCGCACGCCATGCGGCACACGAGACAGCAGTCGCGCCGCCATGGCGGCCGCCATCGCCGAAGCCCGCACCAAAGCCATCGCCAGACCCCATCCAGACACCGGAGCCCATCCATGACGCCCCTACTTGCATTGCTGCAGGCGACCTCGGTCGAACCCTTGCCGGAAGAAGCCGCGACCACCGCGGCGGAACTGGCGGCCGACCCGAACGTGGCCAGCGGCGCGGCCGCGGCGGCAGGCAACCATCTCGACATCGTGCAGCTGATCCTGCACGCCTCGATCCCGGTGCAGTTCGTGATGCTGCTGCTGCTGGTCGCCTCGATCGCGTCGTGGGTGATCATCTTCCGCAAGCGCAGCCTGCTCAGCCGCGCCGAGGACGAAGCCGACCGCTTCGAGGAGCGCTTCTGGTCGGGCGCCGAGCTGTCCAAGCTCTACGCCGGCGCGCAGGGTCGCGGCCGCGACTCGGGTGGCCTGGAGGCGATCTTCGAAAGCGGCTTCCGCGAGTTCAACCGCATCCGCGAGCGCCGCGGCGTCGACAGCCGGATCCAGCTCGAAGGCGCGCAGCGCGCGATGCGCGTGACCACCTCGCGCGAGCTCGACGGGCTGGAACGCAACCTCGAATTCCTCGCCAACGTCGGTTCGATCAGCCCCTACGTCGGCCTGTTCGGCACGGTGTGGGGGATCATGATCTCGTTCCAGGGGCTGGCCAACGTCAAGGAAGCGACCATCGCCAGCGTCGCGCCCGGCATCTCCGAGGCGCTGATCGCCACCGCGATGGGCCTGTTCGCGGCGATCCCGGCGGTGTGGGCCTACAACCGCTTCGCCACCAAGGTCGAGCGCATTGCCACCCGTTACGACGCCTTCGCCGAGGAGTTCTCCTCGATCCTGCAGCGCCAGTCCCACCTCGACGATTGAGCGGCCCAACCCCGGCGCGGGCCGTCGCACGTTCGTGCCTGTCGGCCCGCATCGAACATGACATTGAGGTGAAACCAACATGGCCATGAACGCCAACGGCCGCCGCATCCGCAAGCACAAGCTCAAGGCCGACATCAACGTCGTGCCCTACATCGACGTGATGCTGGTGCTGCTGATCATCTTCATGGTGACCGCGCCGCTGATGAACCTCGGCGTCGACGTCGAGCTGCCCGAGTCGAACGCGAAGTCGCTCGAACAGGACAAGGACCCGATGGTGGTGCAGGTCGATGCCGGCGGCGCCTACGCTCTGGTGCTGCCCGGCAGCGACCGGCCGCAGGCGATCGGCGCCGAGGAGCTCGAGGCGCGGGTGCGCGGGATCGTCAACCAGAACCCGAAGCAGGCGATCTTCGTGGCCGGTGACGGCAGCGCCAACTACCAGAAGGTGATGGACGCGATGGTGCTGCTGCAGCGCGCCGGCGTCGAAAAGGTCGGCTTGATGAGCGACCCGCAGCACCAGAGCGCCCCGTAATGCGGGAAACGCGCGCCGACTCGACCCTGGCCGTGGTGCTGGCGATCGCGCTGCACGCGTTCCTGTTCGCGTTGATGTTCATCGGATTGTGGTGGACGCGCGACGCAGCGCCGATCGCGGCCGCCGGTTCGCCGATCAGCGCGGAGATGGTCGACACCAGCGAGCTGTCCACGCAGATGCGTCGCGCGCTGGCGCGGGAAGCCGAGCCGCTGCCGGAACCGGAGCCCGAGCCAGCGCCGCCGCAGAAAGTGGAAGAAGACGCCGTGCCGCTGCCGCAGCCGATTCCCGAGCCGGAGCCGCAGGAATCGCCTGTGCCCAAGCAGCAGGAAGCGCAGGACTTCGTGCCCGAGCCGGCCCCGATCGAACAGGAAAAGGTCGACCGCAACGCCATTTCTGCCGAGACGCGCGAGCGCGAGCAGGAAGAGAAGCGTCGCCAGGAGCAGATCGACCTGACCGAGCGCAAGAAGCAGGAGGAGGCCGAACGCAAGTTCCGCCTCGCCGAGCAGCAGCGCGACGAGAAGCTGAAGAAGATCCAGGCCGAACGCGCCAAGGCCGAGCGCGAAGCCAAGCTGGCCGAGCATAAGCTCAAGCAGATCGCCGACGTGCGGGCCAAGCAGGCTTCGGATGCTGCCGCGAGCGCGCCGCCGCCGCCGGGCAACAATGGCGCGGATGCGGGCCTGTCCGCGCGCTATGCCGCGGCGATCCAGGAAGCGGTGCTGCGCAACTGGACCCGGCCCGAAAACGTGCCGCAGGGCCAGCGCTGCCGGATCTACATCACCCAGCTGCCCGGCGGCGACGTGATGAGCGCCAAGGTCGATCCGTCGTGCCCTTACGACGAACTCGGGCGCCGCTCGGTCGAGGCTGCCGTGCTCAAGGCCAAGCCGCTGCCGTACGCGGGCTTCGAATCGGTGTTCCAGCGCAATCTGATCCTCAACTTCGAGGCGCAGGATCGCTGACGAGTGGGGATGCCGAATCCTTCTCCCGCCTGCGGGGTGAAGAGGGATGCTTGCGAGCCACAGGTTCTCGTCCCGATGAGCGCCCTCGCGTGGCGCGAGGGCCGGGGCGCGGAAGACGCTGGGTTCGCCTTGTCGAGGTCTCGGAACTACGCTTGCGCCAAGCGGATCTGTCGTTTCGCCACAGGTCAAAGCCCGGGAATTCGCGCGTCAAGGCCGCTACGGCGAGAGCCGCGTTCAGCTTTGAGACGCCGTTCACACAGACCCTGCCACCATTCAGTTTTTCCAGCCACGGCCTGCCCATGAAAGCATCCCCGCGCCTTTTCGCCGCCTTCGCCGCGATCTTCGCCTTCCTGCTGCCGCTTGCGGCCCTTTCCCAGGAGCGGGGCCTGGAAATCGACATCGTCGGCGGCAACGCCTCGGCGTTGCCGATCGCGGTGGTGCCGATGCCCTACCAGGGCGGCGGCGTGGCGCCGGAAACCGACGTGGCCGCGGTGGTGGGCGCCGACCTTGCACGCTCCGGCCAGTTCCGCACTCTGCCGGTGGCCGACATGGTCGAAAAGCCCGCGCGGGGCGGCGAAATCCAGTTCCCGACCTGGCGCCTGCTCAAGCAGGATTTCATCGTCGTCGGCCACGTGCTCGATGCCGGTGCAGGCAGCTACCGGGTGGAATACGAGCTGTTCGACGTGGCCAAGCAGGAGCGCCTGCTCGGCTTCGCGATGACCGCGCGTTCGAGCGCGATGCGCGACGTCGCGCACCAGATGGCCGATGCGATCTACGAAAAAATCCTAGGCGTGCGCGGCGCGTTCTGGACCCGCATCGCCTACATCACCGTGACCGGCACCGGCAAGGGCGCGCGCTACGCGCTGATGGTCGCCGACTCGGACGGCTACAACCCGCAGACCGTGGTGCGTTCGCCCGAGCCGCTGCTGTCGCCGTCGTGGAGCCCGGACGGCCGCAAGGTGGCGTACGTGAGTTTCGAGAAGGGCAATTCCTCGATCTACATCCAGGACATCACCACCGGCAGCCGCGAGCTGATCGCCAGCTTCCGCGGCATCAACAGTTCGCCGGCGTTCTCGCCCGATGGCCGTCGCCTGGCGTTGACCCTGTCGCGCAGCGGCAACCCGGAAATCTACGTGATGGACCTGGGCAGCAAGGCGCTGACCCAGATCACCAACCAGTTCGGCATCGATACCGAGCCGACATGGAGCGCCGACGGCAGCAGCCTGTACTTCACCTCCGACCGCGGCGGACAGCCGCAGATCTACCAGGTGTCGGCCAGCGGCGGCAGCGCCAGCCGGGTGACGTTCCAGGGCAGGTACAACGCCAGCCCGACGGTGTCGTTCGACGACAAGAAAATCGCCGTGGCACAAGGCAGTGGCAACGTGTACCGTATTGCACTGCTGGATCGCAGCCTGGGGTCGCCGCGCTGGTCCACGCTGTCGCCGGGGTCACTTGACGAATCGCCGAGCTTCGCCCCGAACGCCAGCATGGTGCTTTATGCGGCCCGCGAGGGACGGCGGGGCGTGCTGTATGCCGTTTCGTCCGATGGCCGCGTTCGCCAGCGCCTGGTACTCGCCGACGGCGACGTCCGCGAGCCGGCATGGGGACCGTTCCGCGCCCAGCGCTGACGTTCCCTGCACACCTTGACCCCGAAGCTTTCCGACGTTTCCGCAATACCCCTTCAACGCAAAGGATTCGACGAGATGAATACCATTACCCGCGTGCTGTTGACGGCCGTGCTTTGCACCGCAGCCGTTGCCTGTTCCAAGAAGGTCAAGGAAGTGCCGCCGGCCGACACCGGCCCGAGCACCGGGGTCGTCGACCAGACCGGGCCGACCACTCCGGGCGCCTACGGCCCCGGCGACCTCGACACCGATGCCTGCCTGCGCCAGCGCGTTGTCTACTTCGACCTGGACCAGGACGCGCTGCGTCCGGAATTCCAGGCCGCGATGGCCTGCCACGCCAAGTACCTGCGTGACCGTCCGTCCTCGCGCATGACCCTGGAAGGCAACGCCGACGAGCGCGGCAGCCGCGACTACAACCTGGGCCTCGGCGAGCGCCGTGCCAATTCGGTGTCTTCGGCACTGCAGGCCAATGGCGGCTCCGGTGCCCAGATCACGGTGGTCAGCTACGGCGAAGAGCGCCCGACCTGCACCGACTCGAGCGAGGATTGCTGGGCCAAGAACCGTCGCGTCGAGATCGTGTACACCGCGAAGTAAGCAGTCCGCGTAACCGACGTCGGCAGCTGGCGGGAACCCCGTCAGCTGCCGATTGTCTTTACAGAACCAGAAAACCAGACAGTCCTTCCGGACATGACCATGCCTTCGATCACGATCATCCGCAGTTTCGCCCTCGCCGCCGCGATCGGCGCCGTCTTCGCCGCAACGCCCGCGTTCGCGCAGCGCGCCAGCCTCGCCGACCGCGTGGCCGCGCTCGAGCAGCAGGGGGCCAACAACCGCGGCAACGTGGATCTGCTCAACCAGGTCACCCAGATCAAGAACGAGTTGCAGGCATTGCGTTCGCAACTCGAGGAACTGCAGCGCAAGAACGAGCAGCTCGAGTCGACCAACCGCGCCCAGTACCTCGACCTCGACGGGCGCCTGAACCGGATGGAGAGCGGGGCGCCCGCGCCGACGCTGGACCCGAATTCCGTTCCCACCGCTACGGCTCCGGCCACGCCCGCCGCTGCCGCGACTGCCGGCGCGGTGCCGGAAGCCGCGCCCGCGGTCTACGGCGACCCGGGTGCGATGACCCGGACCGCCGACGAGCGCGGTGCCTACGAGGTGGCGTTCGACGCGCTCAAGGCCGGCCGCTATTCGGAGTCGGCGCAGCTGTTCCAGGATTTCCTGCAGGCCCATCCGAGCGGCGCCTATGCGCCGAATGCCTACTACTGGCTCGGCGAGAGCTATTACGTCACCCAGAACTACGCCCTGGCGCAGCAGCAGTTCCAGGCGCTGATCGACCGCTATCCGACCCACGACAAGGCGCCCGGCGCGCTGTTGAAGGTGGGGCTGTCGCAGTACGGGCAGAAGCAGCTCGGCGACGCCGAAAGGACCTTGTCCGAAGTGTCGGCGCGCTATCCGGGCACCGACGCCGCGCGCACCGCCGAGGACAGGCTGCGCGCGATCCAGCTGTCGCAGGTGCAGTAGGAGGGCCCAGGCCCGCCGTCTTTCCGTTGAATCCCAGACGCCGTCCCCCGGATGGCAGCGGTGGGCCAACACCCACCCCCGGATCAAGCCCGGGCAGGCTCTACAATTCCCACATGAACGCCGTATCCGCTGCCCACGACGCGGCCGCTGCCGCTTCGGCAGACCGGCTGCGCATCACCGAGATTTTCCTGTCGCTGCAGGGCGAAGCCCGCGATGCCGGCTGGCCGACCGTGTTCGTGCGCCTGACCGGTTGCCCGCTGCGCTGCCAGTACTGCGACACCGCCTATGCCTTCCACGGCGGGCAGTGGTGGGAGATCGGCGCCATCCTCGCCGAGGTCGCGCGCCACGGCGTGCGCCACGTGTGCGTGACCGGCGGCGAGCCGCTGTCGCAGAAGCGTTGCATCGGCCTGCTGCAGCGCCTGTGCGATGCCGGCTACGCGGTGTCGCTGGAGACTTCCGGCGCGATCGACATTTCCGACGTCGACCCGCGCGTGTCGCGCGTGCTGGACCTCAAGACCCCGGGCTCGCGCGAAGCCGAGCGCAACCGCTGGGAAAATCTCCCGCTGCTGACCTCCCACGACCAGGTCAAGTTCGTGCTCTGCGGCCGCGCCGACTACGAATGGGCGCGTGACGTGGTCGCCGAACACGGCCTCGACCAGCGCTGCGACGTGCTGTTCTCGCCCAGCAAGTCCGAACTCGCCCCGCGCGAACTGGCCGACTGGATCGTCGCCGACCGCCTGCCGGTGAAGTTCCAGATGCAGTTGCACAAGCTGCTGTGGAACGACGAGCCGGGCCGTTGAACCCTGCGCCCTCCTGATCCCCGATTTCCCGATTTGCCTCCCCCATGAAAAAAGCAGTCGTCCTTGTTTCCGGTGGCATGGATTCCGCCGTCGTCCTGGCCATCGCGCGCGAGCAGGGCTTTGCCGTGCATGCGCTCAGCGTGTCGTACGGCCAGCGCCACACGTCCGAACTGGACGCCGCCGCGCGGGTGTCCGCCGCGCTCGGTGCCGCCGAGCACAAGACCGTCAACGTCGACCTGCGCACGATCGGCGGCTCCGCCCTCACTGCCGACATCGACGTGCCCCTGGATTCCGACCAGGACGCGGATGCGCCGGCCATCCCGGTCACCTACGTGCCGGCGCGCAACACCATCATGCTGTCGGTGGCGCTGGGCTGGGCCGAAGTGCTGGGCGCGGCCGACATCTTCTGCGGCGTCAACGCCGTCGACTATTCCGGCTACCCCGACTGCCGGCCGGAATTCATCGAGGCGTTCGAGCGCCTGGCCAACCTGGCCACCAAGGCGGGCGTCGAAGGCGCGGGCATCCGCGTCCACGCACCGTTGCAGCGGATGAGCAAGGCCGACATCGTCCGCGAAGGCGGGCGCCTGGGCGTCGATTTCGCGCAGACGGTCTCCTGCTACCAGGCCGACGCCGAGGGCCGCGCCTGCGGCCACTGCGATGCCTGCCGCCTGCGCGCCGAAGGCTTCTCCGCCGCGCATGCACCCGATCCCACGCGCTACAAGGCGTAGGGCGTGGTCGCGGCAGTGCGCTAGAATTGCCTCCCCGCGCGCAGGCGCGGGCCCCGTGGGCCGTTAGCTCAGTCGGTAGAGCATCGGACTTTTAATCCGCTGGTCGATGGTTCGAATCCATCACGGCCCACCAACCATTCCGGCGACGACGGGAGCCTCGCTGCCGAAGCGCGACGGAACAGCACGTTCCGGGCGTCGCTGGACAGCGAGCTTCGATGCATTCGATGCCTCCCATTGGAGCTGCCTCAAGGGACGGACGCTGCCGGGCCTGCGGTTGGCGGGCTGGTCGCCGGTCGGTCATGCAGGCACTGGAATTCCCGGCTGCCGCTCACGCAGGCCGTACATCGCATGGTCGAGAATGCGCGGAACTTGAGGCGCCCCGCCGCATCCATTGGGTGTCGAACGCGGCACGCCGCGGGCCGCCATGGCCCAGACGACACGCGCTGCAGGGCCCGGTTTGACCGGCGGCGTGGCGTTGCCGGAATTGCCGCACCCGATGTGATTTCCCGAGACACGACATCCACGCCATGCAGGAGAGAAGAGCATGAAAGCAACGGCGCTATCCACCGGATTTTTCAACCAGCTCGCGCAGAAGCGCCAGTTCGCGGCGCGCATCGCCGAACTCGCGGCAGCCATGGCTGCGCAGGCGGGCGAAACCGTGACCCGCCCGTTGTCGCGCGAGCAACTTGAACGCGCATTCCAGGCCAACCTCATCGAGACCGGACTGGTCATGGACCTGGTGCTGGAATGGGCTGGCGAACAGCTCGCGCAGGGCCAGGCTTCCAGCAACGACGTTTACTGCGCGTAACGGGACCGCGTCATCCGGCCAGTTCCCGGCCTCAGGCCGCAGCAGCCTGCCGCTGCACGACGTCCAGCACCTGCTCGCCGTAGCGGTCGAGCTTGGTGCCGCCGATGCCGCCGACCTGCGCCAGCTCATCGAGTGATGCCGGCCGCTGCCTGGCGATCCCGCGCAGGGTGGCATCGTGGAAGATCACGTACGGCGGCACGTTCTGCTCGCGCGCCAGGTGCGTGCGCAGGTCGCGCAGCGCCTCGAACAATGGCTGCTCGGCTGCCGACAGTTCGACCGCGTCGGCAGCGGTGGCGCCCCGCGCGCGGCTGCGTTCGCGCTGCTTCTTGCGCGGGAGTTCCTTGCGCAGCATGACGGTCTGCTCGCCGCGCAGGACGGCGCGGCTGGCGTCGGTCAGGCGCAGGCCGCCGTAGCCTTCGGTGTCGACGTCGAGCAGGCCGGCCGCGACCAGCTGCCGGAACACCCCGCGCCAGGTGCGCGCGTCGAGGTCGTCGCCGACGCCGAACGTCGACAAACGCTCGTGTCCGAACTGGCGGATGCGTTCGTTGTCGGCGCCGCGCAGGACATCCACCAGGTGGGCGACGCCGAAACGCTGGCCGCTGCGGTACACGCAGCTCAATGCCTTCTGCGCCGCCACGGTGGCGTCCCAGGTTTCGGCCGGGGTCAGGCAGTTGTCGCAGTTGCCGCAGGGCTGGCCGGGGCCATGCGCCGAGTACTCTTCGCCGAAACTGGCCAGCAGCACCTGGCGGCGGCAGCGCATGGTCTCGCAGTAGCCGATCAGGGCATCAAGCTTGCGCCGCTCCAGCCGCTTGCGCTCCTCGCCGGCCTCGGAGTTCTCGATCATCTGCTTGAGCAGCACCACGTCGCCGAGGCCATGGCACAGCCAGGCTTCGGCCGGCTCGCCGTCGCGGCCGGCGCGGCCGGTCTCCTGGTAATAGCCCTCGATCGATTTGGGCAGGTCGACATGGGCGACGAAGCGCACGTCGGGCTTGTCGATGCCCATGCCGAAGGCGATGGTGGCGACGATCACCACGCCTTCGTCGCGCAGGAAGCGGCGCTGGTTGGCGGCGCGCGTCTGCGCGTCCAGGCCTGCGTGGTAGGGCAGCGCGTCGAAGCCCAGTTCGACCAGTGCCTCGGCGGTCTTCTCGACCTTCTTGCGCGACAGGCAGTAGACGATGCCGGCCTCGCCGTGGTGCGCGCCCAGGAAATCGCGCAGCTGCGCGCTGCCGTTGTCCTTCTGGACCACGGTGTAGCGGATGTTGGGGCGGTCGAAGGAGCTGACGAAGCGGCGCGCGTCCTCCAGCTGCAGGCGTTCGGCGATCTCGCGCTGGGTCGGCGGGTCGGCGGTGGCGGTGAGCGCGATCCGCGGGATCCCGGGCCAGCGTTCGTGCAGCAGGGTGAGCTCACGGTATTCGCGGCGGAAATCGTGGCCCCACTGCGAGACGCAGTGGGCCTCGTCGATGGCGAACAAGGCGATCTTGCTGCGTTCCAGGAGCGACAGGAAACGCGGCGTCAGCAGGCGCTCCGGGGCGACGTAGAGCAGGTCGATTTCGCCGGCCAGCAGCTCGCGTTCGACCCGCGCCGAGGTTTCGCCGTCGAGGGTGGAGTTGAGGTATTCGGCGCGCACGCCCAGCTGGCGCAGCGCCTCGACCTGGTCCTGCATCAGCGCGATCAGCGGCGAGACCACGACGCCGCAGCCTTCGCGCAGCAGCGCCGGGATCTGGTAGCACAGCGACTTGCCGCCGCCGGTGGGCATCAGCACCAGCGCATCAAAGCCGGCGGTGACGTGTTCGACGATGGCGGCCTGCTCGCCGCGGAAGGCGGCGTGGCCAAAAGTCTGCTGGAGTGTTTCGAGTGCGGTGTTGCCCATGCATGCAAGGGTAGCAAGCCGGCGTCGCGGGTCAGTCGGGGATTGACGCGCGATGGCGTCGGGATTTGCCGCGCTCCCACAACATCTCCCGCAACGGCTCCGACGAAAAAGGCGCGGCCGTCCTGCGACGGCCGCGCCCTGGAGACTGCCCTTGCTGCCTTACTGCAGCAGCGAGCGCAGCATCCAGGCGTACTTCTCGTGGGTGTGCAGGCGCTGGGTCAGCAGGTCCTCGGTGGGGGCGTCGTCGGCGTCGTCGGCCACGTCCAGCACTTCGCGTGCGGTGCGGCAGACGGCTTCGTTGCCGACTACCAGCTGGTGCACCATCTCGCGCCAGTCGGGCGCCTCGGTCAGGCCCGGCTCTTCCTTGATCGTCGAGAGGCGGATGAATTCCGCATACGAGCCGGGGGCGTTGAAGCCCAGTGCGCGAATGCGTTCGGCGATGTCGTCCAGCGCCGTCCACTGCTCGGTGTACTGTTCCTCGAACATGTTGTGCAGGGCATTGAACATCGGCCCGGTCACGTTCCAGTGGAAGTTGTGGGTCTTCAGGTACAGGGTGTAGGCGTCGGACAGGAACACCGACAGGCCCTGGGCGATCTTCTTGCGATCGGTCGCGTTGATCCCGATATCGATGGCCGGGCCGCGGTCGCCCGGGCCGGGTGATGCGGCGGGTTTCGGCGGGGCCGGCTTCTTCTTCTTGCTGGGGGACTTGGCCATCTTGTTTCTCCTGGAAAGGGCATGACGCCACAATAGGCAGTGGCGGCAGGCATGTGAAATCGAACCTTGCTGCCAAGATAATCAATGAAGCCTATCGACTCCAATGCAAGCGCCGCGTCAAGACAGGCGCAGCGCGCCATCGACGGCGCCTGCAGCCGCGATGCCGCGCGCCTGAAAGGCCTGCTGCGCCGTTGGCAGGCCGCGCCCGGCGACACCGGGGCGCGCGTGGCGTTCGAGGCTGCGCTGTCGCAGTCGGTCGAACGTCGCCAGGCACGTGCCGCGCGCCTGCCACGGGCACTGGTCGACCCGGTGCTGCCGATCGCCGCGCACGCCGACGAGATCGTTGCGCTGATCCGCGACCATCCGGTGGTGGTGATTGCCGGCGAGACCGGTTCGGGCAAGACCACCCAGCTGCCGAAGCTGTGCCTGGCCGCCGGGCGCGGCGCCGCCGGCATGATCGCCTGCACCCAGCCGCGCCGGATCGCCGCGCGCGCGGTGGCGCGGCGCGTGGCCGAGGAACTGCAGGTGCCGCTGGGTGGCGCGGTGGGCTTCCAGGTGCGCTTTTCGGACAACGTCTCGGCCGACACCGCGGTCAAGTTCATGACCGACGGCATCCTGCTGGCCGAGATTGCCTCGGACCGCTGGCTGTCCGCCTACGACACCATCATCATCGACGAGGCCCACGAGCGCAGCCTCAACATCGATTTCCTGCTCGGCTATCTGAAGCAGCTGCTGCAGCGGCGCCGCGACCTGAAGGTCATCGTGACCTCGGCCACCATCGATACCGAACGCTTCGCCGCGCATTTCGGCGGCGCGCCGGTCGTCAACGTCGAAGGCCGCGGTTATCCGGTGGAAGTGCGCTACCGGCCGCTGGAAGGAGAGGGCGAGGAGGAAGGCGAACGCACGGTGCTCGACGGCGTCCTCGCCGCCTGCGACGAGATCGCGCGTGAACGTCCAATGGGTGACACCCTGATCTTCCTGCCCGGCGAGCGCGAGATCCGCGACGCGCACCAGGCGCTGGAGCACCGCAAGTACCGCCACACCGAAGTGCTGCCGCTGTACGCGCGGCTGTCGGCGCGCGACCAGGACCGGGTGTTCAATCCCGGCCCGCAGCGGCGCATCGTGCTGGCGACCAACGTCGCCGAGACCTCGTTGACGGTGCCGCGCATCCATTACGTGGTCGATCCGGGGCTGGCGCGCGTCAAGCGCTACAGCCCGCGGCTCAAGCTCGATCGCCTGCACATCGAACCGGTGAGCCAGGCCAGCGCCGACCAGCGCAAGGGCCGCTGCGGCCGGATCGCGCCCGGCACCTGCTACCGGATCTATTCGGAGGCCGACTTCCAGTCGCGCGTGGCGTACACCGACCCGGAAATCCGCCGCGCGGCGCTGGCCGGGGTGATCCTGCGGATGCTGTCGCTCGGATTGGGCGGCGACGGCGAGCGAGCCGGCAAGCGCCGCCGCGGGCGCACGGACGAGGTGTCGCGTCTGGAAGCGAACCTGGTCGAGGATTTCCCCTTCATCGACCCGCCCGATCCGCGCGCCATCGCCGACGGCTGGCAGCAGCTGGCCGAACTCGGCGCGGTCGATGCGCAGCGCCGGCTCACGCCGATCGGCCGAACGATGGCGAAGTTGCCGGTGGACGTGAAGCTGGCGCGGATGCTGGTCGCCGCGCAGGCGCACGGCTGTCTGCACGAGATGCTCGCGATCGCGTCGTTCCTCGGCATCCAGGATCCGCGCGAGCGGCCATCCGACCAGCGCGCCGCGGCCGACAATGCGCATGCGCAGTTCCGTGATGCGAAGTCCGAGTTCGTCGGCATCCTGAAGCTCTGGGACGCCTACCGCACCGCGCACGAGGACATGACCCAGTCGCAGCTGCGCAAGTGGTGCGACAGGAATTTCCTCGGCTTCCTGCGCATGCGCGAATGGCGCGAACTGCATCGGCAATTGAAGCTGCAATGCGAGGAGTTGGGTTGGCGCGAGAAACAAGGGACGGCAGAGCCTGTTTCTTCCCTGCCTTTGAAAAAGGGGGGCAGGCGAGATTCGCCTTTGCCGTCGGCGCGGGCCAAGGCAGGGCGGAAGCAAGAAAAACTCCCTCTCAATCCACCTTTTTCAAAGGGGGAGGAAGAGCCGGGTGGGCATCTTTCGGCCGCGTCCTACGTGACGCTGCATCGCGCCCTGATCGCCGGCCTGCCGACCCAGCTCGGCCACCGCACCGAGCGCGGCCAGTACGAGGGGCCGCGCGGGCGCAAGTTCCAGCTGTTTCCCGGTTCCGCGCTCGCTTCGAAGCCACCGCCGTGGGTGCTGTCGGCCACGCTGCTCGACACCGAGAAGGTCTGGTCGCTGACCAATGCCGCGATCGAGCCGGAATGGGCGATCGCCGAGCTGCCGCACCTGCTCGCGCGCCGCCATTTCGACCCGCGCTGGTCGCGCAGCCAGGGCCGGGTGATCGGCAGCGAGCAGGTGTCGCTGTTCGGCCTGGTGCTGGCGCCGAAGCAGCCGATCCATTACGGCGGCCTGTATCCGGAGGAGGCGCGCGAGATCTTCGTGCGCGACGGCCTGGTCAGCGGCGAGATCAACACCCGCAGCGCTTTCGTCGCGCGCAACCGCAAGGTGCTGGCGCAGGCCGAGGAAGAGGAGGCCAAGCAGCGCCGCGCCGGGCTGGTGGTGGACGAGGAATGGATGGCGCAGTGGTATCGCGACCGGATTCCCGCTGAGATCGTCAGCGCGCAGGCGCTCGACGCGTGGTACGCGAAGCTGGCCGCCACCGCGAAGCAGGCGCTGGAATGGTCCCGCGACGACCTGCTGGTCGCCGACGGCGCCGACGCCGACCTGTTCCCGGCCTTTATCGCGCTGGGCGACGCGCGCTTGGCAGTGCGCTACCGCTTCGAACCCGGCGCAGTCGACGACGGCATGACGGTGGTGGCGCCACTGCATCTGTTGAACGCGCTGGACGCGCCGCGGCTGTCGTGGCTCGCGCCCGGCTTCGTCGCCGACAAGGCGGCGGGCATGATCCGTACCCTGCCCAAATCCTTGCGCCGCAACTTCGTGCCGGCGCCGGACTTCGCGCGCGCCTTCGCCGACGCGCATGGCATTGCTGACGCGACCACCGACGCGTTCGCCGGCGCGCTGGCGCGGTTCCTCAAGCGCATGACCGGCGTGGAGGTTGCGGGGGGCGACTTCGACGAAACCGCGCTCGAACCGCACCTGCGCGCGAACCTGCGCCTGCTCGACGCCGACGGCCGCAGCGTGCTGGCCGAATCGCGCGACCTCGATGACCTGCGCGAACGCTTCGGCGCGCGTGCACGCGGCGCCTTCGCGGCGCGCGCCTCGGAGGGGCTGGCGCAGGGCGGGCTGACCGAATTCCCTGGCGATCCGATTCCCGAGTCCGTGCCCGGCGCCGGCGGCGTTCCCGCATATCCGGCGCTGCACGACGACGGCGACACTGTCTCGCTCGGCGTGCACGCCGGCCGCGACGAGGCGCGCCGCCACCATCCGCGCGGCGTGCGCCGGCTGCTGGTGCTGGCGCTCGCCGATCGCATGCGCCAGGCGCGCAAGCAGTTGCCGGTTCCGCCGAAGACCGCGCTGCTGTACGCGGCGATCGAATCGGCCGCGCCGCGCGCGTCGCAGCCGGGCCGGTCCGCCGACCACCTGCGCGAGGACCTGGTCGACGGCGCCTTTGCCGCGCTGGCGGCGGACGGACTCGGCGACATCCGCGACGCGGCCGCGTTCGCCGCGCGCCAGGATGCGATCGCCAAGGCGCTGTTCGGCGAAGCGATGGAACGCCTGCGCCAGGCCGAGACCATCCTCGGGCTGGTGGCCGAGGTGCGCGCGCGGCTGGATTCGAAGCTGGTCGGCTGGGCGCGAGGCAATCTCGACGACATGCAGGCGCAGCTGGCCGCGCTGGTCCTGCCGGGATTCCTGCGCGACGTGCCGGCGCAGGCGCTGGCGGAGTATCCGCGCTACCTGCGCGCACTGGCCACACGCGCGCAGCGTGCACTCAACGACCCGACGCGCGACCAGCAGCGGATGCTCGAGCTCAAACCGTTCGCCGACGCACTGGCCGAGGCAACCGCCGACGCACGCGCCGGCGACACGGAGTGGCAGGCGTTGCGCTGGGACATTGAGGAACTGCGCGTCTCGCTGTTCGCCCAGGAGCTGGGCGCGAAGGGCGGGGTGTCGCCGAAGAAGCTCGCGGCGCGGCTTGCGCGGCTGCAGGGAGCGTGACGAGCCTATAAAGCCTCGTCCACGCGCTTGCCATTGCGACGCACGATCCGGGCAGGGACGCCCACCACGGTCGTACGGGCCGGAACGTCCTTCACCACCACGGCGTTGGCCCCGATGGTGACATGGTCGCCTACCCGCACCGCTCCGATCACCTTCGCACCCGCGTGCACAACCACGTTGTCGCCCAGTACCGGGGCGTCTGTGCAGTTGGCATGCCCGATCGTGACCTGCTGGTTGATCCAGCAATCGCGACCGATACGTGCTGCAGAGATGATGGTTGCGAAGCCATGCTGGATGTAGAGGCCAGGGCCGATATCCGGGGTGGTGATGTAGAGCGTTGGCAGCGGCCGGCACAGCGGTGAGAGCAGTCGCCCGGGCAAGCCGGTACGGTAGTAGAAGAGGTTGCGGTATTCGTGATGGAAACTCATGAGCCGCAGGAACGCCGGGACGAGTGCGTGCTGCGCATCATCGTCGAAGATGACCATGCACCATCGCCGGATGTCGGCAAGCACCACTCCTCGGTTGCGGTGGGTGGCGAGCAGCAGCAGGTGTGGCCACAGGCGAATGCTGCTCAGCGCCGTCCGGAACAGCCGCCAGCCCCGGTGCGCCAACTTCAGTCGCCCTTGCGCAACAGGTGCGCCTGCAGCCGTCGCGCCGCATACAGCATCGAGCCGGCGAAACCGCGTTCGTGCGCGCGCACCAGCGTCATCAGCTTGGAGATCTCGCGGTACTGCATCGCAATGCGATTGTCCCGGTCGCCAAGCAGGCGCTGCAGATCCGAGACGTCCTGCGAGTCAAGAACGTGGCCGGGCTGCAGGCGTTCGGGTAGCGGGCGGTTGACGTAGACGGTGGAGTGCGCCTCTGGTGCCTCCGCGTGTTGAGTGCCTGGCGTGTAGAAATACAGTGCGACCGATTTGCGGCTCCGTTCACGGGCATGTTCGGGCAGGACGATACGGCTGAATCCGTGCCAGCTGTGATCGTGGGTCTCGAAGATCACGCAGCGGTTGAAAACCGGTGCGATGACGGTCTCGGGCGCGATGGTCGGATCGCGGAACAACTCGAGTGCGCCGCCCCATTCCTCATGCCAGTCCGGATTGAGGTAGACGATCAGGTTGAGGCGGCGCTGCCAACGCTCCAGCGGGTGGAAATTGAAGTCCACGTGCGCCTCGAGGCCGCCGTCGTGGCGGTTCTCGTGCGTGCCGCCTCCCAGGTACCACGGGTCGTAGCGCAGGCCGTCGATGCCGGTGATGTCCCCGAGCAGGCGAAGAAACTCCTGGCTGCGGATCATGTCGTCCAGGCCGGCGTATGCATCGCCCAGTGCGCGCACGCGCTCGAACGTCGACTTGCTGCCCTGGCGACCGTCCTCGCTGAGGAAGTTGCCCTGCTCGAACCCCGGAAACTGCGCGAGCAACCGCCGCGCGAACGACTCCTCGAAGAAGTCGTCGATGACCACGTGCCGGAACGGCCGCGCCTCGGCGAACTGGCGCGCGTACACGTCCCGGCCAGCGGCGATCGGAGTCGGAATCCGGTCTGCAATGACCGATGGCATCGCCATCGGTGTTACTTGACCCGTTCGACCTTGGCGCGGGTGTTGTAGCCCTCGATGCGCAGGTACCAGGTGTTGCCGATCACGCTGGGGGTGATCTTGACGGCCGGGTTTTCCAGGCGCACGCCGGCCAGCGAGGCGGTGTCGGTCTGGCGCCACTGCTGGCCGTTGTCGAGGGTGTAGGTGTTGCCCTTGCGGAAGCCCTTGAACTGTCCGGCGATGTGGCCTTCGATCGGTTCGGACGAGCCGAAATGGAAGAAGCCGCGGTTCTCGGTTTGCACCTTCTCCGTGGCCTGCACCGCGGCCTGTTCGGCGGCGCGCGCGGTTTCGGTGGAAATGGTGCGGTTCAACCAGGTGTTGAGGTTGGCCAGTTCGTCGGCGCTGAGCTTGTCGAGGCCGGCGGCCTTGAACTGTTCGGGCGTCATCGCCTGCTCGATTGGCGGCTGCGCGGCGGGGGTCTGTGCGAACGCGGGCAGCGTGCAGCCGAGCAGCAGGGTGAACACGAGCAGGATCGACGAGCGCATGGTCTGTTCCTCGGGTCGGGAGGCGGCTAGTGTAGACCTTCCCCCTGGAGCCGGAACCCGCGTGCCGTCGCCCGTCCACAACGTCGAGCAAGTCCTGGCCGCGCACCCGGCTGTCGCCGCCCTGCCGCGGCGTTTGCGGGCGCTGCTGGACGAGGCGTTGGAAGGCGCGGGGAACGGCCCGGACGCGGCGTTGGCCGAGCTGGCCGATACCCTCGATTCGCTGGTGCTGCTCAATGCCGACGGCGAGACGGTGCTGGCCGCGATCCTGCACGCATTGCCAGATGCCGCGACGCGGCTGGAGACCAGGCTTGCCGATGCCGAACCGGCGGTCGCGGCGCTGCTCGACGGCCAGCGCGCTGCCAACCAGGTCTGGGCGCTGCATGCCGAGCGGTCCGGGCAGGGTAGCGCCGAGGGGCTGCGGCGCCTGCTGCTGGCGATCGTCCGCGACCTGCGGGTGGTGCCGATCCTGCTGGCACGGCAGCTGGCGCAGCTGCGCACGGCCTCGCAACGGCCGGACGACGAGCGCCGCGCGCTGGCGCAGCTCACCCGTGACATCCATGCGCCGCTGGCCAACCGCCTCGGCATCTGGCAGCTGAAGTGGGAGCTCGAGGACCTGGCGTTCCGCCATCTCGATCCCGACACCTACCGCCGCATCGCGCGCCTGCTCGACGACAAGCGCGCCGGCCGCGAGCAGTACATCGAGCAGGTCACGCGGGCATTGCGCGAGGCGCTGGCCGCGCAGGGCATTGAGGCCGAGGTGGCCGGTCGGCCCAAGCACATCTACAGCATCTGGAAGAAGATGCAGAAAAAGGACGTGCCGATCGGCGAGCTCTACGACCTGCGGGCCGTGCGCGTGCTGGTCGACGACATCCCGGCCTGCTATGCCGCGCTGGGCGTGGCGCACGCGCTGTGGATGCCGATCCCCAGCGAGTTCGACGACTACATCGCCAGGCCCAAGCACAACGACTACCGCTCGCTGCATACCGCCGTGGTCGGGCCGGAGGGCAAGACGCTGGAAGTGCAGATCCGCACCCGCGACATGCATGCGCAGGCCGAGCTGGGCGTGGCCGCGCACTGGCGCTACAAGGAGCACGGCTATTCGGAACGGGGAGGCCCGCAGCGCTCGGCCGCCGGCAATGCCGCGCTCGACCGCAAGATCGAGTGGATGCGGCGGCTGCTGGAAGCCAATGCGGAAGGCGCGGGTGAACTCGCCGGCAGCCTCGATACCGAACTGGTCGAGGACCGCATCTACGTGCTGACGCCTCGCGGCGAGGTTGTCGACCTGCCGCGCGGCGCCACGCCGCTGGACTTCGCCTACCACGTGCATACCGACGTCGGCCACCGCTGCCGTGGGGCCAAGGTCGATGGCCGCATCGTGCCGCTCGACCACGTGCTACGCAGCGGTGACCGGGTCGAGATCCTCACCGGCAAGGTGTCCGAACCGCGCCGCGACTGGCTGCTGGCGGCCAACGGCTTCCTCGCCAGCGCGCGCTCGCGCGAGAAGGTGCGCAGCTGGTTCCACAAGCTCGACCGCGCGCGCAACCTGCAGGACGGCCGCGAACTGCTCGACAAGGAGCTCAAGCGCCTGGGCCTGCAGCAGGCCGATCCGGCGCCGGCGCTGCAGAAGTTCAACGTTGCCACGCTCGACGACCTGTACGTGCTTGTGGCGCTGGGCGACGTCGGCCCGCACCAGGTCACCCGTGCGCTGCTCGAACACGAGCGCAGCGCGCGCGAACCGGCCGCTTCCGATGACGGAGAACTGGCCGTGCGTGCACCGCGCAGGGCGGCGAAGACGCCGGCTTCGGCGTTCACCGTGGTTGGCGTCGGCAACCTGCTGGTGCAGGTCGCGCGCTGCTGCCAGCCGGTGCCCGGGGAGGCCGTCTGCGGCTATCTCACCCGCAGCCGCGGCGTGAGCGTGCATCGCAGCGACTGCGCAGCGTTCCTGCGCCTGTCGGCCGCGAACCCGCAGCGCGTGCTGCCGGTGGAGTGGGGTCGCGCCGGCGGCGGCCACGAAGCCGGGTTGGTGATCGACGCGGTCGACCGCAAATACCTGCTCAAGGACCTGACCAACCTGATCGCGCAGGAAGACGCGCACGTGCTGTCGATCCGCAGCGACAGCGGCCACCACGGACAGCAACGGCTGCGCATGCAGGTGCGGGTGCAGGATTTCGGCCAGCTGTCGCGGTTGCTCGGCAAGATCGAAAGCCTCCCGGGCGTGCAGCAGGCGCGCCGCGCCTGAGCGACAAGCCCCGGAGTCACGGCGACGTTCAGCGGTATCTTCTATGCTGCGCCGGTGATCCACGAACGCGACATGCCAGACGATCCGGACGGGCACGGCACCGACCTTGGCGACGGCCGTCGCGAGCCGGGCATGGGGCCACTCGCGGGCCTTGATTTCGCGCGCCGCGCGCGGCCACGACCTGTCCTCGACACGCATGGTCGCTGGTGGCCCTGGCTGCTGGCATGCGCGCTGCTGCTGGCGGTGCTGGTGGTGGTGTTCCGCACGCCGCTTGCCGACTGGCTGTGGCCACAGACGCGGGCGCAAGCGCTGCGCGCACAGGCGGCGCAGGCATTGGCACAGGGCAGGTTGACGGCCGCAGATGGCAGCGGTGCGCGCGAACTCTACGCCGCGGCGCTGGCGATGGATCCGGATCGCGACGAGGCGCGGGCGGGCCTGGCGCAGGTAGCCGAGGCCGCACTGGCGCAGGCGCGCCAGGCGACCGCGCAGGACCGTTTCGCCGATGCCCACGCGTCGCTGCAGCTGGCCCGCGCGCTGTCGGTCCCGCGCGCCGATGTCGCTGCCGTGGCCACGGAACTGCGCAAGCGCGAGGCTGCGCACGCCGGCATTCCCGGGCTGCTCGCGCAGGCCGAGGCTGCGCGGGAAGCCGGACGGTTGACCGGCGACGACACCGCCGCGCTGCCGCTGTACCGGCGCATCCTCGCTCTGCAGCCGGAAAACACTCGCGCACTCGAAGGCCGTGAGGACGCGCTGGGCGAACTGTTGCAGCAGGCGCGCGCGCAGCTGCGCGAGGGCAAGCTCGCCGAGGCCACGGCCGCGATCGCCGCCGCGCGCGACTTCGACCCCGGCCACGTCGACCTGCCGGACACCCAAGCGCGGTTGAACGAGGAACTCGACGACGTGCGCCGCACCGCGGCCAACGACCTGCGCGGCGGGCGACTGGAGCGCGCCGTCGAGCATTACCGGCTGCTGGCCGAGGCCGGCCAGCAGGCCGATGCGGACGCGGGACTTCAGCGCGTGGCGGCGGCCTGGGCGCATCGCGCGGAAACCCTGGCCGGGGATTTCCGCTTCGCGGCGGCCGATGCCGCGCTGGACCAGGCGCGTGCGCTGGCACCGGAGATGGCGGCAGTATCGGAGGCCGAGCACCGCATCGCCCGCGCGCAGCAGGCGCATGCGCGCCTGGGCAGCCAGGTGCCGCCGCGCGAACGCGGGCGCCGGGTCGCGCGCCTGCTGGCCGAGGCGAGGGAAGCCGAAGCCCGCGGCGACCTGCTCGATCCGCCCGGCGACAGCGCCTTCGACAAGCTGCGCGCCGCGCGCGCGATCGCACCGGACGACCCGGCCGTGCGCAAGGCCACCGCCCACCTGCTGCCGGCCGCGAAGCAATGCTTCGAACGCGGCCTGAGCGCAAATAACCTCGGTTTGGCGCGCGCCTGCTTCGATGCGCGTGTGGCGCTGGAAACCGATGCAGCCGCGCTGGCATCGGCGCGCCGCCGGCTGGCCGGTCGCTGGCTGGCGATCGGCGACGAGCGTCTTGGCGCCGGCGAGCTGCGCGGCGCCAGCGCGGCGCTGGCATCGGCGCGCGCGCTGGACCCGGCCACGCCGGGGCTCGACGACTTCGATCGCCGCATCCGCGCGGCCACGGCGCCGCAGCGCTGACCCGTGCGCCGTCAGTCGCGCCGCGCGAAGAACACCTGCCGCACGGTGTCGCGCGCGGCGTCGAGCGAGAAGTGACGCGCGACGTTGTCCAGTCCGTTGCGGCTGAGCGTCGTCCACAGCGCTTCGTCTTCGTGCAACCGCACCACGGCGTCGGCGAAGGCGTCGGCGTCGTCGGCCACCAGCACGTCGTGGCCGTCGCGGGTATGCATGCCTTCGACGGCGCACGGCGTCGCCACCACCGGCTGGCCATGGGCCATGCTCAGGTTGACCTTGCCCTTGACCCCGGCGCCGTAACGCAGCGGCGCCAGCGCGACCCGGCAGCCGTCCATGTACGGCGCAATGTCGGGCACGTGGCCGTGGACGATGATGCCGTCGCGCGCGGACAGCGCGCTGACCGCTTCGACCACGTCGCCGCCGATGCAGTGGAAGCGGACGTCCGGCAAGCGCGCGCGTACCTGCGGGAACACGGCATCGGCGAACCAGCGCACGGCATCGACATTCGGCGGATGGCGGAAGCCCCCGACGAACACCAGGTCCCGGCGCTGTGCGAACGGCGCCCCCGGCCCGGCAATGCGGTGCAGGTTGGACAGCACGGCCACGCGCGCGGCTGGTGCGTCGTCGGCGAGCAGCGCGCGCTCGGCTTCGCTCACCACCAGGGTCAGGTCGCTGCGCGCGATCACGTCCAGTTCCAGCATGCGCGTGCGCTGCGCGGTCCGCGCCCTCGTGGCATCGCCGGCAACCTGCGCGGCGCGCTGCTCGCGCAGGTAGTGCAGGTCGATCGTGTCGAACACCAGCTGCGCCTGCGGCGCATACGCGCGCAGCAGCGGCAGGAATTCGCGCGCGACGTAGTGGCGGCAGGCGATGACGCTGTCGAAGCGTGATCCGTGCTCGCGCAGCCACGCCGGCACGCCGCCCACGAAGGGGGCGAACCAGGTTTCCACGCCGAGGGCCTGCAGCGTCTCGGTGTAGGGCCCCGCGTGCTTCAGGTCCGCGGGCAGGAACACCACGTGCGCGCCTTCCTCGCGCAGCAGTCGCATCAGGTTGACCAGGCGCAGCGATCCCGAGTCGCGGTCTGGCATCGGCGACAGCGCATCGATTACCAGCACCTGCCTGCGGCCCCGATGCAACCCGGCGGGCGAGGGCACGACATCGGCGGCAAGTTGTTGTCGCAGTGCTTCGGCCCGATGCGCGGCGAAGCGCTCGCGATTGCGGACCTGGTAGGCCTTGGCGCCGTGGCCGGTGTCGGTACCGGCGGTCGCGCCCTCGTCGTGGACCACCCGCGCGGCCGGCTGGTACAGCACGCGCCTGCCGGCGGCGCGGACCGCGAAGGCCAGGTCGGTGTCCTCGTAGTAGGCCGGCGCGTAGCGCACGTCGAACATGCCCAGTTGCGCAAACAGCGCGCGCGGAATGGCGATGGCCGCGCCGCTGGCGTAGTCGACGTCGCGCAGGTAACCGTAGCGGGGATCGACGGGTGACTGGTGGCGGCCATAGTTCCAGCCGCTGCCGTCGGCGAACACCACCCCACCGGCCTCCTGCAACCTGCCATCGGGATACAGCAGCTGCGCACCGACCAACCCCGTGCCGGGATGCTCGGCGAAGGTCCGCAGCAGCGCGTCGAGCCAGCCCGGCTGCGGCACGGTGTCGTTGTTGAGGAACACCAGGTATTCGCCGCGCGCGAGCGCGGCGCCATCGTTGCAGGCAGCGATGAAGCCGCCGTTGTCCGCACGACGGTGATAGCGCAGGCCGGTGATCGCCGGCAGCACCCCGGCGCTGTCGTCCGGCGAGCCGTCGTCGACCACGATCACCTCGAACGGCACCCGGGGCGGTTGCCCGGCCAGCGCGCGCAGGCAGCGCAGGGTGTGTTCGAGCTGGCCATAGACGGGAATGACGATGCTGGCCAGCGGTGCGTCGCTGGTGGGCAACGCCGCCGGCACGCGCGGCGTTTCAGCCGGGAAATACAGCACCGCTCGCTGCGCCTCGGGCACCCGGCGCAACTGCGTGCGCACCCGCTGCCAGCTCGCGCGCAGGCCGCGCGTGCGCAGGCTGAGCCAGCCGCGGCGGATCAGGCCGGTCGCGCGATCGAACAGGAAACGCGCATCGGCCAGTGAAATCGACAACTCGTAGCTCCGGCTGGCGGAAAGGAGGGGCGGGGCATGATGCGGGTCATCCGCCGCGGCCCGGAACATCCGGACACCGCCATTTTGCGCCATGGATGGCTTTTGCCGCAGCCAACGGTGCAAGCCGGCGTTCAGCGGCGTCTGCGCTAGACTCGCCGCTTCCCCGGCGCACGCGCCATTGTCGCATTCCCCTTCCCGAACCGTACCGTGGCCCGCATCGATTACGACGAAGACGAAGACGAGCTCGACGGCGACGGCAGTGCGCCGGATTGGCGCCGACGCCTGCTGACCTGGACGCTGGCGGCGATCGGGCTGGGCCTGGGCTTCCTGATCCCGTACACGCTGTACCTCAATCACCAGGTCAGCGAACGCTTCGGCCAGCTGCGCTGGCAGGTGCCCACGCGCGTGTTCGCGCGCCCGCTGCAGCTGGCGCCCGGCATGGCGATGGACGCGCAGACGCTGAAGACCGAGCTGGCCGCGGCGTCGTATCGCGAGGACGGCGGCAAGCGCCCCGGCACCTACCAGCACGACGGCGCGCGCTGGACGATCGCCAACCGCGGGTTCCGCGACGTCGACGGCGACGTCGCCCCGAGCCGGGTCGAAGTGACCCTGTCCGGCGGCCGCGTCGCCAGCCTGCGCGACGCCGGCAGCCGCAAGGCCGCCAAGTCGGTGCGCCTGGATCCGGCGCGCATCGCCACCCTTTACGGGCAGAGCCAGGAAGAGCGGCAGCTGGTCCGGATCGAGGACGTGCCCGAGCTGCTGGTGACCGGCCTGCAGGCAGTCGAGGACCGCGACTTCGCCCACCACCACGGCATCGACCTGGGCGGCATGCTGCGCGCGGCCTTCGTCAACCTCAAATCCGGCGAAGCCAGGCAGGGTGGCAGCACCCTGACCCAGCAGCTGGCGCGCTCGGGCATCCTCGGCATCGGCCGCGAGCAGACCTTCAGCCGCAAGTTCAACGAGATCCTGTTCGCGCTGCTGATCGAGGCGCGCTACGACAAGCGCAGCATCCTCGAGGCCTACCTCAACCAGGTCTACCTCGGCCAGCGCGGTTCGCAGGAGATCCGCGGCGTCGCCGCCGGCGCCGAGTTCTGGTTCGGCCGCGAGCTGGGCGACCTGTCGACCGAGCAGGTCGCGATGCTGATCGGCATGGTCAAGGGCCCGTCGGCCTACGATCCGCGCCGGCATCCCGAGGCCGCGCGCGCGCGCCGTGACCTGGTGCTGGCGAAGATGCACGAGTCCGAGCCGGCGCTGATCGACGACGCCGAGTACGCGCGTGCCCGCAAGGCGCCGCTGGGCGTGACCAATGCGCCTGGCAGCACCTCGGCCAATCCCTTCCCGGCCTATGTCGACCTGGTGCGCCGGCAGCTGGTGCGCGACTACCCGGCCGACGCGCTGCAGGGCGCCGGCCTGCGGGTGATGACCGGGATGTCGCCCGCCGCGCAGGCCTACGCTGAAGGCGCGGTGACACGCACGCTCAAGTCGCTGGAAAGCAAGAAGCGGCCGTCGCTGCAGGCCGGGCTGGTGGTCACCGACGTCGACAACGGCGACGTGCTGGCGGTGGTCGGCAGCCGCGATTTCCGCCAGCCCGGCTTCAACCGCGCGATCGAAGCGCGGCGCCCGGTCGGGTCGCTGCTCAAGCCGTTCGTCTACATGCTGGCGCTCGCGTCGCCGGACCATTGGTCGCTGGCCAGCTGGGTCGACGATTCGCCGGTCACGGTGACGCTGGGCAACGGCAAGCGCTGGAGCCCGGGCAACTCCGACGGCCGCAGCCACGGCAGCGTGCGCCTGATCGACGCGCTGTCGCAGTCGTACAACCAGGCCACGGTGCGCCTGGGCATGGCGGTACAGCCGCAGCGCGTGGCGATGTTGCTCGACAAGCTGTCGGGCATCAAAACCGAACCCAACCCCTCGCTGATCCTGGGCGCGGTCGACCAGAGCCCGTACGCGATGGCGCAGCTGTACCAGTTCCTGGCGTCCGGCGGCGAGATCCAGCCGCTGCACCTGGTGCGCGGCGTGCTCGACCGCGAAGGCAGGATGCTCAAACGCTACGACAAGGAACCCAAGCCGGCGCAGCCGGGCGACGCGATCGCGGTGCGCCTGATCTCCACCGCGCTGCAGCGCACGGTGACCAACGGCACCGCGCACCAGCTGGTCCGCGACGGCCTTGGTCGCCTCGATGCCGCCGGCAAGACCGGTACCAGCAACGACGGCCGCGACAGCTGGTTCGCCGGCTGGACCGGCGATTACCTCGCCGTGGTCTGGGTCGGCAACGACCAGAACGAGATGACCGGCCTGTATGGCGCCACCGGCGCGATGCGGGTCTGGTCCGGATTGTTCTCGCGCCTGCCGAGCGCGCCGCTGAAGGTCGGCAACGAAGGCCTCGACTGGCAGTGGGTGGTGCAGTCGAACAGCACCGATGCGTCCTGCCCGGGTGCGCGTCGGTTCCCGTTCGCCCAGGGCTATGCGCCGCCGTACCAGGCCTGCGTGTATGCCGAGCCGGAGCCGCCGCAGGAAGAGCAGGGCGGGGGCTGGCGCAGCTGGTTCGGCCTCGACCGCAAGGCGCCGCAGGATCCGGCCAAAGCGCCGCCCGAGCAGTCCGCCCCGCCTCCCCCGCAGCAAGAGCAACGCTGATGTCCATTCGAATCGTTCCTGTCGCGCGCGGTTGCGCGCTTCTCGCCATTGCGTTGACGCTGGCCGCCTGTGCGACCTCCGAGCCGGCGCCACCGCAGCCCGCGTCGCTGACCGCGGCCACGCCGCAGCAGCAGGTCGCCGCGATTCGCGCCACCGCCGGCGACGGCGAGGGCGAACTCGCGATCCAGCCGCTGCGCGATCCCAAGGTCGAGGACCTGCGCGAGCAGGCGTCGCGCCTGGAATCCCAGCAGCATTACGCCGACGCCGCCAAGGCGCTCGACCAGGCGCTGGAGATCGTCCCGGACGATCCGGCCCTGCTGCAGGAGCGGGCCGAGGCCGCGCTGCTGCTCGGCGACCACGGCCAGGCCGAGACGCTGGCCCGCCACGCCTTCGAGACCGGTTCGAAGGTCGGCCCGTTGTGCCGGCGCCACTGGGCCACCGTCGAACAGGCGCGCCTGATCGAGGGCGACGCGGCGGGCGCGGCGACCGCCAAGGCGCAGGTCGACCAATGCACGGTCGCCGGCGTCAACCGCTTCTGAAATGGAAGACGGGACCGGGGAGGACCTTGCCGCACGCAGCCGCGCCGCCCTGGCCGAAGGTGGCGTGCTGGCCATGCAGATCCCGGCGTTCGCGCCGCGGCCTTCGCAACAGGACCTCGCCGCGGCCGTCGCCGACGCGCTGGACACGCGTGGCATGCTGCTGGCCGAGGCCGGCACCGGCACCGGCAAGACCTTCGCCTACCTCGTCCCGGCGCTGCTGTCGGGACAGAAAACCATCATCTCCACCGGCACCCGCGCGCTGCAGGACCAGCTCTACCACCGAGACCTGCCGCGGGTGCGCGACGCGCTCGGCGTCGGCATCAAGACCGCGCTGCTCAAGGGCCGCGCCAACTACCTGTGCCGCTACCGGCTCGAGCGCGCCAAGGGCGAGCCGCGCTTCGTCTCGCATGAGCAGGTTGCCCAGTTCCAGCGCATCGTGTCGTGGAGCGGGCGCACGCGCATGGGCGACCTGGCCGAACTCGAGGCGCTGCCGGACGACTCGCCGCTGCTGCCGATGGTCACCTCCACCGCCGAGAACTGCCTCGGCAGCGAGTGCCCGTTCTGGGGCGACTGCTTCGTGGTGCAGGCGCGCCAGCGCGCGCAGAATGCCGACGTGGTGGTGGTCAACCACCACCTGCTGCTGGCCGACCTGGCGCTCAAGCAGGAAGGCTTCGGCGAGATCCTGCCCGGCGCGCAGGCGTTCGTCGTCGACGAGGCGCACCAGCTGCCGGACCTGGCCGCGCAGTTCTTCGGCGAGTCGCTGAGCGCGCGGCCGCTGGCCGAGCTTGGGCGCGACGCGCTGGCCGAATGCAAGGACGTGGAGGGTTCGCTGGCGGTCGTGCAGCAGCCGGCACGCGATCTCGAACACGCCACCCGCGCGCTGCGCGCGGCGATGGAGGGGCTGCCGCCGCGCGGCACCCGGTTGCGCGCGCTGCAGGATGCCGGCGTGCGCGAGGCGCTCGATGCGCTGACGCGGTCGCTGGCGGATTTCGCCGCCGCGATCGCGCCGCTGCGCGAGGCCGCGCCCGGCTTCGAGGCCTGCCACGTGCGTGCGATCGACCAGCTGGCGCGGATCGCGCGCTGGCAGGTCGAGCGCGACCTCGAAGGCGAGCTTGACGATTCGAGCGGCGGCGGGCCGGACGACGATGTGCGCTGGTACGAACTCTCGCCGCGCGGCTTCCGCCTGCAGCGCACGCCGCTGGACGTGTCCGCGCCGCTGCGCGCGCACCGCGAGAGTTCGCGCGCGGCTTGGATCTTCACGTCGGCGACGCTGGCGGTCGACGGGCATTTCGACCACATCGCCACGCGCCTGGGCCTGGAGCAGCCGCGCATGCTGCTCGCGCCGAGCCCGTTCGACTGGGCCTCGCAGGCGCTGTGCTACCTGCCGCCGCGGTTGCCGCAGCCGGCGGCGCGCGACTACACCGCCGCGATCGCCGAGGCGCTGCTGCCGGTGCTGCACGCATCCAACGGCCGCGCCTTCGTGCTGTTCGCATCGCACCGCGCCCTGCGCGAGGCCGCCGAGATCCTGCAGGGAGGGCCGTGGCCGCTGTTCGTGCAGGGCCAGGCGCCGCGCGCGCAACTGCTGCAGCGTTTCCGCGAATCCGGCAACGGCGTGCTGCTGGGCGCCGCAAGTTTCCGCGAGGGCGTCGACGTGGCTGGCGACGCGCTGAGCGTGGTGGTGATCGACAAGCTGCCGTTCGCCGCCCCCGACGACCCGGTGTTCGAGGCCCGACTCGACGCGATCCGCCGCGCCGGCGGCAACCCGTTCCGCGACGAGCAGCTGCCGCAGGCGGTGATCGCACTCAAGCAGGGCGTCGGCCGCCTGATCCGCACCGAAACCGATCGTGGCGTGCTGGTGTTGTGCGATCCGCGCCTGCTGGAAAAAAGTTACGGCCGGCTGTTCCTGGACTCGCTGCCGCCGTTCCCGAAGACCCGCAACGTGGCCGACGTGGAAGCATTCTTCGAAACCTCGTAGGTCGGGGCCACGCTCTCGACACCGATCGTTCTTCGCCATGTCCCCGATGCCGACCGTCGCGGGCGTCGGGGCGTAGCCCCCACCTGCGGCAAACGCGTTAGGCTTTTCCCGATTCCCGATTCCCGATTCCCGATTCCCGGCTTTCTGATGAAACTGCTCGCATTCGAAACCGCCACCGAAGCCTGCTCGGTCGCCGTCTGGGTTGACGGTGCGGTGCGCGAGCGCTTCGAGATCGCGCCGCGGCGCCATGCCGAGCTGGCGCTGCCATGGGCAGGCCAGCTGCTGGCCGAGGCCGGCGTGGCGAAGTCCCAGCTTGATGCGATCGCGGTCGGCCGCGGGCCGGGCGCGTTCACCGGCGTGCGCCTGGCGATCGCCATCGCCCAGGGCATCGCGCTGGCACTCGACCGGCCGGTGGTGCCCGTTTCGACCCTCGCCGTGCTCGCAGTGGGCGCACCCAGCGACGCGACCCGCATCCTCGCCGCCATCGACGCGCGCATGGGCGAGGTGTATTCGGGTGCGTTCGAGCGGCGCGGGGACGACCTGGCCGCCCTATCGACCGAAGCCGTCTCACCGCCCGGGGCCGTCGTGCTGCCGGATGCCGCCGGCGGCTGGTACGGCGTCGGCACCGGTTTTGCCGCCGCCGAGGCCGCACTGCAGGCCAGCCTGGGCGCCCGGCTTGCGGGCGTCGACGCCGCCGCGCTTCCGCACGCGGCCGACGTGGCCCGACTTGCGGCGGCCGCCTTCGCGCGCGGCGAGGCGCTGCCGCCGGAGCGGATCGAGCCGGCCTACCTGCGCAACAACGTCGCCCTCACGCTCGCCGAGCAGCAGGCCCTGCGCGATTCGCGCTGAGCGCCGGGAACCATCGCGCGCCGCCGCCGGTCACTGCCTTGACCATCATCGGGGAGACAGTGGCATGGCCAATGCCGGGGCGAGGGACGATCACGCGGAATACCGTGCGCGCGGCCTGCGCGGCTGGCTCCTGGGCGAGGGCCGCCAGCTGCTGGTGATGCTGGTGCTGCTGGCGATCGCGCGCACCTCGTTCGCCAACCACTACGGCGTGCCGAGCGGCTCGATGGAATACACGCTGATGCCCGGCGACCACGTCATGGTCGACATGAGCGCCTATGGCGTGCGCATCCCCTTCACCGACGTCACCGTGGTGCCGCGCGATACCCCGCGGCGCGGCGACATCGCGGTGTTCAAGTCGCCGCGCGACGGCGTGCGGCTGATCAAGCGCGTGGTCGCGGTGGGCGGCGACCGGGTGGTACTGGAGGGCGGGCACCTGTCGATCAACGGCAAGCCGCTGGCCGAGGCCGGCGCGCCGGACCTCGAATGGTTCGGAGATCGCAGTGCGCGGTTGAACCTCGACGCCGGAGGCGGCCCCGACATCGATGCGCTGGTCATTCCCCCGGGCCAGGTGCTGGTCGTCGGCGACCACCGCGGCAACAGCATCGACGGCCGCTATTTCGGCCTGGTGCCGGCCTCGAAGCTGTATGCGCGCGCTGTCGGTGTGTTCTGGCGACGCGGCGAGGGGCCGGTGTGGAAGTCGCTGTGACCGCTCAGCGCTCGTCGAGCAGCTCGCCGCCGGGCAGGAAGTTCCACGTGCGGGTCACGTGCAGCACGTCGATGTTCTCGTCGGTCTTCGGCAGCGGCGGGTAGGGCTCGGCGAGCCGGGCGATCCGCAGTGCGGCGGCGTCGAGCAGCTTGATGCCGCTGGACTGGATCACGTCGGCGCGCTCGACCGAGCCGTCGTGGCGGATCGCCACGCTGATCACCAGGGTGCCGGCCAGCTGCCGGCGCCGGGCCTCGTCGGGATAGTTGAGGTTGCCGACGCGTTCCACCCGGTCCACCCAGGCGCGCAGGTAGCCGGCCCAGGCATATTCGGTGGTGCTGGCCGAGACGAACTTGCGCTTCGGCCGCTTGGCGTAGCGCTCCGAACGCAGGTGGATCTCGGCCGCCAGCCGCGCCATCGCCAGGTCGTGGTCGATCTTTTCCTGCCCGCGCGGCAGCGGTGTGTCCTCCGCCTGCGGGCGGGCATCGGGCGCCGGCATCGCCTGCTCGGCGCGCGCGCTGCTGACCACGCGCGCCTCCGGCGGCGGTTGGGCCGACGGCGACTGCGCGCGCATCGGTCGCGGCGCGACGCCGGATTCGGCCTGCGCCACCACCCCGGCCTGCGCATCGCGCGGGCGGTTGGTCTTCTCGTGTTCGCCGCCGCCCTGGTTGTTGGCCTGGGCGAGGAAGTCGGCCTGCTTCGGGGTCAGCTCGGTGGAGGTCTGGGTCAGGATCACGTCCAGCGTCGGCAGCACCGGCGCGGCATCGTCCAGCGCGAAGCCGACGCCGAGGATCAGCATCCCGTGCAGCAGCAGCGACAGCACCATGGTCGCGCTCAGGCGCTGGCGGTCGCCGATGACGGAAACGGTGGCAGCGGGTGCGGACATCGTGGAATGGGTCGGAGGGCCTGGCGGATCAGCCGTGGAAGCCTACCCGCTTTTGCCCATGCTTCGGGCCGTGCACGCGCCCGCGTCGTGCCGGAAGGGGAGACGAGCGACGCGTCGTTTCCTATTCCCCATTCCCCAGTCCCTTCTCGATCGCATCGAACAGCATCCCCGCGATATTCAGGCCGAATTGCGCATCCAGCTCGCGGATGCAGGTCGGGCTGGTGACGTTGACCTCGGTCAGCCAGTCGCCGATCACGTCCAGGCCGACGAAGCGCATCCCGCGCTCGCGCATCCGCGGGCCGACCTGGGCGGCGATCCAGCGGTCGCGATCGGTCAGCGGCCGGCCTTCGCCGCGGCCGCCGGCGGCGAGGTTGCCGCGGAACTCGTCGCCCTGCGGGATTCGCGCCAGGCCGTAGTCGACCGGCTCGCCGTCGATGAGCAGGATGCGCTTGTCGCCGTCGACGATCTCCGGCAGGTAGCGCTGGGCCATCGCCAGGTGGCGGCCGCCGTCTGTGAGCGTCTCGAGGATGACGTTGAGGTTGGATTCGCCGGCGCGGGCGCGGAAGATCGAGCGCCCGCCCATGCCGTCGAGCGGCTTGAGCACCGCGTCGCCGTGTTCGCCGACGAAGGCCTTGAGCGCTGCGGCCTCGCGGCTGACCAGGGTCGGCGGGCAGCACTGCGGGAATTCCAGCGCCGCCAGCTTCTCGTTGAAGTCGCGCAGGCCCTGCGGGTCGTTGACCACCAGGGCGCCCTGGCGCTGCATGAAGCCCAGCAGCAGCGTGTCGTGGATGAAGTCGGGGTCGACTGGCGGATCCTTGCGCATCAGCACCACGTCGCCGGGGCCGGGAGTCCGGTGTGATGGTTGTCCCAGTTCAAACCAGCCCCGCGGATCGTCCCGCACCGTCAGCGGCGCCACCCGTGCCACCGCCTCGCCGCCGCGCATCGACAGCCCGCCGGGGATGACATAGTGCAGGCGGTGGCCACGGCGTTGCGCCTCCAGCAGCATGGCGAACGTGGAGTCCTTGGCGATCTTGATCGACCCGATCGGGTCCATCACGACGATGACGTCGAGAGGCATTTCAAGCGTTCCGCGGCAGATTCTGACAAATGTTAGCAGGCGACCGGGACGATGTTGCGGACTGTGTGGCATTTAGCCTGGCGGCGCAGGCATGAATGCTTGACAGTGTGGCGGCCGACTGGGATATAAGACGGTTTGCAGCGGCGCCGGCATTCACGAAGCGCTGCGCATGGGGGAATACGAAGATGACGCAAGACGACAGTCGCGCCGGCAGCCTCGGAGGCTTGCGGGTGATGGTGATCGACGACTCGAAAACCATCCGCCGGACCGCTGAAACCCTGCTCAAGCGCGAGGGGGCCGAAGTCACGACCGCGACCGATGGTTTCGAGGCACTGGCCAAGATTGCCGACCAGAAGCCGCAGATCATCTTCGTCGACATCATGATGCCGAGGCTGGACGGCTACCAGACCTGCGCGCTGATCAAGAACAACCAGATGTTCAAGCACACGCCGGTGATCATGCTGTCCTCCAAGGATGGCCTGTTCGACAAGGCGCGCGGGCGCATCGTGGGCTCCGAGCAATACGTCACCAAACCGTTCACGCGCGAGGAACTCCTCGACGCCATTCGCAAGCACGTCAACGCCTGACCGGGGGGACAGGCATCACATGGCAAGAATCCTGTTGATCGAGGACTCACCGACCGATACGGCGGTGTTGACCCAGCTGTTGCAGCGCAACGGCCACCAGGTGCTGGCTTCCACCAGCGCCGAGGACGGCATCGAGGTCTGCAAGCGCGAGCTGCCCGACCTGGTGTTGATGGATGTGGTGCTGCCCGGCATGAACGGCTTCCAGGCCACGCGTGCGCTGTCGCGCGACGGCGCCACCAGCCAGATCCCGGTGCTGATCGTCAGCACCAAGGGCATGGAGACCGACAAGGCCTGGGGCATGCGCCAGGGCGCGCGCGGCTATATCGTCAAGCCGCCGGACGAGGGCGACCTGGTCGCTCGCATCAACGAGCTGCTCGGTAGCTGACGATGAGCCGTCGCCACCACGACCGCCACGTCACGCCCGCGCCGACGGATCCGTTCGCGATCCTGGTCGAGTACGAGCACAAGAGCCTCGCCCACGTCGCCGGCCTGCCGGAGCAGCTCGACGCACCGGGCCTGTGGCGCGGCGTCGGCTACCGCATCGGCCAGCGCCGGCTGGCATCGGGTTTCGACGAGGTGGTCGAGATCCTGCCGATGCCGCAGGTCACGCCGGTCCCGGGTTCGCAGCCCTGGATGCTGGGCGTGGCCAACATCCGCGGCAACCTGCTGCCTACCGTCGACCTCAAGCAGTTCCTCGAAGGCGAACGCACCGTGCTGCACGAAAGCCAGCGGGTGCTGATCGTGCGCCAGCCCGGCGGCGATGTCGCGGTCACGATCGACGAACTGTTCGGCCAGCGCTCGTTCGTCGAAGAACAGGCGCTTGCAGGCGATGAACTGCCCGACAGCGCGCTGACCGAAGGCCGGTACGCACACTTCGTCGACCGGGCCTATCGCCTGGCCGACCACGCGTGGGGGATCTTCAGCCTGGACCGGCTGGCCCGCACACCCGAATTCAGACAAGCCGCGGCCTGATCGCCGCAACGCACGCACCGCAGGATCCGAGGTCACATCATGAGCACTGTTATGGACACCGTTGCCGGCAAAGGCCGCAACATGGGTACCAACTTCTGGCTGATCGTGCTGGCGATTTCACTGATCGTGTTCGGCGCGAACACCGGCTACGCCACGTGGAAGGCGGCGCGGCTGGGCGGCGCCAGTACGTCGGCCTCGAACCTGCAGCTCAACTCGCAACGACTGGCCAACCAGGGCCGCGAGGCGGTCGAGGGCAACCGCGAGGCCTTCACCGCGTTCAAGGCGACCAAGGCCGAGGTCGATTCCGACATCGGCGGCCTGAGCAACAATTTCGGCAACACCACTGGCGTGTCCGGGCCGATCGCCAAGGTCGCCCAGACCTGGGCGCCGCTGGCGAAGAACGCCGACGACGTGATCGCCAGCGAAGCCGCGGTGCTGGCGCTGGCCGGCAACGCCGACCGCTTCAGCCAGGGGATCCCGCAGTTGCAGGCCCAGCTCGACGAGGTGGTGCGCGCGATGTCGTCCAGCGGCTCGCCGTCGTCGCAGATCTACATCGCGCTGCGCCAGAACGTGCTGGCCGGCAACCTCGCCCGCCGCGTGACCGAGGTGCGCGCCGGCGGCGCCGGTGCCGCGGTCGCTGGCCAGGCGCTGGCGCGCGACGCCAACGTGTTCGAGCAGGTGCTGGCGGGCCTCAAGGCCGGCGACCAGGCGATGAACGTGCAGGCGCTGTCGAACTCCAACGCGGTGGCCGCGCTGAACCAGGCCACCACGCAGTGGGAGACGATGAAGAAGGACCTCGATGCGATCCTCGGCAGCTCGCAGAAGCTGTTCAGCGCGCAGAACGCGGCCGCCTCGCTCACCAGCGGCTCGGACAAGCTCCTGGCCGACAGCCGTGACCTGTTCCAGGCGTTCACCGCCTTCGGTTCGCTGCGCGACAAGAGCCTGCTGGGCAACATCTGGATCAGCATCATCTTCGGCGCGCTGGGCATCATCGCGATCGTCGGCCTGATCTTCAGCATCAACCGCGCCCAGAAGCAGCGCTACGAAACCACGATGGAACTCAACAATCGCAACCAGGAGGCGATCATGCGCCTGCTGGACGAGATGGGTTCGCTCGCCGAAGGCGACCTCACGGTGAAGGCGACCGTGACCGAGGACATGACCGGCGCGATCGCGGACTCGATCAACTTCGCCGTCGAACAGCTGCGCAGCCTGGTGCAGACGATCAACGACACCTCGGTGCAGGTGGCCTCCAGCGCGCAGGAAACGCAGGCCACCGCCATGCACCTGGCCGAGGCCGCGGAGCACCAGGCGCAGGAGATCAACTCCGCCTCCGACCGCATCAACGAAATCGCCGCCAGCATCAACCAGGTGTCGAAGAACTCCGCCGAATCGGCCGACGTGGCCCAGCGCTCGGTGCAGATCGCGACCAAGGGCGCGGGCGTGGTGCGCGAGACGATCGCCGGCATGGACTCGATCCGCGACCAGATCCAGGAAACCTCCAAGCGCATCAAGCGCCTGGGCGAGAGCTCGCAGGAAATCGGCTCGATCGTGGAACTGATCAACGACATCTCCGAGCAGACCAACATCCTCGCGCTCAACGCGGCCATCCAGGCGGCGTCGGCGGGCGAGGCGGGCCGCGGCTTCGCGGTGGTGGCCGACGAAGTGCAGCGACTGGCCGAACGCTCGTCCAACGCGACCAAGCGCATCGAATCGCTGGTGCAGGCGATCCAGTCCGACACCAACGAGGCGGTCAGTTCGATGGAACAAACGACCTCCGAGGTGGTCGCCGGTGCGCGCCTGGCCGAGGATGCCGGTACCGCGCTGGGCGAGATCGAAAGCGTGTCGTCCAACCTCGCCGAGCTCATCGAAGGCATCTCCAGCGCCTCGCAGCAGCAGTCGGCGGCGGCGACCAACATCACCGCGACGATGAACACCATCCAGTCGATCACCGCGCAGACCTCGCAGGGCGCCAACCAGACCGCCGAGTCGATCGGCAACCTGGCCCAGCTCGCCGCCGACCTGCGCCGCTCGGTCGCCGACTTCAAGCTGCCGGCCTGACGCATCCTGTGATGAAAGGCACTCGCCACCTTCGAAGCAGCGTCCTGCGTGGGAGCGACTCCATGACTGCATTGCGCGACGCGATCGACTACACCACGCTGGGCTGGGTGAAGCCGGAACTCGACGAGACCCTGCGCCAGGCGCGGATCGAGATCGAGGGCTTCGTCGACGATCCCGCCGACACCAGCCGCATGCGCTTCTGCGCCAGCTACCTGCACCAGGTGCAGGGCACGCTGCGCATGGTCGAGCTGTATGCGCCGGCCATGGTGACCGAGGAAATGGAGCGCCTCGCCCAGGCGCTGCAGCACGGCGAGGTCAGCGACCGCGACGGCGCCTGCGCGACCCTGATGCGCGGCGTGGTGCTGCTGCCCGATTACCTGGAGCGCCTGCAAAGCGGCCACAAGGACATTCCGATCGTCCTGCTGCCGCTGCTCAACGAACTGCGCGCGGCGCGCGGCGAAGCCGGCCTGAGCGAAAGCGTGCTGTTCGCGCCCGACCTCGCGCGGCCCCTGCCGTCGAGCCTGCCCGCCGCGACGGCGGGACGCGCCCGCAACGCCGAAGTCCTGCCGCTGCTCGAGCGCCTTTCCGCAGCCATCTCCGAATGGCCCGAGGACGGCGCGCCGAAGGACGCCGAGGAAATCGGCGCGGTCATCGACGCGCTGTTCGTGCGCACCGAGCAGGACGAGACGCGGCGCATGCTGTGGGTCGCCGGTTCCGTGGCCGCTGCGCTGCGCGACGGCGCGCTGAAGCCGTCCGCCGGCCTGCGCCAGGCCTTCGCCAGCGTGCAGCGCGAGGCACGCCGGCAGTTCGAGGACGACGGCTTCGGCATTCCGCGGCCTGAAACCACTCTCGAACCCACCCGCCAGCTGCTCTACCACGTCGCCCACAGCGATGCGCGTCATTCGGCGCTGCAGGAACTGCGCGAGACGTTCGACCTCGATGCCGCGCAGCCGACCGAAAGCGAGATCAGCCACGCCCAGGGCAGCCTGAGCGGCCGCAACCGCGCGCTGCTCGACACCGTTTCGGCGGCGGTGAAGGAAGACCTGCTGCGGGTCAAGGACGTGCTCGACCTGCACCTGCGCACCAGCGCGCCCAACGTCGCCGCCCTGCAGCCGCAGGTCGAGGCGCTGGGCCGCGTCGCCGACACTTTGGGCATGCTCGGGCTCGGCGTCGCGCGCAACGTCGTCCAGCAGCAGCGAGACGCCATGGATGCCATCGTCCGCGGCGACCGCGTCGCCGACGAGGGTGCATTGCTCGATGTCGCCGGCGCGCTGCTTTATGTCGACGCCACCCTCGACGACCAGGTCGCCCGCCTCGGGGACAGCGACGCCGGTGCCGGCGGCAACCAGGACGACCTGTTCTCGAACGAGTCGCGCAAGGTGCTCGAAGTCATCGCCCGCGAGGCGATCGCCAACTTCGCCGATGCGCGCCAGGCCTTCGTCGCCTTCGTCGAGACCAGCTGGGACCACTCGGAACTGGTCGAGGTGCCGCGCCTGCTGCAGGAAGTCGCCGGCGCCATGGCGATGCTGGAACTGCCGCAGGCCGCCGCCTACCTGGCTGGCGTGCGCATGTATACCGAGGTCGAGCTGCTCGGCCGCAAGCGCGTGCCCAACGGCCGCCAGCTCGACACCTTCGCCGATGCGCTGGCGAGCCTCGAGTACTACCTCGAGGCGCTGCGCGAGAACCGGCTCAACCGCGAGAGCATCCTCGAAATCGCGCGCGGCAGCCTCGAATCGCTCGGCTACTGGCCGCTGCCCGACATGCAGCCGGCGCACGAATTGCCTGCCGAGGCGACGGAATCGGACCGCGACGCCGAACAGGCGCTGGCCGACGACATCGACCGCAACGTCGCCGCGTTCATCGACCGCGGCGCCGACCCGGTGCGCGCTATGCATGCCGAGGCAGTGCCCACGCCCACGCCCGCGCCCGCGCCTGCACCGGTCGTGGCCAGTGGCCAGGGCGGCGCCGGTGGCTTCGAAGTCACCGGCGACGAGATCGACGACGAGATCCGCGAGGTGTTTCTCGAGGAATTCGGCGAGGAGATCGACAACCTCGACAAGATGCTGCCGGTCTGGCGCGAGCGGCCCGACGACCTGGAGCGCCTGCGCCCGATCCGCCGCGTGTTCCATACCCTCAAGGGCAGTGGTCGCCTGGTGGGTGCACGCGTGCTGGGCGAGTTCAGCTGGAAGGTCGAGAACATGCTCAACCGCGTGCTCGACGGCACGCGCACGGCCAGCCCGGCCGTGGTGGCGATGGTCGACCAGGCGTTCTACACCCTGCCGCAACTGCTTGCGGCGCTGCGCGGGAGCGCCGCGGTCAGCGCCGACATCGAAGGCATGCAGGCGCTGGCCGATCGCATCGCCGAAGGCGAGGAAGTTTTCCCGACCCAGGCCGCGCCCCTTTCCGTCGCGAGCGCGACTGCCGAGGCCGCTGCCGAGGTCGTCGAAACCGCCGCCGTGCCGCAGGCGCCCGAGGCGCCGGCCGGCGAGGGCACGGTGCCGGCATCGGTGGACGCGCTGCTGCTGGAAATCCTCGACGCCGAAGTGGCCGGGCACCTGTCCACGGTCGACGCCTGGCTTTCGCAGGCGCAATCCGGGTCGACCGTGGCGAGCGATGCGCTGCTGCGCGCCGTGCACACGATGAACGGGGCCTTCGCGATGACCGAAGTGCCGGCGATCACCGATGCGCTGAGCCCGGCGGAAGCCTATATCCGGCGCTTGCTCGCCTCGCGCGGGGACGCCACTGGCGAAGGCGTCGCGGCACTTGGCGAACTGGCCGGCGTGATCCGCGCCACAGTGGCGGCGCTGCACGCGCCCGCACCGCAGGTGCCGGTTTGCGCGGTGCTGGCCGCACACCTGGTCGCCCTGCGCGACAGCCTGCCCGAAGCGGTTGCGCCGATGGAATCCGCGACCACTCCCGAACCGGTCGAACCGGTCGAACCGATCGGCCTGGTCGATGCCGGCGTCGAACTGACCGTCAACGACCTCAGGGCCTACAGCGACCCGGATGCGCTCGACCGCACGATTGCGGACGACCGCTCGTACGAGGAAGCGGAACGCCTCGAAGCGGAACGCCTCGAAGCGGAACGCGCCGAAGCCGAACGCCTCGAAGCAGAACGTGCCGAAGCCGAACGTGTCGAAGCCGAGCGCGTCGAAGCGGAACGTGTCGAAGCCGAGCGTCTTGAGGCTGAACGCCTTGAAGCCGAACGCCTTGAAGCGGAACGTGTCGAAGCCGAGCGTGCCGAAGCCGAGCGCGTCGAGGCCGAACGCCTCGAAGCGGAACGTGCCGAAGCCGAGCGCGCCGAGGCCGAACGTCTCGAAGCGGAACGTGCCGAAGCCGAACGTGCCGAAGCCGAGCGTCTCGAAGCCGAGCGTCTCGAAGCCGAACGCATTGAAGTAGAGCGTCTCGAAGCCGCCGAGCGCGCGGAAGCCGAAAGTTCCGGAACCGATCCCCTGCAGGAGGTCGTCGGCGTTGCGGTGGAAGTCGAAGCAGAGCGTCTTGCCGCCGAACGCGCGGAGATCGATCGCATCGAAACGGGCCGCCTCGAAGCCGAGCGCATCCTGGAAGAGGCCCGCCTGGCTGCAGAGCAGGCCGAAGCCGAAGCCGGGCGTCTTGCCGCGGAAGAGGAAGCACTGGAATACGCTCGCCTGGAAGCCGAATACGCCGAGGCCGATTGCCTTGCCCGTGAGCAGGCCGAGATCGAGCGACTGAGCGCCGAACGCGCAGAAACCGAACGTCTCGAAGCCGAACGCGCCGAAGCCGAACGTCTCGCCGCGGAGCGCGCCGAAGCCGAACGCCTCGAAGCCGAACGTCTTGCCGCACAGCGCGCGGAAGTCGAACGCGCGGAATCCCAGCGTCTCGAAGCCGAGCGACTGGAAGCGGAGCGCGCCGAAGCCGAACGCCTGGAAGCAGCGCGTGCGGCCGTCGAGAAGATCCCGGCCGAAGAACGGGACCAGGACGCCGCCGAGCCTGCCGTCGCGGCCCTTCTGGCCAATGCGCTTGCCGCCTCCGAGGACCCCGACGAGGCCTTCGACCTCGGCGACCTCGATCCGGAGCTGGTGGACATCTTCGTCGAGGAAGCCGGCGACCTGCTCGATCATTCCGACGGATTGCTCGCGCAGTTGCGGGAGCACCCGACCGAGCGCGAACCGCTGGTCGGGCTGCAGCGCGACCTGCACACCATCAAGGGTGGCGCGCGCATGGCCGGCATCATGGCCGTGGGCGAACTCGGCCACGCGATGGAGTCGCTGCTCGAAGCGGTGGTCGAACAGCGCCGCGAACTCGGCCAGGACGGCATCCCGCTGCTCGAACGCGGCTTCGACCGGCTGCATGCGATGGTCACCCGCGTCGGCGCACGCCGCGCGATCGATCCGTCCGAGACGCTGATCGAGGAATTCAACGCCCGCGCCCTTGGCCGGCCCTCGTCGTCGGTTTCCGCAGGCACGCCGTCGCAGGCATCGTCCGCGCCGGAACCGGGCAAGGAGCTCAAGCCGCTGTCGGCGCCGATCGGCGACACGGTCGCCACCGACGACGACGACATCGCCGTGCGCGCGCCGCAGGAGCAGGTGCGCATCCGCGCGGACCTGCTCGACCAGCTCGTCAACTACGCCGGCGAGGTCGCGATCTACCGCGCGCGCCTGGAGCAGCAGCTTGGCGCGTTCCGCAGCGCCATGGGCGAGATGGAGCAGACCAACATGCGTCTGCGCGACCAGCTGCGCCGGCTCGACATCGAAACCGAGGCGCAGATCATCGCCCGCTACCAGCGCGAGCATGAAACCGCCGACGCCACGTTCGATCCGCTCGAACTCGACCGCTTCTCCACCCTGCAGCAGCTTTCGCGCGCGCTGGGCGAGTCCGCGGCCGACATGTCGAGCCTGCAGGGCACGCTCGACGACCTGACCCGTCAGTACGAAACCCTGCTTCTGCAGCAGTCGCGCGTGAGCTCCGACCTGCAGCAGGGCCTGATGCGCACGCGCATGGTGCCGTTCGACGCGCTGGTGCCGCGCCTGCGTCGCGTGGTCCGGCAGGCCGCCAGCGAGACCGGCAAGCAGGTGCAGCTCAAGCTCGACGGCGCCCAGGGCGAGCTCGATCGCAACGTGCTCGAGCACATGACCGCACCGCTGGAGCACATGCTGCGCAACGCGGTCGCGCACGGCCTGGAAACCCCGGACCAGCGTCGCAAGGCGAAGAAGTCCGAGGAGGGCGCGGTGCGCATCGCGGTCCGCCGCGAAGGGTCGGAAGTGGTGCTGGAAATCGGCGACGACGGCCGCGGCCTCGACCGCGCGGCGATCCGCCGCCGCGGCGAGGAGCGTGGGCTGATCCGCGCCGACGCGGTGCTGGCCAACAGCGACCTCGACGCGCTGATCTTCGAACCCGGCTTCTCCACCGTCGACGAGGTCAGCCGCCTGGCCGGCCGCGGCGTCGGCATGGACGTGGTCGCCAGCGAAGTGCGCCAGCTCGGCGGCACCTTCGACATCGCCTCGCGCGAGGGCGAGGGCACCACCTTCACCCTGCGCCTGCCGCAGACGCTGGCGGTCACCCAGGCGGTCTTCGTGCGCATCGGCGAGACCAGCTTCGCGGTGCCGATCGCCTCGGTGCGCGGCGTTGGCCGCATCGGCCGCGACGAATTCGGCAAGGCCGGGGCCAGCTACGCCTACGGCGGCGAGGATTACGTGGTCCACGATCTCGGCGGACTGGTCGGCCACGGCGCCGCCAGGGCCGAAGGCCAGTTGCAGATGCCGGTGCTGCTGATCCGCTCCGGCGACCTGCGCGCGGCGGTCGCGGTCGACCAGATCGTCGGCAGCCGCGAAATCGTGGTCAAGCCGGTGGGCCCGCAGGTCGCATCGATCCCGGGCATCTTCGGTGCCACGATCATGGGCGACGGCAGCGTCGTGGTGATCCTCGACGTCGCCCCGCTGGTGCGCCGTCGCACCGCGCAGCCGCAGGCAGCCGAGCCGGCGCAGGCCGCAGTGGCCCACCACGTGCCGCTGGTGATGGTGGTCGACGACTCGGTGACGATGCGCAAGGTCACCGGTCGCGTGCTCGAACGCCACAACTTCGAGGTCGCCAGCGCCCGCGACGGCATCGACGCGCTCGAACGCATGGTCGACCGGGTGCCCGACCTGATGCTGCTCGACATCGAGATGCCGCGCATGGACGGCTACGAACTCGCCACCGCGATGAAGGCCGACCCGCGCCTGCGCAACGTGCCGATCGTGATGATCACCTCGCGGACCGGCGAGAAGCACCGCCAGCGCGCGTTCGAGATCGGCGTCGAGCGCTACCTCGGCAAGCCGTACCAGGAAAACGAACTCGTGCGCAACGTGTACGAATTGCTCAAGCTGCAGCCGCGTGGCGATGACTGAGCGCGGCGCGCCGCGGGTGGTGTTGCTGGCGCGCGTGGGCGAGGCCCGCGACCGCCTGGGCGACGCGCTCGTGCAGGCCGGCGCGGATGTCGCCCTGGTCGCCGATCCGGTGTCCTCGGATCCGGCCGAAGCGATCGCGAGCAATCCACAGGCCGTGCTGGTGGCGCTGGAACCGGCGGTCGAGGACGCGCTGGAGCGTTTCGAGGCTCTGCTGTCGAATCCCGGCATCATCGTGATCTTCGACGAAGTCGAGCTGGCCGCGCAGCGCAGCGGCTGGGACTCGGCGCGCTGGGTGCGGCACCTTGCCGCCAAGCTCCACCGCCATGACGACGTATTGCCGCCGGGCTGGGACGCCGACGGCGACCTGCAGCCTTCGCCGGGCCCCTTGCCGACGCCGGACAACGCCGCCGGCCTGGACATCGCACCGTTCGCGGACGAAGCGCAGCAGCATGCAGGCGAGGTCCCGCGCGACGACGGGCTGGAGCCCGATGTGCGGCTGGAAGACGCCGGCGCCAGCAAACTTGCGCTCGTCGACGTGGACACGGATGCGGTTGATCCCTCGCCCGAGCCTGACTATGCAATCTCTGACGAGCCACTGCCCACGCTGGAAACGGACGACGACCGCATCGACATCGATGCGCTGTCCGTCGACACGCTGACCTTTGAAGCCTTGCCCGACGACGACATGGCAGATGCCATGGAACCCGACGACGATGCCGCCGGGTTCGCGATCGCCGACCTGGACGACGACGGCTCGCTGCCGAGCATCGACCTCGACGGCAGCGATGAATCCGGAATCGCCGCCGGAGCCGGAGTCGGTGCCGCGGCCCGCGCCACCACGCTGGAACTGGTCGACGTCGATGCGCTGCTGGCCTCCGTCGAAACGCTCGAAACCAGCGAACCCGACGCGGCCCCGGCACCATCGGCGGACACCGCGCCCGCGATCGATTTCGAGGCACTCGAGCAGCGCGTCTCCGGGCTGTCGCTGGTGGACGTCGACAGCTACGGCCAGGGCCCGGCGCGCGGCGCGGTGCTGGTGGAAGGCGGCCTCGGTGGACCCGACGCGGTGCGCCAACTGCTGGCCGCGATCCCCGAGGGATTCCCGCGCCCGGTGCTGGTGAAGCTGCAGCTCGACGGCGGCCGCTACGATCGCCTGGTCAAGCAGATGGGGCGCGCGGCCCGGTTGCCGGTCGCGCTCGCGGAAGCGGGGCAGGTAGCGGATGCCGGCACCGTGCATTTCGTTCCGCCGGGCCTGTCGGTCGAACTTTCCGGCGCGCGGATGCTGTTCGTCGCCGACGAAGCGGGCTCGCGCCCGCTGCTCGGCGTGCTGCCGGCCGGCGACAGCGCGCTGTTGCTGCTCAGCGGCAGCAGCCTGGACAGCGTCGACGCGGCCATGGCGCACGTCCCGGCCGGGCTGATGGTCGCGGGCCAGGCGCTGGACGGCTGCTACGACCCGACCGCATCGAACGCGTTGATCGCGCGCGGTGCCACCACGGCACCGCCGGCAGAACTCGCCGCCCAGCTCGCCGGGCGCTGGCCGTCCTGACATCGAGGCAAGCATGAGTACATCCAGCCAAGCCACATCCAGCCACGACGCGCTCGTCCAGGACATCCGTGGCGTGTTGATCCAGATCGCGGGCGCGCGCCTGCTGCTGCCCAACGCCACGATTTCCGAAGTCCTGTCCTACGCCGATCCCGAGCCGGTGGACAACGCGCCGGCCTGGCTGCTGGGCCGGATCCGCTGGCGCGGCTGGCAGTTGCCGCTGGTGTCGTTCGCGCGCATCGCCGGCCTGGCCGAAGAGCAGGGCAGCCTGGGCAGCAAGGTCGTGGTGCTCAAGGCACTGGGCGGCGATGTCAAGCTGCCGCACTTCGCGATCCTGACCCAGGGCTTCCCGCGCCTGGTCACGGTGTCGCGCGACGCGCTGGTGGCTGATGCTGGCGACACCGAGCAACTGCCCCACGGCGTGCAGGCCCGCGTGCTGCTCAACGACGACGCGGCCCTGATCCCGGATATCGGCGCGGTCGAAGCCTCGTTGCACGAAGCGCTGGCGGCGTAGGTCGGGGCTGCGCCCCCCGGCACCCGCGAAAGCGCTTGTTCTACGTCGGGGTTACGTTCCTGACGCCCGCGAAAGCCTTTGTTCCGTAGCCCGGTGCTACGTCCTCGAGGCCTGCAAAAGCCTTCGTTGGTACGCCCGAGACTGCGGGAAAAAGCCGTCGCGGGTGTAACCCGACCTACAGGTCCCCGAATCTCGATTGAAGCGCGACGATCGCCGCCATGCCGGCAGTCTCCGTGCGCAGGATGCGCGGGCCGAGGCGCATGCCGCTGAAGCCGGCGTCGGCCAGGACCGAGCGATCGCGCGGCGACCAGCCGCCTTCGGGGCCGATGGCGATGACGATGGGGCGGCCGCCCGGATCGGGCAGCGTGGCGATGCTGTCCGCGGCTTCCGGATCCAGGGTCAGGCGCAGGCCCGCCTGCGGCAGGTGCGGCAGCGCCGCGGCCAGCGGCAGTGGCGCTGTCACGTCGGGCACGGTTGCGCGCCCGCTCTGTTCGCAGGCGGCGATCACCACGCTGCGCCAGTGCGCCAGGCGCCTGGCGGCGCGCTCGCCGTCGAGCCGGACTTCGCTGCGGTCGGAGCTGACGGGCACGAAGCCGGCGACGCCCAGTTCGGTTGCCTTCTGCACGATCCAGTCCATCTTCTCGCCGCGGGCGACGCCCTGCACCAGGACGATGCGCAGTGGCGATTCGCTGTTGACCACGCGCATGCCGATGACCTCGACCTCGCCGTCGCGCTTGCCCGCGGCGACGATCCGCGCGTCGTAGTTGTGGCCGTCGCCGTTGAACAGCACGCAGGCGTCGCCGACGCCCAGGCGCAGCACGCGCAGCAGGTGCGCGGCGGTGCCCTCCGGCAGCGCGATGCGTGCGCCGACGGCGAGTGTGGATTCGACATGGACGCGGTTCACGCGCATGGGCGAATCGCGCTCGTTGGCAGGGGCCGATCGGGGGATTCGCTCTTGCCTGCCAGCATGTCGCGCGCCACGGCAGGCCGTTGGGCGAGGGTCATGCCGTCGCCTCCTCGATCGCCGCGCGCGTGGTTTCGGCCAGCAGCGCGAGCTGTTCGTCGTCGATGCAGTAGGGCGGCATCCAGTACAGGATGTCGCCGAGCGGGCGCAGCAGCACGCCGCGTTCGAGCGCAGTGCGGTAGGCGCGCAATCCAACCCGCAGGGACGGGTCGAACGGCGTTTTGCGGTTGCCGTCGCGGGTCAGCTCGAAGGCGACGATCATGCCGGCCTGGCGCACGTCGGCGACATGGCGGTGGTCAGCGAGCGGTGCCGCCAGCTTCACCATCTTCGCCGCGGTGTCGCGGTTGCGCGCCAGCACGTCGTCGGTCTCGAAGATGTCGAGCGAAGCCAGCGCGGCGGCGCAGGCCAGCGGGTTGCCGGTGTAGCTGTGCGAATGCAGGAAGGCGCGCTCGCGCGAGTCGTCGAGGAAGCCGTCGTAGATCGACTGTGTTGCCAGCACCGCGCACAGCGGCAGGAAGCCGCCGGTCAGTCCCTTCGACAGGCATAGCAGGTCGGGCATGATGCCAGCCTGCTCGCACGCGAACATCGTGCCGGTACGGCCGAAGCCGACCGCGATCTCGTCGGCGATCATCAGCACGCCGTGCACGTCGCACAGTTCGCGCACGCGCTTCAGATACACCGGGTCGTGCATGCGCATGCCGCCGGCGCACTGCACGCGCGGCTCCAGGATCAGCGCGCAGACCTCGCCAGGATGGTCGTCGAGCAGCCGCGCCAGCGCGTCGGCCGCTTCTTCCGCGCAGGCTGCCGCGTCCTGGCCATCGCGCGCCGCGTAGGCGTCCGGCGACGGCGCGAACAGCGGTTCGAGCAGCAGTGGGGCGTAGATGCGCCGGTACAGCGGGATGTCGCTCACCGACAATGCGCCGATGGTCTCGCCGTGGTAGCCGTTCTCCAGCGCCACGAACTTCGTCCGCCGCGGCTCGTCGCCGCGGTTGCGGAACCAGTGGAAGGCCATCTTCAGCGCCACCTCGACCCCGGCCGAACCGTTGTCGGCGTAGAACACCTTGGCCAGCGGATCGCGCCCCGCCTGGCGCGGCGCGATCGCGAGCAGGCGCTCGGCCAGTTCCACCGCAGGTGGGTGCGAGCAGCCGGCCAGGATCACCTGCTCCAGCGTGTGCGCCTGGCGTGCGACGGCTTCGGCGATGCGCGGCTCGGCGTGGCCGAACAGGTTGGTCCACCAGCTGCTGACCGCGTCAAGCGTGCGGCTGCCGTCGTGGCCGACCAGCCAGGCGCCTTCGCCGCGCGCCACCGGCAGCAGCGGCAGCGTATCCGGATGCTCGCGCATCTGCGTGCACGGATGCCAGAGCACCGCCAGGTCGCGCGAACGCCAGTCGGCGGCCTCGCGGGCGCCGGCGTCGTTTAGAATCGACGCATCGTGAGCCTTCTTCTTCATCCCGCCATTATCGCCTGCCGCGCGCCGGCCGGCGGCGTCGTCCGGGCGCATCCATGACGCGCCGCCTGCCGATCATCCACGGCATCACCGAGCACGACGCCGGACCGTACCGCATGGAGCGGCTCGACCTGGAGTTCGGCAACGGCGAGCGCCGCCGCTACGAGCGCCTGCATGGCCGCGGCCACGGCGCGGTGGCGGTGGTGCCGATGCTCGACGACGACACCGTACTGCTGGTGCGCGAGTACGCCGCCGGCATGCACCGCTACGAGCTGGGCCTGGTCAAGGGCCGCATCGATGCCGGTGAAACCCCCGAACACGCCGCCAACCGCGAGCTGATGGAAGAGGCCGGCTATGGCGCGAATTCCGTGCAGGTGCTGCGCTCGCTGACCCTGGCGCCGACCTACATGAGCCACCAGACCCATCTGGTGCTGGCGCGCGACCTGTATCCCAAGCGCCTGCCCGGCGACGAACCCGAGGAGCTCGAAGTGGTGCCGTGGAAGCTCGATGCCCTGCACGAACTGATCCTGCGCGAGGAATTCTCCGAAGGCCGTTCCATCGCCGCGCTGTTCATCGTGCGCGAATACCTGCAGCACCATGCTGGTCGCTGACGCGCTGCGCGAAGCCGTCATCGCCACCGCGCGCGCGGCCGCGGCGGAGATCCTGCGCGTCTATGACACCGGGTTCGACGTCGAGCACAAGGCCGACAACAGCCCGCTGACGGCTGCGGACCTCGCCGCCCACCGCTGCATCGTCGACCGCCTCGAAGCGTTGACGCCGGACATCCCGGTGCTGTCCGAAGAGTCGGCCGACACCATCCCGACCTCGGTGCGGCGCACCTGGTCGCGGCTGTGGGTGGTCGACCCGCTCGACGGCACCCGCGAGTTCGTCAAGCGCAACGGCGAGTTCACCGTCAACATCGCCCTGGTCGAGGAGGGCGAAGTCGTGTTCGGCGTGATCCAGGCGCCGGTGACCGGCGCGCTCTGGCACGGCGCGCGCGGGCAGGGCGCGTTCCGCCGCGACGGCGATGCCGATGTCGCGCTGCGTACCCGCATGCCGGCACAGGCGCCGCTGCGCGTGGCCGCCAGCCGCTCGCATCGCAATGCGCGCACCGAGGCGCTGCTCGAACGCATCGCCGCGGCCACCGGTGCCGCGGGCGAACCGGTCGCGCTGGGCTCCTCGCTCAAGTTCTGCCGGCTCGCCGAGGGTGGTATGGACGTCTATCCGCGCTTCGGGCCGACCAGCGAATGGGACACCGCGGCCGGGCAGGCGATCGTCGAGGCCGCTGGCGGTGTCGTGCTCGATCCGCGCGGCCGTCCGCTGCGCTACAACCAGCGCGACACGCTGCTCAACGGCGACTTCATCGCGCTGGGAGACCCGGCGCTACCGTGGAAAGACTGGGTGGGCGGGGACGCGTAGTGGCGACTGCGCCCCCCGTGATGTCTCCGGAAGCAACGACGCCGGGTTCCCGCTTTCGCGGGAATGACGAGCCACGAAGGAACTGGCGACCTCGATCTCGACAGCGGGCGCCCGGAACATTCACATTGACCGAAGGTCGATCGTGACCGAACAACTCTCCAGCCTCCAGCGCCTGCTCGACATCATGGCCCGCCTGCGCGACCGCGAGCATGGCTGCCCGTGGGATATCGAACAGACCTTCGCGACCATCGCGCCGTACACCATCGAGGAAGCCTACGAGGTCGCCGATGCGATCGACCGCAACGACCTGCCGGCGCTGAAGGACGAACTGGGCGACCTGCTGCTGCAGGTGGTGTTCCACGCACAGATGGCGGCCGAGCAGGGCGCGTTCGGCTTCGCCGACGTGGCGGCTGCGATCAGCGACAAGATGGTGCGCCGGCATCCGCACGTGTTCGGCAACGACGCACAAACCGATGCCGAAGGCGTGCTGCGCAGTTGGGAGGAGATCAAGCGCGCCGAGCGTGCCGGCGTGGGCGACACGGACGATTCGGCACTGGCCGGCATCGCCCGCGGCATGCCCGAGTGGCAACGCGCGGTGAAGCTGCAGCAGCGCGCTGCGCGGGTCGGCTTCGACTGGCCGTCGCCGGCGCCGGTGGTCGCCAAGCTGCACGAGGAGATCGGCGAGATGCAGGAGGAATTCGCGGCCGTCGCTGCGAATCCCGGCGATGCGCGGGCGCGCGATCGGCTCGAGGATGAGCTCGGCGATGTGCTGTTCGTCTGCGCCAATCTTGCGCGCCACGCGAAGGTGGACGTCGGCAGCGCGCTGCGGCGCGCGAACGCCAAGTTCGAACGCCGTTTCCGCACGATGGAACAGCTCGCCCAGGCCGAGGGCGTGCGCCTGCAGGACCTGCCGCTGGATGTGCAGGAAGACTACTGGATGCGTGCCAAGCGCGGGGAGCGCGCGGCGGCGGAGTGATCGATCCGGCGCGGCGGCAACGGGGGCATCCCGCGCGGCGCTGGCGGCTGCTGGCAGCGAGCTGCTGCTGATCCTGCAGGACGTCCCGCATGAGCGGCGATGGTCCGGTGGAGCGCCCATCGTCGCGATGGTGGGGCCGTGCCGAGCGGTTGTCATGCCTGCCTTGCTGCCGCAGAGTTGAAGGCGGCACTCCGTCCGGCGCCGCACGCCTTCGTCCCACGGGAAAGGCAATCGATGAAAACCCTGCTGCTGTTCGTCGCCACTGCGCTGGCCGAGATCGTCGGCTGCTACCTGCCGTACCTGTGGCTGCGCAGGGCGGGAAGCGCGTGGCTGCTGCTGCCGGGCGCGATCGCGCTGACGGCGTTCGTCTGGTTGCTGGCCCTGCACCCCACCGCGTCCGGCCGCGTGTATGCCGCGTACGGCGGTGTCTACGTCACCGTCGCCATCGGCTGGCTGTGGGCGGTGGACGCGGTGCGGCCGACGCGCTGGGACCTGCTGGGCGCGCTGTTGTGCCTGTGCGGCATGGCGGTCATCATGTTTTCGCCACGCCCCCTGTGACCGGAGGACGCCCATGGATCGGTTCGCCAGCTTTCGCGAGTTCTACCCCTTCTACCTGAGCGAGCACGCCAACCGCACCTCGCGGCGCCTGCACTTCGTGGGCAGCTGCGGCGTGCTGGTGCTGGTGGCCGTTGCGATCGCCACCGCCAACGCCTGGTGGCTGCTGGGCGCGCTGCTGTGCGGTTACGGCTTTGCGTGGGTCGGACACTTCTTCTTCGAGAAGAACCGGCCCGCGACGTTCAAGCATCCGTTCTACTCGTTCGCCGGCGACTGGGTGATGTTCCGCGACATCCTCACCGGGCGCATCCGGTTCTGAGGCATCCGAATGCGCTTCTGCCGGATTACGCGGATGAACTCGGATAAGGCGAAGGCGTCATGGCGTGGCGCCGTGCCGTCCCGCAGTGGCCCTCGATGCGCAGCGCTTCTCTCGCTTCCCGGCGCGCGCGAAGACGGCAGGAGGGCATTCCCTTTTGCTTTATCCGCGTTCATCCGCGCAATCCGTGGCAAAAGTTCCTTCGCCGGATCCCGGGGGCGCCCTGCTACTCGCTGACGCGCGCCTTTCCCCGGTTGGGAGAAAAACCAAAAGCCATCGCCGCGAACCGTTCAATCCAGGAAGATCAGCCACGCCGCCACCGCGATCAGGGCGAAGCCGGCCCAGTGGTTCCACTTCAGTGATTGGCCCAGATACGACGCGGAGAACACGGCGAACACCACCAGCGTGATCACCTCCTGCATGCCCTTGAGCTGCGGCGCCGAGTACACCGCGCTGCCCCAGCGGTTGGCCGGCACCTGCAGCACGTACTCGAAGAACGCGATGCCCCAGCTGACCAGGATCACGACCAGCAGCGGCGAGGCCTTGTACTTGAGGTGCCCGTACCAGGCGAAGGTCATGAAGACGTTGGAGCCCAGCAGCAGGACGACGGGCAGGACGCGTTCGACGAGGGGCGACATGGGGCGGGGCCGGCAGTGGCGGGACGCCAGCCTAGCGCCCGCCACCCGCCCGTGTCGTGCCCGTCGCGCGGTCGGTCAGCGCATCTCCAGCCCGAGCGCGCCCGCGATCGCTTCCCAGGGCACGTACTTGTAGTTCTGGTTCTCCACCGGCATCACGTTGCGCCCGTCCTGGGCGATCATCGCGCCGTGTTCGAAGCCGGGGCCGAGGTTGCGGCTGGTGACTTCCAGCCCGTCGGTTTCGGAGATGCCGTCGATGCCGCGCACTGGGTCGGCGACCACGGCGAACGAGCCGACGTACGCCTGCTCCCCCTCCAACCGGTAGACCGCGTAGGTGTCGTTGCCCTGGCTCGACGCGACGATGTAGCCGCGGCCTTCGCCCAGGTGGTAGATGCCCACGCCCTCGAGGTCGTCGCGGATCGCCGGGTTGTCCTCGATGCGCTCGACCGCGACTTTGGCGTCGCCGCCGTCGGGTTCTGCGGACATCCGCCACATCGCCACGTCTTCCTCGTTGACGTACAGCGTGCCGGCGTCGTCGTCGACCACGCATCCCTCGGTCTGCGATTCGAAGCGCATCTCCCGGACCAGCTCAGCATGGACGCGGCCGTTGCCGGTGTCGGCCAGGCGCCACTGGCGCTTGCCGGTGTCGTCGCCGTTGATGAACACGTACATCGCCCCGTCGCGCGGGCTGCGGTACATGCACAGCCCGTAGGGATCGTCGAAGCCGGTCGGCTGCACGCCGTCGGCGACGTCGACCAGGCGGCGATTCTCGGTATCCAGGCGGTAGATCGCGATGCTGTCGTCGGTGCGGTTGCTGGCGGTGACCAGCACCACCTGCTCGCCGCCCAGTTCGAAGCCTTCGCGCAGGTCGACGTTGTTCATCTTGCCGTCGGGCAGGAACTGCACGACCTGGCCCTGCATGTCGTAAACGTACAGGCCGGCCTTCTTGTCGGTGGCGATCACCAGGCTGGCGGCCGGGTCGTCGGGGTTGGCCCAGATCGCCGGGTCGTCGGCGGCGTCGCCGAAGCTGGATACGGGCGTGGTTTCCACCAGCGCGGTGACGGCGGGGACGGTGGCCGGCGATGCCGCGGCGGCCGCGTTGCCCGGGTCGAGGCCGAGCGCACGGGCGATGTCGGCGATCGCCACCAGCTTGGTGTCGGCGGCGTCCTCGTCGACCACCAGCAGCGCGCCGTGCGGGAACGACTTGCCCAGCGGCAGGCCGGTGGCGGCAAGCAGGCCGGGTTCTTCAACCGCGCCGCCGTCCGGCGCCGCAACGACGAAGGCCCCCAGCCATGCATCGTCGCGGTCGCGGTCGTAGACGTTCACGTGCCCGGCGCTGGCGTCCCCGGCCAGCAGCCAGCGGCTGCCGTCGCCGCCGTCGTACAGCGCCACGCCGGAGACCTCCTCCTCGATATGGCCCAGCCGCGGGGCGTCGACTACCCGGGCTTCGGTGTCGGCCTCGGCGTCGGCGTTGAAGCGCCAGATGCCAACGGCTTCCTCGGACACGTAGACGTGCCCCGCCGCATCCGCGACGCATTGCGTGAGGGGCGAGGGCAGGTGGATGCGGCGCACCTGGCGCGCGTCGAGCCTGCCGCCGGCGGTGGCGTGGATGACCTGCTGGTCGATCTCGCCGCCGTCGCCGACGATGAACGCCTGCAGCGCGCCGTCCTGCGGGCTGCGGAACAGGCAGATGCCCTCCGCGGCGAAACCCAGCGGGATCGGCCGCGCGCCGGCCTCGGCCAGACGGTCGTTGTCGAAGGTGTACAGGCGCAGGAAATGACCGGTCTCGTCCACCGCCGCGACCACCGTCGTGCTGCGCTTGCCGATCGTCACGCCCGGCATGGCGTCCACCGCCGCGGCCTCGCCGGCCGGCACCGTGGCCAGCCGCTTGCCGGACAGGTCGCTGATTTCAAGGCCGTCGAGCGCGGCGGTGGCGATGATGCGGCTCGCGCCGGGCCGGGCGTCGTTGCGCACGATCGCCGCGTCGTTGTTCTCGCCGCTGGCGGTGCGCTGGGTGCTGGCGGTCGCCTGGACGGTCGGGACCTGGGCGTCCTGGGCGTCTGCCTGTCCGCCCGGCAGGGCGAGCGCCACGGCCACGGCCATGACGGTGATGGTCGATCGATGGCGGGAACTCAATTTGTCATCTCCGGTTGCTTGAATGTGCCGGCTAGCCGTGTGGGGACATTCACACAGGCCCTGCAATTTTGCAAGAGAAATTCCAAGTCTGTTGCATTTTGGAATTTTCATTCGTAATCTCCGGGCACGGCCACCCGATCCGGGCGCCCTTGCCTGGCCGGTGGCGGCTGTCCTCGGGAGGGACTGCACCATGCGACAGATCCATCGCAATGCATTGACGGCAATCATTCTGAGCAACCTCGCACTCATGCCCGGGCAGCTGCTGGCCCAGGACAGTGCGGATCCACCGCCGGCGGGGCAGGCACCGCAAGTCACCGAGCTGGACCGGATCCAGGTCACCGGGCGCCGCGCGGCCGACCGCGCGGCCATCGACGACAAGCGCTACGCGGACGGGCAGGTGGACGCGATCCGCTCCGACGACGTCGGCCGGCTGCCCGACCAGAACGTGGCCGAGGCGGTCCGCCGGCTGCCGGGCATCTCCACCGTCAACGACCAGGGCGAGGGGCGCTACCTCACGGTGCGCGGCATTTCGCCGGACCTGCTCAACGTCACCCTCAACGGCCAGACCTCGCCGGCGCCGGAGCCGGACGGCCGCCAGGTCAAGCTCGACGACATTCCCTCGGGCCTGATCGGCGCGGTGGTCGTGTCCAAGACGCTGACGCCGGACATGGACGCCAACTCCATCGCCGGCATGGTCAACATCGAAACACTCAGCGCGTTCGACCGCCAGGGCACGTTCGGCACCGCCAGCGCGGCCTACGGCTACAACGACATCAACGGCGAGCATCCCTACGAGTTCGACGGCTCGTTCGGCGGGCGCTTCGGCCCCGACAAGCAGTTCGGCGCGGTGTTCGCGCTCAACCACTCGGACCGCAAGATCGGCAGCCAGAACATCCAGAACGCGGGCGACTGGATCGAGGTCGACGGCCAGTTCGTGCCCGAGGGGCTGGACATGCGCCAGTACAACACCCATCGCCAGCGCACCGGCGCGGTGGCCAACTTCGACTGGCGCCCCAACGACGACACCAGCCTGTTCCTGCGCCTGCTGTACTCCAAGTACGAGGACTCCGAGACGCGCGACCGCTTCGCGATCGAGTTCGACGAGGACGGGATCTCGCCCACCGACGCGCGCAGCGGCACCTTCAGCGACGCCGAGGCGCTGCGTGCACTGCGCACGCGGTCGGAGAACACCAGTACGCTGACCGCATCGGCCGGCGGCGAGTTCGAGTTCGAGGGCGACCGCAAGCTCAGCGCCGAGGTCACCTGGTCACGCGCCGACAAGCGCGATCCGCACCGCGACGAGTGGGGCTTCGTGCAGGGCGACATCACCGGCAGCTACCTGCTGGGCAGCGATACCTACACCGTCACCCCGGACGGCCCCGACGCGTACGATCCGTCGCTGTTCGAACCCGATTTCTGGGAGCCCGAATCGCGCCACGCGGTCGAGGACCTGTACCAGGCGCGGCTGGACTACCTGATGCCGCTGTCGATCGGCGACGGCTCCGACCTGCAGTTCGGCGTGAAATACCTGCACCGCAAGAAGACCAACGACGAGAACGGCCGCGCCTACGAGTACCACGACGGCCCGATGACGCTGGCCGACGTGCTCGGCAAGCCCATGGGCTCGATGTTCGGCGGCCGCTACTTCATCGGTCCGACGATCTCCAATCCGGCGGCGAAAGCCTACTTCGACGCGCACGGCGGCGAGTTCGAGGAAGACGAGGAGGGCACCCTCTCGGCCACGCTGGCCGCCGACTACCGCATCACCGAGAAGATCACCGCCGGCTACATCATGAGCCGCCTGCGCTTCGGCGACCTGACCGTGATCCCCGGCGTGCGCGTCGAGCACACCCAGGGCGACTACGCCGCCAACGCCTTCGACGTCGAGGAAGCCTCCCTCGACCAGGGCTTCAACACGTTCGGTTCGCGCAGCTACACCGACTGGTTCCCCGGCGTGAACTTCCGCTACGACGCCGGCGAGAACCTGGTGTTCCGCGCCGCCGCCACGCGCGCGATCGGCCGGCCCAACTACGAGTCGCTCGCGCCGTTCGTGCAGGTCGAGGACGCCGGCAGCGCCGAGCCCGAGGTCACGATGGGCAATCCCGACCTCGACCCGCTGATGTCGACCAACCTCGACCTGTCGGTCGAGTACTACGTGGGCAACCGCGGCCTGCTGTCGGCGGCGGTGTTCCACAAGGAAATCAAGAACCCGATCTACGAGGTCACCCGCGACGGCCAGGACGGCGTGTTCGGCGGCCTGCCGTTGACCAACGCGGAGGTCGGCACCTGGACCAACGCCGACAAGGCCACGGTGAAGGGCCTGGAACTCAACGCGCAGTACGAGCTGAGCTTCCTGCCGTCGCCGCTGGACGGGTTCAGCGTCGGCGCCAACATGACCTGGGTCGATTCCGAGGCCGAGGGCCTGCCCGGGCGTTCGGACAAGGTGCCGCTGCTCAACCAGTCCGATCGCGTCGCCTCGGCACAGATCAGCTACGAGAAATACGGGTTCGCCGCGCGCATCGCCTACACCTACCGGTCGGCGATGCTGCTGGAGGTCAACGAGGAGGAGCGCGAGGGGGACATCTACGTCGACGCGCTCAAGCAGTGGGACGCGCGCGTGAGCTATGCCTTCAATCCACTCGTGACCGTGTTCCTGGAAGGCAGCAACCTCAACGACGCGGCCCTGCGCAACTACATGGGCTACCGCAACCGCATGGCCGAGAAGGAGATCTACGGCTGGACCGCGCGCATGGGCATCCAGCTCAGGTTCTGACCCCGGCGTCGACACGATGGTGATCCCGATGCAGGAGCGCAACGCCATGCCCCCTCCGATCCGCTGCGCCCTGGGCGCCGGCCTGCTCGCGCTTTGCGGCCTGCTGGCCGCCTGCGCGGGCAGCCCGGAGCGGCCGGCCCCCGACGCGCAGTCCGCGCCGGTGCTCGAACGCGTGGTGATGCTGATGCGCCACGGCGTCCGCCCGCCGACCAAACCGCAAGTCGCGCCCGAAGGCATGGCAGACCGGGAATGGCCGACCTGGTCGACAGGATTCGGCGAGCTGACGCAGCACGGCTACGACGCGGTGCGCCTGGTCGGCGCCTGGGATCGCACGCATTGGGCGGCGCGTGGCCTGATCCCGACCGACGGCTGCCCGTCGCAGGACACCGTGGCGGTGGCGGCCAGCGCCAAGTCGCGCACCCAGGACACCGCGCGTGCGCTGCTCGAAGGGCTCGCGCCGGGCTGCGGCATCGCGGTCGCCTTCCCGGCCGGTGCCGACGAGGATTTCGAGTTCCATCCGCTGGAAACCGGCTACACGCGCGTGGAGCCCGACCAGGCCGTGCGCGCGGTGGCCGCGCTCGCCCCGCCAGGCGGGATGGATGCCGAGGTGCAGGCGCGCGCGGCGCTGTTCGCGCAGCTCAACCAGGCGCTGGGCTGCTGCGCACCGCCGCTGTGCGAAGCGTGGGGCGTACCGGCCGGGTGCGACCTCTCGCAGATGCCGACCGGGATCGTGCGCCACGAGGACGATCGTCCCGACGTCGGCGACCCCTTCGGGCTGGCATCGACGATCAGCCAGACCTTCCTGCTCCAGTACCTGGAAGGCATGCCGATGCAGGACGTGGCCTGGGGCCGCCTGGACCGCGACGGCATCGAGGCGCTGCTCGAGTTCCATTCGATCAAGTTCCGCTACGAAGGCCGCGCGCCGTACGTCGCCGCGCGCGCCGCCTCGCCGCTGGCCGCGCGCATGCTTGCGGCCGTCGAAGACGGCCCGCCGCTGACGGTGCTGGTGGGGCACGACACCAACATCGCCGACCTCGGCGGCCTGCTCGACCTGCACTGGACCGTGCCCGGCTACCCGCGCGACGATCCGCCGCCGGGTGGCGCGCTCGGCTTCGAGGTGCTGTCGGATGCGCGCGGTGAACGCTTCGTGCGCGCCTTCTACCGCTCGCAGACCATGGACCAGGTGCGCGAACTGCAGCCGCTGTCGGACGCCAACGCGCCCGCCTACGTGTCCCTGCCGATCCCCGGCTGCGCGCAGCCCTGCCGCCTGGACGACTTCGCCGCGCTGGTGCGCGGCAAGCTGGTCGCGCCCGTGGCCGCGGCCGCGCGCTGAGCCCGCGTCAGGGGGCGACCACCTGGCCGCTGCGCAGCGACTGCGCCGCAGCCTCCGCCAGCGCCAGCGCGGCGACGCCGTCGGCGTAGCCCACCGATGCGCTGCAGCTGCCGTCGAGCATGTCGGCGAAGTGATCCATCTCGCGCCGGTAGGCCTCGGCATAGCGGTCGAGGAAGAAATTCTGGAAGCGGTCCGCCGCGGCGCCGGCCTCGGTCCAGGCCTGCACCGTGGTCTCGGTGACATTGTCGGCGCGCAGCATGCCGGCCGAGGCGTAGGCCTCGATGCGCTGGTCGTAGCCGAAGCCGGAGCGGCGGCTGTTGGAGATCACGCACAGGCGGCCCGATGCCGTGCGCAGCAGGGTGCGCGCGGTATCGACGTCGCCGAGCCTGCCGATTTCCGGGTCCACCAGGCAGCTGCCGACGGCAAACACCGCCACCGGCTCTTCGCCCAGCAGCCAGCGCGCCATGTCGAAGTCGTGGATCGCCATGTCCTTGAACAGGCCGCCGGACACCGCGACGTAGGCCGGCGGCGGCGGGCCCGGGTCGTTGGAGGTGATCTGCAGGCTTTCCAGGGTGCCGACCTCGCCGCCGTCCAGCCGCGCCTTGAGCGCCTGGAAGTTGGGATCGAAGCGGCGGTTGAAGGCCAGCAGCAGGCGCGCGCCGGACAGTGCATCGGCCGCGGTGCGGGCGCGGGCCAGGTCCTGGTCGATGGGCTTCTCGCAGAACACCGCCTTGCCGGCGGCCGCGGCGCGCACGCTGTAGTCCAGGTGCGTATCGGTGGAACTGGCGATGACCACGCCGGCCACGTCCGGATCGGCCAGGACCTCGTCGAGCGTGGCGACCCGGCTTTGCCACTCGGCGGCCAGCGCGCGCGCTGCCTCCTCGACCGGGTCGACCACGGCGGCCAGTGCCAGCCGCGGATGGCGCGCGATGTTGCGCGCGTGGATGCGGCCGATGCGGCCGGCGCCGATCAATGCGACCTTGTGCATGTTCGATTCCTTCATGAGTGGACCGGCGCGGCGGCGCGCGCGGATTGTCCGCAGGCTTCGGCCAGCGCGAGGGCGGCGATGCCGTCGTCGTAGCCGATCGCCGGCGCCGCGCGGCCGTGCACGACGTCGGCGAAGTGCTCGATCTGCGCGCGGTAGGCGTCGCGGTAGCGCTCGGGGAAGCCGGGGTGGATCGGCGCGGCGAGGGCGCCTTGCGCGGTCGTCGCCACCAGCGTGCTGGTGTGGACGTTGTCCGCGGCGAGCCGCCCGCCCGAGCAGAACGCCTCGATGCGCTGGTCGTAGCCGCAGCCGCTGCGACGGGTGTTGGAGATCACGCACAGGCGGCCGGACGGCGTGCGCAGCAGCACGCGCGCGGTATCGACGTCGCCCAGCCGGCCGATCTCCGGATCCACCAGGCAGCTGGCCGAGGCGAACACCTCGCACGGCTCCTCGCCCAGCAGCCAGCGGGCCAGGTCCAGGTCGTGGATGGTGAAGTCCTTGAACAGCCCCCCGCTGGTGGGGATGAAGCCGGGCGGCGGCGCGGCCGGGTCGTGGTTGACGATGTGCAGGGCTTCCAGTCGGCCGACTTCGCCCGCGTCCAGCCGGCGCTTGAGCGCGAGGAAGTGCGGATCGAAGCGGCGGTTGAAGCCGAGCAGGAAGCGCGCGTCGCGGAACAGCGGCTGCGCCTGGCGCGCCTTGGCCACGTCCAGGTCGATGGGCTTCTCGCAGAACACCGCCTTGCCGGCGGCCACGGCCGCGCTGGCGTGCGCCAGGTGCAGGTCGGTGGTGCTGCACACCAGCACGCCGCCCACGGACGGGTCGGCCAGCGCCTGTTCCAGCCCCGCGACCCCCGCCTGCCACCGGCCCGCCATCGCCTCGGCCACGCCGGGGCGGGCATCGACGACGTACTTCAGGCGCAGCCCGGGATGCCGGGCCGCGTTCGGGCCGTGGACCTGGCCCATGCGGCCGGCCCCCACCAGTGCGACATCGATACGCTGCATCTGGACCCCACCCGCACCGGAATGCAGATAGAATATTTGTTCTGTTTGGGAATGCAATAGAATTCGACGCCGGCGTACATCGCCGTGGGCGAACATGTGCACCCGTCCCATCCCCCGAACCACGCAACCCGAAGGAGTGGCCGAATGACCGAACGGACCCAGGCACCTGCGGATGCGGACGAACTTCGCGCAGCGATCCTCGACGAGTACGAGACGCTGAGCAAGCGGCTCAAGCAGATCGCGCGCTACGTGCTCGACGAGCCCAGCGCCGTGGCCCTGGAAACCGTTGCGGTGCTGGCCGAGCGCACCGGCGTGCAGCCGTCGGCGATCGTGCGCTTCGCCAAGCACTTCGGCTTCGACGGCGCCAGCCAGATGCAGCGCCTGTTCGTCGACGGCCTGCTGGGCAGCACCACGCAGGGCTACGGCGAGCGTGTGCGCGAGTTCACCCAGACCGTGGACCGTAAGGCCGTGGGCGATCCGGGGCAGGTGCTGGCGGAGTTCGTCGAAGGCAACGTGCTGGCGCTGCAGAACCTGGGGCGGGCGGTGGACCGCGACCATCTCGCGCGCGCGGTGAAGCTCATCTCGCAGGCCGAAACGGTGTACGTCGCCGGGTTCCGGCGTTCGTTCCCGGTGGCCGCCTACCTCGCCTACTCGCTGCACCAGGCCGACAAGAAAACCGTCTTCATCGACAGCGTCGGCGGCATGGCGCTGCAACAGGTCCATGCCATCGGCCCGCGCGACCTGCTGGTGGCGGTCAGCTACCACCCCTACGCCGAGGAGGCCGTGCACCTGATCGACGCGGCCGCCATCCGCGGCTGCAAGGTGCTGTCGATCAGCGACAGCATGGTCAGTCCGGTGGCCAAGCCATCGACCCTGGTGCTGCAGGTGCGCGAGGCGGAGATCCGCAAGTTCCGCTCGCTCTCGGCCTCGATGTGCCTGGCGCAGGCGCTGGTCATTTCCTACGTGTTCGCGGCCGTGCCCCCGGCGCGCGGACGGCGCAGCGGCGGCGCTGGCGGGCGGCGCGCGAAGAAATGAAACGTACGTTGCTTCATATTTCAAAATAGAATATATGTTACAAAAGCGGGGGCGATAGGCGCCCGGCACAGTGGGGCATGGCCTGCATGGCAGCGAAGGAGCGGCAACTCGACCTGGTCACGATCGGCCGGTCCTGCATCGACCTCTACGGCGAGCAGGTCGGCGGCCGCCTCGAGGACATGGGGTCGTTCGCCAAGTACATCGGCGGCAGTCCCACCAACACCGCCGTGGGCGCCGCGCGCCTGGGCTTGCGGTCGGCGCTGCTGACCCGCGTGGGCGCGGACCACTTCGGCCGTTTCATCACCGAGCAACTCGCGCGCGAAGGTGTCTCGACCCGCGGCGTGCTGGAGGATCCCGAGCGGCTGACCGCGCTGGTGTTCCTCGGCATCCGCGACGCGGACACCTTCCCGCTGGTGTTCTATCGCGAGAACTGCGCCGACATGGCGCTGCAGGCCTCGGACGTGGACGAGGGCCTGCTGCGCGACGCGGGCGCGGTGCTGATCAACGGCACCCACCTGTCGCGCGACAACGTCTTCGAGGCCTCGCTGCGCGCCTGCCAGATCGCGCGCGGCAACGGCGCGCGCGTGGTCTTCGACATCGACTACCGCCCGGTGCTGTGGGGCCTGACCCGCAAGGACATGGGCGAGAACCGCTTCGTCGCCCACGACGGCGTCACCGCGCGGCTGCAGCAGGTGCTGCCGCTGTGCGACCTGGTGGTCGGGACCGAGGAGGAGATGCACATCCTCGGCGGTAGCACCGACACGCTCGCCGCGCTGCGCGCGATCCGCGAACGCACGCCAGCGCTGCTGGTGCTCAAGCGCGGCCCGCACGGCTGCGTCGCCTTTGCCGGCGCGATTCCCGACCGCCTCGACGACGGCCTGGTCGGGGAGGGCTTCCGGGTGGACGTGTTCAACGTGCTCGGCGCCGGCGACGCGTTCATGGCCGGCTTCCTGCGCGGCTGGCTGCGCGACGAACCGCTCGAGGCGTGCTGCCGGTACGCCAACGCCTGCGGCGCGATCGTCGTCTCGCGCCACGGCTGCTCGCCGGCGATGCCGACCTGGGAGGAACTGCAGGCGTTCCTGGCATCGGACGCGCGTCCGTTCCGGCTGCGCGACGATGCCGCGCTCGAACAGCTGCACTGGGCCACCACCCGCGTCGGGCGCTGGGACGACCTGATGGTGCTGGCGATGGATCATCGCAGCCAGTTCGAGGCGCTGTGCGCGCAGGTGGGCGCCGATCCGGCGCGCATCCCGGCGTTCAAGGCGCTGGCGCTGCGCGCGGTGGACCGGGTCGCGCATGGGCAACCCGGTTTCGGCCTGCTGCTCGACGGCCGTTACGGTATGCGCGCGCTGCAGGCGGCGGCCGATTATCCGTACTGGATTGGCCGGCCGATCGAGATGCCGGGGTCGCGCCCGCTGGACTTCGAAAGCAGCGCCGACGTGGCCACTGAACTGGCCACCTGGCCGGGCAACCACGTGGTGAAGTGCCTGGCGTTCTATCACCCCGACGATCCGGACGACCTGCGCGCGCGCCAGGAGCGCCAGCTGCTGCGGTTGCAGGACGCCGCCCGCAAGACCGGCCACGAGCTGCTGGTGGAAATCATCGCCTCCAACAGCGGCGCCGTGGACGACGACACCGCGGCGCGCGCGATCCAGCGGCTCTACGACCTGGGCATGCGCCCGGACTGGTGGAAACTCGAACCCAGCGACAGCGCCGCGGCGTGGCGCAACATCGAACGCACCATCGTCGCCAACGACGCGCACTGCCGCGGGGTGGTGCTGCTGGGCCTGTCGGCGCCGCAGGAAGTCCTGGTCGCCTCGTTCCAGGTGGCCGCCGCGCAGCCGCTGGTGAAGGGGTTCGCGGTGGGACGCACCATCTTCGCCGAGGCCGCCGCGCGCTGGCTGGGCGGCGAGATCGACGACGAGACGGCGGTGGACGACCTGGCGGCCCGGTTCGGCGTACTCGTCGAGGCATGGCGCCAGGCCAGGAGTGCGAAGATCGGACATCCTGCCGTCGCGGACTGCGCCTGATGAGCGACATGGCCACGCCACGCACGATCCTGCTGACCGCCGCACAGGCCACGGTGCGCTGGCTGGCCGCGCAGCGGGTCGTCGTGGACGGCGCGCAGGTGCCGTACTTCGCCGGCGCGTGGGCGATCTTCGGCCATGGCAACGTCGCCGGCCTGGGCGAGGCGCTGCACGCGGCGGGTGACGCGCTGCCGACCTGGCGCGCGCACAACGAGCAGGCGATGGCGCACGCCGCGATCGCCTATGCCAAGCAGATGCGGCGCCGGCGCGCGATGGTCTGCACCAGTTCGATCGGGCCGGGCGCGACCAACATGGTCACCGCCGCGGCGCTGGCGCACGTCAACCGGCTGCCGGTGCTGTTCCTGCCCGGCGATGTCTACGCCGGGCGCCGGCCGGATCCGGTGCTGCAGCAGCTCGAGTCCGGCGCCGACGGCACGGCGTCGGTGAACGACTGCTTCCGCCCGGTGTCGCGCTACTTCGACCGCATCACGCGCCCGGAACAGATCCTCGATGCGCTGCCGCGCGCACTGGCGGTGCTGCGCGACCCGGCGCTGTGCGGGCCGGCCACGCTGGCGTTCTGCCAGGACGTGCAGGCCGAGGCGTTCGATTTCCCGGCATCGTTCTTCGAGCCCGTGCTGTGGCCCGAGCGGCGCCAGCCCGCGGACGAGGCGGCGTTGCAGGCGCTGCTCGAAGCGGTCCGCAGGTCGCAGCGCCCGCTGCTGGTCTGCGGCGGCGGCGTGGCCTACAGCGGCGCCGGGGCCGCGCTGTCCGCGCTGGCCACGGCCACGGGCCTGCCGGTCGCCGAAACGCAGGCGGGCAAGGGCACGCTGCCCTGGAACCATCCGCGCAACCTCGGCGCGATCGGCGTGACCGGCTCGACGGCGGCGAACGCCGCCGCGCAGGCGGCCGACCTGGTCGTGGGCATCGGCACGCGGCTGCAGGATTTCACCACCGGCTCGCGCAGCCTGTTCCCGCAGGCGCGGCTGTTCCAGGTCAACGTGCAGCCGCTGGACGCCCACAAGCACGGCGCCACCGCGGTGGTCGGCGACGCGCGGCTGGTGCTGGAAACCCTGCGCGAAGGGCTGGGCGACTGGCGCGTGGAGGAAGGCGTCGCACGGCGCAACGCCGCGGCCATCGCGGCCTGGAACGAACAGGTCGACGCCGCGACCGCGCCCGGCGCGGCGGGCGAGGCGCCCAGCGACGCGCAGGTGCTGGGTGCGGTGCAGGCCGCCGTGGACGACGACGCCATCGTCGTCTGCGCCGCCGGCGGGTTGCCGGGCGAACTGCACAAGCTCTGGCGCACCGCGTCGCCGCGCGGCTACCACGTCGAATACGGCTACTCGTGCATGGGCTACGAGATCGCCGGCGCGCTGGGCGTGAAGATGGCCGAGCCGGGCCGCGAGGTGGTGGTGCTGGTCGGCGACGGCAGCTATCTGATGATGAACTCCGAACTGGCGACCTCGGTCATGCTCGGCCTGAAGCTGGTGGTCGTGGTGCTCGACAACCGCGGCTTCGGCTGCATCGACCGCCTGCAGCGCGCCACTGGCGGCGCGGGCTTCAACAACCTGCTGGCCGACGCGCGCCACGCGCGGCTGGCGCCCGTGGATTTCGCCGCGCACGCACGCAGCCTCGGCGCGCTGGCCGAGCACGTGTCCGGCGTGGCGCAGCTGGGCGAGGCGCTGGCGCGCGCGCGCGCCGCCGACCGCAGCGCCGTGGTGGTGATCGACACCGATCCGCGCCGGACCACCGAGGCCGGTGGCTGGTGGTGGGACGTGGCCGTTCCCGAAGTGTCCGACCGCACCGAGGTCAACATCGCGCGCCAGGCCTACGAGGCCGGCGTGCCCCTCAAACGGAACCAGCCATGAGCATCCGCTTCGGCGTCAGCCCGATCGCGTGGTCCAACGACGACATGCCCGAACTCGGCGGCGACACGCCGCTGGACGACATCCTGCGCGAGATCGCGGCGCTGGGGTTCGAGGGCGTGGAGCTGGGCGGGCGCTTCCCGCGCGAGCCCGCCGAACTGGCGGCGCTGCTCGGCGGTCACGGCCTCGACCTGATCGGCGGCTGGTACAGCGGCGCGCTGCTGGCGCGCGACGCGGATGCGGAAATCCAGGCGCTGCAGCCGCACCTGTCGCTGCTCAAGGCGCTGGGCGCCACCGCGTTCGTGTTCGCCGAAACCAGCAATGCCGTGCACGGCGAACGCGGCACGCCGCTGGCCGATACGCCGCGGCTGCGGGACGACCAGTGGGCGCAGTTCGGCGAACGCATGACCCGCGTGGCCGACCACGTCCAGGCGCAGGGCATCCGCTTCGCCTACCACCACCACCTGGGCACGGTGGTCGAGCGCGCCGCCGACCTCGAGGCGCTGCTGCGCAACACCGGCCCGTCGGTGGGGCTGACGCTGGATACCGGGCACGCGGCGCTGGGCGGGATCGACCCGCTGGCGGTGATCGACGCGCACCCCGGACGCATCGCGCACGTGCACTGCAAGGACGTGCGCCGGGAGGTGTTCGCCGGCATCCACGAGCGCGGCGCGAGCTTCCTCGACGGCGTGCTCGCCGGCATGTTCACGGTGCCCGGCGACGGCGGGCTGGACTACGCCGCGGTCATGCGCGCGCTGGCGCGCATCGGTTACGCGGGCTGGATCGTCATCGAGGCCGAGCAGGATCCGGCGCTGGCCAACCCGCGCCAGTACGCCGCGCTCGGCCTGCAGACGCTGAAACAGGAGGCCGCGAAAGCGGGGCTGCAATGACCTCACCGCTGCTCGTTCGTCCCCACGCACCCGATGATTCGGGCACCGTGCTGGAAGTGACGCCCGAGAGCGCGGGCTGGAAGCACGTCGGCTTCCGCGTCGCGCGCCTGCTCGACGGCCAGGTGCATGCCGGCGAGGACGCCGCGCGCGAGACCTGCCTGGTGCTGGTCGCCGGCAGCGCCGACATCACCGCCGGCGGCCAGTCGTTCGAGGGCATCGGCGGGCGCGCCACGCCGTTCGAGGACAGGGCGCCCGGCGCGGTCTACGTGCCCGCGGGCGTGCCCTACGCGGTGGTCGCGCGCGGCGACGTCGAACTGGCCGTGTGCACCGCCCCCGGCCGCGGCGACGGCCAGGCGCGCCAGATCGACCCGGCGCGGATGAGCCGCGAGGTGCGCGGCAGCGGCACCAACACCCGCCACGTGCGCAACATCCTGCCGCAGACCGAGCCGGCCGACAGCCTGCTGGTGGTCGAGGTGATCACGCCGGGCGGGCACTGGTCCAGCTATCCGCCGCACAAGCACGACACCGCCACCCCGGGCGAGGAAACGGCGCTGGAGGAAACCTACTACCACCGCCTGCAGCCCAGCCAGGGCTTCGCGATCCAGCGCGTGTACACCGACGACCGCTCGCTGGACGAAACCGTTTCGGTCGCCGACGGCGACGTGGTGATGGTGCCGCGCGGCTACCACCCGGTCGGTGCGCCGCACGGCTACGACCTGTACTACCTCAACGTGATGGCCGGGCCCCAGCGGCGCTGGATCTTCCGCAACGACCCGGCGCACGAATGGATCGTGCAACCGGCGCCGGCCCCGGCACCAGACAAAAGGTAAAGCGACATGCGCAACATCGAACATTTCATCGGCGGCCGCAGCGTTGCCGGCACGTCCGGCCGCCACGGCGATGTCTTCGACCCCAACGCCGGCCGCGTGCAGGCGCGCGTCGCGCTGGCCGACGCCGCCGAGCTCGACCGCGCGGTCGCCAGCGCCGTCGACGGGCAGCGGGTGTGGGCGCAGGTCAATCCGCAGCGGCGCGCACGGGTGCTGTTCGAGTTCAAGCGCCTGCTCGAACGCGACATGGACACGCTGGCCCGCCTGCTGTCGAGCGAACACGGCAAGGTGCTCTCCGATGCGCGCGGTGACCTGCAGCGCGGGCTCGAGGTGATCGAGTTTTCCTGCGGCATCCCGCATCTGCTCAAGGGCGAGTACACGCAGGGCGCAGGCCCGGGCATCGACGTGTTTTCGGCGCGCCAGCCGCTGGGCGTGGTGGCGGGCATCACGCCGTTCAATTTCCCGGCGATGATCCCGATGTGGATGTTCGGCCCGGCGATCGCCAGCGGCAACGCCTTCATCCTCAAGCCGTCCGAGCGCGATCCTTCGGTGCCGGTGCGGCTGGCCGAGCTGATGCTCGAGGCTGGGCTGCCCGAGGGCGTGCTCAACGTGGTGCACGGCGACAAGGACGTGGTCGAGGCGATCCTCGCCCATCCGCTGATCAAGGCGGTGAGCTTCGTCGGCTCCTCCGACATCGCACAGCAGGTCTACGCGCGCGGCGCGGCGCACGGCAAGCGCATGCAGTGCATGGGCGGGGCCAAGAACCACGGCATCGTGCTGCCGGACGCCGACATCGACCACGTCATCTCCGACCTGATGGGCGCGGCCTACGGCTCGGCCGGCGAGCGCTGCATGGCCCTGCCGGTGGTGGTGCCGGTGGGCGAGGAGACCGCAGAGCGGCTGCGCGCGCGCCTGGTCGAGGCAATCGGCGAGCTGCGCGTGGGGACGTCCTTCGACGCCGATGCGCACTACGGGCCGGTGGTGACTGCCGCGCACAAGGCGCGGATCGAGGGTTACATCCAGGCCGGCGTCGACGAGGGCGCCGAGCTGGTGGTCGACGGCCGCGGCTTCACGATGCCCGGGCACGAGCAAGGCTTCTTCCTCAAGCCGTGCCTGTTCGACCGCGTCACCCCGGAGATGCGCACCTATCGCGAGGAGATCTTCGGGCCGGTGCTGCAGATCGTGCGTGCCGACAGCTTCGAGCAGGCGCTGGAACTGCCCAGCCGCCACCAGTACGGCAACGGTGTCACCATCTTCACCCGCAACGGCGACGCCGCGCGCGAGTTCGCCGAGCGCGTCGAGGTCGGCATGGTCGGGATCAACGTGCCGATCCCGGTGCCGGTGGCCTACCACGGCTTCGGCGGCTGGAAGCGCTCGGGCTTCGGCGATCTCAACCAGTACGGAATGGACGGCGTGCGCTTCTACACCCGCACCAAGATCGTGACCCAGCGCTGGCCGCGCGGCGGCGCGACGGAGCGGGACTTCAACATGCCGATGATGAAATGAACGCCGGCGCAGGGGAGGGCAGGGGCATGGGCAGCGCGATCGCGCGGTTCTTCGCCACCGGCGCGGACCGCGAACAGATCGCGGACACCGGCGAGATCGACCGTCTGTTCCGCAGGCATCGCGTGCGCGTGATGCTGGCCATCACCCTGGGCTACGGATTGATCTACACGTGCCGGCTGGCGCTGGGCGTGGTCAAGAAGCCGCTGATCGATGCCGGCGTGTTCTCGCCCAACGACCTGGGCCTGATCGGCTCGGCGCTGTTCTATACCTACGCGCTGGGCAAGCTGACCAACGGCTTCCTCGCCGACCACGCCAACATGAAGCGCTTCCTCGCGTTCGCCTTCATGATGACCGCGCTGTGCAACCTGGCGATGGGCTTCGCCACGGCGCTGTGGCTGGCGGTCGTGCTGTGGGGATTGAACGGCTGGTTCCAGAGCTTCGGCGCGCCGGGCGGGGTGGTCGCGATGACCGGCTGGTTCTCCAACCGCGAGCGCGGCCGCATCTACGGCGTGTGGAGCACCGCGCACTCGATCGGCGAGGGCCTGACGTTCCTGGGCGTGGGCCTGGTGGTGAGCGTGCTGGGCTGGCGCTGGGGATTCTGGGCGCCGGGGCTGGTCGGCATCGTCACCGCACTGGGCTGCTACCTGCTGATCCAGGACCGGCCGCGCACGCTCGGCCTGCCCGAGGTGGCCGACTGGAAGGACGACCATTACGACGCCGCGCCCAAGGCCGGCATGAAGTCCGTGCTCGCGCTGCAACTGTCGATCCTGAAGATCCCGGCGATCTGGGTCCTGTGCCTGGCCAGCGCCACGACCTACGTCACCCGCTATGCGATCAACTCCTGGGGCATCCTCTACCTGCAGGAAGCGCGCGGCTTCTCGCTGCCGGCCGCCGGCACGCTGCTCATGACCAGCACGCTGGCGGGCATCGCCGGGGCGATCGCGTTCGGGTTCGTTTCCGACAAGTTCTTCAACGCGCGGCGCCCGCCGGCCAACCTGCTGTTCGGCCTGATCGAGCTGGCCGGCCTGGGCCTGTTTTTCTTCGGCCCGCAGACGATGCCCGTGCTGCTGCTGTCGATGGTGCTGTTCGGCATGGGCCTGACCGGCCTGGTCACCTCGCTGGGCGGGCTGTTCGCGGTCGACATCGCGCCCAAGCGCGTGGCTGGCGCGGCGATGGGCGTGATCGGCATCTTCAGCTACATCGGTGCGGCGATCCAGGAGCAGGTGTCGGGCGCGCTCATCCAGGGCGGGATGCGCATGGTCGACGGCGTGCGGGTGTACGACTTCGGCCCGGCGATCTGGTTCTGGATCGGATCGTCGGTGCTGTCGCTGCTGCTGGCCAGCAGTCTGTGGCGCACGCGCCTGCGCGATTGATTTCGATGGACAGGAGCCGGACGTGTTGAATGCTTCCCCAGACCTGGTGGTGATGATGCAGGCCGCGCGCGCGGCCGGCGACGGGCTGAAGGCGCATTTCGCCCGCCTGCCGGAGATCACCGTGCGCAGCAAGAGCGGACCGGCCGACCTGGTGTCGATCGCCGACGAGGAGGCCGAGCGCACCATCCGCGGGCTGCTGTCCGCGGCGCGGCCGGACTATGGCTTCCTCGGCGAGGAAAGCGGTGCGTTCGCAGGCAGCGACGACGGCCACACCTGGATCGTCGACCCGCTCGACGGCACCACCAACTTCCTGTTCGGCTGCCCGTTGTGGGGCGTCAACGTCGCGCTGGCCCGCAACGGCCGCATCGTGGCCGGCGTCACCCACCTGCCGATCCTCGACGAGTTCTACGTCGCCGAGCTCGGCGGCGGCGCCTGGTGCAACGGCCGGCGCATCCACGTCTCCACGCGCGGACGGCTGATCGAGGCGGTGCTCGCCTGCGGCATTCCGTTCGCCGGCAAGCCCGACCATCCGCTGTTCGCGCGCGAGATGGCCCTGCTCAGCGAAGCCACCGCCGGCATCCGCCGCACCGGCGCCTGTTCGGTGGACATGGCCTGGGTGGCCGCCGGGCGCTGGGATGCCTACTGGGAGCGCGCGCTGATGGCGTGGGACATGGCGCCGGGCGTGATCCTGGTGCAGGAGGCCGGCGGCGACGCCAGCGCCGTCGACGGCGGGCCGCTGGATCTGCACGGCGGCACCGTGTGCGTGTCGAATGGCGCGATCCGGGAGCCGCTGATGGACGTGCTCAACCGTGTGCTTGCAGAGGGAGGGGTTTGACCATGCGCAGGCGCGTCTTCCTCAGGACCGGCGGGTTGATGGCGCTGCTGGCCGCGATGCCGCGCGCGTTCGCGCGCGCGGTGGGTTATCCGCGCGCGCTGCAGGGGCCGATGATCGGCGCGCCCGGGCCCAACCACTTCACGGTCTGGACGCGCGCCAGCGGCCTGTTCGACGTGACCCTGGAATATTCCACCGACCGCGACTTCGCCACCGTGATCGAAGGGCCGACGGCAACGGCGACCGCGGACGATGAAGGCTGCGTGGTGCTGCGCGCCGAAGGCCTGCAGCCGGATACCGACTACTGGTACCGGCTGCGCTACGCCGGCGAGCACGACCGCCACCAGCCGCTGCCGCACCGCACCCGCACCGCGCCCGCGGGGCCGGCGGACTTCCGGGTCGCGTTCGGCTCCTGCTGCCGGATCCAGTTCGACCAGGAGCAGCGGATCTGGAACGCGGTGCGCGCGCTGGAGCCGGACATGTTCCTGTGGCTGGGCGACAACATCTACGCCGACAGCGACCAGGCGAACGCGCTGGTCGACCTGTACGCGCGCGGCCGCAGCGTCGAGCGGCTCGAGCCGCTGCTGCGCTCGGTGCCGCAGCTGGCCACCTGGGACGACCACGATTTCGGCTACAACGATTCGGACGGACGCAGCACGTCCAAGGCGCAGTCGCTGCGCGTGTTCCGCAGCTTCTGGGCCAATCCGGCGTATGGCGAGCGCGACAATCCCGGCGTCTATTTCCGCCAGCACTACGGCGGGGTCGATTTCTTCGTCCTCGACGGCCGCTACCACCGCGATCCCACCGACCAGGTCGACGATGCCGGCAAGACCATGCTCGGCGCCGCGCAGAAGGCCTGGCTCAAGCGCGAACTCAAGACCAGCACCGCGCCGTTCAAGGTGCTGGCGATCGGCGGCGGCTGGTCGTGCGCGGAGAACGAGGAAGGCGGCGATTCCTGGGCCGTGTACCTGACCGAGCGCACCGAGATCTTCGACTTCATCCGCGACGAGGGCATCGGCGGGGTGGTCTGCATCTCGGGCGACTCGCACATGGGCGAGCTCAACTGCATCCCGCGCTCGCAGCAGGGCGGCTACGACATCTACGACTTCTGCTCTTCGCCGCTGGCGCAGATGCCCGCTGCCAAGAACACCCGCCAGGCGCCCGAGGTGCGCGTGCGCGACACGTGGACGCGTTCGGTGAACGTCGGGCTGATGCGCTTCGACATGACCGGCGACACGCCGCGGCTGACCTACACCCTGCACGACGTGATGGGCGAGCCGGTGTGGGAACCGCTGGTGCTCACCCCCGACGACCTGCGCAACGGCGCGCGCACCTGGGACAGCAAGTCCGACCCGCTGGAGCTCGAGCGCCTGGAGCGCTTCCGCCAGGGCGGCGGCTATTACGGGTTCGACCCGCCGCAGGGCTGGCCTAGCCGCCCACACTACGACGGATCGTCAGACTGACCACGCCCGGCGTGCGCCGCCTGCGGGTCTCGACTTCCCCGACCGCGCCGTCGGCGCGGGTGCCGTCGTACTTCTCGCGACGCTCGGAGAAGCTGCGTCCGAACAGGTCGGTGGCTTCCGCGCGCAGCCGCCAGTGTTCGCCGATGCGGTGCTCGGCGAACAGCGTCCAGCCGACGGCCTCGGATTCGCGGGTGATGCGATCGTAGCGGTACTTGGTCTGGCGTTCGCCGATATGCTCCACCAGCACGCCCCAGTTCGCGCGCAGCGCGGGCAGCTCCTGGGAGAATTCGATCTCGCCCTCGACCGGTTCTTCGTCGGAGATGCCGCGGCCACGGCCGGTGACCGGATCGGTCACGCGGCTGGCGCGCCACAGCAGGGTGGAACGGATGCGGCCGCCGGCGATGCCCCAGGCGTCGAGCGGCGCGGCCAGGTCCAGCGACAGCGTGTCGCGGCGACCGCGGCCGATGTTGCCCGGCGCGTCGAACACGTCGTCGTCGGTGACCACCAGCACCCGGTCCACCGCGTCCTCGATCCGGTCGTGCGTCCAGCCCAGGGTCAGCGCCGCATCCTCGCCAAAGCGGTGCTCCCAGGACAGCGTGGCGCGCCAGGTCTTGTCCGGCTCCAGTTCGGCGTTGCCGGCGCTGACCACGCCGCCGTCGAGCGAGGCCGAGGCGACGAAGTCGTTGAAGTCCAGCTGCCCGACCTCGCGCGAGAGCGAGAGGCGCCACTGGTCCGATTCACCCGCGTCCCAGCGCAGCGCGAGCCGCGGCTTGGCATAGGTGAAGCCGCGCTGCAGCGGGCTGTCGCCGGACTGCGCGATCTCCGAGCGTTCGACCCGGAGGCCCGGTTCGATCGTCCAGTCCTGCGCGGGGTTCCAGGTGGCGCCGAGCGTGGCTTCGCCGCGCCACTCGCGGATCCGCACGTCCGAGCCGGGCAGCGGGATGTCGACGCCGCCTTCCTGCACCCGGCTGTCGCCGTCGAGGGCGTTGTAGGCGCCTTCCAGCGCCGCATTGAACGACAGCACGTCCGAGCGCGCATGGGTCAGCGCGATCCGCGCGATCGTCTCGCCACTGCCGGTATCGCCCTCGAAGCGCTCGTCGTCGTCGCCGGCCTGCGAGTGCTCGCGTTCCTCGAGCCAGCCGCGCTGCACGCTGGCCATGGCCTCGAGCGTGGTGCGGCCCTGGAACTGGCGCACGAAGCGCATGCCGACCTCGGCCTCGCGGTAGCGCTCGCGCTCACCGATGCGTTCGGCATCGTCGACGGCCGATGCGCCGATGCGCGTGGTGGTGCGCGCATCCTCGCCGCGCAGCGCGCCGGTCAGCGACAGGCGACCGGATGCGAGCGGCTGGCGCCAGCTCACCGTGGCTTCCTGCTCGCCCTCGATGGTGCGCGTGTCCAGCGACCGGCGCCACGTGTCCGCGCCGTCCCGGGTGCGGATGCTGCCGCGGCCGGTGTCGTCGTCGATCTCGCGGACCGACTTGAGCGAAGCGTCCAGCGCGGTCTCGCCGCGGCGGCGGCCGTACTCGAACTTGGCCCGCGGTTCCGGCGCGCCGTCGGTGGCGGCGGAGAGCCCGGTTTCGACCGCCCACTCGGTGCTCGCGTCGTCGCGGCGGACCACGTTGGCCAGCACCGCGTAGCCGCCCATGTCGATGCCGGGCATACCGGCATGGATGAGTTCGATGCGCGCCACCGCGCGCGCCGGGATGCGCTTGAGCAGCGCGGCGGTGTCCTCGCGCTTGCTGGTCGGGCGCGCGCCGTCGAACAGCACGTTGCCGGCGGCGCCGGCGTAGCCGCGCACGTCGGCGTCGGACTCGACGATGGTGAAGCCGGGCAGCCGCAGCACCATGTCGTAGGCGTTGGCCGGCGCGACGTCGTCGAAGTAGGCGGCGGCGTAGACCGTGCGCGAACGCGAGTCGCCTGCCGATTGCGCGGCGACGGCGGGGAGGCAGGCGCCGGCGGCGAGCAGGCAGGCGTACAGCAGTGCGTGGTGGTGTTCCCGCCGCATGGTCATGTCTGGTTCCCCGGAAGTCGCTGCAAGGCTAGACTCGACGCGCTGACAGCACGGCCACGGTCGCTGTCAGGTTGCTGTCAGGAGGGGTCTCGCATGCTGCCCGCCATGGACATCCAGACCGGTTCTTCGCGCATCCGCCCGCTCCTGCTGCCGTTGCTCATCGGCATCGTGGCGATCCTTCCCGTGTCCGCCGTGCTGGCGGGCAAGAAAAGCGACCACATCGAGGCCCGCGAGCTGCTCCGCCGCGGCGAGATCGTGCCGCTGGCGCAGATCCTCGAGGTCGTGGCCCATCGCGTGCCGGGCGACGTCATCGAGGTCGAACTGGAGCGCGACGACGGCGTCTGGGAGTACAAGGTCAAGGTGCTCACCGCCACCGGCCGGGTCCGCAAGCTCACCCTCGATGCGCGCAACGGCGCGGTGCTCAAGATCAAGGATGATTGATGCGTTGCCTGGTCGTCGAGGACGAGCCTGACATCCGCGCCGACCTGGCGCGCGCGCTCGAGGCGGCCGGATTCTTCGTGGAGACCGCCGCCGACGGCGACGCGGCGTGGTACCAGGGCGACGTCGAGGACTACGATGCGGTGATCCTCGACCTCGGCCTGCCGCAGCTCGACGGCCTGACCGTGCTGCGGCGCTGGCGTTCGGCCGGGCGTACGTTCCCGGTGATCGTGGTGTCCGCGCGCGGCGACTGGACCGAAAAGGTCGAGGGCATCGAGGCCGGGGCGGACGACTACCTGTCCAAGCCGTTCCAGATGGGCGAGCTGGTCGCGCGCGTGCGCGGACTGGTGCGGCGCGGCGCCGGCAAGCTTTCGCCGGTGATCGAGATCGGCCGGCTGCGCCTGGACACGGTGCGCATGAGCGCCTCGTTCGACGGCGCGCCGGCGCGGATCTCGCCGCTGGAATTCCGCCTGCTCGACTACCTGGCCCACCAGCCCGGCCGTGCGGTGCCGGCCGGCGAACTGGCCGAACACCTGTACGGCGCCACAGAAAGCGGCGACGCCAACGCGATCGAGGCGGTCGTGGCGCGCCTGCGGCGCAAGTTCGGCAGCGCGGTCATCACTACCCGGCGCGGCTTCGGCTACCTGCTGGAACAGGACCGATGATCGCCCGCTCGCTGCGCTGGCGCCTGCTGCTGGCCGCGGCGGCGGCGATCCTGATGGCGCTGGCGATCGCGTGGGTATTCATGACGCTGCTGTTCGGACGGCACCTGGAGCGCCAGCTCGAAGCCGAGATGACGCGCGGCGCGCTGGTGCTGGTCGCCGGCCTGGAGCTGTCGCCCGCGGGCGGGCCGGTGCTTGTCGCGCAGCCGGTGGATCCGCGTCTGGACAAGCCCGCCGGCGGCGCCTACTGGCAGGTGTCCGCGGACGGCGGCACGTTGCGTTCGCGCTCGCTGTGGGATGCGGTGCTGCCGGTGCCCGCCGACGTCCCCGCGGATGCCTGGCGGATGCGTCGCGCCCCCGGGCCGTTCGGACATCCGGTGGCGGTGCTCGAGCGCCGCCTGGTCATCGAGTCCGACCACGCCCCGGTGGTGGTGCAGCTGGCGCAGGACACCGCGCCGCTGACCACGGCGCGTGCCGGTTTCGCGCGCGAGCTGGCGGTGTTCCTGGCGGTGCTGTGGGCGGTGCTGTCCGCGGCTGCGTGGCTGCAGGTCACGCTGGGGCTGCTGCCGCTGGGGCGGATCCGCGGCGACCTGGTGAAGCTGGAGAACGACGCCGATGCGCGCCTGCCGCCGGCGCGCCTGCGCGAGATCCAGCCGCTGGTGCAGGCGATCAATTCGCTGGCCGACGCGCGCGCCGGCGAACTCGAGCTTGCGCGCCGGCGCGCCGCCGACCTGGCGCACGGGCTGAAGACGCCATTGGCCGCGCTGGCCGCGCAGAGCCGGCGCGCGCGCGAGGCCGGTGCGGACGCCGCCGCCGACGGCATGGATCGGGCCATCGCCGCGATCGGTCGCGTGGTCGACGCCGAACTGGCGCGGATGCGGCTGGCGCGGGTGGGGCGCGTGCCCGGCGCCAGCGCAGGCGTGCGTGCGGTGGTCGAGCGGCTGGTCAACGTGCTGGAACACACCGAACAGGGCGGCCAGCTCGCCTTCGCCATCGACATCCCGGCCGGATTGCAGCTGGCGATGCAGGAGGAGCACCTGTCGGAGGTGGTCGGCGCGGTGCTCGAGAACGCGGTGAAGTACGCCCGCCGCCAGGTGCGGATCACCGCCGCGGCGGGACCGGAATGGACCAGCCTGTGCATCGAGGATGACGGCGCCGGCATCCCCCCGGCGCTGCTGGAGCAGGCCCTGGTGCGCGGGCGCCGGCTGGACGAGGCGGGCGGCAGCGGCCTGGGCCTGTCGATCGCGCGCGAACTGGTCGAGGCCAGCCACGGCCGCATCGCCCTGGACGCCTCGCCGCTGGGTGGCCTGCGGGTGCGTTTCGCCTGGGGGGCCGGCACCGGGAACTGAACGCGCCGGCGGTTGCCTTCACGGCATCTCCACTCCGGAAACGGCAGCCTTCACAAACCTGAAGACTGTACTTCCCCACGACAACTTTCACCGGAGCAGGCATGCGCGGATCAACGGAACCGGGCGGGCTCGTCCTCATCGTCGAGGACAACCGCAACATCTCGGAAATGGTGGGCGAATACCTCGAAGGCCGCGGCTTCGAGGTCGATTACGCCTCCGACGGCCTGGATGGCTATCGCCTGGCGGCGGAAAACACCTACGACGTGATCGTGCTCGACCTGATGCTGCCGCGGCTGGACGGCATCGAGGTCTGCAAGCGCCTGCGCGAGGAAGCGCGCAAGTCCACGCCGGTGCTGATGCTGACCGCGCGCGACACCCTGGACGAGAAGCTCACCGGCCTGGGCGCCGGCGCCGACGACTACCTGACCAAGCCGTTTGCGATCCAGGAACTCGAGGCCCGCCTGCGCGCGTTGATCCGCCGCGAACGCCGCCAGGTGGGGTCCGAGGTGCTCAAGGTTGCCGACCTGGTGCTGGACCCGGCCTCGCTGCGCGCCACCCGCGGCGGCACCGAACTGCAGCTCTCGCCGATCGGCCTGAAGTTGCTGACGATCCTGATGCGCGAGTCGCCGCGGGTGGTCAACCGCCAGGAGATCGAGCGCGAGATCTGGGGCAACAGCCTGCCCGACTCCGACACCCTGCGCAGCCACCTGTACAACCTGCGCAAGACGATCGACAAGCCCTACGACAAGCCGCTGCTGCACACCGTGCAGAGCGCCGGCTACCGGATCGCCGACATCGAGCAGCCGCCGACCTGACGCCGGCGCCTGGTCGTCGCCATGTCGCAAGGCCTGCCGCGCAAACTTCGCTATGCCTTCATCCTGCAGGTGGTGCTGGCCAGCCTCGTCGTGGTCGTCGGGGCGGTGGTCACCGGCAGCATCGTCAAGGACGCGCTGACCGACCAGCAGCTGCGCGGCGAAGCGCAGGAGTTCTGGAACGGCCGCGCGCGGGATCCGGCGTATCCGCTGCCCCGGGCCTCGACCATGCATGGCTATTTCGTGGCCACCGGGCAGTTGCAGGACCAGGTGCCTGCCGAACTGCGCCGGTACGGGATCGGTGTCTCCGACCTGCCCGGCGGCAACCGCAAGCTGATCGTCGACGAGCGCCCGCAGGGACGCCTGTACCTGGTGATGTCGTTCGACCTGCTCGACGCGATCATCGCGCGCGCGGGGCTGGTATCGATGCTGCTGGCGCTGGTGGCCGTCTACCTGACTACCTGGCTGACTTACCGCGCATCGAAGCGGCTCGTGACCCCGGTGAGCTGGCTGGCACGACAGGTGGCGCACTGGGACCCGGGCAAACCGGACATGCATTCCATCGCACCCGGGCGGATACCGGGCGAAGCCGATGGCGAGGTCGGGCAGCTGACCAGCGCGCTGCGCAGCCTGACCCGGCGCACCCGTGACCTCGTCGCGCGCGAGCGCGACTTCACCCGCGACGCCAGCCACGAACTGCGCACGCCGCTGACCGTGATCCGCGTGGCCACCGACATGATGCTGGCCGACGAGGACGTCCCCGCGCGCGGGCACCGCACCCTGCAGCGGATCCAGCAGGCCGGCCGCGACATGGAGGCGATCATCGACGCCTTCCTGATCCTGGCCCGCGAACATGGGCACGCGCCGTTGACCGAGGACTTCGATGTCGCGGTCGTCGTCGACGAGGAGGTCGAGAAGGCGCGCCCGCTGCTGGCGGGCAAGCCGGTGGAGCTGGAGGTGGTCGCGACGGCCTCGCCCCGCCTGCACGCCTCGCCGCGGGTACTGGCAGTGATGCTCGGCCAGGTGCTGGACAACGCCTGCGTGTTCACCGAGCGCGGGCGCATCGAGGTGCGGGTCGAACCTGGCAGCCTGGTCGTTGTCGACACCGGCATCGGCATGACGCCCGGGGTGTTGCACAGGGCCTGGGACCCGTTCTACCGCGCCGACAGGGTCAACCCGAGCGGCAAAGGCATGGGACTGTCGATCGTGCGGCGGCTGGCCGACCGCTTCGACTGGAAGGTGACGCTGGACAGCACCCCGGGGGTCGGCACGGTGGTGACCATCGATTTCGCCCGCGACGTCATTGCTGACTCCGTTGCCTGATGCGTTGCCTGAAGATTCCCCGTCGCCGGAAACCGGTCGCGGCCGGACGCTGTCAACCCGGCATCCTTCCGCGCGTTGACTGAAATCGACACCCTTTCCCCACGAACGCAACGCATGAGCACACCACGCAAGAAGCCGACCCCTTCCCGCATGACGCGCCGCCTGCTGGTGGGCGTGGTCGTGGTTGCACTGGCGGTGCTCGCGACGTGGTACTGGAGATCCCAACGGGCCGCCGCCGACGAGGGCGCGTGGCGGACCACGACGGTCGAGCGCGGCGATATCCGCGTGGCCATTTCCGCGACCGGCACGCTGAGCGCGATCTCCACCGTCACTGTCGGCAGCCAGGTGTCGGGCCAGGTCACCGATGTGCTGGTCGACTTCAACGACAAGGTCGTGAAGGACCAGGTGATCGCGCGCATCGACCCGAGCACCTACGAGGCACAGATCAACCAGGGCAATGCCCAGGTCGCGAGTGCCCAGGCCTCGCTGCGGCAGGCGCAGGCGACGCTGGCCAACGCCGAGGCCGACTACCGGCGCAAGTCCGAGCTCGGCGCGCAGCAGCTGGTCGCCAGAAGCGACATCGACCTCGCCCGCGCCGCACGCGACCAGGCCCGGGCCCAGGTCAACGCCGCGCAGGCGCAGATCCGCCAGCAGACGGCCTCCACCGAAACCACCCGCATCAGCCTCGGCCGCACCGTGATCCGCTCGCCGGTGGACGGCGTCGTGCTCACCCGCACCATCGAGCCTGGCCAGACCGTGGCCGCGAGCCTGCAGGCGCCGGAGCTGTTCACCATCGCCGAGGACCTGTCGAAGATGAAGATCGAGCTGGCCGTCGACGAATCCGACATCGGCCAGGTCAAGGCCGGGCAAGCGGTGTCGTTCACTGCCGATGCCTTCCCCGACCGCCAGTTCAAGGGCGTGGTCGAACAGGTGCGGCTGTCGGCGACGACCACCAACAACGTCGTCACCTATCCGGTCGTGGTCACCGTCGACAACACCGACGGCACCCTGCTGCCGGGCCTGACGGTGAACGCCGAGATCGAGGTCAGCAAGCGCGATGGCGTGCTCAAGGTCGCCAACGCGGCGCTGCGCTACAAGCCGGCGGACGAGGCCACCGCGACGGGCCAGCAGGCGGCCGCGCAGCGTGGCGGCGGAAGTGGCGGCGGGATTTCCGACGACCTGGCCCGCACCGCGGCGGCGCTGAAGCCGGACGCAACGCAACAGGCCGCATTCGATGCCGCGATCGAGGCGATCCGGCAACGCCAGGCGGCGCGCCAGGCCGCGCCGCAGCAGGGCGGCAACAGCCTGTTCGGCGGGCGTGGCGGCGGGATGCGGGTCATGGGCGGCGGCGATGGCGCGATGCAGGCGCAGATGCGCCAGCGCATGCTGGAACGTTACCAGCAGGATTTCGCCGGCTTCCGCGCTTCGCTCGACGATGCCCGGCGCAAGCAGTGGGATGCCGCCGTGTCCGCGCTGGTCGGCGCGCGTCGCGCACCGCTGTACACGCTGGTCGACGACAAGCCGCAGCGGGTGATGGTGCGCATCGGCGCCAGCGACGGCACCAGCACGGAAGTGTCCGGCAACATCAAGGCCGGCGACGTGGTGGTCACCGGCGAGCGCGCGCGACAATGAACGCAGCCCGCAACCCGGTCGCGGTGATCGAGACACGCGGCCTCGGCAAGGTCTACTCGCCGGGCACGCAGGCCGAGGTGGCCGCGCTCAAGGACGTTGACCTGCGCATCGGCCGCGGCGATTTCGTCGCGATCATGGGGCCGTCGGGCTCGGGGAAGTCGACGTTGATGAACCTGGTCGGTTGCCTCGATACCGCCAGCAGCGGTACCTACGAATGCGACGGCGTCGACGTCTCCACGCTCGACGCCGAGGAGCTGGCCACCCTGCGCCGCGACAAGATCGGCTTCGTGTTCCAGGGCTTCAACCTGTTGCCGCGGATGACCGCGCTGGACAACGTGGCGATGCCACTGGGCTACGCGCGCGTGCCGGTCGCCGAGCGCCACGAGCGCGCGCGCGAGGCGCTGGCTGCGGTCGGCCTGTCCGAACGCGCCGGGCACCTGCCCAGCGAGTTGTCCGGTGGCCAGCAGCAGCGTGTGGCGATCGCGCGAGCGTTGATCAACCAGCCCCCGATCCTGCTCGCCGACGAACCCACCGGTGCGCTCGACAGCAAGACCGGCGAGGAGATCCTCGCGCTGTTCAAGCGCCTGCGAGATGCCGACCACACGGTGGTGCTGATCACCCATGACGCCGAGGTCGCCGCACATGCCGACCGCACGTTTGTCATGCACGACGGCGAGTTGCACGAGCAGGCGCGGCCATGAACTTCACCGACATCCTCCGCACCGCCATCCACGCCCTGCGCGGCAACTGGATGCGCAGCGCGCTGACCTCGCTGGGCGTGATCATCGGCATCGCCGCGGTGATCGTGATGGTGTCGGTCGGGCAGGGCACGCAGCGCGAGATCGACAGCCTCGTGTCCGGTCTTGGCTCGCAGCGCCTGGACATCTCCCCGGGCGCGGGCCGCGGCTCCGGCGGTGCGCGCATGAGCGCGAGCAGCTTCTTCACCCTCAGCGAAGGCGACGTCGACTCGATCCGCAGCGAAATCCCGGAGGTGCAGTACGTCGCCGGCGCGCTGCGCGGCGGCACCCAGGTGGTATTCGCGGAAAACAACGCGGCGACCAACTGGCAAGGCGTGCAGCCGGACTGGTTCGCGATCAACGACTGGAAGATCGGCCAGGGCGCGGGCTTCGATGCGCAGGACTACAGCAGCGCCGCCAAGCACGTGATCATCGGCGAGACCGTGCGCCGCACGCTGTTCGGCGACGACAGCGGCGTCGGCCAGACCATTCGCCTGGGCCGGGTGCCGTTCACCGTGGTCGGCACGCTGGCGCCGAAGGGGCAGGGCGGCTTCGGCCAGGACCAGGACGACATCGTGATGGTGCCGCTGGAAACCGGCCGTCGGCGCCTGCTCGGGATGATGGGCCTGCCGCCGAGCGCAGTGATGCAGATCGCGCTGACCGTCACCAGTGCCGACGACCTGGACTACGTGCAGGGCGAGGTGGAGGCGCTGCTGCGCCAGCGCCACAAGATCCGGCCCGGCGACGATGACGACTTCCGCGTGCGCAACATCAGCGAAATCGTGGCCACGCGCACCGCCACCACCAACCTGATGTCCAAGCTGCTGGGCGCGGTGGCGACGATCTGCCTGATCATCGGCGGCATCGGCATCATGAACATCATGCTGGTGTCGGTGACCGAGCGCATCCGCGAGATCGGCCTGCGGATGGCGGTGGGCGCGGGGCCGAGCGACGTGCGCCGGCAGTTCCTCGCCGAGGCGATGCTGATCTCGCTGATCGGCGGCGTCATCGGCATCGCGATTGGCGTGGTCGGCGCGCTGCTGGTCGGCAGGTTCAGCGAGCTGCCGGTGGCGCTGAACGGACAGGTGGTGGCGCTGGCGGCGGTGTTCTCGATCAGCACCGGGCTGTTCTTCGGCTACTACCCGGCGCGAAAGGCCTCGCAGCTCGACCCGATCGAGGCGCTGCGACAGCAGTAGGCCGGGGTTGCGCCGCCGCCACTTTTGCGCGATGGAGCGAGCGCGGTGCCGCCATGCGCCCGCGGGGAAAGGCTTTTTGTAGGAGCGGCTTCAGCCGCGAGCTTTTTCCCAGACAGCCAGCGCCTTGCGAAGGAGCTCGCGGCTGAAGCCGCTCCTACAGGATTGAAGTCGATAGCGCGTCCCGGCCAATCGCATATCCTGTAGCGATGAGCCAAACAACCCATTCCCGTCCCACGGCACTGGTCATCCACGGCGGCGCAGGCGTCATCGAACGCGACAAGCTCGACGCTGAAGATGAGCGCGCGATCCGCGCCGACCTCGATGCGGCGCTCGACGCTGGTCACGCGGTGCTCGCCCGCGGCGGCAGCGCGCTCGACGCGGTCGAGGCCGCGGTGCGCGCGCTGGAGGATTCGCCGCGCTTCAATGCCGGCCATGGCGCGGTCTTCGATGCTGATGGTCGCCATGAACTGGATGCCTCGGTGATGGAAGGCCACACCCGTCGTGCCGGCGCGGTCGCGGGGGTCACCACCATCCGAAATCCGGTCTCGCTGGCGCGCGCGGTGATGGAGCACTCGCCGCACGTGATGCTGATCGGTGCCGGCGCGGAAGCTTTCGCCGGCACGCGTGGTGACATCGAACAGGTTCCCAACACGTACTTCGATACCGCGCATCGCCGGCGCGAACTCGAACAGGCGCAGACCCGAGAGCGCGCCGACGCCGATGCCGCGGATAATCTCAAGGGCAAGTATTTCGGCACCGTCGGCGCGGTGGCGCTGGACGCCGACGGCCACATTGCCACGGCCACGTCCACCGGCGGCATGACCAACAAGCGCTGGGGTCGGGTCGGCGACACGCCGCTGGTGGGCGCCGGCACCTGGGCGGACGAGCGCTGTGGCGTGTCCGGCACCGGCTGGGGCGAGTTCTTTATCCGCTGCGCGGTCGCGCACGACATCGCCGCGCGCATGGCCTACCGCGGCGATTCGCTGCGGGCCGCGACCGACGCGGTGATCCTGGGGGCGGTGCCGGAACTGGGCGGCGACGGCGGCGCGATCGCACTCGACCGCGACGGCAACGTGGTCATGGCGTTCAACACTTCGGGCATGTATCGCGGCTGGATCCGGCCGGACGGCACGCGCGGCACCGCGATCTTCCGCGAGTAGGCCGGAGGCAACCGTCGCCGACGCGAACGGACCAGCATCCCGCAGCGGCGGCCTGCGTTCGTCGCGTGGTCAGCGCAGGTATGGCACGACGATGCCGCGCCAGAGCGCGTAGCCCTCGTCGTTCATGTGCAGGCCGTCGGCCAGGAACAGCTCGGCGCGCGGCTTGCCGTCGGCATCGAGCATCGGCGTGGCGACGTCGATGAACGCGACATCGCGCATCCGCGCCGCTTCGGCCTTCACCAGTGCGTTGGCCTCGCGCTGCGCCGGCAGCTGGTCGATGCGCGCCAGGCTGGGCTTGATCGCCAGCCACGCGATCGGGACACCGGGCAAGTCGCGTCGGACGCGGGCGACGAAGGCGCGGAAATCGGCCAGGACCTGTTGCGGCGGGCGCCCGGCATCGATGTCGTTGTCGCCCGCGTACAGCACGACCTGGCGCGGCTGGTAATGGATGGCGACCTCGTCCGCGTACCAGGTCGCATCGCGCAGCTGCGAGCCGCCGAAGCCGCGGTTGAGCACCGGCCGGCCGGGGAAATCCTCCGCCAGCGTGAGCCACATCCGCACCGAGGAGCTGCCGGTGAACACGATCGGATGCGCCGGCGGCGGGTTGCGCGCGTCCTCGGCGGCGAAGCGGGCCATGTCGGCTGCCCACTGGGGCGACGACACGGCCTCGGCGGCGGGCGGCACGGACGCGACCCGCGCTGTCGTCGGGCCGGCACCGGTGCAGGCGGCGAGCAGGGCGGCCAGCAGCAAGGCGGGCAGGGCGATCGGTCGCATGGAGGCTCCCTGGGGCGCGGGGCGCCAGTGGAACAGCGCCGGGAATCGATTGCAAACCCTGGGGGGTTCACCGGGCCGGATGGGCGGCGGACGCCGCCCATGTGGCAAAATTGCAGGATTCCGGCTTATCGGCCGCGGCGCCAATCTCCTTTCCATGCCACTGATCCCAGACCCTGCCCCAGGCGGCCGCCGCATCGCGACGAATCCACTCCGCCGGTGCGGCATCGATTCCGCCGCCGCCCGCCATGGCGGGCGCTGAGGTGGCCGACGAGGTCGGACATCTGCCGCGCGGCCCGGGGCGGATCCTGAAGGCCACGGTCTGGTCCATGCAGGGCCTGCGTGCGGCGTGGCTGCACGAGTCGTCGTTCCGGCTCGAGGTGTACCTGTTCGTGGTGCTTGCGCCGCTGGGCGCGTGGCTGGGCGGCAATGGTGTCGAGCGCGCGCTGCTGATCGGTTCGATGCTGCTGGTGCTGGCCGTGGAACTGCTCAATTCCGCGATCGAAGCGGTGATCGAGCGCTACGGCGCCGAACACCATGAACTCGCCGGGCGCGCCAAGGACATGGGGTCCGCGGCGGTGTTCGTGCTGATGATGAACGTATTGCTGTGCTGGGGACTGGTCCTGGCGCCGCGCTGGACGTGAAGCCGGTGACCGTCGTCCCCGCGCTCTCCGCGCCCGAAGCCATCGGGTCATTCTTGAAGGAAACCGTTTGATGAGTTGGGAAATGCTGGCCGATCCGCAGGTATGGATCCTGCTGTTGACGTTGAGTTCGATCGAGATCGTGCTGGGCATCGACAACCTCGTGTTCATCTCGATCGCGGTGAGTCGCCTTCCGGCGGCGCAGCGCGAACGCGCGCGCAAGTTCGGCATCGCCGTGGCCTGCATCACCCGCATCGCGCTGCTGCTCACGCTCGCCTACCTGGCGCACATGAAGCAGGACCTGTTCACGGTATTCGGGCAAGGGGTCTCGATCCGCGACCTGGTGCTGATCCTCGGCGGCGTGTTCCTGCTGGTGAAGGGCACGATGGAGATCCGCGACCTGGTCGCGGGCGAGGACGAGTCCGAGGACATCCACACCAAGCCGGTCACCTCCTTCGGCGCGGTGATCGCGCAGATCGCGGTGATCGACATCGTGTTCTCGCTCGACTCGGTGATCGCCGCGGTCGGCATGGCCGACCAGTACGTGCCGGTGATGGTGGCGGCGATCCTGCTGGCGGTGGCGGTGATGCTGCTGGCCGCGCGGCCACTGGGCCAGTTCATCGACAACAACCCGACGATCAAGATGCTGGCGCTGGCGTTCATCGTGCTGATCGGCGCCTACCTGCTCGTGGACGGTCTCGGCATCCACATGCCCAAGGGCTACATCTACGGCGCGATGGGCTTCTCGGCCGCGGTGGAAACGCTGAACCTGTGGGCCAAGCGCCGAGCGCGGCTGCGCGAGGCGCTGCGCGGCGAGGAATCCTGAAGGGAGCGCCGCCGAACCGGGGCGTTGCGCCGGGCCGCGCAGGGTGCTGCAATGCCGGCGTCTTCCCAACGGAGCCGGACCATGCGCTTGATCCTGTTGATGGTGCTCGCCGCGCTGCTCAGCGGCTGTGGATACAACCAGATCCAGCAGAAGGATGAAGCGGTCAAGGCCGGCTGGTCCGAGGTACTGAACCAGTACAAGCGCCGTGCCGACCTGATCCCCAACCTGGTCAGCACGGTGAAGGGCTACGCGGCGCACGAGCAGCAGGTGCTCACCCAGGTGACGCAGGCGCGCGCCAAGGTCGGGCAGGTCAACGTCAACGCGGACGACCCGGCGTCGCTTGCCCAGTTCCAGCAGGCGCAGGGCGAGCTGTCGAGCGCGCTGCAGCGGTTGATGGTGGTGGTGGAGAACTACCCCAACCTGAAGGCCGACCAGTCCTTCCTGGGATTGCAGACCCAGCTCGAGGGCACCGAGAACCGGATCACCGTGGCGCGCGGCCGCTACATCCAGCTCGTGCAGGACTACAACACCTACATCCGCTCGTTCCCGCAGAACCTTGTGGCGATGATGTTCGGCTACAAGCAGAAGCCGAACTTCACGGTCGAGAACGAACGCGCGATCCAGGAAGCACCGGCGGTCGACTTCGGGCAGGCGCCGGCCGCGCCGCAGCAACAACCGCCGCCGCAGCCGGCCAATTGAGCCGACGCGGGCCGGGATGATGTTGCCGCGGCTGGGCGCCAGCGGGCTGCTGGCAGTGCTGCTGGCGTTGCTGCCGTGGCAGCAGTCGCGCGCACAGCAGCTCGCGGCGATCCCGCCGCTGGATTCGCCGGTGGTCGACACCACCGGCACGCTCGATGCCGCGCACAGGCAGCAGCTCGAACAGCAGGCGCTCGCGCTGCAGCAGCGCAAGGGCAGCCAGCTGCAGGTGCTGCTGGTGCGCAGTACGCAGCCCGAGTCGATCGAGCAATACACGCAGCGCGTGTTCGACCAGTGGAAGCTCGGCCGCAAGGGGGTCGACGACGCGGTGCTGCTGGTGGTGGCGACGGACGACCGGCGCGTGCGCATCCAGCCGGGCTATGGCCTGGAGGGCGCGATCCCGGACATCACCGCCGGCCGCATCATCCAGGAATACATGGCGCCGAAGTTCCGCGCCGGCGACTACGGCGGCGGCATCGTCGATGCCACTGCGGTGCTGGTGAAGCTGATCGACGGCGAGCCGCTGCCGGAACCGATCGCCGACAACCGCGGCAAGGAAGGTGGCGGCGGCGACTGGCTGTTCGCGCTGTTCGCGGCGTTCATCGCCGCGAGTTTCGTGCGCGGGGTGTTCGGGCGCACGCCGGCCGGCGTGCGCGGCGTGCTGACCGGCGGCGTCGCGGGCGGGGTGGCGTGGCTGCTGTCGTCGCTGCTCGGCCTCGGCGGCCTGGCGGCGCTGATCGGATTCTTCTACGGCCTGGTCAAGCTGCCGGCGGGGAGCTATGCCCGCCACGGTGGCTGGGGCGGGTTCGGCGGCGGGGGCGGTGGAGGCGGCTTCGGTGGCGGGTCGGGCGGCGGCTTTGGCGGAGGCGGTGGCTGGTCCGGCGGTGGCGGCATGAGCGGAGGCGGCGGCGCCTCGGGGAGCTGGTGATGGCGGGCATGGCCTCGCGCTTGCTGCGGCATGTATTCGCCGCTCCCGCGGCTGGCATGTTTCCGGCGGCCAGCCTGCAGCGCATCGCCGATGCCGTCACCGTGGGCGAAGCGCGCCATCGCGGTGAGGTCTGCTTCGCGGTCGAACCCGCGCTGCCGCTGCGGCAGGTGCTGCGCGGCGTGCAGGCCCGCGATCGCGCGCACGAGGTGTTTGCGCAGCTGCGAGTCTGGGACACCCGGGCCAACAACGGCGTCCTGGTCTACCTGCTGCTGGCCGACCACCGCATCGAGGTCGTCGCCGATCGCGGCCTCGCAGGCCTGGTCAGTGAAGAGCAATGGCGCGGGACCTGCGTGCTGATGGAGGAGCGCCTGCGCGCCGGCGAGCCGGAGGCGGCGATCGTGGGCGGAGTTGCCGCCATCGCGGACCTGCTTGCCGCGCATTTCCCGCGCGCGCCCGGTGACGCCGACGAGAACGAACTGCCGGACCTGCCGCGCGTGCTGTGACGGTCGGTGCGGCGTCTGCCTCCCGCCATCGCGGGAGTGCACGATGGCTGCGATCCGCACAAGCGCCGGCTTCCGCGGCGCGGCACAATAGGCACGGACGAATCCCGGAGTGCCGAGCCAGATGCTGCTACTGAACCAGATCGACCCGATTGCCTTCCGGCTCGGCCCGCTGGCCGTGCACTGGTACGGGATCATGTACCTGCTCGGGTTCGCGGTGGCTTGGTTCCTCGGCCAGCGCCGCGTGCGTGATGGCCGGCTGCCTGGCGTGGACGCCAACGCGTTCGGCGACCTGATGTTCTACGGCATGCTCGGCGTGGTGCTGGGCGGGCGCATCGGCTACATCCTGTTCTACGACCTGCCCACCTACCTCGCGCACCCGCTGCAGGTGTTCAAGATCTGGGAAGGCGGGATGAGCTTCCACGGCGGGCTGCTGGGGGTGATGGTCGCCGCTTGGCTGTGGTCGCGGCGGCAGAAGCTGCATTTCTTCGACGTCGCCGATTTCGTCGCGCCGCTGGTGCCGGCGGGCCTCGGTCTCGGGCGCCTGGGCAACTACATCAACGGCGAACTGTGGGGCAAGCCGACCGATGGCAGCTGGGGCGTGGTGTTCCCGCAGGCGCCGGAAATCGTGAAGCTCGGGTTCGACCCGGCCGCGCTGCGCGCGCAGTTCGAGTCCGGTGCGCTGGACATGTTCGCGCGCCATCCTTCACAGCTCTACCAGGCCGGGCTCGAAGGCGTGGCGATGCTCTGCATCCTGTGGTGGTACTCGCGCAAGCCGCGACCGCGCTACGCCGTGGCGGGCATGTTCGCGCTGCTGTACGGCGTGTTCCGCTTCGCGGTCGAATTCGTGCGTCTGCCCGATCCGCAGATCGGCTACCTCGCCTTCGGCTGGCTGACCATGGGCCAGGTGCTGAGCCTGCCGTTGATCGCGGTCGGCCTGGTCTGGCTGTGGATGTCGCGGCGCGCGCCGACGCTGCAGCCGCAGCCTTCCGCATGACCCCCAGCGTCGGGAAGAATGCCGGTGGGCGCCGCAGGTCGGGGCTGCGCCCCCGACGCCCGCAACAACGGCCGGAATACGTAATGTCGGGGGCGTAGCCCCGACCTGCGAGAGGATTTGCATGCACCAGTACCTCGACCTGTTGCGCCACGTGCTCGAGCACGGCGCCGAGAAGTCGGACCGCACCGGCACCGGCACCCGCAGCGTGTTCGGCTGGCAGATGCGCTTCGACCTCAACGCGGGCTTCCCGCTGGTCACCACCAAGAAGCTGCACCTGCGCTCGATCGTGCACGAGCTGCTGTGGTTCCTGAAGGGTGAGACCAACATCGCCTACCTGAAGGACAACAAGGTCGGCATCTGGGACGAGTGGGCCGACGCCGATGGCGAACTCGGCCCGGTCTACGGCAAGCAGTGGCGGCGCTGGGCGACCGCTGACGGCGGCGAGGTCGACCAGATCCAGTGGCTGGTCGACGAGATCAAACGCAATCCGGACTCGCGGCGGCTGGTGATCAGCGCGTGGAACGTGGCCGACCTGCCGAAGATGGCGCTGATGCCGTGCCACGCGCTGTTCCAGTTCTACGTGGTCGACGGCAAGCTCAGCTGCCAGCTGTACCAGCGCAGCGGCGACATCTTCCTCGGCGTGCCGTTCAACATCGCCAGTTACGCGCTGCTGACCCACATGGTGGCGCAGGTGACGGGGCTTGGGGTCGGCGACTTCGTGCACACGCTCGGTGACGCGCACCTGTACTCGAACCACTACGAGCAGGCGCGCGAGCAGCTCTCGCGCACGCCGCGCGCGCTGCCGATGCTGAAGTTGAACGCCGACGTGCGCGACATCTTCGGCTTCCGCTATGACGACATCGCCATCGAGGGCTACGACCCGCTGCCGGCGATCAAGGCGCCGGTGGCGGTGTGATCGCGCCGAGGATGCGTAGTTCGTGATGGGTGATTCGCAAGAGGGACAGTCGTCGGCAGCGGAAGGCGAAGCCGGGATGTGCGTTTCCCTCGTCGCCGCGTTCGACCGCAACCGCGCCATCGGCCGCGACAACGCGTTGCCATGGCACCTGCCTGCCGATCTGAAGCGCTTCAAGCAGCTGACCCTGGGCAAGCCGATCCTGATGGGCCGCAAGACGGCCGAGTCGCTTGGCCGTGCGCTGCCCGGACGACGCAACCTGGTGCTCACGCGCAGCGGCCGGGTGCCATTCGAGGGCATGGAAGCGGTGGCCTCGGTCGATGCCGCGCTGCGCGTGGCGGCGTCTGATGGTGCGGGCGAGCTGTGCGTGATCGGAGGTGCGCAGGTCTATGCGCTCACGCTGCCGTTGGCGACGACGCTGCACCTGACCCATGTCGACACCGCGGTCGAAGGCGCGGATGCATTTTTTCCGATGTTCGACCAGGGCATATGGCGCGAGGCATCGCGCCAGCGGCATGAAGCCGATGCGAAACACGCGTTCGCTTACGAGTTCGTCGACTACCGGCGCGTCGCACGCTGAGCAGCGTGTGGGAGCGGCCATGACCGCTCCCACAAGGCCTAGGCCACCTCGCGGCCGGGCACCTGCACCACGCGCAGTTCGTCGGTGTCGAGCTGCAGTGCGGTGAGCTTGCCGCCCCAGACCGCGCCGGTGTCGATCGCATGCACGCCGTGGCCGATGAACAGCCCCAGCGCGCTCCAGTGGCCGCAGACGATCTTCAGGTCGCGCGGCGCGTGGCCCGGCACTTCGTACCAGGGATACAGGCCGGGCTGCTGCGTGCCGGGCGTGTTCTTCTCCTCGAACGCGATGCGCCCGCGCGGCGTGCAGTAGCGCATGCGGGTGAAGACGTTGATGATCGCGCGCTCGCGGTCCAGGCCCTTGAGCCCGGGCGACCACGCCGGACGGTCGCCGTACATCTGCTTGAACAGCTTGCGGTAGCTGCCGTTGCGCAACCGGCCCTCGACTTCGCGCGCGTGCTGCTCGGCCAGTTGCGTGGTCCACTTCGGCGCGAGGCCGGCGTGGATCATCATCCAGCCCAGATCGCGGTCGACGTGCGCCAACGGCTGCATGCGCAGCCAGTCGAGCAGCACGTCGCGATCGGGCGCGAACAGAACCCGCCGCAAGTCGGGGTTGACCTTGCGCTGGTCCTCCTCGCGGCGCTCGGCGATCGCCAGCAGCGACAGGTCGTGGTTGCCCAGCACGCTGACCGCGCTATCGCGCAGCGAGTGCACCAGGCGCAGCGTTTCCAGCGATTCGCCGCCGCGGTTGACCAGGTCGCCGCAGAACCACAGCTTGTCGCGCGCCGGGTCGAAGGCGATCTTGTCGAGCAGGCGCTGCGTCGGTTCGAGGCAGCCCTGCAGGTCGCCGATGGCCCAGACGCTCATGCCGCCGCCACCTGCCCGCGCTTCAATGCAGGGTCCGCGGCATCGACAGCGTGAACGGCGGGATCGGCGCGTCGAAGTGCGTGCCGTCGTCGCCGATCATGTCGTAGCTGCCCTGCATCGTGCCCACCGCGGTCTCCAGCACCGCGCCGGAGGTGTAGGTGAATTGTTCGCCGGGCTCGATCCGCGGCTGTTCGCCGACCACGCCGTCGCCGCGCACTTCCTCGACCTTGCCGTTGGCATCGGTGATCACCCAGTGCCGCGCGAGCAATTGCGCCGGCAGGCGTCCGAGGTTGCGGATGCGGATCGTGTAGGCGAACACGTAGCGGTCGTCGTCGGGCGCCGATTCCTCGTCGAGGAAGCGGGTGGCGATCTGGATTTCGAGGGTGTAGTCCGCTGTTTCGTCCATGGCGACAGTGTAAGGGCTTGCGGTGAACGCTTGGACTACATCGTGACGGGCAGGTTCGCCAGGCGCACGAAATCGGCCACTTCGAGCTGTTCGGCGCGTGCCTGCGGGTCGACGCCCGCGGCGCGCATTGCCGCTTCGTCGCAGACATTGCGCAGCGCGTTGCGCAGGGTCTTGCGACGCTGGCCGAACGCGGCGCGGACCACGTCGGCGAAGCGCCTGCGGTCGTCGATGCCGATCCGGGCTGGGTCGCGCGGCACAAGCCGCATCACCGCCGAGTCGACCTTCGGCGGCGGCCGGAACGCGCCGGGGCCGACGGTGAACAACGAGGTGACGTCGCAGAACGCCTGCAGCATCACGCTCAGCCGGCCGTAGATCTTGCTGCCGGGGCCGGCGGCAGCGCGCTCGACGACTTCCTTCTGCAGCATGAAGTGCATGTCGCGCACGGCGGTGGCGTGGTCCAGCGCGTGGAACAGGATCGGCGACGACAGGTTGTACGGCAGGTTGCCGACCAGCCGGATCGGCGTGCCCGCCGCCAGCGCGGTGAAGTCGACGTCCAGCACGTTGGCGTGCACCAGGGTCAGCTCGCCGTGCGCGCGCGCCGCGGCGGCGAGCGGCTGCAGCAGGTCGCGGTCGAACTCGATCGCGGTGAGCGCGCCGTGGCGGTCGAGCAGCGGGAAGGTCATCGCGCCCTGGCCGGGTCCGATCTCGACCAGCCGGTCGCCGGGTTTCGGGTCGACGGCGTGGATGATCCGGTCGACGACGCCGCGCTCGTGCAGGAAGTGCTGGCCAAGCGACTTCTTGGGCGGGGCGCGGAAATGGTCGCCTGCGTGCGTGCTCATGCAGGAGTGCTCACAGCAGTTTCGTTCCCAACGGCACGTCGCGGTCGGGCACGCACAGGGCGACGTGGCCGTCGGCGTCGTGGAAGCCGGTGACCAGGCATTCGGACATCAGCGGCCCGATCTGCTTCTTCGGGAAGTTGACCACCGCCACCACCAACCGTCCCACCAGCTCCTCCGGCCGGTAATGCGCGGTGACCTGCGCGCTGGACTTGCGCACGCCGATGTCCGGGCCGAAGTCGACCTGCAGGATGTACGCCGGTTTGCGCGCCTGCGGGAACGGTTCGGCCGACAGCACCCGGCCGACGCGCAGCTCGACCTTCATGAAATCATCCCAGCCGATCTGCTGCATGGCGCTGTCGCCACTCATGTCGTGCTCCCTTGCATGCGTGCCAGTGCGCGTGGGCGCGCCAGTCGCGTGCAGGTATCGATTGCAGCCAGCAGGCTCGACGGATCGGCGGTGCCGGTGCCGGCCAGGTCGAGCGCGGTGCCGTGGTCGACCGCGACGCGCGGGTAGGGCAGGCCGAGGGTGAGGTTCACCGCGCGTTCGAAACCGCTGTACTTGAGCACCGGCAGGCCCTGGTCGTGGTACATCGCCAGCACCGCATCGAACCCGGCGAGCCTGGCCGGCAGGAAGGCGGTATCGGCCGGCAGCGGGCCATGCAACGTCATGCCTTCGCCACGCAGGCGTTCGAGCACCGGTTCGATCACGTCGATTTCCTCGCGGCCCAGGTGCCCGGCCTCGCCGGCGTGCGGATTGAGCCCGAGCACGGCCACGACGGGCGTGGCAATGCCGAAGTCGTCGCGCAGGGCGGCGTCGAGGATGCGCAGCGTGCGTTCCAGCCCGGCGGGCGTGATCGCATCGGCGACTTCGCGCAGCGGCAGATGGGTGGTGGCCAGCGCCACGCGCACGATGTCGTTGGCCAGCATCATCACCACCTCGCAGCCGGCCTGCCGCGCCAGCAGGCCGGTCGTGCCGGTGTAGGCGATGCCGCCGGCGTTGATGTTCGCCTTGTGCACCGGGCCGGTGACCAGTCCGTCGAACTCGCCCGCGATGCAGCCCGCGGCACCGCGCTCCATCGCGGCGATCACCGCGCTCGCGTTGGCGGGGTCGGGCGTGCCGAACTCCGCGGCAACGGCGTTGGGGATGTTGATGAGCCGGATCGTGCCCGGCGCGGCCTCGGTCGCATCGGCCGTCGTGAACGCAACCGGCAGGCCGATGGTTTCCGCGGCACGCGCGAGGGTGTCGCGGTCGCCGAACACGACGATGTCGGCGGCGTGCTGCTGGTGCATCGCGCGGATGCACAGTTCCGGCCCGACGCCGGCCGGTTCACCCGGGACCAGCGCGAGCCGCGGACGCATTCGATCAGCCGCCGTTGCCGTCCGCGGCAGCCGGGGTGCCGGTGCGGATGTCGACGTAGGCCTCGCCGCGCATCTCGCGCAGGTAGCGGTTCCACTCGTCTTCCAGCTTGCGCTGGCCGATGCGCTCGCGCATCTGCGCGCGGCGGTTGTCGTCGGTGACGTTGGCCTGGCGCGAGGCTTCGCGCTGGACGATGTGCCAGCCGGCCTGGGTCTTGAACGGCGCAGACACCTGGCCGTCCTGCAGGCCGGCTACCGCGGCGCCGAACTCGGGCCCGAACTGGTCCTGGGTGAACCAGCCAAGCTCGCCGCCCTTGTCCTTGGTGAAGGTGTCGTCGGAGCTTTCCTTCGCCACTTCGGTGAAGTCGGCACCGCCGGCGATGCGCGCGCGCAGGGTGTCGATCCGGGCCTTGGCCTTGGCGTCGTCCCCGCCTTCGTCGCGGACCAGGATGTGACGCGCCTGGAACTGGGTGACGCTCTGCGCGGCCGCCTGGTCGGTGGCGCGGGTTTCGACCAGCTGCAGCAGCTGGAAGCCGCTAGGACCGCGGATCGGCCCGATCACCTGGCCGTTCTGCAGGCCGCGGATGGTGCTGGCGAACGCGGCCGGGATCTCGTCGAGGCTGCGCCAGCCCAGGTCGCCGCCTTCCAGCGCGTTCGGGCTGTCCGAATAGCGCACCGCGGCGGCGGAAAAGGCCATCTCGCCCTTGTCGAGCAAAGCCTTGATGCCCTCGACCTTCTGCTGCCCGGTCGCGATCTGCTCGGGCGTGGCGCCGTCGGGCAGGGCGACCAGAATGTGCGCGAGGTGGTACTGCTCGCCGTCCTGGGACGCCAGCGCGGCTTCGACCTCGGCTTCGCTGACGCTGATCCGGGTCTGCGCGAAACGCTGCCGCAGCCGCTGGCTCAGCAGTTCGTCGCGCAGCGAGCGGCGGAAATCATCGTAGGAGATGCCGTCGTTGGCGAGCTGCTGGCGCATCTGGTCCGGGCTCAGCTTGTTCTGCGCGGCGATGTTGGAGATGGCGGTGTCGATCTCCTCGTCGCTGACCCGCACGCCGGTCTGGTTGGCCTGGGCGGACTGCAGGTGCACCAGGATCAGGCGCTCGAGCACCTGCCGCTGCAGGATCTCGCGCGGCGGCAGCTGGTCCTCGCGACCCACGTACTGGGCCAGCACGTTGTTGAGCGCGAGGTCGAGTTCGCTTTGCAGGATCACGTCCTCGTCGACGACGGCGGCGATGCGGTCGAGCGGCTGGACCTGCTGCGCATGCGCTGCCGTGCCGAACAGCAGGGCGACGGCAAGGAAAGAGGCGGTGAATGTCTTCATGGGGAGTCGTCGGGGGAGTCGTCGTCGCCACTGCGGACTTCGGGCGGCGGTACGAGGTAGAGGTCCTCGCGATAGTAGCCGAGGATAGCACGGCGCAAACGGCTCTCCGTGTCCGGGCCGGCCGAGCCCAGGCCCTTGAGTTCGATCTCCAGCTGGATCGCGTCGTTCATGTCGCCGGTACGGTTTCGCACGTAGCGGCGGGCGACCAGGCGGGCGGACAGGCAGCAGCTGTCCCACTGCACGCCGGCGATGCCTTCGAGCAACTGGTTGTCCAGCAGCGAGTAGTAGTAGCGACCGACCAGGCTCCAGGACGGCGAGATCGGGTAAAGGAACGACAGGTCGGCCTGTTCGAGCAGGTCCTCGCCGTTGCCGGCGTTGCGGCGGTAACGGTAGCTGAGGTTGACGATGCCCTCGTCGCCGATCAGGTAGCGGGTACGCACGCTCGCGAGGTCCTCGCTGCGTGATTTCGGATCCCACTGGTAGGACGCGCCGATGTTCCAGCGGTCGTTGATCGCGTAGCTGGCGTCGGCAACCCAGGCCGAGCGGCCGCTTTCGAGCACCGGGCTGTTGGCGCGCAGCCCGACCCGGGAGTCCTCGAAATACCGGATCTGGCCGAGGCTGGCCGACAGCTTCTCGCGCCCGTCGGATTCGCGGATCAGGCGGCTGGTCACCGCCATGGTCAGCTGGTTGGCGTCGGTCTGGCGGTCGGCGCCGGAGAAGCGGTTGTCGCGGAACAGCTGGCCCCAGCTGAAGGTCATCGGGCCGGTGTCGAAGATCGGCAGGTTGTCCTGGTTGCGGTAGGGCGCGTTGAGATAGAACAACCGCGGCTCGAGCGTGTTGACGTAGTCGTCGCCGCGGAACTTGACGTGGCGGTCGAAATACAGGCCGGCGTCGATCGAGCTGATCGGCAGGCTGCGGTTGGGCGACGTCTCGGGGGTGCCGGTGCCGGCGAGGCCGTCCGCCAGGTCCTGGTCGAGCTGATAGCCGGTGTAGCGCCAGGCCAGGGTGGGGGTGATGAACCAGCTCGAGCCACCCAGCGGCATGCTGACGTAGGGCTTGAGGTCGATCCGGCTGCCACCGGGGCGGACGTCGCTCTCGACGTGCTGGAACCGCGCCGCCTCGGCGTTGATGCCGGCGGTGAACCAGCGGCCGAACGACTGTTCCCAGTTGTAATACGCACGCGGCAGGCGGTAGTAGGGCAGGGTCGTTTCCGACAGCGTGTAATCGGCCAGCTGGTAATAATCGGCCATCAGGCCGGCATTCCAGTGGCGTCCGCGGCCGTAGACGCCGATGTCGCTGTTGACCCGGTAGTTGGAGATCGAACTGAGGTTGTTGTTGAAATCCTCGAGGTAGCGCGGGTCGCTGATCCAGTTGATGTTGGCGCGCGCCTGCCAGGCGCGGTTGATGTTCTGCTTGCCGAGGAACCGGAAGCGGCCGCGGTCATCCTTGCGCCTGTTTTCCAGCGGATACCGGTTAGCCGGGTCCAGGAATTCGGCCAGCTCGTCGTCGTGCTCGCGGCTGGTGAGGTCGTCCGACGGCAGGTAGCCGATGTCGAACTCGCCGCTGCCGGTGGGCGTGAGGTAGCGGAACTCGGTGTTCAGCATCAGCCCGCGCTTGGTCATGAGCCTGGGTTCCAGGGTCATGTCGTAGTTCGGGGCGAGGTTGAGGTAGATCGGCTGGCGCCAGTCGAAGCCGTTGCGCCCGGACTGGCTGACGTTGGGGTAGAGCAGGCCGGTCACGCGGCGGTCGTCGATCGGGAACCGGAACCACGGGACGTACAGCACCGGCACCTTGCCAACGCGGATGGTCGCGTTGCGCGCAGTGCCGAAGCCCGAATCGGTGTCGATGTCGATGCGGTTCGCGCGCAGTTCCCAGTGGCGGTCGTCCGGCGGGCAGGTCGAGTACGTCGAACCCATCAAGGCGCCCTGGGTGCCTTCCATCCGGATGCTGTCGGCGCCGCCGTTGCCGCGCCGTTCGATCAGCTGGTAGCGGACATCGTCGATCTGGTGGATGTCCTTGGTCTGGTCGCCGTGCGCGCTTTGCGCCACCATGCGCATGCCCGAGTCCTGGTAGCGCACGTTGCCTTCGGCGGCGTACTGCGAGCTCTCCTGGTCGAAGCGCAGGTTGTCGGCCTGCAGGAACTGGTCGCCGCGCTGGAGGGTGACGTTGCCCTGGCAGACCACCGTCCCGCCCATCACGCCTTCGGTGCTGTCGCAGGCCAGGTCCGTGTCCTGCAGCGCCCGATCTTCGGGCGAGCCGACCGGCGATGGTGCATTGGCGAACACCGGGACCGCGTCCTGCACGGGACACAGCGACCAGTTTTCCGGACGGTCTTCGTCGGCATGGGCGGCCAGCGAAAGGGCGATGCACAGCGGCAGCGGCAGCAGGCGGACAACAGGGCGCACGCGGGCATCCGTTCAACGAAAAGCGGCGGTTAGCTTGCCGCATCGCCCGTCAAGCGGCAATGCAGGCCTCCGGGTTTCCCTTCAGCTTCGCGCCGGCCGGTGAAAACCAGGGCCGGCGCGCCGGTCCTGACCGCCGCAACGCCAGCTGAACGCAGCTGCGTGCCGCGGCCTCAGTTGCCGCGAAGCGCGCGGACGTGGGCGACGCTGCACTCACGCAGCGCCTGCAGGTCGTAACCACCCTCGAGTGTCGAGACTAGGCGCCCGGAAGCATGCTTGCCGGCGAGCCGGTGCAGTTCGCCGGTGATCCAGGCGATATCGTCGGCGTCGAGCTGCAGTTGCGCCAGCGGATCGCGCCAGTGCGCGTCAAAGCCGGCCGAGACCAGCAGCAGCTGCGGGCCGAACGCGTCGATCGCCGGCAGCAGGTGTTCCTCCCACGCGATCCGGAAGCCGCGGCTGCCGGTGCCCGGCGGAAGCGGGGCATTGAGGATGTTGCCGACGCCGCGTTCGTAGGCGTGGCCGGTGTCCGGGTACAGCGGCATCTGGTGCGAACTCACGTAGTGCACGCGCGGCTCGGCCTCGAAGATCGCCTGGGTACCGTTGCCGTGGTGGACGTCGAAGTCGGCGATCGCCACCCGCGCCAGCCCGTGCCGCTCCAGCGCGTGGGCGGCCGCGACGGCGACGTTGTTGAACAGGCAGAAGCCCATCGCCGCCCGTGACGTGGCGTGGTGTCCCGGTGGCCGCACCGCGCAGAACGCGGCGGACGCCTCGCCACCCATCACCGCGTCCACGGCCGCAACGCCGGCGCCGGCCGCGCGCAGCGCCGCTTCGGCCGATTGCGGCGACAGGACCGTGTCGGGGTCCAGTTCGACCTGTTGCGTCGGCCGGGTTTCCAGCACCGCGTCGAGCAGCGATGCGTCGTGCACGCGCAGCAGCTGGCCGCGGGTGGCGCGCGGCGCTTCGCGCCAGTCGAGGTCGTCGAAGCCGTTGCGCAGCGCGTCGATTACGGCGCCCAGCCGCTGCGGCCTCTCGAAGTGGCCGGCACCGGTGTCGTGGCCGAGGCAGGCGGAGTGGGTGAAGACCGGCAGGCTCATGGGGATGACGGGCGCCGGTGGCCGTTCACGCTTGCGGCTTGCGGCGCTCGTGCTGCCAGGTGACTTCGCCGTGGCCGCCCTGGCGCGCGAGCACCCGCGCGAGCACGAACAGCAGGTCGGACAGGCGGTTGAGGTAGCGGATCGGCTGCGGGCGCACGGCTTCGTCACGCGCGAGCGCGACCGTCTCGCGCTCGGCGCGCCGCACCACGGTGCGGGCGATGTGGCAGCGCGCCGCGGCATCGCCGCCGCCGGGCAGGATGAATTCCTTCAGCGGCGGCAACGCGTCGTTGTAGTGGTCGAGTTGCTGTTCGAGGCGATCGACGTCCGCATCGTCGATCGCCGCATGCCCGGGGATGCATAGCTCGCCGCCGAGGTCGAACAGCTGGTGCTGGATCGTGGTCAGCAGTTCGCGGATGTCGTCGGGGACATCCGCCGCCAGCAGCAGGCCGATGGTCGAATTGGCTTCGTCGACCGTGCCGTAGGCGGCCACGCGCGCCGAGTCCTTCGCGACCCGGCTACCGTCGCCGAGGCCGGTCGTGCCGTCGTCGCCGGTACGGGTGTAGATCTTCGACAGGCGGTTGCCCATGGCGGTGCGGTCAGCCCTGCTTCTTGTGTCCGGATGCGATCGGGTGGGCGTGCCTGGCCACCTGTTCGCTCACCACCTGGGCGATGGCGGCCAGGGTCACGAACATGGCCGTGCCCTGCAGGTAGGGCAGGAACCAGTCGCCATAGTTCTTGGCCCAGCCGGCGAACGTGGGTTCGGCGACGCTGTCGCTCAGCCAGTAGAAGCCGCCCTGCGCCAGCAGGTGGCACAGCGCGGTGGCCGCGACCAGGCTGGCGGCCAGCCGGCCCAGTGCCGGGACGCTGGCGCCGGAATAGTGGCGGCGCAGCCACAGGCCGCCCATCCACATCGCCAGATGCGCGGGAACCAGGAACCAGTAGCCCGGCGAAACGCAGTAATGGCTCCAGAAGCTCATGCCCTGGCCGGTGATCACGGCCCAGTCGATCCCCACCGCCAGCACCATCAGCAGCGGGAAGGCCCAGCGCGACCAGCCGCGCAGGTAGAAGCCGCCGATGAAGAACACCGCCCACGACGCATCCGGCACCGGCGTGAAGTGGGAGAAGACATGCGACCGCGTCGCCGCCATCAGCAGTACGAGCAGGGACAGGACGATGACGCGTTGCAGGTTGGTGTTCATGGGGCGGGCAGCTCCGGTCGCGGTGTGCGGATGGCGGACATTCTAGCGAACTGGCCGCGACGGGGCCCTGGAGCGTGCGCCTGCCTCAAAGTGGTTCCCGGGCGTCGGGGCGGTCGCGAAGCAAGGCCGGGCCATCGCGCGGCCGGGCTGCGTTGGCAACGGCGGCGATGCGCCATCGCGGCCATCGTGGCGGGCGGGCAAGTACTGCCAGGCAGATGCACGCTCTATCATGCCGGCATGAAACACGGTGCCGCCAAGGCAGGACATGACGTGGTGATCGTCGGCGGCGGCCTGGTCGGCGCCAGCCTGGCGATCGCGCTGGACAGGATCGGGCTGGATGTTGGCCTGGTCGAGGCCGCCCCGGCCGGCGCGCTGCCGGCGGTGTTCGACGAGCGCAACCTGAGCTTCGCCGATGCCACCGTCAATGCGCTGGACGCGCTCGGCGTGATGTCGAAGCTGCGCGCGCCCACCGGCGCCATCACCCGCATCCACGTCAGCCGCCGCGGCGATTTCGGCCGCGCCAGCCTGGTAGCGGCGGACTACGGGCGCGAGGCGTTTGGCCAGGTGGTGGTCGCGCGCGACTTCGGTGAGGCATTGGAAGCCCGGCTCGCGGAACTGCAGCGGTTGACCCGCTACCGACCGGCGCGCTTCATCGGCCTCGGCGACGGCGACGAAGCGGTGCGTGTGGTCCGCATCGCTGACGACGGCGGCGAACGTGAACTGCGCGCGCGGCTGCTGGTCGCAGCCGACGGCACCGGCAGCAGCGTGCGCGACGCACTGGGCATCGAAGCCGATCGCCACGACTACCTGCAAACCCTGTTCGTCGCCCGCCTGCGCGCGGCGCGCGCGCCCGACGGTACCGCCTACGAGCGCCTCGGCGACGACGGCCCGACCGCGCTGCTGCCGCGTGGCGACCGCCACTTCGGCCTCGTGCATGGCGTCGCCCGCGACGAGGCGGCGGCGGTGCAGGCGCTGGATGATGCGGCGTTCCTCGAACGGATCCAGCGCGCGTTCGGCTGGCGCGTCGGCCGCCTCGAATCGATCGGTGCGCGCAGCGTCTACCCGGCCATCCGCACGGTCGCGCGCAGCACCATCGCGCCACGCGCGGTGCTGGTGGGCAACGCTGCGCAGACCCTGCATCCGATCGGTGCGCAGGGCTTCAACCTGGGCCTGCGCGACGCGCTGACCCTGGCCGAACTGATCGAGACCCGCGGCGGCGGCCATCCCGTCGATCCCGGCGACGCGGATCTGCTCGCCGAGCATGCACAACGACGGTCCGAGGACCGCGCGCGCACGCTCGCCATGAGCGATGGCCTGGCGCGGCTGACCGCGAACGATGCGCCGCTGCTGCGGCCACTGCGCAGCCTCGGGCTGTTCGCGCTGGACCGCGTGCCCTCGGTGCAGGCATGGCTGGTCGGCGGCGCGATGGGCTATCGCGGGCAGGTGCCGGCGCTGTGCAGGAAGGCCTCGTGAGCCGCGGCGCGCGCAATGACGCGGTCGTCGTCGGTGGCGGCATGGTCGGCGCCGCGTGCGCGCTGGCGCTGGCCAGGCTCGATCTCGACGTCACCCTGGTCGAGGCCGCCGAACCCGCGCGCTGGTCGCGCGAGCAACCGGACCTGCGCGTCTTTGCCTTCGCCCCCGACAACGCCGCGCTGCTCGACACGTTTGGCGCCTGGCGCGAGGTGCTCGACGCGCGCGCGCAGCCGTACCGGCGCATGCGGGTATGGGATGCGGCGGGCGGCGACGAACTCGCATTCGATGCCGACGCGGTCGGCCGCGGGGAGCTGGGCTGGATCATCGAGAACGGGCTGCTGCTCGACCGCCTGTGGTCGGCGTTGTCGCGTGCCGGGGTCGACGTGCGGGTGCCGGCGCGGGTGGAGGCGCTCGAACAGGACGACGACGGCGTGCGCCTGCGCCTGGACGATGGCAGCCGCGTCGATGCGCGCGTGGCGGTCGCCGCCGACGGCGCCGAATCCACGCTGCGCCGGCTCGCCGGCGGCGAGGTCAGCCGCCACGACTACGGCCAGCGCGGCGTGGTGGCCTACATCGAAACGCAGCAGCCGCATGAAGACACCGCCTGGCAACGCTTCCTGCCGACCGGCCCGCTGGCGGTGCTGCCGTTCACGCAGGGCCGCAGTTCGATCGTGTGGACGCTGCCGGACGCGCGCGCGGCGGAGGTGCTGGCACTTGACCACGACGCGTTCGCGCGGGAACTCACGCGCGCGTTCGACGCACGCCTGGGACCGATGCGCGTGGTGTCGAAGCGGGCGGCGTTCCCGTTGCGCCGGCAACTGGCATCATCCTGCGTGCACGGGCGCGTGCTGGTCGTCGGCGACGCCGCGCACGTGGTGCATCCGCTGGCGGGGCAGGGCGTCAACCTCGGCCTGCGCGACGTGATCGCTTTGCGCGACGCGATTGCCGCCGCGCAGGGCCGCCGCGCCGACTGGACATCGCCGCAGCGCCTTGCGCGCTGGGGGCGCGGGCGCAGCAGCGAGAACGCGCTGGCCGCGCACGCCTTCGACGGCATCAACCGGTTGTTCTCCAGTGACGGCATGCATCGCACGCTGTTGCGCGGGCCGTTGCTCGGGCTTGCCGGGCGGCTGCCGCCGCTGACCGAGGCGCTGTGGCGGCGCGCGGCGGGGCTTTGACGGGACGCGCAGTTGCGCGCTCGTTCGGAACCGTCCCGAAAGATCGCGGCTGAAGCTGCTCCTAAGTTCTGGCAAGAAAAGCCCCGCGTTTGCGGGGCTTTTCGTCGTCGTATCGGGCGGTCGCGGCGTGGAGGACCATCCCCATGCACCCCTCCCTTGAAGGGAGGGCTCAAAGGCGGGCCGCTTGGTCCTTACATCCAGCCTGCCAGTTCCTGCTGGTCGAGCCGGCCGTCGTGATTGTTGTCGACGGCGTCGAACTCGGCGGTCAGCGTGGCGTTGGATTTCGCCTCGCTGCGGCTGATGCTGCCGTTGCCGTTGCTGTCCATTGCGGCGAAGTCGATCTTGTAGTCGCCGACGATCGAGTTCGATGGGCTGGAGGTAACGGTGACCTGCGGTTCCGTCGGGCCCGTGGTGGTGACGGGCGTCGGCGGTGGCGGCGCTGGCGGGGTATTGACCGCGTCGGTCGTGGCCTGCGCGGCGAGCGAGGCTTCGGTCGCGGCCGCCGTGGCCTGGGTGCTTGCGGCCTGCGCGGCGTTTGCCGCCTGGCGCGCCTGGTACACGGCGTGGTCGGATTGGCGGGTACCGCCGGCGGCGGCCGAATATGCGGCGCCCGCCTGGTTGGCCGCCTGGGTGGCATCACGCGCCGCCTCCTGGGCCTGGACCGAGGATTTGTCGGCGGCGTAGGCGTGGTACTGGGCGTTCGCAGTGCCGTCGCTGGTCAATGCACCGGCGCGCTTGCTCGCGGCGGCCTGCTGCGCGGCATCGCGTGCGGCCTGGGCCTGGTTGCGGGCCACGTCCGCCTCGGCTGCCGCGACCCGCGCTGCGTCGCTGGTTGCTGTCTTCGCGGTGCTGGAGCTGACGGTGGATTGCGCCTGCACGCTGCCCGCAGCGAATGCGCCGAGCAGGGCCAGGGCCAACAACGAAAAAGTGGGGGAGCGCTTCATTTCGATCTCCGGGCTGGGATGACGCGGCCACGCTAGGGCCGGGGCAATGAATCCCGCGTCAACTGCGCGAAACGATTCCTGAACGGGGCTTGCCGGCGCCGCCGACAGCGGCGGCAATCAAAGACAGGCACCCTGAGCAGATCACCAGAAGGAGCCCCCGGGCGCGGGCGACCAGAAGCGGGTTGGCGGTCAGGACCCCACGGCCGCGAAGACCGTGATCTCCTCGCGGTCGTGATAGAGCTGGCGTGCCCGGACCACCAGCGGGCGCTGCGCCTGCGCCGCGAGCAGGTCGAGGCACAGCCGGGTTTCGTCCCAGCGCTTTTTCATCGGCAGCTTGAGGTTGAAGATCGACTGCCGGCACCAGCCTTCGCGCAGCCAGGTCGCCATGCGTTCGGCGACGCGGCGTGGCTGCTCGACCATGTCGCAGACCATCCAGTCCAGCGGGCGCGTTGGTTGCCAGAGGAAACCGTCGGCGCGCAGGTGCTCGACCAGGCCGGTGTCGAGCACGTGCTGGCGCAGCGGGCCGTTGTCGATCGCGCTCACGTGCAGGCCATGGCGCGTGAGCACCCAGGTCCAGCCGCCGGGCGCGGCGCCCAGGTCGGCGGCGCGCATGCCTTCGCGGAGCAGGCGCGCGCGGTCTTCGTCGTCGAGCAGGGTGAGCAGCGCTTCCTCGAGCTTGAGCGCGGAGCGCGAAGGGGCGTCGGGGAGCAGGCGCAGGCGCGGGATGCCCAGCGGCCACGGCGCGCTGTCGGCGGGATCGCTGCTGGCGACGAAGGCATGGTCGCCGTCGACGAAGCACACGTGCAGCCGCGGCAGCGATGCGTTGTCCTGCGCTGCCAGCAGGCCGGCTTTTCGCAGCACAGGGCGCAATGCATTGCCGAATGCGCGCGCCAGGCCCGACAGCGGCTTGCCGGCGTCGCTGTCGGGATGCTCCACCAGCAGCTCTCCGTAGAGCCTGCCCCGAACCTGATCCGGAGGCGGCCCCTCGCCTGTCGAGTCCGCGTGCAATGCCGCCACGATCGGCGCGATCCGGTCCTTCGGGTCCAGCCCGCGCAGTTCCGCGAGCAACTGCAGTTTCTGTCGCGCGAACACCAGACCGCGCCACGGCAACGCGCGCGACAGCGCTTCGGCCCGGTCGCAGGCGAACACCACGAATCCGCTGCCACGCTCGGTGCGCGCATGGCCGAAGAAGCCGGCTTCCGCGGCGCGCGCGGTCAGCTCGGCGGCCAGCTCGGGTTCGAAGCCGGCGCGGCAGTAGCACAGCAGTCCCGTCATTGCGCGTTGCTCATGCAGGAGCGGCTTCAGCCGCGAGCTCCTGTCTTTGGTGAGGAATCAAGGGCTCGCGGCTGAAGCCGCTCCTGCAACGCCGGCGACCATCAATAACGGCGGCCGCCCCGTTCTCCATAGGCGCGCAGCACCGCGCGGGCGTCGTCGCGGTTGAGGTCGCGCACGACTTCGATGCCGCGCTTGTCCAGTTCGCCGACCCAGTCCGCCGGCAGCGGGCCTTCGTCGAACTCGGTCAGCTCCATCACGTCCCCGGCGCGGGCGCCGATCAGCAGGCGGTCGATGCCGGCCCAGATCGTGGCGCCGTAGCACTGGCAGCACGGCTGCGCCGAGGTGGCCAGGGTGTAGCGGCCGTCGGGCTCGCCGGCGTCGTCGCGATTGAGCCGGGCGCGCTGCAGCCGCTGTTGCGCCAGCATGTAGGCCATGGTCTCCGCGTGCCCCAGCGACGTGTTCTGCGGCAGCACCACGTTGACCCCGACCGCGACGATGCGGTCGTCGGCATTGAACACCGCCGCGCCGAACGGACCGCCGGTGCCGGCCTCGAGGTTGCGGCGCGACAGTTCGATCGCCAGCGCGACCTTCTCCGCGTCGGAACCGTAGCTGCGCGCGCCGTCGACTGCGTCATGCACCCATGCGGGCAGGGTGAGGTGGATCTGTGCGTAGAGCATCAGAGCTTCACCTTCGATCGCGATTGCGATGGCATGAAGGCTTCCGCGGGCTCGCAGCGCCCGGCGTTGCACGAACAGCTGCTGATCTCGCGGAATCCGCATACGTCCATGCGCCCGTCCTTCGCGCACTGCGACTGCACGGCCGCCGGATCGGTGGGGCTGTCCTTGTTGACGCAAGCCGGCATCTCGCCGCAGCAGTTGCCGACGTTCTTGACCGCGCAATCGGTGTCGGCCTTGCAGCTGGCGTCGATCACGGGCGCCTCGCGCACGCGGTTGGGCGGCAGCGGGCGCGACATCGATGGCGGTGCCTTGGCTGCCGGGTCCTGCGGAACGGCAGCACCGTTCGTGGCCGGCGCCGCGCAGGCGGCCAGCAGGACGCACAGGCAAAAGGCGATGGCGTTCATCAGGCGCTTGGGCATGGTCAGTCTCCCTTCTGCATCCAGGTATCGCGCAGGGTCACGGCGCGGTTGAACACCGGTGCATCGCTGCGGTGGTCGCGACGGTCGGCGACAAAATAGCCCGTGCGTTCGAACTGGAAGCGGGTTTCGGGTTCGGCCGCCGCCGCCGTGGGTTCGACATAACCGTGCACCACCTTGCGTGAATCCGGGTTGAGGTGCTCGCGGTAGGTCTTGCCCTCGCTCTCGTCATCCGGGTCGGCGACCGAGAACAGGCGGTCGTAGAGGCGGATTTCCGCCGCAACCGCGCGGGTGGCGTCGACCCAGTGGATGGTGCCCTTGATCTTGCGGTTGGCGCCTTCCATGCCGGGGCGCGATTCGGGGTCGAGCGTGCCGCGCAGTTCCACGACATTGCCATCGGCGTCCTTGACCACCTCGTCGCAGCGCACGATGCCGGCGCCGCGCAGGCGTACTTCGCCGCCGGGCACCAGTCGCTTCCAGCCTTTCGGCGGCACTTCGGCGAAGTCGTCGTGTTCGATCCAAAGCTCGCGCGAGAACGGCACCTCGCGCGTGCCGAACGATTCGTCCTTGGGGTGGTTGCCGAACGAGAGCGTTTCGGCATGCCCTTCGGGCAGGTTGGTCAGCACGAACTTCAGCGGCGTGACCACCGCCATCCGCCGCGGTGCATGTGCGTCGAGGTCGTCGCGCAGGCAGCCTTCCAGCACGGAAAAGTCGATCACCGAGTTCTGCTTGCTGATCCCGACGCGGTCGACCAGCAGCCGCAGCGACGCCGGCGTGTAGCCGCGGCGGCGCAGGCCCTGCAGGGTCGGCATGCGCGGGTCGTCCCAGCCGTCCACCAGGCCGTCGTTCACCATCGCCACCAGCTTGCGCTTGCTCATCACGGTGTAGTTGATGTTCAGGCGCGAGAACTCGATCTGGCGCGGCTTGGCGGCCTCGTTCGGCAAGCCCTTGGCCAGCAGCGGCGCGAGCAGTTCCGGCGAGCCGGCCAGGTCCACCTTGTCCACGCACCAGTCGTACAGCGGCCGGTGGTCCTCGAACTCCAGCGTGCACAGCGAATGGGTGATGCCCTCGACCGCGTCGCCCAGCGAATGGGCGTAGTCGTACATCGGGTAGATCGGCCAGGCGTCGCCGGTGTTCTGGTGCGCGACTTTCTTGATCCGGTACAGCGCCGGGTCGCGCAGGTTGATGTTGCCGCTGGCCATGTCGATCTTCGCGCGCAGGGTGCGCGCGCCGTCGGGGAACTCGCCCGCGCGCATGCGCCGGAACAGGTCCAGGTTTTCCTCGACGCCGCGCTCGCGGTACGGCGAATTGCGGCCCGGTTCGGTCAGCGTGCCGCGGTATTCGCGCACCTGTTCGGCGGACAGGTCGCAGACGAAGGCGTCGCCCTGCCGGATCAGCTTCTCGGCGGCGAGGTAGAACACGTCGAAGTAATCCGAGGCGTGGCGCAGACTGGCCCAGTCGAAGCCCAGCCAGCGCACGTCGTCCTGGATTGCCTGCACGAACTCGGGGTCTTCCTTGGCCGGGTTGGTGTCGTCGAAGCGCAAGTTGCACAGGCCGCCGAACTCGGCGGCGATGCCGAAGTCCAGGCAGATCGCCTTGGCGTGGCCGATGTGCAGGTAGCCGTTGGGCTCGGGCGGGAAACGGGTGCGGATCGCCGCGTGCTTCCCGTCGGCCAGGTCCTGGCGGACGATCTGGCGGACGAAATCCTGCTTTTCGACGGGCGCGGCGGGGGCGCCGGCGCCGGGGGCGGTGCTGTGGCTCATGTGCGGGGGTGCCGGGAAAAACAACAGTTTAGCCGAGCCCACCGGCCCGCGAGCGCGGCATCATCGCGATGCGATGGGACGGAGAAGACCTCCCCAATGGCCTGTCTGCCCGACTGGCACGCATGTTGCGTGCGGTAGGGTACGGATTCGGGGGGATGCGTCTGGTGTCGGAGACAGCACCACTGGCAGGAACGATCGCGGGGCAGCGCCCGGCCGGCATCGCTTTGGGCGGAGCCCGCCGATGAGCCTGCTTCGCCTGCACCATTCCTCGCACCACGAATGGCTGGTCGGCGGCTGCCTGCTGCTGTTGCTCGGGCTGTTCGCCAGCGCCGTCGCCGGGGGCCAGCCGGGCATCGAGACGGTGCCGGTCCAACTGCTGGCATCGCCGGAGCAGGGCGGGAGCCGACCGTCGGTCACCGCCGACGGGCAGGGGCTGGCGGTCGGTGGCAACCCGGGCGGCGTTGTCGCGCGAATGCATTTCACGCTGCCGCAGCGCACCGATCGCGACAACCCTTGGGTGGTCTGGATCGAACGCAAGCCGGTCGAGCGGGTGCAACTGGTCCGCGATGACTGGCGCAGCGATCCGCGCGAGTTCTTCGCTCCCCGTGCCGGCGCCGGGCCGCTGCCGACCGGTTACGTGTTCGAGCTGCCCTACGGCTGGCAGGGCGACATCGACCTCGAATTGCACGCGACCGGCAAGCTGCCGGCGGTGCTGCGTCCGAGGGTGATCGCCAATGCCGAGGCCTGGCGGGTGGAGCGCCAGGGGGTGGCGATCAGTGCGATGGTCTACGCCACCCTGTTCACCCTGGCGTTGCTGGCGCTGGCGTTGTTTTCGGCCGCGCGCGACCGGTTGTTCCTGACGCTATTCGGCTGCGCCACGCTCACCCTGCTCACGTTCTCGGCGGTCAACGGCCATCTCTACCAGGTGCGCGGTCTGCGCTGGCTCGCCGGCTGGGGCGTGCAGGGCCTGCTGGCGCTGCAGTTCCTGCTGTGCGCCGCGCTGCCGCAACTGTTGCTGCGCTATGCGGGGACGCGGCGGGTGCATTCGGCAATCGCGCGTGGCATCGATATCGCCTGCGTCGCCATGGCGGTGCTGGCCGCGGTCTGCCTGCTCGACCTGCAACCGCTGGTGCGTTGGCTGCAGCTGTTGGCCGTGCTCGCGCGCGTGGCCTGCGCGCTGGCGTGCCTGGGACTGGTGCTCGATGCCGCGCGCCGCCGCCTGCCGATGGCCTGGCCGCTGGCGATCCTGGCCATGCTGACCATCGCCGCGGGCGTGGCCAGGCAATTGATGCTGTGGGGCTACCTGCAGGACTTCCCGTGGGTGCGTTCCGGCGACCAGGTCGCGCTGGCCGCTGCCATGGCGATCCTCGCGGTCGGGGTGATCAGCCGCATCAGCGACTATCGCGACCAGCGTGACCGCGACCAGCTCGCGCGACTGGATTCGGAGCGACGGATGCAGCGAGAGGCGGCGCGTTCGGACCTCAACGCCGCGCTGCAGGTGAAGCTGCGCAGCTGCACCGAGGGCGACATCGAATGGACCGCCTTCCACCTGCTGCTCGAGCACCTGGTGCCGCTGGTGCGGGCCGACAAGGCGGTGGTGCTGGCGCGCGGCTATCACGGCCAGGACGTGCAGGTGGCGGTACCGGCGTCGCGCAAGGATGAAGCCGAGGCACTGGTCTCCCAGCGCGAGCTGTCGCTCAAGCGCCACGCCGCCAACGGCATTCCGCTGCAGCAGCCGCTGAGCGTCGGCGACGCCGGCGGGCTGGCGATGGAAGCGCTGGTGCCGTTGCCGATCCGCGCGCCGGCCTGGGGCATGCTGCTGCTCGAACGTGCCGGCGGCGAAGGTTTCACCACCGAAGAGCTGGCGCTGGCCGGCGAATTCATCCGCCTCGTGCTGGTCCACGTCGATCAGGCGCTGACCGCGATCCAGCTGCGGCGTTCGGCCGAACTCGATGCGCTGACCGGCACCTTCAACCGTCGCACGATCGACCAGTGGCTGGTGCGCAGCTTCGGCGAGGCCGAGCGCGACGGGCAGCCGATCTCGGTGCTGTTCGTCGACATGGACCATTTCAAGGCCATCAACGACAAATATGGTCATGCCTGCGGCGACCACTGCCTGCGCGCCGTGGCGCAGGCGTTGCGCACGGCGCTGGGCGAGGGCGACCTGCTCGGCCGTTACGGCGGCGAGGAGTTCATCGCCGTGCTGCCCGCGCGCGGCGGTGCGGCGGCGCGGATGGTCGGCGAGCAGCTGCGTGGCGACATCGAGCGGCTGAGGCTGGAGTGGGAGGGGCAACCGCTGCGCCTGACCGTAAGTGTCGGCGTGGCGATCCGGCTGCGCGACGAACGGCCGGCCGAAACGATCGACCGCGCCGACAAGGCGCTGTACGCGGCCAAGCGTGGTGGCCGCAACTGCGTGCACGTGGCGCCAGCAGTGTTCAGCTGACCGCTGCCAACCGGCCGGCCGGGAGCTTGTGGGAGCGGCCATGGCCGCGATGGCTTTACCGGCAAACCATCGCGGCCATGGCCGCTCCCACGGGAGTCATTACCATGTGTCGTCGCCGCCCTGGCGATGCCATGCAAGCACGTCCATGACCCATTCGCGGAACGAACCCAAGGCGCTGGTCTGGATGCTGGCCGGCGCCGCGATCATCGGCACCAACGGCATCATGGTCGAACTGGCCGGCACGCCGCCGACGGTGTCGGCGTTCTGGCGCATGGCGTTCGCCGGGACGATGCTGCTTGGGTGGGTGATGGCGTCGGGTGGCTGGCATGCACTGACGCCGCGCGCCTGGGGCTGGATCGCCGCCACCGGTGCGGTGTTCGCCGCCGACCTGTGGCTGTGGCATCGCAGCATCCTGCTGGTCGGTCCCGGCCTGGCGACGCTGCTGGGCAACGCGCAGGTGTTCTTCATGGCGCTGGCGGGCGTGCTGTTCTTCCGCGAGCGCATCGGCCCGCGTTTCCTTGCCGGGCTGCTGCTGGCGTTCGCCGGGTTGTGGCTCATGCTCGGCTCGAACTGGGCGCAGTTGCCACCGCAGTATCGCTGGGGCGTCTGGCTCGGGCTCGGCACCGGTGTCTGCTACGCGGCTTCCAATCTCGGCCTGCGCCGCTCGCAGCGCGAGGCGCACGTTGACCGCGCGCGCCCGGCGCCGGTGGCGCAGGTATTGGGGATCGCGGCGCTGGTCAGTGCCGTGTTCCTCGGCGGGGCGGCGATGGCGGAGGGCGTCGCGTTCGCGATCCCGTCGTTGAAGTCGTTCCTGGTGCTGCTGGCACTGGCCGGCTTCGGCCACTGCCTGAGCTGGGTGCTGATCTCGCGCGCGATGTCGCACCTGCGCGTCGCCCTGGTCGGGCTGCTGCTGTTGCTGCAGCCGGTGGTGGCGTTCGTGCTGGACGTCTGGCTGTTCGACCGCGCCACCGAGCCGCGCGAATGGCTTGGCCTGGCGCTGAGCCTGGCCGGCATTTTCCTGGCCGGCCTGAAGGGCCGATCTCGGTTGCCGGAACAGCCCACCTGACGTAGGTCGGGGCTACGCCCCGGACGCCCAACGCCCAACGCCCGACGCCAGACGCCCGCGCGCCCATGGCCGCACCATGACGCCATTTGAGACGGCCGCGGACCGGGCTAGTCTGCGGCGAATTCGCCGGCGAACATTGCCCGCACCTGCGCGATCGCCTCGCCCTTGTCGGGATGCAGCAGGCGCAGGCACTCGCAGGCGAAGCCGACCGGGCTGGTGCCTGGCGCGGTGACCAGGCCGCCCTCGCTGACCACTGTGGCATCGCGGTAATGCGCCGCGCCCGCATAGGCGGGTGCGTTGTCGCGCAGGAACTGCAGCGAGTTGCTGGTGTGCGCGCGCTCGTCGAGCAGGTCGGCATGCGCCAGTGCAAGGGTGGCGCCGCAGATTGCCGCCACCGGCCTGCCGGCAAGCAGGCGTGCGCGCAGCGCCTGGCCGAGGGCAGGGATCGCGCCGTCGCGCCAGGTATCGCTGCCGGGCAGCAGCCACAGGTCGCTATCGAGCGGGTTGAGGTCGGCGAGCGCGGCTTCGGGCAGGATTTGCACTCCGCCGATCGAGGTCAGCGGCGCACCATCGATGCTGGCGATGCGGACCTCGTCGCCGAACCATTCGCGCGCGGCCGGCAGCACCGGACCGATTTCCCAGTCGGCGACACCGTCGATCATCAAGACAGTGATCGTGGCCATGGATAAGCCTTCGTGCTTGCAGGGAGAGGAAGTGTCGCGGACTTCGCGGCGTGGATCAAAAGATCGTGGCTGAAACCGCTCCCGCAAGGGAGTGCGAGGCGTCTGCCATGGGGTGCTTGCGCAAGCCTGGATCGCTTCGCGGCACCGCCTTCGCTGTCATCGCAAACTCACGCGCCGGAAGCGCCAGGTGCGTGGGTGTACAGGGTTCCGGCGTCGGCGGCGGGCACGAGCAGGTCGGGCGGGAGTTGCCGGAACACGTCGGCAAGCTGCTCCAGGAAGCCGGCCATCGCCGAACTCCTGCGCCAGACCATCGCAATCCGGCGGCTCGGCGGCGGGTCGCGGAAGCGGACCAGGCGGATGTTCTCCGAACGGGCGACCGGTGGCTTGACCGCCAGCGTCGGAAGCAGGGTCACGCCGACATCGGCCGCGACCATCTGCCGCAACGTCTCGAGACTGGTGGCCTGGAACTCGCCCTTCTCGCTGGCGCCGGACATGTGGCAGACGTCGAGCGCCTGCTCGCGCAGGCAGTGGCCGTCGGCCAGCAGCAGCAGGCGTTCGTCGGCGAGATCGCGCAGCGACAGCGAATCGCGCTGCGCCAGGGCATGCGCTTCCGGCACCGCCAGCACGAAGGGCTCCTCGAACAGGAATTCGACGTGCAACTGGTCGTCGTTGACCGGCAGCGCCAGCAGTGCCGCATCGAGCCGGCCTTCGTGCAGGCGCGCAAGCAGCACGTCGCTCTTCTCCTCGACCAGCAGCAGCTCCAGCTGCGGGAAGCGTGCGCGGATGTTGGGCACCACGTGCGGCAGCAGGTAGGGGCCGAGCGTGGGGAACATGCCCAGCGTGACCGTGCCGGCTTCGGGGTCGCGGCTGCGGCGCGCAGCCTCGCGCATCTGCTCGATGTCGGCGACGACGCGGCGCGCGCGCGCGGCGACGTCGCGCCCGGCGGGAGTCAGCATCACCTTGCGCGGCGCGCGTTCGACCAGCGGCACGCCCAGCTCCTCCTCCAGCTTGCGGATCTGGGTGGAGAGCGTGGGCTGGCTGACGAAGCACGCCGCGGCGGCGCGGCCGAAGTGCAGGTGCTCGGCGAGGGCGACGAAGTACTTGAGGTCACGCAGGTTCATGGGGTTCCTCCGCTTCATGCCGCTGGGCTTGCGTCACGCGGCTTCGGCCTCTGCCTCTGCCTCGGTCTTCCCGGCCGGGCTGCTGGTGCGGATCAGGTGGTCGAACGCGCTCAGCGCGGCCTTGGCGCCATCGCCCATCGCAGTGACGATCTGCTTGTACGGCGTGGTAGTCGCATCGCCGGCCGCGAACACGCCCGGCAGCGACGTGCGGCCCGCCGCATCGACCTCGATCTCGCCGCGCGGCGAGAGCTGCAGCGTGCCCTTGAGCCACTCGGTATTGGGCAGCAGGCCGATCTGCACGAACACGCCCTCCAGTTCCAGTCGATGGCTGTCGCCACCGGCGCGGTCGCGATAGACCAGGCCGTTGACGCGACCGCCGTCGCCCAGCACCTCGAGCGTTTGCGCCGAGGTAATGATGCGCACGTTGTCCAGGCTGCGCAGCTTGCGCTGCAGCACCTCGTCGGCGCGCAGCTTGTCGTCGAACTCGATCAGGGTGACGTGCTTGACCAGGCCGGCCAGGTCGATGGCCGCTTCCACGCCGGAGTTGCCGCCGCCGATCACCGCCACCCGCTTGCCCTTGAACAGCGGGCCGTCGCAGTGCGGGCAGTAGGCCACGCCCTTGTTGCGGTACTGGTCTTCGCCGGGCACGCCCATCTGCCGCCAGCGGGCGCCGGTGGACAGCACCACCGAGCGCGCGCGCAGCGAGGCGCCGCTTTCCAGCTTCACCGTGGTGATGCCGTCGGCGTCCTGCTCCAGCGCCTGCGCGCGCTGCAGGTTCATGATGTCGACCTCGTACTGGCGCACGTGCTGCTCCATCTGCGCGGCCAGCTTCGGGCCCTCGGTTTCCTGCACCGAGACGAAGTTCTCGATCGCCATCGTGTCCAGCACCTGGCCGCCGAAACGCTCGGCGACCACGCCAGTACGGATGCCCTTGCGCGCGGCATACACCGCCGCCGCGGCGCCGGCCGGACCGCCGCCGACCACTAGCACCTCGAACGGCGCCTTCGCATTGATCGCCGCGGCCTCGCGCGCTGCGGCGCCGGTGTCGAGCTTCGCCACGATCTGCTCCAGGCTCATCCGGCCCTGGTCGAACAGTTCGCCGTTGAGGTAGACAGACGGCACCGACAGGATCTCGCGCGCCTCGACCTCGGCCTGGAACAGCGCGCCGTCGATGGCGACGTGGTGGATGTTGGGGTTCAGCACCGCGGCCAGGTTCAGCGCCTGGACCACGTCCGGGCAGTTCTGGCACGACAGCGAGAAGTAGGTTTCGAAGCGGTACTCGCCGTCGAGCGCGCGCACCTGCTCGAGCAGTTCCGGCGCGGCCTTGGACGGGTGCCCGCCGACCTGCAGCAGGGCGAGCACCAGCGAGGTGAATTCGTGGCCCAGCGGGAGGCCGGCGAAGCGCAGGTCGATGTCGTGGCCCGGCGAGGTGATCGCGAACGAGGGCTTGCGCTGGTCGTCGTCGCGGCGCACCTCGACGCTGACCTTGTCCGACAGTGTGCGGATGTCCTCCAGCAATTCCAGCAGTTCGCGTGACTTGTCGCCGTCGTCGACCGAGGCGACCAGCACGACCGGGCGCACCAGGCGCTCCAGGTAGGCGGCGAGTTGGGTCTTCAGGTCGTCGTCGAGCATGGCTTCGGATCTCCGTCAAAAAGGCAAACGCGTGGCGTGCGTCCTGCGCGGGCAGGTCGCCTCCGGCGTGGGGGTGGACCGCAAACCGCGCCGGCAGGCACGGGTTCCGGTCCATCCCCACCCCCGCGGTGCGGGGATGGGAACGGGGTTGCCGAATCGAGGGCCGACTTAGATCTTGCCGACCAGGTCCAGCGACGGCTTCAGGGTCTTCTCGCCTTCCTTCCACTTGGCCGGGCAGACCTCGCCCGGGTGTGCGGCGACGTACTGCGCGGCCTTGACCTTGCGCAGCAGTTCCAGCGCGTCACGGCCGATGCCCTCGGCGGTGATCTCGACGGCCTGGATCACGCCCTGCGGGTCGATGATGAAGGTGCCGCGGTCGGCCAGGCCGACGCCCGGGCGCATCACTTCAAAGTTGTTGGTGATGGTGCCGGTGGGATCGCCGATCATCGCGTACTTGATCTTGCCGATCGCGTCGGAGGTGTCGTGCCACGCCTTGTGCGAGAAATGGGTGTCGGTGGACACGCTGTAGATCTCGACGCCAAGCTTCTTGAATTCGTCGTGGTTGAGGGCCAGGTCCTCGAGCTCGGTCGGGCAGACGAAGGTGAAGTCGGCGGGGTAGAACACCACCACGGACCACTTGCCTTTCAGGTCGGCGTCGGTGACTTCGATGAATTCGCCGTTCTGGTAGGCGGTGGCCCGGAAAGGCTTGATTTCGGTATTGATGACGGACATGGGGTTCCTCGGTTGGTTGCAGGAAAAGGCCGGCGGCTGCCGGCGTCGACGCATAGATTAGGTGTTGCCTATTGATATGTAAAATTGATTATATCGATTCTATCGATAGGTTCAACCTATCGAATGTCCAGAATCTGCAGATCCTTCCGCCAAGCCTTCGGCGATCTTAATTTTTTTCATAAGTTATTGATTGTATGGAACCTAGAGCATGAACTTGGGTTATCCGCTCGCCAACGCTGCGTCCGAATGCGCCGTTGCCCGTGGATCAGGCCGGGCAGCCGGCCCGTGTTTCGATAGGCGCTTCCTGGCCTTGGCCCCGCTGCCTGTCGCCCGTGAGGTGGAACGCAATGACTGACGGAAGCGGCCCGGAAGCATCGGCCGACGCCTGCCTGCGCGCGGCCCGGGCGCACGTCGAGGTCGGCGAGGCCGCATTGCTGCTGGCGCACGTGCTCGGCCGCAGCCGCGGCTGGCTGTACGCGCATGGCGATGCGCCGGTGCCGGCGCCGGACCTGGCCCGCTTCGAACAGTTGGTCGCACGCCGCGCCGCTGGTGAGCCGGTGGCCTACCTGCTGGGGACGCGCGGTTTCTGGCGCTTCGATCTGGCGGTCACGCCGGACACCCTGATTCCGCGCCCGGAGACCGAGTTGCTGGTCGAGCTCGCGCTGGCCCGGATTCCCGCGCAGTCGGCCGCGCAGGTGGCCGACCTGGGCACCGGCAGCGGTGCGATCGCACTGGCCATCGCCAGCGAACGCCCGCAGGCCCGGGTGGTCGCTGTCGACATCAGCGGCGACGCGCTGGAGGTGGCGCGCGGCAATGCCGCCGCGCTCGACCTCGACAACGTCGAGTTCCGTCGCGGCGACTGGCTGTCACCGCTGGCCGGCGAACGCTGCGACCTGATCGCCAGCAACCCGCCCTACATTGCCGAAGGCGACGCGCACCTGGCGCAGGGCGACCTGCGCTTCGAGCCGCGCGGCGCGCTGGCCTCGGGCGCCGACGGACTCGAGGCAATTCGCATCATCGCCGCCGCCGCGCCCGCTCACCTGCGCGACGGCGGCTGGCTGCTGGTCGAACACGGCTGGGAACAGGGCGCGGCCGTGCGCGCGCTGTTCGAGGCCGCCGGCCTTGTCGATGTCGCGACCGAGCCCGACCTCGAGCAACGCGACCGCGTCACGCTCGGCTGCAATCGATTGGTCCGCTGACCTTTCAGGAGCGGCGGAAGCCGCTCCCGCAAGGCACCGCGGAATCGGCTGCTAGACTCGTCCGACGTTTTTTTCGACGGATTCCACGCATGCGCACGCTCTATCCCGAGATCGAACCCTTCGACACCGGCAAGCTCGAAGTCGACAGCCGCCACACGCTTTACTACGAACAGTGCGGCAACCCGGACGGCAAGCCGGTGGTGCTGCTGCACGGTGGCCCCGGTGGCGGCTGCAGCGCCAAGATGCGGCGTTTCCACGATCCGGCCAAGTACCGCATCGTGCTGTTCGACCAGCGCGGCAGCGGCCGTTCCACGCCGCACGCGGACCTCACCGACAACACCACCTGGGACCTGGTCGACGACATCGAAAAGCTGCGCGTGAAGCTCGGCGTCGACAAGTGGCAGGTGTTCGGTGGTTCCTGGGGCTCGACCTTGGCGCTGGCCTACGCGGAAATGCATCCCAAGCGCGTCACCGAGCTGGTGCTGCGCGGCATCTTCATGCTGCGGCGCTGGGAGCTGGAGTGGTTCTACCAGGAAGGTGCGTCGCGGCTGTTCCCCGACGCGTGGGAGCACTACATCACGGCGATCCCGCCGGTCGAACGCCACGACCTGATCTCCGCCTTCCACCGCCGCCTGACCAGCGACGACGAAGCGGTGCGCCTGGCCGCCGCGCGCGCATGGAGCGTGTGGGAAGGCGCGACCAGCTTCCTGCACATCGATCCCGATTTCGCCAGCAGCCATGCCGATCCCCGCTTCGCGCTGGCTTTCGCGCGGATCGAAAACCACTACTTCGTCAACGGCGGCTTCTTCGAGGTCGACGACCAATTGCTGCGCGATGCGCCGAAGATCGCCGACATCCCCGGCATCATCGTCCACGGCCGCTACGACGTGGTCTGCCCGATCCAGAACGCCTGGGACCTGCACAAGGCCTGGCCGAAGGCGGAGCTGGCGATCTCGCCCGCGTCCGGTCATTCCGCGTTCGAGCCGGAGAACGTCGACGCGCTGGTGCGGGCGACGGACGGCTTCGCCTGAGGCGCGCGGCTCGCGTCCCCTTGCCCTGATAGGGGTGGCTTCGGCCACGAGCTTTTGCTCCCTCCCCTGCGAAGGCAGGGGAGGGTTGGGGAGGGGTGCCTTTCAGCAGCGCCGCGAACCGTGGACACCCCCTCCCTACCTCCCCCTGCCTTCGCAGGGGGAGGGGCCAAAGCAAAGGCTCGCGGCTGAAGCCGCTCCTGCAAGATCAAAATCGCGGTTCAATCCGCCGGCGAGCCATCCGGGTTGTGCTCGATCATCCACAGCCCGGCCCAGAGCTTGAGGTCGAGCTCGTAGCCTTCAGCGTACTTTTGCATCAGCCACGCCGGCGCCTGCGCACGGGGGATGCTGTGCACGGTGATGTTCTCATCGGCCACGCCGCCGCCGTCGCCGACCTTCTTCAGATCGCGCGCGCGGGCGAAGGCGATGCGTTCGTTGCTCATGCCGGCGGTGGTGGGGCCGACCAGCAGCACGTCGATGCGGCCGGCGTCCCAGCCGGTCTCCTCGATCAGCTCCCGGCGCGCGGCGCTTTCCAGGGTGTCGCTGGCGTCGTCGTCGCCGACCAGGCCGGCCGGCATTTCGATCGTCTTCGCGCCCAGCGGCACGCGGTACTGCTCGACGAACAGCACGTGGTCGTCTGGCGTCACTGCGATCACCAGCACCGCCAGGCCGTCCTTGCCGTGGGTGCGTTCGCAGGACTCCCACTGGCCGCGCTTGACCATGCGCAGCCATTCGCCTTGGTAGAGGAGTTCTGGCGCTTCTTTGGAGGTGTCGTTCATCCAAGGATCGTACCGCGGCGAGGTTGGAAGTGGGTTGCAGCTGTCGTCGTCAGTCGGGTGACCTGTGGTTTACCTTTTGCGGCCGCCAAGCCCCCCGCCTGCGGGAGAAGAGCCTGTCTCGCGAAAGCGGGGGCGGCGCGAAGCGTCGGATGTGGGGGCGAGCAGGGCGAGCTGCCTTTCCGTGGGGCTTCCGTGCCTGCAAGATCAAAAGCGTTTCGCGCCGTGACGGCGCGAGTCACCTTTCTTTGCTTGTGCAAAGAAACGTGACCCAAAGAAACACACCCCGCCTGCGCGCCCGGCGCTGCGCACCGGGTCCGCGGAGCCGGCGGGATTTTCCGAAGGGGCATCCTGCCCCTGCGGAAAACGCCGCACATCCATGTGCGGCGCCCTGCGGGTCTTGTCCACCGCCTCCGCCGCTACGGAGGGGCCCCGAGAGTCAAGGTCAGCATCAACAGCAAAACCAAAACCAAAACCAAAATCCGACAGGCCTTGTGGGAGCGGCTGCAGCCGCAAGCTTTTGATTTCGCCGGGCACCGATGCAGAAAACTCGCGGCTGAAGCCGTTCCCACGAATTTGGTCTAGGCGCCCGGCGCGAACTCGACGCCGGCCGCGGTTTGCAGTCGGCGCCGTGTCATCGGTCCGAAGCGCATCGCCTCGCACAGCGCGAGCAGGATCGGGGCGTCGGCCTCGCCGCGCACGAACGGCGGCGCGGCGCCGGACAGCGGTGCGTCCAGCGCGATGGTGGACAGTTGTCGGCACAGCAGCGCCTGTTCGCGGTGCAGGCGGAGCTTCGCCCCGGCCTGGGCCGCGCCGCGGAAGCGCAGGAACTCGATTTCGTCGATCCGTTCCAGCAGCGCGTCGAGGCTGTCGAAATGGGCCAGCAGCACCGCCGCGGTCTTGGCGCCGATGCCGGGGACGCCGGGGATGTTGTCGACCGCGTCGCCGCTCAGCGCGAGGTAGTCGGCGATCTGCCGCGCTTCCACGCCATGCCGGGCCTTGACCCCGGCCATGCCCCAACGCTGGTTGCGGCCGAAATCCCACTGCTCATCGTGTTCGCCGAGCAGCTGCGACAGGTCCTTGTCGGCCGAGACGATCACGCCGCGGTGGCCGTGCGCGCGCGCCTGGTGCAGGGCGCTGCCGATCAGGTCGTCGGCTTCGTAATCCGAGTGCGACAGCGACACCAGGCCGAGCGCGTCGCACAGCGCGCGGCAGTACGCGAACTGGCGCTTGAGCGCCGGCGGCGCCGGGTCGCGGTTGGCCTTGTAGGCGGGATAGATCGCGTTGCGGAAACAGGTGTCCAGCGCCTCGTCGAAGGCGACGACGATGTGCTTCGGGCGTTCGCGTTCCAGCAGTTCGAGCAGGAAGCGGGCGAAGCCGTGCACGGCGTTGGTGGGCCAGCCGTCGGCGTCGTGGAACTCGTCGGGCATCGAATGCCAGGCGCGGAACACGTAGAGGCTGGCGTCGATGAGGTAGAGGGGTTTCATGGGTTCGATGTAACACAGGCGGCCATCGCTGGCGCGACTTCACAGGCTTCGGAACGCCGGGCCCGGCCATCGATGGCCGGGCATTCGCCACCGCAGCCGATACCGACAGGGCAACCCGCTAGGCGCGATCGCCCACCCAATCGGTGAGCAGGGTGCGCGCGTCGGGGCGCTCGCGTTCGGGCACTGTCATCGTCGGAGTGCCGATGTGGACGAAGCCAACGACGCGTTCGTGTTCGCCCATTCCCAGCAACGCATGCACGTTCGGGTCGTAGGCCGGCCAGCCGGTCAGCCAGTTCGCGCCGAAGCCCAGCGCCTGCGCGGCCTGCAGCAATGCGAAACAGGCACAGCCGGCGCTGAGCAGGCGCTCCTGTTCAGGAATCCTGGCATCGGCGGGGTCGAGCACCGCCAGCACCGCGATCACTAGCGGCGCATGGCTGAAACGGTGGCGGTCCTTGTCGATCGCGCCGTCGCCCGCCTGCGGGTCTCGCTGCACGGTGAGCGCGGCCAACGCCTCGCCCAGCGCGAGGCGTGCATCGCTGGCGATGCGCAGGAAGCGGAACGGCACGCGCTTGCCGTGGTCGGGCACGCGCGAAGCCGATTGCAGCATGCGCAGCAAGGTGGCATCGTCCGGGCCCGGCATGCCAAGCTGTCGGGCCGGAACGGAGCGGCGCGCATCGAGCGGTTCGAGCGCAGAAAAAAGCCTGTTTTGGCTATTTGCGGTGTTGGTCACAGACATGAAGCTCCACTTAACGGATCGTATTCAGCTCGGGCATTCCGCCTACGCGCATTGTCCCCCGAAATGACGCAACTCGACGACCTCAATTCGCTGGCCACACCGACGCGTCACCGCGCAGGAAGCGAGGCGGTGCGCGTCTACGAAGCGTTCAAGCGCCATGCGCTCACCGAGATGGCGGGTGTCCTGTCGGGGTTCTGGGGCAGCATCGAGGAACAGGTGCGGCTGGCGGCATTGGCCGGCCACGACTACAGCGCCAACCAGGATGATCGCGTGGCGATCACCGCGCTGCACCAGCGGGCGCTGGAACTGGCGACGCGCTACCGCGATGCGATCGAGCGCGAGTTCGCGCGCTGGCTGGATCCGAAACCGCCCCAGGCGCTGGAAAAGTCGCTGAGCCTGATGTCCGAGGCCGAGCTGGAAATCCACCTGGCCGGGCAGCAGACCACCGAATTGCTCGACCACCAGTTCCTGCATCCGCTGGAGATGATGGACGAACGCCTGCAGTCGCTGGCCAATGCGCTGGGCGCGCACGGCAAGCGCGCCAATCCGATGCGGCCGGAGGCGGCGGTCGCCGCATTCACCGGCCTGTTCGAGCACGACGACCTGAGTCCCGGCTTGCGCACGATGGTGTTCCGGCTGCACGAGAAGCGCCTGCCGCACGCCCTGGGCACGATCTACGAACGCACCAATGCCGCGCTCGAAGCGGCCGGGTTCGGCGGGATGGGCGCCGGTGCCAAGCAGCCGCGCTACCCCGGGCGGGTCGTGCAGGCGCCGCCGGCATCCTCGGGTGGCCGCGCCAATGCCGGCGCCGGCGCCGGCGATGAACTCTGGGTGCCGGACGGTGGCGTAGTCGAACACATGCAGGGTTTCATGCCGCCCGGTGCAGGTGGGCAGCCCGGGCAGGTCATGGCCGGGCCGATGGCGATGCAGATGCCGATGATGCCGGCGGGGGCGAAGGGTGCCGTGGGGCCGGTCGCGGCGCAGTCCTTCGGTGCATCCATCGCCTCGCAGGTCGCCGCCGCGGGCGGGGCGATGCCACAGCAGGCGCCGGACTTCGCCGGGCGCGTGCCGCGCTACCGCGACGTCGTCCGCGAACAGCTGCGCACCTGGCGCACACGCCAGGCCGAGGCGAGCGAACTGGCTGCGCGCCAGGCCGCGGAACACGCCGCTGCCGATGCCGCGAACCACGTGCTGGGAACCGAAGACCTGCTCAACGTCGCGCGCATGCTGCAGGGCGACGACCCGGCGCCGTTCGTGCGCGCGCTTTCCGGTGAAAGCGGCTATGCCCTGGCAGGCGCGCTGCGCGAGGAGATCCTCGACGGCATCCGCCAGCTCGGCTTCGATCCCGAGGACACCGCGCTGAGCACCGACGAACAAGACGCGATCGACCTGGTCGGCATCCTGTTCCAGTCGCTGGTCGAGGCCAACGAACTGATGCAGCGCGCCCGCACCATGTACGGGCGGCTGGTGGTGCCTTACCTGAAGATCGCGCTGACCGACGACTCGATGTTCAACCGCCGCAGCCATCCGGCGCGGCGCCTGCTCGACGTGCTCACCGAGGCCTGCGACGGCAATGCCGGCGACACGCCGCAGGATCGCGAGATGCTCGATCGCGCCGAGCAGGCGGTCGATCGCGTCGTCGCCGAGTACGACGACGACCAGGCGATCTTCGAACTGGCCGCCACCGAACTGCGCGACCAGCTCGACCAGCAGCGCAAGCGTTCCGAACTGGCCGAGAAGCGCACCGCCGAGGCGATCCACGGACGTGAACGCCTGCAGCATGCGCGCCGCGCCGCCGAAGGCCTGGTGGCCTCGCGCGTGGCCGATCGCCCGTTGACCGAGGCGATTTCGAATTTCCTCGACGGCCAGTGGCGCCATTACCTCACCCAGACCTGGCTGCGCGACGGCGCCGATTCGGCGCGGCACCACGCGGCGATCGCGCTGGGCGACGCGATGGTCCAGGTCGATACCGATGCCGCGCACGCCCGCGGCGCGGCGGTGGCCGACCAGTTGCTCGCGCTGCAGGCGCCGCTGGTGGATTGCTATTCGAGCTGCGGGCTCGATGCCGGCAGCGCGCGCGACTCGATGGCGCGCATCATCGCCGCACTCGGCTTGCCCGACACCATGCGCAAGGTGCACGTGCCGCGTGCCGACGAAGGCGGGGTCGACACCATCGACGACGAACAGAAGCCGCCGATCCTGCGCGTGGTGGGCGGCCATGACGCGCTCGAGTTCGACCCGGCCATCGCCGCGCGCATGCGCCGCCTGCGTCCGGGCCAGGGCCTGCGCCTGGTCGACGAAGAGGGTCGCGAGACCGCCGCGCGCGTGGCCTGGATCAGCCCGCTGACGTCGCGGCTGCTGATCGTCAATCGTCGCGGCGCACGCAAGATGGTGGTGTCGCCGGAAGAGCTGGCGGTGCTGGTCGGCAACGGCCAGGCGATCGTGCGTTCGGTGGACGCGCCGTTCGACGAGGCGATGAAGCAGCTCTGGCAACGCCTCAACGAAGTGCCGGCGGCGGCAGCGGTCAACTGACCCGCCGAAGCCGGGTGCCGGCATGTACCGCCGCTCCCCGGCGCACCGACGCAATCGCACCGCCGCGGGCGATTCGCTACGATGGCGAACGACCGGACCTCGGAGCCAGGCATGACAGTGACGATCGGAATCGCGCGCGAGACCGCGCCCGGTGAGCGGCGCGTCGCCGTCACCCCGGAAACCTGCAGGAAGCTTGTCGCCGCCGGTGCCACGGTGCGCGTCGAACGCGGACTGGGTGATGGCGCGCACTTCCCGGACGCCGCCTATACCGAAGCCGGCGCGCAGCTTGTCGACGGCGTCGACGAGGCGCTGGCGCAGGCCGATGTCGCGCTGTGCGTGCAGCCGCCGGACCCCGCGACGATCGCGCGCCTGAAGCAAGGCGCGGTACTGGTCGGCAGCCTGCAACCGGACGCCGACCCGGCGCGCGCGGAGGCGCTGCGTGCGAACGCGGTCGTCGCCTTCCCGCTCGAACGCCTGCCGCGCACCACCCGCGCCCAGGCGATGGACATCCTCAGCTCGCAGGCCGGCATGGCCGGTTACAAGGCGGTGCTGATCGGCGCGCAGCTGGCGCCGCGGTTCTTCCCGATGCTGACCACCGCGGCCGGCACGATCCGGCCGTCGAAGGTGTTGATCGTCGGCGCCGGCGTCGCCGGCCTGCAGGCGGTGGCCACCGCCAGGCGCCTGGGGGCGCAGGTCGAGTGCTTCGACGTGCGCCCCGAAACCCGCGAACAGATCGAATCGCTCGGCGGCAAGTTCCTCGACCTGGGCGTCAGCGCCGCGGGCGAGGGCGGCTATGCGCGCCAGCTCACTGACGAGGAGCGCGCCGAGCAGCAGCGCCGGCTGGGCGAGCATCTCAAGGGCATCGACGTCATCGTCTGCACCGCCGCGGTGCCGGGGCGCCCGGCGCCGAAGATCATTTCCGCGGCGATGGTGGCCGGGATGAAGCCGGGCAGCGTGATCGTCGACCTGGCAGCGGAAACCGGTGGCAACTGCGAGTTGACGCAACCCGGGCAGACCGTCGAACACGGTGGCGTGGTCATCGCCGGCCCCTTGAACCTGGCCAGCAGCGGCGCGCTGCACGCCAGCGAGATGTACGCGCGCAACGTCTTCAATTTCGTCGCGCTGCTGCTCAAGGACGGCGCGCTGGGTTTCGACTGGAACGACGAGCTGCTCGCGAAGACCGTCTGGCCGGAGCCGCCTGCCGCCTGATCCCTCGTGCCCTTGCAGGAGCGGCTTCAGTCGCGAGTTCTTCGAACGGCGACGTCGTCCTGGAAAAGCTCGCGGCTGAAGCCGCTCCTGCAGATGCGAAAAAGCGCTGGCCGGTTCGTGGAAGCCGGCTCAGCGCTCGGCCGGCGGCGGGTTCTGCTCGACCCACTGGCGCCGCTGTTCGGTCGTCATCTTGTGCCAGCGGTCGCGCAGTTCCTTGCGCTGTTCGGACGACATGCCGCGCATCCGTTGGAACAGCGCGCGCGCCTGTTCGCGCTGTTCGGGGTCCATGTGGCGCCAGCGCTTCATGCCGCGATGCGCGCGCTCGCGCTGCTCCGGGGTCATGTCCTGCCAGCGCCGGGCGTGTTCGTACATGCGCGCGCGTTTTTCCGGGTTGTCGTTCCAGCGGGCGCGCATCGGCGCGATGAGGGCGTCGCGCTGGGCCTGGGTGAGCTGTTCCCAGGCCGGCATCGGCGTGGCCTGGTCCGCGGCCACCTGCGGCGGCGAGGCAAGCGCGCTGCAGGGCAGCAGCAGGGCGAGGAGGACGAGTGTCGTGAAGCTGCGCATGGCTTACTCCATGGCCAGGGCGTAGGCGTCGTTGGACGCCAGCCACAGGTAGAGGTCGGGATTTTCGTCGAGCGCGAGGTCGATGTCCTCGCCGCTGTCGGCGACGGCGGTGGTCGCCGGTGTTGCCGGCAAGGGGAGCGGTTCGTGCCGCAGCTGCAGGCCGACCATCAGCGCCAGCACGGCGGCGAACGAGGCCGCCAGCGGCCAGCCGAAGCGTCGCGATGCGGGTCGGGCAGGCGATGCCGTGCGCGGAAGCTGCTGCAGCTGCAGTCGCGTGCGCCCGGAAATCCGCTCGGTGGCGGTCCCGTGCAGTTGCCGCATCGCCGCATCGAAGCGTGCGTCGCGGTTGTCGTGGTTCATGCGAAATCCTCCAGTTGCCGTTGCAGCGCCGCGCGTGCGCGCGACAGGTGGGTCTTCACGGAGCCCTCGCTGCATTTCATGATCCGCGCCGTGTCGGCGACATCGAATTCCTCCAGCACGCGCAGCGTGAATGCCTCGCGCTGGCGTCGCGGCAGCTCGCGCAGCGCCGCCACCAATCGTCCATAGGCTTCGCGCCCGTCGTGCGTGCGCGCCGGGCCGGGGCCGTCGTCGGCCCAGTCCAGGCTGGCGTCCTCGCCGCCGGGACCGGTGCTGCCCAGCCAGCCGAGCCGGAACGTGCGCCGCCGCTGCACGTCGATGATGCGGCTGCGCAAGATGCTCCAGAACAGCGGCGTCCATTCGTCCGCCGGCCGGTCGCGATAGGCCAGCATCTTCATCATCGCTTCCTGCACCGCGTCCATCGCGTCCTCGCGGTGGCGCAGGCCGGCCTCGGCGAAGCGGAACGCGCGCGCACCCACGCCGGCCAGGAAGCCGTCGAGGGTGACGGGCATCTGCGTGGCCGCGAGGCCTGCGACGGCAGGATCGACGATGGCGTTGGCATCGGTACTCACCAGACCGAGCTTAGCGGCAGGGCGGGCAACCGGGGCTGTCCCGGCCGCGGGCCGTCGTGCCGCGCGGCGGGGCGCGGCACTGGGCTGGCGGTCATGGAACGTGGCTTCGGGCATGTCATCGGGCGCTGCATGGCGTGGAGACTGCCATGGGAACGCGCCTGCGCCTGCCGGGTTGACAACGCCGGGCGGCAAGCGCGCCTGCGGTCCGCGTCCGGCCGGTTATGATGCGGGCAACCTGATGGGGAGAGCGGCGATGGGCGATGGTTTCGTGGCGCTTTACATCTTCATGCTGGCGGCGATCGCCGGCAACGTGATCATCTCGCGGGTGCCGGTGATCCTGCACACACCGCTGATGTCGGGCAGCAACTTCATCCACGGTATCGTCCTGATCGGCGCCATGGTCGTCCTCGGCCACGCCGACACCCCGCTGGAGAAGGTGATCGGCTTCGTCGCGGTGCTGCTCGGCGCGGGCAACGCCGCCGGCGGCTACGTGGTCACCGAGCGGATGCTGGACATGTTCAAGTCCAGCAAGAAACCCGCCGCGCAGTCGGAGGCCAAGCCGTGAGCTGGACGCTGCCGGAAGTGCTGATGCTGGTGGTCAAGGCGAGCTACCTGGTCGCCGCGACCCTGTTCCTGCTGGGCCTGCAGCGCATGGCCTCGCCGCTCACCGCGCGCAGCGGTATCCGCTGGGCCGGGCTGGGCATGGTGATCGCCACGGTGGCGACGCTGTTCCTGCCGGGGCTGCACAACCTCGGATTGATCGTCTCCGCGGCCGTGATCGGCATCGCGCTGACGTGGTTCTGGGGCAAGAAGGTCGCGATTACCGACATGCCGCAGATGGTGGCGCTGTTCAACGGCATGGGTGGCGGTTCGGCGGCGGCGATCGGTGCGGTCGAGCTGCTGCGGTTTGCCGGCGTGGGCGCCGCGCCGTCGAAGATCACGCTGGTGCTGGGCGTACTCGGTGCCCTGATCGGCTCGGTGTCGCTGTCGGGTTCGGTCATCGCGTGGGCCAAGCTCGACGGGCGCATGGACAAGCGCTACACGTTCCCGGGCCAGCAGCTGTTCAACGCCGCGGTCGCGATCGTGACGGTGGTGCTCGGCGGCATCGTCGTGCATTCGCTCGGCGTGCCGATGATCATTGCGTTCTTCATCGCGGCGCTCGCGCTGGGCGTGCTGATGACCTTGCCGATCGGCGGCGCCGACATGCCGGTGGTGATTTCGCTGTACAACGCGCTGACCGGCCTTGCGGTGGCGTTCGAAGGTTACGTGCTCGGCAACGAGGCGCTGATCATCGCCGGCATGATGGTCGGTGCGGCCGGCATGCTGCTGACGCGGCTGATGGCCAAGGCGATGAACCGCTCGATCAAGAGCGTGCTGTTCTCGAACTTCGGCGGTGGCGGCGAGGCCCAGGAAATTACCGGTTCGCAGAAACCGATCGAAGCCGGCGACGTCGCCGCGATGATGGCCTTCGCCGAACGCGTGGTGATCGTGCCCGGCTACGGCATGGCCGTGGCGCAGGCCCAGCACAAGATCTGGGAGTTGGCGAAGAAGCTGATGGAGCGCGGGGTGAAGGTGAAGTTCGCGATCCATCCCGTCGCCGGGCGCATGCCCGGGCACATGAACGTGCTGCTCGCCGAGGCCGGCGTGCCCTATGACCTGATCGTCGACATGGAAGACATCAACCCCGAATTCGCCAACACCGACGTCTCGCTGGTGATCGGCGCCAACGACGTGGTCAACCCGGTGGCGAAAACCGACCCGGCCTCGCCGATCTACGGCATGCCGATCCTCGACGTGGTGGATTCGAAGAACACCATCGTCATCAAGCGCGGCAAGGGCACCGGTTTCGCGGGCATCGAGAATGCGCTGTTCTACGCCGACAACACCCGCATGCTCTACGGCGACGGCGCGGAGATGGCGAGCGCGCTGGTCAGCGAACTCAAGGCGCTCGACGGCGGGCACTGACGAACCCCGAACATCCGGGCTCGGCCGTTTCAGGCCCGGCGTGCGAACAGGGCGCACATCACGCCGAACACGGCGTGCATCACGATGCTGCTGGCGACCCAGGGCACGTTATCGAAGTCGGGCGTGCCGGCCGCCGACAGCGGCACGACGACGAAGTTCATGACCAGGTACAGCAGCACGCCATAAGCCAGCCCGCAGGCGACGGGATGCCTGTGCAGACCTGCGTGGCGCAGGCCCGCCAGCCAGTAGGCGAGTACGAACATCGTTGCGATGAAGTAGTGCAGGCCGGCTCCGAGCAGGACGGAGGTGATGCCGGCCTTGAAGCTCGCCCCGCCGAGCAGGCCGGCCGCGACCGACTGCAGGATTCGCGAGAGCCCGACGCCCTGCGACTGCCAGAAGATCCACGCGAACGCGAGGTCCGTCGTGCCGACGACAAGACCGCCGAGTACCAGCCATGCCGCGATCGACAACCTGCTTGCGTTGGGATGGAGCGAGGCGTCGGCCATCGCTTGCCTCGGGTTGGGATCAGGCAGCGACCGATGTCCGGATCGGTGGGCGCGCGGACGGATCCGCATGCCGGCGCGCGTCGGTTCCCGGCTCATGCGGCCAGCGAACCGGTTTCGCCTCGGGCGCTTCGTGCTTCGGTCGTGGTGCAGCCGAAGGACTTCTTGAAAGATCGGCAGAAAGCACTCTGGCTCTCGAAGCCGAGGGATTCGGAGATTTCGCAGATCGCGGTCGTGGTGTCGCGCACCAGCGTCCAGGCATGCTGCAGCCGCAGCCGGGCCGCATATTCGGAGGGCGTTTCGCCGAACACGTCACGATGGACGCGGATCAGGTGCCAGGGGGAATAGTTGGCGCTGCGTGCCAGTCGCGCCAGGTCCGGTCGTTCACCTTCGCAGCTTTCGATCAGGTGCCGGACGCGCAACAGGCGCAGCATGATCTGCTGGCGCCGCTGCCGGGTGCGGCCGCTGCAGCGCGCGGCCAGCGCGGACAGATCGCGCTGTTGCTCGACCACGGCTGCGCAGACGGTTTCGACCATCCGGGCCGGATCGTCGTCCACGGTCCCGCCTCCGCGCGTCACGCGAGCCAGCCGGACCAGCAGCCGGCGCAAGTGGCGGGGGCAGGTGCAAGCGCGCGGAAAGATCTCCTGGTGATCCTGGCCGCAGATCCGCAGGGCGTGCTGCCACGTGGCGAGCGGTCCCGCCACCGCCAGCCACGCGCCGGGATCGTCGCAGCCCATGTGGACCGGGCTGTCGCGCCACGCCTGCCAGCTGCCTGCGGGAATCGTCCAATGGCTCCCGGCGGATTCCAGCCACAGACGGCCCGACAGCGGCAGGCAGAGCGACAGCCATCCGGCCGGCATTTGCAGGCGAGTACCGCGCCCGCGGGCGTGGACGACTTCGAGGGACAACCTCGGGCCTGGCTGGAGCTGCAGGGAGTCCGCGAAATGCAGTGCGTGGAAGCGCACGGCTCCCAGACGCGCACTTTCGGGGCTCGGGTCGGGGGCGGCACGGGTGACCATGGCGTGACGTTAGCCGCGCAAGTGGCCCGGCTGCAGTGCCAATCCGGCCGGCGTGAGGGGAGCCAATTCCGGAATGTGAAAAAAACGGCCCGGGCGATGCCGGGCCGATGTCCGCGGGCGGGCGTTTGTCGCTGCATGTTCTCGAACGGCTGCAGCCCTGGGCGCCCTTGCTGGAGAGAGAGATGCGTGAGCACCGCTGACGGACATCCACAGTGGGCGGCGTTGCGAGCGCATGCTGTTCCGCAAGCCACGGGAACATTGTCCTGGATTGTGTTTTCGACAGTAGGCGATGGCCTGCGGTGCGTCCCGGTCATGTCGCGGACGCAGCGCAAAAAAAAGGGAAGGGCCGAAGCCCTTCCCGTGGTGTGCCTGCGGACAGGTCAGAAGCGCTGTTCGTAGCGCATGTACGGTGTACGGCCGTAGGCGTCGTAGAGGAAGAAGTTGAACGGGCGGCCGTCGAAATTGATCAACTGCGGCATTTCGTTGGTCACGTTGTTGACGCCGGCCGTGAACTTCGCGTTCCACGGCAGTTCCACGCTGGCCTGCAGGTCGTGCGTAAGGTAGCTGTCGGTGGCGTCCGGGCCCGAGCCGTTGGCACCGATATAGCGGGCGATGTAGCCCACGCCCCAGTCACCGCGCGTCCACTGGTTGTTCAGCGTGGCGCGGGTGCCCGGGAAGCCCTGCGTCTGCACCTGGTCTTCGCCGCCGTCGATCGTGAACTTGTTCGACCAGCTGGCCTGCAGCACGTTGGTCAGCTTGCCGGCGCCACCGAGGTCGAAGTTGGTGCGAAGTGCGAGATCCACGCCGTCGGTCTTGACCTCGCCCTGGTTGAAGAAGCAGTTGTGGATCTCGACCACCGAGTTGCCGCGGTTCGGATCGCGCGTCAGCGAGCACGGTGCGCCCGGCATCGGCGTCGGGTCGTCGCCGTTGTCGATGTCGATCAACTTCTGCGAACTGAAGAACGCGATGCGCTCCTCGATCTTGATGTTCCAGTAGTCGACCGTCACGTTCAGCCAGTCGGTGGCGTCCCAGACCACGCCGAGCGAGTATTGGGTCGACTCTTCGGCGCCCAGGCCTTCGGCCTTCTCGCGGAAGGCATTGACCTGGACCGCATCGTCGCCGCCGAATGCCGCGCAGTCCGCCGCGGTGTCGGCGCCGAAGAACAGGCAGGTGGCCGGATCGAAGACCGGGTCGGCCGAGAACGCGGTTTCCTGGGTGATGACGTCCAGGGTCGGGGCGACGAAGCCGCGGCCCACCGAACCACGCAGGGTCAGGCTGTCGATCGGATGCCAGCGCAGGGCCACCTTCGGGGCGAAGTTGGTGCCGTAGTCCGAGTACTTCTCGTAGCGGCCGGCGATGTCGGCCTCGAGGGTGGACGTGAACGGCAGCAGCATTTCCGCGTAGATCGAGCTGACCTCGCGACCGCCGCCCGAGGAGGCGCCGGCGCTGCCGAGGATCACGCCCGCCGAGGACAGCGAGTCGTAGATGTCGGCGTAGTCTTCCTTGCGGAACTCGCCACCGACGACCAGGCCGGCGCTGCCGCCGCCCATTTCGAACAGGTCGTTGAAGGTGACGTTGCCGAACGCTTCCTTGGTGGTGAAGGTGCTGTTGCGGGTGATCGTGGCCTTGATCGAGTTCAGCACGTCGATCGGGGTGGAGCCCGGATCGTAGATGTTGTAGGTGCCGTCGTTGATCGCCTGCTCGGCCAGCGAGCCGACGATGTAGTTGCGGCCGAACTCGTCGTAGCGATAGGTGTTGTAGCGCACGCCCGCATCGATGTCGATGGAGTCGTTCACCGTGCCGCGGAAGCCGAGCATGATGTCGTAGACGTTGGCGTTGGTCTCGTTGTCGCGGTTACCCGCGGCAGCGAAGCGGTGGTACAGGTAGGTCGTGGCACCGGGCATCGGATTCTGTGCGGCATCCGGAGCGATGATCACGACGCCGGGCGTCGGCGCGTAGCGGCCGAAGCTCTTGGCGTTGGTGACGGTGGTGCTGAAGTAGGTCGACCAGTCGTCGTTGATCTGCACTTCGCCGTTGAGGAAGAACGCCTTGTTGCCGTAGCTGGCTTCGTCCGCCGCGGTGGCGTTGAAGTCGTACACGCAGCGGCCATTGGCCGGCAGGATGTAGAAGTTATCGTTGGTGCAGCCGCCCGGGACCGGGTTGAAGAAGTCGATGCCGTTGACGAAGTTGGAGTTGACGACGTTGCCGTCCGCGTCCACGGAGAAGTAGTTGTTGCCGAAGGTGCTGGCGCCGGGGGTGGAGCCCCACGGGCGGGTGTGGGTGAAGATCATCGCGCGACGGTTGTGCGAGAAGCCGCCGACGATGTGGCCGCGATCGCCGCTGACACCGAACAGGATCGAGGCTTCGTCGGTCGGGCCCCACTTCGGGCTCGAATGACCGACGGTGACCTGCGCGCCGTTGTAGTCCTTGCGCAGGATCAGGTTGATCACGCCGCCGACCGCGTCGGCACCGTACACGGCCGATGCGCCGTCGGTGAGCACTTCAATGCGCTCCACGGCCGCCAGCGGGATGGCGTTGAGGTCGGTACCGGCACCGGCGGCAAACGGCGCCTTCGGTGCGCGGTGGCCGTCGATCAGGACCAGGGTGCGCTGGCCGCCGAGGCCGCGCAGGTCGGCGAACGCACCGGCCTGGGCCGAGCTACCCGACTGCGGGCGGAACTGGCCGACCGAGTTGAAGTTGGTGGTGCGCAGGTAGTCGGCGACGGACACTTCGCCGCTGGCGTCGATCTGGGCGCGGTCGATGACCGTGACCGGCATGGCGCCTTCGATCTCGGCACGCTTCAGGCGCGAACCGGTGACCTCGATGCGGTCGAGGGTGGTGGTGTCGGGAGTAGCAGGGGTGCTGGTCTGCTCCTGCTCCTGGTCCTGCGCGAACGCAACGCCGGTGCCGGCGATGCTGGCGGCGCCCGCAACGAGAGCGAAGGCGATCGCGTCGCGGAGCTTGGTGGTCTGCAAGGTCATCTCGGATTCTCTCCAGTCATTCCGGTTTCGGATAAGCCCCGTGCCACGTCGTCGCGCGGTTGGGGGGTCGATTCAAATTACGAATCCTTAACCTGTGCCGGTGTGCATCGCGAGGTGGAAAAGATGTGCAGAAACCGGGATTTGACGCTGGCAATCCGTCGCGGCGGGCGGGCTGCGCCACGCCACATGCACATGCCGCGCCGAACGCCGCTGCAGGCCGGAGCGGCGTTCGGCGCGGGGAGCCGGAGAATACCGGGCCAGGCCGCAGCCACCGCCGGCGAAAAGCGCGAGGAGCCGTGACGGTCCGGCTTCAGTCGCGGCTCCCGGCGAGCGTCGCGCGGGCCGCCAGGGCTGCCGGGATGCCGATCGCCACGATGTACGTTGCCACGCACAACCCGAGCCATTCGGGCTTCGTGGAGCCCCCGTCGCCGGCGAGCAGCGGCGCGATGATCCAGAAGACCACGCCATACGCCAGCATTCCGTACAGCGCGCCGCACAGGACCGGACGCCGCAGCAGTACTGCGTAGTGCCGGGCGGCGACCCGGTACAGCGCGCAGACAGCCCAGACCAGGCCGCAGTAGAGCAGCGTTCCGAGCAAGGCCGTTGCCGCGCCCCCGTCGAATGCGTCGCGCCCGACGATCCATGCGGCAATGCCCTGCGGAATCCGGATCGCCTCGACCTGGAACTGCGACCAGTATGCTGCGGCGACCCAGAGGTCGAGCAGCGCGCCGCCAATGCCGGCGATCGCGACCCAGGGGGCACGCGCCAGCCGGTTGCGGGCTTGCGCGTCGGGGGAGGCTGCGAGCGTATTCATGGTGTGGCTCCGGTCGGGATTGGAATTGGCCCCATCAGGACCCGGGCAAGTGGCACTATCAAGGGCCAATTGATCCGGCTGAAATGGAGCCAATCGAACGGAGCTCGCCATGGAACTCCAACTCGACGGCAACGGCACGCTTCATGCCCAGCTCACGCGCGCGCTCAAGGCAGCCATGCTCGCCGGACTGGTGGGCAGTCGCCTTCCGCCGAGCCGGCTGCTGGCGCGCGAACTGAACCTGTCGCGAAACACCGTGCTGGCCGCCTACGAACAGCTGCGTGCCGAAGGCTTCATCGAAAGCCGGGTGGGATCGGGGAGCTACGTCGCCACGCCGCTGCCGGCGGTACGGCCGGCGCCGCCGCCGCCGCTGGGCGACGTCGCCGCGCAGTCGACTCGCGCGCGACGCGTGCGCGAATGCTTCGAGCATGGCGCGATGCCCGGCCGCGATGTTCCAGGCGCCAGGCACGCGTTCCAGTACGGCGTGCCCATGGCCAACCCGGCCCTGAGCAGCAACTGGGCGCGTGCGCTGTCGCATGCGGCCCTGTACACGTCGCCGGGTTATCCGCACACCCAGGGCCTGCTGGAGCTGCGCGAAGCGACTTGCGACTACCTCGCGCGCCGGCGCGGCGTGCATGCGCTCCCCCAGGATGTGCTGATCGTCGGTGGCACCCAGCAGGCGATTGCCCTGATCGCCGACGTGCTGATCGACCCGGGCGACGTCGCCGTCATCGAGGATCCGCATTACTTCGCGATCCGCAGCGTGCTGCAGGCGCGCGGCGCGTGCATGCGTGCCATGGACGTCGATGGCGATGGCATGACCTGCGACGAATTGCCGCGATCCGGGGCGAAGCTGCTGTGCGTGACACCCTCGCACCAGTTCCCGACGGGCGCGGTGATGTCGTTGTCGAGGCGGATGGCGTTGCTGGACTATGCGAAGCGCCACCAGGCCTGGATCTTCGAGGACGATTACGACGGCGAGTTCCGCTACGGCGGCAAGCCACTCGCGGCACTGCGTTCGCTGGACGAACACAACCGCGTCATTTATGTCGGTACGTTCTCCAAGGCACTGTTCCCGGCGATGCGGCTGGGTTACCTGGTGATGCCGCCGCAGCTGCGTCGCGACTTCATCTCGGCCAAGTGGCTGAGCGATTTCGCATCGCCTGGCATCGAGCAGGCGGCGCTGGCCCACTTCATCAAGGACGGCGCCTTTGAACGCCACCTGCGACGCACCGCGCACGAGCTCAAGGCACGCCGGCAGGCGCTGATCGACGGACTGCGCGCATGCAGCCGCGGGCGGCTGCGGATCGAGGACTCGCAGGCGGGCATGCACCTAGTGGTATGGCTGCCCGGCCACGGCGATGCCGATGTCGCCGGGTTGATCGCGCATGCGCAGGGGATCGGACTCGGCCTGTATTCGATCGCGCCCTATTACCTGCGCCCGCAGGACCGGGGCGGGCTGCTGATGGGGTTCGGCGCGATGTCCGTGGCCGAGATCGAGCAGTCGCTGGCGCTGTTCGCGCGCAGCCTGGACGCGGTCTTTCCCGTGCTCAGCGCGAAGCCACCGCCGCCACCACCAGCGCCGCGCCCCACCAGGCGAATTCGACAGGGCCGTTCGCGAGCTGGGTCAGGATCCAGATGAAGTCCGGGCCGAGCTGGAACATCGAATCCCACGGCAGCAGAGCCATCGACTTTCCGACCTGCGCCGCGACGATGCCCCAGTTGGCCAGCGCGATCGCAAGCGCGGTGCCGAGCACGGCGGACGCGGCGCGTGGCCAGCCCGGTCGCATACGCCCCAGGCGCAGCATGAGCGTGGCGTCGAATGCGGCGACCACGGCCATCCAGCCCAGCTGCCGGTCGCTGGCGAGGGCCAGCAGCACCCATGCCGCGGCAATGCCCATGCTGCCCAGCAGCAGCAAGGCGAGCGCGGGCAGGGGATTGCGGGATCGGGAATGGGGAGGCATGGACCAGCCGGCGGGACGAAAGCCGGACAGCATACCGTTCGTGCAGCGATACAATGGCGTCCTTGCGTGGCGGCAGGCCGCCACCATCTTGGGCCTGTACCGCCGTCCGGGCGGAAGCGACCCTGTCCGGACCCGCATTCCCACACAGGCCGACGACCGATCATGTATTCCCGCAGCAGCGAACCCGTCCGCTTCGAACGCGATTGCAGCGCCGTCCTGGTGCCGCAGGGCGACGTCGTGACCCTGCCGGCGGGCAGCATCGGCTACATCACCCAGGCGCTCGGCGGCAGCTACACGGTCTTCATCGAGGGCAACCTGTTCCGCATCGCCGGCCAGGACGGGGACGCGATCGGCAAGGAGCCGGCCGAGCCGCTGTCGCTGCCCGACGACGCCAGCGACGACGCGGTGGAAAAGCTGGTGTGGCAGCAGTTGCGTACCTGCTTCGACCCCGAGATCCCGATCAACGTGGTCGACCTGGGGCTGGTCTACGAGGCCAACGTCACCCACGGCGACGACGGCAAGCGCCAGGTGGAAGTGAAGATGACGCTCACCGCGCCGGGCTGCGGCATGGGCGACATCCTGGTGGATGACGTGCGCAGCAAGCTGGAAATGATCCCGACGGTCGCCGAGGCCGACGTCGAGCTGGTGTTCGACCCGCCGTGGAACCGGGCGATGATGTCCGACGCGGCCAAGCTCGAGACCGGGATGCTGTAGTGCGGTACACGGCGTCGGGATTCCGCCGCCACTCCTTTTGCCGGTGATTCACCGGCCCGCTTGCCCAACCGGCGTGACCACCGCCGCCGGACGGAAGATAAAGCCGCGATTGCCAATGTGCTTGCCCTGCCCATCGCATCCGCATGGGGAGGGTGTGCGCCCGCGCGCGCGACGGGGCGAGTGCGCCGATGACGGTACCGGTCTCCCGTTCGGGTTGGAGTGGGGTCTGGATCACAGATCGGCCAATCGCCCGGCGAAATTTCAGTGTGAACGCCCGCTGAGTTGCCATTTTTGGTCAGTATCGGGACGCACAGGGTCACATCCGGGGATGCAAGCCGGCATGCACTCGACGGCAGTGACGCCGTCCGCGTCCCGGTCGGCCTTCCGCCGCCGTGATCGAGCGGTGGCCACGCATCGTCGCCTGATCCTGTGCCCATGGCGTCACGCGGGGCTGTTCTCCAGACGGGTCCCGCGCCTGTTCCACTTCTTCGATGAAGGATGTTCGTGCGGCAAGAAGCTGCGGAGGAAGCGATGGCCATCCATCGCGCCGGGGGGGTCCCATCGACGCCTGCGGCGTCCGGCACACGCCGGACATCAAGACAGCAGCAGGGATGCGACGGCCGAGGGGGCGGCCGGGCGCAGTCGTTGGAAAGCAAGTCAGAGCGCCGGCCAGGCGGCCGGTCGCATGTCCAACCCATCGGGAGATCCACTGCAGTGATCCAGTCCAAGAAGCGTTCCCTACAGCTCGTCACACTCACGCCGCTGGCGTTCGCCTGCATGGCGATGTCGGCCCATGCCGCTACGCGGGTCAACCTGCAACACGAGGATGTTGCAAGCATCAACGGTCGCTACGCCCAGGCCAGCGTCGCGATCGGTGTCAGCAAGCAGGCCAGCATCCGCCACGCGGAGATGCTGGGCCTCGGGCCGGACTCCGCGCTGAGCGTGCTCAATACCCGCGCCACCCGCGACGGCGTGCGCAACACCCGTTACCAGCAGACCTTCCGTGGCGTGCCGATCTACGGTGAGCAGGTGGTGGTCAGCGAGGACGCCAATGGCGCCGTCCGCGCGCTGTTCGGCCGCAAGATCGGCGGGCTGGAAAGCGAACTGCCGGCCGTGGCCCCGAAGGTCAGCGGCACCCAGGCGCTTGCCGCCGCCAAGCGCGCCGTGCTCGGCAGCCGCCTGCTCGCGATGCGCGTCCAGGGTGAGCAGTCGCGCCAGGTGGTCTTCATCGACGACAACAACCGCGCCCACATGGCCTGGGAAGTGTCGTTCTTCGCGGATTCCGCGAAGGGTGGCTCGCCGACCAGCCCGAAGGTGATCGTGGACGCCGCCAGCGGCGCGATCCTCAAGCAGTTCGACAACCTGAAGAACGCCGAGATCGGCACCGGTCCCGGCGGCAACGAGAAGACCGGCCAGTACGAATACGGCACCGACTTCGGCTTCCTCGACGTCGAGGAGAGCGGCGCCAACTGCACGATGAACAGCACGAAGGTCACCACGATCAATCTCGCGCACGGCACCACCGGTTCCACCCCGTGGAGCTACACCTGCCCGCGCAACACGGTCGAGGCGATCAACGGCGCGTTCGCGCCGCTCAACGACGCGCACTTCTTCGGCCATGTCGTGTTCGACATGTACAGCGACTACCTGCAGACCTCGCCGCTGACCGGCAAGGTGACGCTGAAGGTGCACTACAGCAGCAACTACGAGAACGCGTTCTGGGAGCCGGCCACGCAGACGATGTACTTCGGCGACGGCGCCAGCACGTTCTATCCGCTGGTCGGCCTGGACGTGCTCGCGCACGAGGTCTCGCACGGGTTCACCGAGCAGAACTCGGGCCTTGAGTACTCCGGCCAGTCCGGCGGCATCAACGAGTCGTTCTCCGACATCGCGGGCGAGGCGGCCGAGTTCTTCTTCAAGGGCCAGAACGACTTCCTGGTTGGTGGCGAGATCTTCAAGGCGCCGGGTGAAGCGTTGCGCTACTTCGAGGACCCGACCCTGGACGGGATCTCGATCGGCAGCGCCAACGACTACTACGACGGCCTGAACGTGCATTACTCGTCGGGCGTGTTCAACAAGGCGTTCTACCTGCTCGCGCACACCGCGGGTTGGGACACGCAGAAGGCGTTCCTGGCATTCGCCGGCGCCAACCGCGACTACTGGACCCCGAACGTCAACTTCTACGACGCCGCGTGCGGCGTCGAGACGGCCGCCGAGGATCTGGGCTACACCAAGGCGGACGTGACCGCGGCCTTCGCCGGCGTCGACGTCGAATGCGGTGGCGGCCCGCCGCCTGACCCGGATCCGGTCGCGCTCGAGAAGGGCGTGGCGGTGACCGGCATGGCGATCGAGAAGGGCCATGCTCTGCGCTACACCCTCGACGTGCCGGCGGGTGCGGCGAACCTCAGCTTCACGATTTCCGGCGGCACGGGCGATGCCGACCTGTACGTGAAGTTCGGCGAGGAAGCCACCGACACGGTGTATGACTGCCGTCCGTACAAGGCCGGCAACAGCGAGGTGTGCGAGTTCCCGACTCCGTCGGCGGGCACGTACTACGTCCGCGTCAAGGCGTACTCGTCCTACAGCGGCGTCACCCTGGTCGGCGACTACGACGGCGATGGCGGCGGCGACCCCGGCGGTGATGAGGTGCAGACCTACACCAACGGCGACGACTTCGTGATCAACGATCGCGGCACGTTCCGCAGCCCGATCGTCGTGGCCGACCGCACCGGTTCCGGGCTGGCCGAAACCGAAGTGAAGGTGGACATCACCCACAGCTACATCGGTGACCTGAAGGTCGACCTGATCGCGCCGGACGGTGGTACGTACGTGCTGCACAACCGTACCGGCGGGAGCACGAACGACATCAACAAGACCTACACGGTAGACCTGTCCGGGGAAAGCCTCAACGGCACCTGGAACCTGCGCGTCAAGGACAACGGCAAGGGTGATACCGGCACGCTCAACAGCTGGAGCGTGACCTTCTGATCGATCCGGTCCCGGCCTCGGCCGGGACCGGTATCCGACAGGATGCAGGGAAGCTTGAACGGGCGGGGCATGTCCCCGCCCGTTCTCATGTCCGGACCCGGAAAAATGGTTCGGCGTGGATGCGGGGCTCAGGACAGGCCGGCACGCACCAGTGCCGCACGCAGCGGATCGAGCAGCGCGCCATAGCCGCCGGTGCGGCCGGTATCGGCTTGCAGCGGCTGCCTGACCTGGGTCGCGCTGGCGGTGCGCACGCTGCGACGCGCGGCATGGAACGCCAGGCAGGCCGGATCGAAGGGCAGGCCGCAGGCATCGAGCAGCGCGTGGATCGCGGCGGTCGGGTCGCGCAGCAGGGCTTCGTACGATTGCAGGTGGACGCGGCCGGGATCGCGTTCGCGCCAGGTGTCCATCGCACGCTGGCTGTCGCGCCCGAAGGCGGCGATGTCGTCGAAGTCGCAGGAAAAATGCGGCAGCCGGTAGAAGTGCTGCTTGTAGCAGGACCACGCCGTCTCCAGCGGATCGCGGCGGGTCTCGAGCACGGTCGCGCCCGGCAGCATCGCCCGCAGCACGCCGGCGTGCAGCCAATTTTCCGGCATCTTGTCGGTGAAACGCGGTCGGTGTTCGCGCCAGCGCGCGGTGCGCTGCAGGTAGTCGCGGCCCAGCCGCTGCCAGTCGCCGACATCGGCCTGCGCGATCCACTCCGGGAACGGTCGCCCGCGACGGACCGACTCCTCGTCCAGCACGTTGCCCAGGTCGGGCAGTTCGCTCGCGCCTTCGACCTGCGGATGCGCGGCGAGGATCTGTTCGAACAATGTCGAACCCGAGCGCGGCATGCCGGCGATGAAGAGCACCTCGCTGCCGAGCGAAGGGTCGGCAGGAGAGGGGAGTTGCGCGGTCGCGGCAATGATCGCGTCCACGCGCGCGCTGAAAGCCACGGCATCCCACGGCGCTTCGCGGCCCAGGCGCGCGTTGGACGACTGCAGCGCGGCGAATGCCTCGGCGTGGCGGCCGTGGTCCTCGCAGACCTTGCCCAGCGCGTAGCCCATCGCGACGCGATCGGGCTCGCCGATGTCGGCGCGGCCGTGGTTGAGGGCGAGCTGCTCGCGGTCCTCGTCCGACAGCGGGCGCACCTTCATGTTGGCCAGCCCGCGCCACGCATCGCCGCAGGCGGGGTTGCGCCACAGCGCCTCGCGATAGTGCGTGTCGGCGTCGTCGAAATGCCCGGCGTGCACCAGTGCGTCGCCGAGCAGGATGCGCGCGGGCATGAAATCCGGGGCCAGTTCTACTGCCCGCGACAGCATGGCGATCGCGTCGGTGGTGTGGCCTTCGAGCTGCAGGCCGCGGCCGAGGTTGTACCAGGGCATCGGGTGTCGCGGCGCCAGCTCGCCGGCCTTGCGCCAGCTGGCGCGCGCGGCTGCGGCGTCGCCACAGCGCTGCTGCGCGTTGCCCAGGTCGATCAGCACCAGGGCATCGTCGGGCCGCTGCTCATGCGAGCGTTGCAGCGCATCGCGCGCGAGGTCGTGGCGTCCGCCGGCGCCGTGCGCGATGCCGGCCAGGCGCAGGGCCTCGGGATGTTCCGGCGCGATGGCAAGGACCTCGCCGGTCAGGCGCAATACCGCCTCCGCGTCCCCGTGCCGGATCGCCTGCATCGCCGCATGCATTCGCTGCACCGCGGCGGGCGGAAGCGCGGCCAGGCGCGGGTCGGCGGGGGAGATGTCGGAGTTCGTCGAGGACTGCGGCATTGCGTCGCCGGAAATCGGGGAACGTCGATGATAAGTGGCCGCGACCGACGATGCCCGTTGCCGGACGATCGTCGCCCTCGACCAGCGGCACCTCGGCCAACGATTCCCGCGACGGCGGGCCGAGTCCTGTGCGAGCGGCTTCAGCCGCGAGCTTCTGAAGAGTGCGACGACAGCCTTCGACTTTGAAAGCGCGACTGGCGATCCAGGACCCGCTGTCGGCAGTCGGCTCGATTCCTGGCCTGTCTCCACAAAAAGCTCGCGGCTGAAGCTGCTTCGCAGGGATGCGATGCCGGTCGATGAAGCCGATGGGTCGCGGTCAGCGCGAACGCACAATCCGAAATAGTTCCGGATGTAACCGTCTACATTCCGAAATAGGGAGGCCCATCACGATTAATGCCCCGAAATTGCTGCGCTTGCAGCGTGAATATTTTCTGAACTGTCATTTATTGTCAGTGGCAGACGCATTGCGTCATGCGTCTGTTTCCGGTGGGCGGGGTTCGACACGACCCACCGATTTGCCGCCAGCGGCATTCCTTCCAGCACGAGGCTATCGATGCCGGGCCTATTCCGGATTTTCGCCGCAGTCGCGTCCCTGCCGGTCTTCCGACCGATCGCGGGGCGCGGCACCGCGGCGCCGGGAGCGGGCTGCGCGTGCGAAGGAGGGAAGCCGCCGGCCGTGCCGACGGAAACGTGGGTGTGCATTGCGGGAAGTTCGTCGGACGCGTCAACGATCGACATCTGAAGAAGCTGCGAGGGGCCAGCACCGGCAGCCGGGGGGCCGTCGCCGCCGGTGGGGAGTTCCAGAAAAAGCAGTGTTCAAGCCGGATGCGGGCGAACAAGCCCGTGCCGGTGCAGTTGGAAAAGCGTCGAGAGAGATCGCCATGCCGGCGATCGACATATCCAACCATTCGGGAGACAAGCAATCGTGACCCATTCCAGCAGACATCCAATCGCACTCTTCGTCGTGACACCGCTGGCGCTCGCGCTCGCGGCGGTTTCGGCGCAGGCGGCGAACCGCGTCGACCTGCAGAAGCAGAACGTGGCAGCGCTCAACAGCCAGTACGCCAACGCCAGCGTGGCGATCGGCGTCAGCAAGCAGGCCAACCTGCGCCATGCCGAAATGCTCGCGCTCGACGCCCACTCGGCGCTGACCGTGGTCAACGCCCGCGCCATCGAGAACGGCGCGCGCAACTACCGCTATGCGCAGACCTGGAACGGCATCCCGGTGTACGGCGAGCAGATCGTCGTCAGCGAGGACGCCAATGGCCAGGTGCGCGCGATGTTCGGCCGCAAGGTCACCGGCCTGGAGAGCGAGCTCCCGGCGACGGTCGCGCCGAAGCTGACCGGCGCCCAGGCGCTGGCCACCGCCAAGCGCGCGACGCTGGGCAACCGCCTGCTGGCGATGCGCGTGGAGCGCGAGGAAAGCCGGCAGATGGTCTTCATCGACGACAACGACCGCGCGCACATGGCGTACGTGGTGTCGTTCTTCGCCGACGCGGCCAAGGGCGGCAGCCCGACGCGCCCGGTGGTGATCGTCGATGCCAACAGCGGCCGCATCCTCAAGCAGTACGACAACCTGCAGAACGCCGAGATCGGCACCGGCCCCGGCGGCAACCAGAAGACCGGCCAGTACGAATACGGCACCGACCACGGCTTCCTCGACGTCACCCAGAGCGGCAGCACCTGCACCATGGACAACGCCGTGGTGAAGACGGTGAACCTCAACCACGGCACCAGCGGCAGCACCGCCTTCGGCTATACCTGCCCGCGCAACACGGTGAAGTCGATCAACGGCGCCTATTCGCCGCTCAACGACGCGCACTACTTCGGCAAGGTCATCTTCGACATGTATGACTCCTATGTCGGATCGGCGCCGTTGACCTTCAAGCTGACGATGAAGGTGCACTACAGCAACAGCTACGAGAACGCGTTCTGGGACGGCTCGTCGATGACCTTCGGCGACGGCGCCAGCACGTTCTACCCGCTGGTCAGCCTGGACGTGTCGTCGCACGAGGTTTCGCACGGCTACACCGAACAGAACTCCGGGCTGCAGTACAGCGGCCAGTCGGGCGGCATCAACGAAGCGTTCTCCGACATGGCCGGCGAGGCCGCGGAGTACTTCTTCAACGGCGGCAGCAACGACTTCCTGGTGGGCGCGCAGATCTTCAAGGGCAGCGGCGCGCTGCGCTACATGGCCAACCCGCCGCAGGACGGGCGCTCGATCGGCCATGCCGACGACTACTACAGCGGCATGGACGTCCACTATTCCTCCGGCGTCTACAACAAGGCGTTCTACCTGCTGGCCAACAAGAGCGGGTGGAACACGCAGAAGGCGTTCCAGGCCTTCGCGCGCGCCAACCGTGACTACTGGACCTCGAGCACCGACTTCGACCAGGGTGCCTGTGGCGTCGAAACCGCGGCCACCGACCTGGGCTTCACCAAGGCCGACGTGACCTCGGCGTTCGCCGGCGTCGGCGTGAGCTGCGATGGCGGCACTGGTCCGGGTCCTGATCCGGGCACCGTGGTGCTGTCCAAGGGCGTTCCGGTGACCGGCCAGTCGGGCTCGGCCGGTGCGTCGCTGAGCTACACGCTGGCCGTTCCGGCCGGTGCGTCCAACCTGGTGTTCACGATGTCCGGTGGCACCGGTGATGCCGACCTGTACGTGAAGTTCGGCAGCGCGCCGACCGACAGTTCCTACGACTGCCGCCCGTACCGGGCCGGGAACAGCGAGAGCTGCACCTTCGCCTCGCCTTCCGCCGGCACCTACTACGTGCGCATCAAGGGCTACTCGGCATTCTCGGGCGTGAGCCTGGTCGGCGACTACGGCACCGGAGGCGGCGGTGGCGGTTCGCAAACGTACTCCAACACGACCGACTACGCGATCAGCGACTACGCCACGGTGTACAGCTCGATCACGGTGTCCGGCCGCAGCGGCAACGCGGCGACCTCGACCCAGATCAAGGTGGACATCAAGCACACCTACATCGGTGACCTGAAGGTGGACCTGATCGCGCCGGACGGCAGCGTGTACGGCATGCACAACCGCAGTGGCGGCAGTGCCGACAACATCATCAAGACCTACACCGGCAACCTGTCGAGCGAAGCCCTCAATGGCACCTGGCGGTTGCGCGTGACCGACAGCGGCTGGGGCGACACCGGCAAGATCGACAGCTGGAGCGTCACGTTCTGAAGAAGTCCATGGCCCCGGTCGCAAGACCGGGGCTTTTCTTCAGCAGGCAAGGCGCGCATGCCACGCGGCATGGCGCCATTGCCACCCTTGCCGGATTACATCGATCCGGCGGCCGCACGGCTGCCGGATCGTCAAGGAGCGACTCGATGACACCACGCACTTTGCTCGCCGGGCTGGTTGCCGGCGCCCTGCTGGCCGGCATGCCGGACGCGCAGGCTTCGACTGCGTCCCACGCCAACCATGCCGATGAAACCGCCGCACTGGGCCTGGAGCAGGACCCCTTCGCCCCCGTTTTCATCGTCGTCTCGGACGACACATACCGCAACGGCCTGCAGGCGATCGCCCGCGATGGCGTGGCGCGCCGCGACAGCGTCGGCAATCGCCTGGTGGTCGCGCGGATCCGGGCCAACCAGCTCGGGCAGGTCAGCACGCTGATCCACGAGCGGGAGAAGCGCTGCGGCGGATACTTCGCCTTCGCCAGCCGCGCCGACGCCGATGCATTCGTCGCCGCCGACCGATCCGCGCTGGCGCGCAACACCGTGTTCCTGGCCAACTACACGGTCGACAACCAGGCCACGGTCGGCCCGTGGTTGTCGCAGGTCCAGGAAGCCGGCATCCGCGACACCATCGAACACCTCTCGACCGCCTGGCCGAACCGCTACTACGCCAGCAGCCACGGACAGGCCGCGGCGGAGTGGATCCGCGACACATGGCTGTCGCTCGCCAACGGCCGCAGCGACGTCAGCGCCGAACTGTTCACCGCCTGCAGCACCTGTTCCACCCAGCCGTCGGTGATCCTGACGGTGCAGGGCACGGAACTGCCGAACGAGATCGTCGTGCTCGGCGGCCATCTCGATTCGATCTCGTACTCCGGCAGCGGCGACAGCATGGACGCGCCCGGCGCCGACGACGACGCCTCGGGCATCGCCACGCTGACCGAGGTGATCCGCATCGCGCTCGCCAGCGGCTGGCAGCCGAAGCGGACCGTGAAATTCATGGGCTACGCCGCCGAGGAAGTGGGCCTGCGCGGCTCGAACGCCATCGCGCAGTCGTTCCAGGGCGCGGGCAAGAACGTGGTCGGCGTGCTGCAGCTGGACATGACCAACTACGCGATCGGCGCCAGCGACGACATGCAGCTGATCACCGACAACAGCAATGCCGGCCTGCAGCAATTCGTGCGCGACGTGTTCGACGAATACCTCGCGCCGCTGGGCCTGACCCGCGGCACCTACACCTGCGGTTACGGGTGCTCGGACCACGCTTCCTGGACCAGCGCCGGCTATCCGGCGGCGATGATGTTCGAGGCCGGGTTCAACAACGACATCCACACGCCCGACGACACCCTGGCGAACATGGGTGGCAACGCCGCACCCAGCGTCGCGCTGGCCAAGCTGGGCCTGGGCTTCCTCGGCGAGCTGGCCAAGACGTCCGGTGGCGGCGGTGGCGAGAACAGCCCGCCGGTGGCGGATTTCACGGCAAGTCCGGACGGGCTGGCGGTGGTCTTCACCGATGCATCGAGCGACGGCGACGGCAACATCGCGTCGCGCAGCTGGGACTTTGGCGATGGCGGCAGCAGCAACGCGGCCAATCCCGTCCACACCTATGCCGCCGGTGGCACCTACAGTGTCACCTTGACGGTGGTCGACGACGATGGCGCCAGCAACGCCAAGACCTTGCCGGTCACCGTGAGCGGAGGCGGCAGCGGCGGTGGAACGCTGGAGAAGGGCGTGCCGGTGACCGGGCAGTCCGGTGGCGCGGGCCAATCACTCGCGTACACGCTGGACGTGCCGGCCGGCGCCTCGAACCTGGTGTTCACGATGTCCGGCGGCAGCGGCGATGCCGACCTGTACGTCAAGTTCGGCAGCGCGCCCACCGACAGTGCCTACGACTGCCGGCCGTACAAATCCGGCAACAGCGAAGCGTGCACCTTTGCGTCGCCTTCGGCCGGTACCTGGCACGTGCGGATCAAGGGCTACTCGGCGTTCTCGGGCGTGAGCCTGGTGGGCGACTACGGCACGGGCAGTAGCGGTGGCGGCACGCAGACCTACGCCAACACGGACGATGTCGCGATTGGCGACTACGCCACGGTGTACAGCCCGATCACGGTCTCCGGCCGCGGCGGCAAGGCGTCGGCATCCACGCAGGTCGACGTCGACATCCGGCACACCTACATCGGCGACCTGCGGGTCGACCTGGTGGCGCCCGACGGCAGCGTGTACCTGCTCCAGAACCGCAGTGGCGGCAGCGCCGACAACATCATCAGGACCTATACCCTCGACCTGTCGGCCGAAGACCTCGACGGGATCTGGCGACTGCGCGTCAGCGACCGCGGCAGGGGCGACACCGGCAAGATCGACAGCTGGAGCGTCACGTTCTGACGGTAGCGCCTTCGGAGCAATGGAATCCCGGCAAGAGCCGGGATTCCCTTTTTTTCCTACCAAAGGCAGTGTGCGGTGCGTATCGGCCCTCAGATCGCCTCGAACCGGTTCGCGTCCACGTTCTTGCGGACCTTGAGCGGATCCCAGATGCGGCCGTTCATGGCGATGTAGACCCCCGGCGCCAGCGACTGCACCGCGCCGACCGCGCAGCCGATGTTGAATTCGGCGTCCGAGCCGCGGAAGCGGGCCGGGTTCAGCGCGCCGGTCAGGACGATGGTCTTGTCCGCGATCGTGGCGAGCACCTTGGCGGTGTCGACCATGGTGTCGGTGCCGTGGGTCACCAGCACCTGCCGCGCCGGCTGCGCGGCGATGGTGGCGCGCAACAGCTCGCGGTCTTCGGCGTTGATGTGCAGCGAGTCCTTGCGGATGATCGGGATCACCCGGAAACGGAACGCGACGCCGAGCTCCTCGAGAATGCGGCCGATCTGCGGCTCGCCGACCTGGTAGTCGGACTTGTCGTCGAAATACACCTTGTCGATGGTGCCGCCGGTGGTGACGACGAGGAGCTCGTCCATCCTGTTCATCCTGTACTGCAATGGGAACGTGGTTGCGGTTGTTTGGGGAGCGGCCACGGCTGCTCCTACCGGCGTGGATTCTAGCGCCCGAAGCGCGCGCGCAGCCCGGGCCAGTTCGCCGCCACGATGATCACAAGCGCCAGCACGATCTCGGCCCAGGCGTAAACGCCGTCGGCAGGCCGGCTCCAGGCCACCATCACCCCGTGCGAGAACCAGAACAGGCCAAGCACGCCCGCCCAGAACCCGCCCCGGGACGCCGTGGTGCCGCCGCGCAGCACGGCGGCAAGTGCCAGTAGCGGCGGCAGGGTGAACACCAGCAGCGCGGCGAGGCGGTGGCGATCGCCGTGGAACCACAGCGTGAACAGTGCCGCGAGCGCGAACAGCGACACCGCAAGCACGATGCGCGAACGGGTACGAGCGGTCATGCGAGCTTCGCCGCGATTAAGGCCACGCGGCGGCCGAGCGCGCGCGCCAGCGACGCTTCGTCGTCGCTGGGCTGCGGGTCGTCCTGCAGGCCGGAGACATGGCTGGCGCCGTAGGGCGTGCCGCCGCCGCGGGTGGTGTTGAGCGCAGCCTCGGTGAACGGGATGCCCACGATCACGCAACCGTGGTGCAGCAGCGGCAGCATCATCGACAGCAGCGTCGATTCCTGGCCGCCGTGCATCGTCGCGGTGGACGTGAACACCGCCGCCGGCTTTCCGACCAGCGTGCCGCTGGCCCATTGCGCACCGAGATTGTCGATGAAGTGCTTGAGCGGTGCGGCCATGTTGCCGAACCGGGTTGGGCTTCCGAGGACCACGCCGGCGCATTCGTCCAGGTCGGCGGCCTGCACGTACGGCGCGCCGTCCTCGGGCACCGGTGGCGCTGCGACCTGCGTGGTTGCCGCCACCGGCGGCACCGTGCGCAGCCGCGCGCTCATGCCGTCGACTTCGCCGATGCCGCGCGCGACGTGGCGTGCGAGCCGGGCGACCGAGCCGCCGCGGCTGTAGTAGAGGACGAGGATGTCGGGCATGGCGTGCGTCGCGGCGCGGGAATGACGGCATTGTCGCAGGTCGGGAGCAATGTGCAGCCGAGGCGGCTGCATGTGCGGAACACGCTCCCCGACGCCGCTTGTCGATCCCGGCCCCTGTCATCCCGAGCGCAGCGAGGGATCTTCTCCGGCGGCAGGAGGGCGAGATCCCTCGCTGTGCTCGGGATGACAGGAGGGGTGATGACGGAGGAGGCGCTGTTGATGACACGGGAAGCGCTCCGGTGGACGGCAGAACCGATCGCGGTGGCAGGGCAGGGCGCAAGCCGCAGGCCCGGCACCGCCAGCGCCGTGCCGCCCGCCGCCTTTGCTACCCTTCGCTCGATGGAGCCCCTCGACACCCTGTACCGCTGGAGCGAACGCATCCACGACCGCGCGCGGACGGGGACGTTCCTGCGCTTCCTGTGGCGCCGGTTCCTCGACGACCGCCTGTTCGAGTCGGCCGGCGCGCTGTCGTTCACGATGGTGTTCGCGCTGGTGCCGCTGTCGATGGTGGTGTTCGGGGTGCTGTCGGCATTCCCGGTGTTCAACAAGTGGAGCGACCAGCTCAGCGACTACATCTTCTCCAACTTCGTGCCCGGCTCGGCGCGTGCGATCGAGGGCTACCTGCGCGAGTTCTCGCAGAACACCGGCCAGCTCACCACGGTCGGCGTGATCGCACTGGTGGTGTCGCTGCTGATCACCCTGGTCAGCGTCGAGGCCACGTTCAACAAGATCTGGCGGGTGAAGACCGCGCGCCCCAAGTTCAGCCGCTTCCTCGTCTACTGGACGGTACTGACCCTCGGCGCCCTCGTGGCCACCGCCAGCCTCGCGCTGTCGACCCGGTTCTTCGCGCTGGGCATCTTCAAGAGCGCGTCCGGGCAGTGGCTTGAAGGCGTATTGCTGCAACTTGCGCCGATGCTGATCGAATGGCTGGCCTTCACCGCGATCTATCGGGTCGTCCCGCATCGCACCGTGCAGTGGCGGCACGCCGTGGCCGGCGCGGCGTTGGCGGTATTCCTGCTTGAATGCGTGAAAGGGGGCATCGGCCTCTATCTTGGCAGCTTCGGCGCCTACTCCAAGATCTACCAGCAGGTCGCGTTCGTGCCCATCTTCCTGCTGTGGATCTACTTCGGCTGGGTCTCGATCCTGCTCGGCGCCTCGTTTGCGTCCTCGATCTCGGCCTTCCGTTACCAGCCGGCCTCGATGCGCCTGCCGGTCGGGCACGAGCTGTACGGCCTGCTGCGCATGCTCGGGCGCTTCGCGATGGCGCGCCAGGACGGCAAGGGCCTGCACAGCGACCAGATCCAGGGCATGGAGCCGATGCTCACCGATGCCCTGGTGCAGCAGATGCTGGCGCAGCTGAGCGAGATCGGCCTGGTCACCCGCGCCGAATCCGGCGAGTGGCTGCTGGCGCGCGATCTCGACGACCTGTCGCTGGCCGAACTGTACGAAGCCTGCAACCTGCGCATCCCGATCAACGAAGCGCACCTGCCGTGCCGCGACGACGCGCTGGGCATGAATGCCATCCGCACGCTCGACGAGTTGCGCATCCCCCTGCGCGAACTGCTCAAGCGCCGTGTCTCCAGTCTCTACGACCTCCCCAGGGAACCGTCATGAACCACCGCCACCTGATCGCCCTGTGCCTGCTCGCCGCCATGCTCGCCGCCTGCAAGCGCCCGGCGGATGACGCAACGGCGCCATCGCCGTCGCCCGATGCGCAGCAGCAGGCGCCTGCCGCGAATGCCGCCAAGGCGCCCGAAACGCCGCCGACCGCCGAAGTCACCGGCAAGCCCGAAATGCCGACGCTGCGCACCACCACCATCGACGGCAAGCCGTACGACCTGGCCCAACACCGCGGCAACTGGGTGGTGGTGAATTTCTGGGCCACCTGGTGCGCGCCGTGCCTGAAGGAGATGCCGGAACTGTCGGCGCTCGACGCCATGCGCCAGCATGTCGAGGTCATCGGCCTGGCCTACGAGGACATCGATCCCGAGGAGTTGCGTGCCTTCCTCGAGAAGCATCCGGTGGTCTATCCGGTGGCCATCATCGACGTCTACAACCCGCCGGCCGACTTCGCCACGCCGCGCGGCCTGCCGATGACCTACCTGATCGCGCCCGACGGCAAGGTGGCCAAGCAGTTCCTCGGTCCGGTGAGCGCCAAGGACATCGAAGGCGCGATCGCCGCCGCCGGCGGCCCCACCGCGGATTCCGGGTCGGACGCCAAGGACTGAGCGATGGCGGCCGCGCGTTTCCTGGTCAGCGGCAAGGTGCAGGGCGTGTTCTTCCGCGCCGGCACGCGCGAGCAAGCGTGGCGACTGGGACTACGTGGCCACGCCCGGAACCTCGCGGATGGTCGCGTCGAAGTTGTGGTCGCCGGGGATGCCGCGGCCATTGAAGCATTCGCCGGATGGCTGCGGCGCGGCCCGCCGATGGCACGCGTGGAAAGCGTGGAGCACGCGGCGTTTGATGAGGTTGAAGCAGGCGGCGGTTTCGTGATTCGCTAGAGGCATGTGCGAGGCCGGCACGAAGCCCGTGCCTGCGATCGGCTCCATCAGACAGGGATGGTCTTCCATGCAACAAAATCCGTACGCCGCACCCACTGCAGTGCTCCGTGGCGATGCCGCCGGCGCCGTTCGCCTGTATTCGCCTTCGCAGGTCGCCTGCGGCGCGCTTGTGGGCGGGCCGGTGGGGCTCATCTACTTTCTCCGGGCGAACTTCTCGGCGCTGGGCAATGATCGGCTGGTGACAACGACGCTGTTGGTGGGCGTCGCCCTGATCGTTGCCCTGATCGCGATCCTGCCGCTGCTGCCCGAAGACTTTCCCGGTTCGCTGCTTTCGATCCTGTACATCGTCACCGGTCGCCACGTCGCCGAGAAGCACCAGATAAGCAAGCAGGCCATCGCCGCATCGGACCGCTTTGCGTTCCATTCGAACTGGCGAGTGTTCTGGATCGGGTTGTTGTGCCTGCTCGCTTCGTTCGTCGTTCTCGTGTTGCCGCTGATGCTGTTGGCGGCCGCCGGGGTGTGGACTCCCTGACCGGGCAAGCGCGCGGACGCAGGTTCAGTTTTCGAACGGCGTGATCGGTTTCAATACGCCGTAACGTTCCTTCAGCAGCCTGCCCGGCAGGGGCGGGAATTCGATGTCCGCGGGCGGCACATGGGTGTCCGGCAGGCGGTCGAGCAGGTCGCGGATCAATGTCAGGCGGCCGCGCTTCTGGTCGTTGAAGTCCACCAGCGTCCATGGCGCATATTTCGTGTGCGTGGCTTTCAGCATCGCCTCGCGGGCACGGGTGTAGTCGGCGTAGGCGCTGCGGGCCTTGAGGTCGATCGGCGAGAGCTTCCAGCGCTTGAGCGGGTCGTCCAGGCGTTCGGCGAAACGCTCCTCCTGCTGCGCCTGGTCGGTGCACAGCCAGTACTTGAACAACACGATGCCGTCGTCGACCAGCAGCTTCTCGAACGCCGGCGCCTGCTGCAGGAACGCCTTGACCTGCGCGTCGCTGGCGAAGCCCATCACCTTCTCGACGCCGGCGCGGTTGTACCAGCTGCGGTCGAACAGCACGAGTTCGCCGGCCGCGGGCAGGTGCGGCACGTAGCGCTGGAAATACCACTGCGTGCCCTCGCGGTCGTTGGGCTTGGGCAGCGCGACGATGCGGCACTGGCGCGGATTGAGGTGATCGGAGATCGCGCCGATGACGCCGCCCTTGCCGGCGGTGTCGCGACCCTCGAGCACCACCAGTACGCGCTTGCCGGTATGCGCGAGCCAGCGCGCCATCGCGACGAGTTCGAGCTGCATCGGTTCGAGCTGTTTCTCGTAGGGCTTGCGCTTGAGTTTCTTCATGCGGGATTCCTGCGGGCGGTGAGCATGCGACCGATGCCGGTTCGATACCGTCAACGGAAGCCCGGGGCGCTCATTTCGAGTGTCGCGAAATGCGCTTCACGACATCGCATCTTGTCGATCCATTCTGCATGCCAGGGTTCCTTGCTGCGCCCGGAATGACAATGCCGGCTTGCCCTGGGCTTCTCTAGTATTTCTTCCGCGCGGCCTTGTGGCCGGCCATGCCGCGCGCCACTTCCAGCAACGCACCCTGCTGGCGGGTGTTGAGGTCGCGGTAGGCGGCAAGCAGGTCGTGCTCGCCTTTCGTACGCGCAGGGTCGAGGGTGCTGGCCAGTTCCGACAGTAGCGCGCCGGCGGGCACGCCGAAGGTGCGGGCGAGGGCGTCGAGCTGGTCGCGGCCGGGCAGCTTGTCGCCGCGCATCCACGCCGACACTGTGGCCACGCCGGCACGCGGAATCGCGGTGGCGATGTCGGTCACGGTCAGGCCGCGTGCCTTGGCCAGCAGTCGCAGGGTCTGGTCGATGGACATGTTCACTCCTCTTTCGATCGTCCCTGATCGGGATCCCGCATACCCATGTGCGGGCCTTCCAACAGGCGCGGCTTCAATGTCGCGAGGTTGCACGGACGCGTGCGCGCGTCGAGCTGTGCGCGGATGATCTTCTCCCATGCCGTGCGGCAGGCCGACGTGGAGCCGGGCAGGCAGAACACGAACGTGCCATTCGCCAGCCCGGCGAAGGCGCGCGACTGCAGCGACGAGGTGCCGATCTCCTCGAAGCTGATCGCGCGGAACAGCTCGCCGAAGCCGGGCATTTCCTTGTCCAGCAGCGGCAGCAGCGCCTCGGGCGTGGAATCGCGGCCGGTGAAGCCGGTGCCGCCGGTGACCAGCACGCCGTCCACGGCCTCGTCGGCGATCCAGCGCGACACCACGGCGCGCAGACGGTAGCGGTCGTCGGGCAGCAGGGTGCGTTCGTGCAGGCGATGGCCCTCGGCTTCGAGCGCGGCGGCGAGGTAATCACCGGAGCTGTCCTCGGCCCGCGTGCGCGAGTCGGAGACGGTCAGCACGCACAAGGACAGCGGGACGGGATCGGATTCTGCGGTCATGGCGCGAAGCCTAGCGCAAGGCTGGTTTGGCTGCCTGTCCAGGGGGTGTGATCTTTTCAGCAAAAGAACACCCATCTGTTGGGCTTGTGAGGCAAGCCTTACAGGCCCAGCGAATACCACTGCGTCGCGTCCTCGTGCCAGCCGGCGTCGCGATACAGGGCGCGGGCGGCGGCATTGTCGCGAGTCGTTTCGAGGCAGATGCCGGCCGCGCCATCCTCGCGCGCGAAGGTGGCGGCGGCGTCGAGCAGGGCGCGGGCCACGCCGTTGCGGCGCGCAGCGGCGTCCACGTAGAGATCGTTGAGGATCCAGGTCCTGGCGGTGCGCACCGAGGAGAACATCGGATACAGCTGGACGAAGCCCGCGGCCGTGCCGTTGCGCCTGGCCACCAGCACCACCGATTCGCCGAAGCGCAGTCGTTCGCGCAGCCACTGGCGCGCGCGCGCCAGGTCGGGCGCCTGCCCGTAGAACTGCCGATAGGCGTCGAACAGCACGGCCAGCGCGTCGAGGTCGGCCGGGCCGGCGCGTGAAATCGTGGTGGCCATCGTGGTGTCCATGCTCATGCCTCCTGCGTCAGCCGCGCGAGTTCATCGGCCTGGTGTTCGCGTGACAGGCGCTCGACCAGCGGGTCCAGCGCGCCTTCGAGCACGTTCGGCAGGTCGTACAGGGTCAGGCCTTCGACGCGATGGTCGGTGATCCGGCCCTGCGGATAGTTGTAGGTGCGGATGCGCTGGCTGCGGTCGCCGCTGCCGACCTGCAGCTTGCGGCTCTGCGCCGTGGCCGCGGCCTGCTTCGCGGACTCGGCATCGACCAGCATCGCCTTGAGCCGCTTCATTGCCTTGTCGCGGTTGGCGTGCTGCGAGCGCTCGGTCTGCGATTCGACCACGATGCCGCTGGGCACGTGGGTGATGCGGATCGCCGACTCGGTCTTGTTGACGTGCTGGCCGCCGGCGCCGGAGGAACGGAAGGTGTCGACCTTGAGGTCGGCGGGATTGATCTCGATCGGCGGGCCGCCCTCTTCGATCGGGATGATCGCCACGGTCGCCGCCGAAGTGTGGATGCGGCCCTGCGATTCGGTTTCCGGCACGCGCTGCACGCGGTGGGTGCCGGACTCGAACTTCAGGTGCGCGTATGCGCCGCGGCCCTCGACGCGGGCGATGACCTCGCGGAAACCGCCGTGCTCGCCGGTGCTGGCGGACTCGACTTCGATCCGCCAGCCCTGGCGTTCGGCGTAGCGGGTGTACATGCGCAGCAGGTCGCCGGCGAAGATCGCGGCTTCGTCGCCGCCGGTGCCGGCGCGGATTTCCAGGTACAGGTCGCCCTCGTCGCGCGCGTCGCGCGGCACCAGCAGCGCCATCAGCGTGGTGTCGAGTTCGGCCAGGCGCGCGTTGACGGCGGCGATTTCCTCGTCGGCCAGCTCGCGCAGCTCGGGATCCGCCTGCATCGCCTGCGCGGCGGCGAGGTCGTCGCGCGCCTGGCGTTCGTCGGCGAGCGCGGCGGCGACCGGCTCGAGCTGGGAGAACTCGCGCGAGAACGCGCGGAAGCGGTCCTGGTCGGCGGCGACGCCGGGATCGGCGAGCAGGCGTTCGAGTTCGTCGCGTCGTTCGGCCAGGGCCTCGAGCTTACGGCGCAGGGTCGGCAGCATCGTCGTCCTTGTCGGCGCCCGTTCCGTGCATCAGCCGGTCGACGGCGTGCATCAGTTCGGTGTCGCCGCTGATCGCGGCCTCGCGCAGCGCCACGGTCGGCGCGTGCAGCAGGCGGTTGGTGAGGGTGTGGGCGAGGAAGTCGAGCGCCGCCTCCGGCGACTGGCCGGCGGCGAGCTGCTGCTTCGCCTTCGCCAGCACTTCGGCGCGGGTGCTTTCGCCGTGCGCGCGCAGGCGCTTGAGCGGTGCGTTGCGGGTGCCGGCAGCGAGCACTTCCACGTAGCGCGCGACCTGCAGCTCGACAATGGCCTCGGCCTCGTCGGCGGCCTCGCGGCGATTCTGGCGGTTGTCCTCGACCGCGCGCTCCAGGTCGTCGACGGTGTACAGGAAGGCGTCCTTGAGCGTGGCCACGTCCGGCGCGATGTCGCGCGGCACGGCCAGGTCGAGCAGCAGCATCGGCCGGTGGCGGCGCGCGGCCAGCGCCGCTGCGACCTGCGCCTTCGACAGGACCGGCGTGCGGCTGGCGGTGGCCGAGAACACGATGTCGGCCAGGAACAGGTGGCGGTCGAGTTCGTCCAGCGGCAGCGCCACGCCGCCGTGGCGCGCGGCCAGGTCCTGCGCGTGCGCGTAGGTGCGGTTGGCGACCAGCAGTTGCTTGACCTTGGCCTGGGCGAGGTGGCGCGCGGCCAGCTCGATGGTCTCGCCGGCGCCGATCAGCAGCACGGTCGAATCCGAGGGCTGCGCGAACGACTCCTGCGCCAGCCGCACGGCCACCGACGCCACCGACACCGGACTGTTGCCGATCCGCGTTTCGGTGCGCGCGCGCTTGGCGGTGACGAAGGCGTGCTGGAACAGGCGGTCGAGCTGCCCGCCCAGCGTGCCGGCGCCGCGCGCGGTGGCCCAGGCGTGCTTGACCTGGCCGAGGATCTGCGGCTCGCCGAGGACCAGCGAATCGAGCCCGGTGGCGACCCGGAACAGGTGCCGCACCGCGTCGCCGTCCTGGTGGCGGTACAGGTAGGCGCGCAGGTCGCCGCTCTCGGACGGGTGCGTGGCCAGCCAGTCGACCAGCGCGCTGCCGTCGTCGTCGGTCACCGCATAGAGTTCGGTGCGGTTGCAGGTCGACAGCAGCGCCACCTCGCGCACCTGCGGCAGTGCATGCAGGCCCGCTAGCGCAGGCGCCACCGCGTCGTCATTGAAGGCGACGCGCTCGCGCAATGCGACCGGTGCGGTCTGGTGGTTGATGCCGAGTGCGAACAGGCTCATGGAGGGCGGGCTGCACGGATGGCAGGGGCGATCAGGCGCTCCTGCATTCAGGCGCTTGCGATAAGCTCATTGGACTTGAGGCCGACATTTTACGGCCCGGCTGCGCCAGATGCCCGTAACGCTTCGTTTCCCGCTTTCAACCCTGCTCCCGGCCCTGCTGTTCGCCGCCTGTTTCGTGCCCCTGCCGGGGTTGGCCAAGCCGCCGGCGGCCAAGGCGCCGGACACCCTGGTCGCCACCATGGCCGGTGAATACGCGCTGCTCGCGGGGCGCCTGGACGAGGCCGCCGACTGGTACCTGCAGGCGGCGCGCAGCGCCGAAGGCGACGCCGGCCTGGCCGAGCGCGCCACCCGCATCGCGCTGCTGGGCAACGACAACGCCCGCAGCGCCCAGGCGCTGAAGCTGTGGCGCCAGCGTGCGCCGTATTCGCTGGCGATGGGCTCGGCCGAGGCCACCCTGTCGCTGCGCGACAACAAGCTGCGGGCCGCGCGCCGACAGTTGGAAGCGCTGCTGCGCGACCCGGACCCCAAGGGCTGGCGCTACGCCGTGGCGGCCATGGGCAGCGGCGGCAAGGATCCGAAAGCCACGGCCAGGGTGCTGGGCGAACTGGTCGGCTCCGGCGCGATTCCCGACGACCTGCAGGCCTGGCTGGTACTGGGCGGCCTGGCGCAGCGCCTGGGCGATGCGGCCCTGACCGAGCGCATCGTCGCCGCGGTGATCGAGCATTTCCCCGACGAACCCCGGGTGGCCCTGCTGCGGGCCAGCCAGCTGCGCGAGGCCGACAAGCCCGACGAAGCGCGCGCGGTGCTGGCGACCTTGGCGAAAACCGAGCCGATGACGCCCGACCTGCGGCTGTCGATCGCCGCCGAATACGACGCCCTCGGCGACAGCGCCGCCGCTGCGACCATGCTGGCGCAGGGCCCGCAGGACGACCAGCTCTACGGCTTGCGCGCGTCGCTGCTGGCCAAGGCCGACGACAAGCCGGCACTGGGCGAACTCTACGAGGAATTGAAGCAGGGCTCCGCCAGCCCCGACCCCTCGCGCCGCCTGCTGCTCGGCCAGACCGCGGAGTTCCTCGACCGCCATGCCGAGGCCCTGGAGTGGTATCGCAGCGTCGCCGGCGGTCCGCCGCGGGCGCAGGCACGGCTGCGCATCGCCAAGGTGCTGCACGACATGGACCGGGACGCCGAAGCCTGGGCGGCCCTGCGCGAGCTGCAGGCCGATGCCTCGGTCGACGACGATGCGCGTCGCAACGGCTACCTGCTGGAAGCCGAGCTGCGCATGGACGACGGCGACGCCAAGGGCGAACTCGACACCTACGCGCGCGGCCTGGCCGCCTATCCCGACGACCCCGAGCTGCTGTACGCGCGCGGCCTGATGTGGGAGCGCCGCGACGACATCGCGCGCGCCGAGGCCGACTTGCGTCGGATCCTGGTGGCCGATCCGGAAAACGTCGCCGCGCTCAATGCGCTCGGCTACACGCTGGCCGATCGCACCAACCGCTTTGATGAGGCGCTGCAGCTGATCGATCGCGCCCGCGTCGCCGACCCCGACAACCCGGCGATCATCGACAGCCACGGCTGGGTGCTGTACCGGCTCGGCCGCAACGACGAGGCGCTGGCCGAGCTGCGGCGCGCCTTCGCGCTGCAGAAGGACGCCGAGATCGGTGCCCACCTGGGCGAAGTGCTGTGGGTGACCGGCAACAAGGACGAGGCGCGCAAGTATTTCGAGGAGGCGCGCAAGCTCGATCCGGACAACCGCTCGCTCAAGCGCGCGCTGGAAAAGACCGGCGCATGAGCAGGCTGCGCGGCGCCTGCGTGGCCGCCTGCCTGCTGCTGGCAGGTTGCGTCACCGTCCCGAACGGGAAGGGCGTGGCGATCGGCGAGCTGTCGACGGCTGCCGAAGGTGCGGCAATCGCGGCGCAACAGGCGCGCGAACAGCGCCTGCAGGCGCTGCCGACACTGGCTTTCAGCGGCCGCGTTGCGCTGTCCAATGGCCGCAACGGCGGCAGCGGGCGGATCGAGTGGCAGCAGTCGGGCGACCGCTACGCCGTGACCCTGAGCGCGCCGGTGAGCCGGCAGAGCTGGCGGCTCACCGGCGACGCCGCTTCGGCGCGGATCGAGGGCATCGAGGGCGGCCCGCGCAGCGATTCCGACGTGGTGCGCCTGCTGCGCGAGGCGACCGGGCTGGACATCCCGGTCGGCGCGCTGGCGGCGTGGGCGGGCGGGGCGCGCGCGGACGCGGCGGCATTCGGTCCGGCGCGGATGGAATTCACCGCCGACGGGCAACTGGCGCGGATCGAACAGGATGGCTGGACCGTCGACTACCTCGGCTGGCGCGAGGCGCGTCCCGGCGACGGCGGGCCGCCGTTGCAATTGCCCGACCGCATCAACGCCGCGCGCGGCGAGGCCCGGGTGCGGCTGGCGATCGATGCCTGGTCGTGGGCGCCGGAGGCGCCGTGAAGCCGGCGGAGGCGGAAGCGGGCTGGTCGCAGTGGCCGGCGCCGGCCAAGCTCAACCTGTGCCTGCGCATCGTCGGCCGCCGCGCCGACGGCTACCACCGATTGCAGACGGTGTTCCGGCTGCTGGACTGGGGCGACACGATCCGGTTGCGGCCCCGGACCGACGGCGTGGTGGCCCGCCATGGCGCATCGGCGCCGGGAGTGGAGGCGGCCGGCGATCTCACCGTCCGGGCGGCGAAACTCCTGCGACGTGAGTCGAACACCGCGCAAGGTGTCGACATCGTCGTCGAAAAGAGGATTCCCGTGGGCGGCGGCTTCGGCGGCGGTTCGTCCGATGCGGCTACCGTGCTGCGCGCCCTGGACCGTCTCTGGGCGCTGGACCTGGGGCAGGAACGGCTGGCCGCGCTGGGCCTGCAGCTGGGCGCGGACGTGCCGGTGTTCGTCCGCGGGCGCAACGCCTGGGCCGAGGAGGTCGGTGAACGGCTGACCCCGCTGGACCTGCCGCCGGCCTGGTACGTGCTTGCCGATCCCGGTGTCCACGTTGCCACGGCTGAACTCTTCCAGGCCGCCGAATTGACGCGAAATGCCGCGCCCGCGACAATATCCGACTTTGTTTCAGGCGCTTCGCTCGGCAACGCGTTCGAGCCCGTGCTGCGTCGCCGCGAACCCGCCGTCGAAGCGGTGTTCGCCGCGCTGTCACGGGTGGGATCGCCACGGCTGACCGGAACGGGCAGTGGCTGTTTCGTCGAGTTCCCCGACCGGGAGTCCGCCGAAGCCGCGCTGGCGCGATTGCCCACCGGCCTCAGGGCATGGATGGCGCGGGGCGCTGCGCACTCGCCGCTGGTCGACGCGCTTGAGGCATGGCAACAGCGGCAGGCAGGCGGGACGGCGCACACTTCATCTTGAGACTGCAGGGGCGTCGCCAAGAGGCCCAAGGCACCAGGTTTTGATCCTGGCATTCGCAGGTTCGAATCCTGCCGCCCCTGCCATTCCACGCGGATCGTTCCGCAAAGCGCCTGCGCGTTTACGCGCCGGCTTTTCCAAGACACAGCCCGTGCACGGATGCGCGAGTCCCGGTGTTGCAACGGTGGTTTTTGCAACGGTCAGTTCGCAACGGTCAGAGCGCAGCGGAGCACGAACATGAAGAACGAGGACGGCAACCTGCTGATCTTCTCCGGCAACGCGAACAGGCCGCTGGCCCAGGCAGTGTGCCGCGAACTCGGCGTGCGCCCCGGCAAGGCGCTGGTCTCGACGTTCTCCGACGGCGAGGTCCAGGTCGAGATCGAGGAGAACGTGCGCCGGCAGGACGTGTTCGTGCTGCAGTCCACCTGCGCGCCCACCGCCGAGCACTTCATGGAGCTGCTGGTGCTGATCGACGCGCTCAAGCGCGCATCGGCCGACAGCATTACCGCGGTGGTGCCGTACTTCGGCTACGCCCGGCAGGACCGGCGCATGCGCTCGTCGCGGGTGCCGATCACGGCCAAGGTGGCGGCGAAGATGTTCACCGCAGCCGGCGCCGACCAGATGCTGACCGTGGACCTGCATGCCGACCAGATCCAAGGCTTCTTCGACATCCCGGTCGACAACGTCTATGCCTCGCCGCTGCTGCTGGCCGACATCTGGCGCGCGCACGGCACCGACAACCTGATCGTGGTCTCGCCGGACGTCGGCGGCGTGGTGCGCGCGCGGGCCATCGCCAAGCGCCTCGACGACGCGGACCTGGCCATCATCGACAAGCGCCGGCCGAAGGCCAACGTGGCCACGGTGATGAACATCATCGGCGACGTCGCGGGCAAGACCTGCGTGCTGGTCGACGACATCGTCGACACCGCGGGCACCCTGTGCGCGGCGGCGGCGGCGCTCAAGGCGCAGGGCGCGACCAAAGTGGTTGCGTACTGCACGCACCCGGTGCTGTCGGGCGCGGCGATCGACAACGTGAGCAAGTCGCAGCTCGACGAACTGGTGGTCACCGACACGATCCCGCTGTCGGAAGCGGCGAAGGGTTGCCCCAAGATCCGCCAGCTCAGCGTCGCCGAGCTGCTGGCCGAGACTATCCGCCGGATCGCGTTCGGCGAGTCGGTCAGTTCACTGTACGTGGATTGATCCAGGGCCGGGGTTCGTGACTGGGGATTGGGGACTCGAAGAAGCATCGAGCCTCCAGTCCCGATTCCCGATCCCGGGAACGAAAAGCTCACCTGGTCGCGGGTGAGCTTCACAACCGCCGCGAGGCGGTCAACAACAAGCAAAGCGAGTAAACGAAATGTCCGATCAGAAACTTACGGCAACCGGCCGCAAGGACGAGGGGAAGGGTGCGAGCCGCCGCCTGCGTCGTGCGGGCCGCATCCCGGCCATCATCTACGGCGGCAGCGCCGAGCCGCAGAGCATCCAGCTCGAGCAGGAAAAGACCTGGGTCGCCAGCCAGAAGGAATGGTTCTATTCCTCGATCATCGACCTCGACGTCGATGGCAAGGTGGAGAAGGTGCTGCTGCGTGACATGCAGCGCCACCCGTACAAGCAGATCATCATGCACCTGGACTTCCAGCGCGTGAACAAGAACGAGATGATCCGCATGTCGGTGCCGCTGCACTTCATCAACGGCGACACCTCGCCGGCCGGCAAGATCGCCGACGTGGTGATCATGCACGAGCTGACCGAAGTCGCGATCAGCTGCTTGCCGGGCGACCTGCCGCTGAACATCGAAGTCGACCTGTCGGCACTCGAAGTCGGCGACACGGTGCATCTGTCGAAGCTGGTGCTGCCCAAGGGCGTCGAGATTCCGCAGCTCAAGCTCGGTCCGGACCACGACGTGGCCGTGGTCGTGGCCCGCCGCGGCCGTGTCGAGGCCGAAGAGACCGTCGAGGGCGACGAGGCCGCTGCCGAGGCGCCGAAGGCCGCCGAAGCCAAGGGCGAGTCGGAAGGCGAAGAGAAGTAATCGCAGCGCCCGTTGCACCCGAGATGGGTGCAACGGGCGCTTGCGTCTGGAATGGAAGGCTTGCGACTCATCGTCGGGCTGGGCAATCCCGGCCCGGAACACGCACGGACCCGGCACAACGCCGGGTTCCGTTTTGTCGACGTGCTCGCGGACAAGGCGGGCGAACGCTTCAAGATCGACGCCAAGCTGTTCGGCGAGACGGCGAAGATCGACATCGGCGGCCGCAGCGTGTGGCTGCTCAAGCCGGCAACCTTCATGAACCTCAGCGGCAAGTCGGTGCTCGCGGCGATGCGGTTCTGGAAGATCGAGCCGGAGCAAACGCTGCTGGTGCACGACGAACTCGACCTGCCGCCCGGCGTGGCGCGGCTGAAGTTCGACGGCGGCCACGGCGGCCAGAATGGCCTGCGCGACACGATGCGCCTGCTCGGGCATGGGAAATTCCATCGCCTGCGCATCGGCATCGGCCATCCCGGCCACAAGGACAAGGTCACGCCTTGGGTGCTGGGCCGCGCTTCGGCCGGCGATGACATCGAGATCGCACGGGCGATCGACGATGCGCTCGACGTGCTGCCGCTGGCGGTGCAGGGCGATTTCAGCGAGGCGATGAAGCGGTTGCATACGCAACAGCAGTGATGGGCGGTTGGTGATTGGTGATTCGAAAGGGCGTGCATTGCGCCAGGCGAATCACCAATCACGAATCGCGAATCACGGATCCACACATGGGCATCAAATGCGGCATCGTCGGCTTGCCGAACGTCGGCAAGTCGACCCTCTTCAACGCACTGACCAAGGCCGGCATCGCCGCGGCCAACTTCCCGTTCTGCACGATCGAGCCCAACGTCGGCGTGGTGCCGGTGCCGGACCCGCGCCTGAACGCGCTGGCCGAGATCGTCAAGCCGCAGCGGGTACTGCCGACGGCGGTCGAGTTCGTCGACATCGCCGGGCTCGTCGCGGGCGCGGCCAGCGGCGAGGGCCTGGGCAACAAGTTCCTGGCCCACATCCGCGAGGTCGATGCGATCACCCACGTGGTGCGCTGCTTCGAGAACGACGACGTCATCCACGTCAACAACAAGGTCGACCCGATCGCCGACATCGAGACGATCGATACCGAGCTCGCACTCGCCGACCTGGATTCCGTTGACAAGGCACTGCAGCGCGCCGAGCGCTCGGCCAAGACCGGTGACAAGGACGCGAAGGCGCGGGTCGAGGTGCTTGCGCGCGTGCGCGCCGCGCTCGATGCCGGCAAGCCGGCGCGCGCGCTGGACCTGTCCGAGGACGACCGCGCGCAGCTGCGCGATCTGTTCCTGCTGACGCTCAAGCCGGTGATGTACGTGGCCAACGTGCTCGAGGACGGCTTCGAGGACAACCCGCACCTCGACGCGGTGCGCGCGCGCGCGGCAGGCGAGGGTGCTGAAGTAGTGCCGGTGTCGGCGGCGATCGAAGAGGAGTTCTCGCAGCTCGACGACGCCGACCGCGACGAGTTCCTCGCCAGCATCGGGCTCGAGGAGCCGGGCCTGAACCGCGTGATCCGTGCCGCCTACAAGCTGCTCGGCCTGCAGACCTACTTCACCGCGGGCGTGAAGGAAGTGCGGGCGTGGACGGTCAAGGGCGGCTCGACCGCGCCGCAGGCCGCCGGCGTGATCCATACCGACTTCGAGAAGGGCTTCATCCGCGCCGAAACCATCGGCTACGACGACTTCATCAAGTACAAGGGCGAGGCCGGCGCCCGCGATGCCGGGCGCCTGCGCCTGGAAGGCAAGGAATACCGCGTGCAGGAAGGCGACGTGCTGCACTTCCGCTTCAACGTCTGACTTCCGGACACACGTTGGCGTTACAGGGCCCCGCATTGCGGGGCCTTGTCGTATCGCCGGGGCGAAAAATTCACGCGGCCTTGCCGGAACTTCGCGGGAGCAGGTGCAGGTTTTTCCGGGGGAAGGAAGCAATGCGCAGGCGGCCATGCCGCAACGGACGGCGCTTGCGTGCCGGCGTGCCGCTGAAGAGACAACAAGGCCCGCCGATGGCGGGCCTTGCTGATGTTGCCGGGAACAGGGCGATTGGCTTACAGCGGCTTGCCGCCCAGCTTCCAGGTGACCTGCACGTAGTAACTGCGGCCCATGCTGTCGAACCAGGAAGTGTCGTAGTACGGGTAGTTCGACCAGGTGGGGTCTCGCGGCGGCATCTTGTCGAGCACGTTGTTGACCGACAGCGAGACGCGCAGGTGGTCGTTGACATCGTAGCGCGCGCCGGCGTTGAAGCGCCAGGTGGCCTGCGTCCATGCGTCGTTGTCGTAGTTTGCGACGCGGCCAAGGTAGGTGCCGAACAGGCTTGCGCCCCATGCGTCCTTGTCCCAGCTCACGCCCAGGTTGCCCTTGGTGCGGGGCAACGTGGTGGAACTGAAGCTGACGTCCAGCATGTCCTCGGTCGGGTCGCCCGGGTACTGCTGGCGGGTGTGCTTGTGGGCCCAGTTGTAATTGGCATTGAAGTTGAAGTCGCCGGCGCTGGCGGTTTGCAGGCGATAGTTGGCGGTCACGTCGATGCCCGATGTCTCTTCGTTGGCGATGTTGATCGGGCTGAAGTGCACGCTGGTGATGTTGCCGTCGGCGTCGCGGATGACGCGGGCAAGGGCATCCGCACAGGTTGGCGAATTGACCTCCACGGCCGTACCGGTGTCAGTCACGCCCAGGCGGCAGTCGGCCTCGTCAATCTTCAGCCGCTCGCGGCTCTGCGCCTGCACCTGGTTCGCCACGCGGATCTTGTAGTAGTCCATCGCCAGGTCGAAGTTGGCGAACGGCGACCACACGAAGCCTGCCGTGAACGACTTGCTGGTTTCCACGCCCAGTTCCGGGTTGCCGTTGTAGACGTCGAAAGTGCTGACGTCGTAGCTGCCGTCATCGAAACAGTAGCCGTCGGTGGCGTCCGGTTCCGCGGTCCGGCACGTGTAGTAGTCGGTCGAGAAGCGGGTGCGGTAGTAGTCGTCGCCCGCGAACAGGTAATGCATGTCGGGCGCGCGGAAGCCGGTGCCGTAGGAGCCACGCACCAGCAGGGTGTCGACCGGGCGCCATTCCAGTCCGGCGCTGTAGGTGAACTTGCCCGGGTCCTTGTTGGCGTAGCTGTAGCGGTCGTAGCGGCCCGCAAGGCTGGCCTGGAGGCTCGACAGCAGCGGCACGCGCAACTCGCCCGCCGCGCTCCAGCGGGTGCGGCTGCCGTGGCCATCGCCGTAGCGAGGGCCGAAGTAGGCGTCGTCGGTCAGGGCGAGCGGATCGGGGTTGATGCGATAGGACTGGCGACCGTATTCCACCGCGCCGGCGAAGCCGACGTCGCCGGCCGGCATCGAGAACAGCGCCGGGGTATCGGTGGTGAAGCTGAGGTTGTCGTTCTTGGCCACCGGGTGCCAGGTGGACATCGCGCCGATGGTGGCGAACTCGGCTGGCGTCAACGGGGTGAAGAAGCGCGTCGGGTCGGGGTTGTAGATCGCATAGCCGTCGGCGTCGTAGCCAAGCCGGTCGCCGAGGAAGAAGCGGTTGGCGGCGTCGGATTTGATCCGCGGCATGCCCACGACCGCCTTGTACTGGGAATGGTTGTAGGCCCCCTCCCAGTTCCAGTCGTCGCCGAACATGCCCTTGAAGCCGGTCGTCACTGCCGCGGTCTTTTCGGTGGTGACGTTCATGCGGTTTTCCAGCCCGCCGACTTCCTCGGGAGAGAACTGCCGCACCCACAGCTCGTAGCGACCGGTGCCCGCGTTGTAGAACACGCTGTTGCGGTAGTTGTCGGTCGAGGCCGGGTCGTGGAATTCCCAGCCCATGTGGTCGCTGCTCACGTCGTTGCCGTTGGTGCCGGTCAGCAGCTTGACCTTCTGGTATCCCAGCTGGATGTCCGCGAACCAGGACAGGGCGTCGGAGAAGCGGTACTCGAACGAACCGTAGGCGTTGGCGCCCCTGCGCTCGTTCTGGATCGTGCGATACGCGATGGCGCGCTCGCTGCCGCAGTAGGGATCGCCGAACCGGTCTTCAGCCAGCACCGTGGTGCCCTCGTTCAAGCCCGACATCGCCGCGCAGCCGCCGACCGGATCGATGCCGATGTCGTCGTCCCAGTTGTAGGTCTGGGCGATGAGACGGGGCAGGCGCCGGCGCGCCGTCGGCGCGTCGAGGGTGGAGTCCTGGATGTCGCGGTCGGTGCCCCACAGCGGGCGCTTGTCCAGCAATTCCAGGCCGACGATGCCGCTGAAGTCGTTGCGCTCGAAGCCGCTGGTCAGCGTCAGCTTGTGCGACTCGCCGCCCCCCTGGCTGGTGTCGCCATAGCGGTAGTCGATGATGGTGCCGTCGGTGGATTTCTTGAGGATGAAGTTGATCACGCCGGCCATGGCGTCCGAACCGTAGACGGCCGAAGCGCTTCCGGTCAGCACCTCGATGCGGTCGATCATCCCGAGCGGGATGTTGCCGATGTCGGTGAAGTTGCTGCGGCTGTTGAGCGGCAGCGGGAAGTCGGCGATGCGGCGGCCGTTGACCAGCACGAGCGTGTGGTTGGGGCCGAGGCCGCGCAGGTCGACGGCCTGCGCCCCGGGCGTGGACTGGGCGTTGGTCGTGTTCTGCTGGCCCTGCACGCTGCCGCTGTTCTGGCTGAGCGAGCGCAGCACGTCGGGAACGGAGGTGAGCCCGGTGGCGGCGATCTGCTCGGCGGTCATCACCGTGACCGGCGCCGGGCCTTCGATCTGCGCGCGCGGGATGCGCGAGCCGGTGACCTGCACCGTCTGCAGTTCGGTGGTTTCCGGTTCTACCGGCTCCGGTTCCGCTGCAGGCGGCGGCGGGGGAGGCGCGGCAGGGCGGGGCGCCGCCTGCGCATGCTGCTGGCCCTTGACGATGATCACCGCGCCCGATGCATCGCGCTTGGGCACGTAACCGGTGTCCTTCAGCAGCCGGTCGAGCGCCGCGTCGGCCGGCAGGTTGCCCTGCACGCCGCGGGTGCGTGCGCCGCGCAGCTGGTCGGCGCGGTAGATCAGCTGCGCGCCCGATTGCCTGGCCAGGCTGTCGAGCGCTGTGGCCAGGTCGCTGGCGGGAATGTTGATTTGCTGCTGTGCAGGTTCGGCCTGCGCGTAGGCGGACATCGCAAGCAGGCAGGCTGCGGCGATCGGAAGCATGCGGATTCGACTGGACAAAGGACCCCTCCCCGGATGGTGCGGGCGATGCCCGCTCTCACCTTCTACTCGACGAACGAACGACCCAAATCCCACCTGCCCCCCGGCGGCGCCGCGGATACGCCCGGGCACGGTCTAGCGGTCATGCAGCACGATGGCCTTGTCGCCGTATTCGGCGCGCACCGGGAATCCCTGTTCCAACAGCCGCACGAAGGCCTCGGCGTTGGACCAGCGGAAGCTGCCGCCGACCCGCAGCGCGCCGACCGACGGGTCGGCGATGACGATCTTGCGGGCGTTGTAGCGGTTGAACTCGGCGGCCGCCGCGGCCAGCGAGGTGTCGCGGAAGGCGAGGAAGCCGTCGCGCCAGCTCAGCGCCTGCCGGGCGTCGTCGACGCTGCCCGACTGCACGACCACCCCGTGCGGGCCGGCCAGCGCCACGCTGCCGGCCGGCAGCAGGGTGGTGGGCTGGGGCCGGCCGTCGGCGCCGGGATCGGACTCCAGCCGCACCAGGCCTTCGGTCACGACAACCCGCATGCCGTCGGCGTCGCGGCGCACGGCGAAGCGGGTGCCGACCGCAATCGCCTGGTGGCCGGCCGCGGCGACCACGAACGGCCGCTTCGGGTCCTTGGCGGCGTGGAAGAACGCTTCGCCGCGTTCCAGCTCGATGTGGCGCTCGCGGCGCGAGAGTGCGACCACGATGCGGCTGTCGCTGCTGAGCGTGGCCTCGGAGCCGTCCGCCAGCGACGTCGTCTCCAGGGCACCGACGGCGGTGCCGTAGGCGACCGGCTGCACGGCGGGCGAATGAAGCTGCCAGCCCAGGGCCAGCGAAATCCCGACGACGGCAACCGCCGCGACGGCGGCGAGGCGGCGCGGGCGGGATTCCGGTTCCCGCCTTCGGGGCGCGAACACCAGGGCCGCCGGGTCCAGCGCAGGCCGCCGGACCGCGCCTGATGGCGTCCCGGGCGCGGGCCACGGTTTCGCCATGCGCACGGGCGAATCCGCCGAATGGTCCTGTTGCGACGGCGCTGCCCATCGCCCGGGCGCGGGAACCTCGCCCGCGGGCAGGCCGGCGCCGAGTGCCTTGAGCCGACCGCTTTCGCGCCAGGCCGCCTGCAGCCGCAGCCACGCCACGCGATGCGCGGTGGATGCGGCCAGCCAGTCGTCCAGTTCGGCCTGGTCGCGCGCGGCCCAGCCGCCGGCATCGCGCCTGGCCAGCCAGGCGGCGGCGGCGCGTTCAATCCGGATGCTGCTGGCCATGTCCTGTTCCATCCTCGGTCTCCGGCACGCCGGGCCGCGTGGCTCGACGTACCTGTCCATTGCCGTAGAAGTACCCGGCCATCAGCCGGACTCCCTTGGCGACCTGTTTCTCCACCGTCTTCTCGCTGATGCCGAGCCGGGCGGCGACCTCCTTCTGCGGCAACTCCTCGACCCTGCGCAGCCACATCACTTCGCGGCAGCGCGGCGGCAGGCGGTCGAAAGCGGCAGCCAGCCGGTGCAGGGTCTGGTGCGCGTCCAGCCGCCGTTCCGGGGACACCTCATCTATCAAGACGTTCAAAGCGTCCAGATCACCCACCGGTTCGATCGAAACCACCCGACCGCGGCGCAGGCGATCGGTGATCAGGTGGCGGGCGGTGGTGAACAGGAAGGCGCGCGGCGTGGTCGGGCGACACTTGCGGGCGGCCTCGTAGACCCGGACGTAGGCTTCCTGGCGCAGGTCGTGGATTTCGGCGCGATCGGGCCAGGCGCGATGGAGGAAGGACACCAGCGCGCCCTCGTGGACGAGGATCTCGCGTGCGAACCAGTCGTCCAGGGAATCGTTCATTGCGTCACGTTATCGTCATTCGTGGCGGTGCGGCAGTGGTGTGCGGACATTGTCCCTTGGGGTAGGGAAAGGCGGCCGTTGTTCGTCTTCCCTAACCTTGACGACCGCCATTGCCACACGGGATCGAGCGCATGCACCTGTTCGCGAAGTTGTCCGCCTCCCTGATCCGCGTGCCGTCGCGCCTGCTTGCGGGCGTGGTGCTGGCTGCGTGCATGTTGCCGGGAGCCGTGATCGCGACGACCGCCGCCTCGCCGGCGCCGGTCGCCGAAGGCGATGGTTACCGGTACTACGCGATCGGCGACCTGGCCGCGGCCCGGCCCGGCCCGGTGGAGCCTGGTCTGATGCTGGTCGGCGGCGGGCAATGGCCGCATGACGCCTTCCGCTGGATGATCGAGCGTGCCGGCCACGGCCACATCGTGATCCTGCGCGCTTCCGGCGCGGCCGAGGCACAGGACGAGTTCTACAACGACATCGGCGGCGTCGCCTCGGCGCAGACCTTCGTCTTCAGCGACCGCAAGGCCGCCAGCGATCCGGCGGTGCTCGCCGCCCTCGAGGCGGCCGACGGCATCTTCATCGCCGGCGGCGACCAGGCCAACTACGTGCGCTACTGGAAGGGCACGCCGCTCAACGCCGTGCTCGACCGCCACGTGCGCGACGGCAAGCCACTCGGCGGCACCAGCGCGGGGCTGGCGATCCTCGGCGCCTGGGCGTATGGCGCGATGGATGGCGGCAGCATGACCTCGAAGGTGGCGCTGCGCGATCCGCTGGACCCGGGCATGACCCTGGTCGCTGATTTCCTGCACCTGCCGTACCTCGGCCATGTCATCACCGACAGCCATTTCGCCAAGCGCGACCGCCTCGGCCGCCTGGTGGCCTTCGTCGCCAAGCTGCGCAGCGAAGGCGTGGCCGACGTGGTCGGACTCGGCATCGACGAGGATGCGGCGCTGTGCATCGACGGTGACGGCGTCGGCCGGCTCTATCCGGGCGACGAGGGTGGCTTTGCCTGGCTGGTGCAGCCGACCCGGCCGCCGGCGCGGGTCGAGCGGGGCCGATCGCTGGAATTCAGCGATGTGCGCGTCACCGGCATCGGTGCGGACAGTCGCCTGCGGCTGCCGGGGCTCGAAGTGCAGGCGCCTGCGTTCGAGAAGATCGCCGACGCAAGCCACGGCAAGCTGGTGCTGCGCGACGCCGCGCCGGCCGCGCGCGCGGCCAGCCGCTAGAATCCATCGACTCCTTCCGCTCCGGGACCACCCACATGAATGCGTTGCGTCCGCTGTGTGTCGCCTTGCTGCTGTTCGCCGCCGCCCCGGCGTTCGCCGCCGAAGACCCCGCCACCATGCTGGTGATCCACGGCGGGGCCGGGCTCGAGCGCAACGGCACCAGCGATGCGGACGAGGCCGCGATGCGTGCCGCGATCACCCTGGCGCTGCGCAAGGGTCACGAGCAGCTGGCCGCCGGCAAGCCGGCATTGGACGCGGTGACCGCCGCGATCACCGTGCTCGAGGACGATCCGCTGTTCAACGCCGGCAAGGGCGCGGTGTTCACCCACGACGGCCGCAACGAACTGGACGCCTCGCTGATGGACGGCGCCACCCGGATGGCCGGGGCGGTCGCGGGCGTGCACCACGTCAAGAACCCGATCCTGCTTGCCCGCGAGGTGATGCAGCACTCGCCGCACGTGATGATGGCCGGCGACGGCGCCGAGGCGTTCGCCAAGGCCCGGGGCGTCGAGCTGGTCGATCCTTCCTATTTCCGCACCGAGCGGCGCTGGCAGCAACTGCAGCGGGCGTTGAAAGAGGACGCCGCAGGACAGGCCCACGCCGAACCGGAGGTCGCCAAGCATTTCGGCACCGTTGGCGCGCTGGCGCTGGACGGGCAGGGGCACCTGGCCGCGGGCACCTCCACCGGCGGGATGACCGACAAGCGCTACGGCCGGATCGGCGATTCCCCGATCATCGGCGCCGGTACCTACGCCAATGCCCAGTGCGCCGTCTCCGGCACCGGATGGGGCGAGTTCTACATTCGTGTCTCGGCAGCCCATGAGATTTGCGCGCGCATGGCCTACCTCAAGGAAACCCCGGCACGGGCAGGCGCGGCGGTGATCAACCAGGAAATCCCGGCGATGGGCGGCGACGGCGGTGCCATCGTGCTGGCCGCCAATGGCCAGGTCGCGATGCCGTTCAATACCGAGGGCATGGCGCGCGGCTGGATCGGCGCCGACGGCGTGCCGCACGTGGCGCTGTATTCGGACGAATCGTTGCCGCTTCCGGGCGAGGCCGCCGCCGCCCCCTGAGCGGGCCAAGGCCGGACACGGGCGGGCGCGACCGGATTTCGGCCCCTGGGGAACGCGGGAGCGGCGGCCCGGGAAAAGAAAGATGGTGCCCACCGTTGACATGAAATCCTGCCCACGTCAAAATCGCGGGCTGTTTCATGGGTTTGCACAAATACCGGAGGGATACCCAAGCGGCCAACGGGGGCAGACTGTAAATCTGCTGGCTTACGCCTTCGGTGGTTCGAATCCACCTCCCTCCACCAACCGGTTCCGCATGTCGCGGGAGTAGTTCAACGGTAGAACCTCAGCCTTCCAAGCTGATGGTGCGGGTTCGATTCCCGTCTCCCGCTCCACTGCTGCTCTTCCATTGATATTCCTGCGACACGCATACATCTACATCGCTCACGTAGCTCAGTCGGTAGAGCACCTCCTTGGTAAGGAGGAGGTCGATGGTTCGATTCCATTCGTGAGCACCATCTCCAGCTCCAACGCTCCACCCAACATTCCGATTCCAGTCATCCAACAGTTCAGCGAGAAGCACAGTCATGGCCAAGGGTAAGTTCGAGCGCACCAAGCCCCACGTGAACGTGGGCACGATCGGTCACGTGGACCACGGGAAGACGACGCTGACGGCGGCGCTGACGAAGATCGGCGCGGAACGTTTTGGCGGCGAATTCAAGGCCTACGACCAGATCGACATGGCGCCGGAAGAGAAGGCGCGCGGGATCACGATTTCGACCTCGCACGTGGAGTACGAGAGCCCGAACCGCCATTACGCGCACGTCGACTGCCCGGGTCACGCGGACTACGTGAAGAACATGATCACCGGTGCGGCGCAGATGGACGGCGCGATCCTGGTGTGCTCGGCCGCGGACGGCCCGATGCCGCAGACGCGCGAGCACATCCTGCTGGCCCGCCAGGTGGGCGTGCCGTACATCGTGGTCTACCTGAACAAGGCGGACATGGTGGACGACGCCGAGCTGATGGAGCTGGTGGAGATGGAAGTCCGCGAGCTGCTGAGCAAGTACGAGTTCCCGGGCGACGACACCCCGATCATCAAGGGTTCGGCGCTCAAGGCGCTGGAAGGCGACCAGTCGGAGATCGGCGTGCCGTCGATCCTGCAGCTGGTGGACGCGCTGGACACCTGGATTCCGGAGCCGGAGCGCGACATCGACAAGCCGTTCCTGATGCCGGTGGAAGACGTGTTCTCGATCTCGGGCCGCGGCACGGTGGTGACCGGTCGCATCGAGCGCGGGATCATCAAGGTGGGCGACGAAATCGAGATCGTGGGCATCCGGGCGACCCAGAAGACCACGGTCACGGGCGTGGAGATGTTCCGCAAGCTGCTGGACCAGGGCCAGGCGGGTGACAACGCGGGCCTGCTGCTGCGCGGCACCAAGCGTGACGACGTGGAGCGTGGCCAGGTGCTGGCCAAGCCCGGTTCGATCACCCCGCACACGGAGTTCGAGGCCGAGGTGTACGTGCTGTCGAAGGACGAGGGCGGCCGTCATACGCCGTTCTTCAAGGGTTACCGCCCGCAGTTCTACTTCCGGACCACGGACATCACCGGTGCCGTCACCCTGCCCGAGGGCGTGGAGATGGTGATGCCGGGCGACAACGTGAAGATGGTGGTGGCGCTGATCAACCCGGTGGCGATGGACGACGGCCTGCGATTCGCGATCCGCGAAGGCGGCCGCACGGTCGGCGCCGGCGTGGTGGCCAAGATCATCAAGTAAGCAAGTCTGGCGGCCCGTCCGCCGGAAACGCGAACGGCGGGCCGCGGATTGTTGTCTGATCCACGTCCCGCCTTCGCCATTTTCAAGAACGTGCGTCGCAGCAGTCGCGGACACTCCACGCGTCAGTAGCTCAACTGGCAGAGCAGCGGTCTCCAAAACCGCAGGTTGTAGGTTCGAGTCCTACCTGGCGCGCCACCTGCGGATCCGTCCGCGGAAAGCAGCGCCTGCCGCGTGCGGGTCCCACCAACAGGGCAATTCGGGAATTTCGTGAATAGTCGAGTCGAACAAACCAAGGCAGCCTCCCCGGCCGATCTCGCGATGTACGCGGTCGCCGTGCTGCTCGTGGTGGCCGGCGTATTCGCCTTCTACTGGTTCGATGGCCAGTGGTCGAACACGTTGCGCATCGCTGCGGTCGTCGGCGGCCTGGTGGCGGCGCTGGTGGTGTTCATGCTCAGTGCCAAGGGCCGCGAGACCCGCGAGTTCCTCTCGGAATCCCGCTTCGAACTGCGCAAGGTCGTCTGGCCGACGCGGCAGGAAGCTACCCGCCTGACCTGGGTCGTGGCCGGCGTCGTGGTCGTGATCAGCCTGATCATGGCCGGCTTCGACGCGATCGTTCAATGGGGCATCAAGCTCCTGCTCGGGCACTAGGAGTCGCAAGTTCGATGGAAACGCAAGACAACACGCCGGAAGGCAACAACAAGCCTGACGTGAACAAGCGCTGGTACGTGGTGCACGCCTACTCGGGTTTCGAGAAGTCCGTGGCCCAGGCGCTGCGCGACCGCATCGTGCGCACCGGCATGGAAGAGCGTTTCGGCGATGTGCTGGTGCCGACCGAGGAAGTGGTGGAGATGCGCTCCGGCCAGAAGCGCCGTTCCGAGCGCAAGTTCTTCCCCGGCTACGTGCTGGTGCAGATCGCCACCCACGACGAGGGCGGCATTCCGCGCATCGACAGCGAGAGCTGGCACCTGATCAAGGAAACGCCGAAGGTGATGGGTTTCATCGGCGGCACCGCCGACAAGCCGCTGCCGATCCGCGACGACGAGGCTGCCGCGATCCTCGACCGCGTGCAGGAAGGCGTCGAGAAGCCGCGTCCCAAGGTGCTGTTCGAAGCCGGGCAGATGGTGCGCGTCACCGACGGCCCGTTCAACGACTTCAACGGCGTGGTCGAGGAAGTGAATTACGAGAAGAGCCGCCTGCGCGTGGCGGTGCTGATCTTCGGGCGCTCGACGCCCGTGGAACTGGAATTCGGCCAGGTCGAGAAGGCCTGACCTGCTCCTGCAGGCGCGGCTGAAGCCGCGCCTGCAGGGACACATCCGCCGGTGCGAGTGGTTCGCGCTGGCCAACACGCGAGGAGCCCCGCAGCCGCAAGGCGTGCAGGCGTTCGGACTCGCAGGAGTAGAGAGCAATGGCAAAGAAAGTCGTCGGTTACATCAAGCTGCAGGTCAAGGCCGGGCAGGCCAATCCCAGCCCGCCGGTCGGTCCCGCGCTGGGCCAGCGTGGCCTGAACATCATGGAATTCTGCAAGGCATTCAACGCCGCCACGCAGAAGCTCGAGCCGGGCCTGCCGATTCCCTGCGTGATCACCGCCTACTCGGACCGTACCTTCACCTTCATCACCAAGACGCCGCCCGCGACGATCCTGCTGAAGAAGGCGTCGGGCGTGCAGTCCGGTTCCAAGCGCCCCAACACCGAGAAGGTGGGCAAGGTCACCCGCAAGCAGCTCGAGGAGATCGCCAAGGCGAAGGAACCCGACCTGACCGCGGCGGATCTCGATGCAGCAGTGCGCACCATCGCGGGCTCCGCCCGTTCGATGGGCCTGACGGTGGAGGGCTGAGACCATGGCACAGACCAAGCGACAGAAGACCATCCTGGCTGCCGTCGTCCCGGGCAAGAGCTACCCGATCGACGAGGCGCTGAAGATCGTCAAGGACAACAGCAAGACCAAGTTCGTCGAAGCCGTCGACGTGGCCGTGCGCCTCGGCGTGGACGCCAAGAAGTCGGACCAGCAGGTGCGCGGTTCCACCGTGCTGCCGGCCGGCACCGGCAAGAGCGTGCGCGTGGCGGTGTTCGCCCCGGCGGGCGCCAAGGCCGATGAGGCCCTGGCTGCCGGTGCCGACGCGGTCGGCATGGACGACCTGGCCGAGAAGATGCAGGGCGGCGACCTGAGCTACGACGTGGTGATCGCCACCCCGGACGCGATGCGCGTGGTCGGCAAGCTCGGCACGCTGCTCGGCCCGCGCGGCCTGATGCCCAACCCGAAGGTCGGCACCGTGTCGCCGAACCCGGGCGAGGCGGTCAAGAACGCCAAGGGCGGCCAGGTGCGTTACCGCACCGACAAGGCCGGCATCATCCACTGCACGATCGGCAAGGCCGACTTCGACGCCGACAAGCTGAAGGACAACCTGCAGGCGCTGCTCATCGACCTGGTCAAGGCCAAGCCGGCCACCGCCAAGGGTGCCTACCTGCAGAAGATCTCGATCAGCTCGACGATGGGCCCCGGCGTTGCCGTCGACCAGTCGTCGCTGTCGCTGAAGTGACGATTGCCAGCCGCGCGTAGCGCGGTGCCAGCAATCGTCATCCCCGAGTGCTTTTGTCGGGGATCAAGTGACGTTGATTTTGATTTGCTGGTGGCTTTGCAAACGATTTGAAAGATGCAAATTCACTGGATCCCCGCCTCCGCGGGGATGACGTTCCAAGTGTGCCGGGCCAGCGTCCGGTATCACGCAAGTTTTGAGGGCATCGCGCAGGCTCAGGCCAGCGCGGGGCCGTCAAAGACCGCAGGCGCGGTCGGTGCAGTAGCGACGACGGGCAGGGACGCTCGAACTGGCATGGATTCGCCGTCGCTGCAGGTATCGATCGCTTAATCCCGGAATGCGAAAGCACGAAAGGGCCTGCGTAGATGGTTGCCGACCCTCCAGGATCATCGTTGTACCGATCTTTTGGAAACGGCCACCACCCGGAACGCCACCTGGCGTTCCCCGCGTCGACGGACCGATGCGGCTCATGGCCCGTCTTCGAGCGGATGCGAGAAGGCGGAAATGCAATACGGAGGAGTGCAATGGCTCTCAATCTGACCCAGAAGCAGGAAGTCGTTGCCGAACTGGCCGAGGTCGCGGGTTCCGCGCACTCGCTGGTCGCCGCGGAGTACGTGGGTTTGACGGTCGCCCAGCTGACCGACATGCGCAAGAAGGCGCGCCAGGAAGGCGTGTTCTTGAAAGTTGCCAAGAACACGCTCGTCTCGCGCGCAGTGGAGAACACCGATTACGCCGTCGTCAAGGACGCGCTGACCGGTCCTTTGCTGTACGCCTTCTCGCAGGAAGACCCCGGTGCCGCCGGACGTCTGATCAAGGAGTTCGCCAAGGCGAACGACAAGCTGAAGCCGCGCCTGGTTTCGTTGGGCGGGCAGATGTACCCGGGCTCCCATGTGGATGTCCTGGCGTCGCTGCCGACCCGCGATCAGGCGTTGTCGATGCTGCTCAGCGTCATGGTCCAGCCCGCCACCATGCTGGTGCGCCTGCTCTCCGAGCCGGCCGTACAGGTTGCCCGCGTGACCAACGCGGTCGGCCAGCAGAAGGCGGCCTGACCCAGGCAGGAGCAGCGCCTTCGGGCGCGATCCGCGATCAGTTCGGTTTACGAGTTTCCAGAATCGATAGCTGTTTCCAACTTTAGATAACAGAGGTAATTACGATGTCCCTTTCCAACGAGCAGATCATCGAAGCGATCAGCAGCAAGACCCTCGTCGAGGTGATGGAGCTGGTCAAGGCGATGGAAGAAAAGTTCGGCGTGTCCGCCGCAGCCCCGGTGGCCGTTGCCGCTGGTCCGGCTGCCGGTGCCGCCGCCCCGGCCGAAGAGCAGACCGAGTTCACGGTCTCCCTGAAGTCGGCCGGCGAGAAGAAGGTCGAAGTCATCAAGGTGGTCCGCGCGATCACCGGCCTGGGCCTGAAGGAAGCCAAGGACCTGACCGAAGCCGGTGGCACGATCAAGGAAGGCGTGTCGAAGGACGACGCCGCCAAGTTCAAGAAGGACCTGGAAACCGCCGGCGCCACGGTGGAAGTGAAGTAAGCGTTCCTTGCGTCGCCGGAGGTAGTGGCGACCAGCCAAGGCTGGGGGCGAAAGCCCCCGGCCTTTGGCCGTTGTAGCGATACCCGAAAAACTGACACGAGTCGACAGTCGGAAGTAGCGGGAGAAGGCGTGCTGGTGCCGGCAATACCAGCGACTTCCCACTGGCGATTTTCCCCGAATCAGCCCAATTGATTCCCCCGGGCCGCGGACGCGCGGCCCACAGATGCCAAAGGCGGTAGCTCCCCATGACGACGTCCCAGAACCAGTCGCAGTACTCGTTCACCGAGAAGAAGCGCATCCGCAAGGACTTCGGCAAGCGCGGTTCCATCCTCGAAGTGCCATTCCTTCTCGCCATCCAGGTCGACTCCTACCGCGAGTTCCTGCAGGCCAACACCGATCCGGCCAAGCGCGCCGATCGTGGCCTGCATGCCGCGCTCAAGTCGGTGTTCCCGATCGTCAGTTACAACGGCTACGCAGCCCTCGAATACGTCGGCTACAAGCTCGGCGACCCGGTGTTCGACGAGCGCGAGTGCCGCCAGCGCGGCATGAGCTACGGCGCGCCGCTGCGCGTCACCGTGCGCCTGGTGATCTACGACCGCGAGTCGTCGAGCAAGGCCATCAAGTACGTGAAGGAGCAGGAGGTCTACATGGGCGAGATCCCGCTCATGACCGACAACGGCACCTTCATCGTCAACGGCACCGAGCGCGTCATCGTCTCGCAGCTGCACCGTTCGCCGGGCGTGTTCTTCGACCACGACCGCGGCAAGACCCATTCGTCGGGCAAGCTGCTGTACAGCGCCCGCATCATTCCGTACCGCGGCTCCTGGCTGGACTTCGAGTTCGACCCGAAGGACGCGCTGTTCACCCGTATCGACCGCCGCCGCAAGTTGCCGGTGTCGGTGTTGCTGCGCGCGTTGGGCTACAACAACGAAGAGATGTTGAACGAGTTCTTCGAGATCAACACCTTCCACATCGACCCGACCGAAGGCGTGCAGCTGGCGCTGGTGCCCGAGCGCCTGCGCGGCGAGACCCTGGACTTCGACCTGGCCGATGGCGACCACGTCATCGTCGAGGCCGGCAAGCGCGTCACCGCCCGCCACGTCAAGCAGCTCGCCGATTCGGGCATCGCCGCGCTGGCGGTGCCGGACAGCTACCTGATCGGCCGCATCCTGTCCCATGACGTGATCGAGGCCGAGACCGGCGAACTGCTGGCCACCGCCAACGACGAGATCACCGAGGAGACGCTGGAGAAGTTCCGCAAGGCCGGCATCGACGGCATCGGCACGATCTGGGTCAACGACCTCGATCGCGGCGCCTACCTGTCCAACACCCTGCGCATCGACAGCACCAAGACCCAGCTCGAAGCGCTGGTCGAGATCTACCGCATGATGCGTCCCGGCGAGCCGCCGACCAAGGATGCCGCGCAGAACCTGTTCCACAACCTGTTCTTCACCTTCGAGCGCTACGACCTGTCGACGGTCGGCCGGATGAAGTTCAACCGTCGCATCGGCCGCAAGGAAGTCACCGGCGCCTCGGTGCTGTACGACGCGCGTTACTTCGCCGAGCGCAAGGATGAGGATTCGGTGCGCCTGCGCGAGGAGTTCGGCGACATGTCCGACATCCTCGACGTGATCAAGGTGCTGACCGAGATCCGCAACGGCCGCGGCACCGTCGACGACATCGACCACCTCGGCAACCGCCGCGTGCGTTCGGTCGGCGAAATGGCCGAGAACGTGTTCCGCGTCGGCCTGGTGCGCGTGGAGCGCGCGGTGCGCGAACGCCTGACCATGGCCGAGGCCGATGGCCTGACCCCGCAGGAACTGATCAACGCCAAGCCGGTCGCGGCGGCGGTGAAGGAGTTCTTCGGTTCGTCGCAGCTGTCGCAGTTCATGGACCAGAACAACCCGCTGTCGGAAGTCACCCACAAGCGCCGCGTCTCCGCGCTTGGCCCGGGCGGCCTGACCCGCGAGCGCGCCGGCTTCGAAGTGCGCGACGTGCATCCGACCCACTACGGTCGCGTCTGCACCATCGAGACGCCGGAAGGCCCGAACATCGGCCTGATCAACTCGCTGGCCGTGTTCGCGCGCACCAACAAGTACGGCTTCCTCGAGACGCCGTACCGCAAGGTCGTCAACAGCAAGGTCACCGACGAGATCGAATACCTCTCCGCGATCGAGGAGAACGAGTACGTCATCGCCCAGGCCAATGCGCCGCAGGACGACAAGGGCATCATGAACGCCCAGTTCGTCGACTGCCGCTACCAGGGCGAGTCGCTGCTCAAGCCGCCGAGCGAAGTGGACTTCATGGACGTCTCGCCGATGCAGACCGTGTCGGTCGCCGCGGCGCTGGTGCCGTTCCTGGAGCACGACGACGCCAACCGCGCGCTGATGGGCGCCAACATGCAGCGCCAGGCCGTGCCGACGCTGCGTTCGCAGAAGCCGCTGGTCGGCACCGGCATCGAGCGCGCCGTGGCGCGCGACTCGGGCGTGACGGTGAACGCGCGCCGCGGCGGCGTGATCGAGCAGATCGACGCCGGCCGCATCGTGGTCAAGGCCAATGAGGACGAGATTTCCGGCGAGCACGATGCCGGCGTCGACATCTACAACCTGATCAAGTACACGCGCTCCAACCAGAACACCTGCATCAACCAGACCCCGCTGGTGAACGTGGGCGACGTGGTCGCGCGCGGCGACGTGCTGGCCGACGGCCCGTCCACCGACATCGGCGAACTGGCCCTGGGCCAGAACATGCTGGTCGCGTTCATGCCGTGGAACGGCTACAACTTCGAGGACTCGATCCTGCTTTCCGAGCGGGTGGTGGTCGAGGATCGCTACACCACGATCCACATCGAGGAGCTCACCGTCCAGGCGCGCGACACCAAGCTCGGGCCGGAGGAGATCTCCGCCGACATCCCGAACGTCTCCGAGCAGGCATTGAACCGCCTCGACGAGTCCGGCGTGGTGTACATCGGCGCCGAAGTGCGCGCCGGCGACATCCTGGTCGGCAAGGTCACGCCGAAGGGCGAGAGCCAGCTGACCCCGGAAGAGAAGCTGCTGCGCGCGATCTTCGGCGAGAAGGCCTCCGACGTGAAGGACAGCTCGCTGCGCGTGCCGCCGGGCATGGACGGCGTCGTCATCGACGTGCAGGTCTTCACCCGCGACGGCATCGAGAAGGACAAGCGTGCCAAGCAGATCGAAGAGAGCGAGATCAAGCACGTCAAGAAGGACTTCGACGACCAGTTCCGCATCCTCGAAAGCGCGATCTACGCGCGCCTGCGCTCGCAGCTGCTGGGCAAGGTGGCCAACGGTGGCGCCGGGCTGAAGAAGGGCGAGACGGTCAGTTCGCTGGTCCTCGACGGCCTGCCGAGGAAGGAATGGTTCAACCTGCGCATGAAGGACGAGGACGCGTCCGACGCGATCGAGCGCGCTTCGATGCAGATCGAGGCGCACCAGAAGGAGTTCGAGCGCCGCTTCCAGGACAAGCGCGGCAAGATCACCCAGGGCGACGACCTCGCCCCGGGCGTGCTGAAGATGGTCAAGGTGTACCTGGCGGTGAAGCGCCGCATCCAGCCGGGCGACAAGATGGCCGGCCGCCACGGCAACAAGGGCGTGGTGTCGACCATCGTGCCGGTGCAGGACATGCCGCACATGGCCAACGGCGAGACCGTGGACATCGTGCTCAACCCGCTGGGCGTGCCGAGCCGAATGAACATCGGCCAGATCCTCGAGGTGCACCTGGGCTGGGCCGCGAAGGGCCTGGGCCAGAAGATCGATCGCATGCTGCAGGCGCAGGCCAAGGTGGCCGAGCTGCGCAGCTTCCTCGACGAGATCTACAACCACGACGGCAAGCTGCACGGCCAGCGCGTCGACCTGAAGCAGTTCTCCGACGAGGAGTTGCTGACGCTCGCGCACAACCTGACCGACGGCGTGCCGATGGCCACCCCGGTGTTCGACGGCGCGACCGAGCTCGAGATCAAGAAGATGCTCGAACTCGCCGAGCTGCCGACCAGCGGCCAGACCCAGCTCTACGACGGCCGCACCGGCGAGCCGTTCGAGCGCAAGGTCACGGTGGGCTACATGCACATGCTCAAGCTCAACCACCTGGTCGACGACAAGATGCACGCGCGTTCCACCGGTCCGTACTCGCTCGTCACCCAGCAGCCGCTGGGCGGCAAGGCGCAGTTCGGCGGCCAGCGCTTCGGCGAAATGGAAGTCTGGGCGCTGGAAGCCTACGGCGCGGCCTACACCCTGCAGGAAATGCTGACGGTGAAGTCCGACGACGTGCAGGGCCGCAACCAGATGTACAAGAACATCGTCGACGGCGAGCACGAGATGGTCGCCGGCATGCCCGAGTCGTTCAACGTGCTGGTCAAGGAAATCCGCTCGCTGGCCATCAACATGGAGCTCGAGGAGAACTGAGGAACGGAGGTGGGGAATCCGGCATCGCCGGGTTCCCGCAATAGCCAATCCCGAAACTCGTATCCCGAATCCCGGAGTCAAACATGAAAGACCTTCTGAACCTGTTCAACCAGCAGCGCCCGGCGCTCGACTTCGACGCGATCAAGATCGCGCTGGCCTCGCCGGACCTGATCCGTTCGTGGTCCTACGGCGAAGTGAAGAAGCCCGAGACCATCAACTACCGCACCTTCAAGCCCGAGCGCGACGGCCTGTTCTGCGCCGCCATCTTCGGGCCGATCAAGGACTACGAGTGCCTGTGCGGCAAGTACAAGCGCATGAAGCACCGCGGCGTGGTGTGCGAGAAGTGCGGCACCGAGGTCACGCTGGCCAAGGTGCGCCGCGAGCGCATGGGCCACATCGACCTGGCCTCGCCGGTGGCGCACATCTGGTTCCTCAAGTCGCTGCCGTCGCGCATCGGCCTGATGCTGGACATGACCCTGCGCGACATCGAGCGGATCCTGTACTTCGAGGCGTTCGTCGTCACCGAGCCGGGCCTGACCCCGCTCGAGCGCGGCCAGCTGCTCAACGAAGAGCAGTTCATGCAGATGCGCCAGGAGCACGGCGACGACTTCGATGCCGCGATGGGCGCAGAGGCGGTGTTCGACCTGCTGCGCACGATCGACCTGCAGGCCGAGATGGTGCACCTGAAGGAAGAAATCGCCGCCACCGGTTCGGAGACCAAGCTCAAGCGCCTGACCAAGCGCATCAAGCTGGTCGAGGCCTTCCTCGAGTCGGGCAACCGCCCCGAGTGGATGGTCATGACCGTGCTGCCGGTGCTGCCGCCGGACCTGCGCCCGCTGGTGCCGCTGGACGGTGGCCGCTTCGCGACCTCCGACCTCAACGACCTGTACCGTCGCGTCATCAACCGCAACAACCGCCTGCGCCGCCTGCTCGAACTCAACGCGCCCGACATCATCGTGCGCAACGAAAAGCGCATGCTGCAGGAATCGGTCGACGCGCTGATGGACAACGGCCGCCGCGGCCGTGCCATCACCGGCACCAACAAGCGCCCGCTCAAGTCGCTGGCCGACATGATCAAGGGCAAGCAGGGCCGCTTCCGCCAGAACCTGCTCGGCAAGCGCGTCGACTACTCCGGCCGTTCGGTCATCGTGGTCGGCCCGACGTTGCGCCTGCACGAGTGCGGCCTGCCGAAGAAGATGGCGCTTGAGCTGTTCAAGCCCTTCATCTTCGCCAAGCTGCAGCGTCGTGGCCTCGCGACCACGATCAAGGCTGCCAAGAAGCTGGTCGAGCGCGAGGAAGCCGAAGTCTGGGACATCCTGGAAGAAGTGATCCGCGAGCATCCGGTGCTGCTCAACCGCGCGCCGACCCTGCATCGCCTCGGCATCCAGGCATTCGAGCCGGTGCTGATCGAAGGCAAGGCGATCCAGCTGCATCCGCTGGTCTGCACCGCGTTCAACGCCGACTTCGACGGCGACCAGATGGCCGTGCACGTCCCGCTGAGCCTCGAGGCCCAGCTGGAAGCGCGCGCGCTGATGATGGCGTCGAACAACATCCTGTCGCCGGCCAACGGCGAGCCGATCATCGTGCCGTCGCAGGACGTCGTGCTGGGCCTGTACTACATGACCCGCGCCCTTGAGAACACCAACGGCGAAGGCATGGTGTTTGCCAACGTCGCCGAGGTGAAGCGCGCGTTCGACAACAAGGCCGCCGGCCTGCACGCCAAGGTCAAGGTGCGCATCACCGAAACCGTGACCGACGAGGAAGGCAACAAGCAGAAGAAGACCTCGATCGTGGACACCACGGTCGGTCGCGCGCTGCTGGTCGAGATCCTGCCCGAAGGCCTGCCGTTCGCGCTGGCCAACACCGAGCTGACCAAGAAGAACATCAGCCGCCTGATCAACTCCTGCTACCGCCTGCTCGGGCTGAAGGACACGGTCGTGTTCGCCGACCAGCTGATGTACACCGGCTTCGCGTACGCCACGCGCGCCGGCGTCTCGATCGGCATCGACGACATGATCATCCCGGACACCAAGAAGGGCATCCTCGAAGAGGCCGAAGCCGAAGTCGTGGAGATCCAACAGCAGTACCAGTCGGGTCTGGTCACCGCCGGCGAGCGCTACAACAAGGTGGTCGACATCTGGTCGCGCACCAACGAGCGCGTGGCCCAGGAAATGATGAAGACCATCGGCACCGAGATGGTGACCAACGCCAAGGGCGAGCAGGTCGCGCAGAAGTCGATGAACTCGGTCTACATCATGGCCGACTCCGGCGCCCGCGGTTCGCAGGCGCAGATCCGCCAGCTGGCCGGCATGCGCGGCCTGATGGCGCGTCCGGACGGCTCGATCATCGAGACGCCGATCACCGCGAACTTCCGCGAGGGCCTCAACGTCCTGCAGTACTTCATCTCGACCCACGGCGCCCGAAAGGGCCTGGCCGATACCGCGCTGAAGACCGCGAACTCCGGCTACCTGACCCGTCGCCTGGTCGACGTGGCGCAGGACGTGGTGATCACCGGCGACGACTGCGGCACGCTCGGCGGCCTGACCATGGCCCCGATCGTCGAAGGCGGCGACGTGGTCGAGCCGCTGCGCGACCGCGTGCTGGGCCGCATCGTGGCCGAGGACGTGTTCGTGCCGGGCGAGGACGACGACCCGATCGTCACCCGCAACACGCTGCTCGACGAGGCCTGGGTGCGCAAGCTCGAGGACGCCGGCGTGCAGTCGATCAAGGTGCGCTCGACGATCACCTGCGAATCCTCGTTCGGCGTCTGCGCGTACTGCTACGGCCGCGACCTGGGCCGTGGCCACATCGTCAACCATGGCGAAGCCGTGGGCGTGGTGGCCGCGCAGTCGATCGGCGAGCCGGGCACCCAGCTGACCATGCGTACGTTCCACATCGGTGGCGCGGCGTCGCGTGCGGCGGCGATCGACAACGTGACGGTCAAGACCACCGGTTCGATCAAGTTCAACAACCTCAAGACCGTCTCGCATGCCAACGGCCACCTGGTCGCGGTGTCGCGTTCGGGCGAACTGTCGGTGCTCGACGCCCACGGCCGCGAGCGCGAGCGCTACAAGCTGCCCTACGGCGCCACCATCGACGTCAAGGACGGCGCCGCGGTCAAGGCCGGCCAGTCGGTCGCGCATTGGGACCCGCATAACCACCCGATCGTGTCGGAAGTCGCCGGCTTCATCCGCTTCGTCGATTTCATCGACGGCGTGACGGTGATCGAGAAGACCGACGACCTGACCGGCCTGGCCTCGCGCGAGATCACCGATCCCAAGCGTCGCGGTTCGCAGGGCAAGGACCTGCGCCCGATCGTGCGCATCGTCGACAAGAAGGGCGAGGATCTCTCCATCCCCGGGACCGACCTGCCGGCTCAGTACCTGCTGCCGCCGCGCTCGATCGTCAACCTGCAGGACGGCGCCCCGGTCGGCGTCGGCGACGTGGTCACCAAGGTGCCGCAGGAAGCCTCCAAGACCCGCGACATCACCGGTGGCCTGCCGCGCGTGGCCGACCTGTTCGAGGCCCGCAAGCCCAAGGACCAGGCGATCCTGGCCGAGCGCTCCGGCGTGGTCAGCTTCGGCAAGGACACCAAGGGCAAGCAGCGCCTGATCATCAAGGGACCCGATGGCGAGGAGCACGAGGAGCTGATCCCGAAGTATCGCCAGATCATCGTGTTCGAAGGCGAGCACGTGGAGAAGGGCGAGACCGTGGTGGACGGCGAGCCGAGCCCGCAGGACATCCTGCGCCTGCTGGGCGTGGAGCCGCTGGCCGTGTACCTGACCAAGGAAATCCAGGACGTCTACCGCCTGCAGGGCGTGAAGATCAACGACAAGCACATCGAGGTGATCGTTCGCCAGATGCTGCGCAAGGTCGAGATCACCGACCAGGGCGACAGCCGCTTCCTGCACGGCGAACAGGCCGAGCGCCAGCGCGTGCTGGAGGACAACATCAAGCTGGAAGCCAAGGGCGAGCTGCCGGCGAAGTTCGAGCCGGTCCTGCTGGGCATCACCAAGGCCTCGCTGGCGACCGAGTCGTTCATCTCCGCGGCTTCCTTCCAGGAGACCACCCGCGTGCTGACCGAGGCCGCCGTGCGCGGTACCCGTGACGGCCTGCGTGGCCTGAAGGAGAACGTGATCGTCGGCCGCCTGATTCCCGCCGGCACCGGCTTGGCGTACCATACCCAGCGTCGCAAGAACGCTTCGGGCCTGACCGATTCCGAGATGGATGCCCTGTCGGGCACGATCGCCGGCGAGGCAGCTGGCGAAGTCAGCGAAGTCATGGCCGACGAAGCAACCGGCAACACCTGATATACCGCTAGTGGCGACCCCGTAAAAGGGGGTCGCCGGGCCCTCCGGGGCCCGCCAGATCACGAAATGAGGCGCCATGGAAGCGCCTCGTGTTCGGCCCAGGAAGGGCGGGATCTCGATCGCAGGCTCCGGCCGCCACCCTCTGGGGTGGATGGCCCGGGCCGGGTCCGGCTTGCGTTGACGCCCAGCGTCCGCGCCAGCTATACTTTTCCGTCTGGCAGGCTGGGTCACTCCGCCTGCCTTCGTTTTCACGACAGGGCTCCGGCCCGTACACAGACCCGAGACCGATGGCAACGATCAACCAGCTGGTGCGCAAGGCGCGCAATCCCGAGACCTACAAAAGCAATTCGCCCGCGCTGGTGAACTGCCCGCAGCGTCGCGGGGTTTGTACCCGCGTCTACACCACCACCCCGAAAAAGCCGAACTCGGCCCTGCGTAAGGTGGCCAAGGTGCGCCTGACCAACGGTTACGAGGTGATCTCGTACATCGGCGGCGAAGGCCACAACCTGCAGGAGCACTCGGTGGTGCTGATCCGTGGCGGTCGCGTCAAGGACCTGCCGGGCGTGCGCTACCACACCGTGCGCGGCTCGCTCGACGCCGCCGGCGTGACCAAGCGTCGCAAGAGTCGCTCCAAGTACGGCGCCAAGCGTCCGAAGAGCTGATCAGCCCGGGCATCCAGGCCCGGAAAGGCAGGGCGGCCATCCATGGCCGCACTTTCAACCAAAAGCATTGAGATAGGCGAACACAGCTATGTCGCGTAAAGGAAACACTCCGCAGCGTTCGGTGCTGCCCGACCCGAAGCATGGCAGCGAGACGATCGCGCGCTTCATCAACATGGTCATGTACAGCGGCAAGAAGTCGGTGGCCGAGAAGATCGTCTACGGCGCCATGGACGTGATCGGCGAGAAGAACCCGAACCCGCTTGAAGTCGTCGAGAAGGCGCTGGGCAACATCTCGCCGTCGGTCGAGGTGAAGTCCCGCCGCGTCGGCGGCGCCACCTACCAGGTGCCGGTCGAAGTGCGCCAGTCGCGCCGCATGGCGCTGGCCATGCGCTGGCTGATCGATTCCGCCCGCAAGCGTGGCGAGAACAGCATGCCGCGCAAGCTGGCCGCCGAGCTGATCGATGCCTCCGAGAACCGTGGCGGCGCGATCAAGAAGCGCGAAGAAACCCACCGCATGGCGGAAGCGAACAAGGCGTTCGCGCACTACCGCTGGTGAGATAGCTGAAAAGCGGCGCACGGACGTGTGCCGCGGGGCGCCGGAGACGGCGCCCGCTCCCGGCGTCCGCTGCGCATCGCGCGCGGATACCGACCCGCGACCCGGTACCGCTCCAGGTCGCACGACGATTCCGGAAGCCGCCGCGAGGCGGCGTCCGGCCATTTCCGGCCCTGGTTCACCGGGCAAACATTACGAGAATCGCCGTGGCTCGCACCACTCCCATCGAACGCTACCGCAACTTCGGCATCATGGCCCACATCGATGCCGGCAAGACCACCACGTCCGAGCGCATCCTGTTCTACACCGGCGTCAGCCACAAGATCGGTGAAGTGCACGACGGCGCCGCCACCATGGACTGGATGGAGCAGGAGCAGGAGCGTGGCATCACCATCACGTCCGCCGCGACCACCGCGTTCTGGACCGGCATGGACAAGTCGATGCCGCAGCACCGCTTCAACATCATCGACACCCCCGGGCACGTCGACTTCACGATCGAAGTCGAGCGGTCGCTGCGCGTACTCGACGGCGCGGTGTTCGTGCTGTGCGCGGTCGGCGGCGTGCAGCCGCAGTCCGAGACCGTGTGGCGCCAGGCCAACAAGTACAAAGTGCCGCGCATGGCGTTCGTCAACAAGATGGACCGCACCGGCGCCAACTTCGACAAGGTCGTCGAGCAGTTGCGCTCGCGCCTGGGCGCGTACGCCGTCCCGATGCAGGTGCCGGTGGGTGCCGAGGACGGTTTCGACGGCGTCATCGACTTGGTCAAGATGAAGCGTATCCACTGGGATACCGCGTCCCAGGGCACCGTGTTCGAATACGGCGAAATCCCGGCCGAGCTGCTCGAGAAGGCCACCGCGGCGCGTTCGTTCATGGTCGAGGCCGCGGCCGAAGCCAACGAAGCGCTGATGGACAAGTATCTGGAAGGCGGCGAGCTGACCGAGGACGAAATCCTTGCCGGCCTGCGCGAGCGCACCCTGAAGGTCGAGATCGTGCCGGTCTTCTGCGGCACCGCGTTCAAGAACAAGGGCGTGCAGGCCATGCTCGACGGCGTGGTCCACCTGCTGCCGTCGCCGACCGACCGTCCGCCGGTGCAGGGCATCGACGATGACGAGAAGGAAGACAGCCGCAAGGCCCTGGATACCGAGCCGTTCTCCGCGCTCGCGTTCAAGATCATGACCGACCCGTTCGTGGGTTCGCTGACGTTCTTCCGCGTCTACTCGGGCGTGCTTAACTCCGGCGACCAGGTCTACAACCCGGTCAAGTCGAAGAAGGAGCGCGTGGGCCGCATCCTGCAGATGCACTCCAACGATCGCAACGAGATCAAGGAAGTGCGCGCCGGCGACATCGCTGCGGCCGTGGGCCTGAAGGACGTGACCACGGGCGACACGCTGTGCGCCCAGGACCACATCATCACCCTCGAGCGCATGGTGTTCCCGGAGCCCGTCATCTCGATGGCGGTCGAGCCGAAGACCAAGTCCGACCAGGAGAAGATGGGCATCGCGCTCGGGCGCCTGGCGCAGGAAGATCCGTCGTTCCGCGTGCGGACCGACGAGGAATCCGGCCAGACCATCATCGCCGGCATGGGCGAGCTGCACCTGGACATCCTCGTCGACCGCATGAAGCGCGAATTCAACGTCGAGGCCAACGTCGGCAAGCCGCAGGTTGCCTACCGCGAGACCATCCGCAAGACGGTCAAGGCTGAAGGCAAGTTCGTGCGCCAGTCGGGCGGCAAGGGCCAGTTTGGCCATGTCTGGCTGGAAATCTCGCCGAACGAGCAGGGCAAGGGTTACGAGTTCGAGAATGCGATCGTCGGTGGCGTGGTGCCGAAGGAATACATCCCGGCCGTCGACAAGGGCATCCAGGAAGCCGTCGCCAACGGCATTCTTGCGGGCTATCCGATCGTCGACGTCAAGGTCAAGCTGTACGACGGTTCGTACCATGAGGTCGACTCGTCCGAAATGGCGTTCAAGATCGCCGGTTCGATGGGCTTCAAGGAAGGCTTCCACAAGGCCAGCCCGGTTCTGCTCGAGCCGATCATGAAGGTCGAGATCGTCTCGCCCGAGGATTATCTTGGCGACGTGATGGGCGACGTCAGCCGTCGCCGCGGCATCCTGCAGGGCCAGGACGACAGCCCGTCGGGCAAGATCATCAATGCGATGCTGCCGCTGGGCGAGATGTTCGGCTATGCGACGAGCTTGCGCTCGATGTCGCAGGGTCGCGCCACGTTCACGATGGAGTTCGACCATTACGCGGAAGCGCCGGCGAACATCGCCGAGACGGTCACCAAGAAGGGGTGATTTCCGATCCGGGATTCGTGATTGAAGGTCATGAATCCCGTTTCCAGCGAATCACCAAGCGATTCACAGCAGCCGCAGGCTGGTAACCACCAATTACGAATCACGGAGTTCAAACCAATGGCCAAGGGTAAGTTCGAGCGCACCAAGCCCCACGTGAACGTGGGCACGATCGGTCACGTGGACCACGGGAAGACGACGCTGACGGCGGCGCTGACGAAGATCGGCGCGGAACGTTTTGGCGGCGAATTCAAGGCCTACGACCAGATCGACATGGCGCCGGAAGAGAAGGCGCGCGGGATCACGATTTCGACCTCGCACGTGGAGTACGAGAGCCCGAACCGCCATTACGCGCACGTCGACTGCCCGGGTCACGCGGACTACGTGAAGAACATGATCACCGGTGCGGCGCAGATGGACGGCGCGATCCTGGTGTGCTCGGCCGCGGACGGCCCGATGCCGCAGACGCGCGAGCACATCCTGCTGGCCCGCCAGGTGGGCGTGCCGTACATCGTGGTCTACCTGAACAAGGCGGACATGGTGGACGACGCCGAGCTGATGGAGCTGGTGGAGATGGAAGTCCGCGAGCTGCTGAGCAAGTACGAGTTCCCGGGCGACGACACCCCGATCATCAAGGGTTCGGCGCTCAAGGCGCTGGAAGGCGACCAGTCGGAGATCGGCGTGCCGTCGATCCTGCAGCTGGTGGACGCGCTGGACACCTGGATTCCGGAGCCGGAGCGCGACATCGACAAGCCGTTCCTGATGCCGGTGGAAGACGTGTTCTCGATCTCGGGCCGCGGCACGGTGGTGACCGGTCGCATCGAGCGCGGGATCATCAAGGTGGGCGACGAAATCGAGATCGTGGGCATCCGGGCGACCCAGAAGACCACGGTCACGGGCGTGGAGATGTTCCGCAAGCTGCTGGACCAGGGCCAGGCGGGTGACAACGCGGGCCTGCTGCTGCGCGGCACCAAGCGTGACGACGTGGAGCGTGGCCAGGTGCTGGCCAAGCCCGGTTCGATCACCCCGCACACGGAGTTCGAGGCCGAGGTGTACGTGCTGTCGAAGGACGAGGGCGGCCGTCATACGCCGTTCTTCAAGGGTTACCGCCCGCAGTTCTACTTCCGGACCACGGACATCACCGGTGCCGTCACCCTGCCCGAGGGCGTGGAGATGGTGATGCCGGGCGACAACGTGAAGATGGTGGTGGCGCTGATCAACCCGGTGGCGATGGACGACGGCCTGCGGTTCGCGATCCGCGAAGGCGGCCGCACGGTCGGCGCCGGCGTGGTGGCCAAGATCATCAAGTGACGATCTGGCCCGTGCGCGCCAAGGCGCGCACGGGTTTGTCAGATCGTCATCCCCGAGTGCTCTAGTCGGGGATCCAGCCTTACCCGGCGGGGCGAGCCAACCCCGCAAAAATGATCGAAAACGGGCTTGCAATGGTTTTGGGCAGCCCGCTATAATGTTCGACTACTTCACGGATCGCCCGCATGGCAATTCGCGAAGACCGCGAAATGAGGCGCAGGACGCGCTTCGTTTTCGCCAGACAGGGAAATGTCGCGTGGCAGTGCTCCACCCGCCCCGAAGTTCTTCGGAGCACATAGGGAGGAGCCAGCCGTCGCGTCTGCGATTCTCAAGTCTGGCGGACCGGGTGACCGGTCCGTTCTTGCGTTCAGGATACTGCCGAAGTGGGGGATTTGTTTCGGCAAGTCATTGTTTCCACGGGGTTTTGCGCATCCAGCCGCGAAGCCTGTCGCTCTTTCAATGAAGGAATCTCCGTCATGGCGGACCAAAAGATCCGGATCCGGCTCAAGGCGTTCGATCATCGTCTGATCGATCGTTCGGCCAGCGAGATCGTCGAAACGGCCAAGCGGACCGGCGCCCAGGTATGTGGCCCGATCCCGTTGCCGACCAAAATCGAGCGTTACACCATCCTGACGTCGCCGCACGTCGACAAGGATGCGCGTGACCAGTACGAAACCCGCACGCACAAGCGCGTGCTCGACATCATCGACCCCAACGACAAGACCGTGGACGCGCTGATGAAGCTCGAGCTCGCGGCTGGCGTCGACGTCCAGATCAAGCTGACCTGAGGGCCACGACCATGACCGCGAAGAAATATTCGTTGGGCATCGTCGGCCGCAAGGCCGGCATGAGCCGCATCTTCACCGAAGACGGCGCGTCCGTTCCGGTGACGCTGATCGAGGCGACCCCGAACCGCATCACCCAGGTGAAGACCCCCGAGACCGACGGCTACAGCGCCGTGCAGGTTGCCGTTGGCGTCAAGCGCGCCGCGCTGGTCAACAAGCCCGAGGCGGGCCACCTGGCCAAGGCCAAGGTCGAAGCCGGCCGTGGCCTGTGGGAGCTGCGCGTGGCCGACGACAAGATCGGCGACTTCAGCGTCGGCGGCGAGATCAAGGCCGACATCTTCGAAGTCGGCCAGATCGTCGACGTCGAGGGCGTGACCAAGGGCAAGGGTTTCCAGGGCACGATCAAGCGCTGGAACTTCAAGATGGGCGACGCGACGCACGGCAACTCGCTGTCGCACCGCTCGCCGGGTTCGATCGGCCAGCGCCAGACGCCGGGCCGCGTGTTCCCGGGCAAGAAGATGTCCGGCCACATGGGTGCCGTGCGCCAGAGCACGCAGCGCCTCGAAGTGGTCCGGGTCGACGCCGAGCGCGGCCTGATCGCGATCAAGGGCGCCGTGCCTGGCGCGCCGGGCGGCGACGTCATCGTCCGTCCGTCGAGCAAGGCATAAGGAGAACGACGATGGAACTTGCCATCAGAAATAGCAACGAGAAGCTGTCGGTTTCCGACGCCGTGTTCGGTCGCGAGTTCAGCGAGGACCTGGTCCATCAGGTCGTCGTTGCCTACCGCAACGCGGGCCGTGCCGGTACCAAGGCGCAGAAGACGCGCTCGGAAGTCAGCGGCACCACCAAGAAGTCGAAGAAGCAGAAGGGCGGCGGTGCGCGTCATGGCGCGCTGACGGCCCCGATCTTCGTCGGCGGCGGCGTGACGTTCGCGGCCAAGCCGCGCAGCTTCGCGCAGAAGGTCAACCGCAAGATGTATCGCGCCGCGATCTCCGCGATCCTGTCGGAGCTCAACCGCCAGGGCCGCCTGACGATCGTCGACGGTTTCGACATCGACGCGTCCAAGACCAAGGGTCTGGTGTCGAAGCTGAAGGACTACGACCTCGGCCGCCGGCCGCTGATCGTGACCGAAGAGGCTTCCGAGCACCTGTACCTGTCCGCGCGCAACCTGCCGTACGTCGAAGTCCGCGACGTGCAGGGCCTGGACCCGGTGGCGCTGGTCAGCGCCGACAGCGTCCTGGTCACCAGTGACGCGGTGAAGAAGATCGAGGAGTGGCTGGCATGAACAAGCCCGATAGCGCCCTGACGAACGTCGTGTCGGCCGCCAGGCTCTACAGCGTGATCCGTGCCCCGCGCGTGTCCGAGAAGACCGCGCGCCTGCAGGAAGTTTCCAACCAGTACGCGTTCGAAGTCGCGAAGACCGCGACCAAAGCCGAGATCAAGTCGGCCGTCGAACAACTTTTCAGCGTCAAGGTCGAAGCGGTCAACGTGGTGAACGTGAAGGGCAAGAACAAGGCCTTCCGCAATCGCCAGGGCAGCCGCGGCGACTGGCGCAAGGCGTACGTGACGCTGGCCAACGGCCAGTCGATCGACGTGATGACGGCCAAGGCCTGAGGACGGACCGATGCCATTGATGACTTTCAAGCCTACTTCTCCCGGCCGCCGCTCCGCGGTGCGCGTGGTCACGCCTGACCTGCACAAGGGCGCGCCCCATGCGCCGTTGCTCGAAAAGCAGAGCAACAGCGGCGGTCGCAACCACCACGGCCGGATCACCACCCGCCACATCGGCGGTGGCCACAAGCAGCATTACCGCATCATCGACTTCAAGCGCGACAAGGAAGGCATTCCGGCGCGCGTGGAGCGGATCGAATACGATCCCAACCGCACCGCGCACATCGCGCTGCTGTGCTACGTCGATGGTGAGCGCCGCTACATCATCGCGCCCAAGGGCCTGAAGGCTGGCGACCAGGTGATCGCGGGCAACGATGCGCCGATCAAGACCGGCAACACCCTGCCACTGCGCAACATTCCGGTTGGCTCGACCGTGCACTGCATCGAGATGAAGCCTGGCAAGGGCGCGCAGATCGCACGTGCCGCCGGCGCCGGTGTGCAGCTGGTCGCCCGTGAAGGCGTCTACGCGACGCTGCGCCTGCGTTCGGGCGAGATGCGCCGCGTTCCGTCCGAGTGCCGCGCGACCATCGGCGAAGTCGGCAACGTCGAGCACAACCTCGAGAAGCTGGGCAAGGCCGGCGCCAGCCGCTGGCGCGGGATCAAGCCGACCGTCCGCGGCGCGGCGATGAACCCGGTCGACCATCCGCACGGCGGTGGCGAGGCCAAGGCCGGCCAGGGCAACCCGCATCCGGTCACCCCGTGGGGCGTGCCGACCAAGGGTTACAAGACCCGACACAACAAGCGGACGCAGCAGTTCATCGTGCGCGATCGCAGGAGCTAATCGACCATGGCACGTTCACTCAAGAAAGGTCCGTTCGTCGACCACCACCTGGTCAAGAAGGTGGAAGCGGCGGGCAACACCAAGCGTCCGATCAAGACCTGGTCGCGTCGTTCGATGATCCTGCCGGAAATGGTGGGTTACACCATCGCCGTGCACAACGGCAAGAACCACGTTCCGGTGCTGGTCAACGAGAACATGGTTGGCCACAAGCTCGGCGAATTTGCGTTGACGCGGACCTTCAAGGGTCACGGCGGCGACAAGAAGTCGGGGAAGTAAGGACATGACGATGGAAGCGACAGCAATCCTCCGCAGCGCGCGCATCTCGCCGCAGAAGGCCCGACTGGTGGCAGACCAGGTGCGCGGCCTCTCTGCAGAGCGCGCCGTCAACCTGCTGAAGTTCTCGGACAAGAAAGCCGCCCACCTGATCAAGAAGGTGGTGGAGTCGGCGATCGCCAATGCTGAGAACAACCAGGGCGCCGACGTCGACGAGCTGAAGGTCAAGACCATCATGGTCGACGAAGGCCCGACGCTGAAGCGTTTCATGGCGCGCGCCAAGGGTCGCGGCACCCGCATCCTCAAGCGCACCAGCCACATCACCGTCGTCGTCGGCGAGGGGAAGTAACTCATGGGTCATAAAGTTCATCCGACCGGTATCCGCCTTGGCATTTCCAAGGACTGGAACTCGAAGTGGTATGCCGGCAAGAAGGAATACGCCGGTTATCTCGCCGCCGACCTGAAGGTCCGCGAGATGCTGCGCAAGAAGCTGGCGGCCGCCGGCATCAGCCGCATCATGATCGAGCGTCCGGCCAAGACCGCCCGCGTCACGATCCACACCGCCCGCCCGGGCGTGGTGATCGGCAAGCGTGGCGAGGACATCGAGAAGCTGCGCAAGGAAGTGTCCGACTTGATGGGCGTCCCGGCGCACATCAACGTCACCGAGGTCCGCAAGCCGGAGCTCGACGCGCAGCTGGTCGCCGAGTCGATCGCGCAGCAGCTCGAGCGCCGCATCATGTTCCGCCGCGCGATGAAGCGCGCCGTCGGCAACGCGATGCGCCTGGGCGCTCTGGGCATCAAGGTCAACGTCGCCGGCCGCCTCAACGGCGCCGAGATCGCGCGTTCGGAGTGGTACCGCGAAGGTCGCGTACCGCTGCACACGCTGCGTGCGGACGTCGACTACGGTTTCGCCGAGGCCAAGACCACCTACGGCATCATCGGCATCAAGACCTGGGTCTACAAGGGCGAGATCTTCGATTTCTCCCAGGTTGGCCAGGAGAAGCAGGACGACACGCCGCGAGGCGATCGCGGTGACCGCGAGCGTCCGCGTGGGCCGCGTCGTGAACGCGAGGCGAGGGACTGATCATGTTGCAACCCAAGCGAACCAAGTACCGCAAGATGCACAAGGGCCGCAATGACGGCCTGGCATGGAACGGCAACCTCGTCAGCTTTGGCGAGTTCGGCCTGAAGGCCACCCAGACCGGCCAGCTGACCTCGCGCCAGATCGAGGCCGCGCGCCGTTCGATCAGCCGCTATGTCAAACGCGGCGGCAAGATGTGGATCCGCGTGTTCCCCGACAAGCCGATCACCAAGAAGCCGATCGAAGTCCGAATGGGCTCGGGCAAGGGCGCCGTGGAATTCTGGGTCGCGCAGATCCAGCCCGGCCGCATGATCTACGAGATCGAGGGCGTCGACGAGGCAACCGCGCGCGAGGCATTCCGCCTGGCCGCAGCCAAGCTCTCGGTCACCACCACTTTCGTGACCCGGACGGTGCGCTGATGGAACTCAAACAACTCCGCGAGAAGTCGGCCGACGACCTCAAGGCCCATTTGCTCGAGCTGCACAAGGAGCAGTTCTCCCTGCGCATGCAGAAGGCCACCGGCCAGCTCGCCAAGACCCACGACGTGCGTCGCGTGCGTCGCGAGATCGCCCGCGTCAACACGCTGCTCGGCACGAAGCAGTAAGGACCATGACCATGGACAACATTGATAAAAAGCAGCGCACGGTCGAAGGCCGCGTGGTCAGCAACAAGATGGACAAGACGGTGACGGTGCTCGTCGAGCGCCAGGTCAAGCACGCGCTGTACGGCAAGTACATCCGCCGCTCGACCAAGCTCCACGCCCACGATGCCGACAATGCCTGCAACGAAGGCGACGTCGTCCGGGTGACGGAGATCGCACCGATGTCGAAGACCAAGAACTGGCGCGTCGTCGAGATCGTCTCGCGCGCGGCCGAATAAGAGGAGGCTGAACCATGATCCAGATGCAAAGCCACCTCGACGTGGCCGACAACTCCGGCGCCAAGGAAGTGATGTGCATCAAGGTGCTCGGCGGCTCCAAGCGCCGTTACGCCGGCATTGGCGACATCATCAAGGTGTCGATCAAGGATGCGATCCCGCGCGGCAAGGTCAAGAAGGGCGAGGTCTACGACGCCGTCGTGGTGCGCACCCGCAAGGGCGTCCGCCGCGCCGATGGCTCGCTGATTCGTTTCGACGGCAATGCCGCGGTGTTGCTCAACAACAAGCACGAGCCGATCGGCACGCGCATCTTCGGGCCCGTGACCCGTGAACTGCGTTCCGAGAAGTTCATGAAGATCGTCTCGCTCGCGCCTGAAGTGCTCTGAGCGGAGGAAACAGACATGAACCGTATCAAGAAGGGTGACCGCGTGATCGTCACCGCCGGCAAGGACAAGGGCAAGCAGGGCGACGTGGTGCGCGTCATCGGCGACAAGGTCGTCGTGTCGAACATCAACATCATCAAGCGCCACACCAAGCCGAACCCGCAGATCAACCAGCCGGGTGGCGTGATCGAGCGCGAAGCGCCGATCCATGTATCCAACGTGATGCTGTTCAACCCTGCCTCCGGCAAGGGCGAGCGCATCGGTACCAAGGTCCTCGAGGATGGACGCCGCCTGCGCGTGTTCCGCTCGAGTGGTGAGGCGATCGACGCCTAAGGAATGTTGAAATGAACACCCGTCTGGAAAAATTCTACAAGGAAGAAGTGGTGCCGAAGCTCATGGAGAAGTTCGGCTACACCAATCCGATGCAGGTGCCGAGGCTGTCCAAGATCACGCTCAACATGGGCGTGGGCGAAGCCGCGACCAACAAGAAGATCCTCGAGAACGCGGTTGCCGACATGGCGAAGATCTCGGGCCAGAAGCCGATCGTGACCAAGTCGCGAGTCTCGGTGGCCTCGTTCAAGATCCGCGACGGCTGGCCGATCGGCTGCAAGGTGACCCTGCGCCGCTCGAAGATGTACGAGTTCCTGGATCGCCTGGTCAACGTGTCGCTGCCGCGCGTGCGCGACTTCCGTGGCGTCTCGGGCCGTTCGTTCGACGGCCGCGGCAACTTCAACATGGGCGTGAAGGAACAGATCATCTTCCCGGAGATCGACTTCGACCAGGTCGACGCGCTCCGCGGCATGGACATCGCCATCACTACCACGGCGAAGACCAACGACGAGGCCCGGGCGCTGCTCGAAGCCTTCCGCTTCCCGTTCCGCTGATCCGAGGATAGAACCATGGCAAAGACATCAATGGTGAACCGCGAGACCAAGCGGGCCAAGCTGGCGAAGAAGTTCGCCGCCAAGCGTGACGCGCTGAAGAAGATCATCAGCGACCAGGCGACCGGCTACGACGAGAAGATGGAAGCGGTGGTCAAGCTGCAGAAGCTGCCGCGCGACTCCTCGCCTGCGCGCCAGACCACGCGTTGCGCCCTGACCGGCCGTCCGCGCGCGGTGTACAGCAAGTTCGGCCTGGGCCGCAACAAGCTGCGCGAAGCCACCATGCGCGGCGACGTGCCTGGCCTGCGCAAGGCGTCCTGGTAAGCAACCACAACCGCTCCGTCGTCCGGCGGAGCTCCACGAAGACATTCGCGAAAGCGGATATCGGTGTACTCAAAGGTAATCATCAATGAGCATGACTGATCCCATCGCCGACATGCTGACCCGCATCAGGAATGCGGCGGCGGTTGGCAAGCCGACGGTGAAGATGCCGTCGTCCAAGACCAAGGTGGCCATCGCCAAGGTCCTGCAGGACGAAGGCTACATCGGCGGTTCGCGCGTGACCGAGAACGGCGCCAAGGCCGAGCTCGAGATCGAGCTGAAGTATTACGAAGGCCGCCCGGTGATCGAGCGCCTGCAGCGCGTTTCGCGCTCGGGCCTGCGCCAGTACCGCGGCAAGGACGCGCTGCCGAAAGTCCTCAACGGACTGGGCGTCGCGATCATCTCCACCTCCAAGGGCATCATGACTGATGCGCAGGCGCGCCAGCAGGGCGTCGGCGGTGAAGTCCTGTGCTTCGTGGCCTAAGGGAGTAACGAACATGTCCCGAGTAGCCAAGAAGCCGATCGCCCTGCCGAAGGGTGTCGAACTCAACGTCCAGGCCGAGAGCGTCAGCGTCAAGGGCCCCAAGGGCACGCTGTCGATCGCCAAGTCCCCCGACATCGACGTCAAGATCGACAATGGCCAGGTGCAGCTGTCGACCGGCGATTCCGAGAAGGTCGCCATCACCGGCACCTTGCGCGCGATCATCGCCAACATGGTGCACGGCGTCTCCGAAGGCTTCGAGCGCAAGCTCGAGCTGGTCGGCGTCGGTTACCGCGCCGCGATGCAGGGCAAGGACCTGAGCCTGTCGCTGGGCTTTTCGCACCCGGTGCTGTTCAAGACCCCGGACGGCATCACCATCAGCACCCCGACCCAGACCGAGGTCGTGGTCGCCGGTGCCGACAAGCAGAGCGTCGGCGAGGTTGCGGCCAAGATCCGCGGCTTCCGTCCGCCGGAGCCGTACAAGGGCAAGGGCGTGAAGTACGCCGGCGAGAACATCATTCGTAAGGAAGCCAAGAAGGCCTGATCCCGTAGGGGATCCCAGGGTTTTCAGCTTTCGCCAGGAGCAAGAAGATGGACAAGAAAATCGCACGCCTGCGTCGCGCCAAGTCGACCCGCGCGCACATCCGCGAACTCGGCGTGCCGCGCCTGTCGGTGCTGCGCACCGGCCAGCACGTCTATGCGCAGCTGTTCAACGCCGACGGCTCGAAGGTGCTCGCCGCGGCCAGCACCACGCAGGCCGACATCCGCGATGGGCTGAAGGGCAGCAAGAACATCGAGGCCGCCGCCAAGGTGGGCCGCGCCATCGCCGAGAAGGCCCGGGCCGCGGGCGTCGAGAAGGTCGCTTTCGACCGTTCCGGCTACCGTTACCACGGCCGCATCAAGGCGCTGGCCGATGCCGCGCGCGAAGGCGGCCTGCAGTTCTGATGCTTGAATGCATGGGGCGTTGTCCCCATGCACGGTTGTCCCTGCCGGCGCGGGTTGCGCCGGGCGGCGCGGCGGGTTCCCGCCACGACCGAATCGCCCGATCCATATCCCAACAATAAGCGGCAGCAGCCGTAATCAACTCTTCAAAGACAGGAAACGACAATGGCAAACGAACGCGATTCACGCGGGCGCAACAACCGCGAGGAAATCGACGACGGGATGATCGAGAAGCTCATCGCCGTCAACCGCGTCTCCAAGACCGTCAAGGGCGGTCGGCAGTTCACCTTCACCGCGCTGACGGTGGTCGGTGACGGCAACGGCAAGGTCGGCTTCGGCTACGGCAAGGCGCGCGAAGTGCCGGTCGCGATCCAGAAGTCGATGGAATATGCACGCAAGGGCATGTCCAACGTCGAGCTGAACAACGGCACCCTGTGGCACGCGGTCAAGTCGGGCCACGGCGCGGCGCATGTGTACATGCAGCCGGCGTCCGAGGGTACCGGCGTGATCGCCGGTGGCGCGATGCGCGCCGTGCTGGAAGCCGTCGGTGTCAAGGACGTGCTGGCCAAGGCGACCGGTTCGCGCAATCCGATCAACCTGGTGCGCGCCACGCTCAAGGGCCTGACCGAAATGCACTCGCCGGCCCGCATCGCGGCCAAGCGCGGCAAGAAGGTGGAGGATCTGCAGCATGGCTAAGAACGAAAACAATGGCGGCACCGTGAAGGTGCGCCTGGTCAAGGGCCTGCGCGGCTCGCAGGCAAAGCATCGCCTGTCGGTCAAGGCGCTGGGCTTGAACAAGTTGAACGATGTCCGGGAACTCAAGGACAGTCCGCAGGTCCGTGGTCTGATCAACAAGGTCCACTACCTCGTCCGTGTGGAGGAATAAGACATGCGCATGAATACACTTTCGCCCGCAGACGGCGCCCGCCAGGAGCGCAAGCGCGTCGGCCGTGGCATCGGTTCGGGCTTGGGCAAGACCGCGGGCCGCGGCCACAAGGGTTCGTTCGCGCGCTCGGGCAAGGGCAAGATCAAGGCCGGTTTCGAAGGCGGCCAGATGCCGATGCACATGCGCCTGCCGAAGGTCGGCTTCCGCTCCAAGCTGAAGAACGACACCGCCCAGGTCATGCTGTACCAGCTCGACAAGCTCGAGGGCGATATCGACTTCGCCGCGCTGCGCGCCGCCAAGCTGGTCCCGGCGAAGGCCAAGCAGGCCAAGATCGTGAAGAAGGGCGAGGTTTCGAAGAAGCTCGTGCTCAAGGGTCTGCTGGCCACGGCCGGTGCCCGCGCGGCGATCATCGCTGCCGGCGGCAAGTTCGAGGAGTAAGCGACGCATGGCACGAAGCGGCAACGCGGTGGGCGGGCTCGGCAAGTTCACGGAACTGCGCCAGCGACTGCTGTTCGTGCTCGGCGCGCTGCTGGTCTATCGCGTCGGTTCCTTCATTCCTGTCCCGGGTGTCAACCCGCAGGCGATGCTGGCGCTGATGGAGCAGCAGAAGGGCACCATCGTGGACATGTTCAACATGTTCTCCGGTGGTGCGCTGTCGCGCTTCAGCCTGTTCGCGCTGAACGTGATCCCGTACATCTCGGCCTCGATCGTGATCCAGCTGCTGGTGCAGATCATGCCCAGCCTGAAGGCGATCCAGAAGGAAGGCGAGTCCGGCCGCCGGCGCATCACCCAGTGGTCCCGCATCGGCGCGATCCCGCTGGCGATCTTCCAGGCTGCCGGCATCGCGACGGCGTTGCAGGGTGGCGGCGCCACCGGCGGCATCCAGGCCGTCTACAGCCCGGGCATCGGCTTCATCATGACCGCGGTGGTGGCACTGACCGCGGGCACGATGTTCCTGATGTGGGTGGGCGAGCAGGTGACCGAGCGCGGCGTCGGCAACGGTGTGTCGCTGATCATCTTCGCCGGCATCGTCGCCGGGCTGCCGGGCGCGGTCCTGACCACGCTGGAAGCCTTCAGCAACGGCGACATGAGCGCCATCACACTGATCCTGATCGTGCTGGTGGTGTTCGCATTCACCTTCTTCGTGGTGTTCGTCGAAAGCGGCCAGCGCCGGATCACGGTGAACTACGCCCGTCGCCAGGGTGGTCGCGGCGCCTACATGAACCAGAGTTCGTTCCTGCCGCTCAAGCTCAACATGTCCGGCGTGATCCCGGCGATCTTCGCCTCGTCGATCATCATGTTCCCGGCCACGGTCACGACCTGGTTCGGCGGACAGGGCGCCGGTGGCTTCCAGCTGACGCTGCAGAAGGTCAGCCAGGCGCTGTCGCCGGGCGAGCCGCTGTACCTGATCCTGTTCGCGGCCCTGATCACCGGCTTCACCTTCTTCTACACCGCGCTGGTCTTCAACTCGCAGGAAACCGCCGACAACCTCAAGAAGTCGGGCGCGCTGATTCCGGGCATCCGTCCCGGCAAGGCGACGGCGGACTACGTGGACTCGGTGCTGACGCGGCTGACCGCCGCCGGCGCGGCCTACATGGTGCTGGTCTGCCTGTTGCCGGAGTTCATGCGCAAGGACCTGGGCGCCTCGTTCTACTTCGGCGGCACCTCGCTGCTGATCGTGGTGGTGGTGGTGATGGACTTCATCTCGCAGATCCAGGCCCACCTGATGTCGCACCAGTACGAGAGCCTGCTGAAGAAGGCCAACCTCAAGGGCGGGGCCCGGGCGCGCTAGTCCGGGCAGCCTCCCGGTCATCCGGGACCATCCGCCGCAGACGGGCGGGCGGTGAGACAATACGAAGGTCCACCCACGGAGCGGGCGGATGGCAAGAAACCGGCCCACCAGGGCCGCGCCAGGACGGCGGTGACACCCCTCCCGAGAGGAGGGCTGATGGGCAACCCGGGCGGCGGTCTCGCGCACGGGTGGGCCGGTGCCGGTCCCCGCGCTTGAGTGGCGAGGGGCGGGCGGGGCGTCGGATCCACGACGTCGCGTCCAGCGCGGGTCCGTTGCCGGAGCATGGGCACACTCCCCATGCCGGAAAGGGGCATTGGCCGGTTCATTGGCCGAATGCAGGCAGGATGCCGGACCCCCTTCCTAGCAACCCGAGACCCTGTTAGAATTTCGTGTTCACTCCGCCGGATTTCCCTGTCCGGCCGCCAAACAGTTGGAGATCTCGCGCATGGCGCGTATTGCAGGTGTCAACCTGCCTGCCCAGAAGCATGTCTGGGTCGGGCTGCAGAGCATCTACGGCATTGGCCGTACCCGTTCGAAGAAGCTTTGCGAATCGGCCGGCGTCAGCTCGTCGACCAAGATCCGCGACCTGTCCGAGCCGGAAGTGGAGCGCCTGCGCGCCGAAGTCGGCAAGTACGTGGTCGAGGGCGACCTCCGCCGCGAGATCGGCATGGCCATCAAGCGTTTGATGGACCTGGCCTGCTACCGCGGCCTGCGCCACCGCCGCGGCTTGCCGCTGCGCGGCCAGCGCACCCGGACCAATGCCCGCACCCGCAAGGGTCCGCGCAAGGCCATCAGGAAGTAAAGGAAACAGACCATGGCCAAGCCAGCAGCTGCCAAACCGAAGAAGAAGATCAAGCGCGTCATTACCGACGGTATCGCGCACGTCCACGCTTCGTTCAACAACACCATCGTCACCATCACCGACCGCCAGGGCAACGCGTTGTCGTGGGCGACTTCGGGCGGCGCGGGTTTCCGCGGTTCGCGCAAGTCGACCCCGTTCGCAGCCCAGGTCGCCGCAGAGAAGGCCGGCAAGGCCGCGCTCGACTACGGCGTGAAGTCGCTGGAAGTGCGTATCAAGGGTCCGGGTCCGGGCCGCGAGTCGGCCGTACGTTCGCTCAACAACGTCGGCTACAAGATCACCAACATCATCGACGTTACGCCAATCCCGCACAACGGGTGCCGTCCGCCGAAAAAGCGTCGCGTCTGAGGAGCTGAGAAGAGATGGCTCGTTATATCGGTCCCACCTGTAAGCTCGCCCGTCGCGAAGGCGCCGACCTGTCGCTCAAGAGCCCGACGCGTGCGTTGGACTCCAAGTGCAAGCTGGAACAGAAACCCGGCCAGCACGGCGCGACCAACACCCGTCGCGGCAAGCTGTCCGACTACGCCACCCAGCTGCGCGAGAAGCAGAAGGTCAAGCGCATCTACGGCCTGCTGGAACGCCAGTTCCGCAACTACTACAAGAAGGCCTCGACCAAGAAGGGCAACACCGGCGAGAACCTGCTGCAGTTGCTCGAGACCCGCCTGGACAACGTCGTCTACCGCATGGGCTTCGCGGTGACCCGCCCGGCCGCGCGCCAGCTGGTGTCGCATCGCGGCATCACGGTCAACGGCAAGCCGGTCAACCTGCCTTCGTACCAGGTCAAGGCCGGCGACGCGATCGCCCTGTCGGAGAAGGCGCAGAAGCAGCTCCGCGTGCAGGAAGCGCTGACCGTCTCCTCGACGATGGACCTGTCCCCGTCGTGGGTCGAGGTCGACTCGAAGAAGTTCAGCGGCGTGTTCAAGGCGGTCCCGGACCGCGGCGACCTGCCTGCCGACATCAATGAAGCGCTGATCGTCGAGTTGTATTCGAAGTAAGCAAGCGCCCGCTTCAGCATTCCCGAAGCATTTGCATGGCATCGCCGACCCCACCGACGAGCCCCAGGAGACACCAGAACATGACGGCTAACGCCAACCAGGTCTTGCGCCCGCGTGGTCCCCAGATCGAACGCCTCGCCGGCAACCGCGCGAAGGTCGTGATCGAGCCACTGGAGCGCGGCTACGGCCACACCCTCGGCAACGCGCTGCGCCGCGTGCTGCTGTCGTCGATCCCCGGCTTCGCGATCACCGAAGTCGAGATCGACGGCGTGCTGCACGAGTACAGCACGATCGAGGGACTGCAGGAGGACGTGCTCGAAGTCCTGCTCAACCTCAAGGATGTCGCCATCCGCATGGGCACCGGCGAGAGCTCCACGCTCACGCTCGCAAAGTCCGGCCCCGGCGTCGTCACCGCTGCCGACATCAAGACCGACCACAACGTCGAGATCCTCAACGGCGAGCACGTGATCTGCCACCTGACCAAGGATGCGTCGATCAACATGCGCCTGAAGATCGAGCGCGGCTTCGGCTACCAGTCGGCCGCCTCGCGCCGCCGCCCGGACGAGGAAACCCGTGCGATCGGCCGCCTGATGCTGGACGCCTCGTTCTCGCCGGTCCGCCGCGTGGCCTATGAAGTCGAAGCGGCGCGCGTCGAACAGCGCACCGACCTCGACAAGCTGGTCATCGACATCGAGACCAACGGCACGATCGACGCCGAGGAAGCCGTGCGCACCGCCGCCGACATCCTCACCGACCAGCTGAGCGTCTTCGGTGACTTCACCCACCGCGACCGCAGCGCGCCGAAGGCCACGCCGACCGGCGTCGACCCGATCCTGCTGCGCCCGATCGACGATCTCGAGCTGACCGTGCGTTCGGCCAACTGCCTCAAGGCCGAGAGCATCTACTACATCGGCGACCTGATCCAGAAGACCGAAGTCGAGCTGCTCAAGACCCCGAACCTCGGCAAGAAGTCGCTCACCGAGATCAAGGAAGTGCTCGCCCAGCGTGGCCTCTCGCTCGGCATGAAGCTCGAAAACTGGCCGCCGGCCGGCGTCTCCGCCCACGGCATGCTCGGCTAAGCCAAGAATCAACAGGAACCAAGACCATGCGCCACCAGAAATCCGGACGCAAATTCAACCGCACCAGCGCGCACCGTGATGCGATGTTCACCAACATGGCCGCTTCGCTGTTCAAGCACGGGCTGATCAAGACCACGCTGCCGAAGGCGAAGGAACTGCGTCGCGTCGCCGAGCCGCTGATCACGATGTCGAAGACCGATGGCGTCGCCAATCGTCGCCTGGCGTTTTCGCGCCTGCGCGACAAGGAAGCGGTCGGCAAGCTGTTCGTCGAGCTTGGCCCGCGCTACCAGGCCCGCCCGGGTGGCTACCTGCGGATCCTCAAGTGCGGCTTCCGCGACGGCGACAACGCACCGATGGCCTACGTCGAACTCGTCGACCGGCCGCAGGCCGCCGAGTAAGCCGACGGGACCACCCGCGTACCACCAGAAGCCCCGGTCTGCGCACCGGGGTTTTTGCTATCGTGGCGCCGCCGCGGCGGGCGACCACCGCAATCGATCCGAAGAACAAAGGCGACCCGCCCGTGACCCTCAATCCTTCCCGCTGGTCCTTCCGCAACCAGTGCTTCGCCGGTTTTGCCGCGTGCGTGGCGCTGGTGGGGTTTGCGATTTTCTCGCAGTTCCAGTGGGGGCTGGCACCGTGCCCGCTGTGCATCTTCCAGCGCATCGCCTTCGCGGCGCTGGCGCTGGTGTTGCTGGTGGCGGGGCTGCACGCGCCGCGAGGCGCTGGCGGAAGGCGGGTGTATGGCGTGCTTGCGCTGGTCCCGGTGCTTGTCGGCATCGCCATTGCCACGCGCCACGTCTGGCTGACCCATTTGCCGGCCGACCAGGTGCCGGCCTGCGGCCCGCCGCTGTCGTTCATGATGGAAGCCAACCCGCTGACCGACGTGATCCGCCAGGTCCTGACCGGTTCCGGCGAGTGCGCAAAGGTCGACTGGACCTTCCTGGGCCTGTCGATGCCGGCCTGGAGCCTGCTCTGGTTCGTGCTGCTCGGGCTGCTGGTGCTGTCGGCTGCATTCCGGCGTCGCTGAACCCGGTGAACGCGACGGGTTGCAGCGCGCCCGCTTCGGGCAGATGATGGGTTTTCGCTGCGACGCAACATAAGCTGCCCGACGATGGCCCACTCCGACCGATCCGCCCTTCATTCCGTCAGCCTGCCCGAGGACTGGACGCCGTCGAGCTGGCGCTCGCGTCCGGCGCTGCAGTTGCCCACCTATCCCGATCCCGACGTGCTGGCCGGCGTGCAGGAGGAACTGCGCGCGTTGCCGCCGCTGGTGACCTCGTGGGAGATCACTGCGCTGAAGCAACAGCTGGCCGATGCGCAGGAGGGCAGGCGCTTCCTGCTGCAGGGCGGCGACTGCGCGGAGAATTTCTCGGACTGCAACTCCGATGTCATTTCCAACCGGCTCAAGGTGCTGCTGCAGATGAGCCTGGTGCTGGTGCATGGGCTGCGCCTGCCGGTGGTGCGCGTCGGCCGGTTCGCCGGCCAGTACGCCAAGCCGCGCTCGGCCGACACCGAGACCCGCGACGGCGTCACCCTGCCGAGCTACCGCGGCGACATCGTCAATTCCCCCGGATTCACAGCGCAGGCGCGCACGCCGGATCCGCGACGCATGGTCAAGGCGCATGCGCGCTCGGCGATGACGATGAATTTCGTGCGCTCGCTGATCGATGGCGGTTTCGCCGACTTGCACCATCCCGAGTACTGGGATCTGCGCTGGGTGGGGCATTCGCCGCTGGCCGACGAATACCACCGCATGGTATCCGGCATCGGCGATGCGGTGCGCTTCATGGAGACGCTGTCCGGGACTTCGGTGAACAACCTTAACCGGGTGGATTTCTTCACCTCGCACGAGGCCCTGCTGCTGCCCTACGAGGAAGCGCAGACCCGGCAGGTGCCGCGCCAGTGGGGCTGGTTCGACCTCAGCACGCACTTCCCGTGGATCGGCATGCGCACCGCGGCGATCGGCGGCGCGCACGTGGAGTACTTCCGCGGCATCCGCAACCCGGTGGCGGTGAAGATCGGCCCGTCGGTGACGCCCGACCAGTTGCTGGCGCTGGTCGACGTGCTCAATCCCGACGACGAACCCGGCCGCCTGAGCCTGATCCACCGGATGGGCGCGGCGCACGTGGCTGCCAAGTTGCCGCCGCTGCTCGATGCGCTCAAGCGCGATGGCCGCCGCGTGCTGTGGATCTGCGACCCGATGCACGGCAACACGGAATCGACCAGCAACGGCTACAAGACCCGGCGTTTTTGCAACATCCGCAGCGAGATCGAACAGTCGTTCGACATCCATGCCGCGGCGGGCACGCGCCTGGGCGGCGTGCACCTGGAACTGACCGGCGAGGACGTCACCGAATGCACCGGCGGCGCGCGCGACCTGAGCGACCGCGACCTCGAACGCGCCTATCGTTCCAGCGTCGATCCGCGCCTGAACTACGAGCAGGCGCTGGAAACTGCGATGCTGATCGTGCGCAAGCAGGCGCAGCTGGCGGCACCGGCTTCGGCCTGACGCCTTGACCCCCTGGGATCGCGGGTAGTCAGCCGCGTCGCGGGTGACAGAGGCTTGCTCCTGATCCTGCTTTCTCGGGCAACGGCAAGAGCAGATTTCTCGTCGGCCGTTGGCCGATTTGTTCCCTTTCCACAGTTGGCCACGGCGCAGAGCGCCGTGCCGGGGTGCTAGGCTCGGCGCGGTCCACACGGAGCGCGCCATGTTCCCGATGCGCATCTTCATAGCCGGCCTGCTGTTGTTCGCGGCGGCCGGCGCATGCGCCGAAGTGCGCATCATGCCGCAGCACAGCGGCGTCGAAGTCCGGTTGCGCGGCATCTCCGCGGTCGATGGCGCCATCGCCTGGGCCAGTGGCGCGAAGGGCACGGTGTTGCGCACGCTGGATGGCGGCAAGCATTGGCAGCGCGTCGCGGTGCCGGATGCGGACGAACTGGATTTTCGCGACATCGAGGCCTTCGATGCCGATACCGCGGTGGTCCTGGCGATCGGCCCGGGCCAGGCCTCGCGCGTATACCGCACCGCGGATGGCGGCAAGACCTGGCGACTCGCGCTGCAGAACCGCGACCCGCGCGCGTTCTTCGATTGCATGGTGTTCGAGGGCGAGCGGGGGTGGATGCTCGGTGATCCGGTCGAGTCGCGGTTCCAGGTGCATGCCATCGACAACGGCGGTCGCAGCTGGAAGTTGCTGCCCGATGGTCCGCTTGCCGCCGACGGCGAGGCGGCATTCGCGGCAAGCGGCACCTGCATTGCGCGGGTGGGAGCGATGCTGGTCGTGGCAACGGGCGGCACGCAATCGCGGATCCATTTTCGCCACGACGGCGCGGCGGAGTGGAAGCAGGTCGCGAGCGGGTTCGAGGCAGGCGTCGAGTCGAAGGGCGTGTTCTCGATGACGCCCGTTGCGCGGTCCGGGGACTTCATCGCCGTGGGCGGGGACTTCCGCGCAGAGGGAACGCTCGCCGACGCGGCAAGGTTCGTGGCGGCCGATGCACTGGTCCTTGGGCATGAAATCCGGGATGGCCGCGTCGTGCCGGAACCCTTGGTCGATGCCGGATTTGACGCGACGCCGTTGCCGGCAACACCCGGTTATCGTTCCGGCGTCGCATGCGCGGCGACCGCAACGACGTGCATCGCGGTCGGCCCGTCGGGTGTCGATGCGTGGGAGGGCGTCGAGTGGAAACCGGTCCCGGCCGCCGGTTACGACGCCATCGACATCACCGGCAACATCGGTTGGGCCAGTGGCGACGATGGTCGCATCGCCCGCATCGAGATCGACGACTGATTACCGCTTCGTTACCGTTGCCCCTGGCGTGACGCTCGGCAGGAACCGCGGTGGCTTGCGCGCCCTGGTCGCCTGCTCGAACGAATAGGCCAGCTCCACCAGCCGTGGCTCGCTCCACGCCGGCCCCATGAACACGATGCCCACGGGCAGGCCGTGGCTGTCGCCCATCGGCACGGTGATGCTGGGTGTGCCGGCGGTGGCGGCCGCGCCGTAGCCGGCGCCGGTGAAGTGGTCGCCGTTGATCGGATCGATCAGCCACGCGGGCGACGTGGCCGGTGCGGCCAGCGCATCGAGGTGCGCCGCCGCGAGTGCGGCATCGATGCCCTCCGGACCGGCGAGGCGGCGCGCCTTCGTGCGCGCGGCGATGTATGCCGGTTCGCTGAGTGGCCCCTTGGCCTGGGCCTGTTCGAAGATGTCCTGGCCGAAGTACGGCATTTCCTGCGCCGCGTGGCGCTGGTTGAACTCGATCAATCCGGCCAGCGTCCGGATCGGTGCATCGCTCTTGCGCAGGTATGACTCGAGGTCGGCCTTGAGCTCGTACTTGAGCACTTCGAACTCGGCATCGTTCCATTGCCCCAGTGTCGGGATCTCCGCGTCGACCACGGTTGCGCCGGCAGCTTCGATCGCCTGGATCGCGCGCGCCATGGCGGCATCGACATCGGGCTGGTAGCCCATCAGCCCGCGCACCACGCCGATGCGCGCGCCCTGCAGGCCATCGGCTTTCAGGTGCGGCGAGTAGTCGACGGTTGCGTGGCCGGCGCTTGCCCGGGTGGCGGCATCGGCGTCGTCCCTGCCGGAAATCGCGGCCAGCAGCGCCGCGGCGTCGGCGACGCTGCGCGCCATCGGGCCGGCGGTGTCCTGGCTGTGCGAGATCGGGATGATGCCGTCGCGGCTCACCAGTCCCACCGTCGGCTTGATCCCGACCAGTGCGGCGACCGCGGACGGGCAGATGATGCTGCCATCGGTCTCGGTACCGATCCCGACGACGGCGAGATTGGCCGCGATCGCGGTGCCGGTGCCGGCGCTCGAGCCGCAGGGGCTGCGGTCGAGCGCGTAGGGGTTGCGGGTCTGGCCGCCGCGCGCGCTCCAGCCGGAGGTCGAGCGCGAGGAGCGGATGTTGGCCCACTCGCTGAGGTTGGTCTTGCCGAGGATCACCGCGCCGGCCTCGCGCAGGCGGCGCACGAGGAAGGCATCCGTCTTCGGGCGGTGTTCGGCGAGGGCGAGCGAACCGGCCGAGTTCACCATCGGTGTTGCGTCGATGTTGTCCTTCAACAGCACAGGGATGCCGTGCAGGGCGCCGCGCACCTTGCCGGCCTTGCGTTCGGCGTCGCGGGCATCGGCTTCCTCGAGCGCGCGCGGATTGAGTTCGATCACCGCGTTGAGCATCGGCCCGGCGTCGTCGATGGCGGCGATCCGTTCCAGGTAGGCCTGGGTCAACGCATGGCTGCTCAGCCCGCCACCGGCCATGCGCGCTTGCAGGTCGGCGATGCTGGCTTCTTCGAAGGCGAAGGAGCCGGGTGCGCCGGTGTCGTTCGAAGCGGTGGACGGGTCGGATGCATTGGAGGGCGACGCGGGTGTGGTTGCCGGCGGTTGCCGGCCGCAGGCGGCGAGCAGCGTGCAGGCCAGCAGCAGCGCGAAGATCGGTTGGTGCGGCATGGTCGTGCTTCCCGCGGTGGCAGGCGTGCAGCATCGCGCGGCACGACGGTGCGGGCAAGGAACGGGTCGGGACGATCGCTGCTGCGGTGGTGGCGCTGGTGTCGTATCGGAAAGCGAGCTTTAGAAGGCCCCTGATGCGCGTGCCCGGAAAATCAGAGCCGTCGCCTGAGCAGGTCGCGCCCCAGCACCCAGACCACCACGAGATTGATTGCCACCACCGCCAGCGCGATCCAGCCCGGATGCACGACCAGCGCATAGACGTCGAACGGCAGGTAGACCGCCGCAGTCACGCAGCCCAGCCATGAGGCCCATGATTTCGCCCGCCACAATCCCCAGGCTTCGAGCAGGTGCAACGCGCCGTAGAAGAACACCGCGGCCGCGGCCAGGTGCACGGAACCGGGGCCAATCGCATTGGCCAGCCAGGCCATCGCCCCGTGATCGGGATCGAGCTGGAAGCGGGCGATCAGCAATTGCACGAAATGCTGCAGCGGCGCCGGGCCGAGCAGCTCCAGCCCGCTGGCCGCGAGTACCGCCAGCGCGCCCTTGGCGGCTTCGACGAGGGCGATGACGTGCAGCCCCGGATGCGCGTGCGGATCCGGGTTGTAGTGCGGATGCGGATGCTCCGCGTGCAGGCCGGCGGCGTCACCGGGACGCATGAGGCATGCAGGCTGGCCGCTTCTGCCGATGGCGCCGGACTCAGGCGGCGCGCGAGGCGCGCTTGCGGTCGGTCTCGGTCAGGAATTTCTTGCGCAGGCGGATTTCCTTCGGCGTCACTTCCACCAGCTCGTCGTCCTCGATGAAGTCCAGCGCCTGTTCCAGCGTGTATTTGATCGCCGGCGTCAGCTGGATCGCATCATCCTTGCCGGAAGCGCGCATGTTGGTCAGCGGCTTGGTCTTGATGACGTTGACGGTGAGGTCGTTGTCCTTGCTGTGGATGCCGACCAGCTGGCCTTCATAGACCTGGTCGCCTTCGGCGGCGAACAGCTTGCCGCGATCCTGCAGCGGCCCGAGCGAGTAGGCCGGGGTCGCGCCGGGGGCGTTGGCGATCATCACGCCGTTCTGGCGCTTGGCGATCGCGCCCTGTTCCTTCGGCCCGTAGTGGTCGAACACGTGGAACAGCAGGCCGGTGCCCTGGGTCAGGGTCTTGAATTCGTTCTGGAACCCGATCAGGCCGCGGGCCGGGATCATGTAGTCCAGGCGCACGCGTCCCTTGCCGTCGGATTCCATGTTCTTCAGCTGACCCTTGCGGATGCCGAGCTTTTCCATGACGCCGCCCTGGTGCACTTCCTCGATGTCGACCACCAGCTGTTCGATCGGCTCCATCAACTGGCCGTCGATCTCCTTGATGATGACTTCCGGGCGCGACACCGCCAGCTCGAAGCCTTCGCGGCGCATCGTCTCGATGAGGACCGACAGGTGCAACTCGCCGCGGCCGGACACCAGGAACTTGTCCGGGTCCGAGCCTTCCTCGACCTTCAGCGCGACGTTGTGCAGGGTCTCGCGCTCCAGTCGTTCGCGCAGCTGGCGGCTGGTGATGAACTTGCCGCCGCTGCGGTCCTTGTTGCCGGCGAACGGCGAGTTGTTGACCTGGAAGGTCATGCTGATCGTCGGTTCGTCGACGGTCAGGGCCGGCAGCGCTTCGGGCGCGTCCAGCGCGCAGATCGTGTCGGAGATGCTGAGGTCGGCGACGCCGGACAGGGCGATGATGTCGCCGGCCTCGGCCTCCTCGACCTCCACGCGCTCCAGGCCCATGAAGCCGAGCACCTGCAGCACCTTGGCCTGGCGCTTCTTGTCGTGGCGGTCGATCACGCTCACCGGCATGTTGGTCCGCACCTTGCCGCGCTGGATGCGGCCGACGCCGATCAGGCCGACGAAGTTGTTGTAGTCCAGCTGGCTGATGCGCATCTGGAACGGGCCGTCGAGATCGACGGTCGGCGGCGGCACGTGCTTCATGATCGCTTCGTACAGCGGGGTCATGTCGCCGTCGCGCGCGGTGTCCTCGAGGCTGGCGTAGCCGTGCAGCGCCGAAGCGTAGACGATCGGGAAGTCGAGCTGTTCGTTGGTCGCGCCGAGCTTGTCGAACAGGTCGAACACCTGGTCGATCACCCAGTCCGGCCGCGCGCCGGGGCGGTCGATCTTGTTGACCACCACGATCGGCTTGAAGCCCATCGCGAACGCCTTCTGGGTGACGAAGCGCGTCTGCGGCATCGGCCCGTCCATCGCGTCGACCAGGATCAGCACCGAGTCGACCATCGACAACACGCGCTCGACCTCGCCGCCGAAGTCGGCGTGTCCGGGGGTGTCGACGATGTTGATGCGGTTGCCCTGCCAGGTGATGGCGGTGTTCTTGGACAGGATCGTGATGCCACGTTCCTTTTCCTGGTCGTTGCTGTCCATGACGCGCTCGGCGAGCACGGTGCGTTCGGAGAACGTACCCGACTGCTTGAGCAGGCAGTCGACCAGGGTGGTCTTGCCATGGTCGACGTGGGCGACGATGGCGATGTTGCGGAGGCGTTCTATGGACATGACAAGGGGCGCGCCGGAACTGGTGAGGGCAGGGCGCGACTAGGAAGTGGAGGAAGCCGAGTAGTATACCGCGCTGCGGTGCCGCTAAAAGCCCCGATTGAAACCTTTCCTTCAGCCCGCATATTGCCCGCGGACCCCAACCAGACCCGAGGAACCCATGTCCCTGAACGCCGTTTTCGACACCGACCGTGGCCCGATCAAGGTCGAGCTGTACCCCGACAAGGCCCCGCTGACCGTGGCCAACTTCGTCAACCTGGCCCGGCGGGGCTTCTATGACGGCCTGAAGTTCCACCGGGTGATCCCGGACTTCATGATCCAGGGCGGCTGCCCCCAGGGCACCGGCACCGGCGGCCCGGGCTACAAGTTCGAGGACGAGACCAACAACGGCGTGAAGCATGAGCGCGGGGTGCTGTCGATGGCCAACGCCGGCCCCAACACCAATGGCAGCCAGTTCTTCATCACCCACATCAAGACCGACTGGCTGGACGGCAAGCACACCGTCTTCGGCAAGGTGGTCGAGGGCCTGGAGGCGGTGGACGCCGTCAAACAGGGCGACGCCATCAAGTCGGTGAAGATCGAGGGCGACGCCGATGCGGCGCTGGCCGCGAAGGCCGACCGCGTCGCCGAGTGGAACAAGATCCTCGCCGCCTGACCGCGGCGGCGCCGTCCCCGGCACCCGCCCGGCAGCGCCGGCGCGGGTGGCCGGCGTGCTAAAATTCAGGCCTGCAACAGCGCGTGCGAAAGCACCACGATGCCGCGCCATCCCGCAGTCTCCGCTCCCCAAACTCCCGAGGTTCCCGCGATGCCCCAGCTCGCCAAGCGCATGGGCCGTGCCAAGCCCAGTGCGATCATGGTGGTGGCCGAAAAGGCCAAGCAGCTCAAGGCCGAAGGCCGCGACATCATCAGCTTCTCGATCGGTGTTCCCAACTTCCTGCCCGGCGACCACGTCTACGCCGCCGCGCGCGAGGCGCTGGAACACGACTCCGGCCAGTACGGCAGCAATCGCGGTTCCAACGAACTGCTCGACGCCTTCCTCAAGCACATCGAACAGGTCGGCCTGACCGGCTATACGCGCGCCAACTGCGCGACCGGGATCGGCGCCAAGCACGTGCTCTACAACCTGTGCGAAGCGCTGCTCGACGAAGGCGACGGCTTCGCCTTCGCCACGCCGTACTGGACCAGCTACGTCGACATCGGCGAAATCCTCGATGCCGACATCCAGCTGCTGCCGTGCCCGGCGGAGCAGGACTACAAGCTCACGCCCGCGCAGCTCGATGCGGCGCTGGCGAAGAAGCCCAAGGTATTCCTGTTCAACAACCCGTCCAACCCGACCGGCATGGTCTACACGAAGGACGAGATCTCGGCGCTCGCCGACGTCATCGTGAAGCATCCCGATACCTGGGTGATCACCGACGACATCTACAACCGCATGGTGTTCGACGGCATCGGCTACCACAACTTCGTGCACGCGCGCCCCGAGCTGCGTGACCGCGTGGTGTTCATGGATTCGCTGTCCAAGACCTACGGCATGCCGGGCTGGCGCGCCGGTTTCATGGTCGGCCCGGAAGTGGTGGCCAAGGCGGTCGCCACGATGAATTCCAACCACATCACCAACATCCCGGAAATCGTGACGGCCGCCGCCGTTGCGGCATTGTCCGGCCCGCAGGACGTCCCGACCGCGAAGCGCGCCGAGTTCCAGGCCAAGCGCGACCAGGTGGTGGCGGCATTGAATGCGATCCCCGGCGTGACGTGCCCGGTGCCGCAGGGCGCGTTCTATGCGTTCCCGGACATCAGCGTTGCGTTCGGCAAGTCGCACGACGGCAAGGTCATCGGCAACGACGTCGACTTCTGCAACGCGCTGCTCGAAGCCAAGGGCGTGGCCTGCGTACCGGGCTCGGCCTTCGGCGAACCTCGCGGCCTGCGCATCAGCTACACCTGCCCGACGCCGCAGCTGGCACCGGGGCTGCAGCGCATCCAGGAATTCTTCGCCGAATTGAAGTGATCCGTAGGGTGGGCCCAGGCCCACCATCTCCCACGCGGTGGGCCAGGGCCCACCCTACGATGCATCGAGGATTCAACCCATGAAGCAACCCGTCCGCGTCGCCGTCACCGGTGCAGCCGGCCAGATCGGCTATTCGTTGCTGTTCCGCATCGCCTCGGGCGAAATGCTCGGCAAGAACCAGCCGGTCATCCTGCAGCTGCTCGAACTGCCGATGGAGAAGGCCCAGGCCGCGCTCAAGGGCGTGATGATGGAGCTCGACGACTGCGCGTTCCCGCTGCTGGCCGGCATGGTCGGCACCGACGACGCCGAAGTCGCGTTCAAGGACGCCGACATCGCCCTGCTGGTCGGCGCGCGTCCGCGCGGCCCGGGCATGGAGCGCAAGGACCTGCTGCTCGAGAACGCCAAGATCTTCACCGCCCAGGGCGCGGCGCTGAACAAGGTCGCCTCGCGCAACGTCAAGGTGCTGGTGGTCGGCAACCCGGCCAACACCAATGCCTACATCGCGATGAAGTCGGCGCCCGACCTGCCGGCGAAGAACTTCACCGCGATGCTGCGCCTGGACCACAACCGCGCGCTGAGCCAGCTGGCCGCCAAGGCCGGCGTGGCCGTCGGCGACATCGAGAAGCTGGTGGTGTGGGGCAACCACAGCCCGACCATGTACCCCGACTACCGCTTCGCCACAGCGGGCGGCGTGTCGCTGAAGGACAAGATCAATGACGCGGCCTGGAACGCCGACACCTTCATCCCCACTGTTGGCAAGCGCGGCGCCGCGATCATCGAGGCGCGCGGCCTGTCGTCGGCCGCCTCGGCCGCCAACGCCGCGATCGACCACATCCATGACTGGGTGCTGGGCAGCGATGGCAAGTGGGTGACGATGGGCGTGCCGTCGGATGGCAGCTACGGCATCCCCGAAGGCGTGATGTACGGCGTGCCGGTCACCACGAAGGACGGCGAGTACACCCGCGTCGAAGGCCTCGAGATCGACGACTTCAGCCGCGCGGCGATGGACAAGACCCTCGCCGAACTGGAAGAAGAACGCGCCGGTGTCGCCCACCTGCTGGGCTGATGCCACAACGTGACGAGCAAGGAAACGCCGGGCTTGCCCCGGCGTTTCCGTTTGCGGGTTTCGGCAGTGGCGTGGGACACCGTTGCGACAAAGCTTGAAGCGCGGCATCCGTGGTGCGTGCTGCTCCGGGCGGTCTTCCAGCCGCTCCGCTAAAATGGCGTTCGCGTAGAGCGGGCGCCGCCCGCCTTGCGGATGCGTTTCGTCGATCCAATGGCGGGCCAGCGCCCGCCCCACAGGTAGGTAGCCATATGTCGCAAGTTTCCGCAGGTGCGCGCTTCCGCGCCGCCATCAAAGAAGAATCCCCGCTGCAGGTCATGGGTGCGATCACCGCCTACGCCGGACTGATGGCGAAACGCACCGGCTACAAGGCGCTGTACCTGTCGGGCGGCGGCGTGGCGGCCAATTCGCTGGGCATGCCGGACCTGGGCATCAGCACGATGGAAGACGTGCTGATCGACGCGCGCCGGATCGTGGATGCCACCGGCATGCCGCTGCTGGTCGACATCGATACCGGCTGGGGCGGGGCGTTCAACATTGCGCGCACCATCCGCAACTTCGAGCGGGTTGGCGTGGCCGCCGTGCACATGGAGGACCAGGTCGGGCAGAAGCGTTGCGGGCATCGCCCGGGCAAGGAAGTGGTGCCGGAGGCGGAGATGGTCGACCGGATCAAGTCCGCGGTGGATGCGCGCACCGATGCCGGCTTCGTGATCATGGCGCGCACCGACGCGGCGGCGAGCGAGGGTGTGGATTCTGCGATCGAACGCGCGGTGGCCTACGTCGAGGCCGGCGCCGACATGATCTTCCCCGAAGCGATGGGCACGCTCGACGACTACCGCCGCTTCAAGGCCGCGGTGAAGGTGCCGATCCTCGCCAACCTCACCGAGTTCGGCTCCACGCCGTTCTTCACCACCGACGAGCTGCGCGATGCCGGCGTCGACATCGCGCTGTACTGCTGCGGCGCATACCGCGCGATGAACAAGGCCGCGCTCGGTTTCTACGAAACCGTGCGCCGCGAAGGCACGCAGAAGCACATCATCGATCGCCTGCAGACGCGCGCCGAGCTCTATGACTTCCTCGGCTACCACGCCTACGAGCAGAAGCTCGACGAGCTGTTCGCGAAGGAATAGGCAGCCGGGGCGCGCGGCGACCCGAGAAGTCGCCGCGCCCGCGGATGGAATAGTCGGCCGGCGGGCCTGGAGAGAAGTCCCATGGTCCGAGCCACCCCCTCTGGCCAGACCCCACCGGCGCGTTGGTCCGCGATGCGGGCCCGGGCCGCATGTCGCGTGGCTGGCGATACCGTCCCTGGCATCGCGCCCTCGTCATTGCCAACGCGGGTGCCGGCGCGAAGCGGACAGGCGCATCGCCGAAAGCCGTAAAATGGCCGGATCGCAAAGCAAACACGACCGGAGCATGCCGATGAGCGAGACCCTGTCCACCCTGCCGAAGCCGAAGAAGTCGGTGGCCCTGTCCGGCACCGCCGCCGGCAATACCGCGCTGTGCACGGTGGGTCGCAGCGGCAATGACCTGCATTACCGTGGCTACGACATCCACGACCTGGCCACCAAGTCCACGTTCGAGGAGGTTGCGCACCTGCTGGTGCACGGCGCGCTGCCCACCGCGTCGCAGCTCAAGGCCTACAAGGCCAAGCTCAAGCGCCTGCGCGGGCTGCCCGCGATCGTGCATGAGGCGCTGGAGCTGGTACCCGCCAACGCCCATCCGATGGACGTGATGCGCACCGGCTGCTCGGTGCTCGGCACGGTCTTGCCGGAGCGCGACGGCCATCCGGCGGCCGAGGCGCGCGACATCGCCGACCGGCTGATGGCCAGCTTCGGTTCGATGCTGCTGTACTGGTGGCACTTCACCCGCAATGGCCGCCGCATCGACGTGGAGACCGATGACGATTCGATCGCCGCGCACTTCCTGCACCTGCTGCACGGGCAGCCGCCCAGCGAGCTGCATGCCGACGCGATGGACAAGTCGCTGATCCTGTATGCCGAGCACGAGTTCAACGCCAGCACGTTCACCGGGCGCGTGATCGCCGGCACCGGGTCAGACATGCATTCGTGCATCACCGGCGCGATCGGCGCGCTGCGTGGCCCGAAGCACGGCGGCGCCAACGAAGTGGCGATGGACATCATCTCGCGCTATGCCAATGCCGACGAAGCAGAAGCCGACATCCGCGCGCGCGTCGAGCGCAAGGAGATCGTGATCGGCTTCGGCCACCCGGTCTACACCATCGGCGACCCGCGCAACCCGATCATCAAGGAGATCGCGCGCAGGCTGTGCCACGACGGCGGCAACATGACCCTGTTCGACGTGTCCGAGCGGATCGAGAACGTCATGATGGACATGAAGAAGATGTTCCCGAACCTCGACTGGTACAGCGCGTCGAGCTACCACATGATGGGCGTGCCGACGCCGATGTTCACGCCGTTGTTCGTGATCGCGCGCACCGCAGGCTGGAGTGCGCATGTGATCGAGCAGCGCGAGGATGGCAAGATCATCCGCCCGAGCGCCAACTACACCGGCCCGGAAGACCGCGATTACGTGCCGATCGGCAAGCGCTGACCGCGCCGGGCCCGGGAACACGAAAAAGCCGCGCTTTTGCGCGGCTTTTTCTTTGTGCGACGTGGCAGGGAGTCAGGCCAGGCCTTCTTCCCCCAGCACCTTCCGTACCGCGGCGTCGGACTCGATGCGCTCGACGAAGCGTGCGAGGTTGTCCAGTCCCGACAGGTCGATGTCGTTCGCCTTCGCCCAGCGCGTCACCACGTAGAGGTACGGATCGGCGATCGAGCGGCTGCCGGCGATCCAGTCGTTGCCTGCAAGCTGCGCATCGGCGCGTTCGAACATGCCGCGCAGCGTCTTGCGTGCCACGCCCTTGCCCTTCTCGATGGCGGCATCGTCCTCGAGCCACGCGATCGTGCCGAACAGCGGCTTGAACGCCGGATGCATGTCGGAATTGACGAACGCCAGCCAGCGGTTCACTTCGGCGCGGCCCTTGGGCGTGCCGTCGCCGCCGAGGCCCGCTTCGGGAAAACTGTCAGCGAGGAAATTGAGGATCGCCGCGTTCTGGGTCAGCACCCAGTCGCCGTCCTGCAGCACCGGGACCGCGCCGGCCGGGTTGAGCTTGAGGAATCCGGGCGTCTTGCGCTCATCGCGCGAGACGCGGATGGCCTCGTACGGCTTGCCGATCCATTCGAGCACGATATGGTCAGCGAGCGAACACGCGCCTTGCGAGTAATACAGTTTCATGTGACGACTCCGTGGGCCAAACGACCATGATGATGCAGGCGGTGCGTGACGGTGCAGTCACGCCGGCGGAACGGAGCGTCGCGCGGTGGCCCGGCGCTGGAACTCAGCCGCGGCGCGGCTTGAGGTCCTGGACCTTGAGGAAAGTGTGGCCGCCGATGGTCGCGACCTGGTAGGCGTTGCGCCAGCTTGGGCTGGCGATGTCGTGCGCCATGAAATGACTGGCGCCGGGCACGATTTCCTTGCGCTCGCCGGCCGGCAGGGCCCAGTTGCGCTCGGATTCGATCGCCACCGTCACCGCCTGCGACCAGGCCTCGACGTTGCCCAGGCGGGTATTGGGCGACACCAGCGACGGCGCGAACTGCTTGCGCGCGGTGACCACCTCGCACATCGACTCGCCCCACAGGCCGCTGTCCTGGCGGCGCAGGGCAACCTCGGCCACGGCCTGCTGGCCACGGTCGGACTGGTCGCGGGCCTCCAGGTACACCGTGGTGCTGAGGCAGAGCGAATCGGCGGCTTGCGGCGGCAAGACGGAGGCCAACCACAGGATCCAGGCCAGTTTCATCGAACAACTCCTTGCTGCGTTGCGCCCGTCGGCTCACCGCACCCCTCGGGGTTCAGTGTTGCCAACGGACATGGCGTATTGGGGAGGGCAGCGGCTCTATGGCGCTTTCGCCCGGGCTCCGAAGACCGCAGAAGGGCGGTCCGGGCCGGTCCCGCCAGAATCGGGCGGCGGGAAAAGTTGGCGCACGGTAGCGGTCGGTTTCCCAACGCTACCTGAACAGGGGGTTCGGAAAATCCTTGATTGGATTGGAGTTTTTATTCTGGATTGTGCGGTGGAGCGCCGCAGCTAGAGTGCTGCGGCCACGCGCGCGGCCTGCGCGATTGCGCGCTTGGCGTCGAGTTCGGCGGCCACGTCCGCGCCGCCGATGACTTGGACCGGGATCGAAGCGGCCTCCAGCGGGGCCAGCAGGTCGCGTCGCGATTCCTGCCCGGCGCACACGACCACGTGGTCCACGGCCAGTCGTTGCTCGGTGCCGTCGATGCGCACGCGCAGGCCGTCGTCATCCACGCCCAGGTACTCCACGCCGCCCAGCATGCGCACGCCCTTGGCCTTCAGGGTGGCACGGTGGATCCAGCCGGTGGTCTTGCCCAGCCGCGCGCCGGGCCTGCCGGCGGTGCGTTGCAGCAACCACAGCTGGCGCGGCGACGGCTCGGGCCGCGCCGGCACGAGGCCGCCGCGGGCATTGAAGTGTGTATCCACGCCCCATTCGGCCATCCAACGCGCGGGATCCAGGCTCGGCGAGGGCGCGTCCTGGGCGAGGAACTCGGCCACGTCGAAACCGATGCCGCCGGCGCCGACGATGGCCACGCGCGCACCGGGCACGACGCGCCGCTGCAGTACGTCGAGATAACCGACCACCTTTGGGTGATCGTGGCCGGGGAAATCGACCTTGCGCGGCGTCACGCCGGTGGCGAGCACGACATGATCGAAGCCGGCCAGCAGTTCCGGCGTGGCCGCTGTCGACAACCGCAGCTCCACCCCGGTCTCGTCGATGCGGTGGCGGAAGTAGCGCAGGGTCTCGTGGAACTCTTCCTTGCCGGGGATTGTTTTGGCCAGGTTGAACTGGCCGCCGATCTCGTCCGCGGCATCGAACAGGGTGACGCGATGCCCGCGCGCGGCGGCGATCGTCGCGCAGGCCAGGCCCGCGGGGCCGGCGCCGACCACGGCGACGCGTTTTGGCGCAGGCGTGGGCATGTAGTTCAGTTCGGTCTCCGCGCAGGCGCGCGGGTTGACCAGGCAACTGGCCTTCCTGTTCTGGAACACGTGGTCCAGGCAGGCCTGGTTGCAGGCGATGCAGGTGTTGATCGCGTTTGCGTTGCCGGCGCGCGCCTTGGCTACCCATTGCGGGTCGGCGAGCAACGGTCGCGCCATCGACACCATGTCCGCGCCGCCGCCGGCGAGGATGCGTTCGGCCACGTCGGGCATGTTGATGCGGTTGGTGGCTACCAGCGGCAGCGCCACGTGCGGCCGCAGCTTCGCGGTGACGCCGGCGAATGCGCCGCGCGGCACCGAGGTGGCGATGGTGGGCACGCGCGCTTCATGCCAGCCGATGCCGGTGTTGATGATCGTCGCGCCGGCCGCTTCCACCGCTTTCGCCTGCGCGATGATCTCGTTCCAGTCGTTTCCGCCGTCGACCAGATCCAGCATCGACAGCCTGTAGATCACGATGAAGTCGGGCCCGCAGGCCTCGCGCACGCGCCGTACGATCTCCACCGCGAAGCGCATCCGGTTCTCGACGCTGCCACCCCAGCGGTCGTCGCGCCTGTTGGTGCGGGCGACGGTGAACTGGTTCAGCAGGTAGCCTTCCGAGCCCATCACCTCGACGCCGTCGTAGCCGCCGTCGCGTGCGAGTTTCGCCGCGGTGGCGAAGGCATCGATCTGGCGTTCGACGCCGCTTGCCGACAGCGCGCGCGGAGTGAAGGGATTGATCGGCGCCTTGAGCTTCGACGCCGATACCGACAGCGGGTGGTAGGCGTAGCGACCCGCATGCAGCAGCTGCAGGCAGATCTTCGCGTCGTGCGCGTGCACCGCCGCGGTGACCTGGCGATGCTTGTGGGCTTCCCACGGCCAGCTGAGCTTGCTGGCGAAGGGCTTCAGCCAGCCGACCAGGTTCGGCGAGAAGCCGCCGGTGACCATCATCCCGACGCCGCCCTCGGCGCGTTCGGCGAAATACGCCGCGAGCTTCGGAAAATCGCGGCGGTGGTCTTCCAGCCCGGTGTGCATCGAGCCCATCAGCACCCGGTTGCGCAGCGTGGTGAAGCCCAGGTCCAGCGGCGCGAACAGGTGCGGATAGGGCGTGGCGTCGGACATGCAGGCGTGCGTTGGCGTATGGAGCGGGCCACGATGCCGGGAAAGGGCCCGGGCGGCAACCTGTGCGTCTGCGTCGGCAACCCCCGGAATGGCCTGGCCAACCCGGGTTTGTCATTCCGAGCGCAGCGAGGAATCCCGGGAAATCAATTGATCCGGATTGACCGGCATCGCCGCGAAGATTTCCCGCTGCGCTCGAGATGACAGCCGTGCAAGGATTTTTCAGCCGATCGGCAGGGCGGTGCCGCGCACCACGATCCCGCTCGTCATGGGAATGTTCACTGCAACCGGCTCGGCCGGCCCATCGCCGCGTCCATCACCATCCCGCCAGCACCAGCTTGCCGATCGTGCCACCCGATTCCAGCCGCCGATGCGCCTCGCGCAGGGTGGCCGCGTCGATGCGGCCCAGGGTTTCGGTGTGGGTGCTGCGCAGTTCGCCGGCATCGACCAGCGCCGCGACGCGTTCGAGGATGCGGCCCTGTTCGCCCATGTCGGCGGTCCGGAAGCGCGGGCGCGTGAACATCAGCTCCCAGTGGATGCCGATGCACTTGAGCTTGTAGGGGTCGCCGATGTTCAGCGGTGCCGACGGCTCGACGATCAGGCCGACGTGGCCCTGCGGCGCCAGCAGTTCGCCGAGCGCTTCCCAGTAGCGGGTGGTGTCGGCGAGGTTGATCGCCGCATCGACCTGTTCGAATCCCAGCGCCGCCAGCTGTGGCGCCAGCGGCTGGCGGTGGTCGATGACATGGTGCGCGCCCATCGCCTTGCACCATTCGGTGGTTTCCGCGCGCGAAGCGGTGGCGACCACGGTGAAGCCTGCGCGCCGCGCCAGCTGGATCGCGATCGAACCGACGCCGCCGGCGCCCGCGATCACCAGCAGCGCCTTGCCATCGCCGCCGTGCTCCGGGTCGAACGGCATGCGCTGGAACAGCAGCTCCCACGCGGTGAGCGCGGTCAATGGCAGCGCGGCCGCGTGGGCGAAGTCGAGCGACTTCGGCTTGTGGCCGACGATGCGCGCGTCGACCAGCTGGTACTCGGCGTTGCTGCCCGGGCGGGTGATGTCGCCGGCGTAATAGACCTCGTCGCCGGGCTTGAAGCCGGTGACCTGCTCGCCGACGGCCTCGACCACGCCCGCGGCGTCGAAGCCCAGCACCTTCGGTGCCGCTTCGACCTGCGGCTTGGGCGCACGCACCTTGGTATCGACCGGATTGACCGACACCGCCTCGACCCGCACCAGCAGGTCATGGCCGGTGGGCGCCGACGGCTTCGGCAACTCGACGTCGAGCAGCGATTGCGGGTCGTCGATCGGAAGGTAGCGGGTGAGGGCGACGGCTTTCATGCGGACTCCTGCGAAGCGGGGTGGACGGGCACGGGCGCGGGGCTGCGCTCGGCGAACTGCCCGTTCCAGTACGGGTAGTAGGGATAAGGCGGCGTGACGGCGCTGGCGGCGTCGAGGCGCGCCACCTGTGCGGCATCGAGGTTCCAGCCGATCGCGCCGAGGTTCTGTTCCAGCTGCGCCTCGTTGCGTGCGCCGATCAGCACGCTCGATACGGTGGGCCGTTGCAGCAGCCAGTTCAAGGCGACCTGCGGCACGGTCTTTCCCGTTTCCTCCGCAACGATGTCCAGCGCGTCGACGATGCGATACAGGCGTTGCTCGTCGACCGGCGGTGCGAAACCGGCGGTGTCGTGCAGGCGGCTGCCTTCGGGCAGCGGCTGGCCACGGCGGATCTTGCCGGTGAGCCGGCCCCAGCCCAGCGGGCTCCACACCACGGCGCCGATGCCCTGGTCGAGTCCCAGCGGCATCAGTTCCCATTCGTAGTCGCGGCCGGCCAGCGAGTAGTACGCCTGGTTGGCGACGAAGCGCGGATAGCCGCGACGGTCGGCGATGGCCTGCGACTTCATCAGCTGCCAGCCGGAGAAATTCGACGCGCCGAGGTAGCGCAGCTTGCCGGCGCGGACCAGGCCGTCGAGCGTGGACAGCGTTTCCTCGACCGGCGTCATCGCATCGAAATGGTGCAGTTGCAGCAGGTCGATGTAATCGGTGCCGAGCCGTCGCAGCGCGTTGTCGACCGCAGTGAGCAGGTGGTGGCGCGACGAGCCGATATCGTTCGGGCCGTCGCCGAGGCGCAACGACGTCTTGGTCGAGAGGATCACCCGGTCGCGGCGGCCCTTGATCGCCGCGCCGAGGATCGACTCGGACGCGCCGTCGGAATACACGTCGGCGGTATCGAACAGGTTGACGCCGGCATCGAGGCTGATGTCGACGATGCGCCGCGCCTGTTCCACGTCGGTATTGCCCCAGGCGCTGAACAGCGGCCCCTTGCCGCCGAACGTGCCGGCGCCGAAACCGAGCGCGGAGACTCTCAGGCCCGAGGCGCCGAGGTGGCGGTATTCCATCGCCGCATCGATGCCGCTCATGCGTCCGCCTCCCGCTGCATCGTGATTTCCATGCTCATCCGGCCTCCGCCGACGGACCAGTCGGAGAAGTCGTTCTCGTTGAGATAGACGAACACGTCCTGCGGGCGGATATCCGCGGCCTGTCCGAGGTTGGCGGCGATGCGTGCATAGAGATCGCGCTTCATCGCGTCGCTGCGTCCGCGCCGCAGGGTGATCTGGACGACCACCAGGCCGTCGGAGCGCTGCAGGCCGAGGAAGCCGCGGTCGAACAGGAAATCGCCGGGCTGGTACTCCGACAGCAGCTGGAAGAAATCGTCCTCGGGAATGCCGATCGCCGCGACCATCGCCTCATGCACGCCGCGCGCAATGGCGGCCTTGTGCGCGGGCGATGTTCCGGCGGGAATGGCGACTCGGGTAAAGGGCATGACGGGCTCCTTCGGGAAGGTGGAAGTTCAGGCAGTCGCGTCGCAGGCACGTGCCTGCGCGATGGCCGCGGTGGGGGAAGCGCCGGCGTTGTCGTGGCTGTCGCCGCGCCGCTGCAGCGCGCGCGCCCACAGCGCGACGCCCAATCCGCCCAGCGTTACCAGCATCGCCGCCCAGGCCACCGCGCCGAGGCCGGGGCCGTGGACGATGACCACGCCGCCCAGCCAGGCGCCGAGCGCATTGCCGAGGTTGAACGCGCCGATGTTGAGGCTCGAGGCCAATGCTTCGCCGCCCGTCGCGCGGCGCAGCACCCACAGCTGCAGCGGCGACACGGTGGCGAACGCGGCCGCGCCCAGCAGGCCTGTGAACAGCACCGCCGCCGGCTTGAAGTGCAGCGCGAAACCCATCGCGCCGAGCACGAGCGCCAGCGCGGCGAGGGTGGCGAGCAACGCCGGCATCAACCGACGATCGGCCAGGCGCCCGCCGAGCACGTTGCCGAGGATCATGCCGACGCCGAACACCAGCAGCACCGGCGACACCGCGCGGTCGGCGAATCCGGTGACGCGGGTCAGGATCGGTTCGATGTAGGTGAAGACCGTGAACACGCCGGCGAAACCCAGCACCGTCGTCAGCAGGCCGAGCAGCACCTGCGGCCGGCGCGCCACCGACAGCTGGCCGCGCAGGGACGTGGCTTCGGTTGCACCGCGGTCGGCCGGCACCAGCGTGGCGATCACCAGCGTCGCCACCACGCCGACTGCCGCCACTGCCCAGAATGTCGCCCGCCAGCCCAGGTGCAGGCCCAGCCACGCCCCGGCCGGCACGCCGAGCAGGGTGGCGACGGTCAGGCCGGTGAACATGACCGAGATCGCCGAAGCCTTGCGATCGGGCGCGACCAGCCCGGTTGCCACCACGGCGCCGACGCCGAAGAAGGTGCCGTGGGCAAGCGAGGTCAGCACGCGCGCGGCCATCAGCCAGGCATAGTCCGGCGCCAGCGCACAGGCGAGGTTGCCCAGCGTGAACACCACCATCAGCGCCACCAGCACCGCCTTGCGCGGCAGCCGCGCGGTGGCGACGGTCAGTAGCGGCGCACCGACGAACACGCCCAGCGCATAGCCGGAAATCAGCAGCCCGGCCGCGGCGATGGTCACCTGGAGATCGGCGGCCACCTGTTGCAGCAGGCCCATGATCACGAATTCGGTGGTGCCGATGCCGAACGCGCCGGCCGTCAGCGCGTAGACGGCCAACGGCATGCGGGGAGGGGCGGCGAGGGTGGCGGTGGCCATGGGCGGTTCCGGAACGGGAAGCGCGCAGCCTAGGCCGTTGCATCTTCAGCAGAAACAGCCAAGATGGCGAATCAATGTCAATGAACTATTGATAATGGATGACCGGATCAGCGACATCGGCCTGTTCCTGCGCGTGCTCGACCTGGGCTCGATCAGCGCCGCCGCGCGCAGCCTCGACCTCTCGGTGGCGGTGGCCAGCCAGCGCCTGAAGCGGCTCGAACGCGCACTGGGCGTGCGCCTGCTGCACCGGACCACCCGCCGCCTGCATCCCACGCCCGAGGGCATCGCGCTGGCCGAGCAGGGGCGGGTGCTGGTCGAGGACCTGGAAGCGCTGACCAGCGGCCTGCGCCAGTCGGCGACGGAGGTGTCCGGGACGTTGCGCGTGACCACGTCGGCCTCGTTCGGGCGCCTGTACGTCTCCCCGCTGCTGCCCGAATTCCTGCTCATGCACCCGCGACTGCGGGTCAGCATCGACCTGAGCGACCAGACGCTCGACCTGGTGAGCGCCGGCTTCGACCTCGCGATCCGGATCGGCGCGCTCGACGACTCCACCCTGGTCGCGCGCAAGCTGGCCAGCAACCGCCGGGTGCTGTGCGCCGCGCCCGATTACCTGCGCCGGCACGGCATGCCGCGCACGCCCGCGGACCTGGCCCGGCACGAATGCATCCTGCTGTCCGGCAGCCAGGGGCGCCAGGACACCTGGCGGCTGCGCGACCGTGACGGCCATGACACCGTGGTCCGCGTGCAGGGGCGCCTGGAGACCAATTTCGGCGAAGTGGTCCGCGACGCGGCGGTGGCCGGCCTCGGCATCGCCCTGCATTCGACCTGGCATGTGTGCGAGGACCTCCACGCCGGCCGCCTGCAGGTGGTGCTGCCGGACCACGCGATCGCCGACAGCGGCATTTATGCCGTGATGCCGCAGCGGCGCCTCGTGCCGCCGCGGGTGCGGGCGTTCACGGACTTCCTTGCCGGCAAGTTCGGCGAAAACCCGCCGTGGGAGCGCGCTCTGGCAAAATGACGACATCTCCTTACGTCCGCCGTTGTGGCGCCCGGGGCCCCATTGCGCGATGGGCCTGGTCGGCGCGCCTGCGCCCCGCCCCCTGCCAGAGACCCCCTGCCTGCCATGAACACCGACTACCGCAAGCCGCTGCCCGGCACCGAACTCGACTATTTCGACACGCGTGCCGCGGTCGAGGCGATCAGGCCTGGGGCCTACGACGGCCTGCCGTACACCTCGCGCGTGCATGCGGAGAATCTCGTGCGTCGCGCCGACCCTGCCAGGCTGGTCGACTATCTGACCCAACTGGTCGAGCGTCGCCGCGACCGCGACTTTCCGTGGTTCCCGGCCCGCGTTGTGTGCCATGACATCCTCGGCCAGACCGCGCTGGTCGACCTGGCCGGCCTGCGTGACGCGATTGCCAAGCGTGGCGGCGACCCGGCCCTGGTCAATCCGGTGGTGCCGACCCAGCTGATCGTCGACCACTCGCTGGCGGTGGAGGCGGCGGGCTTCGACAAGGACGCGTTCGGCAAGAACCGGGCGATCGAGGATCGCCGCAACGAGGACCGTTTCCACTTCATCGAGTGGACCCGGCATGCATTCCGCAACGTCGACGTGATCCCTCCGGGCAACGGGATCATGCATCAGATCAACCTCGAGAAGATGTCGCCGGTGGTCTACGTGAGCGACGGCGTGGCGTTCCCCGACACCTGCGTCGGTACCGACAGCCACACCCCGCACGTCGACGCGCTGGGCGTGATCGCGGTGGGCGTCGGCGGGCTGGAGGCGGAAAGCGTGATGCTCGGCCGCGCATCGTGGATGCGGCTGCCGGAGATCGTCGGCATCGAACTCGGCGGTCGTCCGCAGCCGGGAATCACCGCCACCGACATCGTGCTGGCGCTGACCGAGTTCCTGCGCCAGTCTAAGGTGGTCGGCGCGTACCTGGAATTCCGCGGCGAAGGCGCGTCCGTGCTCACTCTGGGCGACCGCGCGACGATCTCCAACATGGCGCCCGAGTACGGCGCGACTGCGGCGATGTTCTTCATCGACGACAACACCATCGACTACCTGCGCCTGACCGGCCGCGACGACGAACAAGTCCGGCTGGTGGAGACGTACGCCAGGCACACCGGCCTGTGGGCCGATGCGCTGGCGACCGCGCAGTACGAGCGCACGCTGGCGTTCGACCTGTCGACCGTCACCCGCAACATGGCCGGCCCGTCAAACCCCCACCGGCGCCTGCCGACCTCGGCGCTGGCGGAGCGCGGCATCGCCGGCAACCTCGACGCCGCGCGCGCCGAGGAAGCGCAGGGCCTGATGCCCGACGGCGCAGTGATCATCGCCGCCATCACCAGCTGCACCAACACCTCCAACCCGCGCAACGTCGTCGCCGCCGGCCTGCTGGCGAAGAAGGCCAACGCGCTGGGCCTGGTGCGCAAGCCATGGGTCAAGACCTCACTGGCACCAGGTTCGAAGGCGGTGCAGCTGTACCTGGAAGAATCGAAGCTGCTGCCCGAGCTGGAGCAGTTGGGCTTCGGCATCGTCGGTTTTGCCTGCACCACCTGCAACGGCATGAGCGGCGCACTCGACCCGGCGATCCAGAAGGAGGTCATCGAGCGCGACCTCCATGCCACCGCTGTGCTGTCAGGCAACCGCAACTTCGATGGCCGCATCCACCCGTATGCCAAGCAGGCCTTCCTCGCTTCGCCGCCGCTGGTGGTCGCCTATGCGATCGCCGGCACCATGCGTTTCGACATCGAGAAGGACGTACTGGGCACCGACCTGCAGGGCCAGGCGGTCAGGCTCGTGGACCTGTGGCCGAGCGACGAGGAGATCGACGCGGTCGTGCGCGAATATGTCAGGCCCGAACAGTTCCGCCAGGTGTACGAGCCGATGTTCAACGTACGCGTCGAACGCAACCGCAAGGCCGAACCGCTGTACGACTGGCGCCCGCAGAGCACCTACATCCGCTGCCCGCCGTACTGGGAAGGCGCGCTGGCCGGCGAGCGCACGCTCACCGGGATGCGTCCGCTGGCCGTGCTCGGCGACAACATCACCACAGACCACCTGTCGCCGTCGAATGCGATCCTGCCGACCAGCGCCGCCGGCGAATACCTGGCGAAGATGGGCCTGCCGGAGGAGGACTTCAATTCCTACGCGACCCATCGCGGCGACCACCTCACCGCACAGCGCGCAACCTTCGCCAATCCGAAGCTGCTCAACGAGATGGTGCGCGACAAGGCCGGCAACGTGCGCCAGGGTTCGCTGGCGCGAGTCGAGCCGGAAGGGCAGGTCATGCGCATGTGGGAGGCGATCGAAACCTACATGGACCGCAAGCAGCCGCTGATCATCATCGCCGGCGCCGACTACGGCCAGGGCAGCTCGCGCGACTGGGCCGCCAAGGGCGTGCGACTGGCAGGGGTGGAGGCGATCGCCGCCGAAGGCTTCGAGCGCATCCATCGCACCAACCTGATCGGCATGGGCGTGCTGCCGCTGGAGTTCCTGCCCGGCACCGATCGCAACACGCTCGGCATCGACGGTACCGAGACCTTCGACGTCGGCGGAACGCCGGCGCCGGGCGCGGCGCTGACGCTGCTGATCCACCGCAAGGACGGCGAGCGGCTGGACGTGCCGGTCACCTGCCGCCTGGATACCGCGGAGGAAGTTTCGATCTATGAAGCCGGCGGCGTGCTGCAGCGTTTCGCCAACGACTTCTTCGACGCGTCGCAGGTGGCGTAGGCGGATCGTACTCGTCGCGCCCCGCACCAGAATCATTCCGCGTCGCATCCCCAAGTCCCGGAGCCCGTCCATGCCGCATGTCCCCCAACTCCGCATCCCCGCAACCTACATGCGCGGCGGCACCAGCAAGGGCGTGTTCTTCCGCCTGCAGGACCTGCCGCAGGCGGCGCAGGTGCCGGGGCCCGCGCGCGATGCGCTGTTGATGCGCGTGATCGGCTCGCCCGATCCCTACGCCAAGCACACCGACGGCATGGGCGGGGCGACGTCGAGCACCAGCAAGTGCGTGATCCTCTCGAAAGCGTCGGTGCCCGACCACGACGTCGACTACCTCTACGGCCAGGTCGCCATCGACAAGGCCTTCGTCGACTGGAGCGGCAACTGCGGCAACCTGTCGTCCGCGGTCGGTCCGTTCGCCATCGCCAACGGCCTGGTCGATCCGGCGCGCGTGCCCCGCGACGGCACCGCGGTGGTGCGCATCTGGCAGGCCAACATCGGCAAGACGATCATCGCGCACGTGCCGGTCGCCAACGGCCAGGTGCAGGAGACCGGCGACTTCGAACTCGACGGCGTCACCTTCCCGGCCGCCGAGATCAGGCTGGAATTCATCGACCCCTCCGACGCGGACGAAGGCGATGGCGCGGCGGCGGGCATGTTCCCGACCGGTAACCTCGTCGACGAGCTGGACGTGCCCGGCGTGGGCAGGTTCACGGCGACGATGATCAATGCCGGCATCCCGACAATCTTCCTCGACGCCGCCGAGCTGGGTTACCGCGGTACCGAGCTGCAGGCCGCGATCAACGAGGACGCGGCCGCGCTGGCACGATTCGAGGCGATCCGCGCCGCCGGGGCGGTGCGCATGGGCCTGATCGCGCAGGTTGCGGATGCGGCCACGCGCCAGCACACGCCCAAGGTCGCCTTCGTCGCGCCGGCGCAGGACTACGTGTCCTCCAGCGGCAAGGCGATCGCCGCCGGCGAGATCGACCTGCACGTGCGCGCGCTGTCGATGGGCAGGCTGCACCACGCGATGATGGGTACGGCCGCCGTCGCCATCGGCACCGCGGCATCGATCCCCGGCACCCTGGTCAACCGGGCAGCCGGCGGCGGCGAGCGCGAGTCAGTGAGCTTCGGCCACCCGTCCGGCACGCTGCGGGTCGGCGCGCAGGCGCGGCAGGTCGACGGACGATGGACCGTCACCAAGGCGATCATGAGCCGCAGCGCGCGGGTGCTGATGGAGGGTGCGGTGCGGGTTCCCGCAGGGACGTTGTAAGGGGGAGGCGACCTGCCGCGCCGTCCAACGCGGCTGCGCAAACACTGGTGGGAGCTGCGGCCGCATGATCCTCGCCTGATTCGCCAGCCCGCGAGGCCACACGTGGCAACCACACCTGTCGTCGCACAATGACTGTGTCCTTTCTGCATGGGCCGATCATGACCAGTACCGACGTCCGTTCCGCCGCCCGCCCCGATCCCGACCAGCCGATGGTCGATATCGCCGATTACGTCATCGATGCGAAGATCGATTCGCAGGAGGCCTACGACACCGCGCGCTACATGCTGCTCGACTCGCTGGCCTGCGCGATGCTGGCGATGAAGTTCCCCGATTGCGTGAAGCACCTCGGCCCGCTGGTCCCTGGCGGCGAGATCCCCGGCGGCGCGCGCGTGCCGGGCACGGCGTTCGAGCTCGACCCGGCCCAGGCCGCGTTCAACATCGGCACCCAGGTGCGCTGGCTCGACTTCAACGACACCTGGCTGGCGGCCGAGTGGGGCCATCCGTCCGACAACCTCGGCACCATCCTCGCCGTCGCCGACTGGCTGTCGCGCAAGGCCGAGAAGGAAGGCGGCAAGGGCCTGACCGTACGCGACGTGCTGGGCTGGGCGATCAAGGCGCACGAGATCCAGGGCGTGTACGCGCTGCAGAACTCGTTCAACCGCGTCGGCCTCGACCACGTGATCCTGGTCCGCCTGGCCTCGACCGCGGTCGCCACCGCGATGTTCGGCGGCAGCAAGGAGGAGGTGATCAACGCGGTCTCGCATTCGTGGATCGACAACGGCGTGCTGCGCACCTACCGCCACGCGCCCAACACCGGGCCGCGCAAGAGCTGGGCCGCGGGCGACGCCTGCCGCCGCGCGGTGATCCATGCGATCAATGCCGTCGACAAGAAGGTGGTCGGCTACCCGAGCGCGCTGTCGGTCAAGACCTGGGGGTTCTACGACATCGCCTTCGGCGGCAAGGAGTTCCAGTTCGAGCGCCCGTTCGGCAGCTACGTGATGGAGAACGTCCTGTTCAAGATCAGCTACCCGGCCGAGTTCCACGCCCAGACGGCGGTGGAGTGCGCGATGCAGCTGCACGGCCAGGTCAAGGACCGCATCGATGACATCGAGAAGATCGTCATCGAGACCCAGGAAGCCGGCGTGCGCATCATCGACAAGACCGGCCCGCTGGCCAACTACGCCGACCGCGACCATTGCCTCCAGTACATGGTCGCCGTGCCGCTGATCTTCGGCCGCCTGACCGCCGGCGACTACAACGACGACATCGCCGCCGACCCGCGCATCGATGCCCTGCGCGAAAAGATGACGGTGTCCGAGAACCCGCAGTTCACCAAGGATTACTTCGACGCCGACAAGCGCTACATCGGCAACTCGGTGCAAGTGTTCTTCAAGGACGGCAGTTCGACGGACAAGGTGTCGATCGATTATCCGATCGGCCACCGCAAGCGCCGCGCCGAGGGCATCCCGGTGCTGATGGACAAGTGCGAAAGCGCGCTGCGGGCGCATCTCGCGCAGGACAGGGTGGATCGCCTGATGGCGCTTGCCGCGGATCCCGCGGCGCTCGACGCGCTCCCTGTTTCCGAATTCATTCAGCTTTACCAACAATAATGACCCGTTCAGCGGACCTGTTACGCAGGCGTTAACAGCGCCTTCACGGCAATCGCCCTAGGGTTGCGCCGGGCGTTCCCTGCGGCCGTCTGAACGACAACAAAGACAAATCGAAACAAGTAAAGCCTTCCCCTGAATCAAAGGAGCTGAACCCGAATGAACAAGAAACTGCTTTGTGCCGCACTGCTCGCCGGTATCGGCTTCGTGCAGGCCGCCAATGCGCAGGAGTTCGACGATCGCTGGTACCTCACCGGCAGCGTCGGCTACAACTTCCAGGACAATGACCGCCAGACCAAGGATGCCCCCTTCGGCACCATCGGCGTGGGCAAGTTCCTGACCCCGAACTGGTCGATCGACGGTGAGCTGAACTACCAGAACCCGAATAACGACGCGAACGACGACCTGAACTGGAGCCAGTACGGCATCTCGTTCGACGCGCGCTACCACTTCATCGCCGAAGGCCGCAGCTGGAATCCCTACCTGCTGGCCGGCCTGGGCTACCAGCGCGCCGAGGAAGAGGTCGACAACTTCCCGAACCCGAATTCGCCGCTGCAGCGCGAGGACGGCCATGTTGCCGGCAAGCTCGGCGTCGGCGTGCAGAGCACCCTGGCGCGCCGCGTCGGCGTCCGCGCCGAACTGGCGTACCGGATCGATGCGGACAACGACAGCTATGGCGCGCTGGCCAGCGATCCGAACCACGACGACGGTGAAGACTGGTTCGGCGACATCCTCGCGTCGGTTGGCGTGGTGATCCCGCTGGGTCCGGAGCCGACCGCCCCGGTCGCCCCGGCACCTGCCGCTCCGAGCTGCGCCGACATGGACAGCGACGGCGACGGCGTGAACGATTGCGACGACAAGTGCCCGGATTCGCAGGCTGGCCAGACCATCGGTCCGGACGGCTGCCCGGTGCCGGTGTCGATCGACCTGAAGGGCGTGAACTTCGACTTCGACAAGTCGACCCTGCGTCCGGACGCGGTGGCGATCCTGAACGAGGCGATCGAGATCCTGAAGCGTTACCCGGACCTGCGCGTCGAAGTGGCTGGCCACACCGACTCGAAGGGTACCGACGCGTACAACCAGGCCCTGTCGGAGCGTCGCGCGAGCGCCGTGTATGACTACCTGACCAGCAACGGCATCGATGCCGGTCGCCTGGTGGGCCCGGTAGGTTACGGCGAGAGCCGCCCGATCGCGCCGAACACCAACGACGACGGTTCGGACAACCCGGAAGGCCGTGCGCGCAACCGCCGCACCGAGCTCAACGTCCAGAACTGAGTTCGAGGTTCCAAGTGGTCCCCGAAGCCCGGCTCACGCCGGGCTTCGTTTTCCTGGCTTTCCCGGCCTTCGAGTATGGTTAAGATTGTGCTAATACGGTATTATCGCGCCGCTCACGTGGCTCTGAGGGGATGGCCGCACGGAGTTCAAGTACCGCTGACCTCATTAGTTCCGTCCAAAAGTTTCCAATCAAGGAGTCTGCAATGAAGATCCGCCTGTTAAGTGTTGCCCTTCTCGCGGGCCTTGCCTTCGCGCAGGCCGCCGATGCACAGGAATTCGACGATCGCTGGTACCTGACCGGCAGCGTCGGCTACAACTTCCAGGACAGCGACCGTGGTACCGACAGCGTGCCGTTCGGCACCATCGGCCTGGGCAAGTTCATCAGCCCCAACTGGTCGATCGACGGCGAGCTGAACTACCAGAATCCGAATCTCGAAGCCAACGACGACCTGAACTGGAGCCAGTACGGTATCTCGATGGACCTGCGTCGCCACTTCATCGCCGAAGGCCGCAGCTGGAACCCGTACCTGCTGATGGGCCTGGGCTACCAGCGCTCGGAAGAAGAGTTCGATGCGTTCCCGAGCCCGAACTCCCCCGGCCAGGTCGAGGACGGCAACTTCGCCGCCAAGGTCGGCGCCGGCGTGCAGAGCACCCTGGCCCGTCGCGTCGGCGTCCGCGCCGAACTGGCCTACCGTGCCGACTTCAACGACGCCAGCTTCGCCGCTCCGCAGGAAGACTGGTTCGGCGACATCCTCGCGTCGGTTGGCGTGGTGATCCCGCTGGGTCCGGAGCCGACCGCCCCGGTCGCCCCGGCACCTGCCGCTCCGAGCTGCGCCGACATGGACAGCGACGGCGACGGCGTGAACGATTGCGACGACAAGTGCCCGGATTCGCAGGCTGGCCAGACCATCGGTCCGGACGGCTGCCCGGTGCCGGTGTCGATCGACCTGAAGGGCGTGAACTTCGACTTCGACAAGTCGACCCTGCGTCCGGACGCGGTGGCGATCCTGAACGAGGCGATCGAGATCCTGAAGCGTTACCCGGACCTGCGCGTCGAAGTGGCTGGCCACACCGACTCGAAGGGTACCGACGCGTACAACCAGGCCCTGTCGGAGCGTCGCGCGAGCGCCGTGTATGACTACCTGACCAGCAACGGCATCGACGCCGGTCGCCTGGTGGGCCCGGTGGGTTACGGCGAGAGCCGCCCGATCGCGCCGAACACCAACGACGACGGTTCGGACAATCCGGAAGGCCGTGCGCGCAACCGCCGCACCGAGCTCAACGTCCAGAACTGAGTTCGAGGTTCCAAGTAGTCCCCGAAGCCCGGCTCACGCCGGGCTTCGTTTTTTCCGCCGGGGCATTCCCGCTGATGTTCACGTTTCACATGAACAAACGCGCGCAAGGCTTGTCCGATCCGCGCGCCGCACCTACACTCGCGGGCATCGAAAAGAGGGTGCTGGACATGCGCAAGACGGTCGTTTCCCTGCTGTGCCTGATGCTCGTGCCGGGGTTCGCGCACGCGGCGGTGCAGTGTCCGTCCACGAGTGTGCCGCAGGCCACACCGTTGCGCGCGACCGTAATCGCGCCCGTGTCCAGCGAACTCGCCGCCTCCGCGTACCAGCTGGGAACGCAGGTCAGCGTGCTGAGCCAGGCCTACGACGAATCCCAGTCCGCCGACCAGGTGCTGCTGCGCCTGCGGATCGAAGGCTGCCAGAACGTCGCCAAGGCGATGCCCGCGCCGAGCGCGATCAAGGCCGACGACCCGGCCGCCTACAAGCCGAAGACCGAATTCGACAACACGCCCTGGCGCTTCGACATGAGCCAGAACGGCAAGCGCATGACGGCCGACGAGTTCAGTGCGTGGATGCAGTCCCGCGGCGTGCGGGTCGCCAAGGGTGCGACCCCGGCGGCGGCTGCGACACCACCGGCCGCGACACCCGCCGCCGATGGCACCGTGCCTGCGGCGGATGTGCCGGCCGCGACGGAACCGGCCGCCGAAGCCGAAAAGCCCACCACGCCGTAATCGCCGGGCGGGTCTTGGGGGAGCGGCTGAGCCGCAAACTCCTGGTCCCGGTGCCGGGTTGGCTGGAAAAAGCCCGCGGCTGGAGCCGGTCCTGCAAGAGCACAGGGTTGCGGCGGCTCAGGCCTTGATCACGCTCAACTCGTGGCCGATGCGGGTGAACGCATCAATCGCGCGGTCCAGGTGCTCGCGCGTGTGCGCGGCGCTGATCTGGGTGCGGATCCGTGCCTGGCCCTGGGGCACGACAGGGAAGAAGAAACCGATCGCGTAGATGCCTTCCTCGAGCAACCGCTGCGCGAACTTCTGCGCCAGCGGCGCGTCGTACAGCATCACCGGGCTGATCGGATGCACGCCCGGCTTCAGGTCGAAGCCGGCCGCGGTCATCTTCTCGCGGAAGTACGCGGTGTTCTTCGCCAGTTGTTCGCGCAGGTCGCCCGCGGCGTCGAGCATCTCGAAGGCCTTGATGCCCGCGGCGACCACGTGCGGCGGCAGCGAATTGGAGAACAGGTAGGGGCGCGAACGCTGGCGCAGCAGTTCGATCACTTCCTTCTTCGCCGTGGTGAAGCCGCCCAGCGCGCCGCCCATCGCCTTGCCGAGGGTGCCGGTGATGATGTCGATGCGGTCCAGCACGCCCTTCACTTCGGCCGAACCGCGCCCGGTCTTGCCGAGGAAGCCGGTGGCGTGGCATTCGTCGATGTGCACCAGCGCGCCGTACTTCGCGGCCAGCGCGGTGATCTCGTCGAGCGGGGCGATGAAGCCGTCCATCGAGAACACGCCGTCGGTGGAGATCAGCTTGGTCCGGGCACCCGCGGCATCGGCGGCCTGCAGCTGCTTCTCCAGGTCGGCCATGTCGCAGTTGGCGTAGCGGAAGCGCTTGGCCTTGCACAGGCGCACGCCGTCGATGATCGAGGCGTGGTTGAGCGCGTCGGAGATGATCGCGTCCTCCTCGCCCAGCAGCGGTTCGTAGAGGCCGCCGTTGGCATCGAAACAGGCGGCGTAGAGGATCGTGTCGCCCTTGCCGAAGAAGTCGGAGATGGTTTTCTCCAGCTGCTTGTGCAGGTCCTGGGTGCCGCAGATGAAGCGCACCGAGGCCATGCCGAAGCCGTGCGTGTCGAGCGCCTGCTTGGCGACCGCGATGATGTCCGGGTGGTCGGCCAGGCCCAGATAGTTGTTGGCGCAGAAGTTCAGCACCGTGCGGCCATCTTCCAGCGTGATCTCGGCCGACTGCGGGCTGGTGATGATGCGCTCGGCCTTGAACAGGCCGGCGTCGCGGATCTCGTCGAGGGTGTCGGCGTAGCGTTGGGTCAGGGACATGGCGGTTCCATAACATTGATCTTGCAGGAGCGGTTTCGGCCGTGAGCCTTTGACGCCGCCGTATAAAAGCTCGCGGCTGAAGCCGCTCCCACGGGAAGCGGCGGGGCGCTCAATTCCAGCTCAGCACGACCTTGCCGGACTTGCCCGATTCCATCAGGTCGAAGCCCTTCTGGAATTCGTCCACCGGCAACTGGTGGCTGAGCACCTTGCCCAGCGGGAAGCCGGACAGCACCAGTTGCGTCATCTTGTACCAGGTCTCGTACATGCGCCGGCCGTAGATGCCCTGCAGGGTCAGGCCCTTGAAGATCACCCGGTCCCAGTCGATGCCGGCGCCCTTGGGCTGCAGGCCGAGCAGGGCGACCTTGCCGCCGTTGTACATGCAGTCGAGCATGTCGTTGAGCGCGCGCGGGTTGCCGCTCATCTCCAGGCCCACGTCGAAGCCTTCCATGTGCAGGTCGGCCATCACGTCCTTGACCGACTGGTTGGTGACGTTGACCACGCGCGTGGCGCCCATGTCGGCGGCCAGCTTGAGCCGGTAGTCGTTGACGTCGGTCACGACCACGTTGCGCGCGCCGATGTGCTTGCAGATGCCGGCGGCCATCACCCCGATCGGGCCTGCGCCGGTGATCAGCACGTCCTCGCCGACCACGTCGAACTCCAGCGCGCAGTGCGCGGCGTTGCCGTAGGGGTCGAAGAACGCGGCCAGTTCCGACGGGATCTGGTCCGGGATCGGCCACAGGTTGCTGGCCGGCATCACGATGTATTCGGCGAACGCGCCGTCGCGGTTGACGCCGATGCCAACGGTGTTCGGGCACAGGTGTTGCTTGCCGGCGCGGCAGTTGCGGCAGTGACCACAGACGATGTGGCCCTCGGCCGAGACCCGCTGGCCGATTGCGTAGCCGTTCACGCCGGGGCCGATCTCGACGATGCGGCCGACGAATTCGTGGCCGATCACCAGTCCGGGCTTGATCGTGCGCTGGCTCCACTCGTCCCACAGGTAGATGTGCAGGTCGGTGCCGCAGATCGCGGTCTTCTCGAGCTTGATCAGGACCTCGTTCGGGCCCGCCTGCGGAACCGGAACCTCCTCCATCCAGATGCCCTTGGCGGCTTCGCGCTTGACCAGCGCCTTCATGGTCGAGGGGATCTGCAGGGGCTGGCTGGCGATGGGCGACATGGAATGGCCTGGGGTCCGGACGGATATGCGATTGTACCGCCCGGCCCCGATGCCGGCCCCGCCATGACCGCCGGCATTTGCCTCCCCGGCCCCGCTGTGTCTATGGTCCGGGGTTTGCCTTGCAACCGTCTTTTTTCGAGGAGTGAAAGTGTCCCTGCGCATCCTGCCTGCGGCCCTGGCCGTCGCCCTGTTGTCCACCGCCGCCAGTGCCGATGAAGGCATGTGGGAACCCAAACAGATGCCCGAGCTGGCCGCCCAGCTCAAGGCGCGCGGGCTCGAGATGCCGCCGGCGGACCTCTCCAACCTCGCCGCCAAGCCGCTCGACGCGGTGATCAGCCTCGGCGGCTGCACCGCCAGCTTCGTCTCGCCCAAGGGCCTGGTGGTGACCAACCACCACTGCGGCTACGGTGCGATCCAGTACAACTCCACGCCCGAGCGCGACCTGCTGGCGGACGGCTTCGTGGCCAAGGATTTCGCCGACGAACTGCCGGCCGATCCCAACGCCCGCATCTACGTCACCCAGGACATCCGCGACGTCACCGACCAGGTCACCGGCGACCTGGCGGCCGACATGGAGGGCAAGGCCCGCTTCGACGCCATCGACGCGCGCCGCAAGGCGCTGGTCGCCGAATGCGAAAAGCCCGGCGGCCTGCGCTGCAACGTCTACAACTTCAACGGCGGCCTGCAGTTCTCGCTGATCCGGCAGCTGGAAATCCGCGACGTGCGGCTGGTGTACGCGCCGCCGGAGTCGATCGGCAAGTTCGGCGGCGACGAGGACAACTTCGAATGGCCGCGCCACACCGGCGACTGGAGCTTCCTGCGCGCCTATGTGGGCAAGGACGGCAAACCGGCCGCTTACTCGAAGGACAACGTGCCGTACCAGCCCAAGAGCTGGCTGACCGTGGCCCAGGACGACCTGAAGGCCGGCGACTACGTGATGGTCACCGGCTACCCGGGCTCGACCAACCGTTACCGCCTGGCGGACGAAGTCAACGACGCGATCAGCTGGGAGTACCCGATGCTGGTCGATTACCTGAAGGACTACCTCGCCACCATCGACCGCACCACGCAGGGCGACAAGGCCGCGGCGCTGAAATATGCGTCGACCATCGCCGGGCTCAACAATGCGATGAAGCTGTTCCAGGGCCAGCTCGACGGCTTCGCGAAGATGGACAACCCGGTGGGTGCGAAGCGCGCGCGCGAGGATGAGCTCAAGGCGTGGCTGGCCGGCCGCGGCGACGCCGGCAAGACCCAGACCGCGGCGATCGCCGCACTGGAGCAGGAACTGGCGGCGCAGCGCGCCACCCGCGAACGCGACCAGTGGTTCAACGGCGCGGTCGGCGGCGGGCTGGCGGGCGTGGCGGTGCAGCTGTACCGCAACGCGATCGAGCAGGCCAAGCCGGATGCGGAGCGCGAGAGCGGTTACCAGGACCGCGACGCGCCGCGCATGGAAGGCCGCCTGAAGTCGATGGACAAGCGCTACGACGCCAAGGTCGACAAGGCGATCATGGCGCTGCGCCTGCAGCGCTACGCCAGCCGCGTGCCGGCCGACCAGCGCGTGCCCGAGCTGGACGCATGGCTGGGCATCGGCGCCAACGACAAGACCATCCCGGGCCTCGATGCGAAGCTCGACGCGCTCTACGCCGGCTCAAAGCTTGGCGACGAAGCTGCTCGCCTGCAGTGGTGGAAGGCCGACAAGGCCGCGATCGACGCGTCCGGCGACGCCGCGCTGCAGTTCGCGGCGAAGGTGATGCCGGCGATCCTGCGCCTTGAAGACGAAGGCGAGGCCCGCAGCGGCCGCATCCAGGCGCTGCGCCCGCAGTACATGCAGGCGATGATCGACTTCAACGCCTCGCAGGGCCGCCCGGTCTACCCGGACGCCAACAGCTCGTTGCGCATCACCTTCGGCACCGTGCGCGGCTACTCGCCGCGCGACGGCGTGGAAATGAAGCCGTTCACCACCCTGGCCGGCATCGTCGCCAAGACCACCGGCAAGGAACCCTTCATCTCGCCGCAGTCCGAGCTCGACGCCATCGCGCAGGGCAAGGGCGCGCAGTATCGGGTCGCCGAACTCGGCGACGTGCCGGTCAACTTCCTCAGCGACGTCGATACCACCGGCGGCAACTCCGGCTCGCCGACACTCAACGCGCGCGGCGAGCTGGTCGGCCTGCTGTTCGACGGCAACTACGAAAGCCTGAGCGCGGACTGGATCTTCAACCCCGCGCTGACCCGCTCGATCCACGTCGACGCGCGCTACATGCGCTGGACGATGGACGAGGTGGACCACGCCGAACGCCTGCTCGAAGAGATGGGGCTGCCGCATGACTGATTGCAAGGGAGCATTGACCATGGCACTGCGCAGCGCATTGCTGGTATCCGTCGCCGGGCTGTCGCTCGGCGCCCACGCCGACGAGGGCATGTGGATGCCCTCGCAGCTGCCGCAGATCTCCGCGCAGCTGGAAGCCGCCGGCTTCAAGGGCGATCCAAAGGACCTCGCCGACCTGACGAAACCGCCGATGAGCGCGGTGGTCTCGCTCGGCGGCTGCACCGCGAGCTTCGTTTCCCCGCAGGGCCTGGTGGTCACCAACCACCACTGCGCCTACGGCGCGATCCAGCTCAACTCGACGCCGGAGAACAACCTGATCGCCAACGGCTTCAACGCCGCGACGCGCGCGCAGGAAGTGTCCGCCGGGCCGGCGGCGCGGGTGCTGGTGACCGAATCGTTCGACCGCATCACCGACCGCATCCTCGCTGGCGCGCGCGGCAAGACCGGTCGCGCCTACTACGACGCCGTCGATGCGGCGAGCAAGGCGGTGGTGGCCGAATGCGAGCAGGAGGCCGGCTACCGCTGCAGCGTCGCCAACATGTACTACGGCACCGATTTCTACCTGGTCAAGCAGCTGGAGCTGAAGGACATCCGCCTGGTCTACGCGCCGCCGGAGGCGATCGGCAGCTACGGCGACGAGATCGACAATTTCATGTGGCCGCGCCACAGCGGCGACTTCGCGTTCTATCGCGCCTACGTCGGCAAGGACGGTAAGCCGGCGCCGTTCGCGGCCGACAACGTGCCGTACCAGCCGAAGGCCTTCCTGGAAGTGTCGACCGATCCGGTCGCCGAAGGCGATTTCGCGATGCTTGCCGGCTATCCCGGCCGCACCTTCCGCCATCGCAGCGCCGCCGAATTCGCCGATCAGGTTCAATCGCAGCTGCCGGCGCGCATCGACCTGTACGGTTCGCTGATCGACACCATCGAAGCCGCCGCCGCCGGCAATGCCGATGCCGGCGTGCGCTATGCCTCGCAGCTGGCGAGCCTTAAGAACGGGCTCAAGCGGGCGCAGGGCGAACTCGACGGCCTGCGCCGCAGCGATGCCGTCGACGTGAAGGCGAAGGACGAGGCGGCGATGCTGGCCTGGCTTGCACCGCAGCCCGATGCCGCCGCCACGCGTACCGACATCGACGCCGCGCAGGCGGTGATCGCGCAGTCGCACGCCACCCGCGAGCGCGACATCCTGTTCGCGACGATGCAGTCGCAGACCCAACTGCTCAAGTCCGCGCTGCAGCTGCAGCGGCTGGCGGTCGAGCGCGGCAAGCCGGACCCGGAGCGCGAGCGCGGCTACCAGCAGCGCGACGAGGCGCTGATCGAAGCCTCGTTGAAGCAGGCCCAGCGCCGCTACGTCCCGGCGGTGGAGAAGGCCGTGCTGGCCGAACTGCTGGCGCGCTACCACAAGCTGCCGGCCGACCAGCGCATCGCCGAGGTCGACGCCGTGTTCGGCAGCGACGCCGCGCAGGCGAAGGCGGCGCTCGACAAGCTGTATGCCGGCACGAAGCTCGGCGACGAAGCCGAGCGTCTGCGCCTGCTCGCCGCGCCGCCGGCCGAGGTTTCCGCCTCGACCGACCCACTGCTGCAGGCCGCCGCGGAACTGCTGCCGGCGCAGCTGCGCATCGAGGGCACCGACAAGGCGCAGGAAGGCGAACTGCTGCGCCTGCGTCCGGCCTACATGCGCGCACTGATCGGCTACCGCGAGTCGCAGGGGCAAGCGGTGTACCCCGACGCCAACTCCACCTTGCGCGTGAGCTACGGCAAGGTGAGCCCGCTCGACCCGCGCGACGGTGTCCACTACACGCCGCTGACCACGGTGCAGGGCATCGTCGAGAAGCACACCGGCGTGGTGCCGTTCGACGCACCGAAGCCGCTGCGCGATGCGATCGCGAAGGGCGATTTCGGCAGCACCGTCGATCCGGCGCTGAAGACGCAGACGGTCGACTTCATGACCAACCTCGATACGACCGGCGGCAATTCCGGCTCGCCGGTGATGGACGCGCGCGGCCGCCTGATCGGCCTGAACTTCGACAGCAACTGGGAAGCAGTCAGCGCCAGCTGGATGTACGACCCGCGCTACAAGCGCGCGATCCACGTCGACGTGCGCTACCTGCGCTGGCTGCTGGCCAAGGTCTATCCGGCGCCGCAGCTGCTGGAGGAAATGCGCCTGCCAGCCGAGTAGGGCAGGCGGCGCACCCGCGACCGTTCACACCGATCCGCACGACACGATTTGCACCACACGATCTGCAAGCAGGAAAAAGAAGACATGCGAATGACGATTCTGGCCGCGACCATCGCGGCAGTGGCAACGCTGGCGATCGCCGCACCGGGCACGGCCCGGGCAGGCGAGGGCATGTGGGTCCCGCAGCAGTTGCCGGAGATCTCGAAGACCCTGAAGAAGGCCGGCCTCAAGCTCGATCCGGGCGACCTCGCCGACCTCACCGGCGACCCGATGGGCGCGGTGGTCTCGCTCGGCGGCTGCACCGCGAGCTTCGTTTCCCCGCAGGGCCTGGTGGTCACCAACCACCACTGCGCCTACGGTGCGATCCAGCTCAATTCCACGCCGGACCGCAACCTGATGACCGACGGCTTCAATGCCGCGCAGCGCGGCGACGAGCTGACTGCCGGACCGAACGCCCGCATCTACGCGCTCGAATCGATCGAGGACGTCACCGGCAAGGTCAAGGCCGCGATCACGGCAGCGCCCGACGCGCTGGCGCGGGCCAACGCGCTGGACGACATCGAGAAGCAGCTGGTCGCCGGCTGCGAGGCCGGCGGCGGCTATCGCTGCCGCCTGTACAGCTTCGCCGGCGGCAACACCTACCGGCTGTTCAAGAACCTGGAAATCCGCGACGTGCGCCTGGTCTATGCGCCGCCGGGCAGCGTCGGCGCGTTCGGCGGCGACATCGACAACTGGATGTGGCCGCGCCATACCGGCGACTTCTCGTTCTACCGCGCCTACGTCGGCAAGGACGGCAAGCCGGCCGCATACGCCGAAGACAACGTGCCCTACCAGCCGAAGCACTGGCTGAAGTTCGCCGACAAGCCGCTGGGCGCGGGCGATTTCGTCATGGTCGCCGGCTACCCCGGCGTCACCAGCCGGTACGCGCTGGCCGACGAGTTCGACAACGCCGCAGGCTGGAGCTACCCCGCGATTGCCACCCACTACCGGCAGCTCGCGGCGCTGGTCGACGCGGCCGGCATCAAGGACCCGGACATCGCGGTGAAGTACGCCAGCACCGTACGCGGCTGGGAAAACACGATGAAGAACTACGCCGGTCAGGTGGAGGGCTTCGAGCGCATCGGCGCCGCCGCGCGCAAGCGCAGCGAGGAGGCCGCGGTGCTCGACTGGCTGCGCGCGCAGGGCGACCAGGGCAAGCCGGCGCTTGAGGCGCACGACAAGCTGGTGGCGCTGGCCGCCGACGCCCGCGCCACGCGCGAGCGGGACCTCGTCGTCTCCCGCTTCGACAACACCGGCGTGGTCGATGTCGCGCTGACCCTGTATCGCCGCGCGATCGAACGCGAAAAGCCCGATGCCGAGCGCGAAGCGGGCTACCAGGATCGCGACGACGCCAGCACCGAGGGCGCGATGCGACAGATGGAGCGCCGCTACGTGCCGGAGATGGACCAACAGCTGCAGCGCTACTGGCTGCAGCAGTACGTCGCGCTGCCCGAGGCGCAGCACGACGAGGCGATCGACAAGTGGCTCGGCGGCAGCGACGAGAAGCACGTCAAGCGCGCCATCGACAAGCTGGCGAAGACCAAGCTCGGCGACACCGACGAGCGCCTGCGCTGGTTCGCCGCCTCGCGCAAGGAGTTCGAGTCGAGCAAGGATCCGGCGATCCAGTACGCGGTGGCGGTGATGCCGTCGCTGCTGGAGCGCGAGGCCCAGCGCAAGGCGCGTGCCGGTGATGCGCTGCTGGCCCGCCCGGTGTACCTGGAGGCGGTCGCCGACTACCGCAAGAGCAAGGGCGAGGCGGTGTATCCCGATGCCAACAGCTCGCTGCGCATCACCTTCGGCCATGTGCAGCCGTACACCAAGCTCAACGGTGCGAAGCAGCTGCCGTTCACCACCCTGGAGCAGGTGGCGGCGAAGACCACCGGCAAGGAGCCCTTCGACGCGCCGCAGTCGCTGGTGGATGCGGTCAAGGCCAAGCGCTACGGCGGGCTGGCCGACAAGCGCCTGGGCACCGTGCCGGTGAACTTCCTGTCCGACCTCGACATCACCGGCGGCAATTCGGGTTCGCCGGTGCTGGACGCGCGCGGGCGGCTGGTGGGCCTGGCGTTCGACATGAACTGGGAAGCGGTGGTGTCGAACTGGGTATTCGACCCGGAGATGACGCGGATGATCGCGGTCGACGGCCGCTACGTGCGCTGGATCATGCAGGAGGTCTACCCGGCGCCGCAGGTGCTGGAGGAACTCGGCCTGGCACCGCGCGCGAAGCGCTGATCGCGCCCGCCGTTGGCGGGATGAAACGAAGAAACGGCGGCCCTCGGGTCGCCGTTTCCTTTTTGCGCGTTACGAGGTGCCGGTCAGGGGAGGTTGCACATCAGGCGGCCGTTGGTCACCGGGTGGCTGGTGCGCGTGCCGCTGTAGCTGAAGACGCCGTCGCAGCTGACCTGGAACGTACCGACGACATTGCCGCTGTCGTCGAGGTAGACCCCCATGTCGCCGTTGTTGGGCCTGGCGATGGCGATTCCGGCGGCGAGGGCGACGGCAAGACCGAGGGTGATGGCAAGTTTGGTGCGCATGCGGAAGTTTCCCGTGATTGGAGGAAAAGGCTGGACGGCGTGCGCGACGGACCGCGCCACGACTGCCTCCAGGCCACCGGCATCGTGGCCGGCCCGTCAACCTGGAAGACGGAAGGTTAGCGGGCGGTCAAATTTGCGCGTCGCCGCATCGCACCATGCACGGTTTGCGCAATCGGTCACGCGAAGATGTGCGCCGATTGCACGTTCGCGCCGGCGGGCTGCGCCAGCGTTTCTCTCCCCTGCACCTGGCCAGCACGAGCCACGGGTCTGCTACGCTGCCGCCGCCCCGTGCGGAGTCGTCGAACCCCATGAAGATCCTGCTCGCCCGCCACGGCGAAACGCAGTGGAATGCCGAAGGCCGCTACCAGGGCCAGGAAGACATCGCGCTGTCGCCGGTCGGCGAGGCGCAGGCGCGCGCGCTGGGCGAACGCCTGCGCGACGTTCGCATCGATCGCGCGGTCGCGTCGCCGCTGTCGCGCGCGCGTCGCACTGCCGAACTCGCCCTCGGCCCGGCACGCGCCGGCATGCTGTCCACCGATCCCGGGCTGATGGAAATTGCCCACGGCACCTGGGAGGGCCTGCTCGCCGCCGAGATCCGCGAACGCGATCCCGATCGCCTGCTGGCCTGGCGCGACAGCCCGCATGAAGTGCTGATGCCCGACGGCGAATCGCTGCAGCACGTGTTCGACCGCGCCTGGCCGGCACTGGCGCACGCCTGCGACGGCCTCGGCGCGGACGACACCGTGCTGGTGGTCGCCCACGACGCCGTCAACCGCGTCCTGCTGTGCCACGTGCTCGGCATCCCGCTGGCGCGCCTGTGGACCTTCCGCCAGGCACCGACCACGCTGAACCTGCTCGAGGGCCGCGACGTCGACCACCTCGACGTGGTGCGGCTCAACGACTGCTCGCACCACACGCCGTTCTTCGGGGAGGCGGTGCACCGGGCGTTGTAGGAAGGGCGGCAGGGAAACGCGGATGTTCGCTCTTGCCGTCGTTCCCGCGAAGGCGGGAACCCAGCGACTTGCCTGCTTGGCACTGATCTCGCGCGTCAAGGTCACTGGTTTCCCGCCTTCGCGGGAATGACGATCAAGGCGCTACGCTATTCCCGTTTCCCGTTTCCCGTTTCCCGTTTCCCGACTCCCGACTCCCGACTCCCGTCCCCCGTCCCCCGTCCCCCGGCCACCATGCTCCCCATCACCCTCGCCGACTGGCTCGCCTACATCGAGCGCCAGCACCCCCGGTCCATCGACATGGGCCTGGAGCGCGTGCGCGAAGTCGCCGGACGCATGCGACTCGGGCGCCCCGGGCGGCACGTCATCACCGTCGGTGGCACCAACGGCAAGGGCTCGACGGTCGCCTTCATCGAAGCGATCGCCCGCGCGGCGGGCTGGAAGGTCGGCGCCTACACCTCGCCGCACCTGCTGGCCTACAACGAGCGCGTGCGCATCGATGGCCGCGATGCCGACGATGCCGCGCTGGTGGCCGCGTTCGCCGCGGTCGAGGCGGCGCGCACCGGGGCGGGCGAGGGCGGCGAGGTCGCGCTGACCTACTTCGAATACGGCACGCTCGCCGCGCTGTGGCTGTTCGAACGCAGCGACCTCGACCTGGCCGTGCTCGAGGTCGGCCTCGGCGGGCGGCTGGACGCGGTCAACGTGGTCGATGCGGACGTGGCGGTGATCACCACCGTCGACCTCGACCACCAGGACTGGCTCGGCGACGACCGCGAGCGCATCGGCTTCGAGAAGGCCGGCATCGCGCGGGCCTGGAAGCCGCTGGTGCTGGGCGAGGACGACCCGCCGTCGAGCGTGCTCGGCCATGCCTACGCCATCGGCGCGTCGACCTGGCGCGTCGGCAACGATTTCTTCTTCGAACGGATCGACGACGCCCGCTGGCGCTGGCGCGAGGTCGGTTGCGAGCTGGAGCTGCCGCTGCCCGCGCTCGCCGCGCCGGTGCAGTTGCGCAATGCCGCGGCCGCGATCGCCGCGCTGCGCGCGCTGGACGCCACGATCCCCGACACCGCGTGGGCCGAAGGCGTGGCCGCGGCGCGCCTGCCCGGGCGCCTGCAGCAGTTCCCGCGCGATGGCCTCGATGTCGTGGTCGACGTCGGCCACAACCCGCAGGCCGCGCGCGAGCTGGCCGCCTGGCTGGACGCTGCGCCGTCTGCCGGCCGCTGCCTGGCTATCTACGCCGCGCTGGGCGACAAGGACGTGACCGGCGTGGTGGGCGCACTCGATGGCCGGGTCGACGCCTGGTTCCTCGCTGGGCTCGAATCGGCCGGTCCGCGAGGCACGTCGGTGGATGTGCTGGCCGGGCGCCTGGCCGGCACCGCGGCAGGGCGGGGCGACCGCCATCCGGACGTGGACAGCGCGCTGTCGGCGGCGCTCGCACGCGCGCGCCCCGGCGATCGCATCCTGGTGTTCGGCTCGTTCCACACCGCGGCCGCGGCGCTGCAGTCGCTGGCGTCCCGGGATTCATGAGCGCGGGGGCGGCCCGCGTATAATTTGCCGGCCCCCGCCTGTCGCGGCTGCGATGGAACCCGGACTGTGGACTCTCAACTCAAGCAGCGCCTGATCGGCGCCGCCGTGCTGGTCGCGCTCGCGGTGATCTTCCTGCCGATGCTGGTCAAGGGGCCGGCGCCGGACAGCGGCGTCTCGGACGTGCCGCTGAAGGTGCCGGAGGCGCCGCAGGGCGACTACGAAACCCGCGACCTGCCGCTGGTCACGCCCGACGAGGCGCCGGCGGACGGCGTGGTCGGGATGCAGTCGCGCGATGCCGGGGACGGCGACTCGCTGCCGACCGTGGACACCACCACCGCGCCTTCAGGCCGTGATGCGCCGCCCGCCGGTGCGCCGGCCGAAGCGGGCGCGATGCTGCCGCCGACTGCGGCCGGCGGCGATTACGCGGTGGACTTCGCCGCCTACGACAGCAGCGTCAACGCCGACACCGTGGTCGCGCGCCTGCGTGGCGCGCAGTTGCCGGCCTATCGCGAGGCGACCCAGGTCGGCGCCCGCCAGGCTTGGCGGGTCCGGATCGGGCCGTACGCCACCCGCGCCAACGCCGAGATCGCGCGCGTTGAAGCCGCCCGCGTCGGCAAGCACGGCGGCGCCCGCGTGATCGCGCTGGATGCCGCCGAGCCGGCCGAAACATCCGTGTCGAAGCCGGCTCCCGCGCCCGCACCGGCACCGGAGGTCGCCACCAAACCGCTGCCGCCGAGCACCGTGGCCACCAAGCCGGCCACCAAACCGGTCGAGAAGCCGGCCGAAGCGCCGAAACCGGCAGCCAAGCCGCCCGCGGCGCCGGCCGCCACCGGCGTCGGGTTCGCGGTGCAGATCGGTGCGTTCGGCAACGCCGCACAGGCCACGGCCAAGCGCGACCAGCTGCGCGCAGCCGGCTTCAGCGCCTTCACCGAAACGGTCAAGACCGACAAGGGCACGCTGACCCGGGTGCTCGCCGGGCCGGTGGTGAGCCGCGCCGACGCCGATCGGCTCAAGGGCCAGGTCAAGGCCAAGCTCGGCATCGACGGCATGGTGCGTTCGCACCCCTGACCCCATATCGACACCCGCAGCCATCGCCCCGGCGGTGGCCGCACCTTCCTCCAGCAACGGCAGAACCCCCATGTGCGGCATCGTCGGCATCGTCGGAACCACTGAAGTCGCAGCCGCGCTCTACGACGGCCTGACCGTGCTCCAGCATCGCGGCCAGGACGCGGCGGGCATCGCCACCGTCAGCGGCACCCAGTTGCGCGTGCACAAGGGCAATGGCCTGGTGCGCGACGTGTTCGACGCCCGCGCGATGGCGCTGCTCGAAGGCCGCGTGGGCATCGGCCACTGCCGCTATCCCACCGCCGGCAGCGAGGGCTCGGACGAGGCGCAGCCGTTCTACGTCAACTCGCCCTACGGCATCGCGCTTGCCCACAACGGCAACCTGATCAACACCGACGCGCTGCGCCGCGAGGTGTTCGAGCAGGACCGCCGCAACATCAACACCGAGTCGGACTCGGAAGTGCTGCTCAACGTGTTCGCGCACGAGCTCGACCGCCAGAACGCGCTTGGCCCGGAGGCTGCGTTCCGCGCCATCGACGGCGTCAACCGCCGCGCGCGCGGCGGCTATGCGGTGGTGGCGACCGTGCTCGGCCTTGGCCTGGTGGCGTTCCGTGACCCGCACGGCATCCGTCCGCTGGTGCTGGGCAAGCGTGAAGCCGAAGGTGGCACCGAGTACGCGGTGGCGTCCGAGTCGGTCGCGCTCGACATCCTCGGCTTCGAGCGCGTGCGCGACGTCGCCCCCGGCGAGGGCGTGGTCATCACCGCGCGCGGCGAGCTGCACGTGCGCCAGTGCGCGGAACCCAAGGCGCACGCACCGTGCATCTTCGAATACGTGTACTTCGCCCGCCCGGACTCGATGATCGAGAACATCTCGGTGCACAAGGCGCGCATGCGCATGGGCGTGACGCTGGGCGAGAAGATCCTGCGCCAGCGCCCCGACCACGACATCGACGTGGTGATCCCGATCCCCGACACCTCGCGCGACTCCGCGCTCGAGATCGCCAACACGCTCAACGTGAAGTACCGCGAGGGCTTCATCAAGAACCGCTACGTCGGTCGCACCTTCATCATGCCGGGGCAGGGCGAGCGCGCGAAGTCGGTGAAGCGCAAGCTCAACCCGATCCCGCTGGAATTCCGCAACCGCGTCGTGCTGCTGGTCGACGACTCGATCGTGCGCGGCACCACCTCGAAGCAGATCGTGCAGATGGCGCGCGACGCCGGCGCGCGCAAGGTGTATCTCGCCTCGGCTGCGCCGCCGGTGCGCCATCCGAACATCTACGGCATCGACATGCCGTCGGTCGAGGAGCTGGTTGCCAACGGCCGCAGCGAGAAGGAGATCGAGCAACTGCTCGGCTGCGACTGGCTGGTCTACCAGGACCTGGCAGACCTCGAGGCGGCCGTTGCCGGGCCGAAGTGCCCGGACCTCCGGTTCGACAGCTCGTGCTTCAACGGCGAATACGTGACCGGGATCGAGCCGGGTTATTTCGAGCGCATCCAGCAGTTGCGTTCCGACGAAGCGAAGCGCCGACGCCGCCTGGCGTCGTGAAGCCATCGCCTGCTTTTCCAGGAGCGGCTTCAGCCGCGAGCCTTTGCGATTGCCCCTCCCCCTGCGAAGGCAGGGGGAGATTGGGAGGGGGTGCCCACGGTTCGTGGCGAATACCGAGGGCACCCCTCCCCAGCCCTCCCCTGCCTCCGCAGGGGAGGGGGCAAGAGCTCGCGGCTGAAGCCGCTCCTGCGAGGGCCATCTCGTGACCGGCTCATTGTTCGCAGCCGCCCGCGCCTGCCTCGACGCCGCATCGCCCGACGACAAGGTCGCGGCCACTTCTGCCGCGGCCGAAGCCTTCGCCCGCGGCGAACTGGCCATCGACGACAACGCGCCGCCGCCCGAATCCATCGCCATGCCCGGCCGCCCGCCGTGCCCGCGGCTGGTGCATCCGCGCGAGCTGCCGCGGCGCGGCTTCGGCACGCCGGAAGGCCGCGCGGCCTTCATCCACTCGATCGCGCACATCGAGTTCAACGCCATCGACCTGGGCTGGGACGCGGTCTATCGCTTCCGCGGCCTGCCCGCTGCGTACTACGCCGACTGGGTGTCGGTCGCGAATGACGAAGCACGGCACTTCACGATGCTGCGCGAGCGCCTGCGTGCGACCGGCCACGACTACGGCGACTTCGACGCCCACAACGGCCTGTGGGAGATGGCCGAGAAGACCGCGCACGACGGCCTCGCCCGGATGGCGCTGGTGCCGCGCGTGCTGGAAGCGCGCGGGCTCGACGTCACGCCCGGCATGATCGTGAAGCTGCGATCGCTGGGCGACGAGGACACCGCCGCCATCCTCGAAATCATCCTGCGCGAGGAAGTGGCCCACGTCGCCGCGGGTTCGCGCTGGTTCCGCTGGTTTTGCGAACGTGTCGGGGTGGCGCCGGAACCGAAGTTCCGCGAACTGCTCGCGCAGTACGCACGCGCGGTGCTGCACGGCCCGTTCAACTTCGAGGCACGCGCCGCCGCGGGTTTCGGCGAGGACGAACTGGCCGCGCTGCGGCAGCTGTCCGGCTGAAAGCTGAACCGGTGACGGCTGCGCCCGCATTCATCACCCGGGCTTGCAGGGCGAGCCGTTAGCGTGCGCGCAGACCTCCGAGGGAACGTCCACATGACCTTGCATACCCGCCTGCCGTCGATCCTCCTGCTGGCCTGCCTGGCCGCGTGCACCGCGCCCGACGGCGGCAGCGATCCTGCCACAGCGCCGGATGCGGGCCATGCGGCGGATCCAGCGCCGTCGGCCGTGGCCGGCGACGCGATTGCCGGCGACCGCTTCCGCGCGCGCGGGAACGAGCCGTTCTGGGCGATCGACGTCGAGGGCGACGTCCTGCACTTCGTGACCCCCGAGATGCCGGAAGGGCGGACGCTGCAGGGCACGCGCATCGCGCACGCGAAGGGCGTGGCGTTCTCCGGTGAGGACGAGGGGCGGCCGTTCAACCTCGACATCACCCGCACCGCGTGCAGCGATTCGATGTCCGGCGACGCGTTCGAGTTCACCGCGACATGGGATTACGCCGGCCAGCGCATGCACGGTTGCGCGCGCGCGGGCCACTGAGTCCCGCCGCGCCTGCAGGAGCGCGTCGCCAGCGCTACGGGCCGGGCAGCGTCGACAGATCGAACCCCTGCGACGACACCCGCAGCACCGATCCCTGCTCGTACCAGTCGCCCAGCACGATCCGTTGCCGCGGTCTGCCGCCGACGTCGAGGTCGTGGACCGCGGGCCGGTGCGTGTGGCCATGGATGATCGTGTCCACGCCGTATTCGGCGAATGCAGCCTCCACCGCCACCGGCGACACGTCGGTGATCGTTTCCATCGTCCCGGCCTCGCGCAATTCGCCCTGTCGCGCCTGGCTGGCCGCGCGCGCCTGCTGCGCGAATGCCAGCCGCGCCGCCAGGGGCTGCGAGAGGAATTGCGCCTGCCAGGCCGGGTCGCGCGTCTGCGTGCGGAATTGCTGGTAGGCGACGTCATCGGTGCACAACGTATCGCCGTGCATCAGCAGCACCGACCGGCCATGCAGGTCGATGCGCATGGGGTCGGCGAGCAGGGCCATGCCCGCGCGCCGCGCGTAATCCCCGCCGAGCAGGAAGTCGCGGTTGCCGTGCATGAAGGACACCGGCACGCCGCTGTCGGCCAGCGCCTTGAGTTTCTCCGCAACGAAGGCGCCGGTCTCGGACGGATCGTCGTCGCCCACCCAGGCTTCGAACAGGTCGCCGAGGATGTACAGCGCGTCCGCACCCCGGGCCTCGCCGTCGACGAACTCGCCGAACAGGCGCGTGATCTCCGGCCGGGCGGGATCGAGGTGCAGATCGGAAATGAAGAGGGTCGTCATGCGCGCATTGTAGGTCGGGGCTACGCCCCCGACGCCCGGCAATGGTCATGGCACCGGCGCATTCCCGCGAGGCGCTCGCCGGCGGCCTCACTGGAGGCGCGGGCGTCGGGGATGTCGCTCCGGCCTACGGTAAAATCCCGCGATTCCTGCTTTTTCGAGCCCCACATGACCTGCCGCACCCGCTTCGCTCCAAGCCCCACCGGCTACCTGCACATCGGTGGCGCGCGCACCGCGCTGTACTGCTGGCTGGAGGCGCGTCGCCGCGGCGGCCAGTTCATCCTGCGGATCGAGGACACCGACCGCGAGCGCAGCACCCAGGCCGCGATCGACGCGATCCTGGAAGCGATGGACTGGCTCGGCCTGGATTACGACGAAGGCCCGATCTACCAGACGCAGCGCGTGGATCGCTACCGCGAGGTGGCCGAGCAACTGGTCGCGTCCGGCCACGCCTACTACGCCTACGAGTCGAAGGAAGAACTCGATGCGATGCGCGAGGCGGCGATGGCGAAGGGCGAAAAGCCGCGCTACAACGGTGCCTATCGCGAGCAGGGCGCATCGCATCGTGACGATCCCAATCGCGTGATCCGCCTGAAGAACCCGCTCGACGGCGTCGTGGCCTGGGACGACAAGGTCAAGGGCCGCATCGAGATCGCCAACGCCGAACTCGACGACCTCGTCATCTTCCGCCCGGACGGCTACCCAACGTACAACTTCGCCGTGGTCGTCGACGATCTCGACATGAAGATCACCGACGTGGTCCGCGGCGACGACCACGTCAACAACACGCCGCGCCAGATCAACATCTACAAGGCGCTCGGCGCCGAGGTGCCCGCGTTCGCGCACCTGCCGATGATCCTCGACGAGCAGGGCGCCAAGCTGTCCAAGCGCACCGGCGCGGCGGACGTGATGCAGTACCGCGATGCCGGCTACCTGCCACACGCGCTGCTCAATTACCTGGTGCGGCTGGGCTGGTCGCACGGCGACCAGGAGATTTTCTCGATCACCAAGATGCAGTCGCTGTTCGACCTGCGCGACGTCAACGCCAAGGCCTCGCGGCTCGATCCGGCCAAGCTCGGCTGGCTCAACCAGCAGTACCTGAAGAGCGACGATCCCGCGGCCGTCGCGAAGCACCTGGAGTGGCACCTGCAACAGGTCGGCTGCGACCTCGCCGCCGGTCCCGCGCCGGCCGACGTGGTGGTCGCGCTGCGCGACCGCGTGCAGACGCTCAAGGACATGGCCGAGCGCGCGGTGGTCTGGTACCGGCCGCTGGAACATTACGACGAAAAGGCAGTGGCCAAGCATCTCAAGCCCGAGGCCGCCGCGCCGCTGCGCGACATGCGCGAGCGTCTGGATGCGCTGCAGGCATGGGCGGTCGAAGGCATCGACGCCGCCTTCCATGCGACGGTGGAAGCATCCGGCCTGGGCATGGGCAAGGTCGCCCAGCCGCTGCGCGTGGCGATCACTGGCACCCAGGTCAGCCCGGACATCGCCCAGACCATCTATCTGGCGGGCCGCGACCAGGCACTCGCGCGCATCGATGCGGCGATCGCGAAGATTCCAGCGGACGCCAGCTAGCCTGGCTTTGGCTCTCGCAGGAGCGGCTGAAGCCGCTCCTGCAAGATGCGCCTCCGCGCGGGCTTGAGTCCTGCAGCCGGCGGCACCATCATCCTTGCATGGCCAAGCACGCCTGCACCGATCCCAAGCACCATGTCCACGACGCCCATGGCTTCGTCGCGGCGGTCGAACGTGCCTGCCACGAACGCGGCCTGCGCCTGACGCCGATCCGCGCGCGCGTGCTCGGGCTGGTCGCCGACGCCGGCCAGCCGATCAAGGCCTACGACCTGCTGGAGCTGATCCGTGCAGGCAACAGCGCCGATGGCGAAGGCGCCGGCGCCGCCGCGCCGCCGACGGTGTATCGCGCGCTCGATTTCCTGCTCGCCAACGGTTTCATCCACAAGCTCGAATCGGTCAACGCCTTCGTTGCCTGCCACCACCCGAGCACGGCGCAGCACTCGGTGCCGTTCCTGATCTGCGACCGCTGCCATTCGGCGGTCGAACTCGAGGACCTCGACGTGGTCGCGCAGCTCGAGCAACGGGCGAAGTCGCTCGGTTTCCAGCCGCAGGCGCAGACCCTGGAAGTACACGGCCTCTGCGCGCGCTGCGCGGCGGGCTGAGCTTCCGGCAGGGCAGGCGCGCGGACCAGCGCGCCATGCGGGCCAGCGGGTGCCGCGGAGATCCCGGTGGCCTCGGGAGAGATGAGTCCACCAGGACCGCCGCGGCGTGACTGCTCGAACGGACCCGGCATGTCCGGGATTCAGGGCAGGATCGTCGCTGCCATGATCGCCGCCAGGTACAGGCCGACACCGAACACCGCGTGCGTGGCGAGGCTGCGCACCCGCGCCTGCGCGGGATTCGGCGTCTTCGATCCCGCGATGCCGGCGCCGAGCGCCGGCTGCATCACGAAGTAGGGAAACAGCACCGTCAGCAGGCCGATGCCCAGGCAGGGCAGCAAGGTCGGTTGCCGCGCCCAGGCGGGGCCGTTCGCAATCAGCAATGCGGACGCAAACGCGATTCCGGTGGCGTAGTGGAAACACCAGCCGAGCAACCGCTCGCCACGTACCGGCGCCGCCGCCGCGATATTGGCGTGCGTGAAGCGGCCACGCGGGAAATGCCCGAGCCAGCGGCCCGCCAGCGACCAGTCGAGCGACCGGATGCCGAACGCGCGCCGCAGAACCGCGGCCCATGCATCGACCACCAGCGTGGCACCGACGCCGATCATGAGCGCGCGCACGGCGAAGTCGGTGGCCGCTTCCATCAGGGCGACTCCGTCAGAAGAACACGCGTACGCCGGCGCTGATGCCACGGCCAGGCAGCGGCGCGACATCCTTCAGGAACGACGTATGCACGCGCGCTTCCTTGTCGAGCAGGTTGCTGCCGTCGAGGAAGATCTCCCAGGCGTTGTCGTGCGCGGTGTCGGCATGCCATGCCAGGTGCGCGTCGACCAGCGTGTAGCCGGGCGTCGCATGCTCGAACTCCGCCACCCGGTCCTGCTCGGCATAGCGCACTGCGCCCAGCGAGGCGCGCAGCGGGCCGCGTTCCCAGCGCAGTTCGCCGCCGACGCGCCACGGCGCGATCCGCGGCAGGTTGCCGCCGCGCGTCAGGTCGACGCTGTAGTCGTGGCTGTGGTCGCCGTGCGGCACCGAGACGTCGAGCTGGCGCGTGCCGCTGCCGCTGAGCTTGGCGCGCACCACGTCGCCGAACAGGCGCAGGTTCCACAGGCCGCTGTCGTTGTCGGCGAAGTTCCAGTCCACGCTCGCCTCGGCGCCGTTGAAGCGCGCGTCGTCCTGGGTCCACACACGCAGCGGCCCGTCGTGTTCCTCGATGCCGGTGTCGGCCAGATAGATGAAGTCGGCGTAGCGCACGTGGTACAGCGACGCGCCGAGGGTCAGTGGGCCGTTGTGCCAGTGCAGGCCGACTTCGGCGCGGTTCGCGGTTTCCGCATCGAGGCCGGGATCGCCGAGTTCGACGCTGCCGGTGGCCACGTGCAGGCCGCTGGAATACAGCTCCTCCGCGGTCGGCGAACGCTGCGCGCGGTCGAGCCCGAGCGAGAGGTGGAAGTCCTCGGTGACGTCCCATCGCAGCGCCGTCGACAGGCTGGTGGTGTTGAAGTCGCGGTCGGGCCGGCCGGCATCCGCGGTCGCGTCGGCGACGTCGATCCCGTTGCGGTCGTGGCGCGCACCGAGTTCGAGACGCAGGGCGTCGAACTGCCTGCGTCCGATCCAGAACAATCCGGTGTCGCGCGACTGCGAGGCCGGAACGAAGGCTTCATCGCCGACCGCCTCGAAGTCGCGCTGCGCCCACTGCAGCCCGAATGCGCCATCCCAGCCGCCCCAGGGCTTGTGCACCAGTTCCACGCGACCTTCGGTGCTCTCGTTCTCGAACACGGTGCCCACGTCCTCGCCTTCGTACTCGGTGTGGGTGTAGTCGGTGTGCGCGAGCTTGACCCGCAGCGAAGCGAACGGGCCGAGATCATCGAGGCCGCCGCGCAACTCGCCGCGGCGCTGGTCCATCACGATGCGCACGCCGCCTTCCTCCGCGTGGGCCTCCTCGCCTTCGTGCTCGTCGTCGTGTGCGTGGTCATCGCCTTCTTCGTGCGCGTGCTCATGCCCGGGCACGCCGTAGCGGGTGTTGAACAGGCTGTAGCCGACGCCCAGGAAGCCGCGATCGCCGACCCAGGTCACGCCCAGCGCGCCGCTGTCGGTCCGCAGCGCGCTGTTGGCGAGCGTGCCGCGGCTGGCCGGGTCCGGTACCTCGCCTTCCTCGGCCATGTGCTCGGCGTTTTCGGCGTAGCCGGGGATGTCGTAGTCGCCGGTTTCGCGGTGCAGGGCGTCGAAGTGGAATACCAGGTTGCCGGATGCCGACGTGCCGTCCAGGCGTGCCATGCCGGTCTTCTCGTCGTTGACGCTGCCGGCGCGCAGTTCCGCGCGTCCTTGCAGCGGCTGGTCGGTCGCGGCCTGCGGGATGCGACCGTCGACGACGTTGACCGCGCCGCCGATGGCGCCGCTGCCGTAGAGCAGGGTGGACGGACCCTTCAGCACCTCGATCTGGTCGGCGAGGAAGGGCTCGATGGTGACCGCGTGGTCAACGCTGACAGTGGACACGTCGCCCGAGCCTAGGCCGTCGCTCAGCACCTGCACGCGCGCGCCGTCGAAGCCGCGGATGATCGGTCGGCCGACGCCCGGGCCGAAGTACGACGACTGCACGCCGGGCAGCTTGTTGACGGTATCGCCCAGCGAGTTCGACTTGGCCTCGTCCAGCCGCGCGCCGGCCAGTACCTCGACCGGGCGGATGAGGTTCTCGGCCGTGTCGGGCAGGGGGCTGGCGGTAACCACGACGCTGTCCAGGTCCTTGACGTGGCGGTCGTCCTGCGCGCCTGCCGGAGTCGAAGCTGCGGATGATGCGGCGTCCGCCGCGATGCCGGGCGCGGGCGGTGCCGCGGCAGCCGGCAGGGCAATGGCGGCTGCCAGCGCGAGCGCCAGCCGGGCCGGGGTTGGGCCGGCGGCAACGATCGCGCGGAAGGAGGCGGGGCTTGAGGATGGGATCACGGGGACGAATTTCCTGGGACAAGACGACGCAAATGTTATAACATATCAATTCTGGACATCCACCCCTGCCGCAAGTCACGATTCCCCGCCCATGAATCCCAGCCTCCACGCTTTCCTCGATCGCTTCGGCGCCACGGGGTCCCTCATCTGTGCCGTCCACTGCGCGCTGCTGCCGTTGCTGCTGGCGGCGATTCCCTCGCTCGGGCTGGCGGCGTGGCTGGGGGATGGCGTCGAAATGGCCTTCATCATCTTCGCCACGTCCGTGGGCGTCTTCAGCCTGGTCTACGGCTATCGCCGCCACCGCAGGATCCGCGCGCTGGGTGTCCTGCTATTTGGGCTGGTATTGCTGTGGAGCGGGCTGCTGTACAGCCCCTGGCACCACGGCTCGGTAGCCCTGCACGCGGCGGTGATGACGCTCGGCGGCACCCTGATCGGCATCGCACACCTGCTCAACCTGCGGCACGTGCACGACGCCAGCTGCGCGCACTGAACCAATGCGTCGCATGGGTTCAATCCCGAAATTCGCTTCGCATATTTCGGGCCCTGCTGCGTGCTTCTGCCCGGCCCGGCGAAGCACGCCGGGCGTTCGGACGGCCTGCGCGGCAATGCCGTGCAAACTGGCCACCCTCACCCCCGCTCTTCGGGGCGCCCCCTGACTCAAGGGGCTTTCCCCCGGCAGGGATCCTGGCGAAAGCGACGCCGTCGCGCGTGGTAGAATCCCGCCCCTCGCGCGCGTCGCGATCCATCTACGAAGACACGAGTTCAGGAGCACGACATGGGCAAGGGCGACCGCAAGACCGCCAAGGGCAAGCGCTACAACTCCAGCTACGGCAACGCCCGTTCGCAGGTGACCAAGAAGGCCGCAGGCGCGGCTTCGGCACCGGTGGCGAAGAAGGCCGCGGCCAAGACCGCGACCAAGGCGCCGGCGAAGAAGGTCGTGGCCAAGAAGACCGTCGTCAAGGAGTAAGCATCGGCCCAGCGCCGGTGTGACGAGAAGCCCCGCCAAAAGCGGGGCTTTTTCGTGCACGGCTGCAGGCGTCAGGCACATGTAGGAGCGGCTTCAGCCGCGAGCTTTTCCAGCAGCCCGCAGGTGAAGAAAAAGCTCGCGGCCGAAGCCGCTCCTACAGGATCAGTGAAGCCCTTGATCAGGGAGTCGCGTGGCCTTCGGCACCGGCCTCGATCGCGGCCCACGCGCGCAGCAGGTTGCCGCCGAGGATCTTGCGGATGTCGTCGTCCTTGTAGCCGCGCGCCTGCAGGCCGGCGATCAGGTTCGGGTAGTCGGCTGCGGTCAGCAGGCCTTCGGGCAGTTCGCCGCCGACGCCGTCGAAGTCCGATCCGATGCCGATGTGGTCGATGCCGATCAGCTTCACCCCGTAATCGACCTGGTCGAGCACCGCATCGATCTTCGTCACCGGTGCCGGATGGGCAGCGGCCCAGGCCTTGTCGAAGGCCTCCTCGCTCTCCAGCGGCTGGCCGGCGGCCTTGAGCTTCGCATTGCGCTGGTTGAAGTCGTTGATCGCGCGGAAATGCGCCTGCGTATCGGCGGCGCCCTTCGGATCGACGAACGCGGTGCCGAACGGGATCTGCACCACGCCGCCCTTGTCGGCGATCGCCTTGGCCAGCTCGTCGCTGATGTTGCGCTCGAAGTCCGGGGTGAAATGGCGGAACGCGGAATGGCTGGCGATCACCGGCACCGTGCTCGCGGCGATCGCGTCGCGCGCGGATTCGTCGGAGACGTGCGAGACGTCGACCATGATGCCCAGACGGTTCATCTCGGCCACCACCTGCTTGCCGAACGGGCTCAGGCCATGCCACTTGCGCTCGATCGCGTACGACGAATCGGCGATGCGGTTGGCCGCGCTGTGGGCAAGGGTGATGTAGCGCACGCCGCGGTCGAAGAAGAACTGCACGTTCTTGATGTCGTCGCCGATCGGCGCGCCGTTCTCCATGCCCAGCGGCAGCAGCACGCGGTCGCCCTTGCGCAGGGTGTCGACATCCTTCGGCGAACGCAGCAGCGCGAACTTGTCCGGATGGCGTTCGGCCAGCGCTTCGACCGCGTCGATCATCTCGTTGGCCACCTGCCATGCCGTGCCGTTGTCGTCCTGCTTCGGCGAGGTGTAGATCGACATGAAGGCGACATCCAGGCCGCCGGCACGCGCCTTCGGATAATCGAACTCCCGGCCCTTGGCTTCGCTGCCCAGGTCCTTCCAGCCGTCCATCAGCATGCCGGGCGCATCGATGTGGGTGTCGACGATGACCGCGTCCTGCGCCAGCGCGCGCGCGGCGTCGGTGGCCTGCGCGGATGCGAGGGCGGGAACGATGGCGAGCAGCAGGACGGGCAGGGTGCGGTGCATGGTGGCCTCCGACGTGGACAGGGAAGTTGTAGGAGCGGCTTCAGCCGCAAGCTTTTACAGCCTGCAGGAGAAGAAAAAGCGCGCGGCTGAAGCCACTCCTGCAGGTGATGCGACGACCGCTCAGGCGACGCGGCGGCCGCCAGCGTACACCGCTTCGGCCAGCCGGCCTCCCAGCCAGTAGCACAGCTCCGCCGGCTGCGACACCCGCCAGTGCACGAAATCCGCGCGCATGCCGGCGCGCAGCGCGCCACGATCATCGAGGCCGAGCGCCCGCGCACCGTTGACCGTCGCGCCGCGCAGCGCCTCCTCGGGGGTCAGCCGGAAATGGGTGCAGGCCAGCTGCATCGCCTGGCGCAGCGACAGCAGCGGCGAGGTGCCGGGATTGCAGTCGGTGGCCACCGCCATCGGCACGTGCCGTGCACGGAACTCGTCCAGCGGCGGCAGCTGAGTTTCGCGCAGCACGTGGAAGGCGCCCGGCAGCAGCACCGCGACCGTGCCGGCGGCAGCCATCGCCGCGACCCCGGCCACCGACGTGTGTTCGACATGGTCGGCCGACAGGCCGCTGAACTCGGCCACCAGCGCCGCGCCGTCGCCGTCGCTGAGCTGGTCGGCGTGCAGCTTCACCGGCAGCCCCAGCGCACGCGCCGCTTCGAACACCCGCCGCGTCTGCGCCAGCGTGAAGCCGATGCGTTCGCAGAACGCATCCACCGCATCCACCAGTCCTTCGGCGTGCAATCGCGGCAGCCAGTCGACGACCGCGTCGATGTAGCCGTCGGGATTGCCGGAGAACTCCGGCGGCAGCGCATGGGCGCCGAGGAAGGTCGCGCGCACCTGGATGCCGAGCGCGTCGCCGATCCGGCGCGCGACGCGCAGCATCTTGCGTTCGTTGTCGAAGTCCAGCCCGTAGCCCGACTTGATCTCCAGCGTGGTAACGCCATCGGCCAGCAGCGCGCGTGCGCGAGGCAGCGACTGCGCCAGTAGTTCGTCCTCGCTGGCGGCGCGGGTGTGGCGCACGGTGGAGACGATGCCGCCGCCGGCGCGTGCGATCTGCTCGTAGTCCGCGCCCTGCAGGCGCTGCTCGAATTCGCCGGCGCGGTCGCCGGCGAAGACGGCATGCGTATGGCAGTCGACCAGTCCCGGGGTGATGCAGCCGCCACCGGCATCGATCGCATCGCCGGCGAGTTCGCCGGGCAGCTCGGCGCGTGGGCCGGCATAGCGGATGATGCCGTCGCGCCAGGCCAGCGCGCCGTCCTCCACCAGGCGATAACCCACGTCGCCGTCGAGCGTGACCAGCGTCGCGCCCGTGACCAGGCCATTTCCCGCCGCATGCGCTGTTTCGTTCATGGGCCGATTGTAGCGGTCGCGTTTCCCGTGCGGGCGCGCGAGAATGGCCGCATGTCGACATCCGCCTTCCAGGTCCAGCGCACCCCCGAAGGCTGGCGTGCGCCCGGCATCGCCAACCTGCATTCGCATGCCTTCCAGCGCGCCATGGCCGGCATGGCCGAACGCCAGACCAATCCCGAGGATTCGTTCTGGACCTGGCGCGAGACCATGTATCGCTTCGCCGCGCGCTTCGACCCCGACACGCTATACGCAGTGGCCGCGCAGCTCTACGTCGAAATGCTCGAGGCCGGTTACACCAGTGTCTGCGAATTCCATTACCTGCACCACGCGCCGGACGGCCGCCCGTATGCCGATGCGGCGGCGATGTCGCAGGCGCTGGTCGCCGCGGCGCGCGATACCGGCATCCGGCTGACCCTGCTGCCGGTGCTGTACATGACCGGCGGTTTCGATGGCCGCGCGCTCGGCGAACGCCAGAAACGCTTCGGCCACGACGTCGACGGCTACCTGCGCCTGTTCGAATCGCTGCATGCGGGGCAGGGCGATGGCTTGCGCGTCGGCTGCGCCCTGCACAGCCTGCGCGCGGTGCCGGCCGACGCGATGCGCGACGTCGTCGCCGCGCTGCCGGGCGATGCGCGCCTGCACGTGCACATCGCCGAACAGCTGGGCGAGGTGCAGGACTGCCTTGCGATCCGCGGCGCGCGGCCGGTGGAATGGCTGCTGGCCAACGCCGCCGTCGACGCGCGCTGGACGCTGGTGCACGCCACCCACCTGACGCCCGAAGAAATCCGCGGCATCGCCGCCAGCGGCGCCACCGTGGCGATCTGCCCGACCACCGAGGCCAACCTTGGCGACGGCTTGTTCCCTTTGCGCGCCTACCTCGATGCCGGCGGCGCCTGGGGCATCGGCTCGGATTCGCACATCTCGGTGTCGCCGGTCGAGGAGCTGCGCTGGCTGGAGTACGGTCAGCGCCTGGTCACGCACCATCGCAACATCGCGGTGAGCGCGGGTTCGAACAGCGTCGGCGAAACCTTGTTGCACGACGTGGCCGCGAGCCGCGCCCGCTCGACCGGATTCGACGATGCCCACGACCATGTCCTGCTCGACGCGGCGGCGCCCATCCTCGCCGGCGCCAGCGACGACGACATCGCCGACCGCTGGATCTTCAGCGGCAACCGCAACCTGGTGCGCGAAGTGGTGGTGGGCGGCGAACGCGTGGTCATCGACGGCCACCACCGCGACCGCGACGCGGTCGCGCTGCGCTATCGCAAGGCCATCGAAAGCCTGCTCGCGTAGGGCGGGACCATACCCCGGACCTAAGGGAACAATGCATTCAAGCGCGCGTAATCCAGCGCATTGGCGAACGACGGCGCGAAGTCCCCGCCCAGCCACGCCTTCACCGAAGCCTGCGCATTGCCGTAGGCGCTCCGGAAGAACGCCGGCCCGGCGCTGATCCGCCGCACGCCGGCCTGCGCCAGCGCATCGATCGAGGCCAGGCCCGGCATCGCCATCACGTTGATCGCCAGGCCCGGCACGGCGGCGACGATTTTCGCCGCATCCTCCGCCGACGACAGTCCCGGAACGAAGCCACCGTCGGCGCCGGCGTCGCGATAGGCGGTGAGCCGCTCGACGGTCATCGCGATCGCCTCGTCGCCGCTGGCCATCCCGCGCAGGTACACGTCGGTGCGCGCGTTGACGAACAGCGGCGCGGCGCCGCCGGATTCGCGGATCGCGCGGATCTTGTCGACCAGCAGCATGGGCGCACCGCCGCCGTCCTCGAGGTTCACGCCTACCGCGCCGGCGCCGGCGATCTCACGCGCCAACTCCGCGACGGCGTGCGGGTCGTCGCTGTAGCCATCCTCGGCATCGACAGTGACCGGCACCGACACCACCCGCAGGATGCCGCGCAGCGAACCCAGCAGCTCCTCGCGCGGCAAGCGGCCACCGTCGGCATAGCCCAGCGCCCAGGCCACCGCCGCGCTGCTGGTGGCGATGGCGGTCGCGCCGGCTTCCTGCCACAGGCGCGCACTGGCGGCATCCCAGGCGTTGGGCAGCAGCAGCGGGACATCGGTGTCGTGGAGGGCGACGAACTGGGCGTGGGGTGAAAGCGTCATGGGTGACTCCGTCGTGATGTCGGCCAGCGGTGACCCTCGTAGGAGCGGCGGAAGCCGCGAGCTCTTCGGTTGGAGACGTGGTTGGCGGAAGCTCGCGGCTTCCGCCGCTCCTACGAGGGAGGGGGATCGCGTTGTGCAAACAGGTCGCCACTCGGCAGCGCGCCTTCCAGCATCAGCAGGAACTGCTTGGTCGGCAGGCCGCCGCCGAAGCCGGTCAGCGAGCCGTCGGCACCGATCACGCGATGGCAGGGCAGCACGATCGGGATCGGATTGCGCCCGTTCGCCGCGCCCACCGCGCGCACGGCCTGCGGCTTGCCGATGCGGCGCGCAACGTCGCTGTAGCTCCAGGTCTGCCCGTACGGGATCTGCGCCAGCGTCGACCACACCTCGCGCTGGAACTTGGTGCCCACCGGCTGCAGCGGCAGGTCGAACGCATGCAGCGAGCCGGTGAAATAGGCTTCCAGCTGCGCACCGGTTTCGCGCAGCACCGCGTTGTCGCCGTGTTCGAGCACCACGTTGCGCGGCAGCGGATGGCGCGGCGTGCTGAACCAGATCAGGCGCAGGTGGTCGTCGTCCGCGCCCAATAGCAGTGGCCCGACCGGGCTGGGGATGTGTTTCGAAACGAGGTTCACGGATTCGACCTCCTGGTGCCGGTGCGCCGCACGGCGCCACCGCCCCGCGAAGGCATGCGCTGCGATGCAGCAGGTGCGATGCCGTCGCGCTTCGATGCCGCCGCGCGTTTCGCGGTGGCGGCAACCGGGGCCGCTATCGCCTCGCGCCACAGCTGCAGCGTCGCGTATCCGCGCCACGGCCGCCATGCCTCGGCGCGCGCGGTCAATGCTTTCGCGGTCATGCGCGTGCCATCCAATGGCACCGCCTTCTGCAGCACCAGATCGTCGGCGGGAAAGGCGTCGGGGTGCCCCATCGCGCGCAGCGCGATGTAATGCGCCGTCCATGGGCCGATGCCGGGCAGGGCGGTCCAGTGCGCGACGAAATCGTCGAGCGTGCGCTCGACCCGGAAGTCCACGCGTCCGTCGAGCAGCGCGCGCGCGATGGTGCGCACCGTCTCCGCCCGCGTGCGGGTGATGCCGATGTCGGCCAGGTCCGCATCAGCCAGCGCCTCGGGCGTCGGGAACAGGTGGGCCAGCCCGTGCGCCGCGTGTTCGGCCGGCAACGGCGTGCCGAAGCGTTCGGCGATGCGCGTGGCGAACGTGCGCGCCGCGGCAACGCTGACCTGCTGGCCGAGGATCGCCCGCACCGCGATCTCGAATCCGTCCCAGCCGCTGGGCAACCGCAGCCCCGGGCGTTTGCGCAGCAGCGGTTTCAGGCGCGGGTCGGCCGAAAGCGCGTTCGCGATCGCGCGTGGATCGGCGTCGAGGTCGAACATCCGCCGCAACCGGCTGACGATATCGAGCAGCCGCGACGCCAGCGGTGCATGCAGTTCCAGTTTCAGCGCGTGTTCGCGACCGGGCCAAGCGCTGACCCGCAGCCAGCCCGGCGGTGCATCCGCGCCGTCGCCGGCGACCACCCGCGCGTAGCTGTGGTCGTCGACCTGTTCCACGCCGGGCAGCGCGCGCCCGCGCAGGAAGCCGAGCATCGATTCGAAATCGTAGGGCGGGCGATAGCCCAGCCGCAGCGTCAGCGACTCATCGCGGCGCGCGTCCCTGGCCGCCACCGGATGCCGGCGCAGGTCCCGCGGCGCCATCCGGTACGCCTCCTTGAACGTCGCATTGAACCTGCGCAGGCTGCCGAAGCCCGCCGCCAGCGCGACGTCCGTGATCGGCAGCGGCGTCTCGGTGAGCAGTTGCTTGGCGAACAGCAGGCGACGGGTGCCGTGCACGCCGATCGGCGATGCGCCGAGGCGTTCGACGAACAATCGCCGCAGCTGCCGCTCGCCGAGGTTGACGCGCTCGGCCAGCGCCGACACCGGCTGCCCGGCCAGTGCGCCCTGTTCGATCAGCTTCAGCGCGCGCGACACCGCTGCATCGCCGCGCCGCCACGCGCCGTCGGATGGCGACAGCTCCGGCCGGCAGCGCAGGCACGGCCGGAAACCGGCCGCTTCGGCGGCGGCCGCGTTGCGGTAATAGGTGATGTTGGACGGCTTCGGCGAGGGCGCCGGGCAGACCGGGCGGCAATAGATGCGGGTACTGGTGACCGCGATGAAAAACAATCCGTCGAAGCGCGGATCGCGGCTCAGGCGCGCCTGCTCACAGACGCGGTGCGGTGGCAGGGCGGTGGATTCTGGCGACGGCATGGCGGCAGGCTAACACCGCCGCGACGCATGGACTCGCCGGATTCGGACATCGACGTTGGGGCTGGTCGATGGTGCCGATGAAAGCCCCTCTACCGCGCGCGGGAGAGGGGTTGGGGTGAGGGCGCGGCGTTTCGCCGCAGGCTTTCAGGGCGTTGTGGATCGTTGGTCCATCGCGGACAGCGCCGGGATTCAGGGTTGCGACACCGCAGCGCCAGGGTCGCGCAGCGCTGGCAGCAGCGGGGCGATGTTGCCGTCGTTCGGCGCCGGGGTGATGCCCAGCAGCCGCGCCAGCAGCGGGTACACGTCGACGTTGTCGAACGCGGGAATCTCCGCGCCCTGCCGGAACGCCGGCCCACGTGCCACGAACAGTGCGCGCATCGACGGCAGCGCGGGATCGTAGCCGTGCGAACCGCGCGTGTGGCCCATCGGCCGCCCGGCGATCACCTCCCGCGGCAGCGCGTCCCAGCCTTCGTGCATCTGGCAGATGATCGGCGGGATGCGCGGATGGGTGCCGTAATGCCAGCGCGCCGGCAGTTCGCCCTTGCGCCAGCAGTCGTAATGGTCGTGCGCGCCGAGCAGCCTGTCTTCCACCGCCGCCTCGTGGCCCGGGTTGGGCGCGATGCCAACCACCTGTCCCACCGACACCACCACGGCCTCGGTCATCGACACCATGTCCTCGACCGCGACCTGGTGCCCCGGTGCCACCGGCGCCATGCCGTGGTCAGACACGATCACCAGGTTGGTGCGGTCGAGCAGGCCGCGCGTGGCCAGGCCGTCGCGCAGGCGGCCGATCGCCGCGTCCACGTCCGCGACTGCGGCATGCGCCTGCGGCGAATCCGGGCCGTTGCCATGCGCCGCCGAATCGACCATGTCGAAGTACAGCGTCACCAGGCGCGGCCGCGTTGCCGGCGGCGCATCCAGCCAGGCCAGCACCTGGTCCACGCGCTGCGCGGCGGTGACGTCCTGGTCGAACGGCTTCCAGAGTGAAGGACGCACGCCGCCGATCTCCGCTTCGCTGCCCGGCCAGTACATCGTTGCGCTGTGCAGCCCGGCGTTCTGCGCGCCGACCCAGATCGGCTCGCCGCCCCACCAGCGGCTGTCGCCCACCGCCTCGCGGTCGGAGAGCTTGAATCCGCCCAGTTCGGCATCGCGCATCGTGTTGTGGACGATGCCGTGGTGATCCGGGCGCAGCCCGGTGACGATGCTGTAGTGGTTGGGGAACGTCAGCGACGGATACGACGGCGTCATCCATTGCGCACGCACGCCCTCGCCGGCGATGCGCGACAGGTTGGGGGCGATGTCCGGGGCCAAGTAGTCGGCGCGGAAGCCGTCGATCGAGACCAGTACTAGCGGCGCGGGTGCGGGCGTGGCGGTCGGCGGCGCCGAGACGCATGAGGCGAGCGACAGCAGGAGGAAGGGCAGCAGGAGCCGGCGGAGGAAGGCGGGAGCGGCGTAACCGCGGATTTTCGAGGTCATCGGCCCATGATACGGGCGCCGCATGACAACCGGACAGCACCGGATACCGGTTGCGCACATGGCTGGATGGGTGCCGCCGCGCCCGTCTCCTGACGCGAAACTAAACCGCGGCGGCGCGCACAGCGCCGGTTCGCAATGGCGGGCGTATGGTCATGGCTGCAGGGCGGCAGTCCCCGCCCGGATTCCCGCGAGGTGTGCCATGAAACGTCTACTCGTCTTCTTCATCGTCGGTGGATTCGCGTCCATCGCATCCGCGCAATCGGCGCCGGTCGAACAGAGCCTCGAGCCAGGCGCCGCCGCGATCGGCGCCGAAGCCAGCGACGCCCCGGTGAAGGACCGCAACTGCCTGCGCCAGACCGGCTCGATGATCACCACCAGCCAGAACGCCAAGGCACGCCGCGCCGGCAAGGCTGAGGACAAGTGCGCCAACGCCTTCGGCCGCGCTTACGACCGCGAAGACATCGAACGCACCGGCGCCACCGACGTCGCCCAGGCGCTGCGGATGCTCGACCCCGCGATCCACTGATCCCTGCGCCTGTTTGCAACACCCGACGCCCGGCACCGCCGGGCGTCGTCGCATCTGCGAAGCGCGGAATCTCCCTACTGCTCGAACACCGCCGTCTCCGCCGGATAGTCCACCGTGATCCGGAAACCGCGGAACGCCTCGCCACCCAGCGCGCCGTCCACCGGCCGGTCCATCCACTGCGCCATGTACTCGTGGAACGCCGCGTCGGGCCGCGCCGAGAACCACGCCGGCCCGGTGCGATAGCCGGCGACCTCGACCGCGGGTACCTGGATCATCGCCATCCCGGCGTCACCCTTGTCGATGGTGGGCCAGTCCGGATGGCGCTCGCGCCAGCGCTGCATCACTTCCTGCGTGATGAAGTTGCCCGCGCGCTCGCGCACCGCCGCATCGCCCAGCCTGGCCGCCGCCGCTTCGTCGAGGCGGAACGTCGCCCCGGTGTCGAACAGGAACTGCAGCTCCTCGCCGTCGACGCGCGCCGGGATGCGCGGGAAGTGCGTGGTGTGGCCGCCGTCGTCGCCGCGCTGGAAGCCCAGCTTCACCACGTGCGCCGGGTCGGCCTTCGGCAACTGGCCGTCGGGCAGCTGCCGCAGCGTGCCCGCGCGGTAGTCCCACTCCCAGGTGCGGCCACCGAACCACGACGCGCCGAGCATGCCGTCGAACGTCAGGCCTTGCTGCGGCGACAGGATCGGCAGGGTCATGTCCGGCGGCGCGGACTTCGGCGGCGGAATGCCCGCGCCCGCATAGCGTGGCCAGGGCGTGGTGCCGGCGAGCTGCTCGCCCGGCTTCGCCTCGTACGCGATGCCCAGCTTGTCCGCGCCCGAGGTGGTGAGGTTCATGCCGCCGCCGGTGTCGGTGAACAGGTGCAACACCTGGCCCGACGGCGCCTGCGCATCGATGAAGAACCGGTGGTGCTGCATCCGTGCCGGCAACGGCTCGGGCGGAAGCGGCGTGGCCGGCGGTGCCGCCGCGGCCAGCGGCGCGACGAGCAGGCATGCCAGCCAGGTCAGTGATCGGATCATCGATGCGGGTCTCGGAAGTAGGGGCCCCAGACTGCAGCGGCACGCATGGCGTCGGCAGTGGCCATGGTCATGGTGCCGATCGGCCGGGCCGTGCCGGCACCGGTGCGATAATCGTCGCAATGTCGCACAAGGAGTTCCCACAGATGTCCACCCGCAACCCGCCCTCCCGTTTCGACGCCAGCCGCAGCATCCGCGCCCCGCGCGGCAGCGCGCTCAACTGCAAGTCCTGGCTCACCGAAGCGCCGTACCGGATGATCCAGAACAACCTCGATGCCGAGGTGGCGGAAAACCCGGCCGAGCTGGTGGTCTACGGCGGCATCGGCCGCGCCGCGCGCGACTGGGATTGCTATGACGCGATCCTGAAATCACTGAAGGATCTCGGCGACGACGAAACCCTGCTGGTGCAGTCCGGCAAGCCGGTCGGCATCTTCCCCACTCACGCCGACGCGCCGCGGGTCCTCATCGCCAACTCCAACCTCGTCCCGCACTGGGCCACCTGGGAGCACTTCAACGAGCTCGATAAGAAGGGCCTGATGATGTACGGCCAGATGACCGCCGGCAGCTGGATCTACATCGGCAGCCAGGGCATCGTGCAGGGCACCTACGAAACCTTCGTCGAGATGGGCCGCCAGCACTACGGCGGCAGCCTCAAGGGCAAGTGGATCCTCACCGCCGGGCTGGGCGGCATGGGCGGCGCGCAGCCGCTGGCCGCGAGCCTGGCCGGCGCATGCAGCCTCAACATCGAATGCCAGCAGTCGCGCATCGACATGCGCCTGAAGACCCGCTACGTCGACGAACAGGCAACCGACCTCGACGACGCGCTCGCCCGCATCGACAAATACACCAAGGCCGGCGAAGCCAAATCCATCGCCCTGCTCGGCAACGCCGCCGAAATCCTGCCGCAGCTGGTCGAACGCGGCGTGCGCCCCGACGCCGTCACCGACCAGACCAGCGCCCACGACCCCGTGCACGGCTACCTGCCGATCGGCTGGACCGTCGAGCAATGGCTCACCGAACAGAAGCAGCATCCCGAGAAAGTCCGCGACGCCGCCAAGCAATCCATGCGCGTGCATGTCGAAGCGATGCTCGCGTTCGAGAAGCAGGGCATCCCGACTTTCGACTACGGCAACAACATCCGCCAGATGGCAGCAGACGTTGGCTGCAGCAACGCGTTCGACTTCCCCGGCTTCGTCCCCGCTTACGTGCGTCCGCTGTTCTGCCGCGGCGTCGGCCCGTTCCGCTGGGTCGCGCTGTCCGGCGACCCCGAGGACATCTACAAGACCGACGCCAAGGTCAAGGAACTGATCCCCGACGACCCGCACCTGCACAACTGGCTCGACATGGCGCGCGAGCGCATCAGCTTCCAGGGCCTGCCCGCGCGCATCTGCTGGGTCGGCCTGGGCCAGCGCGACAAGCTCGGCCTCGCCTTCAACGAGATGGTCCGCAACGGCGAACTCAAAGCCCCCGTCGTCATCGGCCGCGACCACCTCGACAGCGGCTCCGTTGCCTCACCCAACCGCGAAACCGAAGCGATGATGGACGGCTCAGATGCCGTCAGCGACTGGCCGCTGCTCAACGCGATGTTGAACGTCGCCGGCGGCGCCACCTGGGTGAGCCTGCACCACGGCGGCGGGGTAGGGATGGGCTACTCGCAGCACAGCGGGATCGTCATCGTCTGCGACGGCACCGAAGCCGCCGACAAGCGCATCGCGCGGGTGTTGTGGAACGACCCGGGCACCGGCGTGATGCGGCATGCGGATGCGGGGTATGAGATTGCGAAGGCTTGTGCGAGGGAGCAGGGGTTGAAGTTGCCGATGGGCTAAAGAAGGCCTGCGCGTTCCCGGGTTTCCCTGCTTACACCCCGTGGCTGAGGGGTGTAAGCATTACACCTTCGCTTGAGCGCGATAGAGCAGGCCTTGCGTCGGCGGAGTGCTCGACTCAATGGTTAAGTCGGTGATTTCCAGAGAAATTTTCCTATTGGAAGGCTCCCGCTATGCAGGTGCATACTCGGCGCAATGCCTCTGGGGAGAGGCCGAATAGGTAGTTAGGCCTCATGACGAACACTGTCGCAACTGCCAAAAGAGCTTTCTTACAGTTCACCTCATGCTCTGGCGAGGGGATGCAGCTTGAGATTCTTGCTGGCGGCCCAGATGGGGAGTTCCTGCCAAACTGTCCCGAAGCACTCGCACGGATCGTTGCTGACGACAATGAGATCCACTGGTTTGAGTTCTTCACCCCAGAGGGCCGCGTTCGTCTCCCCCTATCTGAGATTGAGCGAGCAATTGCGGCCGGCAAACCGGACGTGCACGGAGAGGCCTGGTATGACAAGCATCTACCTGAGGCCTAACAATTCATTCAAGCCGAACCCGCTTCGCGGGTCGGCTTAATTCGGGCGTTAGGCGGCCGATCAAGTGAATGATCTACTTGACCAGACAGAAGCATTTCAGAACTTGCTGATCGCTCATGCAACGGGTGGAAGTGAGGACGAGGCTGAATTCATACGCCTGCGCCAAATGCTCCTCTCAAACCCGGCATTGGACGCACTTATCCCGCGCTTCGTCAGAACCTCGCGAAGCCTCGCGCAGTTCTGGCAGTTCATTAAGTTCAAGTACTCCACTTACGCAGAGCGGCGTCAGTTCATCTGGGAGGAGTTCCGTCCGTTGCTTGAGGTGCTGGAGCGTGGGCCGTTGTCTCCTGCTGACCAGCTTGTTACAGAAAAGCTAGAGAAGTTTGATGCTTCACATGTTCAAGCCGCTTGGTCCAAGGCCCTCGAGCGGCGTGCCTCCGATCCGGAGGGCGCCATTACATCTGCTCGCACACTCATTGAGTCTGTGTGTAAGCACATCCTAGACTCATCTGGCTCCCCCTACGATGACGGCGCAGATCTGCCAAAGCTCTACAAGCTAACTGCGGAGGCTTTGAACCTCGCTCCATCCCAACATACAGAGGCGGTATTTAAGCAAATCCTAGGCGGCTGCACCGCTGTCGTTGAGGGTTTAGGATCACTTCGTAACCGCCTCAGTGACGCCCACGGGAAGGGTAAGGTTGCATCAAGGCCGGCTTCGCGCCACGCAGAGCTTGCCGTCAACCTCTCGGGTGCGTTAGCAACCTATTTGCTCGCCACGTGGGAGGCACGCAATGAAGCGGCCGCCTAACAATTCATTCAAGCCGACCCCGCTTCGCGGGTCGGCTTAATTCAGGCGTTAGGTTGCAAGGAGAGATCGTGGAGGCCGAAGAAAAGATTCAGAAGCTCCGAGAGTACAAGGCCAAGTTGCACCAATGGCAAAAGAATCATGATGCAGAAACACGCTCATGGATCAATGAGAACACTCTCTGGGTGCGCCGCGAGACAATCGAGGCCGGCTGCTTTTTCACAATGACCATTTCTCCGCCACCTGCTGTCGGCGGCTTGGTCATGCAAAACGTCGATCCGTTCGCAATGATGTTTAGTCCACCGTACCTCATGAACCTTATGGGTCATGTGGTCGATATGATTGACAAAACCATCGGAGTGTTAAAGGAACCACCGCGTGAGCCCAAGCCGGCTAAGGCGATTGCGGCGCCCGATCCTGTTCAAAAAGGCTACGCGTTCATTGCAATGCCAATAGACCCAGCCGACGCACAGCTTGAGGATGTACTTGACGCGATCAAAGAGGCGGCAAAACGCTGCGGCGTTCAAGCAGAGCGCGTAGACGAGCCACACTCCAACGAACGGATCACCGACAGAATTCTAGAGTCAATCCGCAAAGCCGAGTACGTCATCGTGGACCTTACAGGTTCACGCCCTAACGTCTTCTATGAAGCTGGCTATGCCCAAGGACTACGCAAAACACCCATCTACATAGCTCGCGAGGGGACGCGTTTAGAGTTCGACCTTAAGGACTATCCGGTCATATTCTTCAAGAGCATGAAAGAGCTGAAAGATCTGTTGGAGCGCAGGTTGCGTGGGTTGGCTGAGTCACGTGCAACCTAACAATTCATTCAAGCCGAAGCCGCTTCGCGGCTCGGCTTAATTCAGGCGTTAGGCCTACAGGGGGAGATATGTCGCACATCATCGCATTGCAGGGCCGAGCAAGCTCAGGAAAGACAAGTACGCTCCTGCAGGTTTTTAGCGATCTTCAGGCAAAGCACCCGAGCGCAATGGTTCAGATTCTGGCCGGAAGAACCGACCTTAAGGTGCTAATGCATGGCGTCAACGGCAAGGTTGTAGGCATCGAGACCCAAGGCGATCCGAACTCCCGCCTTAAAAAAAGTCTGTCTGATTTCCTTGCGGCAAAATGCGACATCATCTTCTGTGCATGCCGTACCAGCGGGATGACTGTGACCTGGGTCAATGCTCATTCGGCAAAGCACAAGGTCCAGTTCGTGCCACAAACCAGCGTAGCAAGTGGGCAAGCCAAAGCTAATGCAGCGATGGCCGCACATCTAATCAAGGTGGCCGGGCTGTAGGCCTAACAATTCATTCAAGCCGAAGCCGCTTCGCGGCGCGGCTTAGCCCAGGCGTTGAGTGCCGGGCCGCGATGCCTTCAAGCCGAATCCGGTTCGCGGGTTCGAAGAACGGAATCAGGTTTCACTTCCCCAGAGCCCGCAAGGGCTTCCGGCTGGAAGGTCGACAAGGGCTGCGGCTTCGTCATGCCCGGCGCCGGTACCACCAGGGCGGAAATGGTGGCTTCGACCCCATCGATGGGGCCGCGGGAGCCATCGACGGGGCTCCAGAGGCCATCGATGGGGTTTCCGAGGCCATCGATGGGGTTCCGGAGGTCATTGACGGGGTTGCAGAGGCCATCGATGGGGTCGCGCGGGCCATCGATGGGGTTCAATGGGCCATCGCCGGGGTCGCGCAGGCCAACGACGGGGTTACGAAGGCCATCGCCGGGGTTGCGGAGCATGAGCGGGCCCCGGGTTGCGGTCTGGCCGTCCATCCACGCCGGCCGCTTCGCGGGTCTGCTGGTCACTCGCCCAGCAGGGGCATCACATCCACGGGTCGCAGGGGAAGATCGTGAAGTGGGGACTCGTGTCCCTGGAGCCAGACAGCGAGCGGCCTGTCGCGTATCTCGAACGGAGGACACCATGGGACTCTTGACCTTCAGCATCAACGTCACCCTCGACGGCTGCGTCGACCACCAAGAAGGAGTCGTCGACAACGAGACGCACGCTTTCTTCACCAGCCTCATGGACGCGTGCGGGGCGATGCTGTGGGGCCGCGTCACCTACGAGTTGATGGAGAGCTACTGGCCACTGGTCGCCCGCGGCGACATGGAGGCGCCGCCGGCGATGCGCGAGTGGGCGGTCAAGCTGGAGGCCAAGCCGAAGTACGTGGTGTCCTCGACGCGAAAGGACTTCCCCTGGACCAACAGCCACCACATCGCCGGCAACCTGCGCACGGAGGTACAGAAGCTCAAGGACGCGACCCCGGACGGCGTGCTCCTGGGTAGCGGCAAGCTCGCGACCGGGCTGGACCGGCTGGATCTGATCGACGAGTACAAGTTGCTCATCCACCCCATGATCGCCGGCCACGGCCCGACCCTGTACGAGAGCGGGCTGCCCGGCACGCGACGACTCGAGTTGATCTCGGCGAAGCCGCTCCGCTGCGGCGCGATCGCCATGCACTACCGGCGCGCGCGCTGACCCGGAGACGGGTCATGTCGCCTGGCAATCGTTCAAGCAGGAACAAGGGGAACGGATCAGCTTCACTTCGATAGACGAAAGCCGGACTTTCCGCGGGATTGACGCCGCCGAGCCTGCGTGCCCCAATGCGGTGGCCGGACGTGGGATCCGGCATGGTCGGCCAGGCTGAGGGGAGCCCGCCTACAGATCGTTGATCGCCGGGGAGAAGTCGCATGATCGGGATTCGCATCGCTTGTCTGCGCAGCGTGTGCTGTGCATCGCTGTTGGCGCTGGCACTGCCGGCCATGGCGCAAGAGGCCTCCGGCAACGCCGGACAGGAGCAGGGCGGCGAGGACGCGACCGGGGCCAAGACACTGGACGCGGTCACCGTCACCGGCACCCGCATCAAGCGCACCGAAGTGGCCGCCGCGCTGCCGGTCATGGTGATGCAGAAGGAAGAGATCGAGGCGCAGGGCATCACCTCCGCCGAGCAGTTGCTGCAGTTCCTCAACGTCGCCAGCAACAGCGCGGACAGCCTGGCCGCCAACAGCGGCATTGCGCCGCCCGATACCCGCGGCAACAACGGCGTGTCCGGGGCCAACCTGCGCGGGCAGGGCTCGGATGCGACGCTGGTGCTGCTCAACGGGCGCCGCGTCGCCACCCACGGCCTTGCCGGCCAGGTGGTGGACCTGAACTCGATTCCGTTCGCCGCGATCGAGCGCGTCGAGGTGCTGCGCGACGGTGCGTCCGCCGTCTACGGCACCGACGCCATCGGTGGCGTGATCAATTTCATCACCCGCACCGAGTTCCAGGGCCTGTCGGTGACGGCCGGCGCCGACGTCACGCAGGAGGGCGGCGGCGACATCTACCGCGCCAGCGTGTTCGGCGGCTTCGGCGACCTCGACAGCGATCGCTGGAACGTGTGGGGCGCGCTGAGCGTCAAGGAGAACAAGATCCTGCGCGGCGTCGACCGCGACTTCGCCAACAGCTTCCAGCCCGATCGCGGCCTGTCGCCGGATACGCGCGGCCCGCCGTTCGCCACCGTGTTCAACCAGACCGGCGGCATCATCATCGGCAGCCTGGTCGATCCTGAGGACGGGGAATCGCGCACCGCGGTCAACCTCCTCGACCTGCCGGGCGGGCCCGGCTGCGAGGCCGGCGGCGACCTGATGGGGCCGTACGACCACCAGATCTGGAGCTCCAGCGGTTCGAAGTATGCGTGCGCATGGGATTACGGCCGGGCGCGCGTGATCCAGCAGCCGGTGGAGTCGTCGCAGGTCATCGGCCGGGCCACGTTCAAGATGGCCGACGAGCACCTGGCCTACCTCGAATTCATGGGTTCGCGCGTCGAGTCCAGGCGCCAGTTCGAGGCGCAGCAGTTTTCTTCCTCGACGACGGTCTCGGCGTCGTCGCTCGATCCGAGCACCTGGTATCCGCTCAACAGCCTGACGCAGGACACCTACGACATGGTGTACGACGGGCTGGCCGCCTACTTCGGCGAGGACAACCTGGCCTACGGCAATCCCATCGCCTACCGCTGGCGCTGCATCGCGTGCGGCCCGCGCGAGATCGAGACCACGACCAAGGCCACGCGCCTGCTGCTCGGCTTCGAGGGCGTGATCGGCAGCTGGGATTACAGCGCCGGCCTGTCGCGCGCGGTGAGCAGGGCGGAGTCCGTGCTGGCCGGCGGCTATTACTTCACGCCGCAGCTGAAGCAGATCCTCGGCAGCGGCCTGCTCAATCCGTTCCTGCTTGCGGGGCAGGAGCAGAGCGCGGAGGCCCTGGCTGCCCTGCAGGCGGCGTCGGCGAGCGGCGTGCAGCTGTACGGCGGCGAGAGCACCAGCACGATCTTCGATGCGAGCTTCTCGGGCGGCCTGGGGTTCGAGCTGCCCGGCGGTGAAGTGCAGGCAGCCGTTGGCGTGGACCTGCGCCGCGAGGAGTACGAGTTCACCGGCCCGGCGGACGCCGCGCTGGGCAATGCATGGGTCTTCGGCGCGCCGGGCGACTCGCAGAACTACTTGCCCAAGGTCAGCCGCGACGTCAAGGCGGCATTCGCCGAGATCTACCTGCCGGTCTTCGATTCGCTGGAGGTGACGCTTGCCGGCCGCCACGACCGCTACGACGGCTTCGGCGGCACGACCAACCCGAAGTACTCGTTCAAGTACCAGCCCGCCGACTGGCTCGCGTTCCGCGGCGCCTACAGCACGGGGTTCAAGGTGCCGTCGTTCGCGCAGCTGTTCCGCGACTCTGCCGAGACGCAGTACACCAACCTCGATCTTGCCGATCCGGCCACTTGCCCGGGTGGCATCTACAACCCGCAGGTCGCCGGCTGCGACGTGCAGATCCAGCCTGACATCCTGATCGGCGGCAACCCCGCGCTCGAGCCGGAGGAGTCGAAGCAGAAGAGCTTCGGCGTCGTCATCGCGCCGACGGCGAACTTCAACGTCAGCATCGACTGGTGGGAGATCGAGCGGCTCAACACCATCCGCAGCGGCTTCGACCTCGACGACATGCGGGCCGACTACGACCGGTATGCGGCCAACTTCATCCGCGACGCGAACGGCGACATCCTGCTGATCGACCAGCGATTCATCAATACCGGCGGCAGCCTGACGCGTGGCATCGAGCTGGACGCCAACCTCACCGGTGAGCTGTGGGGCGGCAACTACCACCTCAATCTCAATGGCAGCTATCTCGATACCTACCGGAAGAAGGACTTCAACGCCGAGCCTTATGGCGACAACCTGGTGGGCAAGTACGAGCCCTACCTGAACCTGCCGCTGGAGTGGAAGCACACGCTGAGCTTCGGCTGGAACAAGGGCGCCTTCACCCACACGCTGACCCAGGTGTATCGCGACGGTTACGAGGACTACCTGCCGCCAGGCATGCGCAATGGCACGTATGTCCCGCCGAACTACGATCCGGACGTGGATGCGTACATCACCTACAACTACAGCCTGGGCTGGGAGGTTTCGGACGCGCTGAAGGCGACCTTCGGCATCCGCAACCTGCTCAACACCGATCCGCCATTCACCTTGCGCTACCTCGACCACGGCGACGGCGCCGCGTGGGAATCGCGAATCGCCGATCCGCGCGGGCGCTCGTTCACCCTGCAGGTCGAGTTCAACTACTGGTGACGGCCGCTGCGGCCCTCGGCCGGCGGCGGTGGCTTGGGCTAACCTCGGACGCGCTGAGCCGCGCGCGCTGTGCACAAGGCAGGGCGTGGTCACGCCGCTTGACGAGGTTCTCGATGTTCCGGAGCGATGCCAGGTCGCCTGCATAGGGCAGGTCGATTCGGGCGGCCTTCGATGAGCTGGATTGCCTGCGCGGCCTGATTCCGGAACAGGCCGCCGCAGCAGTTGTTCAAGTGTCCTGGTCCGGCCTGTCGCCGTCGCCGTCGCCGTCCAGGTCCGCCGCGAACTTCTGCATCAGCCGCACCAGGTCGGCGACATCCTGCTTCTCCCAGTTGGCGAATATCTCCCGCCCCATGCGCTCGCGCGCGGCATCCACCGCGTCGGTCATGACCTTCCCTTTCGGCGTGAGGACCGCGTGGCGCACGCGGCGGTCGTGGTCGCCTGCCTGCCGGCTGACCAGCCCCAGGCTCTCGAGCTTCGCGACCTGCCGGCTGACGGTGGTGTAGTCGCGCCCGACGCGGTCTGCCAGGTCGACCACGCCGATGGGCCCCGATCGTTCGATGCCGACGAGCAGCGGGAACAAGGCGCGATCCAGCGAGATGCCGGCTTCGCGGACCATCGCCTCGTCGCGCTGGGGCCGGTTCATGGCGCTGGCGATGCTCAGCAGGGAGCCGTGCAGGGCACGGATCTGCCGGGATATATGTGCATGTTGCACATTTTTCTTGGAAGGCATAGCATCGCTCCTAGTAAGTGCATATTACACATATGGAGTCGCCAATGGCACAGCAATCCTCGACCGACGTCCTCATCTGCGGCGCCGGCGCCGCCGGCCTGGCCCTGGCGATCGACCTTGCGCGGCGAGGCATCGCGTTCCGCCTGGTCGAAAAGAACGGGAGCCCATTCGCCGGCTCGCGAGGCAAGGGGATCCAGCCGCGGAGCCAGGAGATCTTCGAGGACCTGGGCATCCTCGACCGGCTGGTCGCAACCGGTGGCCTCTATCCGACGCCGCGGAAATATCACGCGGATGGCACCAGCACCGATTTGCCCTGGGGCGGGCAGGCCGAACCGACGCCCGCGGAGCCGTATCGGCTTGCGCTGCTCGTGCCGCAGTTCCTCACCGAGCGCGTGATGCGCGAGCGCCTAGTGGAGCTGGGCGGCGACGTGGCGTTCGCCACAGAGCTGGTCGGCTTCGAGCAGGACGCCGACGGCGTTGTCGCGCGGCTGTCCACGCCGACGGGGGAAGAAGTCGTCCGTACCCGATTCCTCGTGGGCGCTGATGGTGGGCGCAGCTTCGTGCGCCAGGCACTGGACATCGGTTTTCCCGGCAAGACCCTGGGTATGCGCGCGGTGGTGGCCGACGTGGCCCTGACCGGTCTCGGGCGCGATGCCTGGCACCAGTTCGGCGAGGGCGGCATGGATGCGTTCGTGTCCCTGTGCCCGCTTGCAGGCACCGACCTGTTCCAGCTGCAGACACCGATTCCATCCGACGGGGAGCCCGATCTCTCCGCCAGCGGACTGACCGAGATGGTGGCCGTGCGCACGGGTCGGGACGATATCCGGATCCATTCGGTCGCGTGGGCGTCGGCCTACAGCATGAATGCGCGCGTGGCCGATCGTTATCGTGTCGGTCGCGTGCTGCTGGCCGGTGACGCGGCGCACATCCATCCGCCCACCGGCGGGCAGGGGCTCAATACCAGCGTGCAGGACGCCTACAACCTTGGCTGGAAGCTTGCAGCCGTATCGAACGGTACTCCCGAAGTGTTGCTGGACACCTACGAACAGGAGCGTCGACCCATTGCGGCCGACGTGCTTGGCCTGTCCGCCAGACTGCTCGAGCAGGCCAAGCGCGGCGGCATGCAGCGCGGGCGGGACGTGGACCAGCTCGGTATCGGCTACGCGGGTTCCGCGCTGGCGTTGGAAAATCCGGAACGCGCCGGCGGGCTGCGCGCAGGCGACCGGGCGCCGGACGCGCCGATCCGTGGCGCCGCCGGGCAGCCGACGCGGCTGTTCGAATTGTTCAAGGGCACGCACTGGACGTTGCTCGGCTACGAAGTGGAGAGCGACCCCGTGGCACCGCGCCGGGGCCTGCGCATCCACCGCTTCGGCGCTCGCGGCGATGTGGCGGACTATGGCCACTATTTCCGCGCTGCGTACGGGTTGGCGGCCGGCGACTGGGTGCTGGTCCGGCCGGACGGTTACATCGGCGCAATCCTCTCGTCCGCCGGGATCGAGGCGCTGGAACAGTATCTGCACCAGGTTGGCCTTGGACCGAAACAAGTGGCGGTGTGAGTTTCTCTTCCGGGCTGTGCCAGCCTTCGGTGGCTGGGCACTTGGCGTGAGGGCTAGAAGCTCGCCGGTCGCCTTGCCCGGGACTTCGTGAGCGCACCGCATGCGTCCAACGGGTTCTCGCATCGATCGGATTGGCTGAGTGGAAGCGAGCGCCGCAATTCGATCGAGGCGATTGATTCGCTACCGCTCGATCCAGCGTCCAGCGTCGAGGTTTCGTTGGAATTCTCCCTGATTCAGGCGCTACGGAAATGGCGTCAGGGACAATTTGATCGGGCAGCTGCGCCGACAATTTAGCGTCGGAAAATTCGTCTCCGACGTCTCTTCGATCAAGACAGTGCGCCAGCTCGCGCGGCAGTGCCCGGCCAGGCCTGAACGCGCCCGCCCCCCCGGCTCCAGGCGGAGCACCCCCAACCTTTGGTTATGCCATGCGCCTCTTTTTTCATGGAAGGCTTCGCCTGCCTGTGACTATGCTCGGTCAAGGGGTTGTGATGAGGGAACGCATGTTCGACCGAAACGCACCACGACCATGCGCAGGACCGGCTTGCGGGCCGTCACCACGCTGCAGCGGCCAGAGCCGGGACCGGACTGCTCTTCCGGCAGGCGGACGAAACGATCGCCCGCCGTGACCACATGCCAAACCTCATTCATCGGTTGAAAAAAGAAACGTGCGGCCGCTTCGGCGGGCATCTTGTTGCAACAAAACACTCGGGGAGAGAGTTGAAATGAACAAGCGTCCTGGCCGGATCGTTCCGACCTTACTGGCTACCGCGGTACTGCTGGCACTCACCAACGTGGCGGTGGCGCAGGACGCCGACCCGCCGGCACCCACCAACGTGGCGGCGGCGCAGGACGCCAGCCCGCCAGCGCCGTCCGATTCGACCAGCACGACCAGCACGGCCGCCAGGAAGCCGGCCGGGGCGACGAACCTGGATACGGTGGTGGTGACCGGCACGCGCGCCGGCAACCGCACCGTCAGCGAGTCGCTGACGCCGATCGACGTGATCTCGGTCGAGGCGTTGCTGCAGACCGGCACGATCGACCTGGCGCAGGCCCTCGAGCGCACCATTCCATCGCTGAACTTCCCGTTTGCGCCCGCCTCGGACACGTTCGCGTTCCAGCGGCCCTTCGAAATGCGCGGCCTGTCGCCGGACCAGGTGCTGGTGCTGGTGGACGGCAAGCGCTGGCATCCCGGTGCGCTGGTGCTGAGCCTGGGCCAGATCGGCCAGGGCTCGCAGGGCATCGATCTCAACACGATCCCGATGTCCGCCATCGACCACATCGAAGTGCTGCGCGATGGCGCGTCCGCACAGTACGGCTCGGACGCGCTCGCCGGCGTGGTCAACATCATCCTGAAGAAGGGCGCCGAGGGCGGCGACGTCCAGCTTTCCGGCGGCCAGTATTCCGCCGGCGATGGAGAGCAATGGCAGGCGGCGGGCAATCTCGGCGTCCCGCTCGGCGGCGACAAGGGCTGGCTGCGCCTCACCGTGGAGAGCAGCAACCAGAATCCCAGCAACCGTGCCGGCGTGGACCGCCGGCCGGGCGTGAGCCATCTGGGCGTGAAGTTCCACTACGGCACCGTGAAGTTCCGGAACGACAATCTGTTCCTCAACACGCAGTACGACATCAGCCCCGGCGTGCAGCTGTATGCGTACGGGCATTTCGGCCGGCGCGTCGGCGAGCCGCGCGGGTTCTACCGCTACGGCACCAACACGCCGTATCCGCGCCATCCGTTGATCGAACAGGTCTATCCGAACGGCTTCCTGCCCAGGGAGCACGGCGAGTCGACCGATCGCTCGCTGGTGGTTGGATTGCGTGGCGAGGTGAACGACTGGTACTGGGACCTGAGCGCCAACTACGGCAACAACCGCGTGTCGTACAGCACGCTGGACTCCACCAACTTCGCGATGATCAATGATTTCGGCAGCAGCCCGACCGATTTCCACGACGGCATCCTGTCCGCCTCGCAGCAGACCGTCGATCTCGACATCTCCAGGGAGATCGGTGCCGATTCGCTGGCCCACCCGCTGACGCTGTCCTTCGGTGCACAGTACCTGCGGCAAGCCTACGAAGTACGGTCCGGCGATCCTGCTTCCTACTATGTCGGCATGTCCGGCGTCCCCGGCGGCGCCCAGGGGTTTGCCGGCTGGGGCCCGCAGGACGAGATCTCGGTGGCCAGGCACAACGTTGCCGAGTACGTGCAGCTGGAAGGCAACCTCACCGATCGGTTCGGTTTTTCCGCGGCCGCGCGCCACGAGGATTACTCGGACTTCGGCACCGCGAATTCCGTGGCGTTGTCGGGCCGCTTCGACTTCACCGACACGTTCGCGCTGCGTGGCAGCGCCTCCACCGGCTTCCGTGCACCGGGGCTGGGCCAGCAGCACTATTCCGAAACGACGTCGGCGGCAGTGGGTGCCGGCAACTCGCTCGGTCTGCCGCCGGGCATCTACCTGCGCGGACTGGTGCCGGTGGACAACCCGATTGCCCGACTGCTCGGTAGCGAGCCGCTGAAGGCGGAAAAAGCCCGCAACTACACCTTCGGCGCGGTGTGGAATCCGACCGAACGGCTGAGCATCTCCGCCGACGTCTACCAGATCACCGTCCGTGACCGCATCGCGCTGTCGAGCTCGCTGTCGCTCTCGACGCCGGAGGTCATCGACTACCTGGCCGACAACGGCATCACCAACCTGCAATACCGTGGCCTGGCGTATTTCACCAACGCCGGCACCGTCAAGACCCAGGGCATCGACCTGGTGACCAGCTATCGCGCGCCGGTCGGCGACAACGGCACGCTGTCGTCCACGCTCAGCTACGGCTACCACAAGAACGAGGTCACCGACGTCAAGCCGAACCCGGCCGTGCTCGACTCGCTGGGCCTGATCTTCCAGCGCCTCAACCGCAGCGCCATCAAGGGCCTGCTTGCCGACACCGCCCCGCGCAGCAAGCTGATCCTCAACGAGACCTACACGGTCGGCAACTGGGGGTTCAACGCCACGGCGACCCGCTACGGCCGCATCACCTCGTACGGTTCGGTCAGCTACCTGGACGACACGGTGTATCCGGGCAAATGGCTGCTCGACGTGGCGGCGAGCTACCACCGCGACCGCTGGACGTTCACGCTCGGCAGCGACAACGTGCTCAACACCTATCCGAAGCGGGCGCCGGAAGACGACGACCAGAACGGTGCCTTCCCGTATTCGTCCAGCTCGCCGTTCGGCTTCCAGGGCGCGTATGTCTACGGAAAGGTCCGCTACAGCTGGTAAACCCGGCAATGCCGGCATGGCGAAGGCTCCGGTTCACGCCGGAGCTTTCGTCGCGAGACCCACCGGCAACCCGTGAAACGCGGCGGCTGTTTTTTCTATCGAAGTCTCGGCATCCGATCGAGCTCGACCCCCATACGTGAAAGGTGACCGAATGTTCGACCAGGACACGCTGCAATCCCGTGCAAATCCGGCCTGCCGTGCAGTGCCGAATCGACGCAACCTGCGCTGGTACCGATCCGTGCTGGTGGTGGCGATCGCCACGTCCAGCGTGCTGGCGTATGCGCGGGACGACGCGCCGTCGCGCACCACCACGACCACCGCCGCCATCGCCAGCGCCAATGCCCTGGCCACCGAAGCCGGGTTCGAAACGCTTGCCCAGGGTGGCAACGCGGTCGATGCCGCGATTGCCGTGGCCACCTCGCTGTCGGTGGTGCAGCCGGAAGCCTCGGGCCTGGGCGGCGGCTTCCTCGCCCTGATCCACGACGCCGCTACCGGCAAGGACACCTTCATCGACGCGCGCGAGATGGCGCCGCAGGCGGTAAGCGAGGCCGACTACCTCAGCGCCGACGGCACCCCCAATCGCGACACCTCGCTCAACGGCCCGCTCGCCGCCGGCATTCCCGGCATGCCGGCAGGCCTGGCGTACATGGCGGACAAGTACGGAAAGCTGCCGCTGGCGGTATCGCTGCGTCCGGCGATCCGATTGGCCGACGAGGGCTTCCATCCCAGCGGCGCGCTGGTCCGTTCGATCACGCGCAAGGAAGACGTGCTGCGCCGCTACCCGGCCTCGACCAGCAAGTTCTTCCCCGACGGCAAGGCACCGCAGGAAACCGGCATCTTCCGCGACCCGGGCCAGGGCGCGACGCTGAAAGCCATGGCCGAACGCGGCGCCGACGGCTTCTACAAGGGGGCGGTGGCGGATGAAATGGTCAAGGCCGTCAAGGCGGCCGGCGGCACCTGGACACTCGCCGACCTCGCCAGTTACCAGGCGAAGGAGCGCGCGCCGATCGAACTGGATTACGCCGGCTACAGGATCGTCACCGCGCCGCCGCCGTCCTCCGGCGGCGTGGCGGTCGCCGAAATGCTCAACATCCTCGCGCCGATCGACCTCAAGGGCATGGATGAAGCCCACCGCATCCATTACCTCGTCGAAGCGATGCGCCGCGCCTTCCGCGACCACAACGAATACCTCGGCGATCCGGATTTCGTGAAGATGCCGCTGGACATGCTGCTGTCGCGCTACTACGCCGATGGCCTGCGCCAGAGCATCCTGCCCGACCAGGCCACCAAGTCCGCATGGCTGCCGTCGGTGGCCGTGAAAGATCCCGGCATGCACACCACGCATTACTCGATCATCGACAAGGACGGCAACATGGTCTCGATGACCGCCACGGTCAACACCACGCTGGGCTCCGGCTTCGTCGCCGGCAACAGCGGCGTGCTGCTCAACAACGAGATGGACGACTTCGCCCTGGTGGCCGGCCAGCCCAACGCGTTCGGCCTGATCGGCGGCTCCGCCAACGCGGCGGTCGGCGGCAAGCGGATGCTGTCGTCGATGACGCCGAGCTTCGTGGTCGGCAAGGATCGCCTGGCGGTGATCGGCTCGCCCGGCGGCTCGACCATCATCACCCAGGTCTTCGGCGCCATCCTCGCCTTCATCGACGGCAAGGATGCTGGCCAGATCACCGCGCAGAAGCGCATCCACCACCAGTTCATGCCCGACCGCGTCGACATCGAGAAAGACAGCGACATCCCCGCCGACGTGCTGGCGAAGCTGGAGGAGATGGGTTACGACATCAACGACAAGGACACGTGGGGCAACATGAACGTGGTGGTCTGGGACCGGGCCCGCAACGTCAAGACCGCCGCCAGCGATCCGCGCAACCCGAATGGCCTGGGCAAGGTCGAAGCCGTCGATTGAGGCATGCGCAGCGCGGCAGGATGGGTTGAGCGCAGCGATACCCATCGGCTCGTGGTGGCAAGGGGAATCGGCAAAAACAGGGGTCAGAGTGCAATTTCCCGCAATCGAGAGATTGACGCTGGCCCCCAGTTCTTTTCGGCAGCTACTTTCCGGACTTCTGCGGTGCGGGGATCAGTTTGTCGATTCCGGGGTGCTTGCCGACTTCGTACCAGCCGATGGGCGTACTTATGATCGTTCCCGGCAGGACGTCGGCGGGGCGCGGTCTGGTCCGGGCCACGGTGCATTGGTCGGTGGCTGAGGGGCAAGTCACGCAGCCGTTCTTGTTGCAGATGTCGATCTCGCCCTTGTCGTTCACCGACCACGCGCAACGCGCCCCGCTCGCGGTGCTGTCGATGCACATTCCAACGGCGGTTCTTCCATCCGTCGCATGTGCCGGACCGAACAAGAACAGGCCACCCAACAGGGTCGCCAGTGCAATGAATTTGTTCATGGAATTCTCCTGGGGTTGGTACTTTTCGAGAACGCCACGGTGCTGCGGCAACGGCCAGGAACTGGTGCAGCCAGGGTTTGTTAAAGCGATCTAACAGTTCCGGGAAAATACGCGGCATCGACTTCTTTTCCGCTTCACATTGGGTCCCCTGCGCGTTCACACGCGCGGCGCAGGATTGCACTGCTTCGGGACCTGGGGCGCGGTCGTCCAGGTCGTCGAAGTGGCGGGCACGCCCACTCACGCGCGGAGACAAGCCGATGGCGACACACATGCAAGACGACGGCGCACGGCGCGGCAGCCGTTGGCGCTTGATGACCTGGGGCGGCGCGGCATGCCTGTTGCTGTTGCCACTGGTGGCGATGCAGTTCTTCCCCGGCAGCGGCGTGGACTGGACGCTGTCGGATTTCGTGGTGATGGGCGCGCTGCTGTCCATCGCCTGCGGCGCCTGCGAACTGGTGTGGCGTTCGACCAATACCGCCTACCGCGCCGCCGCCGGCATCGCGATCCTGACCGGGTTCCTCACCGTCTGGGTGAACCTTGCCGTCGGCATGATCGGCAGCGAGAACAACCCCTACAACCTGCTATTTGCCGGCGTGCTCGCCATTGCCGTGTTCGGCGCCGCCTTCGCGCGCCTGCAGGCGAAGGGAATGGCGCTTGCGATGGCTGCGGCCGCGTTGGCGCAGGCCGCGGTCGCCGGGGTGGCGCTGGTGGCGGGCTGGGATGTCGTGGGCGCGCTGTTCTCCGCGGCCTTCGCGGCACCGTGGTTGCTTTCGGCAGTGCTGTTCGGCGTGGCGGCGCGGCCGCAACGCACTCAATCCAGGTAGTGCTCCTCCAGGAACTTCGAGCGGAACACCTGCGGCGGGGTGGGGCGGTCGGGCCTGCCCTCGGGCGTGAAATCCATCAGGTTCCAGTAGGTCCACACGGTGTCGACGTGGTTGGCTTCCAGTTCGGTTCCCCAGAAGTGGAAGATGCCGTCGTCGTGCTTCCTGAAAACATGCATCACCGGATACTGCATGTCGTCGGAGTCGCCCTGGCATTTGTAGTCGTGCTGGTACGTGCACTCCGATCCGGACAACAGGTCGACCTGCGACCAGCCGCGTTTCCTCGCCCAGGCATTGATCATCTCCGCGGGCGCCTTCGCCACGGCCGCGAACGCCGCATCGCGGGTGACCTGGTAGGCGGTGCGATCGAACCCGTCGACCAGGGACGTGCACGACGGGCAGGGATTGTCCCAGTGCGGGCCGTACATGAAGCTGTAAAGCAGCAGCGTGTGCTTGTCGCCGAAGAGTTCGGAGAACTTCACGCGCTGCCCCAGCCGCGCGTCCGTCGCCCAGGTGAATGCGTAGTCCTGCTTGAGCCGCCCGCCGCGCGGCAGCCTGCGCCTCTGCGCGGCAACGGCCTTGACCTTGGCGACCAGGGCCTTTTCCTCGGCCAGCAAGGCATCGCGGGCGGATCTGTATTCCGTTGGTTCGTTCGGATAACGGGGTTCGGTCATGGCCATCGACTCCAAAGCCACGGGGTTCGGGGCCGGATATAACAAAGCAAACCGGAAAGGCGCGTTAGGACGTGGAAGCCGACGCCGCAGCTGCAGGATGGGTTGAGCGGAAGTGAACTCCATGTCGCTACGCGCAAGAGCGATGGGGATCGCTGCGCTCTCCCCATCCTGCGGACTGATTGTCCGGTCTCCTTTGCCAGAACCCTCAGGCGCGACGCAGCTTCACGTACGCGTCGTAGATGCCGTCGTCGTCGCCGCCATCGAAGCGCAGCGCGGGGAAGAAGAACGGATTGCTGCCGTTGGTGCTGGCGTCCGCCTGCGCCTGGTTGAGGGTGATCGATTTCGTGCCGCCGATCTGGTCGTCGGCGCCGATCAGGTCCACGAGGTAACTCACGCCGATGGCGATGACCGCGGCACCGGCGACGATCCAGCCGACGACGCCACCGGCAGCCGCGGCCTTGGTGGCCACCGCGGTCAGCGCGGCGCGGATCTTGTCGGTGGTGTCGCTGACATCGCCGAGGTCGTGTTCGAAACAGGTGGCGGTTACCAGCACGTTGGAGTCGATCGCGCGCGGGCCGGCGAAACCGTACAGCCGCAGGTTCTCGTCGCCGGAGGACGGGCGCGTGTCGCCATCATCCACGTCCTCGTAGACCGGGGAATGGAAACCGACCGCAGCGGTGCCGCCTTCGGCCATCGCCTCGGTGATGACGGCAAAGACGGTGTAGGGCTCGTCGCTGCCGCCCCATTCGGGATCGCTTTCGTCCACGCAATAGAGTTTGGCGAACGAAAGTTCGTACTCGTTCGGCTTGGGCTGCGGCGGAGTGTCGCCACCGGGACGGTCGTCGTCGCAACAGCAGCAGCATCCGTGCGACTCGGGCTTGCGGGCGTAGATGCGCGAGGCGGCGAAGACGTTGCGTCCGCTGGCCCTGGCGCCGCGGTCGATGATCGCCGACAGCTCCTGCTCGCCGATAGTGTGGTCCGCCGGCAGGTTGAGGTAGCGGGGCGAGAAGATCCGCTGCTTGAACTCGTACGGGAGCTTGTCGTGCTTTTCCAGCGCCGTTTTCAGGAACTCGCGACCGCCCTTGATGCTCCGCAACGCGGCGAAGAAGTGCTCGTCCGCGGGCGTCGAGGCCTTCTTCGACGACAGCAGGCGACGGAGCTCGTGCATCAGCGCGGGGATGAACTCGTATCCCGTCGCGTCGAACTGGTATTTCACCAGGCGTTGTTCGAGCGTCTTCGGGGACCGCCTCTTCCCCTTGCCCGATCCGCTGGATGTCGCGTCGCGTGATCGGGCGTTGCCTTTCGGGGTCTTGCTGCGCTTGCTTGCCATGGGTATCCACCTTGAAGGTTTCCTACCCCCTGCATCGGACAACAACGCACGGCAATGCCCGCGCAGGACATCCCGCGTGGCGCATGTTGGCGACGTACGCGCCGCCGATGCCGATCCTGGTCACGGTGATCGCGGTGCTGCCGGTCCGGTTCGCGCGCAGGGCGCGTGCGCGCGGCTGGACCGGCAGGCGTGAATGGCGAGAGTGCCGGCGCTTACTCCGGTGCGCGCCGGGACTCGATCATCTTCCAGCCGTTGCCCGAGGGGTCGCGGAAGTTGGCGTCCACGTTGCCGTAGCGTTCCTCGGGCGCCTGGGTGAATTCCACGCCGCGGGCGCGCATCCGTTCGTAGGCGGCGCGGCAGTCGTCGACGTCGAGTACCAGCGGCGGCATGGCGCCCTTGGCGACGATCTCGCTGACGGCCTGCGCGGTGGCCGCGTCCAGCACCGGCGCCTGCGGCTTGAACAGGCCAAGCTGCAGGGACGGCTGCTCCGGATGCTGCACCGTGAGCCAGCGGTAGTCGCCGTTGCGCACGTCGGTGTGCACGCGGAATCCGAGCTTGTCGACATAGAACTCGAGCGCTTCGTCCTGGTCGCGAACATACAATCCGACAACTCCAATGCTTTGGCTCATGTGGCCTCCTGTTTTCGTGGGGGCTTATTTTTAACAGCCGTCTCCCGCCGCCGCTTCTCCGAAACTGCGGTGGTGAGGCCGGGCCGGTGGGCGGCGCTGACGTAGCAGGCCGGCACCCGCTGCAGTGGGTGCCCGGCGGCCCGCTCGCGCGCACGCAGCGCGCCGGGGGACTCGCCGGTGACATCGCGGAACGTACGCCCGAACGTGCCCAGGCTGTTCCACCCCGTCTGCAGCGCGATCTCGAGGATGGGCAGGTCGGTGTCGCGCAGCAGCGCCTTGGCCCGCTCGATCCGGCGCGTGAGCAGGTAGCGGTGCGGCGGCACACCGAACGCCTCCTTGAACGATCGCGCGAAGTGCGCCTCGGACACGCGGCTCACCCGCGCCAGCCGCTCAACCGGCCAGGCCTCCTGCGAGGCGGCGTCCATCCGGTCCTTCGCGCGCAGCAGGCGGCGCAGCAGTCCGGGGTCCTGGTTCGTGCGTCCTGCTTGGCTCACGCGTCGTGTCCCATGGGCGATCGATCGGGGGCTTCGTCATCCGGGCGCGGCGCCTTGCGGGCCGCCGCCGTATCAACGTTCGCGGCAAACCATACGCCACGCGCGCAGGGCGATGCGCGCCCGATGGCGGGGCATGCGCGCCGGTGCGAGGTGCCGACGTAGCCGCGCAAGGCGTCGGCGATGCCGCTTTTTTCGCCAACGGAGGTGCTTCGCGGGCCGCAAGGTTCGCGGGCCGGCCTCGGGCAGCGGGCCTGGCCCCGCCCGGTGGCCGGGTTCACCGGGCAGTTCCGGGCCGGGTGACGTGGCTGCGGCAGATCGTGGATCATGCGATCGAGCGGCCGGTTGTCCTGACATCGGCGACACCGCCTGCATCTGCCAAGCCCATGCCACCGGAAGGCGGGTCCGAGCCGCCGCGGTTTCCTGCCGGCGCACACCATCCACCCCACCGAGTGCCGTGCATGCGTTTCCTCCAGAGCCTGACCCGTACCAAGACCATCGAACAGTCGATCGCCGACGCCGCCGAGCCCGGCCGTGAACTCAAGCGCTCGCTGAGCGCCTGGGACCTGATGATCCTGGGCGTCGCGGTGGCGGTCGGGGCGGGCATCTTCTCGGTCGGCGCGCGCGCGGCGGGCAGCTTCGCCGGGCCGGCGGTGACCCTGGCGTTCGTGCTGGCGGCGGTGACGTGCGCGCTGGCGGTGATGTGCTACGCCGAGTTCGCCTCGTCGATCCCGGTCGCCGGCAGTGCCTATACCTATACCTACGCCACGTTCGGCGAACTGCTGGCCTGGATCATCGGCTGGGACCTGATCCTGGAACTGCTGACGGCCGCGGCGGTGATCGCGAAGTACTGGGGCATTTATCTCGCCACGGTGTTCGAACTGTTCGACATGCATATCCCCACCACCGTCGGCGTGTTCGGGCTGGCGCTCGACTGGGGCCCGCTGTTCATCGTCGCGGTGTTCACCGCGCTGCTGATCCAGGGCACCAAGATGTCGGCGCGGGTCAACAACGTGTTCACCCTGATCAAGGTCGGCATCGTGCTGTTCGTGATCGTGGTGGGGCTGAGTTACCTGAAGGTGGAAAACTTCAGCCCGTTCGTGCCGCCGTCGGCGCCAACTTCGGGTGGTTCGGCGGACGTCTGGTCGCAATCGCTGTTCTCGTGGGCCACCGGCGCGGTGCCGGCGAAGTACGGGGTGGCGGGCGTGCTGTCGGGCGCGGCGCTGGTGTTCTTCGCCTTCATCGGCTTCGACGTGGTCGCCACGTCGGCCGAGGAGGTCAAGGACCCGCAGAAGACCCTGCCGCGCGGCATCTTCGGCGGCCTGGCGCTGGTGACCATCCTGTATCTGCTGGTGTCGCTGGCGCTGACCGGGATGGTGCCGTACACGGTGCTGGCCGCGGCCGAGAATCCGTCGCTGGCCACCGCCTTCGTCGCGGTCGGCGCGGGCTGGGCGGCGCAGGTGATCTCGGTGGGCATCCTGATCGGCTTGACCACGGTGATCATGGTGCTGCTGATGGGCCTGTCGCGGGTGTTGCTGGCGATGAGCCGCGACGGCCTGCTGCCGCGCTGGCTGAGCGTGACCTCGCCGACCCGCAAGACGCCGGTGCGGTTGCAGCTGGTCTGTGGCGTGACGGTGGCGCTGCTGGCCGGCCTGACGCAGGTGGAGATCCTGGAGGAGATGATCAACATCGGCACGCTGTCGGCGTTCGTGCTGGTCAGCGTCGGCGTGGTGATCCTGCGCCGCAAGCGCCCGGACCTGCCGCGCGCCTACCGGGTGCCGTTCTCGCCGGTGCTGCCGATCGTCTCGGCGCTGCTGTGCCTCTACCTGATGCTCAACCTGACCACCCTGACGTGGGTGCGCTTCGCGGTCTGGCTGGCGGTCGGCATCGCCATCTACTTCGCCTACGGCCGGCGGCATTCGCGGGTGGGGATGCGCGCGGACGCGGCGCGGGCCGGCGTGATCGACGCGCAAGACCGTTAACTGGGACGCAACGCAATGGACAGGGAAGCAGGACCGGATTCAGTCGCGACAGCCACGTCGATCGGCTGCGGGGACATTTTCTGGGTTGCCGCCGATGCGTCGAAGGGGTCCATCCCCGGCGTGCCGCACCCGCATGTCGTGGTGCAGGACGACGTGTTCAACCATTCCAGGATCAGCACCGTCGTCGCCTGCGCGCTCAGCTCCAACCTCGGGCGGGCGTCGGAGCCGGGCTGCGTGCTGCTGGAACCGGGCGAGGGCGGCCTGGGCCGGCAGAGCGTGGTGATCGCCTCCCAGGTGTCGTCGATCTACAAGCATCGCCTGGGCGAACGCATCGGCTCGCTGTCGCGCCAGCGCGTCGACCAGATCGTGGCGGCGTTGCGCTTCCTGCAGGCGTCGCACTTCCGCGGCCGTTGAGGTGCGTGAAGCCCGCAATTCCTTCGTGACGGAGGCATTCCCATGAAAATCCTGCTCACGCTCGCAGCCGTTCTCATGTCCGCGCTCGTGTTCGTGTTCGTGCCAGTGGCGAGTGCCGCCGAGGGTCTTGTCGCGGTCAAAAGCCCGTACAGCGCGAAAGTCACGATGGACAGGCTCGAAGCGGCGGTCCGGCAGCGCGGCCTCACCGTGTTCGCGCGCGTCGACCATGCAGCCGGTGCCGCCCGGGTCGGCAAGTCGCTGCGGCCCACCGAGGTCCTGGTGTTCGGCAATCCCAAGGGCGGCACGCCGTTCATGGAGTGCGCGCAGACGGTCGGCATCGACCTGCCGCTCAAGGCGCTGGTCTGGGAAGACGCCTCCGCCCAGGTCTGGCTCGGGTACAACGATTCGGCCTTCCTCGCCAGGCGGCATGAGGTTGCCGCGTGCCCCGCTGTCGAGCCTCTTCGCAAGGCGCTCGAAGGGCTTGCCGAAACCGCGGTGGCGACCGGGGAATGAAGCCCGCTCTTTCGCCGCGTGTGATGTCCTGCGCGCGCCTTGTGGCGGCGTGCAACCGCGTCGGCGGCACGCATCGGCATGCGCACCGATGATCCGCGTCGTCCGTCATGATCCCGGCTGGTCCGCCCGGTTCGATGCCGAGGCGGGGCGGATTGCAGCAGCGGTGGGCGAGGTGGCAGTCCGGATCCACCACATCGGCAGCACCGCCATTCCGCAGACGAAGGCCAAGCCGATCATCGATCTCCTGCTGGAGGTGGCTTCGCTTGGAGCCCTGGACCAGAAGCGCCCGATGCTCGAAGCGCTGGGCTACGAGGCGATGGGGGAGTTCGGCATTCCGGGCCGGCGCTATTTCCGCCGCGACGATTCCAGCGGGACGCGCACCCATCAGGTCCACGCGTTCGAGGCGGGCGTGCCCGATGTCGTCCGCCATGTCGCGTTCCGCGATTACATGCGCGCCCATCCCCTGGTCGCCGAGGAGTACGGTGTCCTGAAGGAACGCCTGGCCCATGCGCATCCACACGACATGGCCGCGTACATGGATGGCAAGGATGCGTTCGTCAAGGAGCACGAAAGGCGTGCGTTGCTCTGGGCAAGCGGCATCGGCGTCGGGCCGGTCGCCTGACAATTCATTCGGTACGGAGGGATGGCGATGGGCAAGGGGCGGCTGGAAGCATTCAGCGATGGGGTCATCGCGATCATCATCACCATCATGGTGCTGGAGCTGGAGGTGCCGCACGACGCTGCGTTCGCGTCGCTGGTGCCGCTGCTGCCGGTCTTGCTCAGCTACGTGCTGAGCTTCGTGTACGTGGGCATCTACTGGAACAACCACCACCACATGCTGGCGGCGTGCGGGCGGGTCTCGGGCGGCGCGCTGTGGGCGAACCTGCACCTGCTGTTCTGGCTGTCGCTGTTCCCGTTCACCACCGCGTGGATGGGCGAGAACCACTTTGCCGCTGCGCCCACGGCGGTCTATGGCGGCGTGCTGCTGATGGCGGCGGTCGCGTACTGGATCCTGCAGCGGATCCTGATCGGCCTCGACGGCGATGGGTCGGTGCTGCGGCAGGCGATCGGCAGCGACTGGAAGGGCAAGCTGTCGCCGGTGCTGTATGCGGCGGGCATCGTGTCCACGCTGTGGGCGCCGCGGTTCGCGCTGCTGCTGTATGCCTCGGTGGCGGTGATGTGGCTGATTCCGGACCGCCGCATCGAAGGCGTGCTTCCCGGCGCGCGCGGCGCCCGCCCGCCGGGGGAATAATCCTCGCCGATCGCGGGGAGGCATTCGCATCCGGATGCCGGAAGACGGCATGACACCGGCTTGATCCAGGTCAGGGGACCGCACGCGGCCCGGGCGCAGACTTTCGCCATCCCCACCCACCCGCAGCCATCCGCAACTCCCGGCTGCCCTGGAGCCTGCAATGAAGCACGTCACCGTCCGCATCCTGTGTGTCATCGCCCTCGTCACGGCGGCCATCGCGATGGTCGGCATCGCATCCACGCGCTCGGATGCCGGCGCCGTGCAGGGCGATGCGCCGTTCTCGATGATGACGCCGTTCTGATCGCGAAGCGCGTCGCCTGAAGCGGTCCGCCATCGGCGCGAACGCTTCCGCTGGCGGCGGTGATATGCCGTGCCATGACTTCCTGCATGGAAAGGTGCGTGCGTGCCGTGACTTCCCGCACGCGCCGATGCGCGGATGCGGCACGATCATGCGTGCACCCCCGCTTCCCACGGCCCGCCATGCGCCATGCCATTGCCGCCATCGCCTGCCTGTTCCTGTTCGCGGCTGGTGCCGTGCATGCCGGATCATCGAAGACGCCGGACCTGTCGTCGCGTGAGTGCGGCCTCTCCACGCCCTACAACGTGCAGGTCGACGGTGGCGGCGTCTGGCTGTATCGCCGCGAGGGCGTGCCGAAGGAAATCTTCTTCCACGACGGCACGCTCAGCGTCGACCACCGGGTGCAGGCGGTCAGCGACGCCGATGCACGGCGGTTGCGGCGGATGGAAGACGACGCGCGGGCCCTGATGCCCGAGGTCGCCGGCATCGCCCGCGAATCGGTCAGCCTCACCTTCGACGTGCTGGCCGGCGTGGTGCGCACGATGACTGAAAGCGAGCGCAAGGCGCGCAAGGTCGAACGCCACCGCGACGATGCGCTGGCGCATATCGACGACAGCCTCGGCAACGGCCGCTGGGACCAGGACGTGTTCGGCGCGCAGTTCGAGGCCGACGTCGAGCAGGTCATCGAGCAGATCACCGGCAGCATCACCCGCAGCGCGCTGTGGGCCGCGTTCACCGGCCGCGCCGAGCGCCTGGAAGAGCGTGCCGACCGGGTGGGCCGGGATGTGGAGCGGCTGGTCGATGCGCGCAGCACCGCGCTCGAGCGCCGTGCCGAAGCACTCTGCGGGCAGGTCGCGACGCTGCACGAGATGCAGGGCGCGCTGGAATACCGCTACCAGGGCGCGCCGCTGGTGATGCTGGAGCGATCCGCGAGCCCGGCCGAGTCCATCGACGCCACCGCAAGCGTCGACATCGCGGATCGCGACAGCGCGAAGTAGCGGGGATGGTCCAGGCTGTCCTGGCAGAAGCGGCTTCAGCCGCTCCTGCCCGGCGCCGCTCGGGCAATCGAGGGCCCGGGCGTGGACCGGTCAGCGCTTGGGCAGTTCCAGCACAGGCGAGAAGCCGCCGAAGATCATGCGCTTGCCGTCGAACGGCATGTCGCCTGCGGTCTCCATGCGCGGGTCCTGCATGAACTTTTCCATGCCGGCGTCGCGCGTCGCCTTGTCGGGCCACTCGACCCAGGCGAAGACCACGGACTCGCCGTCCTTCGCCTGCACCGCGCGGCGGAAGTCGGTGACCTTGCCGTCGGGCACGTCGTCGCCCCAGCACTCGAGGACGCGGGTGGCGCCGACCTCAAGGAAAATGGGGTCGAACGTGTTGGCGTGGGCGATGAAAGCCTCGCGGTTGTCATTGGGTACGGCCATCACGAAGCCGTCGATGTAGGACATGGCAGGTTTCCTCTCGGTGTGGAGGGCGCCCCCGATGGGCACCTCGTGTTGACGACGATCCGGCCAGGCCCGGATCGATATTTCCGGTGGATGAAGCTTTGCGAACTCGGATCGGTGCCGGGTGCAGGCGATGCGGAGTGCCGGCATGAAGCACCGGCATGCCGTCGATCCGCGGCCGATCCGCGGCCAATCGCGGATCAGTCCGGGATTTCCGACTCCACCAGCTTGCCCAGCAGCACCAGCGATTCCTGCCAGCCCAGGTAGCACTGTTCGACCGGGATCACCTCCGGCAGGTTCTCCTGCACCACCTGCAATTCGGTGCCGCACGACACGGCCCTGAAGGTGATGGTGGTGATCATCTCGCCGGGCAGGTTGGGATCCTCGAACACGTCGGTGTGGCGGATGCGCTCGTCGGGCACCAGCTCCAGGTAGGTGCCGCCGAAACTGTGGCCGTTGCCGGTGGAAAAATTGGTGAAGCTCATCCGGTAGCTGCCGCCGACCGTCGGGTCGAGGTGATGGACCTTGCAGGTGAAGCCGTTCGGCGGCAGCCACTTGGCGAGCGCGTCGGCATCGAGGAAGGCGCGGTAGACGCGCTCGGGCGGGGCACCCAGGACACGGTGGAGGCGGACGACGTTGTTGGCCATGGCGGTTCTCCTTGCAGGGGAAGGGGATTTACCGGGTACGACGAACGGGCGGGCGCGAAATCGACAGCGGGGCGTTCGCGGGCATCCTGGCGCCGGGGAGCTGCATGGCGGCTTTTCCCGTCCGCGCCGGCCCCGTAGCATCGGCGGGTCGGCGCGGGTGCATGCGCTGCGCGTCCGGCGCCATCGACTCAGCACAGGGGATGCAAGATGAACAAGGGGATCGTGGCGGCTGCAGCCGCCGTAGTTTTCATGGCCGGCATCGGCGTGGGCTACACCGCCAAGCCCGGGCCTTCGCCCGTGATGTACCACGACAAACCGAACCAGGAAGCCGGGAAGGCACTGCTCGACGTGGCGTTGCTGCAGGCCGAGGACGGAAGCTGGGAGCGGATCGGCGTCGGCCGCGTGTACTACCTGGGCGGTTTCAAGGCCGAGGGCCAGCGGATCTTTGATGAGCTGCTCGCGGGCAAGCACGACGACGGCGACGCGTACCGCATCGCCCGCGTCTATCGCGAAGCGGGCGAATGGGAGAAGGCCAAGCCGCTGTTCGAGCGCTATCTCGCCGCCAATCCGCAGGAAGCCAAGGACCTTGCCGAAGTGGGCGCCTACTACCTGCTCGACGGCGACCGCGCTGCCGCGGAGCGGCTGTTCGACCGCTCGTTCGCGGCCGATCGCGAGGAGATGTGGGCGACGCTGAGCACCGCGGGTGCGTACCTGGGCGTGCAGCCGCAGCAGTAACCCGGTCGCGTTGGCAAATGCGCGGCGGTTCCGCCGGCGGATGTGCACCCGCCGGCGGAACGCATAGCAGTCGGGCAGGTGCGTCAGCCGGAAGGCGACCGTTCGACAAACGTCTTCAGCCGCACCAGCGCGTCGTCCCATTGGCTGGATACCAGCGCGAGATAGTCCTGCAGGCCGGTGATCGCCTTGGGGTTCAGTGCGAACAGGCTCTCGCGGCCCTGGCGCCGGCTGCGCACCACGCCGGCGTCCTCCAGCACGCGCAGGTGCTTGCTGATCGCCTGGCGGGTGAGCGCGCTGTCCTGCCCCAGTTGGGTGATCGACCGCAGGCTGCCGTCGCCGAGCTTGCCCACCAGCGCCAGGCGGGTGGGGTCGCCGAGGGCGGCGAACACCACCGCCGTCGCCGCCGCGCGCCGCGACCACCGAGCCCGCGCGCTGCGCGCCCTGGCGTCATTCGACATGGCGCTTGATGTTCTGCATCTGTGCGCTCCAGCCACCGTCGTTCATGCGGAAGGCCTCGTCGCGACGGTGCGCCGGGATGCGGTCGAAGCCCGATTCGATCACCGTCAGCAGCGTGCCTTCACCGCGCGGCTCCAGGCGGAACTCCACCAGGGTCGGCGGTTCGTCCGAGTAATCCACGCCGGGCTCGATCGCGTAGGGATGCCAGGTGAAGGAAAACAGGCGCTCCGGCACCATCTCCTTGACCACGCTGCGCCATTCGACGTGCTCGAAGCCGGGGTGGGTGATGCGGCCGCGGGATTCCTGGCCGGCTGCGAACGGGCTGTCCAGCCTGACCCGGAACCACTCGCCGAATTCGCGATGGTCGGTGAGTGCGCGCCAGACCCGGGAAACCGGTGCGGCCAGCTCGATCTTCTTTTCGATACGGTCGTTCATGTGCTACCTCCTGGTTGCGTATTTCGACGCTAGCGCGATCCGTTTTTTAACGCAACTGATCGGTTGCGTATTCAGGAGGCGAAAGCTTTCATCGCGGGTGCAGGTGGCTGGCGTTAGCCTGCCGTTGTCGTCATCTCCGGGAGCTGCCGATGCCACGCATTGTTCCGTTATGGGCCGCGGTCGCGCTGGGCCTTGCGGCGCTGCCGGCGGCGGCGCAGCAGTTGCTGCAGCCGCAGCCCGGGGCAGCGGCGACGCCACCGGCAGCATTGCCTCCGTCGCCGAACGACCGCCCACCGTCCACGCTGCCCAGCGATCCCGGCCAACGGCCGGCATCAGCCAGCCCGGTCCCGAGCGAGGGGCCAGCGAAGCTGCTGCCGCCGACACCGCCGCAGCCATCGCGCGAGCCAGGCGCGGTGTCGCCGCCTGCCGGCGTGTTCGACGCCAGCGGGCGCCCGATCAACGACATGTTGCGGGTGGGCCCCAATCGCGCGCTCGATCCGCGGACCGGGCGGTTCTACCAGACCACGCCCGCAGGCAAGCTGATCGAACCCCCGCCACTGCCGCCTCCACCGACGGACAGGTAGCGTGCAGTCCGCCGTTCGCGCTGCTGCGTCGCAGCATGCACCCTGCGGTGCGCGACGCGTGCATGTCGCTGTTCGCGCGGCTAACGCCTTGCCGCGAACGATGCCGGTCAGGACAATCGCCGCGTCGGGATCGTGGTGGATTATGCGGGGCCACGCACGGATAGCACGGCGCAGGCGGTGCCCGCGGCCTGAGCGACGGATGCCCGCAAGGGCAGATGCCGCTCCGGTGAAAAGAATGGCCCCGCATGCGCGGGGCCTTCTTTCAGCATCCGCAATGACAGCCCATGCTCCAGGCCGGATGCCCTTGACCGGTTCTGCGCGCATCGATCTCCCGTAGTTCGATTGCATCAGTAGTAGCTTGTGTGGGAGCGGTTTCAGCCGCGCGCTCTTGCCCCCGGGAAACAGATCAAGAGCTCGCGGCTGAAGCCGCTCCTACAAGGGTTCGTGGCGACTGCTTCGATGGTGTTTCGGTACCGGCGCCCGATGGCTCTGATGTACTGCGCTCGCGTCGCGGACGCTCTGCTAGGCTGCGGCCACCGCCGTTCCCCGCATCCCGATGCCTGCAGCCGCTTCCATCCATGCCGATGTCCTGCCGGTCGCCTCGGCGCCCGCGATCGCTTCGTTCCCGCCGCCGCTACGCGTGGCCATGTGGTTCGGCCTCGTTGCCGCGCTGCTGCTCGCTGGCTGCGCGACGCGGGCGCCGTTGCCGGTGCAGCGCACGCCCGAGCAGGTGCGCGCGGACATCGTCGCGCGGATGCCCGCGAAGACATCCAATCGCGAAGGCTGGGCGGCCGACATCCAGGTGGCGTTCTTCGCCCAGGACATCGCGCCGACGCCGGAAAACCTGTGCGCGGTGCTGGCGGTGACCGAACAGGAATCCACGTTCACCGCCGACCCGCGGGTGCCCGGGCTGGGGAAAATCGCACGCGAGGAGATCGACCGGCGTGCGGCGTCGATGCACGTGCCGAAGCTGCTGGTCAGCGCCGCGCTGCGCCTGCGCTCGCCCAATGGACGCCGCTACGCAGAACGGATCGAGCATGTACGCACCGAGCGCGAGCTCAGTGCGCTGTTCGAGGACTTCATCGACATGGTGCCGCTGGGCCAGCGCCTGTTCGGCGGGCTCAACCCGGTGCATACCGGCGGGCCGATGCAGGTCGCGATCGATTTCGCCGAGGCGCACGCGCAGGACTATCCGTACCCGGTCGACGGATCGATCCGCCACGAAGTGTTCACCCGTCGCGGCGGCATGTACTTCGGCATCGCCCACCTGCTGGGGTATCCGGCGAGCTACGACGCGCCGCTGTATCGCTTCGCCGACTTCAACGCCGGCTGGTACGCGAGCCGCAATGCGGCGTTCCAGGCGGCGGTTGCCCGCGCCTCGGGCATCGAGCTTGCGCTGGACGGTGACCTGCTGCTGCCCGGCGCGCCGCTCGACGATCCGGGGGCGACCGAACGCGCCGTGCGCGCGCTGCGTTCGCAGCTGGGCATGGGCGACGCCGCGATCCGTCGCGCGCTGGAGAAGGGCGATGGGCAGGACTTCGAGGCCACCGACCTGTACGCGCGCGTCTTCGAACTGGCCGAGGCCGCCGCGCGCCAGCCACTGCCGCGCGCGGTGCTGCCCGGCATCGACCTGCACAGCCCCAAGATCACGCGCAAGCTGACCACGGCGTGGTTCGCCAACCGCGTCGACGACCGTTGGAAGCGCTGCATGGCGCGGCACTGAGCGAGGCAGACCGATGCGGACCGAGAAGGAAAAGATGCTTGCCGGCGAACTCTACGACGCCAGCGATGCGGTGCTCCAGGCCGACCAGGCGGCCGCGCATGCCTGGCTGGCACGCTACAACGCCGCGCTGGGGCTGGCGCCGTCGGCGCGGCATGCGCTGCTGCGCGAGTGCTTCGGCGCGGTGGGCATCGGCGTCGACGTGCGACCACCGTTCCACTGCGACTACGGTTACAACATCCGCCTGGGCGACGGCGTGTTCCTCAACTTCAACTGCGTGATCCTCGACGTGTGCGAAGTGGTGATCGGCGACCGCACGCAGATCGCGCCGGGCGTGCAGATCCTCACCGCCGATCATCCGCGCGATCCGCGGCAGCGGGCGACGGGGTTGGAGTTCGGGCGCCCGGTGCGGATCGGCCGCAATGCCTGGATCGGCGCCGGTGCGCTGATCCTGCCGGGCGTGACCATCGGCGACGACGCGCTGGTCGGCGCGGGCAGCGTGGTGACGCGCGACGTGCCGGCCGGCGCCACGGTGGTCGGCAATCCCGCGCGCGTGGTGTCGCGCGGGGCAGGGCAGGGCGGCAGATGAACATGGATGACGCAACGACGGGGCTCGACAACCCGTTCTGGGCGTCGCTGTGCAGCCGCCATCGCGGCATCGCGCTGCGCGCGGGCGACGTGGCGCGCTATCCGGCGGCATTCGCACCGTTCCTCGGCGTGGCGGATGCGGAGGTCGACGTGGACGATGCACTCGACACGCTGGTGGCGCCCGGCGAGAGCGTGTACCTGCTGGGCGTCGCACCGGCGTCGGTGCCGGGTGGCTGGCGCCTGCAAGCCGCCGACCCGCTGCTGCAGATGGTTTGCGACACGCCACTGCCGGTGATCGACGGGCCGGAGATGGTCGCGCTGTCCGAAGCGCATCGCGCCGACGTGCTCGCGTTGACCGCGCTGGTGTATCCGCACTATTTCCGCGAGCGCACGATGGAGCTGGGCCGCTACTTCGGGATCTATCGCGACGGCCGGCTCGCGGCGATGATCGGCGAACGCCTGGGCACGGATGCGGCGCAGGAGATGAGCGCGATCTGCACCCATCCGGATGACAGCGGCCGCGGCCATGCGCGGCGCCTGACCGCGATGCTGACGAACGACACCCTGCATCGCGGCCGCCTGCCATTCCTGCACGTGAGCCGCAGCAATGTGCGCGCCGTGCGGCTGTACGAGGCGCTCGGTTACCGCCACCGCTGCGACATTGCGTTCTGGTCGCTGTCGCGCGCCTGAGCGATATCATGGATGCGCGATCGATCCGGTCGCATCGATGCCCTGTCGCAGCGGCAGGCGAATCCTTCCCCAGGAGCACGACGTGGCCGACCTTTCCGCCTTCCCCATCGCAAGCCGCTGGCCGGCGGCGCATCCTGACCGCATCCAGCTGTACTCGCTCAACACCCCCAACGGGGTCAAGGCCTCGATCATGCTCGAGGAAACCGGGTTGCCTTACGAGGCGCACCTGGTGGACATCATGGAGAACGAGAGCCATCTGCCCGAGTTCCTGGCGCTCAATCCCAACGGCAAGATCCCGGCGATCATCGATCCCGACGGCCCGGGCGGAAAGCCGCTGGGCCTGTTCGAATCCGGCGCGATCCTGATGTACCTGGCCGACAAGAGCGGCAAGTTCATTCCTGCCGATGCCGCCGCGCGCTGGGAAACGATCCAGTGGGTGTTCTTCCAGATGGCGTCGATCGGCCCGATGTTCGGGCAGCTGGGATTCTTCAACAAGTTCGGCGGCAAGGAATACGAAGACAAGCGGCCGCTGCAACGCTATGTCGACGAGTCGAAGCGGCTGCTGGGCGTGCTCGATGGCCGGCTCGAAGGGCGCGACTGGATCATGGGCGACGACTACAGCATTGCCGACATCGCCACGCTCGGCTGGGTGAACAACCTGATCACCTTCTACGAGGCGCGCGAGCTGGTGGAGTACGACGGCTTCGGCAACGTCGTGGCCTGGCTCGAACGCGGCCTGGCACGCCCGGCGGTGCAGCGCGGATTGCAGATCCCGGCGCGCGACTAGCGGGCCACGAGTTTTTTGCGCCGCGGTTTCCAGGAAGCTCGCGGCTGAAGCCGCTCCAGGCTCTATTCCAGCAGCCAGCGAAACGCGCGCCGCAGCTCCACCGTGCCGTCGCGCTCGTACCAGCGGCCGTGGGCCAGCACCACGCGCTCGGGTTGCCAGGCCAGCATGCGTTCGACCGCGGCCTGGAGCTGCGGCCGCTGGCGCAGGAAGGTGCGGCGCATGTCGCGCGGCATCGAGCCGTCCGGGTCGCGCACGCCGCCCAGGCGCGTGAGCCACTGCATCCACCAGCTGCCGAGCTTGTCGGGCTCGAAGTTCTCGATGAAGTCGGTGAGCACCAGCGTCCGGCTTGGGTGGTGGAAGAACTCGACCTCGGTCATGAAGCTGCCGGCGACCGGGAGGGTGGAGATCGCGCCGTCCCACGGATAACCGGTTTCGGCGTCCAGCCGATGCGCGTCGAAGTCGATGCGCGGGCCGGCCTGCTCGCGGATGCGCGGCGCCAGCCAAATCCCGGCATCGGGGTAGGCGCGCTTCCAGTCGGGGATCCACCAGTAATGGATGCGGTTGGGGCCGATGATCCAGCGTGGCGTGCCGATCTCGGCGATCTGTTCGCGCAATGCGTCGGTCAGCGGCGTGGGGGAGTGCACGAACAGGTCGCCGTCACGCAGGCGCAGCAGCGTCATCCGGGTGGGGAAGGGCATCTTCGGCCAGGGCATGCCGAAGTGGATGACCGGGCCGTCGACGATCCAGGCGTCGGTGGCCACCGGCTTGAGCGTGTCGAGCGGCGGATAGCAGGCAATCGCTGGGTGGGCCATCGGCGTCTCGCATGCGGGCTGCGGCGGCATTGTCGCGCGCTCGGCGTGGAGGCTGTGTTCCCGGCCGACGCTTGGCGCGCTCCCGGCGGTGCGGAACGGAGTATTCATCGCGCATTCGGTCGCGGGTGCGCATGGGCCATAGACTATGGTGTCGCGCCATTGACCAGAGTCTTCTTCCGTGATCCCCGCCCGGTTTCGCCTTCCGTCCCAGCGGTTCCTGCTGCCTTGCCTCGCCATCGCCTGCCTGCTGCCGGCGGCCTGTCGGCAACAGGCGCCGGCGCCCGTTCCGGCGCCGCCGAAAACCGTCGTGGCCAGCGGCAGCGAGGACGCCGGCGCGGTCAGCAGCGATGCCAAGCCGGCCAGGGTCACCCAGGCCGAACTGCTCAAGGGCACCGACTGGCCGGCGCTGCGGCTGGTGTCCGGCGAGGCGTGGATCGATTGCGACCATGCCGGCGCACCGCCGCCCGGCACGCTCGCAGTCGTCCCCGATCCGGCGCCGCCGGCGGGACAGGCCGATGCCGCTGCGCCGCCGTCGCACCCGGACGTCGCCGCCGCGGCGCTGGGCGTGGCCGACGCTGCCGCCACGCCTGCGTCGCCCGTGCCCGCGGAGGAAGACACGCGGGATGACGCTGCCGACGATGCCGCTGTCGCGATCGCCGACGGGCCGGTCGACGAGCCGCGCCCGCTGGTTGACCTGGGGTTCAAGGACGTCGAGGCCGCCATGTCGCCGTGCCGCGAACGCGGCGCCGTGCGGCTGCGCTACGAAGGCAAGATCAGCAGCGACTTCACCGCGCTGATGCAGCGCACCGCGGCGATGGCCGACCGCATGGAGATCGGCACCCGCATCCTCGACATCGATTCCACCGGTGGTCGCGTGGAAGACGCGATGCCGGCCGGCGACGCGATCGCCGGCTCGCAGTGGACGATCCGCGTGCGCGCCGATTCGATCTGCCACAGCGCCTGCGTGCTGGTGCTGGCCTCCGGCGACGAGCGCGATATCGCCGGCAAGGTCGGCATCCATCGCATGGTGCGGGTCGGCTCGCAGGCCACCACGCGCGCCGAGCTGAGCCAGGAACTGCGCGAGGTCTACGGCGAGATCAAGGAATACCTGGAGCGCAACGGCGCCTCGGTGGCGGTGGCCGACCTGATGATGACCGTGCCCAATCGCAGCCTGCGCCTGCTCGACGCCAACGAGTTGCGCGAATACGGGCTGTCGGGCGCCAACGCGGTGCAGGACGACCTCGACCGCATCATCCTGGCGCGCAAGTGCGGCGACGATTTCGTCAAGCGCCGGGATGCCTTCCTGCGCGCGTTCACGAGCCGCTGCGAGATGGCGGACGACCAGGCCGCGGTCGCGGCCTGCGCGGTGTCGCTGGGGAACGAATACGGATTCCCGGACGAGACCTGCGCCGCCGATGGCCCGCTGGTCAGCCTGCGACGCGCGGGCCGGGTGTCAGCGGCCGCCGCCGCCGCCGCCACCGCCGCCGCCGCCGGAGAAACCACCGCCGCCTCCGCCAGAGGAACTGCCGGAGGAACTGCCGGGCGGGGTGGCTGACGAGGCGATCTGCGAGGTCAGGCTGCTGCCGATCGCCTGGCTCAGGCTGCCCAGGTTGTCGACGTGCCCGCCCTGGTACCAGGTGATCGCCGCGGTGGTCGCCGCGGCCGCCGCGGCGCCGACGGCGAGGGTGAATTTCTTCGTCCAGGCCTCTTCCACGTCGAGCGCCACCGCATACGGCAGCAGCCGTTCGTAGCGCTTGGCGTCGAGCATCGGCGGCCCGTCAGGGCCCTGCATGCCGGCCAGTTCGTCGCGCTCGGCCACCTCCAGGTAGCGCTTGAAGCCCTCGATGGCGTCGAGCAGCTTGCGGCCCTCCGGTGTCGGCGCCTTGATCACGATGCCGAACACGACCACGGTCGCCAGCATCGCGATCGCGATCGGCAGCACCAGCAGCAAGCCGCCGGAACGGAGCCAGATCACGCCGACGCCGACGGTGAGCATGGCCGTCAGCACCAGGATCAGGATCGCCAGCACGATGCTGCTGCCGTTGCGGCTGAACATGCGCGGGTTGAAGCGCTTCTCCAGCTGGAGGGCATGCAGCATGCGCGCGTTGCCCACGGTGGCGGCGTTGGAGTTGTCGAGTTCCAGCTCGGGGCCGTCCTTGAACAGCGCATCGAGCAGCCGGCGCGGGCCGGGGATGCCGTCGGTGTCCATCCCGCGACCGCGCCTGAGCACCAGGTCGAGCGCTTGGCGCAGGCCATAAGCATCGCCTGCGCCAGGCGCGGCATCCGCACCGGGTGCGGCGAGGTATTCCAGGCGCCACGCGTCCGAGGTCGAACCCGCTTCCTTTTCCTTGTGGATGCGCACCTTTCCGTCGACGGCGCTGGCCAGCAGGTCCGACGAGAAGCAGCGGATGTCGTAGCCCGTGCGTTTGACGAAGCGCAGGTCGGCCGGCGAGAACTCGCCCGACGAGCCATCGCCTGGCGGGTCGTAGCGCACCACCACCACGCCCTGCCGCGGGTCGCGGCCGACCTGGCGCCAGCGGACGAGGCAGAACACCAGCAGCACCACGAACCCGCACAGTGCGATCAGGACCGCGCTGTTGTCCTTCAGCAGCCACCACGCCTTCTGCGCGCCATCCGGTGCGGCGACGATCCCCTTCGGGAACGAGAGCACCACGGTCATGCCTTGGCCGGGCCGCAGCGGCTGCGACAGCGTCCAGCGCGCAACGCCCGGCGCCGGCAGGGCGGCCTCGAACGCCCGCGCGGTCGAACCGTAGCCGCCGGTGTAGCCCTCGGCCTTCATGTCCGCGACCGGTACCGGCCGCGGCAGCCGCACCTCGACGCTGCCGTGTTCGATCGCGAAGTCCCAGCCGGTGCCGATGGCGTTGAAGTACAGCTCGTCGTGGTCGTCGAAGAAGCCGAGCTGGCGGGTGGTGCGGTAATGCAGGCGATAGGTGTAGTCGGCGGGCACCTGCAGGAAGTCGTCGTTGCCGGTGTTGATGCGCATGCCGTTGGCGCGGCGCTGGGTGAACCAGGGCTCGGGCCTGCCGTCGCGCTGCACGTCCAGCACCTCGAAGCCGACCACCACGCGGTTGCCGAAACGATCCTTGTAGCGGGTGGGGAAGTCGCGATAGATGCCGCGGCGGATGGCGCTGCCCTCGGCGCGCACGCGGATGTCCTCGGTGATATCGAGGCTGCCGTCGGCGCGCACCTCGATCACGCTGTCGTGGGACAGGATGCGCTCCTGCGCCTGCGCCGTGCCGGCAAGCAAGAGCAGCGCCAGGCCCGTGGGAGCGACCATGGCCGCGATTGTCTTCGCCGTGCGCTTCATCGCGGCCATGGCCATTCCCGCTGCGGTGCGGATCATCGCGGCAGCTCCACTTTCACCGCCGTGCGCTGGTCGTCGCCGGCCTGGAAGAATTCGGCGGAGGAAAAGCCGCAGCTGCGCGCCACCAGCAGGTCCGGAACGCGCTGCGTGGCGTCGTTGTAGTCGCGCACCGCGCCGTTGTAGAAGCGCCGCGCGTACTGCAGCGTTTCCTCCACGCCGACCAGATCGCGCTGCAGCTGCAGGAAGTTCTGGTTGGCCTTGAGGTCCGGATAGGCTTCCTTGAGCGCGACCAGCCGCCCGAGCGCGTGCTCCAGCTGGCCTTCGACCTCGCCGAGCCTGCCCGGTGCGCGCTCGGCGGTGGCCTGCGCGCGCAGGGTGGTGACTGCTTCGAGCAGCGTCTCCTCGTGGTCGGCATAGCCCTTCACCGCGGCGACCAGCAATGGCACCAGGTCGTGGCGACGGGTGAGCTGCACGTCGATGTCGGCCCACGCGGTGCGCACCTGATTGCGCAGGCGCACCAGGCGGTTGAACAGCATCACCGCCCAGGCCAGCAGGGCGGCGACGAGGATGGCCAGCAGCAGGAAGGATGTCGTCACGCGTGCGATTCCTTTCGTGGGGGTGCCGTTACTGTATCGGGCAGGCGTTGCGGATGCCTTCGATCCTGTGGCGGCGGCTTCAGCCGCGAGCCCCTGGCCAATTGCTTCGCAACCCGTCAGCCCGCGGCGACGTCGATGCGGACATCGTCCAGTTCGACCCGCTGGCCCGCGCGGATCTTGCAGGTCTTGCGCATCTCCACCACGCCGTCCACGCGCACCGCGCCGCTGGCGACCAGCGCCTTGCCGGCGCCGCCGCTGTCGCACAGGCCGGCGAGCTTGAGCAGCTGGTTGAGTTCGATGAAGTCGCGTTCGAGGCGGAAGTCGAGTTGCTGCATCGGGCCTGCCAGGGGGAAGTCCGGCGAGTCTCGCGGTAATGCCGCCGCAGGACAAGCGCCGATCCGCTGACGCGCCGTCCGCAGGAACACTCGGCCGGTTGGGCGCACGCGTGCGATTCCCTGGAACGGGTCCGGTTGCGGCGCAAGGCCGGAGCACTCGCCTCCGCCGGTGGATCCTCGCCATGGCGCCCGGCGTGCGGGCCGTCTCTGCTGCGGAGCTGCGATCGTGGTGGTCCCGCTGTCGTGCCGGTCCATCCTGACTGGCGTTGCCCGGCAGCTCGACGGCCAGAACGGCCGTGCCAGCCGGTCAGATCACCCGTTCAGCGAGATGTGCTCTCTCGCAGCGCCGAAGCAGGGGGAACCCCGAAGCTTGCCGGGCATGGAGGGGCTTGGCGTAGACTTGGACCACATCCAATTCTGCACCGAGGAACCCGCATGAACCATCGTTTCCTGCTGTCTGTTGCCCTCATGGCCTGCATCGGCACCGCCTCGGCGCAACAGGCACAGCCGGCGCAGCCCGCGCAGCAGCCCGCCGCCCGCCCGGCCCAGCAGACGCTCACGCCGCAGCAGCAGGCGCAGCTGGCCAAGCAGAACACCGACATGAGCAAGGCCGCGCTGCAGGTGATGCAGATGGTCGACGCCAACCAGATCGGCGAGATCTGGGACAACGCATCGGCCACCATGAAGCGGATGGTCACGCGCGACGATTTCGTCAAGCAGATCACCATCGACCGCAACAACCTCGGCAAGGTCTCTTCGCGCGGCAACCCGGCGGTGAGCCGCTCGCAGTTCCCGGCCGGGGCCCAGGTGCCGGAAGGCTTCTACCTCAACGTCGCCGTGCCCTCCACGTTCGCCAAGTCGCAGACGCCGGTGCGCGAGCTGGTGTCGTTCCGCCTCGACGAGGACAAGACCTGGCGCGTGTCGGGCTACAGCCTGCGCGGGCCGAGCGACGGCAAGTAAGCACGACCGGATCGATGTGGAATCGGGCGGGACCGGGAAACCGGCCCCGCCTTTTTTATCCTTTTGTAGGAGCGGCTTCAGCCGCGAGCTCTTTCAATCCGCGGCAGGTCCGGTCGAAAAAGCTCGCGGCTGAAGCCGCTCCTGCAGGATCGGGGGCGGGAAGGCCTGCGGCCAAGCCGCACCCGCGACAGGGCGCTACTCGCGTTCGAAGCGGACGATCTCGTCGAGCGTCGCCTGTGCCCGCTTGAGCAGCGCGCCGGTGCTGTTGTCGTCGACGTAGCCGGCGACGCGCCGGCGCAAGGCGCGCGGCGACCCGTACATCAGCCACAGGGTCAGCAGCAGCCCGGTGACGCCCACCGCGAGGAATCCGCCCACCGTGGCCGGCGAATGCGTCCACAGGTCGAAGCCGAGCCAGTACTCGAGCATCACCAGGATCACCGGGATCCACAGGATCCACTGCGCCAGGCCAAACCAGCGCCGGGTCCGGATGCGCCACTGCCGCAGCAGGTTCAGGTACTTCTGGATGGTGACGACCTGCGCGGCGTAGTCGGTGCGCACGAGCAGCAGCATCTCCATCACCCCGGCGATGATCATGGCAACGCCGTAGACGTGCAGGACGATGCCGGACAGCAGCAGCGCCGGTGCTTCCATGTGTGCGATCCAGAACCTGGCGCAGAAGACCGTGACCACCAGGCCGACCAGGATCTGCCCGACGCTCAGCGCCTGCAGCCAGCGCAGGCCGGCTTTCGCCTTGCGCAGGCGGGTTTCGGTGAGCAGTTCCAGGTTGATCCGTTTCTGCTGCTGCAGCTGGCGATCGAGCGACTGCCAGGCCTGCTTGAGTTCGTCGAGTTCCATGGTCGATTCCATCGTCATTCGGTTCCGGGGGGCGCGACGTGGTCGCGGATGCGCTGCCTGAGGCGGCTGATCTTGGTGGTGACGTTGCTTTCGGAGATGCCCAGCACCTCGGCCATCTCGCGGGTACTGCGCTCGTCGAGGTAGAGCAGCAGCAGGGCGCGGTTGAGCGGTTCGAGCGTGGCGATGAAGCGCTGCAGCATGCGCAGCGACTCGGCGGTTTCGTGGTCGATTGCGCTGTCGTCCGCGATGTCGTGGACGGCTTCGTCGAGCGGCACGACATGCCTGCGCCGGTGGCCGTCGCTGCGCAGGAACGAGATCCCCACGTTCAATGCGACGCGGTACATCCACGTCGAGAACCGGCGCGCCGGGTCGTAGCCAGGCCAGGCGCGCCACAGCTGCACGGCGATCTCCTGGGCGAGATCGTCACGGTCCTCGGCACTGCGCGCATAGGCGTTGGCGACCTTGAACACGATCCCGCGGTGCTGCTGCAGCAGGTCGTCGAAAGCCTGGCGGGCGTCCGCGGTCATGGTGGCGCTGGCGTGCATCCGTGGTCGTGGCCCGTGGGGCGATTGTGCCCGTCGTGGACATGGTTCGCGGCGTGGGCGGGTTTGTCACACCAGGGGTGTACAGGGGCGCCCCATGGGCGCGACGGCCTCCCCGATGAAGCCATCGCGCCCATGGGCGTGCCTACATTGCGAGATGTTGCAGGCGATTGGCGTGGTCGCGCAGTGCGGCGCGCAGCGTCGCGGGGTGGCGCACTTCGAAGCCGAACGGCAGGCGCGAGAGTTCGCGCGCGAACCAGTCGAGATCATCGGCCTGCGCGAACAGGACCGTGCCGTCGCCTGCGGGCTCGAGCACGCCGATGGTGTCGAAGATCTCGCGTCGCGCAGTGGCCACGTCCGCGTGCAGCAACACCTCGATCGCATGCGTGCGCGGCAGCGTTGCCATCGAAAACACCAGATGGGCGAGGGCATCGAAGTCGTCCGGGCGGCCGAAACTTGCCGGCACCGGATGCACCTGTTCGATGCGGTCGAGCCGGAACGAGCGCACGCCGCCGCGCAGGTGGCAGTGCCCCACTGCGTACCAGCGCCCGCCGCGCCAGGCCAGGCCATAGGGATCGAAGTCGCGTTCGCTCGCGCCGCGTTGCGCGGTCCGGTAATGCAGATGCACGCGCTGGCGCGCCTGCGCGGCCTGGCTCAACACCACCAGCGCCGCGCTGTCGGCGCTGGCATCCGCATGGGCGAGGTCGAGCGCGACGGTTTCGTCGATCGCGCGCACGCGGCGCTTGAGGTTGGCCGGCATCACCCGTTCGAGCTTGGCCTGCGCGCTGGCCACCGCCGGTGCCGACTCGGCCAGGCCCAGCCCGCGCGCCGCGAGCAGGCCGACCGACAGCGCCAGCGCTTCGTCGTCGGTGAACACCATCGGCGGCAACTTGAAGCCGGGCATCAGCGCATAGCCGCCATGGCGGCCGCGCCCGGCGGTGACCGGGATGCCGATTTCCTCCAGCGCGGCGATGTAGCGGCGCAGGGTGCGGCCGTCGACGCCGATCCGCCGCGCCAGCTCCGGGCCGCTCATGCGGCCGTGGGCCTGCAGCAGCTCGAGCACGGCCAGCACGCGGGTGGCGGGGCGTTCCATGGACGCATCCTACGCTCGAATCAGGGCGGATTTAGACCTGATTCGGGTGGAGGATGGCGTCCTCACTGCACAGACGGGGAAGGCGCATGCATCCGGTCCATCGAACAGCCGTGCCAGCCCCAACCGCGGCGCGCGCCCTGGCCGCCGCGCTGCTCGCCTTCGTCGCCTGCGTGTCCGCCCGGGAGCCTGCCATGCCCACGCAACCCTCGTCCGCCATGCCCACGCCCGGCGCCACCTGCTGCGCCGTGGTCGAATTGCGCCAGTACACGCTGCATCCGTTCAAGCGCGATGTGCTGATCGACCTGTTCGAGCGCGAGTTCGTCGAGTCGCAGGAAGCGACCGGTATTCGCCTGATCGGTACCTTCCGCGACCTCGCCAATCCCGATCGCTTCGTCTGGCTGCGCGGCTTCTCCGGCATGCCGGGACGGCGCGACGCGTTGCAGGCGTTCTACGACGGGCCGGTCTGGCAGGCACACCGCGACACCGCCAACGCCACGATGATCGATTCGAACAACGTGCTGCTGCTCCAGCCGCTGCAGGCAGGCACGGGCTTCCCCTTCGATGATCGGGCGCTGGCGCCGCGGGACGCGGTCGCGATCCCGCCGGGGCTGGTGGAGGCGCGGCTGCTCTACCTGCCCGCGCTGCCTACGCCGGCGCAGCGTGCACTGGCGGCGTCGATCGCATCGTTGCAGGCGCAAGCGGGCGCGACGCCGCTGGCCGCGCTCGCCACCGAGCCGGCGCAGAACAGCTTCCCGCGCCTGCCGGTGCGCGAGGGAGAATCGGTGCTGGCGTGGTTCGCGCAGTTCGCCGACCGCGCCGGGTACGAACGCTACCTCGCCGCGCTCGCCCGGTCCCCACGCTGGCAGGCGGCCATGGGCACGCTCGGCGAAGACGCGCCGCGCGCGCCCGACATCCTGCTGTTGTCGCCAACCGCGCGCTCGCGGCTGCCGCGTTGACGTTGCCGGAGACCGCCGATGCAGACCGCGCACCTGTGGCTGTTCTTCGTGATGGTGTTCGGCGTGGTGCTGCTGCCGGGCCTGGACATGGCCTACGTGATCGCCAGTTCGCTGGTCGGCGGCAAGCGCTCGGGCCTGGCGGCCACCGCGGGCGTGATCGCCGGCGGCGCCTGCCACGTGCTGATGGGCGCGCTCGGGATCATGGCGGTGCTGAAGCTGGTGCCGGCCGCGTTCAACGGCATGTTGCTGGCAGGCGCGGCCTACATCGCCTGGATCGGCGGGTCGCTGCTGCGCAGTCGCGCGGCGTTCGGTGCCTTGCCGTCGATTTCGGCGCGCACGCGTACGGCGACGTTCGGGCAGGGCATGGCGACTTGCCTGCTCAACCCGAAGGCTTATCTGTTCATGCTGGCGGTGTTCCCGCAGTTCCTGAAGCCCGAGTACGGCCCGCTGTGGCTGCAGGCGCTGGTGCTGTGGGCGATCATCGCCGCCTGCCAGGCCGGCGTGTATGGCGGCATGGCGCTGGCGGGCGACCGCGTGCGTGGCTGGCTCGAAGCGCGGCCGGCGGCCAACCTGCTGGTGGCGCGCGGCGTTGGCGCGCTGCTGCTGGCGGCGGCGCTGTTCACCGCGTGGGAAGGCTGGCGGCTGGCGTGACCGGCCTGCGCGCTGCTACTCCACGATCCCCTTGGATTCCGCCGTCGCCAGCACTTCGGGATGCGCGATGCGCCGCCGCGGCCCGAACAGCGGATACACCAGCACCGCGCCGAGGATGATGGCCACGCCGACGTAGAACTGGGTCGACAGTTCGTGCTGCTCGCCCAGTAGGACGATCGCCAGCATGATCGCGTAGACCGGTTCCAGGTTCACCGCCAGCTGCGCGGCGAAGGCACTCATGTGCCGCAGCGCCACCAGTGACAGGGCGAACGGGAACAATGTGCAGGCCAGCGCCAGCGCCAGCAGCAGGCCTAGGTCGTGCGCATCGGGCAGAGCGAACAGCGTGCCCGAGAAGGCCGGGAACAGCAGTGGCATCAGCGGCGCCAGCGCGGTGAGCAGCAGAGTGCCGGCGCCTAGTTCCAGCGCGGTGATCGCCAGCGGTTCGCCGTGTTCGACGAAGCGCTTGTTGAGCGAGCCGAAGATCGCCACCAGCAGCGCCGAGAGCGCGCCGACCGCGATGCCGAGATGCATGCCTTCAGGGACGCCGCCGACCACCAGCGCCACGCCCGGCAGCACCGCGATGCCCAGCAGCACGTCGCGCCACGAGAAGCGCCGCCCGGTGAGCCACGGCTCCAGCAGCGCGGTCATCGGTGTGCCCAGCGCGATGCAGGTGGCGCCGACCGAAGCATTGGACAGCTTGATCGCGCCGTAGAAGGTCAGCCAGTGCAGCGCCACCAGCGCACCGATGCCGGCATAGGCCAGCAGCAGCCGCGGCGACATCGCGCGCAATCCGCGCCAGACCCGCGGCAACAGCGCGAGCGTGGCGGTAACCAGCAGCATGCGCCACCACACCAGTGGCAGCGCGGGCAAGGTGATGAGCTTGCCGAAGATGGCGGTGAATCCCCACAGCAGGACGCACAGGTGGATCTGCCACTGGGCTTTGGCGGCGGGAGTCATGGGGATGGGGGTGGGGAGGCTGGGGGCATTATCGCCTTGCTTGGGTGCTTCGGTGCGGGCTTCAGGCGCGAGTTGGCCTCTTTGAAGAAGGGGCAGGGACCTTGCGGAACCAAAAGCGTTTCGCGCCGTGACGGCGCGAGCCACCTTTCTTTGCTTGTGCAAAGAAACCTGGCGCAAAGAAACACACCCCGCCTGCGCGCCCGATGCTGCGCACCGGGTTCGCGGAGCCGGCGGGAATTTTCCGAAGGGGCATCCTGCCCCTGCGGAAAACGCCGCGCATCCATGCGCGCCGCCCCTGCGGGGTTTGGCCCGCCGCCCCCGCCGCTTCGGAGGGGCCCCGAGGGTCAAGGGCGAAGGGCAACGGCAGAAGAAACAGCAGAAGCAGGACCCTGTGGGGCGGCTGAAGCTGCTCCCGAAGGTCGTCGGCTATCCGGCGTGGCGTGGACGGCCGCCTCCGGGACAAAATGCGGGCCATGCACGAGACCTCCGCTTCCGGCATCGCCGCGCCACGCCCCTTCGACCGCCGCGACGCGCGGACACTGACGCTGTCGGCGCTGGGCGGGGCTCTCGAGTTCTACGACTTCGTCGTGTTCGTGTTCTTCGCCAAGGTGCTGGGCGCGCTGTTCTTCCCGCCCGACACCGCGCCCTGGCTGGCGCAGCTGCAGGCCTACGGCATCTTCGCCACGGGGTACCTGGCGCGGCCGCTGGGCGGGATCGTGATGGCGCACTTTGGCGACCTGGTCGGGCGCAAGCGCATGTTCACGCTCAGCGTGTTCCTGATGTCGGTGCCGACCCTGCTGATCGGCCTGCTGCCGACCTACGCGCAGGCGGGCATGTTCGCGCCCTTGCTGCTGCTGCTGCTGCGCGTGGTGCAGGGCATCGCGGTCGGTGGCGAGGTGCCGGGGGCGTGGGTATTCGTCGCCGAGCATGCGCCGCGCGGGCGGGTGGGCTTCGCCTGCGGCAGCCTGACTTCGGGGCTGACCGCGGGGATATTGATCGGCTCGCTGCTCGCGGCCTGGATCAACGGGCACTACAGCCAGCAGCAGGTGCACGACTGGGTCTGGCGCGCGCCGTTCCTGCTCGGTGGCGTGTTCGGCTTTCTTGCGGTATGGCTGCGCCGCTGGCTCAGCGAGACGCCGGTGTTCGCCGAACTGCGCGAGCGCAAGGCGCTGGCGGAAGGCTTCCCGGTGCGCCAGGTGCTGGCCGCGCATCGCGGTGCGGTGGCATTGTCGATGCTGGCGACGTGGACCCTGACCGCGGCGATCCTGGTCGTCGTGCTGATGACGCCCACGCTGGTGCAGGCCTCGTTCGCGATGCCGCCCGCGCTGGCCTTCAACGGCAACAGCATCGCCACCGCGGCACTGATGCTGGGCTGCCTGGCGTTCGGCTGGGGCGCGGACCGGTTCGGCCCGGCGCGCGCGCTGCTGGCGGGCGTGCTGGGGCTGGCGGTGAGTACGTACGCGCTCTACCTGCACCTGGTATCGGGGAGCACGGCGCACTTCCTGCTGCTGTACGCCATCGCTGGTGGCTTCACCGGCGTGGTCGGGGTGGTGCCCACGATCATGGTCGCCGCGTTTCCGCCGGCGGTGCGGTTTTCGGGGTTGTCGTTCTCCTACAACATCGCCTACGCGATCTTCGGCGGAATCACGCCGCCGCTCGTGGGATGGCTGTCGGCGCGCTTCGGCGGACTGGCGCCCGCCCATTACGTCGCGCTGGCCTGCGCGGTGGGGCTGGGCGTGGCGGTGCACCTGCTGCGGCGCCACGGCGGCGGCACGCCTTCGGCCTCCCCCTTGTAGAAGCCGCTTCAGCCGCGAGCTTCGACTCCCTCCCCCTGCGGAGGCAGGGGAGGGCTAGGGGTGCCTTTGGGATCAGCGAGAACCGTGGGCACCCCCTCCCAGCCTCCCCCTGCCGTCGCAGGGGGAGGGGCCAAAATCAAAAGCTCGCGGCTGAAGCCGCTCCTGCAGAGCAGGGCGGGGATCACGCGCCAAGTTCTTGGAGCAGCGTCATCGCCGCCGCCGGATTGCGCTCCTTCGCCGCGCTGATGAAATAGATGAAAACGTCGCGCTTGGCGGCGGGCTTCCTGGGTGCCGGGCTGATCCGCGGCAGGTCATCGGGCTCCTTGCCGGCCGCCCACTGGCGTGCACGCACCGCCCACTGCCGCAGCTCGTCGCCGGGATAGCCGGTCTCGACATCTGCGCGGGACCGCATCAGTCGTGCATAGACGAAATCCGCGGTGACGTCGGCGAACGATGGGTGCTCCGGCGAATCGGTGAACACCGTGGCCATGCCATGTCCGCGCACCAGCGCGAGGTAGCGTGCGTCGACGAATTCCGGATCGCGAACGTCGAGCACGTGCCGCAGCGCACGCCCGCCAGCCTGTTTCGGCAGCAGTTCGAGGAACGCCGTGAAATCATCGGTTTCGATCTTCGTGCCGCGATCGAACTGCCAGACCAGCGGCCCGAGCCGGTCGCCGAGTTCGACGATGCCACCGATGAAATCCTCGACCTGCGCGCCGGCCTTCGCCAGCACTCTTGAGGCCATGATCCGCTTCGGCGCCTTGGCCGAGAACAGGAAGCCCTCCGGCGTTTCGTCGCGCCATTTCGCGTACGTCGCCGGCTTCTGCGTGCCGTAATAGGTGCCGTTGATCTCGATCGCGCTGACGTGGCGGCTGGCGTACTCGAGCTCGCGCCGCTGCACCAGGCCGGTCGGATAGAAGTTGTTGCGCCACGGCGCGAACGTCCAGCCGCCGATGCCGGCGCGGATGCCGTCAACGGGTTTCGGCGGCGCCGCGGTGAACAGGTCGTCAGTCATGTGCTTTCCACGGGTCGTAGCTGCCGAACCACCACAGGTGGCCTTCGAGGTCGCGGCAGGAGTAACCGCGGCCGCCATAGTCCTGGTCGCTGATGTCCATCACGATCTGCGCGCCGGCCGCCTTCGCCCGAGCGTAGTGCGCATCGGTGTCGCGCACGATCACGCACGGGCTCTGGGTTTCGCGCTTGCCGATCTCCTCCGGCTGCGCGATCTGCCGGCCCCAGTCGCTGGCGTTGTCGGCCGAGCCGAGCATGATCATGCCGTTGCCGAAGGTCAGCTGCGCGTGGTGCACGGTGTCGCCATCGGCGTAGACGGCTTGCTTCTCGAAGCCGAACGCCCGGCACAACCAGTCGATCGCCGCGAAGGCGTCGCGATAGCGCAGGCAGGGAATGATGGTGGCGGTGGTGTCGGCGGCACTGGACATCGCGGACTCCAAGGTTGCGGGAACCCCGAATCTACGACTTTCCGACGTCAACGTCCTGTGCCAGGCGGGCGGTTCCGGCGAGCGGCCGCGCCTGTCTACAATGCAGCGGTCACTCCACCGGGGAAACCGCATGCTTGCCGCCTCGACGCTCCTGCGCCGCGCCTGTCCTGTCCTGTTCATCGCTTTCTCCTGTGGTGCCGCATTCGCCGCGCCGCCCGCGGCCCCGGTTGCGACGGCTGCCGTCGATGCCGGAGCGGTACCTGCGGAGCTGCAGGACCTCGACGCCTACGTCGAGCGCGTGCGCGAGCAGTTCGACGTGCCCGGGATCGCGGTCGCGGTGATCAAGGATGGCCAGGTGGTGCTCGAGCGCGGCTATGGTGTACGCAAGCTCGGCGAGCCGGAAAAGGTGGACGCGCACACGCAGTTCGCGATCGCATCGAACACCAAGGCCTTCACCGCCGCGTCGATCTCGATCCTCGCCGACGAAGGCAAGCTCAAGCTCGACGATCGCGTGATCGACCACCTGCCGTGGTTCCGCATGTCCGATGCCTACATCACCCGCGAGATGCAGGTGCGCGACCTGCTGGCGCATCGCAGCGGCCTGGGCCTGGGCGCCGGCGACCTGCTGTTCTGGCCCACCACCACCTACACCGCGCGCGAGGTGGCCGAGCGCCTGCGCGACGTGCCGATCAGCGGCGGCTTCCGCGAACGCTATGCCTACGACAACATCCTGTTCGGCGTTGCCCAGCAGGTGATCGAGCAGGCCAGCGGGATGTCGTACGAACAGTTCCTGCGCACCCGCATCTTCGGGCCGCTGGGCATGGCCGAGACGCGTTTCAACGCCGACTACCTCAAGCCCGGCGACAATGTCGCCACCGGCCACGCCAAGTTCGATTTCAAGGACCTCAAGCCGGTCGCGCCGTTGACCTGGTCGAACGTGGCCGGCGCCGGCGGCATCTACTCCAGCGTCCACGACCTGTCGAAGTGGATGCGCGTGCAGCTCGATGGCGGCGTGATCTCAGGCGAGGGCGACGACGCCAGGCGCCTGTTCAGCGCCAAGCGGCAGAAGGAGATGTGGTCGGTGCTCACGCCGATGCCGATCTCCGAGCCGTCGGTCCCGGAGCTGGCGGCGACGAAGCCCAACTTCCTCGGCTACGGCGAAGGCTGGGTGCTCACCGACTACCGCGGCAGCAAGCTCGTCTACCACACCGGCGGTTGGCCGGGCATGGTGTCGCGCCTGACCCTGGTGCCCGGGGAGAAGTTGGGCGTGGTGGTACTGACGAGCGCCGAGGTCGGTTCGGCGTTCAACGCCATCACCATGCGCGTGCTCGACGCCTACCTCGGTGCGCCGAGGACCGACTGGGTGGCGGCTTACGCCGCGTCAATGGCCAAGTCGCAGGCCAAGGCCGATGAAAGCTGGCAGCAGCACGAGGCCGCGCGCGACGCAGGTTCCAAACCCTCGTTGCCGCTGGACAAGTACGCCGGCACCTATCGCGACCCGTGGTATGGCGACGTCGTGATCAGCCATGATGGCAAGGGCCTGCAGCTGCAGTTCTCGAAGACCGCGCAGCTGCTTGGCGACCTGGAGCACTGGCAGCACGACACCTACATCGTCCGCTGGCGCGACCGCGGGTTGAACGCCGACGCGTTCCTGACGTTCTCGCTGGACCCGGACGGCAAGATCGTCGAGGCGCGGATGGTGCCGGTCTCGCCGCAGACCGATTTCAGCTTCGACTTCCAGGACCTGCGGCTGGCGCCGGTGGAGAAGCGATAGCCCCGGCAGGCATCCAACGCCCCTGCAGGAGCGGCTGAAGCCGCTCCCGTAACATCCTTTCCATCTCCGCGGCGGTCACGCCGCGAATGCGACAATGCGCCGCTCCGCCCGGAGCCGCGCATGATCTTCCGCTGGTTCGAATCGCTGGTCGACATCTTCGCCGAGCCGGGCGACGGCATGCCGCCGCGCGGCGTGTGGCGCTTCTACTGGCACTACCTGCGCCAGGTGCGCGGGATCCTGTTGTCGATCTGCGTGCTCGGCTTCTTCGTCGCGCTGGTCGAAGTGGCGCTGTTCAACTTCCTTGGTCGCCTCGTCGACCTGGCCGCGGAGCCGGTCGCCGGCTTCTTCACGCGGCATGGAGGCGAATTGGCGTGGATGGCGTTCGTCGCCCTGATCGCGCGACCGCTCCTGCTCGGACTGCACGACCTGATGGTCAACCAGGCGCTGGTGCCGGGCCTGACCGCGCGCGTGCGCTGGCAGCAGCATCGCTACGTGGTGCGGCAAAGCCTGGCGTTCTTCCAGAACGACTACGCCGGCCGCATCGCCAATCGCATCATGCAGACCGGCGCGTCGCTGCGCGAGTCGGCGGTGCAGATCGTCGACGCGATCTGGTACGTGGCGGTCTACACCGGCACTGCGCTGGTGCTGTTTGCGAAGGCCGACGCATGGCTGATGCTGCCACTGGCGCTCTGGGTGCTCGGTTATGTCGCGCTGCTTGCGTTCTTCGTGCCGCGGGTGAAGCAACGCTCGTGGCAGGCCTCGCAGGCGAGGTCCGGCGTGATGGGCCGGGTGGTCGACGGCTACACCAATATCACCACGCTCAAGCTGTTCCCGCACGAAGGCCGCGAGGACGCCTACGTGGGCGAGGCGATCGCCGACAACGCCGACAAGGTACGCCTGATGACGCGCATGACCACGGCGATGGACGTGAGCATCACCACCTTCAACGGCCTGCTGATCGTCGGTACCTCGGCGCTGGGTTTGTGGCTGTGGAGCCGGGGCTCGATCACCGTCGGCGACATTGCGCTGTCGACCGGGCTGGTGATCCGCATCAACAACATGTCCGGCTGGATCATGTGGGTGGTCAACGGCATCTTCGAGGACATCGGGACCGTGCAGGACGGCATGACCACGGTCGCGCAGCCGCGCACGGTGGTCGATCGCGTGGATGCGAAGCCGCTGCTGGTGACGCACGGCGCGATCCGCTTCGAGGACATCCACTTCCACTATGGGAAGCGGGGCGGGGTGATCTCCGGCCTCGACCTGGTGGTGCGGCCCGGCGAACGCATCGGCCTGGTCGGGCCATCGGGTGCGGGAAAATCGACGCTGGTGAACGTGCTGCTGCGCCTGTACGACCTTGAAGCCGGCCGCATCCTGGTCGATGGGCAGGACATCGCCGGCGTCACCCAGGAAAGCCTGCGCGGGCAGATCGGCGTGGTCACCCAGGACACCTCGCTGCTGCACCGCTCGATCCGCGACAACCTGCTGTATGGCCGGCCGGATGCGACGCAAGCCCGGATCGAGGCCGCGGTGCGTGGTGCGCGTGCGGACGGTTTCATTGCCTCGCTGGTCGATGGCGAGGGCCGCACCGGTTATGAGGCGCAGGTGGGCGAGCGCGGGGTCAAGCTGTCCGGCGGCCAGCGCCAGCGCATCGCCATCGCGCGGGTGCTGCTCAAGGACGCGCCCATCCTGCTGCTGGACGAAGCAACCTCTGCGCTCGATTCCGAGGTGGAGGCCGCGATCCAGGACAGCCTAGACGTGCTGATGGAAGGCAAGACCGTCATCGCCATCGCGCATCGCCTGTCGACGATCGCACGCATGGACCGGCTGGTGGTGATGGACCAGGGCCGCATCGTCGAGAGCGGCACGCATGGGGAACTGATCGCGCGCGCCGGGCTGTACGCGAGGCTCTGGCAGCGGCAGACGGGCGGCTTCGTCGCCGCGGATGCCATCTAGCAAGTCCGTGCAGGAGCGGCTCCGGCTGCGAGCCTTTCTTCTGGTTGCCAGGAAAGCGAAAGAGCTCGCGGCTGAAGCCGCACCTACAGTCGCACGCGAATATTTACGCGGAATTTATGCCTCTGTCCTGTATCCGGCATAGCGACTTTACAGGCCGCCGCCCGAGAATTTCATCGTGCCCGATCGGGGCGCGATGCATCCATCGGGTATCGGCATGTCCCTGCAAGTTCCATCTATCCATGCCGTTCCGGCGTCTGTCGGCGCAGCCTGTGTCGGCGCGTTGCTGCTGTCGGCCGCATTCCGTGCCGATGCCGCCGAGCTCAGCGGCAACGCCGCGCTGACCAGCGACTACATCTGGCGCGGCAGCACACAGACCCACGGCGATCCTGCAGTGCAGGTCGGCTTCAAGATCGCCGGCGACTCCGGCCTCTACGGCTCGGCCTGGGCTTCGAACGTGGAGTTCGCGCCCGAAACCCATGCCAGCAGCGAGTTCGATTTCACCCTGGGCTGGGGGCGGAGCCTTGGCGCCGACTGGGCGATCGACGTCAACGTGCTGCATTACGCCTATCCGTCGACGACCAGCGATCTCGACTGGACCGAGCTCAATGGCACAGTGACCTGGAAGGGCAACTACTGGGCCTCGCTTGGCTATTCGAACGAAGCACTCGGCTACGGCGACAGCGGAATCTACGGCCTCGTCGGTGCGAAGTGGCCGCTCAACGACCGGCTCCGTTTCGAGGCAATCGCGGGTTACTACGACCTCAAGGATCTTGACGGCGACCATCGCGACGACAGTTACGCGCACGGTTCACTCAGCGCGGTATGGGCGCTCACTGCAGCCGGCTCGAAACCCGCCGTCGAGGCCCGCTTCACCGCGCACACCACGAGTTCGAGGGCGGAGGATTTCTTCGGTGACGAACTCGCAGGCAGCCGCGTCGAAGCGGCGTTGCAGACATCCTTCTGAAAGGAGAAATGAAATGCCCGACTGGTTGGCAATGCTCTGTGCGATCGCGGTCATCATCGCGGCCGCCTATCTCCTGTTCGTGATCCTGTATCCCGAGCGCTTCTGAGTCGCCACGATGAATGAATTCCTCTTCCTTTTCGTCCTGGCCATCGTCCTCGGCTGGCCACTGGGCCGTTACCTGGCCGCGGTGATGCGCGGCGCGCCGATGCGCGTGGATGCGTGGTTCGGCTGGATCGAAAAGCCTATCTATCGCGTGCTCGGTACCGACCCTTCGCGCGGCATGAGCTGGCGCGGATACGCCAAGGCCTTCGTGCTCAGCAATCTGCTGATCGGCGTCATCGTCTGGGTGTTGTTCATGACCCAGGCCTGGCTGCCGCTCAATCCGGACGACATCCCCAACATGCGCTGGGACACCGCGCTGCACACGATGGTGTCGTTTCTCACCAACACCAACCAGCAGCACTATTCGGGACAGGCGCAGTTGTCGTACCTGTCGCAGATGGTCGGCATCGTCGGCCTGCAGGTGGTGACGCCGATGATGGGGCTGGCGATGGTGGTCGCCACGTTACGCGCCCTGTTCGGCGGGCGCGGGGAAATGGAGCATGCCGGCACACGGCTCGCCGATGCGCACGTCGCGCAGGGCCATGTCGGCGAAGGCGGCGATCGCGATGTCGGCAACTACTGGGCCGACGTGGTCCGGGCGACGTTCCGCTTCATGCTGCCGCTGTGCCTGCTGTGGTCGCTGCTGCTGACCAGCCAGGGCGTGCCGTCGACGCTCGCCGCGGGCCCGGTGGTCACGCCGGTCGATGCCAGTGCCGGGATGACATCGCAGAAGATCCCGCTGGGCCCGGTGTCGCCGATGGTCGCGGCCAAGCAGCTCGGTTCCAACGGTGGCGGCTGGTATGGACCGAACAGCTCGGTCGCGCTGGAGAACCCCACGCCGTTGTCCAACCTGATCGAGAACCTCGGCATCCTGCTGATCCCGGTCGCGATCGCCTTCATGGTCGGTCCGTTCACGCGGCGCCGGAAACTGACCGCGCTGGTGTTCGGCACGATGCTGCTGATGTCGCTGGCTTCGACCGGCCTGTCGGTGTGGTCCGAGGCACATTCGGCGACCGCGGCCGACCCGGCGCTGATGGAAGGCAAGGAGGTGCGCCTGGGGGCGGAAGCCTCTGCGGTGTGGTCGTCGATGACCACGCAGGTCAACAACGGCTCGGTCAATGCCATGCACGATTCGCTGGCGCCGCTGACCGGCATGGTGGCGATGTCCAACATGCTGATCAACGCGATCTGGGGCGGCGTGGGCTGCGGCCTGCAGCAGTTCCTGGTGTACCTGCTGCTGAGCGTCTTCCTCGCTGGGCTGATGACCGGACGCACGCCGGAACTGTTCGGACGCAAGATCGAGGCGGCCGAAGTGCGGCTGCTGGCCTTGCTGATCCTGCTGCAACCGCTGGTCATCCTCGGCTTCACCGCGGTGACGCTGGCGATTCCCGCGATCACCGGAAGTTCCACTCCGGGCTTTCACGGCATCAGCCAGGTGTTCTACGAGTACACCTCGGCGTATGCCAACAACGGTTCCGGTTTCGAAGGCCTGGGCGATGCCACGTACTGGTGGAACCTGAGCTGCGCCGTGGTCCTCGCGCTGGGCCGGTATCCGGCGCTGATCGTGCCGCTGGCGGTTGCCGGGCTGATGGCGCGAAAGCGCGTCGCGCCGGAGGGCGTGGGCACCCTGCGCATCGAATCGGCGACGTTCGCGCTGACGATGATCGCGGTGATCGTGATCCTGACGGTGCTGCAATTCATGCCGGCGCTGGTACTGGGCCCGGTCGCCGACCACCTCACGCTCGTCGCTTACTGAGCGGGGAAATCCAATGACTGACACGATCCATCCAGGCAAGACCCGCGTCGGCCATCCGGCGCTCATCGATGCCACCGCATTCCGGCAGGCGCTGGCGCAGGCCTTCATCAAGCTTGCGCCGCGGCACCTGATGGGCAGCCCCGTGATCGCGGTGGTGATGGCAGGCACGGTCCTGTCCGCGCTGATCGCAGTGTTCGGCGACGGCAACGCGGCATTCGGTGCGGCGGTCGCCGTGATCCTGCTGGTGACGGTGCTATTCGCCAACTTCGCGGAAGCCGTCGCCGAGGCCCGCGGCCGCGGCCAGGCGGCATCGTTGCGACGTGCGCGCAAGGATCTGGTGGCGCGGCGCGTCGACACGCTGCTCGGCGGCAGCGAGACGAAGATCGTCGCCGCCGAGTTGCGCCCCGGTGACCTGGTCATCGTCTCGGCAGGCGAGCTGATCCCTGCCGATGGCGAGATCGAACGCGGCGTTGCCACCATCAACGAATCCGCGGTCACCGGCGAATCGGCCCCGGTGTTGCGCGAGGCCGGCACCGATCGTTCCGGCGTGATCGGTGGGACCAAGGTGCTGTCCGACGAGATCATCATCCGCATCACTGCGGAGCCGGGCCACAGCTTCCTGGACCGCATGATCGCGCTGGTCGAGGGTGCGAATCGCCAGAAGACGCCCAATGAGATCGCGCTGACGATGCTGCTGGCGGCGATGACGCTGACTTTCCTGATCGTGGTCGCCACCTTGCCCGCGATCGGCGCCTTCGTCGGCGTGCACGTCGATCCGTTGTTGCTGATCGCCCTGCTGGTCTGCCTGATCCCGACAACGATCGGCGGCCTGTTGCCGGCGATCGGCATCGCCGGCATGAACCGCGCGCTGTCGGCCAACGTGCTGGCGAAATCCGGCAAGGCGGTGGAAGTCGCGGGCGACGTCGATGTGCTATTGCTCGACAAGACCGGCACGATCACCCACGGCGACCGCCAGGCGACCGTGTTCCATCCACTGGCTGGCATCGATGCCGCGGTATTGCGCGACGCGGCGCTCCTGTCGTCGCTGGCCGACCCGACGCCGGAAGGCAAGTCGATCGTCAGGCTGGCGCGCGAACAGGGTTGCACCGTCGCCGAACCGGATCGCGCCGAGTACGTGCAGTTCAGCGCGCAGACACGGATGTCGGGCGTGGACCTGCCAGTCATGACCTCGCAGGGCGAGGGCAACGAGACGCGCGTGATCCGCAAGGGTTCCGGCGATGCCATCGCCAGGCATGTGCGTGTGCTGGGCGGGCAGGTCGAGTCGGAACTGCTGGCGCGCATCGACCAGGTCGCGCGCAGCGGCGCCACGCCACTGGTGGTGTCGGATGGTCGCCACGTGCTTGGCGTGATCGAGCTGTCGGACGTGGTCAAGCACGGCGTCAAGGAAAAGTTCGCGCGGCTGCGCGCGATGGGCGTACGCACGGTGATGATCACCGGTGACAATCCGCTCACGGCCGCCGCCATTGCAGCCGAAGCCGGTGTCGACGATTTCATCGCCGAGGCCACGCCGGAGGACAAGCTGGCGCGGATCCGTGCCGAGCAGGCCAGCGGCAAGCTGGTGGCGATGGTCGGCGACGGCACCAACGATGCCCCCGCGCTGGCGCAGGCCGACGTCGGGCTGGCAATGAACTCGGGGACCCAGGCGGCGAAGGAAGCGGGCAACATGATCGATCTCGACAGCGATCCGGCGAAGTTGCTGGCCGTGGTCGAGGTCGGAAAGCAGCAGTTGATCACGCGCGGCGCACTGACCACGTTCTCGCTGGCGAACGACGTTTCGAAGTACTTCGCGATCCTGCCGGCGATCTTCGCCGCCAGCATTCCGCAGATGGCGGCGCTCGACGTGATGCATCTGTCCAGCCCGGCCAACGCGGTGCTGGCGGCGTTGATCTTCAATGCGCTGGTCATCCCGGCGCTGATCCCGCTTGCGCTGAAGGGCGTCCGCTTCAAGCCGGCCAGTGCAGTGTCGTTGCTGCGCCGGAACATGCTGGTCTACGGCGTCGGCGGCGTGCTCCTGCCGTTCGTCGGCATCAAATTGATCGACCTGCTGCTGGCAGCGGTCGGCGGAGCCTGAAATGAAGACTGAAACTCCCGTGCTCGACAATGCCTGCAACCTGCGGGCCTCGCTCGGCCTGGCGCTGGTCGCGCTGCTGGTGATGGGGCTGCTCTACTCGCTGGCGGGAGCCGGCCTCGGCCGCGCGCTGTTCCCGGTGCAAGCCACCGGCAGCATCATCGAACGTGACGGCGTCGCGGTCGGTTCGGCGCTGGTGGCACAGCCCTTCGGCGACGCACGCTATTTCCAGCCGCGGCCATCGGCTGCGAATTACGATCCGATGGCCGCCGCCGGCAGCAACCAGGCGCGCAGCAATCCCGGCCTGCGCCAGCGCATCGATGACACCACGGCCGCGGTCGCCGCGCGTGACGGGATTGCGGCGGCGGACGTGCCGGCGGAGCTGGTCACGCAATCCGGCAGCGGGCTCGATCCCGATCTGTCGCCCGCAGGCGTGCAGGTCCAGGTCGCGCGCGTCGCGGCGGCGCGCGGCTTGCCGCCGGATGTCGTCGCAAGGCTTGTCGCCGGGCACACGCAGGCACGGCAGTTCGGCCTGCTGGGCGAACCGCGTATCAACGTGCTGGAGCTCAACCTGGCGCTCGATGCGTTGCGATGACGCCTTGTCGTTGGCTTCTCCCTCCGCGGGAAGGGCAGCCTGTCCAGAAAGGCAGGAAAATGGTTCGCGCATGAGTGGCGGGCGACCCGACGAGGTGCACAATTGACGCCATGAACAACCGCGACGCCAAGGCCAATGCGCTCGTCGAAGAACTGCGCCGGCAGGGCGCCGGGCGCCTGACGATCTTCCTCGGCGCGGCGCCCGGTGTCGGCAAGACATTCGCCATGCTGTCGCGAGCCAGAGAACTGAAGCGGCAGGGGGTCGATGTCGTCGCCGGCATCATCGAGACCCATGGTCGCAGCGAAACAGCGCACCTGCTCGACGGCCTGGAGGTGATGCCGCGAGCGCGCAGCGACTACCGCGGAAGCTCCCTGCAAGAGCTCGATCTCGACGCCCTGATTGCGCGCAAGCCGATGGTTGCGCTGGTCGACGAACTGGCGCACCGCAACGCACCGGGCAGTCGGCATGAGCGCCGCTGGCAGGACGTGATCGAACTGCTCGATGCCGGCATCGACGTCCATACCACGGTCAACATCCAGCACCTGGAAAGCCTCAATGACGTGGTGCACCGGATCACTGGCGTGCGCGTCAGCGAGACCGTGCCGGACAGCGTCTTCGACCGCCTGCGTGACATCGTGCTGGTCGACCTGCCGCCGCGCGAGCTGATCCAGCGCCTGAAAGATGGCAAGGTCTACGTGCCGGAACAGGCGGCGCAGGCACTGCAGGCGTTCTTCTCGCCATCGAATCTCGCGGCGCTGCGTGAGCTGACGATGCAGACGACTGCCGACCGCGTCGACAGCGACCTGCGCGAAACGCAAGCCGCGCGTGGCGCGCCGGGCATGAGCCTGCGTCGTGGCGTGATGATCGCAATCGACGGCCACGGGCAATCGGAATACCTGGTGCGCGTCGGCCGTCGCATCGCGGAACGCCGCGCCGCGCCGTGGACCGTCGTGACCGTGCAAGGCGCGCGCGCGCCGGCCGAATCGGTGCAGCGCGAGCTGGACCGCGCCTTTGCGCTGGCGCGCCGGCTCGGCGGCGAGGCCGTGGTGTTGCATGGCAACAACATCGTCGATGCGTTGCTCGATCATGCCGCGCAGAACGGCGTTTCCACGATCGTGCTCGGCCGCACCCGGGAGCGTCCGTGGGCGCGCATGGTCAATCGCACGCTGACGCAACAGCTACTGCAGCTCGGCGCGCACTTCGAGCTCAATATCGTCAGCACGCCGGAGGCACGCGCGAAATCGCGGCGCCACTTCCACAATCCATTCGAGGGCGGCGGCTGGCGCGACTTCGGCATCGCCTTGCTGGGCAGCGTGCTGGCGGTGATCGTGGCGGTCGTGGCCGAACGCTGGGTACAGCTCGACGACCTGTCGATGGTGTTCATCGTTGCCGTGCTGCTGGTCGCGGTGCGTACGCGCATGCGCGCGGCCATGATGGCCGCGGTGCTGTGTTTCCTGGCCTACAACTTCTTCTTCCTGGACCCGCGTTTCACTTTCTTCATCGGCGCACGCCAGGGCGTGGTGACGGTGCTGTTGTTCCTGATCGCGGCGATCGTCGCGGGGCGGCTTGCTTCGCGCCTGCGTCAGCAGGTGATGGCGTTGCGTGCTGCGAACACGCACGCGACCGCCCTGCAGGGATTGGGACGACAGCTTGCCAGCGCGGCTGATCTGGGCCAGGTGGTGCAGGCCGCGCGCACGGCGCTGCGGGCGTCGCTGGATGCTGCCACGTGGATTCGCATCGGCGACGACGACAGCATTCCCGAGGGTGTGCCACCGCCGGGCGACAAGGATCGCGCCGCCGCCGACTGGGCGCAGCATCATCGCCAGCCGGCGGGTCACTACACCGACACGCTGGCCGCTTCGGACTGGTGGTTCCTGCCCTTGCCGGATGAGCACGGCGTTTCAGGCGTGATCGGCCTGCGTTTCAGCGAACGCGACATGCGCCTCGGTCCCGAACGCCGCCGTCTCGCCGAGGCCATGGCCGACGATATCGCGCAGACCATCGTGCGCACGCGCCTGGTGGAGGATCTCGAAAGCGCGCGCGTTGGTGGCGAAACCGAACGCCTGCGTTCGGCGCTGCTGTCGTCGGTATCGCATGACCTGCGCTCGCCGCTGGCGTCGATCATCGGCTCGGCCAGCAGCCTGGAGAACTATGGCGACGCGATGGGCGAAGAGGACCGCCGCGGGCTGCTCGACACGATCCGGCTCGAAGGCGAACGTCTCGACCGCTACATCCAGAACCTGCTCGACATGACCCGGCTCGGCCACGGCAGCTTGCCGCTCAACCGTGACTGGATCGGCGTCGATGAGCTGATCGGGTCGGCGGTGGCGCGCCTGCAGCGCTACCAGCCAACGGCGCGCTTCGATGTCTCGATTGCGCCGGGCCTCGCGCCGATCTGGGTGCATCCTGCGCTGGTCGAGCAGGCGCTGTTCAACGTGCTCGAGAACGCATTGAAGTTCTCGCCGCCCGGCGAGGCGGTTGGCGTCGACGCGCGCCTGGTGGATGGCGCCCTGCGCATCGACGTGAGGGACCGCGGCCCCGGCATTCCCGAGGACGAGCGCAAGCGCATCTTCGACATGTTCTACAGCGTGGAGCGCGGCGATCGCGGGCGCGAAGGCACCGGCCTCGGCCTGACCATCGTGCGCGGCATGATCGGCGCGCACGGCGGCAGCGTCGAGGCGCTGCCGGGCGGGCCGGTGGACCATGATCGCCGCGGCACCACGATCCGGATTACCCTGCCGCTGATCACGCCGTCCAGAACCGCCCCGCCACCCGATGATTGAGGATGCCGCCAGCGCCGTTTCCGTGCCGCCAGCACGCGTGCTGGTCGTCGACGACGAGCCGCAGATCCGCAAGTTCCTCGACATCAGCCTGCGCGCGCAGGGCTACCACGTCGAGCTGGCTGCCAATGGCGAAGCTGGCCTGGCCACGCTAGCCACGCATGGTGCCGACCTGGTGATCCTCGACATCGGCCTGCCGGACCGTGACGGCCACGAAGTGCTGCGCGAGATCCGGCAGTGGTCGCAGGTGCCGGTGATCATGCTGACCGTGCGCGCGGATGAGGCCGGAAAGGTCGCCGCGCTCGATGGCGGCGCCAACGACTACGTCACCAAGCCCTTCGGTGTGCAGGAGCTGATGGCGCGCGTGCGCAGCCTGCTGCGCGCGCATGCGGCGCCGGCGGAAGCTCTGCCGCTGTTCGACGACGGCATGCTGCGCATCGATTTGCCGAAGCGCGAGGTGCGTCTCGTCGGCGAGGTCGTGACTCTCACGCGCAAGGAGTACGCGCTGCTGTCGCTGCTGCTGCGCAATGCCGGTCGCGTGGTCACGCAGCCGCAATTGCTGAGTGAGTTGTGGGGCCCGACCCACCAGCACGACACGCACTACCTGCGCATCCTGGTCGGCAAGCTGCGGCAGAAGCTGGGCGACGATGCCGCCGCGCCGCGTTACATCGCCACCGAGCCGGGCGTGGGTTTGCGGTTCTTGCCGGAGCGCGAATCGCCGTCCCCGGGATCCTGAGCGGCAATGCGAGTCCGTGGGAGCGGACATGGCCGCTCCCCACGGATATTGCCGGTTACTCGATCGGCTGGTCCAGCATCAACTCGCGCACGAAGCGCACCGGCGGCGCGCCGTAGGACAGCACCTGGTCGTTGTAGGCCTTCAGGTCGAACTTGTCGCCGAGCTTCGTCTCGACCGCCTTGCGCGTGTCGAAGTGCTCCTGCACGCCGACGAAGTAGGTCGGCAGCTGCGCGGAACTCAGTTGCGCACGCACCCACTTGCCGGCGGCCTCGCGCTCCTGCTGGAAGGCGTCATGGGTCATCAGGTGCATCGCCTGTTCGCGCGACCAGTTGTCGACGTGCACGCCCTGGTCGAGGATCGCGTTGGCGATCGTGCGCAGGTAGAACTTCAGCTGCACCAGGCGGAACAGCGGGTCGCCGTCGAGGTAGCCGGCATCGGTCATCATCTTCTCGGTGTAGACCGCCCAGCCTTCGGCGAACGGCCCCGAGCGCAGCACCGCGCGCAGCGTGGACGGGAACTGCGCCGAATGCGCGCCCTCCAGGTAATGGCCCGGCATCGCCTCGTGGATCGCCAGCAGGTCGATCATCCGCGAGTTGTATTCGCGCAGGAACGAGGTGGCCTGTTCGTCGGTCCAGTCGTCCGGGATCGGCGAGATCGCGAAGTAGGTGTCCAGGCCCTTGTCGAGCGGGCCGGGCGAGTCGCAGTAGGCCACCGCGACGCCGCGCTGGAACTCCGGCATCAGGATGATCTTGACCGGGTCGTCCGGCACCGTGACCAGGTCCTTTTCCTTCACGAATGCGGTGGCGTCGGCCAGCGCCTTCTTCGACGCGTCGACGACGTCGTTGCGTGCGGGACGGTTGGCATAGGCGAGTTCCAGCGCGGCTTCGATCGCCGCCTGCCGCTGCTCGTCGCTGGGCGCATCCGGCATCTGCGGCGCGTCGGGCTTGTCCTTGAGCACGGTCTGCGCGATGCCGTACATCTCATCGCGCACGCGCTTGAGCTCGGCTTCGCTGCGCTGCTTGATCTCGGTGCGCGACAGCGCGGAGTTGAGCGCGAACTTCAGCTTCTCGTCGTACAGCTTGGCGCCGATGCGGAAATCGCCCCTGGCATTGGGCACCAGGGTCTTGTCGAGCCAGTCCTGCTGTTCGGCCACCGCCTTGCGCAGCGTGGCCACGGCGTCGTCGAGCTGCTTGCGGTCGTCGCCGGACAGCTGGCCGGCATTCGGGGTGATGAACTGGTCCACCAGTTGCAGCACGCCGGCGTTCTGTTTCGCCACGGTCTCGGCGTGGATCTTCGGCACCCGTGCCGGGTCCAGGTTCTCGCGCATCTGCGCGAACAGCCCCGGGATCTGCTGCATGCGCGCGGTCGCGGACTTCAAGCGCTGCGGCATCGGCGCGAACTCGCGCGCCATCAGGTTGTAGATCGCGCCACCGGCCAGGCCGTTGTAGACCTGCGGATCCCAGGCCCAGCTCTGGAAGGTCTCGGTGTTCCAGATGTCGCCCTGCAGCTGGTTGCGCAGGATCAGCGCGTCCACCTGGTTCTCGCGCGACAGCTTCGACACGTCCATGGCGTCGAGTTGGGCAAGGATCTTCTTGCTGAAGTCGACGCCTTTCTGCCGGCCCGCGGCGCTGAGGTCGTCGAGCCGGTCGTCGTAGCGATGGTCGCCGACCTGGGTGGCATTGACTGGATTGAGTTGCAGCCAGCCGTCCAGCCATTCCTTCGAGAGTGCGGCGAAGGCGGTGTCGGCCTCCGTGGCGGCGCTGTCGGCCGCAGCATCGGATTGCGCCGCATCGATGGTGGCTGGTGCTGGCGGCGTCTGCGCCTGGCAGGCGGCCAGGGCGAGGGCGAGCAGGGCGACGGCGGGCAGGGTCTTGCGCATGGCGGTTCCGGCTGGGCGATGGGAAGCCCCGGATTCTGGCACGAAGCGCCAGCGTCGCCATGTGGCGTTCGTTGGCCTGCGTCACGGGCGTTGCGCGCGGCGTGGCGTTAAGGTGCATGCCTCATTACCCCGGAGCCAGGCCCATGACCCATCAAGGAAGCTGCCACTGCGGCGCCGTCGCCTTCGATCTGGAAGGCGAGGTGACCGAGGCGATCGACTGCAACTGCTCGATGTGCCGCCGTCGCGGCGGACTGCTGGCGTTCTTTCCGCGCGAGGCGCTGACGCTGACGACGCCGGAATCGAACTTCGCCACCTATCGCTTCAACAAGGAACACCTCGCGCACCATTTCTGCCCGACCTGCGGCATCGCGCCTTTCAGCGAGGGCGCGGACCCGCGCACCGGCGCGAAGATGGTCGCGGTCAACGTGCGCTGCCTGCCGAATGTGGACCTGTCCGCGCTCAAGGTCGCCCAGGTGGACGGCGCGAGTTTCTGACGACCTGCACGACCCCGTTCGTCTCGTGCGGACGTTGGCCATGTCACCGCGCCGCGTGGCGCATAACGGGAAAGGACGATGACGATGCACCCAGTCGTGCGATGGGCCGGTGCCGGCGTGCTGGCGCTGGCGCTGGCGGCCTGCTCGAACAAGACGCAGCAGGAACACGCTGTTGGCGCAGTCGGCTTCGCGGCCGCGCCGGCGGCCGATGCCGGGGCGCGGGCCGGGAATGCGGCCAACGACATGCAGGCGATGCTGGCCTACGAGCACCACGTGGGCGTGGTGCTGCCGGCCGACGAGACCGCGACGCGCATGCAAGCGGCCAAGGCAGCGTGCGAGGACGGGCGCTTCGGCGCCTGCGTGGTGCTCGATGCGCGCAGCCAGGGGGGCGACCAGCCGAGCGCGAGCCTGGGCATGCGCATCGTCCCAGCCGGTGTCGAGCGGATGATCGCGTTGGCTAGCCGGGACGCGCGGGTTGGCAGCCGCAGTACGCATGCCGAGGACCTCGCGGTGCAGGTGCGCGACAACGCGCTGGTGCAGGAGCGGCTGCGTAACGAACTGTCGCGCCTGCAGGAGTTCCAGCAGCGGCGCGACCTGGCCGTAGCCGACATGATCGCGCTCTCGCGCCAACTGGCCGAGACCCAGGCCCAGCTCGACGCCGCCGAGCGCGAAGGCGCGCAGAACCGGCGCCGGATCGACACCCAGAAGCTGACCGTGGATTTCCGTCCGCCGGCAGCCGAGAGCGGCCGCGGCGAGATCGGCCAGGCGTTGCGCGACTTCGGCGGCACGCTGTCGACCGGTGCGGCGTGGACGATCCGCGCGCTGGCGTTCCTGCTGCCGGTGTTGGTGGTGGTGGCCGTTCTGGTTGCACTGTGGCGCAGGCTGCGCCGGAACAGGGCACGCTAAGCCCTTCTTCCGCGTACGGGGCATGGTGCGAAGCGCCGGGTGATGGCGCGAGCGCAACTTGCTGCTTTGGGGTGTGCAATGCTTCGCCGTTCCTGAAGGGTTTCGCGTTCTTCATCAAGACGGGCCTATGCCGTCTCCGGTGCAGGTGCCACGTCCCGCGCCTCCCCGCGCAGCCATTCGATGAAGGCCGCCGCCGGCGCGCGCGGCCGCCGATGCGCGGGATGCACGATGTAGTAGGCGAAGCGGGTCTTGAGTTCCGGGCCAGGCAGGCGTTGCAGCTCGCCGCGCTGCAAGTAGGGCGCGACGATGTGCCGGCGCGCCAGCCCGATGCCGATGCCAACCGCGGCCGCGCGCATCACGTCGGTGCTGTCATTGAACATGTGCATGTCCGGCAGCCGCTGTCCGCGCAGGCCCGCGGCGCGGAACCAGTCCGGCCAGCCCTGCAGCGCGAGGTCGGAGAGCAGCGGGAACGCCAGCAGGTCGCTGGGGTCGGCGATGTCCTCGACGCCCGGCAACGACGGCGCCGCCACGGGGAACAGCGCGTCGTCCATCAGGTGCCGCGCCTTGAGCCCCGGCCAGTGTCCGGCGCCGTGGCGGATCGCCAGGTCCGGGCCGCCGTCCTCGAATCGAGCCAGCGACATGCCGGTGTCGAGGCTGATGCGCAGCTCGGGATGCGCGGAGAGGAAGCGCGGCAGCCGTGGCAGCAGCCAGCAATGGGCCAGCGAATGCAGGGTATTGATGCGCAGGCGCTGGCGGTCGTCGCTGCGGCCCAGCGACTGCGCGACGGCTTCCAGGTCCGATACCGCTGCCGAGGCAGCGTCGGCCAGCAGCCGGCCCTCGCCGGTCAGCGTGACGCCGCGGGCATGGCGCCGGAACAGAGCTACACCCAGGCTTGTTTCGAGCTTGCGCACGTGGTGGCTGACCGCACTGGCGGTCAGGTGCAGCTCCTCGGCGGCATGGGCGAAGTTCTGGTGCCGGGCTGCCGCGGCGAACACGCCTAGCGATGGCAGAAGGCCGGGACGCAGGTTCATGCGGGTCTCCCTGAGACACAAGCCAGATTCGTGGCTGGAGCGAAAAGTATGCGCTTGTCGGGTATTGCCGGGCAGGGACAATACACGGCAGCCCCCCACAAGATGACAGGCATGAGCACCCTCGACTGCACGCCGGCCACCACGACGCCCTTGCCACGGGCGGTCGCGCGTGACTGGATGACACCCCTGGAGTTGACCGTCCTCGGCGCGATCTGGGGCGCCTCGTTCCTGTTCATGCGGGTGGCGGCGAACGACTTCGGTGCGGTGCCGCTGGTCGAGGTGCGCCTGGCGCTGGGCGCGCTGGTGCTGCTGCCGTTCCTGTGGCGGTCACGCGCGCAGTTCCCGCGTGTGCTGTGGCCGAAGATCGCCCTGATCGGCGCGATCAACTCGGCGGTCCCGTTCATCCTGTTCGCCTGGGCCGCGCAGCGCGCACCGGCCGGCATCGGCGCGATCGCCAATGCGATGACGGTGCTGTTCACGGCGCTGGTCGGTTTCCTGTTCTTCGGCGAGAAGATCGGCGCGCGGCGTTCGCTCGCGTTGCTGGCCGGTTTTGCGGGCGTGGTGGTGCTGGCCAGCAGCAAGGTCGCCGGCGCCAGCATCGGCTGGGCGGTGGTGGCCGGCGCAACGGCCGCCTTCCTGTACGGCATCGGCATCAATCTCGTGCGTCGCCACCTGACCGGCCTGCCGCCGGCGGCAGTGGCGGCGGCCACGCTCGGCACGTCCGCGCTGCTGACGTTGCCGTTCGCGGCGCTGTCCTGGCCGCGGCATGCGATCCCGGTGCAGTCGTGGTTGTCGGCGTCGATGCTGGGCGTGCTGTGCACGGGCATCGCGTTCGTCATGTACTACCGCCTGATCGCCCGCATCGGTGCCAGCCGCGCATCGACCGTGACCTACCTGGTGCCGCTGTTCGGCGTGGCGTGGGCGTGGATGCTGCTCGGCGAGCCGCTGACCTGGGGCATGGGCATCGCCGGCGCGATGATCCTCGGCAGTGTCGCGTTGAGCCAGCGCGCGACGCGCTGAGCCGGGATAACCGGCGAACACCTGTTGGCTGCCCTGGAGAAATCGATGACCTACCGGCTTTTCGTCTACGGAACGCTCGCCCCGGGGCGGCCCAATGCGCATGTCCTGGCCGATGTCCCGGGACAGTGGCAACCCGCGACCGTCAGCGGCACCCTGCACAAGGAAGGCTGGGGCGCGGCGGTGGGCTATCCCGGCATCGTCCTCGACGCATGTGGTGACGAAGTCGACGGCTTCCTCTTCAGCTCGGGACACCTGCCTGCGCACTGGGCGCGCCTCGATGCGTTCGAGGGCGAAGGCTACGAACGCGTCATGGCCGAAGCGAAGCTTGCGGATGGCACGATCGTGGACGCCCACGTCTACGCGCTGCGCGGCGCCGGTCGCCGCCCGCCCGACGGGCAACAGCGACAGCCAGTGCTGCATCGGGCCACGCGATGAATGCGATCCGCGGCGAAATGCTGGCGCTGGTCGCCGCCGAAATCCCTGCGATCGAGGTCGGCCCCGGTTGCCGCCGCCGCGACCTGCCCAGCGCCGCCGGCGTGCGCGCGTGGATCGTCGAGATGGACCCCGGCAGCCAGTGGCCGCATGTCGACCGGCATCCGACCGGGGAGGACGTCTACGTGCTCGAGGGCGAGATGATCGAGGGCGAACAGCACTATCCGGCCGGTAGCTACCTGCATTTCCTGCCGGGATCGTCGCACCAGCCGCGGACCCGGACCGGGCTGAGGTTGTTCGGATTCAACGTGGTCGCCAAGTGAGCGGGAACCCGATGGCCGACGTGCAGCATCGCGTGCGGTTCGACTTCGAGATCGGCTTCAGCAATGGCGGCGATCTGCGTGGCCGTGGATTCCGGCTGGATATTCCCGGAAACGACATCGGCGACGCCGAACTGATCGAATACCTGGTCAGGGACATGCGCCTGCTGATGGTCGATCGCGCGAGCATCCGCAACAAGCAGGTCATCATCGAGCCGCACAAGCGACCCGACCCGCCCAGGTAACGTGATGACTGCAGGAGCGGCTTCAGCCGCGAGCTGTTGGCGTTGCCCTTGGGCTCCCACAACTGGTGTGATTGCAGCACCGGCTGCTATTTTCAGTCGCACCTCCCCCGGCGGAATTGCCATGCCCCATTTCATCTGCATCACCTGCGGGACGCAGTTCGCCGAGACCGCAGGCGAGCCCGGGCACTGCCCGGTCTGCGACGACGAACGCCAGTACGTCGGCCACGGCGGGCAGCAGTGGACGACGCTGGACCGGCAGCGCCGCACCCACCGCAACCGCATCGAACCCGAAGCCGATGGCCTGCTCGGCATCGGTACCGAGCCGGCGTTTGCGATCAACGAACGTGCGCTGCTGGTGCGCGCGCCGGGTGGCAACCTGCTCTGGGACTGCATCGCGCTGGTCGACGACGACACCGTCGCGCGGGTCAACCAGGCCGGTGGCATCCGCGCGATCGCGATCTCCCATCCGCACTACTACTCCGGCATGGTCGAGTGGAGCCGGGCATTCGGCGACGTGCCGATCCTGCTGCACGCCGCGGATCGCGAATGGGTGATGCGCGACGCGCCGGCGATCGAATACTGGGAAGGCGAAACGCGCGCGCTGTGGGACGACATGATGCTGGTCCGCTGCGGTGGGCACTTCGCCGGCGGCACCGTCGCGCACGTGCCGCACCTGCACGAGGGGCGCGGCGCGCTGCTGACCGGCGACGTGATCCAGGTGGCGATGGACAACCGGCACGTCGGTTTCATGCGCAGCTTCCCCAACTACATCCCGCTGTCGGCGCGCGCGGTGCGCGCGATCGAGGCGGCGGTGGAGCCGTATCCATTCGATTCGATCCACGGCGCGTGGTGGGGGCGCAGCATCGCCACCGACGCGCGCGCGGCGCTGGCGCGATCGGTCGATCGCTACATTCAGGCGCTGGAGGGGGTATACGACGGACGGTGACGGCACGAAGAACGGATTGGGGCCTACTCGTCCTCGTCGTCCTCGAACTCCACCAGCGCCTCCAGCTCGAACGCCAGAGCGTCGACCGCCTCGCGGACCTTGCGGCCGGTGGATTCGTTGGGCACGTCGATCTCGATCTCGTGCATCTGCGGGCCCTCGACATCGCTGAGCCCGGCCGAGCTCGAATCCGCATCGTCCATGTGCGTCATCAGGTCGCCGATCTCTTCGACATGCTCGATCCCGTCGAGACTCAGCAGCAGGTTCATCACTGCACGGACGGCATCGTCGCTGCCGGTCAGGCGGATTCGGAGCAGGGCCATCTTGCGTGGTTCCTTGCACGTGTGGGGTGCAAGGAGGCTAGCCCGGAAAAAGCTAAACGCGCGTGACGGATCCGCTCAGGGCTGCGTCGTCGCCGGCGGTTCGCGGGTGGGGATGGTGATGTTGCACAGGTCGATGTGGCCGGCAGGCCGCTTGTACCAGTCGTCGCGGCGGTTGCGGCGCGATTCGACCACGGCGTCGAACAACGGCGTGTCGGTGCGCAGCACCTGCAGCTGCGTGCGTTCGGCCTCGGGCACGTCGGCGGCGAGCCGGATCGACTTGATCGGCACGCGCTGCGCGGCCTGCTCGTAGAAGCCCAGCGGGCCGGTGCCGCGCGGCAGCACGCTCAACAGTTCCATTCCTTCCACCACGCGCCCGACCAGGGTGATGTTGCGGTCGAGCTGGCGCGGCGACTGCCCGTCGACCACGTACAGCTCGGTGCCGTCGCTGGAATCGGCGGCCATGTCGCGGCCGGCGCCGACCGCGCCGTAGCAGTGCGTGAGCCACGCCTCACCAGCCTGCGGGTCGCGCGCCGCCGGGAAGCCGGCGGCGAAACCCACCTGCGGCGCCCAGCCGTCCTTGTCCGGCAATGGGTGGAAGGACAGGCCGTCGGCCTTGCGTTCGAACTCGGCCGGCAGCTTCGCCTTCGCGCTGCCCAGCGGCTTGCGCGGCTGGCCTTCCTCGGCCGGATCGCCCCACTGCACGACGAAGTTGTCCTGCGAGCGGTTGATGCTCATGCCGTTCCAGTAGCCCTCGTGCGCGAGGGTGCGGATGTTGCCCACGTGTTCCGGCGCGAAGTCGGGGGCCAGCTCGATCACCACGCGGCCGGAGGCCAGTTCCAGGTAGAGCGTGCTGGCCGGATCGAGCGTGCGCCAGTCGGCGGGCTGCGAGGCGTCCAGCAGTTCCTGCGTGGTCTTCGGCTTCTGCGCCTCGTCGGCGCAAACGGCGAGCGACGGCGTGAGGGTGGCGGCAACCAGCAGGGCGAGCAGGGCAGGGCGCATTCGTGGACCTCGTGCGGATGTCGGATCAGCCGAGTGTAGCCGCGGCGCCGGGGCCGGCATGACTAGCGGCACATTCGCTATAGCGAACTTCGCAATAGCATTGTCTCCAACCCAGCAAGAGCGCCGCCATGGGCGACTTCGACCCGGCCATCACCGAACAGCAGCTGCGCAAGTTCCAGAAGGAGCTCAGCGCCGGCACCGTGTCGCTGGCGTTGCTGGCGGTGCTGGGTGCGGCCAGCGAGCCGATGTACGGCTACCAGATCGCCAAGCGGCTGGAGCGCTTCGGCGACGGGGTGCTCAGCGGCAAGCAGAGCGCGCTGTATCCGGTGCTGCGCAACCTGGGCGCGGCCGGGTTGCTGGACAGCCACGTCGAACCGTCGATGTCCGGGCCGCCGCGGCGCTACTACCAGCTCACCGCCGCAGGCCGCGCCACCCTGTACGAATGGAGCGCCGCCTGGCGCGCCACCCGCGATTCCGTCGATGCCGTCCTCAAGGGCCTGATGCCATGACCACCGCACTGCCGACCAACATCCCCGACTATCTCGCGCAGTTGCGCCAGGCCCTCGCCGACGCCGACCCGGCGCTGATGCAGGACGCGCTCTACGACGCCGAGGAATACCTGCGCTCGGAACTCGCGGAAAACCTGGACAAGTCGGAAGCCGAAGTGATCGCCGCCGTCGCGTCCAGCTATGGCGCGCCGGAGGAGGTCGCCGACATCTACCGCGACACCGAGGTCAAGGTGCAGACGGCGTTGCGCGCGCCGCCGCCGCGCCCGCGCAAGTCACTGGCCGGCCGCTTCTTCGGCGTCGCCGCCGACCCGCGCGCCTATGCCGCGCTGTTCTACATGGTGCTGAGCCTGGCTACCGGGCTGTTCTATTTCGTGTGGGTGGTGGCCGGCGTTTCGCTTTCGGCGGGATTTGCCGCACTGATCATCGGAATTCCGTTCCTGATCCTGTTCCTGGGCTCGATCCGGATGCTGTCGCTGCTCGAAGGCCGCATCGTCGAGGTGATGCTGGGCGAGCGCATGCCGCGCCGGCCGCTCTACGGCAATCGCGGCAGGCCGCTGCTGGAGCGGATCAAGGACATGTTCCTGGATCCGCGCACCTGGAGCACGGTGCTGTACTTCCTGGCGATGCTGCCGTTGGGGATCCTGTACTTCACGCTCGCGGTAAGCCTGGCGGCCGTGTCGCTGTCGCTGATACTCGCGCCGCTGGCGCTGCTTCCGGGCGTGCACTTCAGCCTGTGGATCTTCGGTATCGACGTACCGGCCCAGGCGCCCTGGATGTTGCCGCTGCTGACCGTTGCGGGCGTGGCATTGCTGTTCGCGACCCTGCACCTGGCGCGCGGCATCGGCAGGCTGCACGGGACGTTCGCCAAGCACCTGCTGGTGAAGTCGGCGCAGTACGCCTGACCTCTCCAGAGATCGCCCTTTTTGTCCCTGGCGAGCCATTCCGGAGGTGCCTGATGAAAACATGCATGTTGACCGTGGTGCTCCTGATCTGGTCGGCGACCGCATCGGCGCAACAGTTCGAGCTTCCACGGGGGGATGGTGGAGCAACGCCGGAAGTGGCCATCGCCGGACTTTTCGGCAAGGTGATCGCAGCCCGCAAATCGGGTGGTGCGGAATTTCCCGATGGCAGTTTCGCCCACCTGCAGATCGCCGCCGGGCGTCATGCCGATGCTGCGGCGACGATCCATGCCATCGTGCGTGAGTTGGTCGATGCCGGCGACGTACGGCGAGCGGACCGCTGGACGCCATATCTGGTGTATGCGCAGGCGAGGGCGATCGAGTCCGGCAGCGGAGTTCCATTCGATGCCGCCTATGGACGGGCCTTCCGAGAACGCTTCGGCAACACCGACGACATGGCGGCCAATCGTGCGCAGTACTGGTTCATGGCTGACCTGGATCGTGCCCGTGCGGATCTCGACGGGGTGTTGAAGGAGCACGCGGGCAGCAGGTCCGTTTCTTTGCCGGATGCGCTCGAATTGGCTCGTCAGCACGCGTTCGTCGAGGTCTATGAAGCGGCGACGCGGCTTGGCCCGGCGCTGATCGCGGAAGATGAGCAGGCACGCTATGTCGTCGAAGAGAACCGTGTCTTCACGACGGCGCAGGGCGCGACGCTGTCCGCGGTGGTTGTGCGTACGCGAAAGCAGCCGGAGCGAAAGCCTGTAGCGTTGCTTTTCACCATTTACACGGATCTCAGACAGCATCTGCAACAGGCCATGCAGGCCGCTGCACGCGGCTACGTGGGCGTGGTCGTTGATGCGCGCGGAAAGCGGCTGAGCACGGATCGGATCATGCCGTACGAGCACGAGGCCGACGACGCGAATGCCGCGGTCGATTGGGCCAGCCGGCAACCGTGGAGCAACGGAGAGGTTGGCATGTACGGCGGGAGCTATTCGGGCTTCGCCGCATGGGCCGCGGCGAAGCGTGGCCATCCTGCATTGAAGACGATCGTTCCCTATGTCGCGGCCATTCCAGGGCAGGGGCTGCCGATGGAGAACAACGTTTTCCTCAGCGCCAATTACGGCTGGGCATTCTTCGTTGCGAACAACCGGTTTCTCGACAACGACACTTACTCGCAGCGCGAACGCTGGAACGCACTGGATGAAAAGTGGTTCAAGAGCGGCCGGCCATACCGCGAAATCGATCGGGTGGATGGCACGCCGAATCCACTGCTGCAGCGCTGGCTGCTTCATCCCGCCTACGATGCCTATTGGCAGGCGATGGTGCCGTACAAGGAGGACTTCTCGCGGATCGACATCCCGGTGCTGTCGATCACCGGCTACTACGACGACGGCCAGATTTCCGCATTGCACTATTTCAAGGAACATTACCGCTACAGGCCGGACGCGGAACATTACCTGCTGATCGGGCCGTACGACCATTTCGGTGCCCAGGCCCCATTTAAATCCCCGGTCCTGAATGGCTACGGGATCGACCCGGTCGCGCAGTTCGATACGGTGGATGTCACTTTCCAGTGGCTGGATTACGTGATGCGCGGCGGTGCAAGGCCTGAATTGCTGAAGGATCGCGTGAACTACGAAGTGATGGGGGCGAACGAATGGCAGCATGCGCCCTCGCTGGCGGCCGCCGGCGGCGGCTCGATCGATTTTTATCTGTCCGACGCACTCACTGGCGGGCATCGTCTGCTTTCGAAGGAGAAGCCGGCCAGCATCGCCATGCTCGCGCAACAGGTCGACTTCGCGGACCGCAAGACCTACAGCCATGGCTACTATCCGGACCCCATCGTCCGCGATTCATTGCCGGTCGAAAGCGGGCTGTCCTTCATCAGTGCGCCGTTCGATCACCCCGTCACGATCAGCGGAACGTTCTCGGGCGAACTGAAGGCGCGTATCAACAAGCGTGACTTCGATTTCACAGTCGTCCTGTACGAGATGATGGCCGACGGCCGCGTGATGCAGCTTTCGTACTATCTGGGCCGCGCTAGTTTCGCCCGCGACATGGGGACGCGCGTTCTGCTCGAGCCGGGCGAGTGGACGTCGATTCCGTTCGAGCGAACGCGGATGGTGAGTCGCAGGCTGGAGAAGGGCAGTCGCCTGCTGGCGGTGCTGGACGTAGTCAAGGATCCGATGCACCAGGTCAACTACGGTACCGGCAGGGACGTCAGCGACGAATCGATCGCCGACGCGGCGATCCCACTGGATATCGAATGGCGAACGGACAGCTACCTGCGCATCCCGCTGTCGGTGGAAAAGCCTGACTGACCTCGGTCTCGTCTGGGCGGGTCGCAGCCGCGCAGCGGCCAGCCCCACCATCCCGGCGGAAATCAGGATCCATGCTGCCTGCAAGTCCTTGAAGAGAACGGATCCCGGCTTTCACCGAAATGACGAACCAAGGATTTGTTCAGAAATTTCCCGGGGAAGGGAATGATGATCTGACGGTAGGTGTCACCAACTCGCAAGACAGCGTGCCGGCCGTCAGCGCCTGGCTTTGGGGGCTTTCCCTGCGACCTTCGGCGGACGCTTCCCTGTCGCCGGTTTCGCGCCGGAAGCCGCGTGTGCGGTGATGAAATCCCGCACCTGCGGATACACCTGCTCGCGCCAGCGGCGGCCGCTGAAGATGCCATAGTGGCCGGCGCCCTTCACCGTCAGGTGCTCGCGATCGCGCTCGGCTACGCCGGTGCACAGCTTGTGCGCGGCGCGGGTCTGGCCTTCGCCGGAAATGTCGTCGAGCTCGCCCTCGATGGTCATCAGCGCGGTGTCGCGGATCGCGGCCGGGTCCACGCGTTCCCCGCCTACGTCCCACAGCCCGCGCGGCAGCAGGTGCTCCTGGAACACGATGCGCACGGTATCGAGGTAGTAGCGCGCTGGCATGTCGAGCACGGCGTTGTATTCGTCGTAGAAGCGGCGGTGCGCGGCGGCGTCTTCCATGTCGCCCTTCAGCAGGTCCTGGTAGAAATCCCAGTGCGATTCGAAGTGGCGCTCCGGGTTCATCGCCATGAAGCCGGCGTGTTGCAGGAAGCCCGGGTAAACGCGGCGGCCGCTGCCCGGATAGTTCGCCGGCACGGTGTGGATGACGTTGGTTTCGAACCACCACAGCGGCTTCTGCGTGGCGAGGTTGTTGACCGCGGTGGGCGATTCGCGGGTGTCGATCGGGCCGCCCATCATCACCAGCGAGCGCGGGGTCTTCTCGCCGCGTGCGGCCATCAGCGAGACCGCGGCCAGCACCGGCACGGTCGGCTGGCAGACGCTGATCACGTGCAGGTCGTCGGCGCCGATCTCGCGGATGAAGTCCTCGATGTAGCCCACGTAGTCGTCGAGCGAGAACGTGCCCGATTCCTTCGGCACCATGCGCGCGTCGACCCAGTCGGTGACGTAGACCTTGTGGTCGGGCAGCAGGGTACGCACGGTGTCGCGCAGCAGAGTGGCGTGGTGGCCCGACAGCGGCGCGACCACCAGCACGGTGGGGTCGGACTTCATGTCCTTGATGTTGGCGACGTCGTCGGTGTAGCGCTTGAAGCGCAGCAGCCGGCAGAACGGTTTCTCGGCGACCACCTTCTCGATCACCGGCACATCGAAGCCGGAGACCTCGACGGCGTGGATGCCGAAGGCCGGCTTCTCGTAGTCCTTGCCGATGCGGTACAGCAGCTCGTTGCCGGCGGCGATGCGCGCGGCGCCAGGCACCGCCGACAGCCAGCTCTCGCGAGCCGAGAACATGCGGGCGTTGGCCTCGGCCCAGTAAGTCATGGGCGCCATCCACGCGCGGCCGAGTTCGTGCATCTGGTAAAGCAGCATGGGATCGCCAGGTTGCGGGTGCTGCGGCGCAGCATAACGGATCGGTGATGATGGAACTGAACACGCAGCCTTGGAGCCCCGCATGGCCGTTCGCGACCCCGCCATCGACCATCTGCTAGAGCTTCTGGCGCCGCTGGGCGCGGCGACCGCGCGCAGGATGTTCGGCGGATGGGGCGTGTACCTGGACGGCGAGATCGTGGTGCTGTTCGCCCGCGGCGTGGCCTATGCGAAGACGGACGCGCTGACGCGAGCGGACTTCGCGGCGGCGGGCTCGGCGCCGTTCGTGTTCGAGAGCAGGGGGCGGACGGTGGAAACCAGCTACTGGTCGCTGCCGGAGGCGGCGCTCGATTCGTCGGAGGCGCTGCGGCCGTGGGCGCAGCTTGCATTGGCCGCGGCGCGGCGCAAACCGGTGGCGAGAAAAGCGCGCAGCGGCGAGGACAGGCGGGGCTGAGTCGTCCCGGTCATTCAGGGCCGGAACCCACGTCCTGGAACCGGAATGCTGGTTACCCGGCCTCGAGCGCCGTGGCGGCGTCGGCCAGCGTGGGCGAGAGCCAGCAGTGCGAACCGAGCTGGCGGAAGCCGGCGGCCTCGAAGCGCTTGCGATAGAACGCCGCCGACCGCTGCTTGAACTCGTGCTCGTCGCCCTCGGCCTGGTCCTCGCGGGCGAACGTCTCGAGGAATGCGATGCCGCCGCACAGTTCGGCCAGGCCGGGCAGGCCGCGATCGAGTTCGCGTGCCCGCAGGTAGTGCAGCACGTCGCTGCACACCAGCAGGTCCACCGGCGCGCAGGGGCGCAACTGTGCGAAGTCGGCGAAGCGCGCCAAGTGCAGGTTGCGGCTGCGGCCATAGCGGGTGATCGCGTATTCGCTGCTGTCGAAGCCGAGGTACTGCGCCTTCGGCCGAAGCTTCAGCAGTGGCGCACGCCACGCGCCCTCGCCGCAGCCGATGTCGAGCACGCTGCGCAGCGGGCGTTCGAGATGGTATTCGGCGGTGGCCACGGCCAGCGCCACCTTGCGCGCCAGGCGCTGCCTGCCGCCGATGCCGCCGTCGCGGTACCAGCGCTGGAAATAATCCGCGTCGTATTGCTTGCTCATGGCGCAATGATGGCGCCTTCGCGACCGCTTTTGTAGGAGCGCCCCATGGGCGCGATCGGCTTGCCCGAAGAAGGCGACCGCGCCCTTGGGGCGCTCCTACGGAGACCCGATCAGCAGCGAGGTCATCGACAAGGAGCTGCGCACGTCGTCGTTGAAGAACTCCAGCGCATCGCCGTTGCGGCCGTTGGCCAGGGCGTACAGCAGCGGGATGTAGTGTTCGGGCGTGGGGATCGCCAGCGCGGCGTCGTCGAGCGACGGCCAGTCGGCGAGTGCGGCGTGTCGGCCTTCGCGGATGTGGGTGTTGACGGTGTCGCGGAAGCGCATCGCCCACTCCGGCGCGGTGGTGGCGTGGTAGTCGAACAGGCGCAGGTTGTGCACGATGTCGCCGCTGGCGAGGATCAGCACGCCCTCGTCGCGCAGCGGGGCCAGTCGCTGTGCCAGTGCGTAGTGCCAGGCGCCCGGCCGGCGCGTGTCGATGCCCAGTTGCACCACCGGCACGTCGGCGTCGGGATACATCGGCAGCAGCACGCTCCAGGCGCCGTGATCGAGGCCGCGCTGCGGGTCGATGCGTGCGCCTGCGTCGTCGCCCAGCAGTTCGACCACGCGCTGGGCCAGCGCATGGTCGCCGGGCGCGCGGTACTGGACGTCGAATAGGGCCTGCGGGAATCCGTAGAAGTCGTGGATGGTGTCGGGCTTCGCATTCCCCGTGAGTTTTGGCCCGGCGGTTTCCCAGTGCGCCGAGATGCACAGGATGGCGCGAGGCCTGCGAAGGCGCTGGCCGAGCTCACGCCAGCTGCGCGACCACGCGTTGTCGTCGATCGCGTTCATCGGCGAGCCGTGGCCGAGGAACAGCACCGGCATGGGCAGGGTGGACATGGCGTGCTCCGCGGACGGCAACCGTGCGATCCTAGCGCGAGTCCAAGCCACATGGTGTCAGCCAGCATGCAAGCCTATCTGTGGGTCAAGACCGGCCATCTCGTGTTCGTGATCGCGTGGATGGCGGCGCTGTTCTACCTGCCGCGGATCCTGGTCAACCTCGCCGAGGCCGGCGACGAACCGGCGGTGCGTGCGCGGCTGATGCTGATGGGGCGGCGGCTGTACCGCTTCGGCCACATGATGTTCGGCCTCGCGTTCGTGCTGGGGCTGGTGCTGTGGCTCGGCTACCGGGTCTTCCCGGACTTTCCGACGATGGTCGGCGCCGGCACGGGTTGGCTGCACGCCAAGCTGGCGCTGGTGGCGCTGCTGCTGGCGTATTTCAGCTTCGCAGGGCGCTGGCTCAAGGGGCTCGACAAGGGCAGGTCATTGCCGTCGTCGAAGACGCTGCGCTGGTTCAACGAGGTGCCGGTGCTGCTGCTGGTGGCGGTGGTGTACCTGGTGCTCGCCAAGCCGTTCTGAGCGGCGATTGGTGATTCGTGATTGGTAGGAGCGGCTTCAGCCGCGAGTTTTTTGGTGGGTAGCCGGCGGATCCAGAAGCTCGCGGCTGAAGCCGCTCCTACAAAAGACGGAAGGCGTTGATTCCGCCCATCACGGCTTCTTACTGCATGTACCAGCCATGGCTGACCACCAGGCTTTGCCCGGTCAGCGCATTGGTCTCGAATGCGGCCAGCGTCAGCGCGACGTTGGCGACGTCGTCGACGGTGGTGAATTCGCCGTCCACGGTGTCCTTGAGCATCACATTCTTCACCACCTCGTCCTCGCTGATCCCCAGTTCCTTCGCTTGTTCCGGGATCTGCTTTTCCACCAGCGGCGTGCGCACGAAGCCGGGACAGATCACGTTGGCGCGGATGCCGTGCTCGCCGCCTTCCTTCGCCACGGCGCGGCACAGGCCGAGCAGGCCGTGCTTGGCGGTGACGTAAGGTGCCTTGAGCTTCGAGGCCAGGTGCGAATGCACCGAGCCCATGTAGATGATCGCGCCGCCCTGGCCGCGCGACTGCATGTCCTTCATGCACTCGCGGGTGGTGAGGAAGGCGCCGTCGAGGTGGATCGCGAGCATCTTCTTCCAGTCGGCGAAGCTCAGCTCGGTGACGGCGTTGATGATCTGGATGCCGGCATTGGAGACCAGCACGTCGACGCGGCCGTAATGGGCGATCGCCTTCGCAACCCCGTCGACCACCTGCGGCTCGTCGCTCACGTCCATCGCCACCGCGAACGCGTCGCCGCCGGAATCGCGGATCGATGCCGCGACGGCATCGGCGGCGTCTAGCTTCAGGTCGGCGACCACGACCTTGCCGCCGTTGGCCGCATAGACCTCGGCGATGCGCTTGCCCAGGCCGCTGGCGGCGCCGGTGACGAGGCAGACCTTGTTGTCGAGTGGCTTCATGGGCTGGTCCTGCGGGGTTGTTCGTTGGGAAGAGACGGGCTCGCGGATGCCGCCGGGCAATTTCGTCATTCCCGCGGCCTTCAGCAGACGAATGCCTGGTCACGCGGGAATGACGATCAAGTGTCGGAACGCCTTGAAGCCCAGCCTATCGCGCCGCCGCGACCGGATGCCATCGTCCTTCCGGTCAATGCGCCGCCGGCACGAAGGCGCCGATCGCCGGCAGTTCCACCGGCACGCCGTCGTCGCTGCAGGTGTCGGCGGCGCACAGGCGTTCGCGCAGCTTCGGCGTGGCCTGCACGATGAGGTGGTAGATGACGTTCTGCTCGACCGTGCCGCGCACCGCGGCGCTGCCCGGGCCGCGCGCCCAGATGCCGACGTCCTCGCCGCCGTGGCTTTCGCTGGACAGCGGCACGGCGGCTTCCTGCAGGTAGTCCGGGTTGGTGGTGTCGACCTGGGTCAGGTCGGGGCGCCCGTTCGCCGGCTTGTAGCCCTTGCCCATGTGCGGGAAATGCTTGCTGCCGGCCGGCTGCGAATCGCTGGCGCCGGTATAGCCGGGGCCGTTGGCGTAGCCCAGCGTGGTGTAGGGCAGACCGGTGCCGTCCTTCGCCAGTTTTCCAGGCGCGCCGTCGAAGCTGCTCTTGCCGCGCACCTTGCCCAGGATCGGGTTGCCGCGCACCGGATAGCCGACGAAGTTGAGCGCATGCGAATGGTCGGCGGTGACGATGATCAGGGTGTCGTCGGCGGAGGTCGCATCCACGGCGGCCTGCACCGCGCGCGACATCGCAATGGTGTCGTCGAGCGCGCGGAAGGCGTTGCCGTAGTGGTTGGCCATGTCGATGCGCGCGCCCTCGACCATCAGCACATAGCCGTCCGGGTCGCGAGACAGGGTGTGGATCGCGGCGCGCGTCATCTCGGCCAGGTCCGGTTCGCCCCGGGGCGAGGTGTCGCGGTCGTGGTCGAAGCTCATGTGGTCGCGGCCGAACAGGCCCAGCAGGCGCGGCGCATCGGCGGCATCGCGCAGTTGCTGCGTGTTCCAGACATAGGCGCCCTGCGGATGCGCTGCGCGCCATTCGGCGACCAGGTCGCGGCCGTCCTCGCGCTTGCCGTGCTTGCCGGCTTCGGCCGGATCGGCGGCGGTCGTCGGCGTGAACTCGGCGCGTCCGCCGCCGAGCGCAACCACCGGGCCGCCGAAGGGTGTTTCGACCAGCTGCCGCGCGATGTCGTGGCAACCCTGCTGCACGGCGTCGGCCGGCAGGTCGCTGTCGTTCTCCCAGCCGCGCGTCGGCACGTGCGCGTAGGTGGCCGCCGGGGTGGCGTGGGTCAGGCGCGCGGTGCTGACGATGCCGGTGGCCATGCCGGCGCTCTGCGCCAGCTCGAGCCAGGTGAGGTTGTGGTTGCGCAGGCTGCCGGCGCAGTCGTCACTGTGCGAGGCCGGGCCCACCGCGATCGAACCCATGAAGGTCTTCACGCCGGTGGTGATCGCGCTCATGGTGCCGGCCGAATCCGGCGTCTGCGCGTCGGTGTTGTAGGTCTTGCTCAATGCGGTGGCGGGGAAGGTTTCCCACGACAGCGCGTTCTCTTCGCCGGGCTGACCCTTGCGCTGGCCGTCGAGGATGCGCGCGGCGGCGACCGTGGTCAGGCTCATGCCGTCGCCGAGGAACACGATCACGTTCTTCGCCCGCCCGCTCATCGCGCCGTTCGCCGCCGCGCGCGCTGCGCCGCTGCGGTACCACCAGTCCGCGGTCTCGCCCTGCGGATGGGCGACGGCCGGCACGTCGATGGCGATTGCCGCATGGCTGGCGGCAGCAGCGGGCGTGGCTTCGCGCACGTTGCCGGTGCATGCGGCGAGCAGGGTGGCGAGACAGGTGATCGGCAGCACGCGCATTCAGGGGCTCCAGTAGGGGGCGATCGGGGCATTATGCCGTCCGACCCATGGCAGGGCGGCGACACGTGGACGCAAGGCGGACGCTGTGTCGCGCCAGCGACACCGTCACCGCGGCGCGCCTGCGCTATCGTGCGGCGCTCGTCCATTCGCACGCGCGCATCGCTGATGAAGTTGATCTCGGCCTGGTTCAGGATTCCGTTCTGGCAGCGCGTCGCCGCCGGTTTCGTGCTCGGCGCGCTCGCCGGCTGGTGGCTGGGACCGGCGGCGGCCACGTGGTTCAAGCCGCTGGGCGATGTCTACGTCACCCTGATCCGGATGATTGCCACGCCGCTGGTGTTCTTCGCCGTGGCCACCGCGATCTCCAGCCTGCACGGGCAGAAGTCCGTGGCGGCGCTCGGCGGGCGCACCTTCGCGTGGTTCGCCGTGACCGCGGCGCTGGCGGTGTGCATCGGCCTCGGAGTTGGTGCGGTGCTGCAGCCGGGCACCGGCATCAGCGGGTTAGTCGTGGCCCCGGACTACGTGGTGAAGCAGGTCCCCGGACCGGTGCAGGTGCTGCTCGACGTGGTGCCGGCCAATCCGTTCAAGGCGCTGTCGGAAGGCAAGATCCTGCAGGTGATCTTCTTCGCCGCGCTGCTCGGCTTCGCGCTGGTGAAGCTGGGCGAGAAGACCACGCGCCTGCGGGCGCTGCTGGGCGAGGGCAGCGAGGCGATGATCCAGGTCACCCGCTTCGTGCTCGAGTTCACCCCGCTGGGGACGTTCGGCCTGATCGCCGCGCTGGTCGGCGCCTACGGCTTCGAGAAGCTGCTGCCGCTGCTGAGCTTCGTCGGCGCGCTGTACCTGGCCTGCGCGCTGCACATCGTGTTCGTGTACGGCGGCCTGCTGCTGGCGCACGGGCTGAACCCGTGGAAGTTCTTCCGCGGCGCGGCGCCGGCGATGCAGGTGGCCTTCGCCGCCTCGTCGAGCTTCGCCGCGCTGCCGGCGAGCCTGCGCAGCGCCACCCACAACCTCGGGGTCGACAAGGACTACGCCGCGTTCGCGGTGCCGCTGGGCGCCAGCATCAAGATGGACGGCTGCGGCGCGATCTATCCGGCGCTGACGGCGGTGTTCGTGGCGCAGTACTTCGGGCTGGACCTCAGCGCTTCGCAGTACTTCATCATCCTGCTGGCCTCGGTGCTCGGCAGCTTCGGCACCGCCGGCGTCCCGGGCACCGCCATCGTCATGGTCACGCTGGTGCTGAGCGCCGCCGGCCTGCCGCTGGAGGGGATCGGCTACCTGGTGGCCATCGATCGCGTGCTCGACATGATGCGCACGATGACCAACGTCACCGGGCAGATACTGGTGCCGGTGCTGGTGGCCAAGGAAACCGGGCTGCTGGACCGCGATGTCTATGAAGCGGCGTCGACCAACCTCGGCATCGCGGCGGGCGAGGAGAGCGGAGTGGACACGGACGGGGAAATGGACCGGGAAATTGACAGGATCAGGCCGTGACCGCGGCCGACGGCGGATACGTGCTGCAGGAGCGGTTTCCCGGCACCGACGACTACCGCCGCCTGCGCGTGGCGACGGGGCTGTCGCCGCGCTCCGCCGAAGCCGCGGCGCGCGGGCTGCCGAACACGCTCTTCGGCGTCAGCGTGCTGCATGCGGACAGGGTGGTCGGGATGGGTCGGATCATCGGCGACGGTGGCTGCTTCTTCACCGTGGTCGACATCGCGGTCGAGCCCGCGCACCAGAAGCGCGGCCTCGGAAAGCGCATCATGTCGGCCCTCGATGCATGGCTGCGCGAGAACGCGCCGGTGTCGTCGAGCGTGTCGCTGTTCGCGGACGGCGAGGCCAAGCGTCTCTATGCGCAATATGGCTTTGTCGAGACCGGGCCGGTGTCGGTGGGGATGGACTACACCGTCCGCGGCGAGCGTTGAGCCGATATCGAGTTGCCTGTGTGGGAGCGGCCATGGCCGCGGTGATTCCTGCACAGGACAATCGCGGCCATGGCCGCTCCCACAGAGGCTGTTCCAGCGCTTAGGCGCGCGAGTAGCGCCATGACTGCATGCGCCCGTCGCGATACGGCATCACGCCGTGGAACGGGCGCGGGTCGTCGTCGAACACCAGCGGCAGGAATTCGCGGTCGCCTTCCCACATCGGCAGCTCGTGCAGGCGGTCGATCGCAACCCATTCCAGCGTGCCTTCCGGGTTGCGTTCCAGAGGCGTGCCGGTGAAGGCGGTGACCACGAACACGAAGCCCAGCCAGTCCTCGCCGTGCTTGCCGAAGCCGGGCCAGCTGATCGTGCCGCGCAGCGACAGCGCGGTGCATTCGATGCCGGCCTCCTCGGCGATCTCCCGGCGCATGCCGGCGAGCACGTCCTCGTCGGGTTCGATCTTGCCGCCCAGGCCGTTGTACTTGCCCAGGTGGTGGTCGTCGTCGCGCGTGTTGCGGTGGAGCATCAGCACTTGTTTGCCGTCGGGCGACAGCACGTAGCCGAGAGTGGCGACGATCGGCGTGTACGGCATCAGTCGTCGCCCTTGCGCTGCTTCGCGATCTGTTCGTCGAGGGCGCGTGCGGCCTTGTCGGCGTATTCGCGGCAGGTCAGCGGCCCGGCATTGCCGGCGCCGGCCTGGTCGCGGCCGCTGGCGTCGGCGTGCGGGGTCAGCAGCAGGTCGCAGGGCAGGGCGCGGACGACGTCGAAGCTGTGGCGATAGTCGTCGACGATGCGCGGATAGCGCGGGTTGTCGAGCAGCTGGTAGCCCGGCGCGGTGAGGCTGTCGACATAGGCGATGCGCAGCGGCTTGCCGTCGCGGGTGTCGGTCCAGGTCCAGCTCATGCTGCCGGGGGTGTGTCCCGGGGTGGAATGCACGGTCAGGCGCATCCCGCCCAGTTCGACGGTCTCGCCATCGCGGACGATGCGGTCGGCCTGCACCGCCGGGTAGAGGATGTCGTCGCCGAAATGGATGTCGTTGCTGCCGCCGTGGGCGAGCAACACGGCGGATTCGGCATTGCTGACGAGTGCCGCGCCGGTGGCACGCCGGATCGCCGCGAGCGGGCCGGCGTGGTCGCCGTGGGCATGGCTGTGCACGATCAGCTTGAGATCGCCGGGCTGCACGCCCAGCGCACGCATGTGCGCCAGCAGCATGCCGGCGGCCTGCGGCATGCCGCCATCGATCAGCACCGCGCCGGCGTCGGTCTTCACCAGCAGCGCGTTGATGCCTTCGGTGCCGATGCGCCAGGTGTGGTCGGCGACCTGTTGCGGTGCGACGGGCTGGCGCCACGCTTCCCGGACTTCGTAGGCCTGCAGCTGGGGCAGGACGGGCTCGGCGGCGATTGCATGGCCTGCGGACAGGAACAGGCTGGCCAGGAAGAAGAGTCGGAGGCGATTCATGGGATGCGGGCCGCGGGGGGCGTGACAGTTTCGGCGATCGATCGCCGTGCGGCCAGTGCGGGCGCCCTTTGTCGCTTCCGCTTCCCACATGCGCACTGCGGCGAAGCCGGCGCCCATGACTTCTGGCCCGTCTGGCCGCGGGCCGTGGGCGGTACCTTGGCGCCTTCAATCGGGGACAAGGAGAATTCCGTGCGCACGCGACACCTGATGTTGCTGCTGTCCGGCCTGCTGCTCGCATCCACGGCCCAGGCGGCCGAGACGACCAATCCCGATGCGTGGGAGCTGCCGATCGCCACCAAAACCCTCGACAACGGCCTGACCGTGGTCGTGTCCGAAGACCACAGCGCGCCGGTGGTAGGCGTGAGCGTGGTCTACCACGTCGGCATGCGCCTGGAACCGCGCGACCGCACCGGCTTCGCGCACCTGTTCGAGCACCTGATGTTCGAAGGCACGCCGAACGCGAAGGAAGGCGTGTTCGACCGCGTCATCACCGGCGGCGGCGGCCGCAACAACGGCTCCACGCGCGCCGACTTCACCAACTACATCGAGACCGCCCCGGTGTCCGCGCTCGAGCCGATCTTGTGGCTCGAGGCCGATCGCATGAAGACCCTCGACTTCAACCCGGTCACGCTGAAGAACCAGCAGGACGTGGTGAAGGAAGAGATCCGGGTCAACGTGAAGAACCAGCCCTACGGTGGCTTCATGTGGATCGACATCGGCCAGCAGGCCTTCCAGAAGTGGGAGAACAACCACGACGGCTACGGCAGTTTCGAGGATCTGGAAACCGCGAGCCTGGAAGACGTGGCTGCGTTCCACCGCGACTATTACGGCCCCAACAACGCAGTGCTCGGTATTGCCGGCGACGTCACGCCGGAACAGGCATTCGCGCTGGCGGAGAAGTATTTTGGCGACATCCCGGCGCGCAAGACGCCACCGGCCCCGGATTACCGCGAGGGCCTGAACACCGCCGAGAAGCGCGTGCAGCAGTCCGACGCGCTGGCGCAGGTGCCGGCGATCGCGGCGGCCTGGAAGATGCCAGACCGCGGCAGCAAGGACCAGGCGCCGATGGCGGTGCTCGGCGCGCTGCTGGCCAACGGCGATGCGTCGCGGCTGTACCAGGGGCTGGTGAAGGGCCGCGAACTGGCACTCAACGTCGACTCCCTGTACGGCCTGACCAGCGAATGGGAATACGACGGCCCGACGCTGTTCACCGTGTTCGCGCTGTACAAGCCCACCACCGACGCCGACGCCGTGCTCAAGGCGATCGACGAGGAGATCGCGAAGGTCGCGACCGAAGGCGTCGACGACGCCACCCTGCAGCGGGTCAAGACGCAGATGCTGGCCGACTGGTACGACGGGATGGAGATGTTCCTCTCGCGCGCCGACACCCTGGCCAAGCTGCAGACGCTGTGGGGCGACGCCAACGTCGCCAACGAAATCCCCGGCTGGATCGCGGGCGTCACGTCCGGCGACATCCAGCGCGTCGCGAAGACCTACCTGACCCGGGACAACCGCACCGTCATCGACCGCAAGCCCGCCGCCATGCTGCAAGCGCAGCCTGCCGCGGCGCCCGCGGCGAAGAACTGAGGAGGCACGGACATGAACCTCATCCACAAGACCCTGCTGGCCGCCGCCGTCTGCGCGCTGCTGCCGACCACCGCGCTGGCCAAGGACGTGGTGATGCCGAAGGACCTGCCGGCCTATGGCGCCGACAAGCCGCTGCCGGTGCCGCAGATCGAGAAGAAGACCCTGGCCAACGGCCTGGAAGTGTGGGTATTGCCGCGCGACGGCGTGCCGCGCGTGGATTACGTGCTGGCGGTTCGCGGCGCCGGCTATGCGGCCGACGACGCTCCCGGCTTCGCGGCGATGCTCGCCGGCCTGCTTGCCGAGGGCACCGCACAGCATGATTCGAAGGCGATTGCCGAGGCCGCGCAGGGTTACGGCGGCAGCCTGGGCGCGCAGGCCAGCAGCGATGGCATCACCGTCTACGGCAACGCGCTGGCCTCGAACGCCGAGGGCATGCTGCAGTTGCTGGCCGAGGTGTCGCGCTCGCCCGCGTTTCCAGACAGCGAGGTCAAGCTTGCGCAGGCCAACGCGCTGCAGGGCCTGATGGCGGCCGAAGCGCAGCCCGGGTTCAAGGCCGAGCGCGCGCTGGCGCAGGCGGTCTACGGCGACCATCCCTACGGCCATACCCAGCCGACCGAGGAAGCGATCAAGGCGGCCACGCCGACGCAGTTCCGCAGCGCCCACGCGGCGCGCTTCCGCCCGGATCATGCGTTGCTGGTGGTGACAGGCAAGATCGAACCGGCGCACGCGTTCGAACTGGCGCAGGCCGCGTTCGGCGACTGGAAGAACGCCGGCGAACCTATGGCCGAAACACCGGCCGCAGCGGCCAGCACCACGCCGAAGTTCGTGCTGGTGCAGCGCCCGGGCAGCGTGCAGTCCGCGGTGCGGCTGGGGCGGCCGGCGATCGCCGCCACCGATGCGGACTACATCCCGCTGCAGCTGGCCAACGCCGTGGTCGGCGGCGGCTTCAGCAGCCGCCTGATGCAGAACCTGCGAGAGGACAAGGGCTACACCTACGGCGCACGGTCGAGCGTGAGCGCGCTGCGCGAGGGTGGGCGGATCACCGCCAGCGCCGACGTGCGCAACGAGGTCACCGGCGCGTCGTTGAAGGAGTTCATCGGCGAATACGAGCGCCTGGGCAGTGAGCCGGTGCCGGCGCGCGAACTCGACGACACCAAGCGCTACGTCGCCGGCGGCTACCTGATCTCCAACCAGATGCAGGGCGCGGTTGCGTCGATGCTGGCCGGCAACTGGCTGGTCGGGCTGCCGCCGGAGTATCTGGGCCAGTTCGTGCCGAAGATCCGCGCGGTCGATGCCGCGCAGGTGCAGGCGATGGCGAAGAAGTACTACGACCCGAAGGACCAGTCGATCGTGGTGGTCGGTGACGACAAGGCGGTCGCCGAGCAGCTCAAGCCCTACGGCGAGTTCGAGGTGCGGGAGAAGTAGCCCGCAAATAGCCCTCCCCTTCAGGGGGTGCCAATAGCCCTCCGCTTCAAGGAGTGCCAATAGCCCTCCCCTTCAAGGGGAGGGTTGGGTGGGGATGGGTTTCGTTTCCGAAATCGCGAACCTTGGCCCCCTCCCGGCCTTCGCGGGAAAACAGGGCAAAGAGCCCGCGGCCGAAGCCGCTCCCGCGGGTGCTGCCCTTCAGAGCTCGGCGCGCGGAATCGCCAGCCGCCAAGCGCACAGTGCGAGCGGGATCGGCAACAGCATCGCCGTGACCGGCATCCAGTCCGGCTGCGGGACCAGCGCCGCGGCGATGATCACCAGGACCGTGATCGGTGCGCCGATCGCCAGCGCCGCGCCGCCGCGGTGGGGCCGTGCGACCAGCGCCGCGCACCAGGCGCCGAGCAGCGCCGCCAGGCCGAAGCCGGCCACGATGCAGGCCATGGCGCCGGGAGGTGCATTTTCGAGCCAGGCCGCGGCGTCGCGCAGCGAGCGCATCGCGTTCCCGGCGGGCAGCGGATGCAACGCCAGCGCGGCATAGCCGCTGCCGGCGAGTACCAGTGCGGCGGCGATCGCGCCGGATGCGATGCCCAGGGTGGTGCGGACCATCACGACCTCCTTGTGTTGATGTCGCGCCAGCATGGCGGCGCAGTCGCGGCACCGCAAGCCGTCCCTCCCGCTTTTGTGACCATCGCAGCGTCGCCGTGCACAATGCCGGCATGGCCGTTCCCCGTGGACGCCGACGCGAAACGGAGCAGGCATGAGCGGACAGCAGCGCGAACTCGAATTCCGGTTCCTCGCCGAACCCACCGACGTCAACTACGGCGGCAAGGTCCATGGCGGGGTGGTGATGAAGTGGATCGACCAGGTCGGCTATGCCGCCGCCGTGGGCTGGAGCGGGCGCTACAGCGTTACCGTGGCGGTCGGCGGCATCCGCTTCGTGGCCCCGGTCCGGATCAGAGATCTGGTCACGGTGTCGGCCAAGCTGGTCTACACCGGCACCACGTCGATGCATTTTTCCGTCGACGTGCATGCGCGCGACCCGATGGGCGGCGACGAGCGCCTGTGCACGCACTGCGTGATCGTGTTCGTCGCTCTCGACGACGTCGAGGGCAAGCCCGTACCCGTGCCACCCTGGGTGCCGCAGACCGACGACGACCGGCGGCTGTCCGAGTACGCCACCAAGGTGATGGACCTGAGCAAGGGCATCGAGCAGACGGTGGCCCGCTACCGCGCGCCGGCCTGACGCCTGCTGCAAACGACGAAGGCCGCTTGCGCGGCCTCCAGTCCTTGTTCCCTGGTGTGCGACCCGATCAGCTGCCGGTGACGCGCCGGGCCTGCGTGAACTTGCGGCTCCAGTAGCCGTCGGTGAGGCTGGACACCATCACGTCCTTGCCGGTGCGCGGGGCGTGGACGAAGCGGCCGTTGCCCACGTAGATGCCGACATGGTCGACGCGCTTGCCGCGGCGGCTGAAGAACACCAGGTCGCCGGCGCTCAGGGCGTCGCGATTGACCTTCTCGCCGCTGGTCGCCATCTGCCGCGAGACCCGCGGCAGCTCGATGCCCAGCGCGCTGCGGAACACGTAGCCGACCAGGCCGCTGCAGTCGAAGCCTTCGGTAGAACTGCCGCCCCAGCGGTACGGCGTGCCGAGCAGGGCCAGCGCGCGCTTGAGCAGGGTCTGGACGCGGCCATCGGCGTCGGCCGGGATGCCGACCGGGCTTGTGGTGCCGGCATCGATCAGCTTGTTGACGTCGTTGGCGAACAACATGTTGCGCTGCTCGGCCAGGACCGGCGCGGCGGCGGTTTCGCTGAGTGGGGTGCTGACATGCAGCTGGTCGGCCGAATCGGCGGCCAGGCCGGTCGCGGCAAACGCGGAACCGGTGCCCAGGAGGGCAAGGAGCGGGAGGAGAACGGAGAACGCCGGGATGGAGCGGCGGACGACTCGATTACGGCTTGGGGCTGGATCTTTCGTCGTCACTCGGCGTCATTCACGGTTGTCTGCAGCGCGTGATGGTGCCCCAGCGACCGCATGGGGTTGTTCAAATTTCATTAGAGTTGCGTGAAAGCGAATAGGACTTTCATCACATTTTTAATGTAGAACCCGTTTGGCGCCGCTGTAGTGGTCGCGCCAATAAGGGCCGTCGAGGCGGTCCAGGCGCACCGTTCCGCCGGAGCTCGGGGCGTGCACGAAGCGCCCTTCGCCGACATAGATGCCGACGTGGGTGACGCTGCCGCCGCTGCCGAAGAACACCAGGTCGGCGGCGGTCAGGCGCCCCGGGGCGATGCGGGGCCCCTGGAACGCGGCCAGGTCGCGCGAAGTGCGCGGCAGCTTGAGGTCGAGCATGTCCCGATAGACGTAGTTGACCAGGCCGCTGCAGTCGAAGCCGCCATCGGGCGTGTTGCCGCCATAGCGGTAGGGCGTGCCGACCAGGCTGATCGCCCGCATCAGCACGGCGTTGGCGGAGGCGGGGTCGGCCGGCGGGTTCTTCGACCAGGCCTGGGACGTGACGGCGGACGCCTGCGGGCGCGCGTGACGGACTTCGTCGTGGCTGCAGCCGGCGATCAGCACCACCAGCAGGGTGGCCAGCGCCACACCCGGATGCCGCCAGGTTGGCGCGCGGGCGGGTGAGCCGGGATAATGCGCGGTCTCCATCACGGCCGACATCTTGGCCGAATCCCCTTCCGACTGACAAGCGACCGCGCGTCGCGCGTCCGCACGCCTGCCGCAAAAGAGAGCCCATGAGCACCGAAGCGATGAAGATCGAGAAAGACCGCGTCGTCCAGTTCCACTACACCGTGTCCGAGCAGGGCCAGGAACCGCTGGAAACCTCGAAGGAGCGCGACCCGCTGGCGATCCTCGCCGGCCACGGCAACATCATCCCGGGCCTGGACAAGGCGCTCGAAGGCCACGTCGCCGGCGACAGCTTCGGCGTCGACGTGCCCGCGGCCGAGGCCTACGGCGAGCGCCGCGACGGCCTCACCCAGCGGGTGCCGAAGAAGCATTTCAACGAACAGAAGCTGGCGCCGGGCATGCAGGTGGTGCTCAACACCAACTTCGGCCCGCGCGCGGTGACGATCCAGAAGGTCGGCATGAGCGTGGTCGACGTCGACCTCAACCACCCCATGGCCGGCAAGGACCTGCATTTCGACATCGAGATCGTCGACGTGCGCGAGGCCAGCAAGGAAGAGATCGAGCACGGCCACGTCCACGGCGACGGCGGCCACGCGCACTGACCGGGCACCGTCGCCGGGTCGCGCCGAACGCTTCGGTTCGTCGCGGCGGCGGAATACACTTGCGCCATGAGCGAACGCGATGATGTGCTGGTGGTCGGTGGCGGGGTGATCGGTCTGGCCAGCGCGCTGGCGCTGCTCGACGCCGGGCGCCGCGTGCGGGTGCTGGAAGCCAACACCGTGGGGTGCGGCAGTTCGCATGGCAACTGCGGCACCATCACCCCCAGCCACGCCGCGCCGCTGGCCGCACCCGGCAAGATCGTCAAGGCGCTGCACTGGATGCTGACGCCGGACGCGCCGTTCTACGTCAAGCCGCGTTACGACCCGGCGCTATGGCAGTGGCTGCTGCGCTTCGCCGCGCGCTGCAACACCCGCGACTGGCGCGCGGCGATGGTCGCGCGCGCCAGCATCCTGCGCGAATCACGCGAGCAGCTGCCGCAGTGGGTGGAGCGCTATGGGCTGCAGTGCGAATACGCCGAACAGGGCGTGGATTACGTGTTCCGGACCGAACGCGAGCTCGCCCACCTGGCCGCCGAACTGCCGCCGCTGGCCGAGCTGGGCATCGCCAGCGAGATCATCGATGGGGCCACCTACCTGCGCAATGAACCCGCGCTGCGCGACGGCGTGGTCGGCGTGGTGCGCTTCCCGGGCGATGCGCGGCTGCGGCCGGACCGCTACGTCGCCGAACTGGCGCGCGCGGTGCGCGAGGCGGGCGGCAGCATCGAGGAACACTGCGAGGTGAAGGGCCTGGTCGACGATGGCGACGGCATGCGCGTGGCCACCTCGCAGGGCGAACGCCATGGGCGCGATGTCGTGATCGCGACCGGCGCCTGGTCGCCGCTGCTGGCGAAGACGGCGGGACTGTCGAAGCTGCCGATCCAGCCCGGCAAGGGCTATTCGATCACCTACGACCGCCCTGCACTGGCACCGAAGCAGCCCGTGGTGCTGTACGAGCGCAGCGTCTGCGTCACCACCTGGGACAGCGGCTACCGCCTCGGCAGCACGATGGAATTTTCCGGTTACGACACCAGCCTCAACCGCCGCCGGCTGGATGCACTGGAGCGTGGTGCGCGCGAATACCTGCATGAGCCGGTCGGACCGGTGAAGCGCGAGGAATGGTTCGGCTGGCGGCCGATCTGCGTCGACGACCTGCCGATCATCGGCCGCGCGCCCGGCCATCGCCACGCCTGGCTGGCGACCGGGCACGGCATGCTCGGCGTCAGCATGAGCACCGGCACCGCGCAGCTGGTCGCCGACCTGGTCTGTGCGCGCACGCCGCGGATCGACCCGCTTCCCTACTCGCCGCAGCGGTTCGCGTGAGCACCGGCGCCGGCAAGCCAGGACTCGACTTCGACCTTGTCGTCATCGGCGGCGGCTCCGGTGGCCTGGCCGCGGCCTTCCGCGCGGCCGAGCACGGCGCGCGCGTGGCCCTGCTCGAACCGGCCGAACTCGGTGGCACCTGCGTCAACGTCGGCTGCGTGCCCAAGAAGGCGATGTGGCTGGCCGCGCACGTGGCCGAGCGCATCGAGCTGGCCGCGCAGCTCGGCTTCGAGGTCGATGCGCCCAGGCTGGACTGGTGCGAGTTCGTCACCCACCGCCAGCGCTACATCGCCAACATCCATGCCAGCTATCGCCGGCGGCTGGACGCGGCGGGCATCGTCACCGTCGCCTCGCGCGGCCGCCTGCTGGATCCGCGCACGGTGGAATGCGCCGATGGCGTGCGCCTGCGCGCTGCGCACGTGGTGATCGCCACCGGCGGCCGCCCGCGGCGCCCGTCGATCCCCGGCGCCGAGCTCGGGCTGGTGTCGGACGACTTCTTCCACTTCACCGCGGCGCCCGCGCGCGTGGCGATCGTGGGCGGCGGCTACATCGGCGTGGAGCTGGCGGGGATGCTGCGGGCGCTGGGCAGCGAGGTCGAGCTGTTCGTGCGCGGCCCGCGGCTGCTGCAGGGCTTCGACGTCGAACTGGTCGAACGGCTGCAGGAAAACTACCACCAGGCCGGCATCGCCCTGCACCTGGGCCACGATGTCCGCGGACTCGAGCGCGCCGGCGACGGCCGCGTCTGTGTGTCCGGTGACGTCGCCGCGTTCGACGCGGTGCTGTTCGCCACCGGCCGGCAGCCCAACACCGAAGACCTCGGCCTGGAAGCCGCCGGCGTCACCACCGATGGCGCCGGCCATGTGTGCGTCGATCCCTGGCAGGACACCGCGGCCGAGGGCGTGCATGCCGTCGGCGACGTCACCGACCGCATCGCGCTGACCCCGGTCGCGATCGCGGCCGCGCGCCGGCTGATGGACCGCATCTTCGGCGGCGCGGCGGACGCAAGGCTCGACTACGACAACGTGCCGACGGTGGTGTTCGCGCATCCGCCGCTGGCGACGGTGGGCCTGACCGCCGCGCAGGCGCGGGAGCTGTATGGCGACGACGTGCACGAGTACCACGCCGATTTCCGCGCCATGCTGCACGCACTGGCCGACGTACCGCAGCGCAGCCTGTTCAAGCTGGTGTGCGTGGGCGCGCAGCGCCAAGTGGTGGGCATCCACCTGCTCGGCGAGGGCGCGGACGAGATCCTGCAGGGCTTCGCCGTGGCGCTGAAGAAGGGCATCACCCTGGACGACCTGCGCGAGACCGTCGCGATCCATCCGACCAGCGCCGAGGAAGTAGTCCTGATGCGATAGGGCGCCGTTGTGGGAGCGGCCATGGCCGCTCCCACGGCGTTCCGCAGAGTCGTTGTCGTTCCGGGAAACCTTGCATCCGGGCGACAGCGCCCGGAGTGGCGCGGTGCGACAGGCCCAGGCGATGGCGCGATTGCCGCGGCTGCCCCGGCCGCCAGCGGGTTACGATTCGCGCATGGACATCTTCACCCTGCATCGCGGCACCGCGCCGCTGCTGGTCAGCGTGCCGCACGACGGCACGCGCCTGCCGGCCGACATCGCCTCGCGGCTGAGCGAATCGGCGCGCCGGGTGCCCGACACCGACTGGCACATCGCCAAGCTCTACGCCTTCGCGCGTGGCATGGGCGCGTCGATGATCGTGCCGCTGCATTCGCGCTACGTGGTCGACCTCAACCGCGCCGAGGACGACGTCTCGCTGTACCCCGGCCAGAACACCACCGGCCTGTGCCCGGTCGTGCAGTTCACCGGCGAGCCTGTGTACCTCAAGGGTGGCGAACCGGACGAAGCCGAAGTGCATGCGCGCGTCGATCGCTACTGGCGTCCCTACCACGAGGCGCTGCGCGACGAGCTCGCACGGATCCGCGCCGAACACGGCCGCGCGGTGCTGTGGGAAGGCCATTCGATCCGCGGCGAGCTGCCGTTCCTGTTCGACGGCCGCCTGCCCGACCTCAACCTCGGCACCGCCGGCGGCACCAGCTGCGCGCCGGCGCTACAGGCGCGGCTGGAACAGGTGTTGGCGGCGCAGGACGACTACGACTTCGTCGCCAACGGCCGCTTCAAGGGCGGCCACATCACCCGCCACTATGGCGACCCGGGCAACGGCATCGATGCGGTGCAGCTGGAGATCAGCCAGCGCGTCTACATGGACGAGACTTCGTACGTCTACGACGAAGCGAAAGCCGGCCGCGCGCAGGCGCTGGTCCGCCGGCTGCTGGAAGCCGCGCTGCAGGCGGACTGAGCCGCCCGGTGCTCAGTCCGCCTTGGTGTTGGCGGAGATGAAGGCGTCGGCCCGCCGGTACAGTTCGGCCTGGTTCTCCGGCTTGTAGAAGCCGTGGCCCTCGCCGGGCACGACCATGGTCTCGATCTCCACCCCGGTCGCGGCGAAAGCCTTGGTCAGCGCCTTGAACTGATCCATCGGCACCCGCCGGTCGATCCTGCCCTGGGCGAGGAACACCGGGACGCCGACCTTGTCGACGTTGCGCGCGGGCGAGGCCGCCGCCAGCGCTTCGTCGTCGCTGCCGAGCACGCGGTCGAGGTAGCGGCGGCCCCAGCGCGTGCCCGGGATGTCGCCTTCCTTCTTCATGATGGCCAGGTCGTAGACACCGACGTAGCCGATCGCGCAGCGGTACAGGCCGGGGTTGCGGATCGGCTGCATCATCGCCGCGTAGCCGCCGAAGCTCGCGCCGAACGTGCAGATGCGGGCGGGATCGGCGAGGTGGTTGTCGACCAGCCACTTCACGCCGTCGCTGATGTCGTCCTGCACCTTGCCGCCCCATTCGCGATAGCCGGCGCGTTCGAATTCGTGGCCGCGCCCGGCCGAGCCACGGAAGTTCACCTGCAGCACGCCGTAGCCGCGGCTGGCGAAGAACTGCGCGTCCGGGTCGTAGCCCCAGGTGTCGTACACGCCATGCGGGCCGCCATGGGGAATCACCACCAGCGGCCGCGGGGTGTCGTCCTTCGCGGTATAGAAGCCGAACAGCTTGCGGCCGTCGCGGGACTGGAACTCGATGGCACGCGAGGGCGCGAGCTGTGCAGGCTTGAGCCACGGCCGCGATTCGGCCACCAGGACCATCTTGTGGGTGTCGCGGTCGAAGACGTAGAAGTTCACCGGCTGGCGGTCGGCGCGGGCGGAGAACAGCACCTTGCGGTTGTCGCGGCTGAACGACTCGAATGAAACCAGCTCGCCGGGGAAGGCCTTCATCAACCCCGCATGCAGCGCGCTCCACTCGGAGTCCGGGTCGAGATATTCCACGCCGGGCGTGCCGGCGTCGTAGACGACCGCGAACGGTATTCCGTTGCGGCCGCCGAATTCGTAACCGCCGATGCCCACGTCGCCGCTGCCGGCCAGCTTTTCGCGCTCGCCGGTGGACAGCTGCAGGCGGTACATCCGCGACGGTCCGCCATCGTCGAAGACCGCGGCGTACAGCGTGTCGTTGTCCGGCGCAAAGCGGCCGCCGCCGATCGAATAGCCAACCATCGCCTTGGGCATCGGTTGCCACTGCGAGGTGGGGGTGGGGCGGTACGCGACGACCGGGATGTCGTTGTCGTCGCTGCCGACCCTGACCCGCGGCACGCCGGCGTTGTCGAACACGAAGCGGACACTGCCCTTGGCCCGTTCGATCTCGCGCCGCGACCCGGTCAGGGTATCGACCTTGAAAATGGTGGTGTCGGGGTCCTCGCCGCAGTCCCAGCAACGGAACGACACCAGCACCTTGCCCGGCTCGTTGTCGAGCACGTCGACGACCTCGGCATAGCCGTGGTCCTTGCGCCTGCCGCTGCGGCCGCCGTCGTCGTCGGCGAAATAGCCGAACAGCACGTTCTGCTGCTTGCCGGCGATGTCGGACGAGAACAGCTGGCCATAGCTGAGTGGCGCCGCGCGCAGCGGCTCGGTCTTCGCGCGCGCCAGCACCAGTTGGCGATCGGTGGTCCAGTACACGTCGGCGACGTGCTGCTGCTTGCCGAACCTGAGCACGTGCGGCGCCTCGCTGCCGTCGATGCGCAGGACCTTCAGCTCGGTCTCCATCCCGTCTCCGCTGGGCACCGCCAGGGCGACGTAGCGGCCGTCCGGCGACAGCGACACTTCGCTGATCGCGGCGTGCCTGGCGAAGTCCATCGGCGTGGGGACCTGTGCATCGACTTGCAGCGCGCAGGCCAGCAGCAGCGCGCAGCTCCAGCGCGCGAATCCGGATCGGTGCATCGTTCTCCCCCTGATTGCCTTCCCCAAGGCCGCCGCCAGACTAACCGTGCGCCGGGCGGGATGCCAAGCGCCCGCCGCGGGTCAGGAGACCACGGGTACCACGGCGCCGTCGTAGTGGATCAGCCGTCCGAGCAGGGGGAAGTCGGCATGGGAGTAGAAGCGGAAGGCGCCGTTTCCGTCTTCCGCCTCCCAGGACTCGATCCGCGGGCCGAGCGCACCCGGCAGCGGCAGCGGGCCCAGCGACCAGCGCCGGAAATGCCAGTGCATGCGCCCGCCGGCGGCGGACAGCGCGAAATGGAAGCGGAACGGGCCGAAGCGTTCGGCCAGCAGCGTGCCGCTGGCGTCGCGGCAGAAACTGGAGGCGAAGGCACGGTCGCCGAAGCGGCGGCTCCAGCGCTCGCCGTCGCCCTCGCGCCGGACGTGGATGCGTACCGGCACCGACACGCCGGGCCGGGGAAAGCCGAACACGCGCCGCAGCAGTCGTGCGGGCAGGTGGTCGGCGCCGCGCACGAGCGCGGTGCCGGCGTAATGGGCGTCGGTCGATTGGTGGAACCCACGCACCGCCGCGGGCAGCGCGGCCCACGCGTCGCCCAGCAGGTGTGCGAATACGCTGTCCGGCACACCCGGGCGGGGCGGTTGCTGTTCGTGCCGACCCATCCCGTGCCCGCTCAGACTTGCAGCGCCGCCGCGCCGCGCGATTCGTTCCGCAGCGCAAGCGCAAACGCACGGGCCGTTGCCACGGCGGGTGGCAACGAATCGCTCATCAGACCTCCAGGGTCGCCAGGTCGCCCTTCGCCTCCAGCCACGCCTTGCGATCCCCCGAACGCTTCTTCGCCAGCAGCATGTCCATCAGCGAGCGGGTCTGGTCGGCGTCGTCGATGGTCAGCTGCACCAGCCGGCGGGTGTCGGGATGGATGGTCGATTCGCGCAGCTGCGAGGGGTTCATCTCGCCCAGGCCCTTGAACCGGGTCACGTTGACCGCACCGGACATGCCTTTCTTGCGATCGCTTTTCTCGCGCTCGATCTTCTCCAGCAGCAGGCGCTTTTCTTCCTCGTCCAGGGCGTAGAACACCTGCTTGCCCACGTCGACGCGGAACAGCGGCGGCATTGCCACGAACACGTGGCCGGCGGCGACCAGCGTGGGGAAGTGCTTCAGGAACAGCGCCGAGAGCAGGGTGGCGATGTGCAGGCCGTCGGAGTCGGCGTCGGCGAGGATCACGATCTTGCCGTAGCGCAGTCCGGAGACGTCGTCCTTTCCCGGGTCGCAGCCGATGGCGACGGCCAGGTCGTGGACTTCGTTGGAGGCCAGCACGCCGCCCGACGCCACTTCCCAGGTGTTGAGGATCTTGCCGCGCAGCGGAAGGATCGCCTGGAAGTCCTTGTCGCGCGCCTGGCGCGCGCTGCCGCCGGCCGAATCGCCTTCCACCAGGAACAGCTCGGTGCGCGACAGGTCCTGCGAGATGCAGTCGGCGAGCTTGCCGGGCAGGGCAGGGCCCTGGGTGACCTTCTTGCGGGTGATCTGCTTCTCGGTCTTGAGCCGCGCGCTGGCGCGTTCGATCGCAAGCTGCGCGATCTTCTCGCCGAGTTCGACGTTCTGGTTGAGCCACAGCGAGAACGCATCGTGGGCGGCGTTCTCGACGAAGCCCGCGGCCTGGCGCGACGACAATCGCTCCTTGGTCTGGCCGCTGAACTGCGGGTCGGTCATCTTGACGCTGAGCACGAACGCGACGCGGTCCCAGACGTCCTCCGGCGCCAGCTTGACGCCGCGCGGCAGCAGGTTGCGGAAGTCGCAGAACTCCCGCAGCGCGTCGGTGAAACCGGTGCGCAGGCCGTTGACGTGGGTGCCGTGCTGCGCGGTCGGAATCAGGTTGACGTAGCTTTCCTGCACCAGGTCGCCATCCGGCGCCCAGGCCACGGCCCAGTCGACCACTTCGGTGTCCTTCGCAAGCCGGCCGATGAACAGTTGCGGCGGCAGCAGCTCGCGGTCGACCAGTTCGCCGCGCAGGTAGTCGCTCAGGCCGTCGGCGTATTGCCACTGGTCGCGCTCGCCGCTGGCCTCGTCGTACAGGTGCACGGTGAGCCCGGGGCAGAGCACGGCCTTGGCACGCAGCAGATGGCGCAGCGCACGGAGATTGAACTTGGCCGTGTCGAAGTATTTCGGATCCGGCCAGAAACGCAGCCGGGTGCCGGTGTTGCGCTTGCCGACGCTGCCGACCACCTCCAGCTTCGATGCGCGGTCGCCGTGGGCGAACGACATCCGGTGCTCGTTGCCGTCACGCTTGATGTACACGTCCAGCTGCTTCGACAGCGCGTTGACCACGCTGACGCCGACCCCGTGCAGGCCGCCGGAGAAGGTGTAGTTCTTGTTGCTGAACTTGCCGCCCGCGTGCAGGCGGGTGAGGATCAGTTCCACGCCCGGGATTTTTTCCTCCGGGTGCAGGTCCACCGGCATGCCGCGGCCGTCGTCGGAGACCTCGCAGCTGCCATCGGCATGCAGCACCACCTCGATCTCGCGCGCGTGCCCGGCCAGTGCCTCGTCGACCGCGTTGTCAACCACTTCCTGCGCCAGGTGGTTGGGGCGGGTGGTGTCGGTGTACATGCCCGGGCGTCGCTTGACCGGGTCCAGCCCCGACAGGACTTCGATGTCGGCGGCGTCGTAGCGTGCATTCATTCGTGTCGGGCCATTCGTGTTCGGCGTGGGGGTGTGGAGCGTGGGGGTGTGGAGCGTGCGCATAGCTTACCGATGCGGCGGTGTTAAAACTCCGTTGTTCAGTGGCCGGCGGGGGTGGGCCGGCTAGCGTGCGACTCTCGCCGTGGGGAGCGAATGCTGGAAACACCACCATTTATTCGTAGGGAGAACCACCGATGAAGCAATCCCAGATCCTTCTGGCCGCCGTGATCGCAGCCGCCTTCGCCGTCCCGGCGGCGCATGCCCAGTCGCAGACCGATGCCGCCAAGGCCGAACAATCCGCGCAGCAGGCACAGGAATCGGCCGAAGCCGCGGAAGCCGCGGCCACCGCCGCCGAGGCGAAGGCCAAGGCTGCGGAAGGCCAGGCAGAGGCTGCGGAAGGCCAGGCGCAGGCGGCCAACGAGGCCAGCGATACTGCATCGGATGCGGCCGACGAGGCTGCCGAGTCCGAGGAAGAAGAGCAGAACTAGCAACCCGCAGCGGTCGTCCGCTTCGGACCTTGGACGCCCCGGCTCGCCGGGGCGTTTCTCTTCGTGCTGCGGGAGCGCTCGCGTTCCCTGGAGTCGGTGCGTGTTGTGGACCATGTGGCCGAGACTGGCCATTGCGACGTCTTGTAAAACCCGCCCGCGGCGGCCCGCCACACTGGAAGGGTCGGGCGGCCATGCGCGGAGGTGTCGTCTGCTGCCCGTATGGCATGATCCGATATCGGGAACCTGCAGCACGGATGCCACTGACGCGCCATGCACGCGAACGGCGAGCCAACCTCGGAGGACATCACCAGGCTGTTCGTCTCGTGGCGGCATGGAGCCGGTGCAGACTTCGACGTCCTGTTCGCGACGCTTTACAGAGAATTGCGAACGCTGGCACACCGCCAGGTTGCGCGCGCGTGGTCGAGTGACACCTTGCACACGACCGCGCTGGTGCACGAAGCCTACCTGCGGCTGATCGACCGCGAGCAGGTCGGGATCCAGGATCGCACGCACTTCCTCGTCCTGGTTGCACGCGTGATGCGCAACGTCCTGGTGGACAGGGCGCGGGAGCGGGGCAGGCAGAAGCGCGGCGGCGACCGGCAGCGCGTCGAGCTCGATGAACACCTGGCCGCCGGGATACCGGGGGCGGCGGACGTACTCGCAGTGGACAGCGCGCTTGCGCGCCTGGCGGCGCTGGATGTGCGCCAGGCCGAGGTGGCACAGATGCGGGTGTTCGGCGGCCTGTCGCTGGAGGAAGCGGCGGAAGTCCTGCAAGTGTCCACGGCCACGATCAAGCGCGACTGGCGCAAGGCGCGCATGTTCCTGATCCGCGAGTTGAGCCTGGAGCCAGACGCGTGATGTCGGAGGACCAACAGCGGCAGGCCCGTTGGCAAAGGATCTGCGCGGTCCTGGACGCTGCCCTGGATGCATCCAGCGAGGATCGCGAACACGTGGTCGCCGCGCAGTGCGCAGGCGACCCGGCATTGCGCGAGGAAGTCGAAGCCCTGCTGGCAGCGGAAGCCGCGACCGACCGGCGCGTGGACTCGCCTGCGATGGAGTGGGCGGCCGATGTCCTCGACGGGCAGGAACCTGCGCCGGCGCACCTGCCAGGTGAAGTGGTCGGGCCCTACCGGCTGGTGCGGGAGCTGGGACGCGGCGGCATGGGAACCGTGTGGCTCGCGGAACGGACCGATGGCGGCTTCGAGCAACAGGTGGCGCTGAAACTGCTCAAGCGCGGCCTCGACACCGATACCATCATTGCCCGCTTCCTCGATGAACGCCGCATCCTGTCCCGGCTCCGGCATCCGCATATCGCGCTGTTCATGGATGGCGGCGTGTCGGAAGAAGGGCAGCCCTGGTTCACCATGGAATGGGTGGACGGCCAGCGGATCACCGACTGGTGCGATGCCCGCAGGCTGGGGATCCGGGAACGCATCGCGCTGTTCCTCGATGCGGTTGCGGCAGTGCAGTACGCCCACCAGCAACTGGTCGTGCACCGGGATCTGAAGCCCGGCAACGTCATGGTCACCGCCAGCGGGCAGGTCAAGCTGCTCGATTTCGGCATTGCCAAGGTGCTCGACGTGACCAGCGCCAGCGCCGAAGCGGCGACCCTGACCCGGATGGGCTGGCGCATGCTCACGCCGGAGTACGCCGCCCCCGAGCAGTTGCGCGGCGAACCGGCGAGCACTGCAACGGATGTCTACGCGCTGGGCGTCCTGCTGCACGAGTTGCTCACGGGCGAGCGGCCGGCGAGCGGTGGCAAGGACGCCACGGCGCCACAGCGGCCGTCCTCCACGATCGGGAGTGCGGCTGCCGCGCTGCGTGGCGGCAGCACCGAACGCCTGCAGCGCGTGCTGCAAGGTGACCTGGACACGATCGTGCGCAAGGCCATGCACGCCGATCAGGCGTTGCGCTATGGCTCGGCCCAGGGGCTGGCCGAAGACCTCCAGCGCTACCTGGACGGCCAGCCCGTCCATGCGCAGCCGGACAGCGCGTGGTATCGCACGCGCCGGTTCGTTGCCCGCCACCGCTGGGGCGTCGCGGCAGCTGCAGCCATCGCACTGTCGCTGACGGCCGGTGCGCTGGTAGCGACATGGCAGGCGCTGGCGGCGAAGACACAGACGATCGAAGCGCAGAAGCAGGCGCGGCGGGCGGAGCAGGCCAGGGACTTCCTGGTCAAGATCATCTCCCAGGCCGATCCCTATGCCTGGCGTGACAGCAAGGAGCCGACCGTTGGCGAGTTGCTCGAAGCCGGCACCAGGCTCGCGGACGAGGAACTCGGCGATACACCGGCGCTGCATGCCGAGATACTGGTCGCGCTGGGCAACGCGTACGAGTCGCGAGGCGACCTGGATCGGGCCGAAAAGTTGATGCGGCGCTCGTTGCGCGGACGCCGCGAGTTGTTCGGGGAAGAACACGAGGCCTACGCCGACTCGCTGTACCAATTGTCCAGCGTGCTGTACGCCAAGGGTGACTGGAAGGGCTCGCAGGACGCGACCACGCGGGCAGCCGCCATCTTCGAACGGACGCTCGGCGACGCCCCGAAGACCGCGCTGGCCTACGAGGGCATGGCCAGTGCCCTGGAAATGGGGAGCGACATCGATGGAGCACTGCGCCTGCGCCGGCGCGCGCTTGACATCTATCGGCGTAACTTCGGAGAGCGCGACGCCCGGACCGCCGGCGCGGAACAGTCCCTCGGACTGGTCCTCCTGGATGAGCGGGACAAGGGTGCCGAAGGCAAGGCGCTGCTCGATCACGCACTGGAGACCATCAGACAGATCGACGGGCCGCGCAGTCTGCGGTACGCGAACGGACTTAGCGACTATGCCGTCGGACTGCAGGGCGCAGGTGACGCACCACGGGCCGCGGAAACATATCGCAGCGCCATCGCCATCTACCGGGAGTTCGGGGCGAAGGACCTGCTGGAGACGCCGTTGGGCAATCTCGGCCTCACCTACCAGAGGCTGGGCCGCTTCGATGATGCCGAGCGCAGCATGCGCGAGACGCTGGCCCTGTCGAAGGCAGGGCCGAAGGCGGGTACCCGCGGGGAAGGGCGCTGGCTGCTGGGGCTGGCCGACGTGCTGCGCGAGGCCGGAAAGCTCGACGAGGCGGAGCCGCTGATGCAGCAAGCGGTCGCGATCATGGAGCGCGACGCGGGGCCGGACCATGCCTTCCTGCCGGAGTCGTTGTGGCGCCTGGCGGACCTGCGCTACGAGCAGGGGCGGTTTGCCGAGGCATTGGCGCTTGCCACGCGTGTGGATGCCCTGCTGCAACGGCAGGCCGGGCCGGACGATTTCAGGGTCGCGTTGAACCAGGGGCTCATGGCCCGCGTGCGCGCTGCCATGGGTGAGCAAGCGCGGGGACGGGAGTTGATGGCATCGGCGATGCGCAGCTTGCGGCGCGCGCGTGGCGCAGATTGGGCCTCGACCTCGTCCGTTGCCGGTTACGTTGCGGAGATGCAGCTGCAATCCGGCGATGCGCAATTGGCGGAAGCGGGTTTCCGGACGCTTGCCGAGGCATTCGACGCCAGCGGCAAGCGTGCCAAGGCCATCGAGGCGCACATGCACCACGGTGCCGCACTGGCCGTACAGGGCAGGCCGGCCTGCGAGCCGGTCCTGCGCAAGGCTTTGTCGCAGCGGCGCGCCATGTACGGAGACAACAACGCGCGGACGGGCGAAGCCAGGCTGTATCTGGGCGTGTGCCTGCTCAAGCGCGGGCAGCACGCCGAGGGGCGCGGCCTGATCGAACGCGGGCGCGGAGAGTTCGTCCGCCAGTTCGGGGGCAAGCATTTCGTGGTGCGGCTGGCGGACGAACGATTGGGATCAGGCTGAATCCCGAAAGGCGGGCCGTGCAGTCGCATCAGGACGGCACGCCGGTACCCGGACGGGCTGTCGAGACGGTGCGTTGGGCGATGCCATGTCAACTGAGCGGACGGACTGCTTTCGCCAAGCGTGTTTCAGGGGTGTGCCTGGAGCTGCTCCAGCATTTTCTGCATTGCCCCGCGCGACTCATCGGTCGGTGCTGTTTCGATGAGCTTGCTGAGCGTGGCGGCCAAGGATGCCTGGTTCCGTGAATTGCCCAGTTGCGACCTCCATTCCGGGCTGATCACGATCGCCTCCAAAAAATGCCGCAGGCCTGTCTCGCCCACTCCCGAGAGCAGGTCCATGATCCTGTTCGCATCCAGGCCCGCGCCCTTGAGCGCGTCAGTCAGGATGCCCAGTCCCAGCATGTCCCTTTTGCTGGAGAGCAGTGCTGGAAAGTGCCCCGCGAGGGCAGCGATCTGTTCGGGGCTGAAACCAGCGTCCACGAGTTGCCTGATCGAATCCGGATTGGCGGCAAATACCTCTGCCAGGCTCGGCGCGAAGCCGATCTCAACCAGGTACTTCCTGATCTGGGCTTGCATCTCCTGTTCTTCCACGAAGCCTCCGATGGCCTGGCCTGCCACGCTCAAGATGACCGCTGCGGCTGCCAGGAACGGGGACGCCGGGGTGGGAAGCGTTGCTGCGATGGCCACCAGCCCGCTGACGATATTGAACATGTCCGCCCAGTTGAGCGCGCCTTCCTCCATCTGCCTCTCAAGGCTTTCGCCAACGCTCATCGAAGTCAGGATCAAGCCGAGCGCTGCGCTGACGAACTTCAGGGTTACCGCAGCGCTTCCCAGGAATCTGGCGACCCGTCCGCTCTCGGCAGCGAAGTGGCTCAGGATCGCGACGAGGCCGCTGGCGGTGTCGGTCGTCGCCACGCCGAGTTCGATCAGCGCGCCCATGGAATTCTTGAGCTCCTCGGGGCTCGATGCCGTCAACGCAACTGCCATCGACAGGATCCCGCCAACGAGATTGCGCAATGGCCCTGCTTCGCCCAGGATCTCGGCCAATTCCTTCGCATTGGGACAACGGTCTTCGGGGAAGAGGGCGAGCAGCTTCTCCAGCTTGCCGATGACGCCATCCACGTCATCGAAAGAACCCTTCAATGCTTCGAGCAGTGCGTTCAGCCCGCTCTTGACGTCGCCTCCGTTCTGGAGTGTGGCCTGGGCGATCGCGGAGGCACCTGCAATCCGCTCCAGCGCCGCCACGTCGACGCCGGTCTTTTCCAATTGCGCGAGCGCCGCCGGCATCGCCTTGACTGCCAACAGCACTTCGACGGCAGCGATGCCCTGGCCGTATCTGGCCAAGCTGCCGATCAGGTTTGGAACATCGGACAACTCGTATCTGTTCAGAATCGTCGCTACGACTTCACTTGCGGCGACGGCCACTATTTTCGCCATAGGCACCGCGGCGCTCGCGGCCCTTTCATAGATCGCCGCGTTCTCGGGATCGCTGACAAACTTCCGGTAGAGCTCCTGCTTCTGCTCGTTGGTCAGGCTGTTCCCCAGCCGCGCCAGCATGGCCGCGAACTCCGTGTCCTTGGCCGACTTGGCATCCTGCGCGGACTTGTATTCCTGGTACACCTCCTTGACTAGTTCGGTGATGCTGTTGCGCAGTTCGAGGGCCTGCACCGAATGGAGGGTTCCGTGCTCGACCCTGGCGAGGAGTTCCTTGAGGATCAGGATCTTCAGCGGCCGCTCTTCGTTGGCGCCCTGGTGGATCGTCCGCAGGAACTCGCGGACCTGCTGGTCCGACATCGCGCCGGCCAGATTGCGCGCGAACTCGCGCAGCAGTCCCTGGCCGGTGGGGCTCTTCATCAGGAGCGAGGCCATTTGCGCGATCACGGCATACATCTTCTTGTCGCCCGCGGCGTCCCTGGCCAGTTGGCCGATGAATTCCCTGCATTCCTCCGCAAGCCTGGCCGCGACCTCGGGCGGCATGTCCTTCATCTTGCCGGCCAGGTATTCGGCGGCGGCCTGCTTCATGCCCGCGTCGTAGAGGCGCTGCGCCACCTCGCGTTCCGATGCGACCATTTGCTTGCAGTCGGGGCTCTCCAGGTACTTCTTGATCTTGGCGTCGCTCATCGACTTGAAGTCCGGCACCCAGGTGAGTTCGCCCATCCCGCCCCCGTCCGTATCCGGAGCCACCGGCCGCAGCGCGGCTGTGTCCGCAAATTCCCCGCTGTCGGGGCCGGGCGAGGCCTGCTCAGGGACCCGCAGCAGCGTCCCGGGATATACGGCCTGCCCCGGCCCCAGATCGTTCGCCTGTCGTAGTGCAAGCTCGGTCACTCCGTGGATGCCGGCGATTTCCTCCATGGATTGCCCGGGTTCGACGGCATGCCGCGCGGCTTGCACGCCGGCGTCCGTCGCGGGTGGGGCCGGCTGCCGGAGGAGGGAGGCTTCGTTCAGGGGCTGGAGCAGGAAATGGTTCATGGGTCGTCGTCCTGTCGATGGGTCGTTGGGTCCGGGCAGCGCCGCACGGCGCCGCCTCACGAATCCAATCGACATCCAGCGTCGGAAAGGATCATCAGGAAATGAATGGATGTTCAGCTGGGCAGCGCGGAGCGTGCCGGAAAGCAGCGCATGCCCAGCCGCAGTCCGATGCCGCGAGGGGCCGGACAGTCCGCACGGCAGGCCGGGAAGTTCGCCGAAGCGACGGGTGCTGCAGCCACCGCCGCCAGCGATACCGGGCTCGATGCGGTCGAACAGGCCGCGCCCGCGGAAGAAAGCGCCCAGGCGATCCGCAGCGGTCATCCCGCTTCGCCCTGGACGCCCCGGCCTGCCGGGCGTCTTTCGTTGGCCGGATTGTGCGTGGCGATGGCGCCGGGATAGCATCCGGGTCGATGCGGCGGCGCGCCAGGCGCGCGGACGCAATGGAATGCCATGCCAGCCAGGGAGTCGTCGAGATGAACAAGAAGATGCCAGTCGCCCTCGCCATCGCGATGTTGGCCGTGACCTCGGCGTGGGCGCCGCGGGGGTGGTCGCAGGCTGGCTCCAGCCTGCCACCGCAGTTGCAGACAGATGCACAGCGCGGGGCAGCACGTGCGGCACGCGCCGCGGCGGCGTCGGCGGAGGCGGGCGGTGCGGCCCAGCCGTCGAACGCGGCCGGAGGCGATACCGTCGCCACCGCGCTGGGTGCCGCGGTGCTGGCGGACGTGGTGGATGCGGCCGCTGCCTCGGCGCACAACGCCGCGATGCGCCCGCCGCGCGGGCCGGATCCGGTGGCCGATTGGCGTGGCGGCGTCGATCCCGATGCCTCGTCGGATGATCCGCTGGGTCCGGCGCGGGGCAGCGGCCCGCAATAGCGGCCGGAGGCCGGTTTTCAGCGCAACGCCTGCATCAGGGCGTGGATTGTCGGTCGCAGGGCTCGCGGGGACGCGCCGAACCGGTAGAATATGGATTTCCAGCGACGTGCTGATCCCATGACTTCCCCCGGCTCCGTCACCCCGCTCGTTTTCGTCACCGGCGGCGTGGTGTCCTCCCTCGGCAAGGGCATTGCCGCGGCCTCCCTGGCCGCCATCCTCGAAGCGCGCGGCCTGCGCGTGACGATGATGAAGCTCGATCCCTACATCAACGTCGATCCGGGCACGATGAGCCCGTTCCAGCATGGCGAGGTCTACGTCACCGACGACGGTGCCGAGACCGACCTCGACCTGGGCCACTACGAGCGTTTCATCAACGTGCGGCTCAGCGGCAGGAACTCGATCACCACCGGCAAGATCTACGAAAACGTGATCCGCAAGGAGCGTGCCGGCGACTACCTCGGCGCCACCGTACAGGTGATCCCGCACATCACCGACGAGATCAAGCGCTGCATCGACACCGCCACCACCGGCTTCGACGTGGCGCTGGTGGAGATCGGCGGCACCGTCGGCGACATCGAGTCGCTGCCGTTCCTGGAGGCGATCCGCCAGATCCGCACCGAGCGCGGGCCGGACAAGGCGCTGTTCATGCACCTGACCCTGGTGCCCTTCATCGCCGCGGCCGGCGAGCTCAAGACCAAGCCCACCCAGCACTCGGTCAAGGAGCTGCGTTCGATCGGCATCCAGCCCGACGTGCTGCTGTGCCGCAGCGAGCAACCGCTGCCCGAGGGCGAGCGCCGCAAGATCGCCTCGTTCACCAACGTCTCGGAAAAGGCCGTGATCTCGGTCATGGATCTGGACAACATCCACAAGATCCCGATGTGGCTGCACGCGCAGGGCCTGGACCAGATCGTCGTCGAACGCCTGCGCCTGGACGACCGCGCCGCGAAATCGGCCGACCTGTCTGAATGGATCGCGGTGGTCGACGCCGCCGAATACCCGATCGACGAGGTCACCATCGGCATCGTCGGCAAGTACGTCGACCACAAGGATGCCTACAAGTCGGTCGGCGAAGCCCTCAAGCACGGCGGCATCCGCCAGCGCACGCGCGTGAACCTGAAGTGGCTCGAGTCGCAGGACATCGAGCGGGAGGGCGCCGAAAAGGTATTGGCCGGGCTCGACGGCATCCTGGTGCCGGGCGGCTTCGGCGACCGCGGCTTCGAGGGCAAGGTGCTGACCGCCCGGCACGCGCGCGAAAACGGTATTCCGTACTTCGGCATCTGCTATGGCATGCAGGCGGCGGTGGTGGATGTCGCCCGCAACCTGGCGGGCCTGGAAGATGCCAACAGCACCGAGAACGACAAGCGCACCGCGCACCCGGTGATCGGCCTGATCACCGAATGGCGCACCCAGTCCGGCGAGATCGAGCGTCGCAGCGAGGACAGCAACCTCGGCGGCACCATGCGCCTGGGCCTGCAGGAGCAGCGCCTGAAGCCGGGCAGCAAGGCGCGCGAGATCTACGGCAAGGACGTGGTGGCCGAACGCCACCGCCACCGCTACGAATTCAACAATCGCTACCGCACCCAGCTCGAGGAAGCGGGGCTGGTGATCAGCGCCAAGTCGATGGACGACCTGCTGGTCGAGATGGTGGAGCTGCCGAACCACCCATGGTTCATCGCCTGCCAGGCACACCCGGAATTCCTGTCCACGCCGCGCCACGGCCATCCGCTGTTCGTCGGTTTCGTTCGCGCCGCGCGGGAGCACAAGGCCGGCGGCAAGCTGCTCAAGGAGGCGTCGGCATGAGCCTGCGCACTTGTAGGAGCGGCTTCAGCCGCGAGCTCTTGATTCGCGCAGGCAGGGACGAAAAGCTCGCGGCTGAAGCCGCTCCTACGGGGGTAGCATCATGAAACTCTGCGGATTCGATGTCGGCCTCGACCAGCCGCTGTTCCTGATCGCCGGCCCCTGCGTGATCGAGTCGGTGCAGCTGCAGCTCGACGTCGCCGGCCAGCTCAAGGAGATCACCTCCGCGCTCGGCATCAACTTCATCTTCAAGTCCAGTTTCGACAAGGCCAACCGCACGTCCGGCACCAGCTTCCGCGGCCCCGGCCTGGAAGAAGGCCTGAAGGTGCTGGCCGAGGTGAAAAAGCAGATCGGCGTGCCGGTGCTGACAGACGTGCACGAGTACACGCCGATGGACGAAGTGGCGTCGGTCGTCGACGTGCTGCAGACGCCGGCCTTCCTCGTGCGCCAGACCGACTTCATCACCAAGGTCTGCGCTGCCGGCAAGCCGGTCAACATCAAGAAGGGCCAGTTCCTGTCGCCGTGGGAAATGAAGCCGGTGGTGGACAAGGCCAAGGCAACCGGCAACCCCGACATCATGGTTTGCGAGCGCGGCGCCAGCTTCGGCTACAACAACCTGGTCAGCGACATGCGCTCGCTGGCGGTGATGCGCGACACCGGCTGCCCGGTGGTGTTCGACGCCACCCACTCGGTGCAGTTGCCGGGCGGGCAGGGCGGCAGCAGCGGCGGCCAGCGCGAGTTCATCCCGGTGCTGGCGCGCGCCGCGGTCGCGGTCGGCGTCAGCGGGCTGTTCATGGAAACCCATCCGCGCCCGGAAGAAGCGCTCAGCGACGGCCCGAACGCGTGGCCGCTGCCGAAGATGCGCGCGCTGCTCGAAACCCTGCTCGAACTCGACCGCGTGACCAAGAAGAACGGCTTCCTCGAAGCCGGGCTGTAGGCGGAGGCGCGGGTTTTCCGCGCGCCGTCCCCGATTCCGCCGCCGACCGGACTGGATGCCCGGCGCCGGACTCGGATCCACCGTCGTCCATCGATTCCTCCAACCCCGAGACACCATGACCACGATTGCCAAGATCCACGCCCGCGAAATCCTCGACTCCCGTGGCAACCCCACACTCGAAGCCGAAGTCACGCTCGCCGATGGCAGTTTCGGCCGCGCGATGGTGCCGTCGGGCGCCTCCACTGGTTCGAAGGAGGCGGTGGAACTGCGCGACGGCGACCGGACCCGTTACCTCGGCAAGGGCGTGCTCAAGGCGGTGGCCAACGTCAATGACACCATCGCGCAGGCGCTGCGGGGCTTCGATGCCGCCGACCAGGTCGCGCTCGACAAGCGCCTGATTGACCTCGACGGCACCGAGAACAAGGGGCGCCTGGGCGCGAACGCGCTGCTCGGCGTGTCGCTGGCGAACGCGCACGCGGTGGCTGCGTCAAGGAAGGAACCGCTGTGGAAGCTGCTCGCCGGTAACCGCGCACCGGTGCTGCCAGTGCCGATGATGAACATCATCAACGGCGGCGCGCACGCCGACAACAACGTCGACCTGCAGGAATTCATGGTGCTGCCGGTCGGCTTCTCGTCGTTCTCCGAGGCGCTGCGTGCCGGCACCGAGATCTTCCATGCGCTGAAATCCGTGCTCAAGGGCCACGGCCTGAGCACGGCGGTCGGCGACGAAGGCGGCTTCGCGCCGGACCTGCGCAGCAATGTCGAAGCGCTCGACACCATCCTCGAGGCGATCGGCAAGGCCGGCTACCACGCGGGCGAAGACGTGCTGCTGGGCCTGGACGTGGCGTCCACCGAGTTCCACGACAACGGCAAGTACCACCTCGTCGGCGAGGGCAAGCGCCTGACCAGCGAGCAGTTCGTCGATTTCCTCGCCAACTGGTGCGACGAGTACCCCATCGTCACCATCGAGGACGGCATGTCCGAGGACGACTGGGACGGCTGGAAGCTGCTGACCGAGCGCCTGGGCAACAAGGTGCAGCTGGTTGGCGACGACCTGTTCGTGACCAACCCGCGCATCTTCAAGGACGGCATCGAGCGCGGCGTGGCGAACGCGATCCTGGTCAAGGTCAACCAGATCGGCACCCTGACCGAAACCCTGGAAGCCATCGCGATGGCCGACGCGGCCAACTACGCCGCGGTGGTCTCGCACCGCTCCGGCGAGACCGAGGACACCACCATTGCCGACATCGCGGTGGCCACCACGGCCACCCAGATCAAGACCGGTTCGCTATGCCGCAGCGACCGCGTGGCCAAGTACAACCAGCTGCTGCGCATCGAGCAGGCGCTGGGCGCCGATGCCCGGTATGCCGGCCGTGACGCCTTCGTGTCGCTGAAGCGCTGACGGCCGCGTCGATGCGCATGCTGCGGATCACGGCGCTGGTACTGCTCGCGCTGCTGGCGTGGCTGCAGTACCGCCTGTGGTTCGGGCATGGCGGCGCCGGCGACGTGCGCGCGCTGTCGCACCAGGTCGAGCAGCAGGAACGCGACAACGGTGGCCTGCAGCAGCGCAACGACGCGCTCGCCGCCGAGGTGGCCGAGCTCAAGAGTGCCGACGGCGGCGCCGCGGTCGAGGAACGCGCGCGCAGCGAACTGGGCATGATCAAGCCGGGCGAGACGTTCTACCGCGTGGTCGACAGGCAGCCGGCCGAACCGGACCGCCAGGATGACGCGACGAAGGAGGACAACCCATGACCCCGGACCAGCTCCCGGGCAGGCTCTGGGCGGTCGTGCCCGCGGCCGGCCGCGGCGCGCGCTTCGGTGGCGACGTCCCGAAGCAGTACCTGGAAGTCGCCGGCAAACCGTTGCTGGCGCACACGTTGCGTGCGCTGCTGGCGCACCCGAAAGTGCAGGGCGCGGTGGTGGTGCTGGCCGAAGGCGACGAACGCTGGCCGGGTTGGCGCGAGTTCGAAGGCAAGCCGCTGCTCACCTGCATTGGCGGTGACGCGCGCGCCGATTCGGTGCTGGCCGGCCTGGCGGCGCTGCCGGACAGCGTGCGCGCGGACGACTTCGTGCTCGTGCATGACGCCGCGCGCCCGAACCTCTCGGCCCCCGACCTCGACCAGTTGCTCGAGCGCGGCCGCAACGATCCGGTCGGCGCGATCCTGGCCGCGCCGGTGCGCGACACGCTCAAGCGGTCCGGCGATGACGGCGGGATCGACCGCACCGAGTCGCGCGAACGCCTGTGGCGCGCACTGACGCCGCAGCTGTTCCGCCGCCTGCAGCTCACCCGCGCGCTGGAAAGCGCGCGCGACGCGGGCGTCGACATCACTGACGAGTCGATGGCGATGGAGCGGCAGGGCCAGCGTCCGCTGCTGGTCGAGGGCGCTGAGGACAATTTCAAGATCACAACGCCGGCGGACCTGGCGCGGTTCGAGTTCGTTCTTTCGCAACGCACTTAGGAGCACACGCGGGCGCGACCTGGTTCTGCAGGGAGCGCCCGGTCGCGCCCGAGTGCGCTCCTACGGAGATCACGGGTAGATGGATATCAGGATCGGCCAGGGTTACGACGTGCATGCCTTCAGCGAAGGCGACCACGTCATGCTCGGTGGCGTTCGCGTGCCGCACGACCGTGGCGTGCTGGCGCACAGCGACGGCGACGTGGTGCTGCACGCGCTGTGCGACGCGCTGCTCGGCGCACTGGCGCTGGGCGACATCGGTCGCCATTTTCCGCCCTCGGATCCGCGCTGGAAGGACGCGGACAGCCGCGCGTTCGTGCGCCACTGCGACACGCTGCTGCGCGAACGTGGCTGGAAGCTCGGCAATGCCGACGTCACCGTGGTCTGCGAACGCCCGAAGGTGGGCCCGCACGCCGACGCGATGCGCGCGCTGATCGCACTGGACCTCGGCGTGGACATCGACGCGGTCAGCGTCAAGGCGACCACCAGCGAATCGCTCGGCTTCATCGGCCGCGGCGAAGGCATCGCCGCGCAGGCGGTGTGCCTGCTCGTGCGCGACGGGGCGTAGGTTGAATCGACTTCGAGACGCATCCTGCCGTCAAGGCTCGCGCCGTCACGGCGCGAAACGCTTTTCCGAAAACACGGTTGACCAACCGTCAATCCGGCTGGACAACGCCGGCACCCGCGCGCGGTACAGCCATGTCTGAAACAACGCTCCCGTGCGCGCACGGCACCGCGGTGCTGACAGCGACAATCCGCACGACGCCGCAGGACTTCTTCGTCGAGGAGATCGACGCCTTCGCCTCCAGCGGCGAAGGCGAGCACCTGCTGCTGGACGTCGAGAAGCGCGGCATGAACACCGCCTTCGCGGCGAAGCTGATCGCGCAATGGGCCGGGATTGCGGACATGGCAGTCGGGTATGCGGGACTGAAGGACCGCCACGCGGTGACCCGCCAGCGCTTCAGCGTGCACCTGCCCGGGCGCGAGGCGCCGGACATCGACGCGTTGCAGGCACAGGGATTGCGCGTGCTCGGCCATGCATGGCACGCGAAGAAACTGCCGCGTGGCGCGCTGGCCGGCAACCGCTTCCGGCTGGTGCTGCGCGAAGTGCAGGGCGACCATGCCGCGATCGCGGCGCGCCTGCAGGCGATCGTCGATGCGGGTGTGCCCAACTATTTCGGCGAACAGCGTTTCGGTCGCGAGGGCGCCAACCTCGGCAACGCGCTGGCGATGTTCGCCGGGCAGCGCGTTGCCCGAACCCAGCGTACCTACCTGCTGTCGGCCGCGCGTTCGGAGCTGTTCAACCAGGTGCTTGCCGCGCGCGTGCGAGATGGCTCATGGAACCGCGGCCTGGAAGGCGAGGTCTGGGCGCTCGACGGCAGTCGCAGCGTGTTCGGGCCCGAGCCGTGGAGCGAGGCGCTGGCCGAGCGCCTGGATCGTTTCGACATCCATCCCAGCGCGCCGCTCTGGGGTCGAGGCGACCTGCGCAGCGCCGGCGCCGCGCGACACGTGGAGGAGGCCGCGCTCACCGGCGACACCGCGATGGCACTGCGCGCCGGGCTGGAGTCGGCGGGGCTGCGCCAGGAGCGGCGCGCGACGCGCCTGCGCCCCGGTGCGCTGGCATGGGAATGGCAGGGCGACGACGCCCTCGTGGTGGCATTCACCCTGCCACCGGGCACCTACGCGACCACGGTGCTGGCGGAGTTGGGCGCCATGCACGACGTGCAGGGCGGCCAGCGACCGTTCGTCGGAAACGTATGAGCGGCACTGGCCGGCGAAAGCGGCCGGCGTAGAGTCGAAATCGACGCAGGACATGGGGTCCTGCGCCGGGCAAGCAGGAGAATCGCCATGAAAGCCATTCCCGGTATTGCTGTCGTGTCCCTGCTGTTGATTGGCCTGGCCGGTTGCACCAGCGCCGGCATGAAATCGGCCTACGTTGCACCTGCCGCCGTCAATGGCGATGCGGCCACCGAGACGCGGATGCGTCCCGACGCGCAGTACATCGCGGAGGTCGAATGGATTGCACGCCAGCGCGGCGTCCGCGTGCATTGGGTGAATCCGCCGGAAAGGCGCGTATTGATCGCGTCCCACTGAAAGCGGAGGGGCGCTTCAGCGCTTCGCGAGCAGCACGAGCACCGCGCCGCCGCCGCCTTGCGCGGCCGGCGCGGAATGGAACGCCAGCACGTCGGCGCGCTGGCGTAGCATCCGGTCGACCAGGTTTTTCAGCGGCGGGGTACGGCTATCCGAATGCAGCCCCTTGCCGTGGATGATGCGGACGCAGGCGACGCCCGCGTCGCGCGCGGCTTTCAGGAATCCCCGCAACAGCGCTTCGGCCTGGGCCAGGTCGGCATGGTGCAGGTCGAGTTCCTCCTGCGCGGCGTACTCGCCGCGCGCCAGCCGCTGCAGTACGCGCGGTGGCACGTCGTCGCAGCGGTAGCGCAGCGCATCGCCGGTTTCCAGCAGGCCGGCATCGAGGATCCGCTGGAATTCGCTGCGCGCGTCGTCGTCGTCGCGCCGGGCCATGCGCGGCACCGGTCGCGGCTTTGGCGGCGCGGGCGGGAGCGGGGCCGGTGGCAGCTCGCGCACCGGGCCGATCGCGCTGCGGAACAGCGCGGCGTCGTCGTCTTGAGGCCCGTCCCCGGGCGGATCGCGGCGTGCGGTCATGGACCAAGCCTAGCGCGGCGCCAGCGGCGGCGCATCGCCCGGCGGGTGGTCGCGCGCATCCGCTATCATGTCGTGCAACAGCACTGCGATGGGGCACGGAAGAGAGGTTCATGCGGGTACTTGTGAGCAACGACGACGGCGTGGATGCCCCCGGCATCCGGATCCTGGCCCAGGGGCTGCGCAATGCCGGCCATGAAGTGCTGATCGTTGCCCCGGACCGCGACCGCTCCGGCGCCAGCAATTCATTGACCCTCGATGCGCCGGTGCGCGTGGTGCAGCAGGAAGCCGCGGTCTGGCGCGTCTACGGCACGCCCACCGACTGCGTGCATGTCGCCATCACCGGGATGCTCGAGGACGAGCCGGACATCGTCGTCTCCGGGATCAACAACACCGCCAACCTCGGCGACGACGTCATCTATTCCGGCACTGTCGCCGCGGCGATGGAAGGGCGTTTCCTCGGCCTGCCGGCGGTGGCGATGTCGCTGGCCACGGCCGACCACCAGGGCAAGCATTACGAGACCGCCGCGCGCGCCGCCGTGGAGATCGTCGCCCGGCTCGCAGCCGACCCGCTGCCCGCCGACACCATCCTCAACGTCAACGTGCCCGACCTGCCGTGGGAAGAGGTCGCCGGCTTCGAGGTCGCGCGCCTGGGCAACCGCCACCGCGCCGAGCCCTGCATCCCGCAGCAGGACCCGCGCGGCCGCGACTGGTGGTGGATCGGCCCGGCGGGCGCCGAGCACGACAGCGGCGCCGGCACCGATTTCCACGCCGTGCGCACCGGGCACATCTCGATCACCCCGATTCACGTCGACCTGACCCGCTACCAGGCGCTGGAGCAGGTGGCCAGCTGGGTCGACGGCCTGGCCGCGGAACTGCGCGAGGATGCGCCATGACCGCGCGCATGCGCCTGCATCCCGAAGCGATCGGGATGGGCATGACCTCGCAGCGGGTGCGCGACCGCCTGATCGAGCGCCTGCGTGACAACGGCATCGTCGACGAGCGCGTGCTCAACGCCATCCGCACCGTGCCGAGGCACCTGTTCGTCGACGAGGCACTGGCCACCCGCGCCTATGAAGACACCGCGCTGCCGATCGGCCACGGCCAGACCATTTCGCAGCCGTGGGTGGTGGCGAAGATGACCGAGGCGCTGTTCGCCAACGGCGCCCAGCCTTCGAAGGTGCTGGAGGTCGGCACCGGCTCCGGCTACCAGGCCGCGATCCTGGCCGCGCTGGGGCTGGAGGTGCATACGGTCGAGCGCATCGGCGAGTTGCTGCGCACCGCGCGCAAGCGCTTCCGCACGCTGGGGTTCAACATCCGCAGCAAGCACGACGACGGTCGCATCGGCTGGCCGGAGAACGGCCCGTTCGACGGCATCGTCGTCACCGCCGCCGCGCCGGCGCTAGTCGACGCACTGGCGGCGCAGCTCGCGCCCGGCGGCACCCTGGTGGCGCCGGTGGGCGGCAGCGGCGCGCAGTCGCTGCTGTGCCTGCGCAAGGACGCCGATGGCGTGATCAGCCAGGCCAATCTCGCGCCGGTGGTGTTCGTGCCGCTGCTGTCCGGGCTGGTCGACTGAATGTGGCGGCGACCGCACGCCAGTCGGTGTCGGCGATGACCTGGAGCACGACATGACGGCAAGGCATCCGGCCAGCGATGGCGATTCGGCGTCGCTCGGCGAACAGCTCGCCGCGATCATCGCCGGGCTGCCCGAGGACCACCTGACACTTGGCGAACTGCTCGACGTGTTCGGCGACGAAGGGTTGCTGCTGCTGACGATGCTGTTGACGCTGGTGTTCCTGATCCCGGTGTCGATTCCCGGCGTCAGCACCGTGTTCGGTGCCGCGATCCTGCTGGTCGGCGTCAGCCGTCTGATCGGGCGCCCGCTGTGGCTGCCCGCACGACTGCGGGCGAAGGCGCTGCCGGTCGACCGGCTGCGGCCCGGTTTGACCGCCGGCATGGTGTGGGTGCAGCGGCTGGAACGGATCAGCCGGCCGCACCGGCTGCGCGCGCTGGTCAATGGCCGCGTACAGAACCTGTTCAACAACCTGGCGTTCATCCTGGCCGCGCTGCTGTTGATGGCGCCGTTCGGTTTCGTGCCCTTCAGCAACACATTGCCCGCGCTGGCATTGCTGTTCCTTGCCGCTGGCCTGATCCAGCGCGACGGCGTCGCGGTGCTGCTGGGTTACCTGGCCAACGTCGGTACGATCGTCTACTTCGGTATCCTGATCGGCGGTGGCAGCGTCGCCGCGCGCGAATTGCTGCAGCGGCTGACCGGCTGAGCGTTCCGTTTGCCGCGCCATGACGCCCCTGCCGCCGTTGGCCCGACCTGAAGGACCCGCAAGCCGCATGACCACGACGCCCCGTACCGGAAACACCCCGTCCCGCATCCTCGTCGCCGGGCTGGCCTCGCTGGCGCTGCTCGTCCTGGCCGCCTGCGGCAGCAGCCACGTCGTGCGCGAGGGCGGGGCGCGCGTTTCCACGCCCAAGTACGGCGCGACCACCACCGTCCGCCGCGGCGACACGCTGTACCGGATCGCCACCAACAACGGCATCACCACGCTCGACCTGGCGACCTGGAACAACATCGCCCCGCCGTACACGATCTATCCCGGGCAGCAGTTGAAGCTTTACCCGGGCAACGGGCGCCGGACCACCACGACGCAGCCGTCGTCGCGGCCCCCCGCGACCAGCCGCCCGGCGCCTTCAGCAGGCACCACTGCGACCACCGTGCCGCGGCCGGTCGCGGCGTCCAGCCCGTTCAGCTGGCGCTGGCCCACCGAGGGGCAGCTCGTCGGCACCTACCGCGCGGGCGATCCCACCAAGCAGGGCGTCGACATCGCCGGGGCCGGCGGCCAGCCGGTGCGCGCGGCCGCCGATGGCGTGGTGGTGTATTCGGGCTCCGGCCTGGTCGGCTACGGCGAACTGGTCATCGTCAAGCACAACGACGAATGGCTGTCGGCCTATGGCCACAACCGCGCGCGGCTGGTCAACGAGGGCCAGGTGGTGAAAGCCGGCCAGCAGATCGCCGAAATGGGCCGCAGCGGCGCGGCGCGCGACATGCTGCACTTCGAGATCCGCTACAACGGCAAGCCGGTCGATCCCTTGGGTTACTTGCCGAAGCGCTGATCGCACCCCGGCTTCGGACGGGCGGATCCCCGGCCCGGCGCAGCGCGCCGGTCGTTCGCCGACGCGCGCTCCTGCGGAGCGCAAGCCGCGTCGGCTCACCCGCGACAACGGCAAGCCGGTCGATCCCTTGGGTTACTTGCCGAAGCGCTGATCCCCGCAACCCGCTCCTGCAAGACCTGTTCAGGCGCGCAGCACGAACCCCGCCACCACCCGTCGGCCCTCGCTTGCCAGCACGTTGAACGTGCGCGCGGCGGCGGCATTGGTCATGGATTCCAGCCCGATGCCGCGCGACAGGCAGGCGGCCATCGTCGCCGGCGGCGGGAAGGCCTGGGTCGCGCCGCTGCCGAGCAGCACCAGTTCGGGCTCGAGTTCGAGCAGCGGCTGCAGGTCTTCGGGTGCCAGCGTGGTGACGTCGGTCACCGGCCAGTTTTCGACGAGCGTGCGCGGGGAGAGGATGAAACTGCGTTCCAGCCGGCGCTCGTTGACCAGCGCCGAGGCGCCGTCCGCGCCGCGCAGGAAGAAGTCGTAATCGGGGCGTTCGAGGTTGAGTTGCATGGCACGTGGGATCGGGTCGGGAACGGGGGAGCACGAGATGCATCCGCTTGCGCGGCACTGCATCCGGGAAACGGGGGCCTGAATCGTAACCCCAGGGAAGAAGGCGCCAGCACCCGCCTCGAACGATTCCCGGTTTCCGGGCCCTTATTCCCTGGCCCCGGCCCCACGCGGCAACACGATTCGCCGGTGCTCCTCGCTCGGCCGGTACAGGATCGCGACATGCCCGATCCGCTGCACCAGCGCCGCATCGCTGCGTGCGACGAGGGCGACGATGATCGCGTCGCGGGCCTCGCGGTCGGTGGCGGCGATTTTCACCTTGATCAGCTCGTGATGCTCCAGCGCGGCGGCGACTTCGGTCACCACCGCGTCGGTCACGCCCTTGCCGCCGACCTGCAGCATGGCCTTGAGGTCATGCGCCTGTCCGCGCAGGAAACGGTTCTGGGCTGCGGTCAGGACGATGGGCATGCGCTGGATCGAGTGGGGGAAAGGCGCGCAGGGTATCATGGCGGCCCGCAACGCCCTGATTTCCGGGCACTTACCCCCAGCCCCTCATGGCCACCCGCAGCAAGAGCAGCCAGCGCTGGCTGAAGGAGCATTTCTCCGATCCCTACGTCAAGAAGGCGCAGGCCGAGGGATTGCGTTCGCGCGCGGCCTACAAGCTCGAGGAACTGGTCGAACGCGACCGCCTGCTCAAGCCCGGCATGGTGGTGGTGGACCTGGGTGCCGCCCCGGGCGGCTGGTCGCAGTGGGTCCGGCAGGCGCTGGGCAGCATGGACCAGGCCAATCCGGGCCGGGTGGTGGCGCTGGACATCCTGGAGATGCCGCCACTGGCCGGCGTGGAGTTCCTTCATGGGGATTTCAGGGACGATGACGTCCTATCGAGGCTGGAAGCGACACTGGAAGGGGCGCAAGTCGACCTTGTCCTGTCCGACATGGCCCCCAATAAGAGTGGTGTGGATGCCGTCGACCTGCCGCGGGCCATGCATCTGGCGGAACTGGCGATGGATTTCGCCGACCACCACCTGCGAACCGGCGGCACGCTGCTGATCAAGCTGTTCCAGGGCGTGGGGTTCGACGAATACGTGCGGGAGCTGCGGCGGCGCTATGCCAAGGTGGTGATCCGCAAGCCGGCTGCCTCGCGCAAGCGTTCGCCGGAAGTCTATGCGCTGGCGCAGGGCCGGCTGGCACAAATCAAGTAAGGTGGCGGCGTTGCCGCGGAGCGCAATCGAATGAGTGACCTGGTCAAGAATCTGATGCTTTGGGTGGTCGTCGCCGTCGTGCTGATGGTGGTGTTCCAGAGCTTCAGCCCGAAAGCCGTCGGCAGCGACGACATCATCTACTCGCAGTTCATCACCGACGTCCGCAACGACCGGATCAAGGAAGTGGACATCGCCAGCGATGAGCGCTCGATCAAGTTCACCCGTTCCGACGGCAGCAAGGGCGTGACCAATGCGCCGCGCCGCGACGAGCGCCTGATCGACGACCTGCTCAAGCACGACGTCGCGATCAAGCAGGCGCCGCCGGAATCCGGCGTGACGATCTGGGCGCTGCTGATCAACTTCCTGCCGGTGCTGCTGATCATCGGTTTCTGGTTCTTCATGATGCGGCAGATGCAGCAGGGCGGCAGCAAGGGCGCGATGTCCTTCGGCCGCTCGCGCGCCAAGCTGCTCAACGAGGACCAGACCAAGGTCACCTTCGCCGACGTCGCCGGCTGCGACGAGGCCAAGGAAGAGGTGTCCGAACTGGTCGAGTTCCTGCGCGACCCGACTCGCTTCCAGAAGCTGGGCGGCAAGATCCCGCGCGGCGTGCTGATGGTCGGCCCGCCCGGCACCGGCAAGACGCTGCTGGCCAAGGCCATCGCCGGCGAGGCCAAGGTGCCGTTCTTCTCGATTTCCGGTTCCGACTTCGTCGAGATGTTCGTCGGCGTCGGCGCCAGCCGCGTGCGCGACATGTTCGAGCAGGGCAAGAAGCACGCGCCTTGCATCATCTTCATCGACGAGATCGACGCGGTCGGCCGCCATCGCGGTGCCGGCCTGGGCGGCGGCCACGACGAGCGCGAGCAGACGCTCAACCAGTTGCTGGTCGAGATGGACGGCTTCGAGGGCGGCGAGGGCGTGATCGTGGTGGCGGCGACCAACCGCCCCGACGTGCTCGATCCTGCCCTGCTGCGCCCGGGCCGCTTCGACCGCCAGGTGGTGGTCGGCTTGCCGGACGTGAAGGGCCGCGACCAGATCCTGAAGGTGCACATGCGCAAGGTGCCGCTGGCCGACAACGTCGAGCCGATGATCGTCGCCCGCGGCACGCCGGGCTTCTCCGGCGCGGACTTGGCCAACCTGGTCAACGAGGCGGCGCTGTTCGCCGCGCGCGAGAACGCGAAGGAAGTCCGCATGGACCACTTCGACAAGGCGCGCGACAAGATCATGATGGGCGCCGAGCGCCGCTCGATGGCGATGAGCGAGGACGAAAAGACGCTCACCGCCTACCACGAGGCCGGCCATGCCATCGTCGGCCGCCTGGTGCCCGAGCACGACCCGGTCTACAAGGTGACGATCATCCCGCGCGGCCGCGCGCTGGGCGTGACCATGTACCTGCCCGAGGGCGACAAGTACAGCTACAACCGCACCGCGATCGAATCGCAGCTGTGCTCGCTGTATGGCGGCCGCGTGGCCGAGGAACTGATCTTCGGCGAGGACAAGGTCACCACCGGTGCGTCCAACGACATCGAGCGGGCGACCAAGATGGCCCGCAACATGGTCACCAAGTGGGGCCTGTCGGACGAGCTTGGCCCGATCGCCTATGGCGAGGAAGACGACGAGGTGTTCCTCGGTCGTTCGGTCACCCAGCACAAGAGCGTGTCGGACGACACCGCGCGCCGGATCGACGAAGTCGTGCGCGGCATCCTCGACAAGGCCTACGGCCGGACCACGAAGATCCTCACCGAAAACATCGACAAGCTGCACGCGATGGCCAAGCTGTTGCTCGAGTACGAAACCATCGACGTGCCGCAGATCGACGCGATCATGGAAGGCCGTGACCCGCCGCCGCCGATGGGCTGGACCCAGGGCGGCCCGGCGCGCGAGGAGCCCAAGCCGATCACCATCGGCGGGCCTGCTGCGCAGACCTGACGCCCCGCGGTTCGTGCGGAAGCCTCGAAGGCCGGAGCTTGCTTGCTCCGGCCTTTTTTCTTTCCCGGTCCGCGCCTACAGGGGCCATGGCGGTCACATCCGCGTGCGCAGCGCGTCTCCGTCGATGGATAATCGGAAATCATGAGGAGGACTGCCATGAAGATCTCCTGCCCTCGCATGTCGTGGGTGCCGCTGGGCATCGCGCTTGGCGTCGCCATGGGCGTGACCACCGGGCAGCTCGCGCTGTGGATGGCCATCGGTGTCGCCCTCGGCGCGGCGTTCCAGGGCTCGCTAAAAGGGGACCCCCGCTGATGTTCGATACCGTGGCGACGCTCGATTGCGGCGGCCGGATCCTGCGGCTCGACCGGCCGCGCGTCATGGGGATCGTCAACGTCACCCCGGACTCGTTTTCCGACGGCGGCACCCATGCCACCGCCGACGCCGCCGTGGCGCATGGGCTGGCGCTGGCGGAGGAGGGTGCCGATGTTCTCGACATCGGCGGCGAATCGACGCGCCCCGGTGCCGCCGACGTTCCGCTCGACGAGGAACTGCGCCGCATCATTCCGGTGGTCGAACGGCTGGCGCAGGAAACCGCGCTGCCGATCAGCATCGACACCTCCAAGCCCGAAGTGATGCGCGCCGCGGTCGCCGCCGGCGCCGGCATGATCAATGACGTCTACGCGCTGCGCCGCGAGGGCGCGCTGGATGCGGCCGCGGAGCTGGGCGTGCCGGTGGTGCTGATGCACATGCTCGGGCAGCCGCGTTCGATGCAGGACGATCCGCACTACGACGACGTCGTCGCCGAGGTGCACCGGTTCCTCGCCGAGCGCATCTTCTCCGCCGAGATGGCGGGGATCGCGAAGAAGAACATCGTCGTCGATCCCGGCTTCGGTTTCGGCAAGAACCGCGACCACAACCTGGCCCTGCTCGCGCAGCTGCAGCGTTTTACCGAGTTCGGCGTGCCGCTGCTGGCCGGGCTGTCGCGCAAGAAGACCATCGGCGAACTGACCGGCCGCGATGTCCCGCGCGCCCGCGTCCACGGCTCGGTTGCCGCGCACCTGATCGCCGCCCAGCGCGGCGCGATGCTGCTGCGGGTGCATGACGTCGCCGCGACCGTCGATGCGCTGATGGTCTGGAACGCGGTCGCCGCGGTGCCAATGCCGCGCGTCGATGCAAAGCCGGCGATCCGCTGGCCGGACGACGACTGAGCCAGCCCGCGCCCGCAGGACATGTCCCGGATGACCCGGGGGCAGGGCGGCGGTGCGGTAAGCTCGGGCGCTGGGAAAACCACTGGACTCGCGCATGACCGCCAGCACGCCGCTGCTCGTCACTTTTGCTGCCTACCTGCTGCTGATGGTCGGCATCGGCTTCGTCGCGTGGCGTTCCACGCGCAGCTTCGACGACTACATCCTCGGCGGCCGGTCGCTGGGCAGCTACGTCACCGCGCTGTCGGCCGGCGCCTCGGACATGAGTGGCTGGTTGCTGCTGGGCCTGCCCGGCGCGCTGTACGCCAGCGGGCTGTCGGAGGCGTGGATCGCGATCGGCCTGACCATCGGCGCCTGGTGCAATTGGCGCTTCGTCGCCGGGCCGTTGCGCGTCTACACCGAGCGCACCCACAACGCGCTGACACTGCCGGACTACTTCACCCATCGTTTCGCCGACGGCAGCCGATTGCTGCGGATCCTCTCGGCGCTGGTGATCCTGGTGTTCTTCGCGGTGTACTGCGCCAGCGGCATCGTGGCCGGCGCACGCCTGTTCGAAAGCGTGTTCGGGCTGCCGTACGCACAGGCGCTGTGGTGGGGCGCGGCGGCGACGATCACCTACACCCTGGTCGGCGGTTTCCTCGCGGTGAGCTGGACCGACACCGTGCAGGCGACGCTGATGATCTTCGCGCTGCTGCTCACGCCGGTGTTCGTGCTGATCGGCAGCGGCGGCCTGGACGAGACCCGGGTGCTGATCGAGCAGGTCGACCCGGCGCGGCTGCAATGGGTCGGTGCCGGCGGCCTGGTGGCCGTGGTCTCGGCATTGGCCTGGGGCCTGGGCTACTTCGGCCAGCCGCACATCCTGGCGCGGTTCATGGCTGCCGATGGCCTGCAGACCATTCCCAAGGCGCGACGCATCGGCATGACCTGGATGATCCTGTGCCTGCTCGGGTCCGTGACGGTGGGACTGTTCGGCATCGCCTACTTCGCCGGGCACCCGGGGCCGGCCGCGGACATGGTGCGCGACAACCCCGAACGGGTGTTCATCGCGCTCGCCGAAGTGCTGTTCAACCCGTGGATCGCCGGGATCCTGCTGTCGGCGATCCTCGCGGCGATCATGAGCACGCTGTCGTGCCAGCTGCTGGTGTGCTCGAGCGCGCTCACCGAGGATTTCTACCACGGCTTCCTGCGCCCGAACGCCAGCCAGCGCGAGCTGGTCTGGTTCGGTCGCGCGATGGTGCTGGCGGTGGCGTTGCTGGCGATCTGGATCGCGCGCGACCCGGACAGCCGCGTGCTCGGGCTGGTCAGCTACGCCTGGGCCGGATTCGGCGCCGCGTTCGGTCCGATCGTCCTGATCTCGCTGTCGTGGAAGCGGATGACCCGCAACGGCGCGCTGGCGGGCATGGTGGTCGGCGCCGTGACCGTGCTCGTGTGGAAGCACACCGGCAGTGCGCTGTACGAGATCGTGCCGGGCTTCATCGCCGGGACCGTGGCGATCATCGTCGTCAGCCTGCTCGGCCGCGCGCCGCCGCCGGCGGTGCAGGCCACCCATGACGCGGTGCGGGCCGAACTGCAGCTGCACGGGCACTGATTGGACATGGCCGGGTGCCGTCGCGAGGCCTGCCGGGGGCGATGGCCGAGCGCTTCGCCCGGCCGCGCGGATGTTGTTCCGCAATGACCCGCGACCCTCGTCCACCCGCCATCGCCCTCATGGGCCCGACCGCATCGGGCAAGAGCGCGCTTGCGCTGGAATGGGCGCAGCGGCTGGGCGGCGAAATCGTCAGCGTCGATTCGGCGCTGGTCTATCGCGGGCTCGATATCGGTGCGGCCAAGCCGACCATGGAGGAGCGCGCGACCGTACCGCACCACATGATCGACCTGCGCGATCCGTGGCAAACCTATTCGGCCGCCGAGTTCGCCGCCGACGCACGCGCGGCCATCGACGGCATCCTCGCGCGCGGCCGGTTGCCGATCCTGGCCGGCGGCACCGGGCTGTATTTCCGCGCGCTGCTGCAGGGACTGTCGCCGATGCCCGAGGCCGACGCCGCGATGCGCGCGGCGATCGAGGCCGAAGCGCGTGAGTCCGGCTGGCCTGCGCTGCATGCCGAGCTGGCCGGCGTCGATCCCGCGGCGGCGGCGCGCATCCACGCCACCGATGCGCAGCGCATCCAGCGTGCGCTGGAAGTCTTCCGCCTCAGCGGCCGGCCGATCAGCCAGTGGCAGCGCGAATCGCCGCCCGGCCAGCGGTTGCCGTGCCGGGTGCTGAAACTGGTCATCGCGCCCGCCGACCGCGCGACCTTGCATGGCCGCATCGCCGCGCGCCTGGACACGATGCTGGCCGCGGGCTTCCTCGACGAAGTGCGTGGGCTGCGTGCGCTGCCGGAGCTGCGCGCGCATCCGGCACCGCTGGAGCTGCCGGCGATCCGCGCCGTCGGCTATCGCCAGGCATGGGAGCATCTGGACGGCGCCACTCCGGTTGGCGAATTCCGCGACCGCGCGATCTATGCCACGCGCCAGCTGGCCAAGCGCCAGCTGACCTGGCTGCGCGGTGAGCTCGATGCGAGCTGGTTCGACCCGGCCACGGCCCAGTCCCGGCTGGACGATGCGCTGGCGCTGTTCTTCGGCAGTCGTGGCCGGGGGTGCCCTGCGCCAATGGGCTGATTGCCCGTGTGGGAGCAGCCATGACCGCTCCCACCGCCTGGCCTGCGAACTGCGTCACGCAGGCGGCGCCCACAAGCCTGAACTGTTGTATAACATCGGCCTTGTCGCCGCCGTGGGGAACGGGTCGGGCGAAGCGGGCGCAAGCCAGAACAACAATAACCAAGCTGGGGAAACACATGTCCAAGGGGCAATCTCTGCAGGATCCTTTCCTGAATGCGCTGCGGCGCGAACGCGTGCCGGTGTCGATCTACCTGGTCAACGGCATCAAGCTGCAGGGCACCGTCGAGTCGTTCGACCAGTTCGTGGTGCTGCTGCGCAATACCGTCAGCCAGATGGTCTACAAGCACGCCATCTCGACCGTGGTGCCGGCGCGCAACGTGCGCGTGGGGCCCGGGGGCGGCCACGTCCAGTCGGCCGAGGGCGGCGCCGAAAACGACGAAGAGGGGAGCGACGAAGCCGAATAGGCTTGCGTCGGCGGGTTGGCGCCGCCATATCCCTGGCTTGAAACGACCCCGGGTAGACGATGCCGACCACGCTGTTTGAACGTTCCCGCAAGGGCGAGCACGCCCTGCTGATCCAGCCCCATTCCGGCGGGCCGGCGGACGAGGGTGCGCTGGAGGAATTCGCCGACCTCGCGCGTTCGGCCGGGGCCACCGTGGCCACCATCGTCAACGCCCGCATCGATCGACCCAACCCGGCGACCTTGATCGGCAGCGGCAAGCTCGACGAGGTCAAGGCGGCGGCCGAGGCCAGCGGTGCCGACCTGGTGCTGGTCAACCATCCGCTCACGCCCGGCCAGGAACGCAACCTGGAAAAGGTGCTGCAGCGGCGCGTGGTCGACCGCACCGGGCTGATCCTCGACATCTTTTCCCAGCGCGCGCGCAGCGCCGAGGGCAAGCTGCAGGTCGAACTCGCGCAGCTGCGCCACATGGCCACGCGCCTGATCCGCGGCTGGACCCACCTGGAGCGCCAGCGCGGTGGTTCGATCGGCCTGCGCGGCCCGGGCGAGACCCAGCTCGAAACCGACCGCCGGCTGCTGCAGAAGCGCGTCGAGCAGTTGCAAAAGCGGCTCGACAAGGTCGAGGTGCAGCGCACCCAGATGCGCCGCGCCCGCGTGCGCCGGGAAGTGCCGCGCATCGCACTGGTCGGTTACACCAACGCCGGCAAGTCGACGCTGTTCAATGCCTTGACCGGCGCCGATGCCTACGCGGCCGACCAGCTGTTCGCTACGCTCGATCCCACCGTGCGCCGCATCGCGCTGCCGGGCGGCCACGCGGCCATCGCGGACACCGTCGGCTTCGTCCGCGACCTGCCGCATGAGCTGGTCGCCGCGTTCCGCTCCACCCTGAGCGAGGCGCGCGACGCCGACCTGCTGTTGCATGTCATCGACGCTGCCGATCCATTGCGCCAGGAGCGCATCGCCCAGGTTGATGCGGTGCTGGCCGAGGTCGGCGCCGGCGAGATCCCGCAGCTGCTGGTCTACAACAAGATCGACAAGGTCGGCGAAGCGGCGCACCGGGACGATGGCGGCGAGGAAGCCATGGCCGGCGACGACCGGTTGCCGGCCCCCGTGTCGCGTCGCGCGCTGCAGCCACGCCACGATCGCCCTGGCGGCGACCAGCCCGACGCCGCGGTGCGCGAGCGGGTGTGGGTGTCGGCCCGCGACGGCCTTGGCCTCGACCTGTTGCGCACGGCGGTGGCCGGCCGGCTCGGCCTGCGCCGCATCGTCGCCGAGCTGCGCCTGCCGACCTCGGCCGGCCGCCTGCGCTCGCAGCTGCATGCGCTCGATGCGGTCCGCGGTGAAGCGCACGACGAACACGGCTGGACGCTGGCCGTGGACCTGCCCGCCGCCGAGGCGATCCGCCTGGCCGCCGGCGCCGATGGTGCGCCGCTGCGGGACCAGCTGGCCCTCGAAGCTTCCCCATGACCGCGCAGGCATGATCTGTCATCCGTTTGCAGGAGCGGCTTCAGCCGCTTCTGCAAAGCCAATACCTGGCTGCATGCCCTTGCTTCCGGGCGAACCCGGCCCGACCTAGTAAACTGTCCAGCGCACACGCCCGATCCGGGCGCCGTGCCACACCCCGATTGGAGCAGGCATGGCCTGGAACATTCCCGGCAAGAACGATGACAGCGGGTCCGGCAAGGACCGTCGCAACCCATGGAAACCGCGCCGCGGCAACGGTGGCGGCCTGGGCGGCCTGTTCGACAATTTCCGCGGCATGTTCGATGGGGGCGGCAGCAGTCCGGTGCGCTGGATCGGTCTGGCGCTGGCGCTGTGGCTGGCCTTCAACTGCTTCGTCCTGGTGGCCGAGCAACAGCGCGGCGTGGTGCTGCGCTTCGGCCAGTTCTCGCGCGTGCTCGAACCCGGCCCGCACTTCAAGCTGCCATGGCCGATCGAGCGGGTGACCAAGGTCGCCGCCACCCAGATCAAGACCTTCAGCGACAACGTGCCGATCCTGACCAGCGACGAGAACATCGTCCAGGTCGAGATCAACGTGCAGTACCGCGTCAGCGATGCGCAGAAGTACCTGTTCGGCACCCGCGACGCCGACCAGATGCTGCAGCAGGCGGTGCTGTCCACCGTGCGCGAGCAGGTCGGCCGTGCCGACCTCGACACCGTGCTCGGCGCCCGCGAGGCGCTGGCCGTTTCGGCGCGGCAGATGCTGCAGGCCTCGATCGACGCCTACCGCACCGGCCTGGTGGTCACTGAACTCAACCTGCCCAACGCGCGCCCGCCCGAAGAGGTCAAGCCCGCGTTCGACGACGTCAACAGCGCCCAGCAGGACAAGGACCGCCTGATCAGCGAGGCGCGCGCCTACGCGGCCAAGGTCGTGCCCGAGGCACGCGGCCAGGCGGCACGGGTGCGCACCGTGGCCGAAGGCTACAAGACCGCGTCGATCGCCCGCGCCACCGGTGACGCGGAACGCTTCAGCCTGCTGGTCGACGAGTACCACGACGCGCCCGAGGTCACCCGCAAGCGCCTGTGGCTGGAAACCGTGCAGGGCGTCCTGGCCCAGAACCGCACCATCGTCGGTGGCGACAGCCGCCAGCTGATCTATGTGCCGATGGCGAAGGACAACGGTGCATCCACGTCGGCGCCGCCGTTGCTGACGCCCGACATGGTCGCCCCGACCGTCAACGCCGGCGCCGACGACGACATCCGTCCCGGCCGTAATCCGCGCGGCAACGAGGAGCCAGGCCGATGAGACTCAACATCCTGATCCCGCTCGTCATCCTGGTCGTGTTCGGCCTGATGGGTTCGGTCTACGTGGTCGCCGAAGGCCACACCGCCATCGTGCTCAACCTCGGCCGCGTCGCCCGCAGCGACATCGGTCCCGGCCTGCACTTCAAGTGGCCGCTGGTCGAGAGCGCGCTGGTGTTCGACCGCCGCCTGCAGGTGCTCGACGCGACGCCGGAGCGCTACCTGACCTCCGAGCGCAAGGACGTGTCGGTGGACTTCTTCGCCGTCGGCATGATCGAGGACGTGCGCGCGTTCTATCGCGCCACGGGTGGCGCGGGACCGGCCGCCGAAGAGCTCGCCGTGCAGCGCCTGGCGCCGATCATCAAGGACTCGCTGCGCAACGAAGTCAACGCACGCACGCTGTCGCAGGTGGTGTCCGGCGACCGCTCCGAGGTGATCGGGCGCCAGCTCGAGAACATCAACAAGGGCGCCAAGAACATCGGCATCCGCATCGTCGACCTGCGCATCAAGAAGATCGACCTGCCGACCGACAGCACGGTGATCCGCGACGTCTACAAGCGCATGAGCGCGCAGCGCCAGCAGGTCGCCAGCCGCCTGCGCGCCGAGGGCGAGGAGCAGGCGCAGACGATCCGTTCCCAGGCCGATCGCGAGCAGACCGTGATCATCGCCGAGGCCGAGCGCGACGCGCAGAAGCTGCGCGGCGAAGGCGATGCGGAGGCCACGCGCATCTATGGCATGGCCGCCAACCGCGACGCGGGTTTCTACGCCTTCCAGCGCAGCCTTGAGGCGTACCGCAAGTCGTTCTCCGGCGGCGACAGCGTGATCGTGCTCGACCGCAACGATCCGTTCCTGCAGTACATGCGCAGCGACAAGTAGGGCCGATGTCGGACCTGTGGGCGTCGCTGTGCCTGGTCGCGGTGCTGGAAGGCCTGGTGTTGTTCGCCTTTCCGGATGCGTGGAAGCGCATGGCCGAACAGATGCAGGCGATGGAATCGCGCCAGCTACGCGTTGCGGGCGCCCTGCTGCTCACGGCGGGCGTGATCGCGCTGTGCCTGGTGCGCCGCCTGGCCTGAGTTGGTGCCGCGCAGGCGCCGCCCTCATCCGGTGCTTCGCTTTATTCTCCGACGCCCGCTTCCAGCGGCACATCGCGTGCGCGCAACCATTCCACCACTGTCTTGCGGTTGGCTCGCGCCTGCGCCGACAGCGAAGCCTCCGGGGTGGTGAAGAAATAGGCCTGGAACGTGGCGTCCTGCACGCTTTTCGCCTGCGGATCCGCACCGGCGTCGAGCAGCTGCAGCACGTGTTCGCCGGCGTTGATCATCGCCGCGCGATGCAGCGGCGTGTAGCCCTGCCGGTCGGCTGCGTTCGCATCCGCACCGGCGTCGAGCAGCATCCGGAACTGCGCGTCGGTGCGCGGCGACACCGCCACCGCCAGGGCCGTCTCGCCATTGCGGCGGTTGGCCGCGTTCGGATCGGCGCCGTGCGCGAGCAGCAGGCGCAGGTAATCGGGATCGTCGGCGAGCGCGGCGGTATGCAGCGCGGTGGTGCCGTTGAAACCGGGCGCGTCGGGCTTGGCGCCGCTGTCGAGCAGGGCCTCGAAGCCGGCCTTGTTGGCCACCATGATCGCGTACTGCAGCAGGTTGATGCCGTCCTTGCCCTGCGCATCGGGATCGGCGCCGTCACGGATCTGCGCGCCGATCGCATGCGCGTTGCCGTGGTCGATCGCGCTCGCCAGTTCGGATGCGCTGGCGTCGGTGAACGGGGCGTCCATGGATTCTCCGCGGCAGGCGACGGTCGACAGGAGCAGTAGCAGCGATACGAGTGCGGGCCGCATATGCATGGGGCATTGTGTGTCAGGGGTTCTGGGCTGTCGAGGCGAGTGCCGCGGCGCATGCGCCGCCCCGGGGGCTTGCGGCGTCAGCCGGCTCGAACGGCGTGCGCGCGCATCGGTGCGTTGCACCGGGCAACCTCACCCGTCATGCGGCCGGCGTCGAAGATGCCTCGTTACGCCGTCCGCCGGTCATCGACCGAACAGACGGGCAAGCGCATCGGCGCCCGCCTGGACCACGTCGCCACCGGCGTGGATCGCGGTCCCGCCGGCTTCGCCGGCAACGCGGACGCCATCGGCCGCCGCGTCGAAGAGGAAGCGGCCGACGGGGCTGGATGCGGCATCGGCGCGGGCATCGAGTGCGTTGGCCGCATCCACCGAAACGCCTTCCACGGCGGCCGCGACCACATCGGCGCCGGTGGAGGCGAGGTCACCCCCGACTTCAAGCCCGGTCTGCACGAATTCGCCTGCCATCTTCAGGGCTCCCAGCGGCTCCCGGCCCGCCCGGACGTCATTCGCGATCCGGGCAAGATCCTCGCTGCCCTTGGCCACGTCGGTCACCAGTTCGTCCACGCCTGTCGCCATGGCTTCCGTCACCCGGCTTTCGACTTCGCGCGAATTCAACGGCGACATCAGGGTGCGTTCGATGCTGGCCGGGTTCTGGTAACCGGGTTCCCAGGGTTGCTGCTGCAGCATGGTGTCGATCATGACCTGCTGCTCGTGGCTGCTCACCGCACGCGCCAGGTAGCGCACGGCGCCGCCGAGGTCGCCAAGCGGGCCGGGCAGGCCCGGGAGGCCCTCGATCAGGTCATTGACGAAGCCTGCGGCGCCCGGATCCATGCCGACGCGCTCGAGCCCGTACTCGACCACGCGGTCGGCCAGTTCACCTTCGGGCCTGACCACGATCTGGTGGCCGATGGCGTCGGGTGCGAGCGGCGCGGTGAACCAGCCTTCCTGCACCTGCGTCAGCGCGTCTTCCTGCATCGAATAGCGGCGTACCTGGCCGCCTTCGGCCTGCTGGCGGAACTGGTCGCCGTCCAGGCCCAGTCGCTGGAGGGTGCGGTCGTGCACGCCGGAAGGATCGAACGTCACCGCCGGGATCCCGGTTACCGCCGAGGCCACGGTGGCCAACCCGCCACCCTGCGAATGACCGGTGATGGCGAGGTTGGTGTAGGCCCGGTTGCCGTCGGCATCCACGCCGCGCTCGCCGAAGGCGCGCGCGAATTCCTGCGCCGCCTGCGGCGCGAGGCGGTCGAATTCGTCGGTGACCTGGCCGGTGCCCTGGGCGAAGTTGGTCATCCAGTCCGCGGCGCCCTCCTGGGTGCCGCGGAACGCCAGCACGTAGTTGCCCTGGCCATCGGTGAACACCGTCGCCTTGAACTGGCTGCCGGGCACGTCGAGCCGGCCCGGGTCCATGCCCGCCGCCTGCAACTGCTCGTTGTCCAGCGCAGTCCAGCCACAGATGGCCTGGGTGCCGCCTTCGTAGGTGGCCAGCGACATCCGCATCAGGTCGACGTCGACCTGGCGCCCCTGCGTGCCGCTGATGTAGGAGGAGAAGTTGGCGGCGTCGTAGGGCATCGCCTGGCCGGGGCCGCAGGTTGCGGGGGCAGCGACCTGCGGGTGGTAGCTGGGCTCCGGGACGTAGGGATCGGCCAGCTTCGCAGCGTGCCCGGCGACGGTCGGCGAGAAGGTCGACGGCCACTGCAGCGCAAGGGCGCGCTGCGCGAAGTCTCCGATGGTCAGGCCCATGTCCATGCTTCCGGGTTGGATGGCCCGAAGGTAGGTGGCATCGCAGGGCGGAAACAGCTGGTGCTGCCCCTAGGGCAGGGTGTTGGCTGGCGGGTTGCGGCCGTTGCCTGAGCCAGGCGACCGCGGCGGGCGTTGCCCGGGCAGTGGAGCAGTGGAGCTAGCCCGCGTCCGGGATGTCCACGTCCTCGAGCGGGATGCGCTGGATGTGTTCGCGCGGATCGTCGACCTTGTCGCGGTACTTGTCCGCCGCGCTCTCGTACGTCACCCAGACCTGGCCGTCGATGATGTTGACGCCTTCGGCGTAGTAATCGAGCTCCGCCACCTTGCCGGCATCGGCCGCGGCCTCGTAGCCGTCGGCGCTTCCGTCGCGCTCGAGGAAGGTCAGTTCGTGCGGGGCTTCGATCTTGATGCCGTGCCCCACGTTGAGTTCGAGACTGCCGTAGGAACGCGTGAACAGCAGGCCCTCGTCGGTGATCGCCACGCCCTGGGTGTCGAACGGGATCTCGAAGGATTGCTCGGGCTCCGGCTTGTCCGAACTGACCTCCCCGGTGCCTTCGTCGATGACGCCACCGGTGCTTTCGTCGATGCTGTAGACCAGCATTTCCGGGCGGTCGAGGCCATGCAGTTCCACCGGGCTGAGTGCATCCAGCGGATCGGTGAAGTAGTCCTTGAACTTGTCCTTGAGCGGATTGATGGCCTTGAAGAAATCGCCCAGCCGTTCGCCGAAGCCCTCGACCTCGATGGTGTCCTTCAGCGCATCCACGGTGGAAGCGAACTCGCCCACGTACAGCTTGCCGTCCTTGATGTTGAGGTAGCTGGCGCGCGTGCCATCCGGCATCTCGATCCGGTCGATCGCGGGCACCGGCTCGCCGCACAGGTCGCCGCGGGACGCCTGGATGTCCGAGAGCCGGTAGACGTAGATGGCTTCGGTATCCGCCACGTAGACATGGGTGCCGTCGGTGGCGACGCCGCCCGCCTTGTCCGGTGCGGGCTGGGATGCACCGAAAGTCGTCGACGGCAGGCCGCCGAGGATCACGGCATGGTCGGCGTCGCTGTCCGGAGACTGGTGGAGGTCCTGCATCGAAAGCAGCACGCCATCGTCGCGGCCGCCGCTGTACGTGGTCAGGATCTGCCCGGGGTTGCCGCCGGTGCCTTCGAGATGCCCCTGGCCCTGCGGTGTCCAGAGAGACCCGTCCCCCGCATACAGCAACTTCGGGCCCAGTTCTTCGGATGCGGCGGCAGATGTCGCCAACGGGGCCGAAAGGCCGGGGCTGATGGAGTCGATGTGCATGCTGGAGGTTCCACGTGGGCTGCCGCCCACCCTAGACAATGCCCCGTTGCGGCGGCATCTGGGGTCAACCCTTGGCGGGGCGTGGAAACGGGCCGCGAGCGGGCTCCCGCATCCGTACAGCCACGCTTCAGCCCGGCGGCCGTGCCAGCATCGGCTGGCCTGCAGGGGAAGAAACCCGGATAATGCGCAAAAGCCGGACGGGCAAGCTCTCAGGAGCCGACCGCCGGCTTTTTCCGCGTGTGGATCACTGCAGTGTGGCGAAAAACCACCTGCGTACCCCTTCCCGCGCACCGGATCGCTCGCGCGGCTGATGCCGCTCCTACCAATTCGCAGCAGGAGTTTCGCAATGGGTCAGTCAGTGGTGGTGCTGGGCGCGCAGTGGGGCGACGAGGGCAAGGGCAAGATCGTCGACCTGCTGACGCAGGACATCGGCGCCGTCGTGCGCTTCCAGGGCGGCCACAACGCCGGCCACACGCTGGTCATCGGTGGCAAGAAGACGGTGCTGCACCTGATCCCCTCGGGGATCCTGCGCGACGACGCGCTGTGCCTGATCGGCAATGGCGTGGTGCTGTCGCCGGCGGCGCTGATGAAGGAGATCGGCGAGCTCGAGACTGCCGGCGTGGAAGTCCGCAGCCGGCTGAAGATCAGCCCGGCCACGCCCTTGATCATGCCGTACCACATCGCCCTGGACCAGGCGCGCGAGAAGGCTGCCGGCGGCAAGGCCATCGGCACCACCGGACGCGGCATCGGCCCGGCGTACGAGGACAAGGTCGCGCGCCGCGGTATCCGCGTGGCCGACCTGCATTACCCCGAGCAGCTCGCCGAACTGTTGCGCAGCGCGCTCGACTACCACAACTTCGTGCTGACCAAGTACCTGGGTACCGACGCCGTCGATTACCAGCAGACCCTCGACGAAGCGCTTGCGTTCGGCGAGTACGTCGAGCCGATGAAGTCCGACGTCGCCGGCATCCTCCACGACCTGCGCAAGCAGGGCAAGAAGGTGCTCTACGAAGGCGCGCAGGGCGCCTTGCTCGACATCGACCACGGCACCTATCCGTACGTGACGTCGAGCAACACCACCGTCGGCGGCGCGCTGGCCGGCACCGGCGTGGGCGCGGACGCGATCGACTACGTGCTCGGCATCGCCAAGGCCTACGCCACGCGCGTGGGCGGCGGCCCGTTCCCGACCGAGCTCGACGACGACGTCGGCCAAGGCATTCGCGACCGCGGCCAGGAATACGGCGCCTCCACCGGCCGCCCGCGCCGCTGCGGCTGGATCGACATCGTCGCGCTCAAGCGCGCTGTGGCGATCAACGGCATCAGCGGCCTGTGCATCACCAAGCTCGACGTGCTCGACGGCATGGACAAGCTGAAGATGTGCATCGCCTACCGCTACCGCGGCAAGGAAACCGAATACGCCCCGCTCGACGCGCAGGGCTGGGACGAGTGCGAGCCGGTGTACCTGGAGTTCCCCGGCTGGAGCGAGAACACCCACGGCGTGACCGAATGGGACGACCTGCCGCCCGCCGCCCGCGCCTACCTGCGCGCGCTGGAGGAACTGGCCGGCTGCCCGATCGCGATCGTCAGTACCGGTCCCGACCGCGAGCACACGATGGTGCTGCAGGATCCGTTCGCGTAAGGATCGGGAATTCCTGCGGCCGTACTCGCCCGTGCTCGACGATTTCCTCGACGAGACGGGCGGCGTCGAAGTCGATGGTGGCGCCTTGAGCGTCACGCTGCACATGTGGGCCAGTGCGGACACATGGTCCACCAGCAGCCGGTTTCACCTTTCGCTGTCGTGACGGCTGTTTCCGCCTGGTTGGTTACGACGACATAGGTCGACATCGCGGCAGTGGCGAGATCCAGACGGTTAGCGTGAATTACTTCACCCGCCGTGCGTGGCGTTCGCAAGGCTCGATCGATGACGGCGGAGAAGCAGAGCGAACCTGGCTACGCCTACCGAAGCAGTCGTTGCAATGCCCGGAAGAGCTGGGGATGGTCTGGAATTCGATGCCCGGCTGCTGTTGGCCGGGAGATGAATCACGTCGGAGCGTGCGGCTTTTCCTCGCGGCCCGCGAGGGTGACGATGCCGTGACATCACGGCGCCTAGGCTGGTGACCTTTCCAGGCCCAGGAATCCAGAGCATGCCCATTTCCGCGGAATCCGCGCCGCTGCTTGACGTGGTGGTGGTGGGCGGTGGCCCGGCCGGGTTGACCGCCGCTACCTATCTCGGCCGTTTCCTGCGTTCGTGCCGGGTGCTTGATGCCGGGGACAGTCGTGCAAAGTGGATTCCGGAAAGCAACAACTGCCCCGGCTTCCCGAACGGCGTGGCCGGGTTGGAGCTGCTGCGCCGGATGAAGGCGCAGGCGATGGAGTTCGGGGCGCGTTTCGAGGCGGTGGAGATCGAGCGGATCGAGCGCGGCGACGCCGGCTTCACGTTGTTGGACGGCGCGCGGTCGTGGCGCGCGCGCTGCGTGATCCTTGCCACCGGGCTGGCCGACAAGCTGCCGGACGAGCCGTGGGTGGCGGATGCGGTCGCTTGCGGCGCGCTGCGGCTGTGTTCGATCTGCGATGCCTATGAAGCCGGCGATTCGTGTATCGGCGTCTATGGCCCGGCCGGCGACATCGGCGCCCACGGCTTGTTCCTGCGCGCCTATTCCAGTCGGGTCTACCTGTTGCCGAGCGACGACGGCGAGGGTGGCGACAAGATGCGCAAGGCGATCGACGCGGGCGTACGTGTGCTGGCGCCGGGCGGCCGGCTGGACTTCGATGGCGAGCGCTGCAGCTACGCAAGTGGCGAAGGCGAGGCTGTCACCTTCGACAGCATCTATCCGTTCATGGGGTCGCATACCAGCGCCGGCATCGCCGCCGCGGCCGGCGCCACGTTGTCGGACACTGGCGAGATCGTCGTCGACCACGACCAGATGACCAGCGTGCCGGGGTTGTTCGCGATCGGCGACGTGGTCAGTGGGCTCAACCAGATATCGGTGGCGGTGGGGCAGGCGGCGATCGCCGCGACGCGAGTGCACGCGATGCTTCCCTTCGTGCCGCGGGATGGGGCGGGGGCGTCATGAATCCGTGAACAAGTCGTCATCTGCGCGACGGCGGGGATCCATGGACGTCGCTTGTCAGCGAGGTAGAAGCAATGATCAGCCGTCCGGCTGTGGTGGAGTACCTCCCTCCTTGGTGGGGAGGGCGAAACCTGTTCAGGCCTTCCCCGGGCGATGGAGCGGATCTCACGCGTTGACTTGGCGCTTCTTCTGGCGAATCCGGAAAGAGCTCGCGGCTGAAGCCGCTCCTGCAAGAGCCGGCATGGCGTGGATGCGATGAGTGAAAAAATTGCCACCGGCGGGCGCTGTTTCGTTTACGTGCTGCCGTGCACGTGGGAGGACCATTGCAAGATCGGCTTCTCGCGTGATCCGCTGTCGCGGCTACAGCAGTTGCATCGGCGTTGGTACGAGTTCTTCGACATCGATCGTGGGCTGCTGGTGGAAACCGAAACGGTGCGCGATGCGCGCGACCTGGAGTTGGAGTTGCGTCGTCCGCTGGCCGAACACAACGCGCCGGCACCGCTGACCGTGCGCAGGGAGGCTGCCGGGCATACGGAATGGTTCCGTGGCGTGGCTCCGCAACTGGAACACGCGGTCGCGGAATTGCGCCAGCGTGGCCACGTCGTGCATGCGCCGCTGCGAGACTGGCTGCGACCGGTACTGTTGGCGCGCAGCGATCCGCTGTTCGGATGGACGCAGGCGCAGCTGTCCCCGGACGAACTGGAGGGATTGGCCGGGCCGACGCCGGTGCAGCGGATGGTGCGCGACACGCTGGATGCGTACGGGGCACTCGGGATCGAGGTGGAACCGTTGCTGCCGGCGGAGGTCTGGCGGTGGTATCGGGGAAGGGATGCAGGCTAGGCGGCCAGGACTCGTGGGGCCATCGGCACCCGCAAGGATTGGTGGGAAGAACTCGCGGCTGAAGCCGCTGGGTGGGAGAACGCTGGTCAGGCGGTGGGATGGCCGGTGTGCGGCGTGTGGATCAGGTCGGCGAGGTCGAATCCCTGCTGGCGTGCGTGGGCGAGGTACGCCTGCGTCGTTGCTTCGTCGAGGTGCGGCTGCCGCGACAGCAGCCAGAGGTACTTGCGGTCGGGGCTGCCGACCAGGGCAGTGGAATAGTCCGGGTCGATCTTCAGGACCCAGTAGTCGCCCTTGGTGAACGGGATCCAGCGCAGGCCTTCGGGCAGGAAAGTGACTTCGAGCTTGCTGTTGCTGGTGTCGACAGCACTTGCTTCGCCGATGGACTCCTCGCGTTCGCCCTTGCCGTTGAGGGCGCGGTTGCGCACGCGGATCCTGCCGTCGTCCTGCAGGGAGTAGTGCGCGGTGATGTCGGTGAAGTCCGCGGGTTCATGGCGCATCGGCAAGCGCGCGATCTCGAACCAGGTGCCGAGATAGCGCGGCAGGTCGATGGACGCGACGGTGGCGGGTTCATTGCGGGTAGTGGTCATGCGGACTCCGGTTGGAACAGGGATGGAACGGGCAAGGACACCTGGGCAATGAAGCCTGCGCGTGTCCGGGTACCGCAGCCTCAGGCAACCCGCAGGCGCGCTGACGTGGTCACCCTGGCGCCAAAATACAGCGCGTTGATCATGTCGATGATGACCAGCGCGCTGCGCGGGCGCGGGCCATGGAAGTCAGGTGAGCTCGGCCTTGCGCGTGGCCATCCGCTCGCCCAGCTCCCGCAGTTGCGCCTTGTCCATGAGCGCCTTGGCGCGCGGGAACATCTCCTTCTCCTCTTCGTCGGCATGGTGCTCGACGAGCTCCTTGAGCACCTTTGCGCGGCCGCCGAACTGGTCGGAGCTGACGTCGGTGCGGAGCAGGTCCGGCAGCACCAGGTCGCCGGCGGCGCGATGTTCCTCCAGCGCTTCGAAGAACATCTTGTTGTCGTCGGCCTTCTCGGCCGCCGCCTTGAACGCGGGATAGAAGATTTCCTCCTCGATCGTGGTGTGCGCTTCGAGCTCGGACTTGATCTTCTGCAGCAACTCGGTCCGGGTCTTCTTCGCACGGGAGGTGGTGTCGGCGAGTTCCGTCAGCATGGCGCGGACCGCCTTGTGGTCTTGCTTGAGGAGCGCAATGGCGTCCATCGGGGTTCTCCTGAGACTGCGCAATGTGCAGACAAGGGAACGTGACTAGTGGATGTGCGAAGGATGAATTCAGGTCCGTGGTGCGTGGAAGCCGCAGCACACCGTCCGATCACGCGTCGGCTGCGATGACTTCCAGTGGCGTGCCACGGCACGCCCTGTCGGCCATGGCCGCGAAGCGGTCGACTGGCGACGGCGCCCACTGGCGTCGTCGCCATCCCGCAGCCTTACGCCAGCGTCCGCACCTTCGGCTCGCGATCCCATTGCCGCGTCATCGCCGCCTTGACGAAGGCCTTGGCATCGCCGGTATCGACTACGCCGGCATCCTTTGCGACGCCGCCGGCTTTCAGCACCGCCTGCGCACCGGCATCGGCAGCGATGGCCTTGAGGTGACCGAAGGCATCGCGAACGAAATCGACCGCGGCCGCTTCGCCTGCCAGGCGCTTGCCGGCCGCGTCGGAGAGCACCAGCGCGACGGCATCGAACACCACCGAAGGCGTACCGGCCAGCTGGCCGTCGGCAGGCAGTTTCCTGCGGTCGGACAGCGTTGCGCCGCCCACCTTCGGTGCGACGATCTTCACCGTCGCGCCCGCATCTTCCGCGGCCTTGCGCAGCGACTTGATCGCGGCCGCGTCGGAGCCGTCATCGACCAGGATGCCGATGCAGCGGCCTTCGAGCGTCGGTTTCATCTTGCCGATGATCTGCAGTGCGGGCGAAGGCGGCAGGTCGAGGGTTTCCGCCGCGGCCGTCGCCGCAGGCGGCAACTTGTCGAGGCCGAGGCCGTCGGCAACGCGTTTGGCGAGGTCGGCATCGATATTGCGCAGGTGCCCGACCATCGCCTCGCGGACGTGCGGCGTGTCGACCTTGGACAGTTCGAACACCAGCGCCGAGGCGATGTGCGCCTGTTCGGGCGCGGTCTGGCTGTGGAAGAACTGCCGCGCCTGGCTGTAGTGGTCGGCGAAGGTGTCGTAGCGGATGCGGCTCTTGGATTCGTCGTCGGCTGGTTCGGCGAAGCTGCGGAAGCCCGAAGGCGTGGCGCGCGCGGAGGCGGGGTCGAGCGAGCTCGGCTCGTAGTTCACGCGTCCCTTGGGGACCTGCATCTGCATGTGGCCGTCGCGCTGCTGGTTGGCGAACGGGCACTTCGGCGCGTTGATCGGCAACTGGTGGAAGTTGGGCCCGCCGAGGCGGATCAGCTGCGTGTCGAGGTAGGAGAACAGGCGCCCCTGCAGCAGCGGATCGTTGCTGAAGTCGATGCCGGGCACGATGTTGGCCGGGCAGAATGCGACCTGCTCTGTCTCGGCGAAGAAATTGTCGGGCCAGCGGTCGAGCACCATGCGCCCGATCACGGTCAGCGGCACCAGTTCCTCGGGGATCAGCTTGGTGGCGTCGAGGTGATCGAACGGGAAGCCGTCGGCCTGTTCCTCGGTGAACAGTTGCACAGCGAATTCCCACTCGGGGAAGTTGCCGCCGGTAATCGCCTCGAACAGGTCGCGGCGGTGGAAGTCGGGATCGGCGCCGGCCAGCTTGACCGCCTCGTCCCATACCGTGGACTGCAGGCCCAGCTTCGGCCGCCAGTGGAACTTGACGAAGGTGGACTTGCCCTTGGCATCGACCAGGCGGAACGAATGCACGCCGAAGCCTTCGATCATGCGCAGCGAGCGCGGGATCGTGCGGTCGCTCATCGCCCACATGATCATGTGCATGGATTCGGGCGTGAGCGAGATGAAGTCCCAGAACGTGTCGTGCGCGCTGGCCGCCTGCGGGAAGCCGCGGTCGGGTTCCATCTTCACCGAGTGCACCACGTCGGGGAACTTCATCGCGTCCTGGATGAAAAACACCGGGATGTTGTTGCCGACCAGGTCGAAGTTGCCTTCGCTGGTGTAGAACTTCACCGCGAAGCCGCGCACGTCGCGCGGGGTGTCGATCGACCCGGCGCCACCGGCCACCGTCGAGAACCGGGTGAACACCGGCGTGCGCGTACCCACTTCGGTGAACAGTTTCGCGGTGGTGTACTTCGACAGGGATTTCGTCAGCTCGAAGTAACCATGCGCGGCGGATCCGCGTGCATGCACGATACGTTCGGGAGTGCGCTCGTGGTCGAAGTGGGTGATCTTCTCGCGCAGGACGAAGTCCTCCAGCAACGTCGGCCCGCGCGGCGTGCTGCGCAGCGAGTTCTGGTTGTCGGAGACCTGCAGGCCCTGGTTGGTGGTCAGCGGCGGATGCGCGCCGCCGACAAGTTGGTGGAGCTCGTCGGCATTGCCGCGGATCTCGCGTGCGGCGGTGGGTTTGCCGGCGGTCGTGCTGGCGGTTTTGGACTTGGCGGGTGCTGGTGATTTGCCCGGCTTCTTGCTCGTTGCCATCGGAACGCTCCGGAGAGGGGGAAGGAGGCACGCGGCAAACATGCTGGGCGCGCGGGCGTTAATGCAACGTCGTTCTGGGCGGGCATTGGCGCATGCGCGATGGCTCGAAGGCGGGAGTGCAGTGAATCGTTGGCTGCGGCCACTGACGGGCCGCGTGCGCGGTGCCCGGGACTTGTGCGAGTCCTTCTTCTTGCCGCCGCTGTCCTGCCTGTTCACGTCGCACAGGCGATGCGTTCGGCCGATTCCTCGCTGCGGCCCTGCTCCTCCCGATGTGCTCGATGTATTCGGCCTGGCGCTTCTGCTTGTCGGTGTAGCTGGATTTGTTTCCGCGCGACATCTGCATGTCTCCGGGTGGGGAGGGATGAGGACATCCGCGCGCGGTCAGCGTGTGAAAACCGCGCAAGCCGGTTTGTCGATTCCGGTCAGCAACCTGACCGGACGTGGCGCGGTGGACACGAGATCAGCGCAAGTCACTGATCCGGCTCCCGTCTTGGCCGGTGAGACGACAAGGTGGCGCAATGGGTTCGAACGCGGGGCTTGCGCTTGCCCGCAAAGGTAAATAGATTTTTACCCATGACTGACGACCTCACCGACCGCCAGCGCGCCGTGCTCGACTTCATCCGCGAGCACGCCGCCAGCGAAGGCCTGCCGCCGACGCTGCAGCAGATCGCCGACGCGTTCGGCTTCCGCCAGGCCTGCGCGGCGCACAAGCACGTGCGCCGGCTGCAGGAAGCCGGCTACCTGGACGTGCGGCCCAACGAGGCGCGCGGGATCCGCCTGGCCGGCAGTCGCGGCCGCAGCACGCGCGCACGGCTGCGCGAAGACCGGATGGAGCTGCCGGTGCTCGGCCGCGTCGCAGCCGGCGCGCCGATCGGCGCCGATGCCGGCGTCGAACGCCACGTGCTGCTCGACCGCGCGCTGTTCGCCAACCGGCCCGATTACCTGTTGCGGGTGAAGGGCGACTCGATGCGCGACGACGGCATCTTCGATGGCGACCTGGTCGCGGTGCAGCGCACGCGCGACGCGCGCAATGGCCAGGTGGTGGTGGCCCGCGTCGATGGCGAGATCACCATCAAGCGCTTCGAGCGGACGAAGTCGCAGATCCGGCTGCTGCCGCGCAATCCCGACTACGCGCCGATCGTGGTGCCGCCGGGGTCCGACTTCGCCATCGAAGGCCTGTACTGCGGCCTGGTGCGCAGCGACTGATGGGCGCAATGGACGCCATTGCCGGCGCGACGGCGCCCAGCCTCGATGCGCTGCTGTCGGCGCAGACCGTGTGGCGCGCCGGACGTGCGCCGGCGGCGGCCGCGGGCGGCGAACCGACCGGCCACGCCGCGCTCGACGCGCTGCTGCCGCAAGGCGGCTGGCCACGGCGCGCGCTGACCGAACTGCTGCTGCCGGCCGACGGCGTCGGCGAACTGTCGCTGCTGCTGCCCACGCTCGCGCGCATGACGCAGGCGGGCGCGGTGGTCGCGGTGGTGGCGCCGCCCTACCTGCCGTACGCGCCGGCATGGCAGGCGGCGGGCGTGGACCTGCGCAGGCTCGAGGTCATCGACGCCGATGCACGCAACGCGCTGTGGGCGTTCGAACAATGCCTGCGCAGCGCGGCGTGCGGAGCTGTGCTCGGCTGGCCGTTGCAGGCTGACGCACAGGCGTTGCGGCGCCTGCAGGTGGCGGCCGACAGCGGCGACTGCCTCGGCTTCGCCTTCCGCGACCGCAGGCACGCCGCCAATCCGTCACCGGCCGCGCTGCGCCTGGAGCACGCCGGCGGCGCCTGGCACGTGCGCAAGTGCCGCGGCGGCAACGTGCCCGCAAATGCTTTCCCTCTCCCCGCAGGAGCGGCGGTAGCCGCGAGCTCTTCGCCCGCCTCGCAACAAAACCTTGCAGGAGCGGCTTTAGCCGCGAATCTTGGCTCCCTCCCCTGCGACGGCAGGGGAGGGCTGGGGAGGGGTGCCTTTGGGCATCGCCGCGAACCGTGGGCACCCCCTCCCAGCCTCCCCCTGCCGTCGCAGGGGGAGGGGCCAAGCCAAAAGCTCGCGGCTGAAGCCGCTCCTGCAGCAGGCCCCGCCAAAATCGCCGCCATCGCAGGACTTCGTTGAGCGCGCCATGCTCTGGGCCTGCATCCACCTGCCGCAGCTGGCGCTCGACGCCGTCCTCCGGCGCACGCCCGATCCGACCCGCCCGCTGGCGCTGGTCTCGGGCCCCGCGCACCTGCGCCAGCTGCACGCCGTCAACGATGCTGCCGCGCAAGCCGGGCTGAAACCCGGCATGCGGCTGTCGGCCGCGCACGCGTTGCTGTCCGACGTGGCCCTGGTTGAACACGACGCCTCCGCCGAGGCGCGCTGGCAGCGTTTCCTCGCCGCATGGGCGTACCGCCACAGCTCGCAGGTCAGTGCGCAGTGGCCGGGTGCGATCGTGCTGGAGGTGCGGGCGAGCTTCCGCCTGTTCGGGCCGTGGCCGCGTTTCGAAGCGCGGCTGCGCGAGGAACTCGACGGCTTGGGCTTCCGCCACCGCATCGCATTGGCGCCGACGCCGCGCGCGGCGCTGGTGTTCGCCGAATTGCGCGACGGCTTCGCGGTGACCAGCGCCGCGGCGATGCACGAGGCGCTGGCGCGGGTGCCCGTGCGCCGGGCCGCGCTGCCGGACCGGGCCGGCGACGGCGAGGCCGGCGAACGCCTGCACCGCATGGGCGTGCGTACCCTCGGCGCAGTGCGCGCATTGCCGCGCGACGGCCTGCGTCGCCGCTTCGGCGCCGAACTGCTCGACCATCTCGACCGCCTGCACGGCGAGGCTGACGACCCGTTGGCCTGCTACATGCCGCCGGACCATTTCGATGCCCGGATCGAACTCGGCTACGAGGTGGAAAGCCACCAGGCATTGCTGTTCCCGCTACGGCGGCTGGTCGGCGACCTGACCACCTACCTGTCGGTGCGCGACGGCGGCGTGCAGCGTTTCGTGCTGCGGCTTGAGCACGAGCAGACCCATACCGACGTGGTGGTTGGCTTGCTCGCGGCCGAGCGCGAGCCGGGCATGCTGTTCGAACTCACGCGCAACCGGCTGGAGCAGGCGGCGATCCCGGAGCCGGTCGTCGCGGTGCGGCTGCTGGCGCGCGAGCTGCCGCCGTTCGTTCCGGCTTCGCGCGACCTGTTCGACAATCGTCCGGCGCAGGCGTTGCCGTGGCCGCAATTGCGCGAACGCCTGCGCGCGCGGCTCGGCGATGAAGCGGTCTGGCGGATCGCACCGACGGGCGATCCGCGCCCGGAGCGGGCTTGGCGCAGTGCCGGCGTCGACGATGACCCGGCATGCGCGCAGGAAGCGCCGCGCCGTCCGCCGCGCCCGGCATGGTTGCTGGACAAGCCCGTGCCGTTGCGCGACCCGCGCCTGCGCATCGTCTCCGGCCCCGAACGGCTGGAAAGCGGCTGGTGGGACGGCGACGACGCGCGCCGCGACTACTACGTCCTCGAAACCTCGCAGGGACAGCGCGCCTGGGCGTTCGCGCCGGTGGGCGAGCAGGGAAGCTGGATGCTGCACGGCTGGTTCGCATGAACCGGTTGCAGAACGGCTGTGGGAGTTGTGAAGGTTGTGGGAGCGACCATGGCCGCGATGCTCTTGCCCCTGTCGTCGTGGTTGTGGTCGTGATCGGAATTGACTCTGCGGCGAGCTTCATCGCGGCCATGGCCGTTCCCACAAAGGCTTCGGGGTCATGGGATGACAGGAAGCAGGATGACGCCGGCGTGTGCCGCGAAGGCAAACGGCCATGAGCGCCGACGGCGATTTCGATCTGCCCGCTGGCGTCGCCCCCGACACCCCGGGTGCGCACGTCCCGCGCATCGTCCGCATGCGCGAGCGCCTGCGCGGTGCCGCCAACGACGACCCGCACGGCGACGCGCCGGCCTACGCCGAGCTGCACTGCCTGTCCGACTTCAGCTTCCTGCGCGGCGCCGCCAGCGCGGAAGAGCTGTTCGAACGCGCCGCACGCTGCGGCTACGAGGCGCTGGCGATCACCGACGAGTGCTCGCTGGCCGGCATCGTGCGTGCGCGCGATGCGGCGGAGGTCACCGGCATCCACCTCGTCGTCGGCGCCGAATTCCGCCTTGACGACGGCCTGCGGCTGGTGCTGCTGGTCGAGAACCGCGCCGGCTACTCGCAGCTGTGCCGCCTGATCACCGTCGCACGGCGCGCTGCAGTGAAGGGCGAATATCGCCTCGATCGCGCGGACGTCGAAAAGGAAACCTTCGACAACGGCGCCACCGGCCTGTTCGCACTGTGGTTGCCCGGTGCCGAACCGGATCCGGGCGAGGGCGCGTGGTTGCGCGCCGTCTTCGGCGACCGCGCGCACCTGGCGGTGGAGCTGCACCGCGACGACGACGATGCCGCGCGCCTGGCGCGCCTGCTCGTGCTGGCCGATGAGCTGCAGCTGGTGCCGCTCGCCGCCGGCGACGTGCACATGGCCACCCGCCGCCAGCGCGTGCTGCAGGACACGGTCACCGCGATCCGCCACGGCTTGCCGCTGGCCGAATGCGGCGCGCACCTGTTCCGCAACGGCGAGCGGCACCTGCGCACGCGTCGCGCGCTCGCAAACATCCATGGCGCCGTCGAAGGCGGACAGGTGTTGCTGCAGGCGGCTGTGGCACTGGCGCGGCGCTGCACGTTTGAACTGCGCGAGGTCACATACAAATATCCGGCCGAACTGGTGCCGGAGGGCGAAACGCCTGCGTCGCATCTGCGCAAGCTCACCGAGGCCGGCATGCGCAAGCGCTGGCCGGAAGGCACGCCAGTACAGGTCGCCAAACAGATCGACAACGAGCTGGCGCTGATCGCCGAACTCAAGTACGAGGCGTTCTTCCTCACCGTCGAGGACATCGTCCGCTTCGCCAAGGAGAAGGAGATCCTCTGCCAGGGCCGCGGTTCGTCGGCCAATTCCGCGGTCTGCTACGCGCTCGGCATCACCGCCGTGAATCCCACCGAGAGCCGCCTGCTGCTGGCGCGCTTCCTGTCGAGGGAGCGCAACGAGCCGCCCGACATCGATGTCGACTTCGAGCACGAGCGGCGCGAGGAAGTGATCCAGTACGTCTACAACAAGTACGGCCGCAGCCGCGCCGCGCTGGCCGCCACCGTGATCCGCTACCGCGGCAAGAGCGCGGTGCGCGACGTGGCCAAGGCCTTCGGCCTGCCGCCGGACCAGATCGCGTTGCTGTCCGAGTGTTACGGCTGGGGCAACGGCGAGACGCCGATGGAGCAGCGCCTGCGCGAGGCCGGTTTCGACATCGACAACCCGCTCATCGCACGCGTGCTGGCGGTGACCGGCATGCTGCGTGGCCGCCCGCGGCACCTGTCCCAGCACGTCGGCGGCTTCGTGATCTCCGACCAGCCGCTGTGGCAGCTGGTGCCCGTGGAGAACGCGGCGATGGATGACCGCACGATCATCCAGTGGGAGAAGGATGACCTCGAATCGATGGGCATGCTCAAGGTCGACTGCCTGGCGCTGGGCATGCTGACCTGCCTGCGCAAGGCGCTGGACCTGGTGCGCGTGCATCGCGGGCGCGACTACGAGATCGCGACGCTCCCCACCGACGACAAGCCCACCTACGAGATGATCCAGCTCGCCGATACCGTCGGCGTGTTCCAGATCGAATCGCGCGCGCAGATGTCGATGCTGCCGCGGTTGAAGCCGGAGTGTTTCTACGACCTGGTGGTCGAGGTGGCGATCGTTCGGCCGGGGCCGATCCAGGGCGGCATGGTGCATCCCTATTTGCGCCGGCGCATGAAGAAGGAGGCTCCGACGTACCCGTCGCCCGGCGTCGAGGAAATCCTCGGTCCGACGCTGGGGATTCCGCTGTTCCAGGAACAGGTGATGGAGTTGGTGATCCATGCCGGCTACAAACCGCACGAAGCCGACCAACTGCGGCGCTCGATGGCCGCGTGGCGCCATGGCGGCGACATGGAGCCGCATCGCGAACGCATCCGTGCGCTGATGCTCGACAAGAGTTATTCGCCCGAATTCATCGACCAGATCTTCGAACAGATCAAGGGCTTCGGCTCCTACGGCTTCCCGCAAAGCCATGCGGCGTCGTTCGCGAAACTCGTCTACGCCAGCTGCTGGCTCAAGCGCCACGAACCGGCGGCGTTCGCCTGCGCGCTGCTCAATTCGCAGCCGATGGGATTCTATTCGCCGAGCCAGATCGTGCAGGACGCGCGACGGGACAAGGGTGGCAGCGAAGGCCGCCCCGGTGTCGATTTCCTGCCGGTCGACGTGATGCACAGCGACTGGGACAACACGCTGGTCGATGGGCCAGCAAGCGGATGTGGCCGGGAAGCCTCGGATCAGGCCCCCGATCAAGTTCCTTGTGGGAGCGGCCATGGCCGCTCCCACAGTGGGCAACCAGCGATCCGCCTGGGCTTGCGTGAGATTCGTGGAATTTCGGAAGAAACCGCCAACGCCATCACCATCGCGCGCACGCGGCATCCATTCCGCAACGTCGCCGACCTGTGCCTGCGTGCGAACCTCGACGAGAAGGCACGCAGCGCGCTCGCCGAAGCCGGCGCGCTGCGCACATTGGCGGGCCATCGCAACGACGCGCGCTGGCTCGTCGCCGGCATCGAGCGCCAGCGGCCGCTGCTGCCGAGCAGTCCCGACGAGGACGCCATCGAACTGCCGGCACCGGGCATGGGCGAGGAACTCCTGTCCGACTATCGCGCCACCGGCCTGTCGCTGGCCGCGCACCCGCTGTCGCTGCTGCGCGAACAGCTGCGCGCGCGGCGCGTGCTCGGTTCGAACGATCTGCACGGCCAGCGCCACGGCAGGAGTGTCTACACCGCCGGCATCGTCACCCAGCGCCAGCGCCCGCAGACCGCGAGCGGCACGATCTTCGTCACGCTGGAGGACGAGCACGGCATGGTCAACGTGATCGTCTGGCCGCACGTCGCGCTGCGGCGGCGCAAGGCTTTGCTCAGTTCCACGCTGCTCGCGGTGCGCGGGCGCTGGGAGCAGGTCGATGGCGTCGAGCACCTGATTGCGCGCGACCTCGAGGACCTGAGCGCGATGCTCGGCGGACTGCGCACGGAATCGCGGGACTTCCATTGAACCGTCCGATGGAACATGCGCCGAGCGGGAGTGGCCATGGCCGCGATGGGATCCCCAAGGCATCACGGCCATGGCCGCTCCCACGGATGTCTCCGTCGCGAGGCACTTCACGGACCGCCCCATCGCTGGACCTGTTCGCCTCGCCGATGATGCAGCTGCTCGAGGATGCCGAAGGTGGCGTGCGCTACTGGCCATCGTTCGTCGACGCCGCCACTGCGTATGCGTGGTTCGAGTCGTTGCAACATGCGGACTGGAAATCGCAGCGGCGGATGATGTACGACCGCGAAGTCGACGTGCCGCGGCTGACCGCGTCGTACTGGCTGGACGACCTTGCGTCGGATTCGCCGCTGCCGCTCGCCGGCATGCTGGCGAGCGTGCAGCAAAAGGTACCGGCGCCGTTCAGTGCGGTCGGCATGAACCTCTACCGCGACGGCCGCGACAGCGTGGCGATGCACCACGACAAGCTGCACATGCTGGTGCCGGGGCAACCGATCGCGCTGGTCTCGCTCGGCGATGCGCGGCGCATGCGCATCCGTGCGCAGGCGAACCATCGCGATGCCATCGACGTGGAACTCGCGCACGGCAGCCTGCTGGCGATGAGCCACGCCTCGCAGCTGACCCACGAGCACGGCATCCCCAAGACCATCAGGCCGATGGGGCCGAGGATGAGCGTGGTGTTCCGCGTGCGGCCGCCGCGTTGAACCTGCACTGGTCGCGCCCTTGCAGGAGCGGTGTCGGCTGCGAGCTTTCCATCCCTCCCCCGAGAAACCAGGAGGATCGAAGCAGAGTGCCCTCGGGACCGGCGCGAACCATGCGCGAACGGAATGGGTTGAACACAGAACCCTTCTCCCGTTTACGGGAGAAGGTGCCCGGAGGGCGGATGAGGGCGCGCGAGCGAAGCGACGCGCTGCTTTTGACTTCGTTCCGGATAGTGGGAAGAGCAAGCGCAGCTCGCTGCGCTCGCGCCCTCATCCGGCGCTGCGCGCCACCTTCTCCCGCTGCGCAGGAGAAGGGCTGGTAGTCGCTTCCGGGGTAACGGGGATGAAGGCCCGTGTTGGATCTTCCACGCCACCCGGACAGAACGAAGCCCCGCATCGCGGGGCTTCGTTCGTTCCACTCGTCCTACGCCCGACTCACACCACGTCAGGCTCGCTGAACGCCTCCGGTTCCTCGTCCGCCGAGCCCACCGGGATGCAGCTGCAGAACACGTTCTTGTCACCGTGCACGTTGTCCACCCGTGCCACCGGCGGCCAGTACTTCTGCAGGCGCAGGCTGGCCAGCGGGAACGCGGCCAGTTCGCGCGGGTAGGCGTGGGTCCACTCGCTGGCCGATACCTGGGCCGCGGTGTGCGGGGCGTGGCGCAGCGGGTTGTCCTCGCGGTCGAGCTTGCCTTCCTCCACCGCGCGGATCTCGTCGCGGATCTGGATCATCGCGTCGATGAAGCGGTCGAGTTCATGCTGCGATTCGCTCTCGGTCGGCTCCACCATCAGCGTGCCGGCAACCGGGAACGACAGCGTCGGCGCGTGGAAGCCGAAATCGATCAGGCGCTTGGCGACGTCTTCTGCGCCGATGCCGGTGGCGTCCTTGAGCGGGCGCAGGTCGAGGATGCATTCGTGCGCGACCAGGCCATTGCGGCCGGTGTAGAGGGTCTCGTAATGCGGCTCGAGCTTTTTCGCGATGTAGTTGGCGTTGAGCAGGGCCACCTGGGTCGCCTTGCGCAGGCCGCCGGCGCCCATCAGCGCGATGTACATCCAGCTGATCGGCAGGATGCTGGCCGAACCGAAGGTTGCCGCGCTGACCATGCCGCCGGCGGCATCGCTGCCGAACGCCTTGGGCAGGAACGGCGCCAGGTGCGACTTCACCGCGCACGGGCCAACGCCCGGGCCGCCGCCGCCGTGCGGGATGCAGAACGTCTTGTGCAGGTTGAGGTGCGAGACGTCCGAGCCCCACTTGCCGGGGCGTGCGACGCCGACGAGGGCATTCATGTTGGCGCCGTCGGTGTACACCTGGCCGCCATGCTTGTGCACGATCTCGCAGATCTCGACCACGTCCTCCTCGAACACGCCGTGCGTGGACGGGTAGGTGATCATGATCGCGGCGAGGCGGTCGGCGTGCTTCTCGGCCTTGGCGCGGATGTCGTCGACATCGACGTTGCCGTTGGCGTCGCAGCGCGTGACCACCACCGTCATGCCGCACATCTGCGCCGACGCCGGATTGGTGCCATGCGCGGACTCGGGGATCAGGCAGATGTCGCGATGGCCCTCGCCGCGCGAGCGGTGCCAGGCGCGGATCGCCAGCAGGCCGGCGAACTCGCCCTGCGCGCCCGAGTTGGGCTGGAAGCTGACCGCGTCGTAGCCGGTGATCTCGGCAAGCATCGCCTCCAGGCCGTCGACCAGTTCGCGGTAACCCTGCGTCTGGCCAGCGGGCGCCAGCGGATGGAGGTTGCCGAACTCCGGCCAGGTGATCGGGATCATTTCCGCGGTGGCGTTGAGCTTCATCGTGCACGAGCCCAGCGGGATCATGGTGCGATCCATCGCCAGGTCCTTGTCGGCCAGCGCGCGCATGTAGCGCAGCAACTCGTGCTCGCTGTGGTGGCTGTTGAACACCGGGTGCTGCATGAACTTCGACTTGCGCTGCAGCGCGCCGGGCAGGGCGTCGGCCGTGGCCGCGTCGAGCGCGTCGATGTCGTCGACCTGCGCGCCGAACAGGCCCGCCAGCGCGATGACGTCCGCGCGCGTGGTGGTTTCGTCCAGGCTGACGCCGACGCTGCCGCCATCGATCGCGCGCAGGTTGATGCGCGCGGCTTCGGCCTTCGCATGCAGCGCGGAGGCGTCGATGCCGGTGACGTGCAGCGTGTCGAAGAAGCCATCGGCGACCGTGACGCCGGCCTTGCGCAGCGCGCTCGCGAGGATCGCGGCGAGGCGATGCGTGCGGCGCGCGATGCGGACCAGGCCCTCGGGGCCGTGGTAGACCGCGTACATGCTCGCCATCACCGCCAGCAGCACCTGCGCGGTGCAGATGTTGGACGTGGCCTTCTCGCGGCGGATGTGCTGCTCGCGGGTCTGCAGGGTCAAGCGGTAGGCCGGGTTGCCCTCGGTGTCGACCGATACGCCGATCAGGCGCCCGGGCATCGAGCGCTTGTAGGCGTCGCGGCACGACATGAAGCCCGCGTGCGGGCCGCCGAAGCCGAACGGCACGCCGAAGCGCTGGGTGTTGCCGACCACGATGTCCGCGCCCCATTCGCCGGGCGAGGCGATCAGGGTGAGCGCGAGCAGGTCGGTGGCCACCGCGACCAGTCCGCCGCGCGCGTGCACCGCGTCGGCGACGGCCTTGTAGTCGTGGATGCGGCCGAAGGTGTCGGGGTACTGCAGCAGCACGCCGTAGCTTTCGACGGTGGCCGCATCGGCGTCCTCGCCCACGTGCAGTTCGATGTCCAGGCCGTCGGCGCGGGTGCGCAGCACTTCCAAGGTCTGCGGATGCACGTTCTTCGAGACGAAGAACACGTTGGACTTCGACCGCGACGAGCGCTTGGCCAGGGTCATCGCCTCGGCCGCGGCGGTGGCCTCGTCGAGCAGCGAGGCGTTGGCGATCTCCATCCCCGTCAGGTCGGCGACCATGGTCTGGAAGTTGATCAGCGCCTCCATGCGGCCCTGCGAGATCTCCGCCTGGTAGGGCGTGTACGCCGTGTACCAGGCCGGGTTCTCGAGGATGTTGCGCAGGATGACGTTCGGCGTGTGGGTGCCGTAGTAGCCCTGGCCGATGAAGCTGCGGAAGACTTCGTTCTTGTCGGCGATGGCGCGGATCTTCGCCAGCGCGTCGACCTCGGTCAGCGAGGGGGGCAGGGCAAGGTCGTCCTTCGAGCGGATCGAGCCGGGGACGATGGCATCGGTCATCGCGTCGAGCGAGTCGTGGCCGACCGTGCGCAGCATGCGCGCGATCTCGGCGTCGTTGGGGCCGATGTGGCGTTCGACGAAGGCTTCGTTGTGTTCGAGGTCGCGCAGGGAGGGCGTCGTGGGCATGGTGGGGCGTCCATAGGTGGCCTGCAGGCCGGGCCTGCAATGGCGTGCGTGCGAACCCGCACGATGGGCGCCCCTCTGTCCTTTTGCCTGAGAGTTTGGAAGCGCATCGATCGTCGATCGCGTGCTTCGTGCCCCTTCGGCGCCGGTTCATGCCGATCACGGCAGCCGGTCTCTCCAGAGTGATTAGGTTTGCCGACACATGCAGAGCGGACCTGGCTGCGCCTGAAGCCGCACGATGCGGCGTCTTCGCTCAGTTGCGTATTGACATACGCGCCCTTGCTCTTCCTTGCTTCGCACGCCCTCAGGCGCAGCCAGGCCCACTCCACATATGTCGACAAACCTTGGCACGCGGCGGTCTGGGGCCTGAGCGATTACGGGCGTTGCGCCTTCGGCAGCGACCATGCCGTCCCGGCCAGGCCGCTTCTCCCACTGCGTGCTGCGGGTGGATTATAGCCCGGAGCGGGCGCTGGACTGACCAACGTCTGGGCGGAAATCGCGGGGATCCGTCGCCAATGGCGGCTTGTCGTGTGGCCTGGCTGCCGAATGGCGTCCAGAAGCATGTCCAGCCCTCGCAGGGGCGTCCCACGGGCGCGATTGGCTTGCCCGGGGAAGGCGAGCGCGGCCCATGGGCGCTCTTACGGAAAGCGCGAACGCTCCGTTCCGCGGCCGGCAGCCACATGCCGCGTAAGATGGCCGGCCGCGACGACGCTGCCGTGGCATCCCCGAGGCCCGGAGCTCGCGGCTGAAGCCGCTCCTGCGGAAGCGGGGCATTCTTCCGGCCTGCGTGCCGTTGCCGCCAACCCCAATCCCAATGACCCCCGCCCAGCCGACTCCGACCGTCCCGCTCCGCCGCCTCGCCTTCCTGCTGGGCGGCCTGGCGATGTTCGGGCCGTTCTCGATCGACACGATCTTCCCGGCGTTCGAGCACATCGGCGCCGAGCTCGATGCCGACAAGGTGGCGATGCAGCAGACGATCAGCGTCTACCTGATCGCGTATGCGCTGATGAGCGTGGTGCATGGGCCACTGTCGGATGCGATCGGACGGCGCAAGGTGATCATCGGCGGGCTGGCCGTGTTCACGCTGGCGTCGGTGGGATGCGCGCTGTCGCGCGACCTGCCGACGCTGCTGGCCTTCCGCGCATTGCAGGGACTGTCGGCCGGTGTCGGCCTGATCGTGGGGCGGGCGCTGATCCGCGACGTGCTGCACGGCGACGACGCGCAGCGGCTGATGAGCCAGGTGTCGATGATCTTCGGCGTGGCGCCGGCGATCGCGCCGATCATCGGTGGCTGGATCCTCGGCTGGGGCCACTGGTCGGCGATCTTCTGGTTCCTGGTCGGGTTCTCGCTGCTGCTGTTGCTGGCCGTATCGGTCGCGTTGCCGGAAACGCACCCGGTGGAGATGCGGCTGTCACTGGCGCCGAAACGCCTGCTGCGCGACTACTGGGCGATCTTCGTCAACCCGCGCTTCCAGCGGCTGGCGGCCTCGGGCACGTTCAACTTCAGTGCGCTGTTTCTCTACATCGCCTCGGCGCCGGCGTTCGTGATGGACCTGATGCGGCTCAACGAGCGCCAGTTCGGCTGGTTCTTCATCCCGATGATCGGCGGCATGATGCTGGGCGCGTTCACGTCCGGGCGCATGGCCGGGAAGATCAGCGGCGCGCGGCTGGCGAACATCGGTTTTATTTGCTGCGGCGTCGGCGCGGTGGTCAACGTGGCGTACAACCTGTTCGTGCCGGTGCCCTCGATTCCGTGGGGCGTGCTGCCGATGGCGATCGGTTCGTTCGGCATCGCGCTGGTGTTCCCGATCCTGACCCTGGCGGTGCTCGACATGTATCCGCGCCAGCGCGGTTCGGCGTCGTCGCTGCAGGCGTTCACCAGCCTGGTGATGAACGCGATCGTCGCCGGCGTGCTGTCGCCGCTGCTGAGCCACAAGGGTCTCCACCTCGCGCTCGGTTCCGCCGTGTTCGCGCTGCTGGGTTGGGTGTTCTGGCGCTGGGAGATGGGGCTGGCCGGGCGGCACGTGCCCGAGTGCACGCCGGACGCCGCCGCGCTGGAGCCGACCGAACGCCTGTAGGAGCGCCCCATGGGCGCGATGCTCTACGGGGATGCCATCGCGCCCAGGGGGGGCTCCTGCGCCTCGCGATAGGCGTGGCGCAGCAATTCGTGGAAATGGTGCACGCCGGACTCGCGCAGCGGGTTCAAGCGCCCGGCTACATACGAACCAGACGCCAGCCCCCGCTGCACGTCCTCGCAGATGGCGATGTCCTCGTGCTGCACCTCGTCGCTGAACACACGGTCTGCGTCGCGCCGCGCGCGCGCTTCGCCGGAATCGTCGAGCGGGTAGTAGAAGTCGAACTCGACCCGGCAGCGATCGACACCCAAAGGCACCACGCGATTGGTCTGCAGCCTTCCGGGCAGGATGTTGAGCATCGTGTTCGGCCACAGCCAGTAGTACAGCGCGTCGCCGTTGCCATACAGGCTGCCGTCGCTTTCGAGCGGACTCCACTGCAGCGAATGCCGATCGGACAGTTCGGTCACATAGCTCCGGTAGTCGAGGATGCGGTTCAACGCCGGATGCACGTGCGGCAGGTGGTAGCCCTCGAGGAAGTTGTCGACGTAGGCCTTCCAGTTGCATGCGATGTCGTAGCCGATGCGCTGGTGGTGGCCGTAACCGGCCAGGCCGCGTTCGGTGCCGAGCCGCGCGTCGATTCCGGCGACCAGCGCCTCGAACGGCGGCGGGTCATCACCGCTGCAGGCGAATACCAGGCCCTGCCAGATGCGTGCGTGCAGCCGTGGCAACCGGATCGAGGCGACGTCGAAATCTTCGGCGTCGCCCATCTCTGGCGCTGATTTCAGCACGCCGTCGAGTCCATAGGTCCAGCCGTGGTAACGACAGCGCAGCGACTTCGCGGCCAGTCCGTCGCACCGCGCGATCGGCCCGGCGCGGTGGCGGCAGATGTTGTGCAGCACGCGGATTCCGCCGGTGCCGCCTTCGCTGTCGGTGCCGCGCACGGCGACGACCGGCAGCCCGGCCAGGTCGGCGACGACGTGGTCGCCCGGATCGCGCAGGCAGCAGACATGCGCGACCAATTGCCAGCCGCGGTCGAAGACGGCGCGGCGGTCGAACGCCGCCATCGCCGGCTCGCAGTAGAAGCGCGCGGGCAGGGAGGTGGCGCGACCGGGCGGCTGCGCGGCGAGATCGGCATCGGCGGGGGCGGCATCCATGGCGGAAGTATGCCGCGGGGCGGGGAAACCTAGGTCCCGCCGATCCGATGCTGGTAAACCAGCTTGCCGCCCAGCCACCCGGCCGCGCCGAGACACAGGAACCCCGCCACGCTCGTCGCCAGCGCCGGCCACGCCGGCGCGACCAGCGTGGTGCCCTGCAGCCGCAGCAGCAGGCTGGCGGCATAGAGCACCCACGCCGCCATCGCCAGCAGCATGTGCCGACGGGCATCGGCGAGCCCGGGGTTGCCTTCCGTAATGCGCGCAAATTCGTACAGCCCCGCCGCCATCGCCGCCAGCGCCGTCACCGTGCCGATCGCGAGCAACACGCCGGCCAGCCACCATGCCGGCTGCCCCAGCCAGAGACTCGCGAGGTCGGCGATGGTCGCCAGCGACCAGCAGGCCACCGGGAAATGCACCAGCGCCGGATGCAGGGGATGGCGGGCGGTGGTCATTGCGTGCTCCGCGCCTGGGTCGCGTGGGCTAGAGCGCCAGCACGGCGCTGAGCAATGTCAGGAAGCCGACCACCGCGACGCCTGCATGGACGAAAACCACCGCCTTTGGTGCGACCTGCTTGCGCAGGTGCAGCGAGGCCAGGTAGAAGCCGCCGAGCGCGGCCAGCACCAGGATGCCGAGCGCGGCCGTGACGCGGCCAGCGCCCTGGCCCTGCAGCACGGTGACGATCAGCAGCACCAGGCCGCTGGCGCCGAGCAGGGCATGGAGGATGGAAATCGCCCACGGCGCGAGCTTGCCGCGCAGCACGCTGGAAGCCAGCACGAGGCCGCCGAGCGCGGCGACGGCGAAAACTGCGAGTGCATAGATGAGCATGTCCGGTTCCTCTTGGTGGGTTGGATGGCGTTGCCTTGTGGAAAGGCGTATCTCTTGCAGGAGCGGCTTCAGCCGCGAGATTTCCGTGTTCTCCTGGCGAACCAAAAGCTCGCGGCTGAAGCCGCTCCTACAAGTGGCCCGGCGGTATGGCGGGTGACATGCGATCGACACGCGCCAGCACCGCCTCGGTCATGCGTGCGCAGCGCGGGCCGAGGAACGGAAACGCTTCGCCGAGCGTGGCCGCCAGCGAGTCGTGCAGCGCACTGCGCAGCAGCCGGCGTGCGCGATACAGGCGGGTCTTGACGGTTTCCGGACGGATGTCGAGCGTGGTCGCGGTTTCCTCGACCGAACAGCCCTCGACCTCGCGCATGATGAAGACCACGCGGAATGCTTCGGGCAGTTCGTCGATCGCATGTTCGAGCAGCCCACGGATCTGTGCCCGCGCTGCCGCCGCGGCCGGGTCCTCGCTGCCGAAACGCGACGGAAAGGCGATCACGCGCGGGTCTTCCTGCGCAGTGGCCTCGAACGTGGCGATGTCGACGCTGGGGCGACGCTGGCGCAGGCGGCCATTGGCCTCGTTGAGCACGATGCGCGTCAGCCAGGTCGACAGCGACGCCTCGCCGCGGAACGTGGAGAGCCTGGCGAACGCGTGCGTGTAGGCCTCCTGCACCACGTCCTCGGCCTCGGCATCGTTGCGGACGACGGCCCGGGCCACGCGGAACAGGCGCTGGTTGCAGCGCTGCATGAGGTGCCGGAACGCCTCGCGCCGGCCTTGCCGGGCAAGCGCGACCAGTTCCGCGTCGGGCAGGGTGGACCAGGCGACGGGTTCGGCGATGGCGGGCAGGCGATGCATGGCAACTCCTCGTGTCACCGATCGGATGCAGCAGTGCGGGAAAGGTTCCCGTGCGTGCCGCCCGGGTTGCCCGCTCAGCCCACCTTGGTCGCTTGCGCCGCAGCCGGGCGTGAAACCGCCTTCAGGATGCGCTGGCGGATGCCCTCCCACAGCAGCGACAGGCCAGGCCAGGGGTCGCGGATGCGGAACACGTGGAAGTAGGCGCGTGCCCACTGCCCGAGCGCCCGCGACAGCGGGATCGTGCCGGGTCCGCGGCGCAACAAGACCGACTGGAGGTCGCCGTGCAGGTTCACGCAGCCGGCGCCGACGCGGTAGCGCTCGCCGGTCCGGCCGACCGGCAACCCGTTGGCGTCTTCCCAGGCCATGCGGCAGACGTTGACGCCGCAGCGGGCGGCGAACTCCACGTACCACCACGCCCGGGTGTTGACCTCGAGCAGCTTGAACCGCCCGTCGCGCCCGTCGCGCTTGAATTCGGCGCTGAAAATGCCGCGATACGACAGTTGTGCCAGCAGCGTGGCCAGGCTGTCGATCGCCGTGGACAGGTCGCCGGGCGCGATGCTGCTGCAATACGAGCTGTTGCCGAAGTCGGGTGGGTGGATCCGCAGCCGACGACGGCAGAAGATGCCGGCCAGTGCCCCGGTGCGATCGCAGAAGCCGTCGACGAAGTAATGATCGTCCGCGCCGCCCGGCACGTATTCCTGCGCCACCATCTGGAAACCGAGCGCATCGAGCCGACTCCACTGCGCGTCGAGTTCGGCGCGATCGCCGACCCAGACGCCCTTGCCGCCGAACTCGCGGTTGTAGCGCTGCGAATCGACCGGTTTGAGGAAGACGCGGTCGAGCTGGCTGAAATCCACCGCCGCGATGTCGCCGCGACCGGCGATGGCGAACGTGCGCGGGTGCGGGATGTCGGTGCCGGCAAGATAGGCGGCGAAGCGATCCTTGTCCTGCAGGATCTCCAGCGTCGCGCGCGAACTTGAACTGGTGCGGAAGCGGGTCGACAGTTCGCTGCCGGCGATGTCGGCCGTCCACAGCGCGGCGTCGTCGGCGCAGGGGATCAGCACCGCCTGTTCGAATGGCAGCGCCTGCAGTCGTTCACGCGCGCTGTCGTCGATGGTGCCGTCCCAGGGCGACGTTCCGGGCAATGCCCGGTAGCTGCGCGAACGGGCGGCCAGGTCGCCGGCGGGGCAGGCGATCCATGCCGGGATGCCGACCTGTGCCAGCGAACGCATCGCGCCCAGGCCGGTGTAGCCGCGGCCCAGGACGATGGCAGGCGTGGCGTTGCTATGGGTACTGCGCAAGCGGCTTTCCCCCATTCGTCGGCGCACGCGTCTGTGCGCGGGCCGCTCCCCGGGGCTACCTTATCCCAGAACAGCCCTCTACCGGCACCGGACGGCGTTGCTCAAGCGCCCTTCGGCGCGGCGGGCGCCGCCGCCGGTTTCGGCGCCGGCATCTGCCAGCCGCAGGCCTGGCCTTCGTTCTGCTGCTTCAGCCATTCCTGCAGCGGGCTGAAGTATTCCAGCACCGGCGCGGCGTCGAGCTTCTCGCTGCCGGTCAGCTCCTTCATCGTCTTCTGCCACGGCTGGCTGGCGCCCTTGTCCAGCATCGCCCAGAACTTCTGCCCGGCAACCTTGTTGCCGTAGAAGCTGCATTCGTACAGCGGGCCCTTGTAGCCGGCCGCGTCGCACAGCGACTTGTAGAACTGGAACTGAAGGATGTGCGAGAGGAAATAGCGCGTGTACGGCGTGTTGCCGGGCACGTGGTACTTCGCGCCCGCGTCGAAGAACTCCTCGCCGCGCGGCTCCACCGGCGCCACGCCCTGGTATTTCGCCTTGAGCTGCCACCAGGCCTTGTTGTAGTCGTCCGGCTTGATCGAGCCGTCGAACACCCCCCAGCGCCAGCGGTCGATCATCAGCCCGAACGGCAGGAACGCCACCTTCGCCAGCGCCATGCGCATCTGCGAGTTGATCAGCGCGTCGTGGCCCTGCTGCTGCTCGCCGACCAGGCCGATCGAGTGCAGGTACTGCGGTGTCATCGCAAGCACGATGGTGTCGCCGATCGCTTCGTGGAAGCCGTCGTTGGCGCCGGCCTGGAACAGCGGCGGCTGCTTGTTGTAGGCCAGGTCGTAATACAGGTGGCCAAGCTCGTGGTAGATCGTGGTGAAGTCTTCCTCGTTGGGCTTGATGCACATCTTGGTGCGCACGTCGCCGCTCATGTTCATGTCCCAGGCGCTGGCGTGGCAGACCACGTCGCGGTCGCGCGGCTTGATGAACTGCGAGTTGTCCCAGTAGCTCGCCGGCAACTTGGGCATGCCCAGCGAGACGTAGAAGTCCTGCGCGCGCTCGGTCATCTTCTTCGCCATTTCGAGCTGCGCGGCGTGGACGACCTCGGCGCGGCCGTCGGTATCGAGCATCACGTTCTGCTTGACCAGCATGGCGTTGAGGTCGGCTTCGTACTGCTTCTTCAGCGTGCCGGTGATGTCCAGGCTGCCGGCGTCCGGGTACGGCTCCAGCAGGTCCCACAGGCTGCTCCAGTCCTGCTGCCACATGTTGCCCATCAGGTGCGCGGGCAGCAGGCCGTCGACCGAGCCTTCGCCCGGGTACTTCGATTCCAGCCGCGTGCGCGCATAGCAGTGCAACTGGTCGTAGAGCGGCTTGACCTGGCCCCACAGGCGGTCGGTTTCCGGGCCGATCTGGGTCGGTGGCATGTCGTAGCCCGAGCGCCACAGTTCGCCGGCGTCGGCGTAGCCCATGTCGCGAGCGCCCTCGTTGACCAGTTCGACGAAGCGCTTGTACTCGCCGCGCATGGGCTTTGCGATCGAATGCCAGCCGCGCCAGGCGTCAAGCTGGTCGTCGTAGTCGCGGTCGTTGCGCAGCACGTCCTCGAGCTCGCCGAGCTGGCGGCAGTTCTGGTCGTCGCCTTCGCCCTTGCAGTAGGTGCCGGCGCCGTACATGCCTTCCATGTCGGTGGCGATGCGGGTCAGTTCGGCCAGTTTCTCCGGGTCCTGCGGCGGCGGCATCGAGGTGCCGATCTTGAGCAGGTTGATCGCGCGCGCGGTCTGCGGCGACATGTCCTTGCCCTCGAAGCGCTTGGCCTGCTCGAGCCAGCTGTTGAGCTGTGTCAGGAAGCGCTCGTTGGACTTGGCCGCGATCAGCTTGCTGTCGTCGGTGATGTAGGTGTTGGAAATCCACTGCGCCGCGGTGATCTCCGGGTACATCGCCTTGAGCTCGCGATTGACGCGCTCGATGAACTGGTCGGCGGTTTCGTCCTTCGGGACCGCGGGGCCGGGCGAGGGTTCGCGCTTGCACGCGGAAAGCGCCAATGCACCGGCGATGGACAGGACGAGCAGGAGGTGGCGATAGGTCACGGAATTACCCCGGGGCCGTGGCAGGAAGGCTGCAGGCTAGTGGGTGGCCGGCCCGGTCGCAAGCATCGGCGGCGCGATGCGCGGGGCTAGCGCCTGAAACCCAGCACCAGCACGCCCGCGCCGACCAGGGCGATGCCGAGCCATTCGCGGGGGCTGGGCCGTTCGTGCAGGAAAGCGAACGCGAACACCGCCACCAACACCACGCTGAGTTTGTCCACCGGGGCCACCTGCGACGCATTGCCCAGCTGCAACGCGCGGAAGTAGCACACCCAGGAGGCGCCGGTGGCCAGCGCCGACAACACCAGAAACCATAGCGTGGCCGGCGGCAGCGTCAACGGATTGGCCATCTTCCCGGTCATGGCGACGAACGCCGCCAGCACCGCCACGATCACCACTGTCCGCACCAGCGTGGCGAAGTCGGGATCCACGCGCTGCAGGCCCAGTTTGGCGAAGATCGCGGTGAGCGCGGCAAAGCAGGCCGAAAGCAGCGCCCAATGGAACCAGCTCGTGCCTTGGCTCATGGCCTCTCCAGTGAAATACGCCGTGATGTGAAGCGTCGGGGGAATTCTCGGCGCCGCGGCGTCAAGGCCGTGGCATGGCCCCGCCTTGCCCGCTCGACTGCTCCGGCCTTCAGTGCGCGCGCTGCGCTGCCCTGTGCGGGAGCGCCAGCACCAGCATGGCCACCAGCCCGAACAGCACCGCGCTGGCGACATAGCGGCTCAGTTCGAGGCCGCCCTGTTGCAATGGCTTGTCGAGGAAGTCGCCGACCACCGCGCCCAGCGGCCGGGTGAGGACGAAGGCGGTCCAGAACAGCACGGTGCGCGAGATGCCGGTCCGGAAGTACGCCAGCGCGACCAGCAGCAACAGCGAGCCGAAGACCATCGCGCCGCCGGCGTAGCCGAGCCCGGCGGTAGCCGCGGTCCAGTCGCCCAGCGCGGTGCCGAGGGTTTGCGAAAACAGGATAGTCACCCAGTAGAACGATTCCGCCCTGCGCGAATCGATGCTACCCATGTCGACCGCGCCCGTGCTGCGCTTCCACAGCGCAAGCGAGCACAACAGCAGGAGCGCGAGCAACGTGCTGCCGCCGGCATAGCCGATCCCGAGCGAGCGGTCGACCAGGTCGGCGAGCGTGGTACCGACGGTCGTGGACGCGATCACCGTCGCCCAGTACAGGAACGGACGGAAGCGACGCGCACCGACCTGCGCCGCAACGGTGGCGACGAACAGGGCGAGGAAAATCGCCGTGCCCGCCGCATAGCCAAGCTGCATCGACATCGTGACCGCATCGCCACCGGTTTCGCCCAGCGTGGTGACTAGCACCTTGATGATCCAGAAGCCGAGGGTGACCTCGGGAACCTTGGCCAACGCGTGCCCGTTCATGGCCGCGCGTGCTCACAGCGGCGCAACAGGTCGAGCTTCGGATCGTAGAGGCCGGTCTGGACCTGGAACATGCCGAGGATGGTGGGGAACAGGTTGTCGTGGCTGGCGGACTGGTCCGCCACCTGCCGCACGCAGCCGAGATCGAGCCCCTGCTGGCGCGCAAAGCCCGGCGAGAACCACATCACCATCGGCACGTGGGTCTGCTGGCTGGGCGCGATGGCCTGCGGTACGCCGTGCAGGAACAGGCCGTCCTCGCCCAGCGATTCGCCGTGGTCGGAGACGTACACCAGCGCGCTGTCGTAACCGGGCTCGTTGCGCAGCAGGTCGATCGCGCGGGCAAGGAAATGGTCGGTGTAGAGCACGGCGTTGTCGTAGCTGTTGACGATCTGCTGGCGGCTGCAGTTGCCCAGTTGCTCGGTGTCGCAGGTCGGCGTGAAGCGGCGGAACGCGGGCGGATAGCGCTGGTAGTACGCCGGCCCATGGTTGCCGAGCTGGTGCAGAACGACGATGCGGTCGCGGCCATCTGGCCTGATCCGCGCCTGCAGGCCGGACAGCAGGATCTCGTCGAAGCAGCGCTTGCCGTTGCACAACGCAGGATCGGTGGCGCTGGCCATCGACTCGAACTCCAGCCCGTCGCAAACGCGCTTGCAGCCGGACTGGTTGTCGCGCCATAGCACCTGCACGCCCGCATGCTGAAGCACGTGCAGCAGCGACTGGTGGCTGCGGATCTGCGCCGCGTCGTAATCGTGGCGGCCGTAAGGCGAGAACAGACAGGGCACCGAAACCTGGGTGCTGGTGCCGCAGGATTCGACGTCGGGGAAGTTGATGACGTCCTGCATCGCTGCCAACTGCGGCGTGGTCTGGCGCAGGTAGCCGTCCAGCCCCCAGTTCTGGGCGCGCACGGTTTCGCCGAGCACGAACACCAGCAGGCGCGGGCGGTCACCGTCGGCGCGCGGCAGTTCGTGGGCATCCTCGCCAATCGCCTGCAGCGGTTTCGCCGGGCCGGGCGGCGTGGCGAGCAGCACCTTGGACAGCGACACCACGTAATTGGCGGGCGTGACCAGGTAACGCACTTCGCGATGGTTGCGGGCGAGCGCCGACAGGTCCTGGAACGCGAACAGCGCGCCGCCCGCGGCCAGCAGCAGCATGCCGGCAAGGAAGGCCAGTCGGATCCACGCGGCGCGCAACAGGCTGCGCCGGCGCAGCCGCAGTCGCCACACGGCCGCGATCGGCAACACGGCCAGTCCCAGCAGCGGCAGCACCAGGCCCGGCACGATCAGCTCGCTGGCCTCACCCGGGTCGGTTTCCAGGACGTTGCGGATCATGTCCGGGTCCAGGTACACCTTGTACGTGCCCACGTAATAGGCGGCGAGGGCAGTGGTGGCGAACAGCAGGGTCAGCAGCGGCTTTGCCGTCCAGCGCGTCAGCACCAGCCCGAGCAGGAATGCCTGCAGCGCGGTGACGAAGACGAATACAGCCACCAGCAGCCTGGCGTGGGCGTGCAGGTCGGCGACGAGCGTGTGCCACAGCTCGTAGTTGCAGGCGACGGTGAAGAACCCGCTGGTGAGCAGCGCCAGCAGTTCGGTCGAGACCGTGGGACGCCAGCACAGCCACGCCATGCGACTGGCGATGGCTGGCGGGGTGGCTTCGGCAACGGCGGTCATGGAGTTCGGCCTGCCAGGGCAGCGGCGTTAGCGGCCTGCACGCGCGTGCGTCGCGCGAACATCGCCCGGTGCAGCAGCACTGCGACCAGCCAGCAGAGCATCAGCGTCCAGAGATCGTGCGACGCGAAGTGGGCACCGCGCAGCTGCTGGGCGATGCCGAAGACCACGCCGGCACCAAGCCCCACGGCGAATCCCTTCCAGCGCAATGACGGGCGCGTGTCGCCAAGGAAGAAGAACAGCGCGAGCCAGGCATAACCCGCGCTTGCATGTCCCGCGGGGAAGCAGCGCCCGGGCGGTGCATGCGCGGGCAGGGCGGCCAGCAGGTCGTGGTAGCTGCGCGTGCCGCCGAAGCCCACCAGGTCCCAGGGGCAATCGACATGGGTCCAGGATTTCATCCACGCCACGATACTGGTGGACAGCAATACCGCCAGTGCGAGGTACAGCAGCGGTTTGCACCATGTACGCCACGCAGGCCGCCGCCACGCGATCAGCGCACACGCCACGACGCCCAGCCATGCGAGCGCGCTGAGCCGCTTGCCGCCCTGGTGGATCAGCGTGCTGGTGACCGGGTTGTCCTTCAGTGCCCAGTGGCCCCCTTCCCACAGGTAGAGATGGCCGGCGATCCAGCGGTCGCCGCCGAACTGGAGGAGCACGACATTGGCCGCCACGAATGCCGCCAGCGGCACCAGCAGCTGCCAAAGCGCCCACGACGGCACGCCGGCTCGCGCCAGCCGGCCGGGGAGCCCGTGCGGGAAGGAAACGGGGATGGCGGAGAGTTCGGCGCCGGGAACCTGGGCACGCGATGCGCGGGAGTCTGGCGAAAGCGGGTTGTTCAAGGACTTGACTCGTGTTGCCGGGAACGGCGACCCCGGCAATGGAGGCCGGGCCGATCGCAAGCTTGGTGGCGCCGCTGTCGGAGCGGGGTAGGAGCCCGGTTGGATCGGCGTTAAGCCCGGATTCCCATGCAATTTCGACATCGGGAGTGCGATGCTCTTGCGATCTCGGGTCCCGGACCCACGGAGGAACGCCGCCATGCGGCTGCTGGTCATCGAGGACAACCGCAATCTGGTCGCCAACCTGTTCGAATACTTCGAGGCGCGCGGGCACGTACTCGACGCCGCGCCCGATGGCGTCACCGGCCTGCACCTGGCCAGCACGCAGGCCTATGACGCGGTGGTGCTGGACTGGATGCTTCCGGGCCTGGACGGGCCCGAAGTGATGCGCCGCCTGCGCGAGGAGCATGGCCGCGATACGCCGGTGATCATGCTGACCGCGCGCGACGACCTGCCGGACAAGATCGCCGGCTTCCGCGCGGGCGCCGATGACTACCTCACCAAGCCGTTCGCGCTGCCGGAACTGGAGGTGCGGCTCGAGGCGCTGGCCGCGCGAGCCAACGGCCGCAGCCGGAAGCGGGTGCTGGAAGTGGCCGACCTGCGCCTGGACCTGGCCACGCTGGAAGCGACCCGCGCCGGCAGGCTCCTGCACCTGTTTCCCGCGGGCCGCAAGCTGCTGGAAGTGCTGATGCAGGCCAGTCCCGCCGCCGTCACCCGCGAGCGCCTCGAATACGCCCTGTGGGGCGACGAACCGCCCGACGGCGATATGTTGCGCTCGCACGTCTACGAGCTGCGGCGCAGCGTCGATGCCCCGTTCCAGGTCAAATTGATCCAGACCCTGCCGCGCGTCGGATACCGGATCGCGCCTGCGTTTGAAGGGGAAGCCGGGGCCGGCGATGCGTAGGACCGGCCTGCGCCTGCGCATCACGCTACTGGTGGTCGCCTACATGCTGCTGCTGTCGCTGGCGGTGGTCTACCACGGCAACGTGGTCAACGAGCGCGCCGAGAAGCTGGTCTGGAGTTCGCTGCTGCAGTCCGAGCTCGAGCATTACCTGCGCCGTCGCGCCGAGGATCCCGGCTATCACTGGCGCGACACCGCGGACGTGGCGCTGTACGGCGAGCCCGGCGGCGCTGCGACGCCGGCGAAGCTTGCCCGTCTGCAGCCCGGCCTGCATGACGAAATTCACATCGATGGCGGCCAGCGGGTCGTGCTGGTCAGGGATGTCGACGGGCGGCGGCTGGTGCTGACCCTGGACATCACCGAGTTCGAGGACGAAGAACGCCACCTCACCACCTTGATGGTGGGGTCCGCGCTCGGCGGGCTGGCGTTGTCGGGCCTGCTGATCGCGTGGGGCCTGCGACGCCTGGTGAAGCCGCTTGCCGACCTGGCCCGCGACATCGCCGCGTTGCGGCCCGACCGCGGTGGCCAGCGGGTGTCGGTGGGCCGCCGCGCGAGTTCGGAACTGGTGGTGATTTCCGATGCGGTCAACGACTACCTGGCGCGCAACGAACGCTTCGTCGAGCGCGAGCGCGCCTTCATCGACAGCAGCAGCCACGAGTTGCGCACGCCGGTGGCGGTGATCGCCGGTGCCAGCGAGCTGGCGCTCGGCCAGCCGGGCACGCCCGACGCGGTGCGCAAGCAGCTGTCGCGCATCCTGCGCACTGCGCGCGGCGTGGAGCAGCTGATCTCGCTGCTGCTGGTACTGGCCAAGGACCCACAGCGCCTGGCGCAGGTCAGCGACCACTTCCGCCTCGACCAATTGCTGCCTGAAATCGTCGACGACCATCGCCACCTGTGCGCCGACAAGGATCTCGCATTGGACATGCCGCCGCTGCCCGCCTGCGAACTGCTGGCGCCACTGGCGATCGTGCAGGCGGCGATCGGCAACCTGCTGCGCAACGCGATCGAGAACAGCGACCGCGGCACCATTTCGATCGCGTTGGAGCCTGCGGGTGTGGTGGTGATCGAGGATCCCGGCCACGGCATGTCGCCTGAGGAGATCAGCGCCATCTACGCGAAGGTCGCGCGCGGTGGCGGCGGACGCGATGGCGGCGGCATCGGCCTGGACCTGATCGCGCGGCTGTGCGAGCACCTGGGCTGGCGCCTGGAGATCGAGCCGCGCACGCCGCGCGGGACCCGGGTGACGCTGGATCTCGGCGCTGCGCTGGCTTGATACGCCTAGGGCGCGCGCCGGGCGCGTCGCTGCGGCGCCTCCAGCCACGCGTAGACCGCCAGCGCCAGCAGCAACGGCGCGAGATAGAACACGGCGCGATAGGCCAGCAACGCCGCCAGGATCTCCGCTGCCCCGGCGCGCCCGCCGAGCAGGCCGAGGAAGACCGCCTCGAGCACGCCGAGGTTGCCGGGCACGCGGATGACGAGGTTCGCCGGCACGCTGCACAGCAGGACGCCCAGCGCGTCGAGATAGCCGATGTCCTCGGGCAAGAGAACCTGCAGCAGGTTGGCGATGGCAAGCCAGCTTGCGGCTGCGATCGCGGTCTGCGCCAGCGCGACGCCGAAGGACGGCAGTTCGATGTCGTGGTCGCGCCAGGTCCAGCGGCGTCGCGGCGACCAGGCAGCCATCGCCAGTGCGCCGACCAGCAGCGCGAGCATGCCGCCGCCGAGCAGCCGCTGTGCATCCTGCGCGAGATGCCACTGCGACGGCAGCGGCAGCGGTGCGAACAGGAACACCGTTCCGGCCAGCAGCAGGAAGCCCGACCAGTTGCCGGCGATCGCGAACGCGACGATCCGTGAGATCGATGCGACCTCGACGCCGCTGCGCGCATACAGCCGGTAGCGGAAGCCGATGCCACCGAGGGTGCCGCCGATGTTGAGGTTCATCGCGTAGCAGACGAACGCGATCGCGAGCGTGCGCATGAACGACAGGCCGTGGCGGACGATGCGGCGCGAGAGCAGGTCCAGCCCGCAGTAGCAGGCGTATGCCAGCAACGCCGCGAGCGCAGCCGCGAACAGGCGCCCGTGCGGATACGCCGCCAGCGCCGCGCCGACGGCGCTCCAGTCGATGGTGCGCGCCTGCCGCCACAGCAGCCAGCCCGCGGCCACGAGGAACACGGCCATCAGCAGCGGCCGCAACCGGCGCCACCAGGCGCGCGCGTTCATTGCGGCGGATCCTGCCCGGGCGCCACCGCCACCACCCGCGGCGTGTGTGCCGGCCACAGCCCGGCCCACGCTGGCAGGTGGCGGATGGTGTGGAACACCAGCAGCCGCGACAGCGTGCGCAACGGCGTGCGCGGTGGCAGGTCGTCCGTGCCGATCACGCGGCAGTGGTGCTCGATCAGCCACTGCAGGTGCGCGTGCACATGGGCGTTGAAGGCGCGGTCGCGGACGGCGACGTTGGCCTCCAGGTTCAGCGACAGGCTGAGCGGGTCGAGGTTGCTCGAACCCACCGTGGCCCAGTCGTCGTCGACCAGGGCCAGCTTGGCGTGCAGCGGGCGCTGGCAATATTCGACGATGCGCACGCCGCCGCCGAGCAGGTAGGGATAAAGGCCGCGCGCGGCGTTGGCGACGATCGGCATGTCGGGGTTGCCCTGCAGCAGCAGCGTCACCTCGATGCCGCGGCGTGCGGCATGGTGGAGTTCGTGCAGCAGCCGGTAGCCGGGCAGGAAGTAGGCATTGGCGATCATCACCCGCGTGTGCGCGCCGCGGATCGCGGCGATGTACGCGTCCTCGATGTCGGTCGGATGCCGGCGATCACGCGCGACGAAGCGGACGCCGGCGTCGCCGGCCTTGTCGCGCTCCGCGCCGGACACGCGCTCCCAGCCCTGCGGCGCATCGGGGGCCTGCAGCGCGGCGCGCGCGAAGGCATGAATCGTGGCCACCGCTGGCCCGTCGACCTCGATCGTGTAGTCCTGCTTGGCGGTCTCGCCGGACCCGGCCAGATGGTCGGCCGAGAAGTTGATCCCGCCGACGAACGCCGTGCGCCCATCGACCACCACGATCTTGCGGTGCAGGCGCCGGAACAGGTTGGTGCGCAGGCCCAGCAGGCGCCGCTTCGGGTCGAAGTAGCGCAGCCGCACGCCCGCTTCGACCAGCGGCGCGGTGAAGCTGGCGGGCAGGTCGGGCGAACCGTAGCCGTCGAGCGTCAGCGCCACGCGCACGCCGCGCCGGGCGGCCGCGCACAACGCCGCGTGCACCGGTCGGCCGGCTTCGTCGTCGAACAGGATGAAGGTCTCGACCAGGACCTCCTCGCGTGCCGCGTCGATCGCGGCGATCACCCGCGGGAAGAACGCGTTGCCGTTCTCCAGCAGGCGGACGCGGTTGCCGGGGATCCATTCGCGGCTCATGCCTGCACTTCCACCAGCAGTGGCGCATGGTCGGACAGGTGCGACCACGGCCGTCCAGACAGCACCCGCGGCCGCGCCGCGCGCACGCCGCGCACGTAGACCCGGTCGAGCGCCAGCAGCGGCCAGCGCGCGGGGAAGGTGCGGGCGTGGCGGCCGCCCGCGGCAACGAATACCTCGCGCAGCCCGCACTGCGCGAGGACCGCGTCCGCACTGCGCCGCCAGTCGTTGAAGTCGCCGGCCACCACCAGCGGCGCGTCGGCGGGTACTTCGTCCTCGACCAGCCGTCGCAACGCGTCAAGCTGCTCCCGGCGATGCGCCTCGCGCAGGCCGAGGTGCACGCACACGGCGTGGATCTGCAGTGCCGTGCCCGGGACGTCGAGCACGCACCATAGCATCCCGCGCTGCTCCGACGCCGGCACCGAGACGTCGACGTTGCGATGCCGCGCGATCGGGAACTTCGACAGCATCGCGTTGCCGTGGTGGCCTTCCGGATACACGGCGTTGCGACCGTAGGCGAACTGCGGCCACAGCGCATCGGCGATGAACTCGTAGTGCGGCACCGCAGGCCAGTCTGCGTGGCGGCGGGACAGCGGCTCGTGCGCCCCCAGCACTTCCTGCAGGCAGACCACGTCGGCGGACACCGTCCGCACCGCTTCGCGCAGATCGGCCAGGACGAAGCGGCGCTTCAGGGCACTGAATCCCTGGTGGGTATTGAGCGTGAGCACAGTGAATTCGAGCATCGGCAAGCCGTTGCGCCGCGCATGCGACCACGGCGGGACTCTAGCGGCTGCGGCGTGCATGTCGCGTGGCGCAACGGAGTGCCGTAATTGCAATCCCTGTGGGAGCAGCCATGGACGCTCCCAAAGGAGCCGTGGTCGCCTCGCCGCTCAGCCCGGCAGGCGCAGCCCGCGGTCGCTGTCGACCAGCCCATGCGCGACGAGCCATGCCCATGCGGCGTCCGCGTCGCGTTCGAAATACGCCGCTGCCGAGCCGAGCCGGAACGTGTAGCCCCAGGCATCCATGTCGGCCAGCACGCGGACGCGGCCGACGCCGGGGAGGGTGTCGCCGAGCAGCGCCTGCAGCAGGCAGACCGCGTCTTCTTCCTCGACCGAATCGGTGGCGTCCGTGTGTACTACCGCGCGCCGCTCCGGCGGCAATACGATGAGATGGCAGGCTTCATGCAGCAGCGAATGCACCGGCGTGTCGCCGCGTACGTACACAGTGCTGCCGATCACGCCGGCCTCGCATTCGCCCCAGTAGCTGCCGGGGATCGCTTCGCCGTCGGGCACGCGTTCGAGGTGCAGGTCGTAGCGGGCGAGGAGGGCGGCGGCATCGGCGAATGCGATGTCGCGCAGCCGCAGTACCTCGCCGTGCCCTGTCCCTGGAGGAGAAGCGCCTTTGCCTTGCTTTACTCCCTCCCCTTCAAGGGGAGGGCCGGGGTGGGGATGGGGTTGGTGCATACGATGGGATCACAGGCGGCGGATCGGAAACCCATCCCCATCCAACCCTCCCCTTGAAGGGGAGGGCTTTATCGGGCTCCGGATCGAACGAACGCCCGGCCAGGTCAGGCCGTCGCCGTGCGCCCGTCGGGCAGGGCAACCGAGATGTCGAGCACGTCGTGCTCGCCATCCTTGACCACGTCGACCTTCACCGCATCGACATCGACGCTGACGTACTTGCGGATCACTTCCAGCAGTTCGCGCTGCAGCAGCGGCAGGTAGTCGGGGCCACTGCGGTTGGTGCGTTCCTGGGCGATGATGATGCGCAGGCGATCCTTGGCGATGGAGGCGGTGTTCTTCTTCACCTTCAGGAAATCAAACATGCCCATGCCTCAACCCCCGAAGATCTTGCTGAAGAAACCCTTCTTCTCCAGCTGGGTGAAGCGCATGGGCCGCTCCTCGCCCATCAGCCGCGCAACCGCGTCGTCGTAGGCCTGGCCGGCCATCGACTCCATGTCCAGGATCACCGGCTCGCCCTTGTTGGAGGCGTTGAGCACGTCGCCGGACTCGGGGATCACGCCGATCGTCTGCAGGCCGAGCACTTCCTCGACGTCCTTGACCGACAGCATTTCGCCGCCATCCACGCGCTGCGGGTTGTAGCGCGTCAGCAGCAGGTAGGACTTGATCGACTCGCCGTCCTCGGCGTGGCGGGTCTTGGAGTCCAGCAGGCCCAGGATGCGGTCGGAGTCGCGCACGCTGGACACTTCCGGGTTCACCACCACCACGGCCTTGTCGGCGAAGTACATCGCCAGGAACGCGCCCTTCTCGATGCCGGCCGGGGAGTCGCAGATGATGTAGTCGAAGCCGTCGTCGGCGAGGTCCTTGAGCACCTTCTCCACGCCTTCCTTGGTCAGCGCGTCCTTATCGCGGGTCTGCGAGGCGGCGAGCACGAACAGGTTGTCGAAGCGCTTGTCCTTGATCAGCGCCTGCCGGAGCGAGGCCTCGCCCTGGGTGACGTTGACGAAGTCGTACACCACGCGGCGCTCGCAGCCCATGATCAGGTCGAGGTTGCGCAGGCCGACGTCGAAGTCGATCACGACGACCTTCTTGCCCCGGCGCGCGAGGCCGCACGCGAGGCTGGCGCTGCTGGTGGTCTTGCCGACGCCGCCCTTGCCCGATGTGACTACGATGATCTCAGCCAAAATGTTTCTCCGTGGTTGGCCGCGTCAATCCAGCGCGGCGATCTTGAGTTCTTCTTTTTCCAGCCACACCTGCACCGCCTTGCCGTGCAGTTCCTTCGGGATGTCGTCCAGCACCTTGTAGTTGCCGGCGATGGCGACCAGTTCGGCATGGAACGCGCGGCAGAAGATACGCGCCTTCTCGTTGCCCTGCGCGCCGGCCAGCGCGCGGCCGCGCAGCGCACCGTAGATGTGCACCGAGCCATCGGCGATGACTTCGGCGCCGGCACCCACGGTGGTGAGCACCGTCAGGTCGCGATTGTCTGCATAGACCTGCTGGCCGGAGCGTACCGGCGTGGCCTGAATCAGGCCCGGCTGGCCGGCGGGGGCGGCCGGGGCCGGGGCCTTGGCCTGCGCCTTTGCAGGAGCGGCGGAAGCCGCGACTGGTTGCGATGAGGCTGTCGAGATCGCGGCTTCCGCCGCTCCTGTGGCCGCTCCCGCAGTCGATTCGTACTGGGCGCGGAACTTGGCCAGCAGCGGCAGGCCGAGTTCGTTCGCCAGCTTCTCGTTGTCGCTGCTGCCGTAAGCCAGCGCGACGGGCAGGACGCCGGCGCCGCGCAACCCGTCGAGCAGGGCGCGGGCGGTGGCGGCGTCGGGCGTGGACGCCAGACCACCGAAATCGACGATCACCGCGGCGCGGGCGAACAGTTTCGGCGCGCGCTTGACCCGGTCGGCCATCTCCGCCGACAGGCGGGCCACGTCGAGCGTGCGCACGCGCAGGTTGGCGATGCCGACCTGGCCGATCTTGAGTTCGCCGGCCGGTTCGTAATCGTGGGCGGGGGACGTCGAAGGCGATGCCACGCTCAGGTCCCCGTCGCGCGGTGCGGCGCGGGGGCGGGCGCGCGGGGCTGGGTCAGCCAGGGGGCACTGGGCAGGCGGTCGCCGTAGTGCTCGCGCACCCATGCGTAGCTGCACAGTTCCTTGATCAGCATCGAGGCGCGGATGCCGGACGACTCGCCGTCGCGGCCCGGCATCACGTGCTGGCCGACCTCGTGGAAGCCGAAGCTGCCATGGAACACGCGCGCCGGGTCGCTGTCGTGCTCGATGAATACCTCGCAGGCCAGCTGCGGGTAGCGCAGTTCGGCATAGCTCTGCACGTCGGCGTAGAACGCACGGCCGAGGCCACCGCCGCGGCGGCGGCTGGCCACCACGATGCGGTCGATGTAGAAGAACCGCCCGTGGCGTTCCTGGAACCAGCGGAAGTTGCTGCTGTCGTGACCGCTTTCGGAACCGAAGCCCACCAGGAAGCCCGACAGGGTCCCGTCGCGCACGGCGACGCGGAAGTACTCGGCGGTGTCGAAGAACCAGCGCAGCCTCGCGGCATCGAGGGGCAGGATGGCAGGGCCGGCGGCGTTGTTCAGGGCAAGGATGGAATCCAGCTCGTGCTCACGCACGTCGCGGACGACAATCGACATTCCTGACTCCCTTGCTTCAAAAATTACGGCATCGGCCGGAGATAACGAAACGGGCGCTTGGCCGCGGCCGGATTATCGCACGGCCGGCAGGTGGGGGCGACTTCCGCGGCGCCGCCGGCATGACTTCTGGACGGTCGTTTCCGGCCGCTTTGCGCCTACCATGGGGTATGTTCGCGCACCTCGACCCGACCCGCCTGCTGCGCTACGCCGGCCTGTTCACATGGGCGGTGGTGGGGCTGCCGCTGCTGCTGCTCTCGCAACTCGCCGAGCCGGCGGACGAGACGGCAGTGGCCGCCACGCTCGGCTGGCAGGCCTGGCTGGCCTGGGCCACCTTCGGCTTCAGCTACGCCTGGCTGACCCGCGCCCTGAGCGTGCGCCGCGGCAGCGCTTTCGACTACCTGCTGCTGGTGCTGCTGACCGGCAGCGCCATCGCCATCAGCTACTACAGCGGCAGCGGCCTGGGCAGCATCCTGCTGATGGTGGTGGCGTGCGTGCTGCCGTGGCTGCTGCCACTGCCGGTCGGCATCGCCGTGCTCGCGCTGAGTGAACTGGTGGTGGTGCCGGTGTACATGGGGGCGCTGGGCTTTTCGTGGTTCGAGGCGCTGATGCAGGCGATCCTTTACGTGGGATTCGCAGGGTTCGTGTTCGTCACCAGCATGGTCGCCCGGCAACAGGCACAGGCGCGTGACGAACAACGCCGGCTGAACGCCGAATTGCGCGCCACCCGCGCGCTGCTGGCCGAAAGCGCCCGGGTCAACGAGCGCACCCGCATCTCGCGCGAACTCCACGACCTGCTCGGCCACCACCTGACGGCGCTGAGCCTGAATCTGGAAGTCGCCAGCCACCTCACCGAGGGCAAGGCGCACGAGCACGTCGGCCAGGCCCACACGCTGGCGCGGCTGCTGCTGAGCGACGTGCGCGAGGCGGTGAGCCAGATCCGCGGCAACGATGCCATCGACATGGCCGCGACCCTGCTGCCGCTGGCCGACAACGTGCCGGGGCTGCACATCGACATGGTCATGCCCAAACCCTTCCTGCTTGACGATCCCGAGCGCGCACATGTGCTGCTGCGCTGCACCCAGGAGATCATCACCAACGCCGTGCGCCATGCCCAGGCGCAGGTGCTGCGGCTGCGCTATGGCTGGGACGGCGATGCGATCCGCCTGCAGGCGCGCGACGACGGCCGCGGCTCCGAGAATCCCGATGCGGGCAACGGCCTGGCGGGCATGCGCGAGCGGCTGGCGACCTATGGTGGCGAGCTGGAAGTCGAGTCCGCGCCGGGGCAGGGCTTCACCCTGCGCCTGCACCTGCCCAGGGGGCGGAGCCCGGCGCTGGGCAAGCCGGCGCCGCGACCGGTGCCGGCGGCATGACCATGATCGCGCCAATGCCGGCCACGGCGCCGACGACGGCCCATTCCGGGGCCGTCATGCGGCCCGTGGACGCAATGATGATCGCGGTTCGGGCGCCTGCCCGGGTCGCAGCGGCCTTCGCGCGCGTGCGCGGCGCGGCCGTACAGGGTGCATTCCGCACCGTGGAGGCCCCGTCTCGGGCGGGCTTCCCTGACTCGAAGGATTGGGAGGCAACGACATGATCCGTGTCTGTCTGGTGGACGATCAAACCCTGGTGCGGCAGGGCATCCGCTCGCTGCTGGCCCTTGACGACGGCATCGAGGTGATCGCCGAGGCCGGCGACGGCCGGCAGGCGGTCGAACTGATTCCGCAGGTCAAGCCCGACGTGGTGCTGATGGACATGCGCATGCCGGTGATGTCCGGCCTGGAGGCACTGCAGGCGCTGGCGCACCTGAACGCGCTGCCGCCGACCATCATCCTGACCACTTTCGACGACGACCAGCTGGTCCTGGCCGGGCTGAAGGCGGGCGCCAAGGGCTACCTGCTCAAGGACGTCTCGCTGGAGCAGCTGGTCGGCGCCATCCGCACCGTGTCCGGGGGCGGCTCGCTGGTGCAGCCGGCAGTGACCCAGCGCCTGCTGTCCGGCCTGGAGCACATGCGCAATGACTTCGTCAGCCTCGACCGGCCCGACCCGCTCACCGATCGCGAGACCGAGATCCTGCGGCTGATGGCCAGTGGCTTCTCCAACAAGGAGATCGCCAATTCACTGGGCGTGGCCGAGGGCACGATCAAGAACCATGTGTCGAACATCCTGAGCAAGCTCGGCGTGCGTGACCGCACCCGGGCCGTGCTCAAGGCCTTCGAATTGCAGCTGGTCTGATCGACAGGACGCCCGGCCCGACGCAGCGCGGCGGGCGCCCGCGCCCGCGCGGGTACTTGCAGAGCCGCTTCAGCCACCAGCCCGTTGGTAGTGATGTCAGCGGGCTGCCTGCCATAGCTCACGGCTGAAGCCGCTCCCGCAGGAGCAGATGCAGGTACGCGACAATACCGACGATTGCCGGCGGCATGCCGTCAAAATGGGCGCAACAGACGGCCAGCGCGCCCGCGACGGCAGGCCGATGACGCATCTTGCCGCCGCGCCGGCGTCTTTTCGCGGCAGGGATCTCGCTCGTTACCGTTCAAATTGCTACGATTGCCCGTCTGCGCCCGGCCCGGCCGGAAATGGTCCTGGAGAACCCTGAATGACCCGTCTCATCGAGATCCTGATTTCGTTCGCGATCGTCATCGCCCTGATGCTGATCGTGGGCCTCGTCCTGCCGTCCAGCCGTCACCTCAGCGAAAGCGTCGAAACCAACCGCAAGATGACGATCGTGTTCGACACGATCAACAGCCTGCGCCGCTTCAAGGACTGGAACCCTCTCGTCCTGCGCGATCCGGCAGCCAAGCTCGAACTGTCCGGCCCGAACGCAGGTGTTGGCGCCAAGCTGGCCTTCTCGTCCGACGTCAAGCAGGTCGGCGACGGCAGCTGGGAGATCGTCGAATCGGTCCCGGGCAAGAGCGTCAAGTACGCGATCGACGACCAGCGTCGCGGCCACGGCAAGTTCACCGAGTTCAAGCTCACGCCCACCGGCCGTGGCGCGGTCAAGCGCAACGTGGAGATCACCCAGACCTATGACGTCGAGTACGGCTGGAACCTGATCGGCCGCTACGCCGGCCTCTACGTCAGCCGCCACGTCGGCGACGACATGAAGCTGGGCCTCGCGCGCCTGAGCAGCATGCTGGCCACGGTGCCGAACGTCGACTACGCGGTGAAGGGCAGCAAGATGCGCGGCATGGCCGAGATGGAGCGCCCGGCCGAGGACCTGCTGGTCGTCAAGGCCGGCTCGATCGAGCGCAACAACGACAAGATCAAGGCCTCGATGAAGTCCAACATGGAGTGGATTAAGCGCACCATGGAAGCCAATGGTCTGGTCGCCGCCGGCCCGATGCGCATCATCTCCACCGAGCTCGGTCGCGAGAACTACACCTTCGATATCGCCCAGCCGGTGCGCAAGGCCGGTTCCGGCGACAAGAAGAGCGACGAGGCCAAGGACGTGAAGACCGTCGAGGCCGCCGACAAGAAGGGCGAGGAGCAGAAGCAGGACGGCGAACTGGTGTTCACCGTCGACACCCTGGCGCCGGTCACGGCCGCCGGTGAGCCGCTGGAGGTCAAGATCCCCGACGGTGCGCCGGTCGAGTACGTGCAGACCAAGCCCGGCCACGTCGCGATGGCGTACTACACCGGTTTCATGGCCGAACTCGACAACGTCCGCAACGCCCTGCGCGCCTGGGCGCTGACCCAGGGCTACGAGGTCACCGATCGCCCGTACGAGATCTACAAGAACGGCATCGACCAGGCCTTCACCGCCGAAGGCGAGTACGAGGTCTACTGGACGCTGAAGTAAGGCGCCCTTGCACCACGTGTTACCCGGCACGCCGCATCCCGTGATGCGGCGTGTTGCATTTTGGAGGACTGCATGACCGATTCCATGCTCTCGACAGGCTCGGCTGCCGCGCAGCGCTGGCTCGGCTTCGCAGGCGCGGTTCTGGCGGCTGCCTCGGTGGCGCTGTCGGCCTATGCGTCCCACGCGGCGAACGGGGCAGGGCAGGCGTCGTTGCAGGCAGCTGCCGCGATCGCCTTCGGCCACGGCATCGCACTGGCCGCGCTGTCGCACCTGGCGCGACGCAGGCTGGCCAACATCGCGCTCGTCGCGATGCTGCTGGGCACCTTGCTGTTCTCGGGCGGTCTCGTGGTGGCGCATGTCGCAGGGGTGCCGGCGCGCACCGCGCCTTTCGGCGGGTCGCTGCTCATCGCGGCCTGGCTGGCCTGGGCCCTGGACGCACTGCGGAGATAGCCGGATGCCACGATACAAGCGCGGGTTCGATACGCAGGCCGCATTCGCGCACCTGGCGCGGCGCGACCGCAAGCTGGGGACGTGGATGAAGCGCATCGGCCCGATCGCACCGGATCCGCGTTGGCGCAAGTCGTTCGATCCGGTCGATGCACTCGCACGCGCGATCCTCTACCAGCAGCTCAGCGGAAAGGCGGCCGCCACCATCGTCGGCCGCGTCGAGGCCGCGATCGGCAGCGACCGCTTCCATTGCGACACCCTCGGCAGGATCGACGACGCCGGCCTTCGCGCCTGCGGCGTGTCCGGCAACAAGACGCTCGCGCTGCGCGACCTGGCCCTGCGCGAGTCCCGTGGCGAGATCCCGGACCTGCGGCGCATGTTCACGATGACGGAGGCCGACATCGTCGCCGCCCTCGTGCCGATTCGCGGGATCGGCCGCTGGACCGTCGAAATGATGCTGATGTTCCGCCTCGGCCGCGCCGACGTGCTGCCTGTCGACGATCTCGGCATCCGCAAGGGGGCACAGGTGGTGGACAGGCACGATGCCATGCCGACGCCGAAGGAGTTGGTGGAACGCGGCGAGCGCTGGGGCCCTTATCGGACCTACGCCGGCTTGTACCTGTGGCGCATTGCCGACTCCGCAACGAAGGCGACCACTCCTACCAAACGTTCGCAGGACTGACGCGGGCAATGAACCGCTTCAGCTCGACTTCGATGTACCTCACGCTTGAATGAATCCAGCTTCTCCCAGTTGATATGAAATCCGGGGATTGCGAAGCGGATTCAGCTTGAACGAACCATCAGGTGCCGAGGGACATGCCCATGATGTTGTCATCATAATCTTTGCCGCCGACATTGAATTTGCGGGATCCAAGCTTGCCAAAGCCAGCGCGTTCATAGAACGCAATCGCTGAATGGTTATGGGCATACACGCCGAGCAGGAGGCGCTTGGCGAGAGTCGAAGCGGAATGCGTGATTGCAGCTGCAACCAGACGTTTGCCGATACCCCCCCTTTGGAACTTGCTCAGCAAGTAGATTCTTTTCAACTCCACGTCGCCAGATGTGTCAGGTAACGGCAGTTGGGGTGGCGCGATCACCATGTAGCCGATGGGCGCATTGCCAGGGCTGATCTCGGCGAGCCACAACGCATGGCCCGGATCGGCCAGCCACGCACGATAGAGCTCAACAGTGTGTGTATTGGCACAGTGGGCGACGATCTCGTTGCCGCCAAGAATGCCTGCGAATGTTTCCAGGAACGTGGCTTGGCCCACCAGGGCAAGCGCTGCTTCGTCCCCAGGCCCGCAACGCCTCAGTTGAATGTCGGTACCCATGCTCCCCCTTCAACATCTAAGGCTTGAGTCAAGCGGCGGCGAAGCCGTCCGTCTTGAACGAATTTTCAGGCACTTCCCTCGGCCTCGATGAAGAGGATGCGGGCTTGGCCGATTGGATGCGCGACATGTTCCGTACCGATGGAGGCATAAAAAATGTCACCCGTTTCAAGAATGGCAGATCGATCTTCTCCGCTCTCGCGGAAGCGCATCTCAACACGGCCATCGAGGACAGCAAACACCTCTTGCCCATCATTGATGTGCCATTTGTAGGGCTGGTCCGTCCAATGAAGGCGCGTGGTGATACCACCCATGTTCGCGATATCAAGTGCTCCCCAAGGGTGGTCGGCCGTGAACTCCTTGGATCGGATGATCTTCATTGTCTGAATGTCCACCGTCTGAACTAAGCCGGCTCGCGAAGCGGACCCGGCTTGAATGAACTGTCAGGCCCCGACCAGAACGAAGGAATCGTGGCCAATAGAAGCATCATGCTGATGATGAGAGCCACGCAGATGAAAGCGCGCCAGGTATAGGAACCACCTGGCGCGAGCCAGTCGAACACCAGGGTCGCGGCCGTAACAGTTCCCGTGACAAGAAGTGCGAGCGTCACTTTCCGAAGAATCCGGCGACGCCTGAGGGTAGGCGTACGGAACAACACTCGCAGCAGTCCCCCTGCCAAACCCAAGCAGCCTCCGATGCCAATAGTTGTTGCGTCCGGGCTGGCAGCGTAGAGCAGGGCAAGAAGGAAGATGCAAAGAACGGCAGCGAACACGAGGCCGAGGAGTCCCAAGCCCGCTCTGACTATCGGGCGATCAACTGTACTGGCGATGATCTCGAGCATAGGGGCGTAGCGCCTGGATTGAGCCAAGTCGCGAAGCTGGTTCGGCTTGAATGATTTGTTATGCCTCATCCGGGAACAATGACTCATAGGTTGGGTTTGCATGCTCCCACTGAGCGTCATGTGCGATGAGGTACGACCGAACATCTTGTAGCTCTACCTTTGGCGGAATGTTGACGGAGACATATTTGGGATTGGCACCCTCATAGCTGCATCCAAGAGCGACCAAGCCTTGAAGAAGCTGATCTGAGATGTTGCCCGAAGAGACAGGTAGCTCAAAGATAATTCGGATTGTCTGATTGCCTGACCTCTCGACTACGGACTGAAAGGTTGGCATTTGCTCTTGTAGGTCTATCGGTGCAAGCACCGTGTCTTGCCAAGAAACGCCGTAAGCATAGAACGGCGAGTTGTCCAGTCTGTAGAGGTCGCGGCCGAGCGGGATTGCCCAAAGCGTCTCGACAGATGCGCTGCCATCATCGTCTAGGACGCGGAACAAAACTTTGGCCGTCGGTTCACTGCTCATGAGGCATAACGCCTGAGTTAAGCCGAACCGCGAAGCGGTTTCGGCTTGAACGAATTGTTAGGCCGCGTAGCCAGCCAAGCCACCCGAGTGAGTATGTAAAGAAAGACGGTGTTGAGCGTAAATCCTGAGGCCATGGCGATAGCTTGCAAAGGTGGTTGCATAAAATTGGGGGCCATGTCGGTCAGTGCCGATATCCAAGACCACCAGGGCATCGACCATAAGGGGATGAGCCATAGCGGATCAGAAAGGTGGAACCTGTCGTACCACCAGATGCCATGAAAGACTACAACTCCCAGGAACGCTAGCAGAAAGACCATCCTGGCTCCGCGCCTGGCCCTACCAAAAATTTCTACGAAACTGTCCATAGCGGCCTAACACCTGAACTAAGCGGACCCGCGAAGCGGGTTCCACTTGAATGAATTGTTAGGCCGCGGCACGTGAATCGAGTACTTGATGCCGCAGTGCTCGAGACCCGCCTGCAAGACCTCTGGATAGTTCATGGCATTTGTCATATGGGCGCAACCACCACCAATGTCTTTAGCCTCACCCTGGATCTCACAGCGCCTTCTAAGTGTGTCCATGTACGCGAACACAAAGGACTCAGCGCAATGCCGGTCTTTGCCTTGAATCTTAGTCCAGAACGTCTCCTGAATTGCTCTGTACTCATCAGGTGAGAACTCTCTATGAGGAATCTCGACGAATGGAGGAAGCTCCGCTTGAGGTACAGAATGACTCGGCGCGCCCTTGTATGCGTAAGCAGCTACTAGCGCCACTCCCACGACGAGCAAGCCAGTAATCCAAGAAACGCGCCGCAATTTCACCATGGCTGTTCCCTCTGGGTAGCAGAAATGCTTTTCCGAGGTCTAACACCTGAGTTAACCCGACCTGCGTAGTGGAGCCAACAACATGGCAAGCTCTACCTGCCATGTTGTTGGTGGAACGAAGCGGGTTCGGGTTGAACGAATTGTTAGCTGTGCACCCGGGCAAGCCAACGAAGAATCTGCTTGCGAAACAATAGCATCGGGAGCGCCATGAACAATGCGACGAAAGCCAAGCTCTGGGGAATACCCCACAACCAACTAGTTTGATGTGCATTGACTGCTGTTATAGCAAATATGATCGGAATTGAATTGATAAGCCATTCTTTTCCGGTACGCCAATAGGCAATAAACAGAATAAAAGAAATAAGCCCCACGATAGGGGAAAGCAACACCGCGACAATGTAGAGCTTGTTGTATATAAACGTGGCTGCGATTACCGCAAGAGAAATCAGACAAACCCAGGGCGCGGACTTGGCGAACTTTGCTGCAGATGTCATAGGAGATGTCGGCACAGCTAACGCCTGAGTTAAGCCGACTTGCGTAGTGGAGACAAACACATGGCAAGCTCTTTCTGCCATGTGTTTGGTGTAACGAAGCAAGTTCGGCTTGAACGAATTGTTAGGCTGCACCTGCGCGCTTTTGCTTGGCAAGCAACGCGGCAACAAATGCCCAGCCCAACACACAAAACGCAACAACAGCGACGGCGATGCTAAACGCCAACCAGACTGAGCCACGCGACCCGCTGAAGTTTAGCGCGAGATTGCCGGCAAGCGCGATGGACACAGGAAGCCAGGCGGCCGATGCGGCCAGCGACAACAGTGAGGCATGACGGGCGGCCGTGGCGGCGGGGCTGAGCCGAACAGCAGCGCCAGCGATAGCGCACAGAGGCACCGCAGCCAGCAGATTTCCGAGCGGCAGACCGCCAGGAAGCATTACGCCAAGGTATGACGCGCCAGAAACAAGCGAAAAGACGGCGAACGCAGCGGCAGCTAACAGCAATGCGACGATCATCTTTTGCACATACCGGAAGTGTCTGTTGTGCAGCCTAACGCCTGAGTTAAGCCGAGCCGCGAAGCGGCTTCGGCTTGAATGAATTGTTAGGCCTTAGCGTATCCATGCATTGGTCTGCCCCAAATAGCAGTTGCCGCGCATTGCCAAATGGCCACCAGCTACTTGCGTCTCAAAGCCGTGGAGCTTGTCACCTTGCCGTAGCTTAGCGCGAAGGTCCGGCCAACCCAGTTCGTTGAGCTCTGGCAGAGCGGCCCGACCGACAACGACAGCCGGTCCGAGTTTGACAACATTGGAAGGCAACGGGTCGCAACTAAGAGACTCGACGGGCGGCGACGGCGTAGCGAAACGCCAATAAGCGATTCCGCCCACAACCGCCAAAACAATTAGCGCGACGGTCCAAGCGACGATGCGGAGGGCTTTTGGCTGAGTTGCCACTGAAATAGGTCTAAGGCCTAACGCCTGAATTAAGCCGAGCCGCGAAGCGGCTTCGGCTTGAATGAATTGTTAGGCCTCGCCCTCACGGCGATTGCCTCGAAATTCCGCAACCATGTTTGCGCGCCCAATATGTGGCCACTGAAGCTGCGACGAAGCCTGCCGCAGCAGCCCAACCAATTGCACTGAAGTAGGAAGGATTGTCTCCGTGCATGAGCCGCTCTAGCAGAGCCAACGCAACACCTGCGATGGCGAAAACAAGCGAGAAGCGGCGCAGCCAGAAGTTGAAAAGAATGCCGGTCATCGATTTCCTTTCGTGCGAGGCCTAACGCCTGAATTAAGCCGACCCGCAGCACGAACAACAGGGAGCTGGCGCGCTGGCCGATACGGCACGAATGCCGAAGCCGCGAAGCGGGTTCAGCTTGAATGACCTGTTAGGGCGAAGTGGCTCTGCGATCCTGGCAGGCCCCCAACCTGCGGCTCCCCAGCCACGCCCTGTTGGCCGACATTACCACCAGCCGCCGGTCGACGCTTTACCCGCGCAACGCCAAGGCGTGCCCTGGCCGAAGCGCGCCATGTACGGGCTGCAGGGAACGAAAGCGGGAGAGAGCGAAGCCAGCGCGCGGCCGAAGAAGCGCCTATGACGGACGCGCAGCCACTGCGGCCTAACGCCTGAGTTAAGCCGCGCCGCGAAGCGGCGTCGGCTTGAATGAATTGTTAGGTGGCTGAGCTAGCGGAAAGCAAAGCTTCTAACACGATCCATGTTGCAACTGAAAAACAACCCAATGCACCCACGTCAACGGCCATGTCTATCCAGCTCTGTTTGTTGATAAAGCACCAGATCCGATAAGTCTTGGACTTATGGTGATTGTCGCACTCCGAGTCACCTCTAGATTCAAGTTGCTTGGCATAGGCGCCGCGGTACATGTTCCAAGCTGCCCACTTGTTTAGGAACGAAAGAAATATTTGTAGCGCAACCCCAACGACAAACAAGGTAACGATGGTTTTTAAGTGTGGTGATCTTGAAATAGTCTCCGGCGCATCTTTGCTTAGAAGGAAGAGAACCGGCGCACCAATCCCGTATGCAACTAGCCAAGAGCGTAGAGTCTTGGAGTACTCGGCGTAGTTGACAAAGTGTCCGTCGTAGTCGCTTGTATCTTGACCCACTGGTATCTCCCCTTGCCACCTAACACCTTGAAATAAGCCGACCCGCGAAGCGGGTTCGGCTTGATTGAACTGTTAGGCCGCCGGCCGAAGAGACGACGCCCCACCGCGGCGAACTTTACGACAGATCTTGCCGAAGGACGCGCTTGCACCGGAAGCGATCTGGAGGGAGCAATGGCAAGCCCGTCCGTGAGCCAGCGGCTTGCGCCAGGGACTATCCAGGCCAGACCGACTGCGATCTTGTCTGGAGTGACAGGCTTGCGCCGTGCACTGTCAGGCGCACCAAAACCGCACAGCCTTTGATGTGTCCCGAGCGGCCTAACGCCTTGAAATAAGCCGACCCGCGAAGCGGGTTCGGCTTGATTGAACTGTTAGGCCGCCGGCCGAAGAGACGACGCCCCACCGCGGCGAACTTTACGACAGATCTTGCCGAAGGACGCGCTTGCACCGGAAGCGATCTGGAGGGAGCAATGGCAAGCCCGTCCGTGAGCCAGCGGCTTGCGCCATGGGCTATCGAGGACAGACCGACTGCGATCGTGTCTGGAGTGACAGGCTTTCGCCGTGCACTGTCAGGCGCACCAAAACCGCACAGCCTTTCATGTGTCCCGAGCGGCCTAACGCCTGAATTAAGCCGAGCCGCGAAGCGGCTTCGGCTTGAATGAACTGTTAGGGGCTATGCGACCGGTAGATCAAGTTTGACGCCAAAGTGTCCTTGGTCTGTCCGAGATCGACGCCACCCACCTACGATCATTGCATCACACCTACAGACTATCCGCTCATGCCCGAGTTGCTTGAGTTGTTGGCGGTAAGAGCGAGCGTCTTTGCGCGACAAGTAGCCAACTGTACGGCCTGCGATGTCCACGCGCACTGCCAGGTCATCGTGAGGATTTGAATCCTCCAGATACAAGACTGCTTCCGTTTGGTGCTCGGCACTGTCCTCTGTGCGACCGCCACAGATCGCCTCAAGCGCATCTTGATACTTGGACTCGCCGACAATGTCGAACTCGTAAGTGCCGGGCCCGGGGAGATGCCCTTGCACCGAAGGCGAGAGACTTCTGCCAAAGCGGCCGCGCAGTAAGAAGTATGCGACGGCTGCTATGGCCAAGATTACGAGAATGCTGGACATAGCCCCTAACACCTGAGTTAAGCCGACTTGGCCCGCGTAGCGGGACAAGTTCGGCTTGAACGAATAGTTAGGGCGCCGGCGACAGAACTACCTGAGCCCGTTGCAGGAACGGTACGCCAGCCGATTGCCACGCAGGGCTTGCCCAGAGACAACTCGGCAATGGGCCGCCCAGTGGAAGGCCGCCAGCCTGCGGCTTGCACCTGGAGTTCTCGGGAACGAAGCTGCGGCGCGACGGCCTGGTGCGGCAGGCTTGCGCGAGCAAGGTAACGTTGCTGCGACCACACACCGACCATGGGATGCCTCAGCGAGCGCCCTAACGCTTGAGTTAAGCCGAACCGCGAAGCGGTTTCGGCTTGAACGAATTGTTAGGTGCCTGCACGCGATAGTAAATCACTGGCGGCAAAAGCACCGAGGTACAAGCAGGACTGTGGATGCCTACGCTCTTGCTGGATGGATTGAGCGGATAGAAGTTATCAATACTCTCTGGAGCCGGCCGAAGGATCGCCAAAGATGGTGCGCTCACGCGGGAGACCGGCATGGCGGAATACACCCTAAGAAATGCAGAAGATTGGCGAGCATGGTGAGTGCAGGACGAGCCCCAAGCTGATGATAGTGCTGCGAGATTGTCTGGGCTAACGGGCCCAACAACGGATAGCCAAGTCAGGTTGGAGGGTAGTGGGCGTGGGAGATGGTGCTCTACCGATGCCCAGAAATCCACCAGCCCGGTAGTGCAGCTACTGCCGTCAATTTGGAGCCCGGCTCCGTTTTGAGAGGCCGCAACTCGAACAGACACTGGACAACTCTCCGAAGCGTGGGCCGCGCCGCAGAATCCGAATGCTATGGCTGCAAGAACTAGGAGTCTCATCAAAGGCACCTAACACCTTGAAATAAGCCGACCCGCGAAGCGGGTTCGGCTTGATTGAACTGTTAGGCCGCCGGCCGAAGAGACGACGCCCCACCGCGGCGAACTTTACGACAGATCTTGCCGAAGGACGCGCTTGCACCGGAAGCGATCTGGAGGGAGCAATGGCAAGCCCGTCCGTGAGCCAGCGGCTTGCGCCAGGGACTATCCAGGCCAGACCGACTGCGATCTTGTCTGGAGTGACAGGCTTGCGCCGTGCACTGTCAGGCGCACCAAAACCGCACAGCCTTTGATGTGTCCCGAGCGGCCTAACGCCTGAATTAAGCCGCGCCGCGAAGCGGCGTCGGCTTGAATGAATTGTTATGCCACAATGCCGTTGAGCATGACTTGTACTCTTTTCAGCTCGCTGCCAACTTGGGTGAGCTTGTATAGACTGCACTTACGATAGCGGGACTCGATTAGCTTTGCGACAGACTGCAGGGTTTCTTGTGTGGCCGCGCTGCCGACAGTTACTGACTCAAGCTCTTCTGGGTAGAACTTGTAATCACCGTACTGCTTATCGCCATCGAATTCGCGCCACATGACCGTGCGCCATTCCTGCTGATATGACCAGTGGTGCTTTTTAGTAAAGCAAATGGCGTCGATCGTGGCCTCTTTGAGCGCCCTGGTGCCTGCGTAAAGCAAAAAATCGACTCCGGATCCGACGACCGGTGCGTGCTCAGAGTACTTCACTGGCTTTGCCGCAAGTAGAGGAGTGTCCAGACCAGGGATGTGCCGAAACCCCAGAACGCATCCCTTAAAGTTGTCTGCGTAACTCGCCCAGAGCGCATCGTTGTCAAAGATTGGAGCCACGCAAAGAACGCGAGCCGTTGAAATGAAGCGGTCGTTGAAGAACTCTCTTAGGGCAGACTCAATTCTTGAGTCGGATGCCTCTGGAATCTCCCCTAGCTCCGTAATTAGCGCGCTCGGGCTCATTCCGGTGGAGATGAGTAGTCGTGTCATGTCTAACAGCAAGCGAGAGCTTGGTGTCAGCTCGTAATCTCGGATTGGAAACTCTCCCAAGGCTGCTTTGACCATGATCTCGGGAAAGGTCTTTGCTACGTCGGAGATGCTTGGCTCGAATCGCGGCATGCGTTTGAACTCTGCCGGATCATCGAACTTGAAGGGGCTGGACCATCTCAAACGCGAAGTCTCCAGCACAATCAATGCTGTGCTGGCAGCGGTGTATTTATAGAAGAGCTCAGGATGCGACACAGTGTCCAATTGGGGCATAACGCCTGAATTAAGCCGCGCCGCGAAGCGGCGTCGGCTTGAATGAATTGTTAGGCCTCATGCTGAGACTCGGCCCGACGATATGCAACATGGGCCAATGGCTCCAAAGGTGCAGGCACGGGAACAGTAAGGTGCTGCTCGTCCAGCTGCCACTGTGCCGGTAAGTCAGCGATGACCTCGGCAGCGGAGCAAGAGCAACTCTCCCATGCCCGTTCCGAAGGAGGCCCGTCGTACTCGAAGCGGAGCCGAAGGGTCTTTGAGGCTGTATCAGCCTCGATTGAGGCTTGGCGCAACTCAACGTGCACCTCACCGAGAAGTGCTCGCTGGAGTGAGAGCAACAACATTGGACGGTCGAAGGTGTCGCTCATGAGGCCTAACACCTGTTCGGCCCTTAGATCGAGGCGTTGCACCGAGTATGCCCCTGGATTCCATCGTTGCCAATCGGGGAAATCCTACGCGAAATCAGTGCTTTGGATGATAGACGTATGACGTCGTGAGGCGCAGTCTGCCGTTGTTATCAGTCCATGGAAGGGCCGTATGAATTACAGGAGCAATCCAGAGGGTGTAACGGGGAAAGTCGGTCCGCCGATGTTGCTGGATCAGGTTCGGCAGCGGTTGCGGGTGAAGCATTACAGCATGCGCACGGAGCAGGCGTATGTGGGATGGATCCGGCGTTTCATCCTGGCCAACGGCAAGCGGCATCCGCGCGACATGGGGGAGCGCGAGGTGGAGGCGTTCCTGACGTTGTTGGCGACGAAGGGCAACGTCGCGGCGGGAACCCAGAATCAGGCGTTGTCGGCATTGCTGTTCCTCTACCGCGAAGTGCTGAAGCTGGAACTGCCGTGGATGGAGAACGTGGTGCGCGCCAAGCGCCCGCGGAGGATTCCGGTGGTGCTGTCGCGCGAAGAAGTCACGCGGCTGCTGTCCGCGCTGGACGGACAGCTCTGGCTGATGGCGGCACTGTTGTATGGCACCGGGATGCGCCTGATGGAATGCATCCGCTTGCGGGTGAAGGATGTCGACTTCGGTCGCGGCGAGATCGTGGTGCGGGACGGGAAGGGCGGCAAGGACCGGCGCGTGCCGCTGCCGATGCGGTTGCGTGAATCCTTGCAGGCGGCGATCGAGCGCGCCTGCCTCTTGCACGCGTCCGACCTGGTCGATAGCCTGGGCGAGGTCTGGTTGCCGCATGCGCTCGCACGCAAGTATCCGAATGCCGCGCGGGAGACGGGTTGGCAGTATGTGTTCCCTTCGCCGCAGCGCTCGGTCGATCCGCGTTCGGGGAAGATGCGCCGGCATCACGTCGACGACAGCGTGCTGCAGCGGGCGGTGCGGGCCGCGCGCAAGCTCGCCATGATCGACAAGCCCGCCACCTGCCATACGCTGCGGCATTCGTTCGCCACGCACCTGCTGGAAGCTGGCCACGACATCCGCACGGTGCAGGAACTGCTGGGCCACAAGGACGTGGCGACGACGCAGATCTATACCCACGTGCTCGGCCGCGGCGCGGGTGCGGTGCTCAGCCCGCTCGACCGCTGATCCATGACCGCTGATCCATGCGATGGAGTGCGTGCCGTCAGCGGCTGAAGCGCCAGTGCCAGGGTTCGTAGACGATGCCGTGCGGATTGTCGCGCGGATAGCTCATCGCGAAGCCATGCTCGCCGGCATGGCGCTCGAGCCACTCGAACGCAGCCGTGCCTTCGAATGACTCCTCGGCCGGCGGCTCGCCCGGGGCGCCGATGTCGAGCGCGAGGCCCGCGTGGTGTTCGGAATAGCCCGGTGCGGCGTTGACGGTCAGGATCTGCTCCACGTCCTGCCCGCGCGCGCGCTTGCGTTCGAAGATGCCGAGCTGGTAGTCGTGGCTGCGGTAGCCGGAGATGGATTCGAGCACGATGCCGTCGCGCAGCGCGGCGTCGCGCAGGTTGCTCCAGGCGCGCGCGGCGTCGACGTGCAGCCACAGCGGGCGGCGGAAGCGGTCGAAGCCGGCGAAAGACAGCCATGCCGGCTCGGCGACCAGCGTCAGGCCAGTGCGTCTGGCATAGGCATCCGAATCGATGCCCAGCTGTTCGAGGCGCGCCTCGAGCCGGTGCAGGGGCAGGGTGGGGACGACGTCGATGCCGGGTCGCGCGCGTGCGGGTTGCAGGTCGAGTGCGCCGAGGGCGTCCTTGATGCCGGGCTCGCGCATGACGTGCGGGACCAGCGGAAGCAGGCCTTCGGGCAGGTCGGCGGCGAGATACCGGCCGTCGCGCTTGCGCCGAAGCACGTGGCGCGCGCGCGCGATTGCGCGGGCATCACGATTGCCATGTGCGCGCAACAGGCCGCCGGGCCAGAGTTCGATCTCCGGCGTGTTGACCAAGACTTGGGGCTGCCCGCGCATGCGAAACAGATTAGCGGCGCGCGCTTGCCGGTGCCAGTTCCTGCAGGCGTTGCAGCAAGGCCTGCGGTTGGCGCGGCTGCAGCAGCAGGTCATAGCCCTGGGTGGTGGGCAGGTACAGCACGCGCGGGCCGCTGGCCATCGCCACCAGCGCCTTGTGGCGATTGCGCAGACGGAACCAGCCGCTGCTGAACCCCGGCAGGCGCGTCCCGTTGGTCTTGAGCAGGGGCTTGAGCTCGGTGTGTTCATCGAGGTCGATCACGCGTGCCTGCCGCAACTGCAGTTCGTCCCAGCCGAGCTTGCGCGCGTAGAAGGTGGTGGCGATGCCGAGTCCGCCGCCGTCGAGCGTGATGTGGTGTCGGCGCAGGGCGCGGCCGATGAACCAGTGGACGGCCAGGCAAAGGACGAGGATGCCGACGACGACCACGGTATTGGTCAGCCACGGACTGTTGCCGATCAGCAGCTTCGGCCCGGGGCCGTTGCCGGCGAATGCGAGCGCACCGAGTGTGATCGCGACCGGCAGCGCGACGGCCAGCAGGAACAGCCACAGGCGCGCGGTGGAGGAGGCTGGTTGCAGTTGCCAGGCGGGCTGGGATTCCATGGGCGGCCTCACGGTCGGAATGATGCCGCGTTCATTGCGGCGCCTGCGCCAGCAGCGGCGCGAGTACGTGCAGCACGATGTCGGCGCTGAAGTGGCCCAGCATGGCCATCTCGATGCCGCGCTTCCAGTACAGCCAGCCGAACACCAGGCCACCGATGGCGTTGAGCGCCACCGTGCGGACCACGACGATCGTCGACAGGCCCCATACCTGGTTCGCAGCGGGCAGGTGGCCGGCGCCGAACAGCAGTGCGGCGATGACGATCGCCGACCAGAACATCGCTTCGCGCAAGGGTCTGCGGCCCGCGGCCGCGCACAGCCAGACCACCAGCGTCATCACGAACAGGCGCAGCTGCAGCTCCTCGACGATGCCGCCGTAGAACGAGGCCAGCAATCCGTGGAGCGCCGAGGTGCCGGCACCGGGAATGGTCGGCGGATGCAACGGTTTGGGCAGAAACGGGTCGAGCACGGCGCTGGCGGCGACGATGACCAAAGCGACCACCGCGCCAAGCAGGATCGAATGCAGCGGCCGATGTTGTTTCCAGTCGAATCGCTCGCGCTGCACCAGCGCGCGCAGCAGTGGGCTTCCGAGGCCCACGCGATGGCCCATGCGCAGCCCGAGGAGCGTAAGTATGCCGATCAACACCAGCGCCTGAAGCGCCTGCGCGGCAGCCAGCACCGGGAACGACACGGGAATGTTTTCGAAGGCCTGCGGCGTCAGTTGCCGCAGGTAAGGCAGCACCGCGATCGTGCATGCGCCTGCGAGCACGCCCCAGATCGCGGCGATCTTGACGTCGGGTTTCCATGGCGCTGCGTGTCGTGCAATGGGTGCGATCACGGCGTGGTCCTCATTCCGCGCCATGCGCCTGGATCCACTTGGCAACATCGGCGATCAGCGCCGGGTCGACATGGCCGGGCTGCTGGTACTGCGCCAGCCCCTGTTCGCCCTCGACCGCGATGCCGAAGTGGTTGAGCGTCGGATACAGCTTGAACTCCACCTTCGGGTCGTCGTGGAAGCCGCCCTTCCAGCGCTGCCAGTCGGCGTCCACCACCTGGATGTCCTGCGCGCCCTGCAGCACCAGCATCGGCAGCGCGACGGCCTTGGCTTCGGACACCGGGTCCACGGCTTCGATGCTGCGCCAGTAGGCAACGGGCTGCTGCATCGGCGAGTCCGCGTCGGCCACGTCGCCACCGGCGCGAACCGCGGCCACCTGGCCCTTGAGTTTGGCGATCGCAGCGGCTTCGGCGTCGCTGGTCTTCGCATCGTCGAGCACGGCCAGGCGGATGTTCTGTTCGATGAGGATGTCGAGCAGCGGACGCGCCGGCGCCGCAAGCAGGACCAGCCCCGCGACGTGCCCGGATTGCGCGGCAATCCGCGGCGCCATCATCGCGCCCTGGCTGTGGCCGAGGACGAACACGCGCGCCGGATCGATGCCGGGCGCCTTGCGCAGCGCTGCGACCGCGGCGACCGCATCGTCGGTGGTTTCGCTGTCGATGGTGACCTTGCCATCGGCGTAGTCCTGCGGCCGCGCCTTGCTGCGCTTGTCGTAGCGCAGCACCGCGATGCCTTGCGCGGCCAGGCCGCGGGCGATGTCGAGGAAAGGGCGGTTGGGGCCGACGGTCTCATCGCGGTCCTGCGGGCCGGAGCCGTGCACCAGGACGACGGCGGGCACGCCGGCACCTGCACCGTTCGGCATCGCCAGCGTGCCGGGCAGGGCGCGTTCGCCGCTGCCCACGGCGAAGTCGCGTTCTTCGTAGCCGGCTTCCGGGTCCACCGCCGGCGCCTCTGCAGCCGGCGCCGCGGCGGGCGCGTAGCGCAGGCCAGCCACCTTGCCTTCGCCATCGACGGCGATGGTGGCGTCGATACTGGCCTGCTCGCGATGGATGCGGATCACGACCACCGTCATGCCGGGCTGTTCCGACACTTTCGGTGCATCGCGGCTTTTTTCCGCGCCGGCGGCGGCGACCTGTTCCTGCACCGCGGCGAGCTTGCCGACGTCCAGGGCGGCTTTCATCTGCGGCGAGAAGTCGGCGGTCGCGGCTTCGTACTCGCCGGCCTCCATGTGGTCGAGCAGGCGGGTGGCGATCGCCATCGCATCGGCGTCGTCCACGGCGGCTATTGCCGGCATCGTTGCCGGCAGGCAGAGCAACAGCATCAACAATATCCTTTGCAGGTGTCGCATCTCAGTTCTCCTTCTTGAGGAACATCCGCAGGGTGTCGGCGTAGTGAGCCTGCACGGCCGAGACCAGTTCCCAGCCCTGCGCGCCGAGCTTGTCGAGCTCCGACTGGGCGCGCTCGGCGAGCTTGCCGCCGAACATCTGGTACGGCAATTCGACGACCTTGTATTGCCAGCGCATGCTCATGTGTCGTTCTCCTTGTTTCCTGTCGCGAGGTCAGCCTTCTTCGGCAGGCGGCCGGCCTTGCGCAATGATTCGCGCAGCACGTATTCGATCTGCGCGTTGAGGCTGCGCAGCTCGTCGTCGGCCCAGCGCTGGGCAGCGGCCAGCACGTCGGCGTTGATGCGCAGCGGATAGGCCTTCTTGGCACTCACGGGCGGTTCCGTGCCTTGCGTCGCGCGGCAAAGATCGACAGCAGCACCGCCACGATCATCGCGTTGACCAGCACCACCATCGCCACCACCACCAGCGTTGCGCGGCCACGATCATCGCCCGCCCACCACAGGCCGGCGGCCGCGGCGAGGCCGACCATGCCGACCATGTCCATCAACCGTGCGAGCCGGCGGTCGAGCACGGCCTTGCCGGGGGAATCCGCAGCGGGCGCATTGTCCTTGCGCCGTGCCGGGTTGCGGCGCAGCATCCGCGCGATCGCGAACGCCGGCAGGCTCGACAGCGCGAACACGATGGCGGGAAGGTTGGCAGTGCCCACGGCGACCTCAGTACAGCGAGCCGGCATTGAGGACCGGCTGGGTCGCGCGGTCGCTGCACAGCACCACCAGCAGGTTGCTGACCATGTTGGCCTTGCGCTCCTCGTCGAGCTCGACCACGCCGTTCTTCTGCAGTTCGTCGAGCGCCATCTCGACCATGCCGACGGCGCCGGCGACGATCCGCGTGCGCGCGGCGATGATCGCGTTGGCCTGCTGGCGCTGCAGCATCGCCTGGGCGATTTCCGGCGCGTAGGCGAGGTGGCTGATGCGCGCATCGAGCACCTTCACGCCGGCGTCGGCCAGGCGCTCGGCCAGCTCGTCGCGCAGGTGCTGGCTGATTTCGGCGGCGTGGCTGCGCAGCGCGACCTGGCCTTCCTCGTGCTGGTCGTAGGGATAGCTGGTGGCCATCGTGCGCAGCGCGGACTCGGACTGGATGTGGACGAAGCTCTCGTAGTCGTCGACGTTGTAGACCGCCTCGGCCGAATCCACGACCTGCCAGACGATCACCGCGGCGATCTCGATCGGGCTGCCGTCGAGCTCGTTGACCTTGAGCTTGCCGCTCTCGAAGTTGCGCACGCGCTGGCTGATCTTGCGCGCGCCATAGAAGGGATTGTTCCAGCGCAGGCCGTTGTCCTTGACCGTGCCGATGTACTTGCCGAACAGGCTCAGTACCGCGGCCTGGTTGGGCTCGACCTTGTACAGGCCGAGCAGGCTGAGGAAGGCGATCGCTCCAATCAGCAAGGCGGCCAGCATGAGCAGGCCCGCGGCCAGGACGTTGTCCGAGGCGGAACCGACACTGACGGCAAACAGGCAGGCGGCGAGGATCGCCAGCACCAGCACGCCGAGCAGGAACGGGATGCCGGGGAGGGAGCGGATCGGGTTCTCTTTCATGGTGGTCTCTCGTTGTCCCCAGTGGACGATAGATTGATATCAAATTGATATCTATTTTGCAATAGATGCCCGACGGCAACGCCGTAGGTCGGGGCTACGCCCCCGACGCCCAGGTCATCGCAGTCCGCCTTCCTCGACGGGGCATGGGCAAAGGGTTCTTGTATGGGAGCGGCTTCAGCCGCGAGTTCTTCAAGACTCGTGTCCGGGCGGCTCCCGCCGGAATCTTGCGGTCAGCCGAGGGAGCGGCCATGACCGCGGTGGTTCGCAGGAAGACCCAACGCAGCCATGGCCGCTCCCACGGCAGCAGAAGCTGCCGGGGCATGGCCGAGGTCTACGAACCCGGGTTGAGGTACAGCAGCGGCGCCGGCGCGAACTCCCCGGTGGCGTAGAGGCCGCGACCATTGGCATCCCAGCCCAGCGCTTCGGCCTGCGGCAGCCAGGGCAGGTCGTGGACGGCCGGCTTGCGCGCCACGGCCTGGGCCCAGGATTCGTCCCCACGGCGCTGGTACAGCAGCACCTCGTTGTAGGTCATCACCGCCAGGCGGCCGCGGTCGGGGGCGATGTCGGCGGCGGTGACCTGGTGGCGGATGCGGGCCATGCGCTTGTTGGCGCGCAACGCCTCGGCGTCCGGCACCGGTACGCCGGCCAGTTCGCCCAGCTTGCGAGCGACTTGCAAGCCATCGCCGCGTGGCCGCAGCGGCAGCGCGAACAGCTCCGGCGGGGTGCGCTTCTTCGAGATCAGCAGGATCTCGCCGCGCTGTGCGTCGACCGCCACCGCCTCGCAGTCGCGTGCACCGTCGGGCCAGCGGAAGGCGATGGACCAGGCCGGCTCCAGCGGCGCGCGCTGCGCCACCTCGTCGAGCGATGCCGGTTCCTCGATCACGTGCAGCTGCAGGCTGCGGCGCAAGCCGCCGTTGTCTCCGGTGTCGGCAACCAGCAGGTAGTGGCGGCCGTCGAGCTCGAACGCGGCGATGTCTTCCCAGTCGGTGTTGGCCACGCCCGCAACCGGGAACGTTGCCTGCAGCCCGCCGCGGATGCCGACCGCGAACAGCCGTGCGTCGTTGCCGCCGTCGTCGTGCATCCACAGCACGTCCTCGTGCACGCGCGATGCGGCCAGCCCGCTGATCTCGTCGAGCCGCGCGTCGAGCAGCATGCCCGACAACTGCGCGAACGGCGGCGGTTGCGCGGTGCAGGCAAGCAGCAGCGACGACGCGAGCAGCAGCGTGCACAGGCGGTGGCTGGGGCGGCGGACGCTCATGGCACCAGCATCGCACGGCCCCGCACCGGCGCGAAGCGTCGCAGCGCATGCGAGCGTGCCCGCTAGAATGCAATCCACGGCTCCCGGGCGCTGCCAGCCCCACGCAGTCCACGACACGAGGAATCCCCGCGCCATGAATGAATCCAACGGTTACGCCGTCTTCTTCTTCCCGCAGGCACTGGAGGTGCTGGGCGATGCGGTCAAGCCCTACCTGCAGGACAGCCCGGCGGGTGCGCATGTGCTGTGCAACGCGATCGATACCGGCGGCGCGCTGGTGGAGATGACGCTGCACGGGCGCGACATGGAAAACCGCGACGTTGCGCTGGAACTGATGGTGCCGGTGAGCATGGTGCGGATGGTGGTGTCGACCCACAGCGACGAGAGCTTCGGCTTCGGCCCAAAGGTGGCGGCCACGCCCGAGCCGGTGGTGGCCAAGGACGCGGCGCAAGTGGCGGTGCCGGCAACTCCAGCTCCGGTTCCGGCGCCGGCTTCGCCCGCGGCCCCCGCAGAACTGGAAGTACCCAAGTCCTGATCGCAGCGCAGGCCCGCTGCAGGTGCGGCTCCTGCAGGCGCGGCGGAAGCCGCGAGCCCTTTGCCGGGTGACCGGAGCCCTGTCGAAAAGCTCGCGGCTGAAGCCGCTCCTACAAGAGCTGATTCCTGAAGGCAACGAATTGCCTGGACGTTGTGATCAGGGGCCGATCGCCAGGTCCACCCATACCAGGCGGTGGTCGCTGGCGGCGACCGGCGCGCTCGCCGGATCGGCCGACGCCGGCCAGTACACGCCGCTGTCGACCAGGCGCAGGCCGGTCGACGGCAGCACGTAGTCCAGCCGCAGCGTGCCGACGCGGTCGCCGAAGTCCCCGGTTGCGTGCGCGGCGGCACCGCGATGCGCGATGCCCGCCGCGGTGTACTTCATGGCGGCTTCGACCGCGCCCTCGCTGCGCGGCGTCGCCTGGCGCAGCACGCGCGGATGCTCGAGCAGTTCGACGATCGCATCGTGGCGGCCGTCGCCGTCGGCCGGGTCGTTGTTGAGGTCGCCGGCGATGACGAAGCGCGCAGCGGCATCCAGCCCGCCGCAGCGACCCTGGTCGTCGCACAGCCACGGCTTGTCGCCGGGCGAGATGTATTCGCGCCACAGCCGGATTTCGTCGGCGTTGCGCGCGCCATTGCGGTCCTCGGGGCCGTCGAACACCGGCGGCGTGGGGTGCGAGGCCAGCAGGTGTAGCGTGCCGCCCGGCGCGTGGACCGGTACGTCCCAGTGCGACTTCGACGACAGCCGCAGTTGCGCCCAGATCGCGTCCGGGTAGTACGACGCGCCGGTACCGGGATCGACCGGACGCGCGGCATCCGGCATCGCGCTCCACTTCAACAGCTGGAACGTGCGCACCGCGGCGGTGTCGATCGGGTACCGCGATAGCACCAGCATCCCGTACTGGCCGGGGTGCAGGCCATAGCCCCAAGCATCGTTGCCGCGATCGCGGCCGGCGCCGCCAACGCTGCCGCTGCGGTCGAGGTCGAGGCCGCTGGGCACGCCGGTGTTCACCGGTGCGAGATAGCGGTACGGGTAGCGCAGCGGCTTGCCGCCGCCGGGCTGGGCCTGTTCGAGGTAATCGCGCTGGAACAGGTCGGCGGCGCGATGCGCATCGTCATGGTCGAATTCGTTGAGCAGCACGATGTCGGGCCGCACGCGCTGCAGCACCGCGGCGATCCGGCGCGCGCGGTCGTCGCCGGATTCGAGCCGCCGGACCAGGCCATTGGCGGCATCGTCGTACAGCGAGGTGTTGTACGTTGCCACGCGCAGCGCGTCGCCGGCGTTCGCCGGCTGCGCCGCGTAGGCCTCCGGGTCACCGTACACGTGCGTGCGCACGCAGCCCGCGCAGGCCAGCAACAGCAGGCACAGTGGAATGATCGCCTTCATGCATCGTCTCCGCGCTCCAGTCGCCGCCAGCCGCGGCCGGTGAATGCTTCCAGCGGCCGGAAGCGTTGCTTGTAATCCATCTTGCGGTGGCCTTCGATCCAGTAACCCAGGTACAGGTGATCGAGGCCCTCGCTGCGTGCCCATTCCACCTGCCGCAGCACGGCGAACGTGCCCAGCCCGCGCACGGATTCGGCCGGATCGAAGAACGTGTAGACGGCCGAGAGCGCGCGCCCGGTGCGGTCGGTGACCGCCACCGCCAGCAGGCGGCCGTCGACCCGGAACTCGAGGAACCGCCCCTCCGACCAGGCGCCGACCAGGAACTGCTCGAACTCGCTGGCGCCGTGGTCGTCCATGCCGCCGCCGAGGTGGCGCGCCTTCAGGTAGCGCTGGTAGAGCTCGAGCTGTTCGTCGGTGCGCTGCGGCGCCACCACGCGCATCGTGACGTCGGCGTTGCGGCGCAGGCAGCGGCGCTGGCTGCGGTCGGGAAAGAAGTCCGCCACCGGGATGCGTACCGCGACGCAGGCGCGGCAATGGCCGCAGTGCGGGCGGTAGACGAGGTCGCCGGAGCGGCGGAATCCCCACTCCAGCGCCTGCGGATAGAACTGCGGCAACCGCGGGTCGCGCGGATCGAGCACCAGGTCGCGCGCGGTGCGCTCGGGGAAGTAGCCGCAGGGATGCGCGCCGGTGTCGAATACCCGCAGGCCGTCATCGTCGCGTTGCGGCGTGCTGCCCACGCCTCAGCCCGCCGCGACCGGCAGCAGCCGCCAGAACGCGAGGCCAGCGAGCAGGCCGGCGATCGCGCCGGCAACAAGATCGCGCGGCGCATGCCGGGCCAGCGCCAGCCGCGACCAGGCCACCGCCGCCGCGAATGCGACGCCCGCCGCGCAGGCCAGCCATGACAGCTGCACCAGCAGCACCGCGGCGTACATCGCGAAGGCGACGTGCAGCGACAGCTTGCACCAGCGCGCCGACAGCATCGCCGCCGCGACCAGCAGCGCCGACAGCGCCAGCCCCAGCGCGAACTCGCGCTGCGGCGACCACGCCCAGATGGCCACGGCGGCAGCGGCGAACAGGAGCAGCAGGAAGCAGTTGAGCGTGCGCCGTTCCTCGCGACCGCTGGCGTCAACGTGCCGCCAGCGGTTGCGCCGCACCTGCCAGCGCGAGTACGCCATCACCCCGGTGGCGATCGCACCCAGCCCCAGCACCAGCGCGGACAGGCGCGCCGGGCCGGCGCCGCGGTGCGCCGCCAGCAGCAGGGCCGCCACCGGCAGCGACAGCAGCGGATGGCCGAGGATCGACAGGGCGCGGGCGAGGCCGTTCAACATCCGGCAAGCATAGCGCCCGTCCTCGCAGGCGCTGCGACTGTCCGCGTGCTGAATGCGCCCGCCGGTTTGTCATCCCCGTGGGCGGCCGGGCGTTGATGGTTGCGATGGCGGCACCGTCGCTGCCGGAATGGAGACATCGATGAACCACAAGATCCTGTTCGCCACCGTGGCCCTGGTCCTGGCCTCGGCCGGTACCGCCGCTGCGCAGCAGCCCGCGGTCAAGGCCGACAAGCCAGCCCGGCACATGCAATTGGACACCAACAACGACGGTGCGATCGACCGCGCCGAAGCGGCGGTTTCGCCGCGCCTGGCCGAACGTTTCGACCAGATCGACAAGAACAAGGACGGCAGGCTCGCCGCCGATGAACTGCCGCAGCATCGCCGCTGGGGCCACCGCGGCCATCGCGGGCACGGCGCGATGATGAAGCTGGACACCGACAAGGACGGCCGCATCAGCAAGGCCGAAGCCGCGGCCGACCCGAAGTTCGCGGAGCGATTCGCGAAGATGGACTTCAACAAGGACGGCTACGCCGACCGCGCCGATTTCAAGGCACGCATGGAACAGCGCCGCGGCGAATGTTTCGACAAGGCAGACCTCAACAAGGACGGCAAGCTCAGCCGGGTCGAGTTCTCGAACATGCACGAAGTCTGCGGCATGGGGATGCGCGATGGATCGCGGATGCACGCAGGCAAGCAACAGGGCGCCGTATCGACGAAGTAAGGGCAGCAATGCCTGAGCAAGCGGCCCGCGCAGGGATGCGCGGGCCTTTTACGCTCTTGTAGGAGCGGCTTCAGCCGCGAGCTTTTCGGCGGCCCGAAGCAAGAAGCTCGCGGCTGAAGCCGCTCCTGCAGAAGCGGCGGCCTAGATCTGCCCTGCCGCCGCCATCAGCCCGGCAATCATTCCGCCCAGCCCGCACACGGTGCCGACGATGCCGCCGACCCAGCAGGTGATGCGCTCGCGTCGCCGCCGCCTGGCCGCCGCCACCGGGTCGCGGGCGGCTTCCAGCGCGTGTCGCCGCCGCAGTGCGCGCGGCTGGACCACCAGCGTCTGGTAGAAGATCACGGCCATGAACCCGAGCGTGAGCGCGACCGTCCCGAGCGTCAGCAGCGGCCCGCGCGCCCTGGACGCCACCAGTACCAGCAGGATCACGAAGCCGATCGACGCCAGCGCGTTGACCACCGCGCTGCGCACCAGTTCGGACCGTTCGCGTTCGTCGATCGCGCCCTTGAGCTGGCTGCGCAGGCCGAGCCAGATTCCCGCCATCGCGGCGGCGACGGCGATGCCGATGCTGCCGGCCGCACCGAGCATGAGCTTGCTGGCGGTCTTGGCGCCGCCCGCCGCCGCGATGGCAAGGATGCCCTTGGCCGCGGCCGGCGGACTGGCGGTCACCAGCGCGGTGGAGATGATGGTGGTGAACGCCGCCGTCGGCGCGCTGCTTCGCGCGAACTCGCCGAAGCGGTGCAGCAGGTCGTCGCGCAGGCTCTGGCGAGCGCGCGACAGGCGCTTGCGCACGGCGGCGTCCGAGAGGCCGAGCAGGGCCGCCACCTGCTGTGAACTCTGGCCCTCGCGGTAGTACAGCAGCAGCGCTTCGCGGCTGTCTTCGGGCAGCGCGGCGATCAGTTCGGCGGCCGCCTGTTCGCGCTCGTCCTCGACTAGTTGCTGGACCGGCGTCGGTGACGGGTCGGCGGCGAGCGAGATCGCGATCTCCGCGCCTTCGCCGTCGAGCGGGCGATGGCGGTTGGCGCGCAGGTGGTCGCGGGCGAGGTTGCGCGTGATCTGGCGCAGCCAGGGCAGGAAGCTCGACGGATTCTGCAGGCGCTTGAGGTTCTGCCACGCGGCGAGGAAGGCGTCCTGGGCGATGTCCTCGCTGGCCGGCACGTCGCGGGTGATGGCCAACGCAACCGCGGTGACCACGTTCTGGCAGGCCTCGACGATACGGCCGTACGCGTCGCGGTCACCGCGCGCGGCGGCGGGCAGTTCGTGGCGGATCAGCAGGTCGATGGCTTCGGCGTTCATGGCGGTTTCCGCGGGCAGTCAGCCTCTCAGGACGTGGTAGCGGGCCGGATGTGACTGGGTGTCGCCATGCGGGACATCGTAATCCCGGCGCCACGGCCTGGAAAAGGAGCGCGGGAGTCCTTCAAACCGTCATTCCCACGAAGGCGGGGTTTCAGCAGACGAATGTCTGATCATCGGGTGACTTGCCCGTCGAGCGCCCCGGGCCGCGAAAGACCCTGGTTTGGCAGGTTTTCGCTGTTGCCAGATGCCTCCGCTTTCGCAGGAAGGACGGCCTTGGGAGATGCGGAGGAACTGGCTCGAGCCAGGACAAGCCAGCGGTTCGGCCCGGCGGCCGGACCAGCAGGGTCGCCGGCAGGTCGAACGTCTGAATTAAGCCGAGCCGCGAAGCGGCTTTGGCTTGAATGAATTGTTGAAGGGCGTACTAGACGGCCTCATGGTCAACGGAAAGATGGTAATCCAGTCGCCGGACCGCTGCCTGGAAAGGAGGCAAGGCCTCCACGGCTGTAAAGAATGCATCTGCTGTTGGGTAGTCAAAGGACCAGAGTGAGGCTTCTACGCCATTGACCGTATCGTCAGGGACGCAGGTGAGCTCGCAATGAAGTTGCTCGAAATGGTCATGCTCTCCATCCGAATCGGTGATCTCGAACTGGCACACCGGATCAAAGTAGAAGAGGGGCCTCCCTGTGAAGTCGTAAGTGCCGACCTGGAATAGAAGTCCGATTCCTTCTGAACCAAACATCTCCCGGCCGAAGTCCTTGAAGGCGGACCAGGCAGCCAGGCCAGGAGCTGATTGGTGATCAACGCCATGCTGGCGCAAGAGGGCAATGAGACGCTTTGCCTGCGGAATGCTAGACAATTGGATAGCCCTCGAGCCGGCGCCTACAACGGCTGCACGATCCGCCAACCATCGCCTTCGGGGCGCACGTCGTACCACTGCGGCACGCCCTTTCCGCCGACGCGGCGTCGCTGCAGGTAGATGGTGCCGGTGCCGCCCGCATTGGCCTCGTATTTGCCGACCGCGATCAGCTGCGCCGCAGATGCGCCTTCGACCGTCGCCGGGCATTGCGACACTGGCAGCACGCGGCCAGGCGTGGCCGGCAGTGCGGCCAGCAGTGCCGGAGACGGGTCGCGGCCGTCGATCGCGAGGCACGCCACCGCGTCCGCGCTGCGCGGCAGTTCGCTGCGCAGCAGCGCGACCGCCAGCGAATCGGGCGTAGCGGTATTGCCGGGGCCGACCAGGTCGTCCGGAACCGGTGCGACCGTCACGACAGGCGCCGGCGCCGGTCCCTGTGTTGCGTCGGGCTGCGTGGTCGTTGGCGGTGACCGCAGGGCCATGAACGCCAGCGAGACGATCGCCGCGATCACCACCAGCAAGCCGAGCTTGATGCGGAACGCGCGCCGCTGCGGGTCGCTGCGGCGCCCCGGGTCGGGATTGGTGCCGCGGAAACTCATCGCCAGGGGGCTGTCCGCTGCATTGCGCGAGGAGTCCATCAGCCCGGCCTCGCGCAGCATCGTGCGCGCCTTCGGCTGGTCCTCGGACTTGACGATCCACACCGCCGGCTTCGGCCCGCCCTCGTCGCGATAGGTGAAGTTGCCGCGGATGCCGCCCTTGTACGAGCGGCCGTGGGTGATGCGCACCTCGATCCCGGCGTCCTCGAGCAGCTTCGCCACCTGTTCGACGTTCTCGAGCCGCGCGCTGGTGAAGACCTGCCTCATCGCCTGCTCACTTCGATGCCGGCACGTGCGAGGACGATTCGCCCGCGTTGACGCGGATCAGCCCTTCCTGCGCGGTGCTCGCGACCAGCTTGCCTTCGCGATCATAGATCAGGCCGCGCGCCAGCCCGCGCGAGCCCTGCGCGCTGGGGCTGTCGATCGAATACAGCAGCCAGTCGTCGGCGCGGAACGGGCGGTGGAACCACAGCGCGTGATCGAGCGAGGCCATCTGCACGTTCGGCTGGTAGTAGCTGATGCCGTGCGGGAAGGTCGCGGTGCCGAGCAGGTGGAAGTCCGACGCATAGGCGAGCAGGGCGCGATGCAGTTCCGGTGCATCGCCGACCTTCTCGGCCAGGCGGAACCAGACCTGCTGGAACGGCGGCCGCTTGGGTGGGTTGAGCTCGTCGCGCGGATAGACGTGGCGGAATTCGAACGGGCCCATGCGGTCGAGCCAGCGCTGCACCTTGGTCGGCAGGGTCGCCAGCACGTCCGGCGGGATCGCCGGCGCGGGGTCGATGTCCTCGGGCTTGGGCACCTCCGGCATCGACAGCTGGTGCTCGCCGCTGTCCTCGTGCTCCTGGAACGACGCCGCGCAGAAGAAGATCACCTGGCCGTGCTGGATCGCGGTCACCCGGCGCACCGAGAACGTGCCGCCGTCGCGGGTGCGGTCGACGTCGTAGATGATCGGATGCTCGATGTCGCCGGCGCGCAGGAAGTAGGCGTGCAGCGAGTGCGCGTTGCGCGGCTGGGTCAGCGTCGCCTGCGCGGCCGACAGCGCCTGCCCCAGCACCTGCCCGCCGAACACGTACTTGGTGCCGATGTCGCGGCTCTGGCCGCGGAACAAGTTGTCCTCGAGCCGCTCCAGCGACAGCAGCTCGATCAGCTCGGAGACCACGGGTTGCAGGGGAGGGGACATGGGAAGCCGGTGCGGGAGTCCGCGGCGATTATACGGGCGTGGCTTTTGCAGGAGCGGCTTCTGTAGGAGCGGCTTCAGCCGCGAGCTCTTCGCAAGGCCATCGCAAGCAGGAGTTCGCGGATGAAGGCGGTCCTGCACGAACGCTTGGCGCCATGACGCGCTACGACAGCCGCTGCAGTCGCACGGATTCCAGCACCCGCTGCCACGGAAACCGCGGCCCCGGGTCGCGCTTGCGCGGCACCAGGATCGCCGGGTCGTCGCTGGCCGGCACCATCGCCGTGTCCAGGTCCTCGTGGCCGGCGATGTGGCGCAGCGATGGCAATTCCGCCTGCAATGCGTTCAAGAGCGCGATGAGCGCATCGACCTGCGCGTCGGGATACGCCTCGTCCATCGCCTGGTGGCGCGAATCCAGCCAGTGCGGCCAGCGGCCGGTGTTGACCAGCTCGATGCCGATCGAGCGCGGGTTGTAGCCGCGGACGTGGTGGGCGATGCGGTCGGGTGCGACGAAACGGAGGCACCTGCCGTCGCGGTCGATGTAATAGTGGCCGCTGTTGCCAGTGCCCCCGCTTCCGTCGGCACGCTCGGCATACAGCACACGCTCTCCGTATTCGCGCGCGGTGGCCAGGTCCGGCAGTTCGGTGCAGTGGATGACCACCAGGTCCACCTGCGACAGCGGGCGCGCGTCGAGCCGGCTTTCGTAGGCCAGCGGAGACAGCTTCAGCGCGTGCGGAACGGGCTCGGGCGGCATCCGGCGATGCTAGCATCCACGCATGAGTCCACGCGGCCACTGCATCCTTTCCCATGGTTTCGAGAGCGGCCCGGACGCGACCAAGGTCACCGCGTTGGCCGCTGCGGCCGAGCGCCTCGGCTGGAGCCACGAGCGTCCCGACTACACCGACCTCGATGCGAAGCACGACGTCAGCGAACTGGGCGACGTGCCAGTGCGGCTGCAGCGCCTGTTGTCGCTTGCCCGCGCGGCTGCGACGCGCGGGCCGGTGGTGCTGGCCGGTTCCAGCCTCGGCGCCTGGATCTCGGCGCGGGCGTCGCTGGAAGTTCCGGTGGCGGCGCTGTTCCTGATGGCGCCGCCGGTGGCGATGGACCCGGCGCCGGCGCTTGAGGCGGCGGCGGTGCCGACATCGATCGTCCACGGTTGGGACGACGAACTGATCCCCGCATCGCAGGTCGTCGACTGGGCCCGGGCGCGCCGCGCGCGCCTGCTGCTGGTGGACGATTCGCACCGGCTCTCGGGGCATGTGGCGGCGTCCGCCGAGGCGTTCGCGACACTGCTGGCGGGCTTGTGATGGGGAATGACGATCCGGGGGCGCCGGGAATGATGGCAGCCGCTGGAACACCGGACATGCAGGGAACACCAAAAACGCCATGAAATTCTTCGCTTCCTGCGCCAAGGGCCTCGAATACCTGCTTGCCGATGAGCTGGTCGCGCTCGGCTGCGCGCGCGCCACTGCGACGATGGCGGGGGCCAATGTCGAGGGCTCGCTGGAAGACGCGCAGCGCGTGGTGCTGTGGTCGCGGCTGGCGAGCCGGGTGTTGTGGCCGCTGGCCGAGTTTCCCTGCGAGGACGAGCACGCGCTGTACCGCAACGTGGCCGTGCTGCCGTGGCGCGAGCACATCGACGAGGGCATGACCCTGGCGGTGGACGCGCACGTGTCCGGCGACGCGATCACCCACGCACGTTACGCCGCGCTGCGGGTCAAGGACGCGGTGGTCGATACCCTGCGCGAGGCGACCGGTTCGCGGCCGTCGGTGGATGTCGAGGCGCCGGACCTGCGTTTGAACCTGGTGGTGCGCAAGGGCAGGGCGATCCTCTCGGTCGATCTCGGCGGCGGTCCGATGCACCGCCGCGGCTGGCGCCGCGCGCAGGGCGAGGCGCCGCTGAAGGAGAACCTTGCCGCGGCCGTGTTGCTGCGCGGCGGCTGGCCGCAGGTCTACGCCGACGGCGGCGCGCTGCTGGACCCGATGTGCGGCAGCGGCACGCTGATGATCGAGGGCGCACTGATGGCAGCGGACGTGGCGCCGGGCCTGATGCGGCATGGCGACGTGCTGCCTTCGCGCTGGCTCGGCTTCGACGAGAAGGCCTGGGCGCGGATGTATGCGCAGGCGCACGAGCGCGAGCGTGCCGGACGTGGCGCGCTGCGCGACGTGTTCGACGGCAGCGACAGCGACCCGCACGCGATCCGCACCGCGCGCGAGAACGCCACCGCCGCCGGCCTGCGCGACGCGATCCGTTTCGACGTGCGCGACATGGCCGCGCTGCCGGTGCAGTCGGTGCCGCGCGGGCTGGTCGTGTGCAACCCGCCCTACGATGCACGCCTGGCCGCGGACCCCACCCTGTACCGCACCCTCGGCGACGCGCTCAAGCGGGCCGTGCCCGGCTGGCGCGCGAGCCTGCTGTGCGGCGATGCGACGCTGGCCCACGCCACCGGCCTGCGCGCGGTCAAGAAGTACCAGCTGTTCAACGGCGCGCTCGAATGCAGCCTGATCGTCTGCGATCCGCTGCGCCCCGCGCTGCGCGAGGAGGCACAGGCGCGCGCGCTGTCAGACGGCGCGCAGATGCTCGCCAACCGCCTGCGCAAGAACCTGCGCAACCTCAAGTCCTGGCGCGCGCGCGAATCGGTGGAATGCTTCCGCGCCTATGACGCCGACCTGCCCGAGTACGCCGCCGCGATCGACGTCTACCCCGAAGCCGACGATCCCGACACCACCTGGCTGCACGTGCAGGAGTACGCGGCGCCGGCGGAAATCCCCGAGGCCGACGTCCGCCGCCGTTTCGGCGAGGTGCTGGCCGCCGCGCGCGAAGTGTTCGGCGTGCCGCGCGAGCGTGTCGCCACCAAGACCCGCGCCCGCGGCAAGGGCGGCAGCAAGTACGCGCCGTCGGGCACCGGCTTCGGCCCGCGCGGCGACAGCTTCGTCGTGCGCGAGGGCGCGGCGCGGCTGCGCGTGAACCTGTTCGATTATCTCGACACCGGCCTGTTCCTCGATCACCGCCCGCTGCGCCAGCGGATCTTCCGCGAGGCGCGCGGCCGCCGCTTCCTCAACCTGTTCTGCTACACCGGCGCGGCCACGGTGCAGGCGGCGGTGGGCGGCGCGGCGTCGACCACCAGCGTCGACCTGTCGGCGACCTACCTGCAATGGCTGTCGGACAACCTGCAGGAGAACACGTTCGACGGCCGTGCCATCGGCGGTGACGCGCACCGCCTGGTGCAGGCCGACGCGATGGCATGGCTGGAAGCCGACCTGGGCCGCTACGACCTGATCTTCTGCGACCCGCCGACCTTCTCCAACTCCGCGCGCGCCGACGACTTCGACATACAGCGCGAGCACGTGCGGCTGCTGCGCGCCGCGGTGGCGCGGCTGTCGCAGGGCGGCATCCTGTATTTCTCCAACAACTTCCGCCGCTTCCGCCTCGACGCCGAAGCGGTGGCGGAGTTCGCCGACTGCGAGGACATCAGCGCGCAGACGATCCCGCAGGATTTCGCCCGCAATCCGCGGATCCATCAGGCCTGGCGCCTGATGGCGTCCTAGCCCCGGCCGCTTGCGCGTAACAGCGGCCGCGCGCGATCAGTCGACCGCGGCTTGCGCTTCCACCAGCGAACCGCGGTGATCCACCGGCTGGCGGTTGTGGTCCGGCCCGTCTGCCTGTTCGAACACGCGCTCGTAGGTGACTTCATCGATACGCCGGATGCTGCCGATGCGGCACGGAATGTCGATGTTGCTGCGGATCGCGCTGTGCGGGACCACGGCATCGCCCATGTCACCGCAAATGCGGCCATCGTGGGTGACCGGGTCGGTGCCAATGTCCGTGCGGGTGCGATGCGCGGGATCGGGCTGCCGTTCGAATCCTTCGCGGAACGAGAAATAGGGGCGCTTCAGCAGGTCGGGGCAGTCGTGGGCCAGCTGGATGTCGTAATAGCGCTTGCCGAGGGCCTTGACCACCAGGTGGCGCTGGTCGATGACGCCCCAGTCGAGCACCTGGTCCCGCTTCAGGCATTCGCCGAGCGGCCGTATCGGGGTGGCTGTTTCTGCTGGGTTGGTCGGCGGGCCTGCGGCCGCGGCGGGCCCGGCAAGGATGGCCAGCGCAAGCATCGCGGGGAACGTCGATAACGTCTGGAATGACATGAAGTACCTCCCTGGATAGTCGTCCTGCCGCCCATCGCCTTCGCGGCTGCTCAAATGTCCGCCCGGCGCGCTTAACCCGCCCGAAATGGAGCTGGAATGGGCATTCCGAGACTGGGCCGACGCGTTGTGCATTCGCTTTCCGTGACGAACCACGATGCGTTCCAGCGGTGTCGCTGGTGCTGGCGCATCATGCCCCCGATCTTGGGCCCATCGCATCCCATCGGAGCCTTGCCATGCAGACCACCACCCACGCCCGCGTCATCCGCCAGGTGCGCGGCAGCGCCACCTCCGACGGTGCCGGGGTCAAGCTCACCCGCGTCATCGGCGGCCCGGCGCTGCCCGACCTCGATCCGTTCCTGTTGCTCGATGAGTTCGGCACGGAGCAGGCCGAGGACTACATCGCGGGCTTCCCGAGCCATCCGCACCGCGGCTTCGAGACTGTGACCTACATGCTCGACGGCCGCATGCGCCACAAGGACAACCACGGCAACGAGGGCCTGCTGGTGCCCGGCAGCGTGCAGTGGATGACCGCCGGCCGCGGCCTGGTGCATTCGGAGATGCCCGAGCAGCAGGAAGGCCGCATGCGCGGTTTCCAGCTGTGGGTGAACCTGCCGGCGAAGGACAAGATGACCGACCCTCGTTACCAGGAATTCGATGCGGCGCGGATCCCGGAGGTGCAGCCCGCCAGCGGTGTCACCGTCAAGGCCATCGCCGGCGAAGTCGAGGACGGCCACGGCGGCAGCGTGCGCGGCCCGATCGTGCAGCCGGCCACTGATCCGCTTTACCTCGACATCGCGCTCGAGGCGGGCGCGGGCTGGCAGTACCCGCTGCCGGAAGGCCTCAACGCCTTCGCCTACGTGTTCGAGGGCGATGTCGCGCTCGGCGACGGCGAGGACGCGCGGCCGTTGGCCACCCACGAGATGGGCGTGCTCGGCGGCGGCGAGCTGCTGAAGCTGCAGGCCGGCAAAGCCGGCGCGCGCCTGATCCTGGTGGCCGGCCGGCCGCTGCGTGAGCCGGTCGCGCGGCACGGGCCGTTCGTGATGAATACGCGGGAGGAGCTGATGCAGGCCTTTGTCGATTTCCAGGAAGGCCGCTTCTAACTGTTGTGTTTGCGGCTGCTCCGCCGCTCCCTCCAAGCCCTTCTCCCGCTCGCGGGAGAAGGTGGCGCGAAGCGCCGGATGAGGGGCGAGCGCAGCGAGCTGCTTTTACACTGCGCGCAAAATTCGCGGTTCTTTCAAGTTTTCCGTGCCTGCAACATCAAAAGCGTTTCGCGCCGTGACGGCGCAAGCCACCTTTCTTTAGCTTGTGCAAAGAAACCTGGCGCAAAGAAAGCACACCCCGCCTGCGCGCCCGATGCTGCGCATCGGGTTCGCGGCGCCGGCGGGAATTTTCGGAAGGGGCATCCTGCCCCGTCCTAGAACGCCGCACATCCATGTGCGGCGCCCTGCGGGTTTTACCCGCCGTCTCCGCCGCTACGGAGGGGCCCCGGAAGGGCAACGGCGTAACAGCAACGGCAACGGCGAATCCGCGATGCTTCCGGATTCGATACAAGTGGTGCGCTGAAACTCGTGTCCTGTAGAAAAACGAAAGGGGCCGCAAGGCCCCTTTCGTCAATCGCGAATAACCCATCACCAATCACGCATCCCCGACCACGTCCGGCCGGTGCTGCCCGAGCCACCGGTAGGCAATCCCGCCGATCAGGCCGCCGAGGATCGGCGCCAGCCAGAACAGCCACAGCTGGCCAATCGCGCCGGAGCCGACGAACACCGCCACGCCGGTCGAGCGCGCCGGATTTACCGACGTGTTGGTGACCGGGATGCTGATCAGGTGGATCAATGTCAGCGCAAGGCCAATCGCGATGCCGGCGAAACCGGCCGGCGCGCGGCCGTGGGTGGCGCCCATGATCACGATCAGGAAGAACGCGGTCATCACCACCTCGCACAGGAACGCCGCGGCCACCGAATAGCCCTGCGGCGACAGCGCGCCGTAGCCGTTGCTGGCGAATGCGCCGGCGGCGTTCGGGTCGATCGCGAAGCCGGCCTGGCCGCTGGCGATCTGGAACAGGATCCAGCCGGCCGCAACTGCGCCGACCACCTGCGCCACGATGTAGGGCACCACGTCCTTGACCGGGAACCGATCACCGGCCCACAGGCCAAGGGTGACCGCCGGGTTGAAGTGGCCGCCGGAGATGTGGCCGAACGCATAAACGCCGGTCAGCACGGTCAGGCCGAAGGCCAGCGCCACGCCCATGTAGCCGATGCCGAACTGGTAGCCGTCGGCCCCCACCACGTGCGCGGCCAGGACCGCGGATCCGCACCCTCCCAACACCAGCCAGAACGTGCCGAGCAGCTCGGCGACAAGTCGTCTCGTCATCTTGGTTGTCCCCATGAATGGCCCGAAGGAGGGCCGGGGAATGCTGCTGCAATCGCGCGGCGGAAATGTTCGCATGGCGTGAAATGCCCCACGCTGCATGCGCGCACGCGCGATCGTCGTGCGGGCGCCGGGCAGCCAAACGCCACCGCCCGCGCGGTGGCGTCATGCCGCCATGGCGGCCGTCAGTTGCTGCTCAGCTGCAGCCCGCGGAAGCGCAACGCCTGGGCCTGCTGCAGCGCGCTGGCCAGTTCGGCCTCGGAGTTGGCGCGAAGCGAGATATGGGCGACGCGGCCATCGTCGAGCTCGATCAGGGTTTCGCGCACCTGGGCCTGGGGCGCGGACGCGATTTCGCCGCGGTACCAGCGCATCTCGTGGCCGTCGATCATCGCCTCCTCGGCGCGGTCCGAGCGCTTGGGCTCGAACGGCGAATCCTTGGAGATGGTCACGGCGAAGACCTCGCCGCCGTCTTCCTGCAGTGCCTTGCAGAACACGAAATCATCGCCGGCCATCGCCTTCCACGACAGGCCGCTGTCGCCAGGCAGCAACGGACATTCACCGGCCGATTGCGCGTGGACGGCGCCGGCGGCCAGCAGGCAGGCGAGCGGAAGTATCCGAAGCAGGTTCATACGCACCCCCTTGCGCACGGGAACAGCTGTTGCCCGAACATAGTTGACAGCAGTCCGGGATGCAAACTGTGATGAGTCTCACATTTTATCGGGGGATCTCAACGCTCGGGCAGCGGGATGAACTCGTCGTCGCCGGGTACCTGCCCGAAGCGCCCGGCGAGCCAGTCCTGCTTCGCCTGTTCGATCCGCTCCTTCGACGACGACACGAAGTTCCACCACAGGTGGCGCCGGCCGTCGAGGGGTTCACCGCCAAACAGCATCGCCTTGAGCGGGGTCTTCGCGCGCAGCACGGCGCGTGCGCCGCGGTCGAGCAGCACCAGGTGCCGCTGCGGGATGTCGGCGCCGTCGAGCTGGGCATCGCCTTCGAGCACGTACAGCGCGCGTTCGACGGCGCGGTCGTCGATGGTGACTTCGGCGTCGGCGGCCAGGTCGACGGCGACATTGAATGTATCGGCGAACACCTTCACCGGCGACTCCTCGCCCCAGGCATGGCCGGCGACCACGCGCAGCAGCGCGCCATTGCGTTCGATGCGGGGCAGGGTGGCCGCGGCGTGGTGGTGGAACTCCGGTGCGACCTCCTCGGACGCCTTCGGCAGCGCCACCCAGGTCTGCATGCCGTGCAGCGGATGCTCGCCCTCGCGCAGTGACTGCGGCGTGCGTTCGGAATGGGCGATGCCGCGGCCGGCGGTCATCCAGTTGACGTCGCCCGGGGTGATGTCCTGGTCGGAGCCGAGCGTGTCGCGGTGGCGGATCGTCCCGGCCCACAGGAAGGTCACGGTGGCCAGGCCGATGTGCGGGTGCGGGCGCACGTCGATGCCCGCGCCCGGTTCGAACACCGCCGGGCCCATGTGGTCGACGAACACGAACGGGCCGACGCTGCGCGCCTCGATGGAGGGCACGGCGCGCCGTACCTGGAAGCCGCCGAGATCGTGCACGCGCGGGGCGATGATCGTGGTCATGGGCAAGTCCTCGCGAAAGCCAGGCGCCAGCATCGCACCAACCGCGCTGATGCCGCGAGATGCGCGACGCAACGCAGCATTCCGGGTTGCGGACCCAGCCGGTGCAGGAGCGGCTTCAGCCGCGAGCTTCTGCCGGGACCCAGCAATGACCCTGAAAGGGATCCACCTGCACGCCGCGCCGGGCGCCGCTCAGGGCAGCGTTTCGAGCTTGAGCTGCGCTTGCGGCTCGGCGCCCTGCGCCAGAGACACCAAGGTCAGGCGGCGGCCGCCCAGGTCCTTGCTGCGGTCGCCGCGACCGGTGTGCAGGCTGAACGATTCCGGCGTCGCCGCGGCGTCGGTTGCCCATTCGAAGACGACTTCGGCGTCGCCGGCCCAGACGCACTGGCGGCCTGGCTGGCAGCGCGAATCGTTGGTGACCCGCACATAGCGCAGCGTGCTGCGGTCGGCGAGCGCGACCCGTTCGCCGGTCGCGAGCGTGAATGTCTCGCCGTCGGCGATCGTGCGCTGGTCGCTGGCATCGGCAGCTGGCGTCGAGCACGCGGCGAACAGCAGGGGCAGCAGGCCGGCAACGGCGGCGGCATGGGGCAGGAGCGTGCGCATGCGAAAACGTCCTTGAGCGGGGGAATGCAGGATTCTAAGCAGGCTCGCACCTGCCGCGGGTGAACGCAGGTGGTGGCGCGGCCCGGGCGCACGCTCAGGCGCCGTCGGCGCAATCCTCGTCGCGGCGCGAGGCGAGCCGGTCGGCCAGCCGCGTCGGTTCGGGCAGACGGTAGCTGCGGGTGAACCGCATCACCAGGTCGGCGGCCGATGCCATCGATACTTGATGTCCGGGCGAGACGATCAGCGGATTGCACTTGACCTTGCTGCGCAACAACCAGCCCAGCTGCGTGCCCTTGTTGCGCAGCGGCGTGTAGGCGCCGCGCACCTGGTGCGGCTCGGAGCCACTGCCCACCAGGATCTTCTTCGCCACGCCGACGCTCGGCAGGCCGGTGGCGACGCCGAAGTGCGCGGCGATGCCGAGCCCGCGCGGATGGGCGATGCCGTGGCCATCGACGAAGGCCAGGTCCGGCGCCTGCGGCAGGGCCTCGAGCGCCAGCAGCAGCGCCGGCAGCTCGCGGAACGACAGCAGCCCGGGAATGTAGGGCATCCGGGTGGGAATGCGCGCGATTTCCGAGGCGAGCACCTGCAGGCTGTCGGCGTCGAGCAGCACCGCTGCCGCGCGCGTGGTCGCGCCGTCGTCCTCGAAGCCGACGTCGAAGCCGGCAATGGTGCGCAGCGGCTTCGCATAGCCGTCGCGCAGGCTGACTTTTTCCGCGAGCTCGACCTGCAGCGCGCGCGCCGCGGCGATGTCGCCGTCCCAGTCCGCCATGCCCGCGATGTCTGCCACCTCAGTAGCGCCGCCGCGACAGCACCGGCGGTGCATCGCCGTCGATGCGTATCTCGAACAGGTTGCCGTAATCGCTTTCGTCGATCGGCGCGACCTCGCAGCCGCACAGCGCCGACACGATGCCGGGCACGGTGTTGCTGTGGCCGACGACGAGTACGGTGCCGTTGGCGTGGCTGCGGCGCAGGCGCTCGGCGACCGCCTCGGCCGGCGCTTCCGATTCGTAGGACGTGATGCTCACGTCGTGCTCGGCCGCGGTCGGTGCCGCGGTGTCGCTGGTCCTGCGGTACTCGGTGGCGTAGGCGGCGACCACGTCGCGCGAGCGCAGCAGGGTGGCCAGCGTTTCGGCCCGGGCGAGGCCGGCGTCGCTCAGCGAAGGATCGCGTGGATCATCGGTGGCCTTCTCGGCGTGGCGGACGACGACGTAGCTCACCGACGATGGCGTGGACAGCGTGGCGCAGCCTGCCAGCGCAAGCACGCCGGCGGCGATCAGGAGGCGGAACGAAACTGGCATCGGTCGGGTCTCGGTTCGGGTCCGGAGGAAACGGAATACAGGCGCAGATCGTCGCCTGCAGTGCAGAGCATGCGCCCGAATGCGAAGCCGGGCGACCACGCAGGCGGATCGGAGGCGCATTGTCCGACATCACGGCCATCCGCGCGCCCTTGTCCGCCGGCGCGGCGTCGAGGCCGCGGATCCGTGCAGCCATTCGCTCAGGACTCGAGGCAGACCCGGTTGCGCCCTTCCTTCTTGGCGCGATACAGCGCGGCGTCGGCGGCGGTCATCAGGCGGATCCGGCTGTTGCGCACGGGCGACAGGTCGGCGATGCCGATGCTGACGGTGATCCGCTGCGGTTCGCCGCCAGGCGCGAAAACGGCCGCGGCGACAGCCGCGCGCAGGCGCTCGGCGAAGCCGTACGCGGCGTCTGCGTCGCATTCGGGCAGCAGCACCGCGAACTCCTCGCCACCGATGCGCGCGGCGATGTCGTCGTTGCGCACGTGGTGGTGGACCAGGTCGGCGATCTGGCGCAGCACCTCGTCGCCGGAAATGTGGCCGTAGCGGTCGTTGACCGGCTTGAACAGGTCGACGTCGATGATGCACATCGACAGCGGCCGTCGATGGCGCAGCGCCCGGGCGACCTCGCGCTCGATCTGCTCGATGAAATGGCGCCGGTTGCACAGGTCGGTCAGCGGGTCGCGGGTGGCGAGCTGGTAGATCTCCTCGTGGTAGTTCGCCTCCATGCTGGTGTGGCTGATGAACTTGAGGATGCTCTCGCCGACGGTGACGTGGTCGCCGTCGGACAACGTCGCCTCGGCGACCGGCGCGTCGTTGACACGGGTGGTGTTGGTGGCGCCGAGGTCGCGGATACGGTAATCCTCGCCATCGCGCCAGACCAGGCAGTGCTCGCGCGAGACGCTCTTGTGGGCGATGCACAGGTCGGCATCCTGCGAACGCCCGACCAGCACGCGGGTGGCGTCGATGTCGGCACGGCCGCCGATGCCCACGCCGTGGATCACGACCACGCATGCCGACCGCGGCGACGCATCGTGCGGGCCATCGCTGAGCAGCGTGCGCTGCGTGGTGTCGGACGGGACGTTGCGGGTGTCCATCTGGGTCGGGCGCAAGCAGGGGCTGCAGTGTAGCCACAATCCCGCGGCCGGGCATGGCGCTTCCGGTAACATGCGGGCGCTGCGCACAGGGGGAGTACGCCATGACCATGCCCGTTGGGGACGATCCCGATCGTACCGAACTGCTGGCCACGCGCGGACCGGTGGCGGAGGCCGTCGACGGCGACGCGCTCGCACCGGGCGAGCGGCTGGGGCGCTACCGCATCGAGGCCCTGCTCGGCCGCGGCGGCATGGGCGACGTGTATCGCGCCGAACAGCTCGAACCGGTGCGTCGCACGGTGGCCCTCAAGCTGCTGCGCAGGCGTCGCCTGGACGCGCGGCACCTGGCGTACTTCGAGGTCGAGCGGCAGTTGCTGGCGCAGATGCGGCATCCGGCGATCGCCCAGGTGTTCGACGCCGACACCACCGCCGACGGGCATCCGTTCTTCGCGATGGAGTTCATCGCAGGCAGCCCGCTGACGCAGTTCTGCGAGGCGCATGCGCTTTCGCTGCGGCAGCGCATCGGATTGATGATCCGCGTCTGCGAGGGCGTGCAGCACGCGCACCAGAAGGGCGTGGTGCACCGCGACCTCAAGCCCGGCAACCTGCTGGTGGACGAGGTGGACGGCCGCGCGCTGCCGAAAATCATCGACTTCGGCATCGCCACCGCCTCGTCGATGGCCGAAGGCCGCGAGGTTGCCGGCACGCCCGACTACATGAGCCCGGAGCAGGCCGGCGGCGACCAGTCGCTGGTCGACACCCGCAGCGATGTCTATTCGCTGGGCGTGGTGCTGTACGAGGTGCTGACCGGGCAGCGCCCCGAGGCCGCGGGCGAAACCCACGTGGCCAGCACCCGCACGCTGCGCCTGCCCTCGGAACAGCTGGCCACGCTGGCGCCCGGCGATGCAGACCGCATCGCGCGCGGCAACGGCCTGCGGCTGGCCGACATGCGGCGTGTGCTGCGCCATGAGCTCGACTGGGTGGTCGCGAAGGCGATGCGTCACGATCGCAATGAGCGCTACCCGTCCGCCGGCGCGCTGGCCGACGATCTGCAGCGTTTCCTCGATGGCAAGCCGCTGTCCGCGGTGCCGGCCTCGCGCGGGTACATCTGGGGCAAGTTCGTGCGCCGCCATCGCGTGGGCCTGGTCGCCGCGTCGGTCGCGCTTGCGGCGCTGCTCGGCGGCCTGGCGATGTCGCTGTACGGCTTGCAACAGGCGCGCACGCAGCGCGCGATCGCGCAGCAGCGCAGCGCGGAGCTGGAGAAGGTGGCTGCCTTCCAGCAGTCGATGCTCGAAGGCATCGACATCGAGGCGATGGGCATCGGCATGGCCCGTGGCCTGCGCGAACAGGCGGCCAAGGCCGCGCCCGCGACGCGCGATGCGGTCGAGGACACGCTCGCCCATGCCAGTACCGCCGACATCGCCCGCAACCTGATCGACCGCAACATCCTCGCCGGCGCTGAAGCCGCGATCGCCCGCGACTTCGCGCGGGAGCCCGGGCTGGCTGCCGACCTGCGCGAGTCCGTGGCCCGCGTGCGCGATGCGCTCGGGCTGCCGGAAGCCGCTGCCGCCGGGTTCGGCGAGGTCGCGGACTACCGCGAGCAGGCGCTGGGCGCGACTGCCACCCCCACCCTCGATGCGCGCAGGCAACAGGCGTCCGCAATGCTGGCGGCCGCGCAGCCCAAGCCGGCTCTGGCGCTGCTGGAGCGCACGCTGGCGGACGCGTCGCCGTTGCCGCAGGACGATCCACTGCGGATCCGCCTGGAAATGGCGCATGCGGCGGCGGTGAGTTCGCTCGGCGACCGCAAGGCCGCACGACAGGCGCTGCAGGCGCTGTACGAACGCAGCCGCAAGGCGCTCGGCGAACGCGATCCGACCACCATGGAAGCGATGAACCGCCTGGCGATCCTGCTCGGCCGCATGGGCGAAGCCAGGCTCGGACGCGACTACATGGAGCGCCTGGTACCGATGCGCCGTGAAGTGCTCGGCGCCGACCACGAGGACACGCTGGGCTCGCTGCACAACCTGGCGGTGATGCGGATCATGACGGGCGACAGCCAGGGCGCGCTGGCGTTGCAGCGCCAACTGGTGGAAACGCAGACGCGCCGGCTGGGCGCGGAACATCCGCTGACGCTGACCGAGCGCGGCAACCTCGCGAGCATGCTGATCGACAGCGGCAAGGCTGGCGAGGCGCTGCCGATCTCGCTGTCCGTGGTGGAGGCTTGCACCCGCGTCCTCGGCGCCGACAGCCCGCAGACGCTGCGCGCCAAGCTCAATCTCTCCACCCTGTACGCGCGCCTGGAGCAGTTCGACAAGACGCTTGCGATGCAGCAGGAAGTCGTCGATGCCCGCACGCGCCTGCTCGGGCCGCGCCATCCGGACACGATCTACATCCGGGTCAACCGTGCCGGCACGCTGCTGCAGGCGGGTCATGCGAAGGAGTCGCTGGCGCTGCTGGACACCTTGCTGCCGCTGGCGCGCGAGGTGCTGGGCGACCGGCATCCGCAGGCGCACGCAGCCCTGGACATCCGTGCGCAGGCGGCCGAGGCGGTGGGCGATATGTCGCTGGCGATCGCCAGCGATCGCGAAGCGCTTGCGCTGCGCACGGCTTCACTGGGCGCGGACGACCTCAAGACCATCGATACCGCCTGGAAGCTGGAAGGCCTGCTGCTTGCCGCCGGGCAGGGCGGGGAAGCGGCGCGCATCCGCGCCCGCTACGTCACGCCGCTGCTGGAGACGCCGGATGCGAAGCTGGACGAACGCCAGCGCGCCTTCGTGGCCAACATCCGCAGCACCGAAGCCGAGGAAGCCGCGCAGGAAACCGCGAAGCGCTGACCAGGGCTTTTCGCTTCACTCCGCGGGCTTGGCCGCCTCGACCGGGGCATTCGTCGCCGCGCGCCGCGCGAGCTGCACCTCGCGGTGGGCGATGTAGGCGTTGGCAATGAAGATGATCGCGGCGCCGATGATCGTCCAGCGGCTCGGATCCTCGCCGAACAACAGCCACGCGGCGAAGGCCACCAACGGCAACTGCATGAAGCTGATCGGGGTGAGCGCGGAGACGTCGCCGAGCTTGAGCGCGCGGGTCCACAACAGCTGCCCGCCGGTGCCGAACGCGCCGATCGCGACCACCCACAGCCAGGCGATGCCCTGCGGCCACTGCCACGCGAACAGTGCCGGTACCAGCGACAGCGGCACCCAGAACAGATAGGTGTAGAGCACGATGGTGTCGGCTGCGTCGACCCGCGACAGCTGCTTGATCTGGATTGCGACGATCGCGCTGAGCACCGCCGCCGAAAGCGCCACCAGCGTGCCGAGGGTGAAGGACGTGCTGCCCGGTTGCACGATCACCAGCACGCCGATGAAGCCGATGATCACCGCGCTCCAGCGGCGCAGGCGCACCTTTTCGTGCAGGAAGATCACCGCGGCGATGGTGACGAACAGCGGTGCGGAGTACGACAGCGAGATCGCCTGCGCCATCGGCAGGTTGCCGATCGCCCAGAAGCCGCACAGCATCGATCCCACGCCGATCGCACTGCGCAGCAGGTAGCGCGGCAGCTGCTGGGTGCGCAGCACCGCCGGCCCGCTGCGCCACAGGAACGGCAGCAGCGCGAGCAAGCCGAAGAAGTTGCGGAAGAAGGCGATCACGGTGGTCGACAGCATGTCCGAGGCCAGGCGGATCGTCACCGCCATGGCTCCGAAGAACATCGTGCTGCCGATCATCAGCAGGGCGGCGCGGGCATGGGGCGTGGAGGGCATGGGCAGGGAGTATCGAGGTGGGAGGGGCTTATGCAGGAGCGGCTTCAGCCGCGAGCTGTTGATCTTGTAGGAGCGGCGGCAGTCGCGATGGCGTGATCGGGAAAGCATCGCGGCTCCCGCCGCTCCTGTGGGGTTGTTGGGGTGTGCGGCAAATCACCAGTCCGCGCCAACGATCCGCGGCTCCGGCTCCAGCGCAATGCCGAAGCGCTCCTGCACGGACCCGGCGATGCGGCGCGCCAGCGCCAGCAACTGCGCACCGGTCGCCTCACCATGGTTGACCAGCACCAGCGCATGTTCGGGCGATACACCCGCGTCGCCGTCGCGATGGCCCTTCCAGCCGCAGGCATCGATCAGCCACGCGGCGGACAGCTTGCGGGTGGCGTCGCTTTCGCTGCGGAACATCGGCAGCCCCGGGTGCGCGGCGTGCAGCGCGTCGGCCCGGGCGTTCGGCACGATCGGATTCTTGAAGAAGCTGCCGGCATTGCCGAGCACGGCTGGGTCGGGCAGCTTGCGCCGGCGGATACGGATCACGGCCTCGGCGGCCTGCATGGCCGTGGGCGCGGCGATGCCCATCGCGGCCAGTTCGTCGCGCAGGCCGGCGTAGTCGAGCACCGGCGCATTGCTGCGCGAAAGCGCGAACTCGACGGCGGTGACGATCCAGCGCCCCGGGTCGCGCTTGAACGCGCTGTCGCGGTAGGCGAAGCGGCATGCGTCCGGACCGAGCCGCCGAACCTGTCCGGTGACGCGTTCGAACACCTCGACCGCATGGACGCGCTCGCGGACCTCGACGCCATACGCGCCGATGTTCTGGATCGGCGCGGCGCCGACGGTGCCGGGAATCAATGCCAGGTTTTCCAGCCCGCACAGCCCCAGCGACAGCGTGTGCATGACCAAGTCGTGCCACGGCACGCCGGCGCTGGCGTGGACTACGACGTTGTCACCGTCGTCCGAAACGATCTCGACGTTCTGCGCCGTCAGCGCCAGCACCGGCCGGGGTGCGTCGGCGGCGAACAGCAGGTTGCTGCCGCCGCCGAGCACCAGCAGCGCCGGATCGGCGGCATCGACGAGGCCGCTGGCGAACAGGCGCGGCAGCGCCGCGGCATCGTCCACCTCGACCAGCAGCGGTGCGCGGGCGACGATGCCGAAGGTGTTGCGGTTCGTCAGGTCGGCGTTGTCGACCAGCCGGTAGCCGTCGCTCATTGTGGGCTCACTGGTTGGGCAGATTGCCACGGCTGGGGGCTTCCTTGCGCCGGCGGATCGCCTCGACGCATTCGCCGATCAGCGCCGGGCCGCGATAGACCAGGCCGGTATAGCACTGCACCAGCGAGGCGCCGGCCGCCATCTTCTTGGCCGCGTCCGCGCCGGACAGGATGCCGCCGACGCCGACCAGCGGGATCGATTCGGGCAATCGCGTGCGCAGCATCCGCAGCACCGCGGTGGACTTGTTCATCAGTGGCTCGCCGGACAGGCCACCGGTCTCGCGCGCGTGCGGGTCTTCCTGCACGGCGATCCGCGAGACGGTGGTGTTGGTGGCGATCACGCCGTCCACGCGCATGTCGCCGAGCACGCGCGCGGCGGCGTCGATGTCGTCGTCGGACAGGTCCGGCGCCACCTTGACCAGCATCGGCACGTACCTGCCGTGCTTCGCCGCCAGCCGCTCCTGCTCCTCGCGCAGGGTGCCGATCAGCCGTCGCAGCGCCTGTTCCTCCTGCAGTTCGCGCAGGCCGGCGGTGTTGGGCGAGGAGATGTTGACGGTGACGTAATCGGCCGCCGGGTAGACGTGTTCGAGGCAGAACAGGTAGTCGGACGAGGCCAGCTCGTTGGGCGTGTCCTTGTTCTTGCCGATGTTGATGCCGAGCAGGCCATCGCGGCGGCGTGCGCGGCCGACGTTGCGCAGCAGCGCCTGGATGCCGTCGTTGTTGAAGCCGAGCCGGTTGATCACCGCGCGGTGGCGCGGCAGGCGGAACATGCGCGGCTTCGGGTTGCCTTCCTGCGGCTCCGGGGTGACCGTGCCGATCTCGACGAAGCCGAAGCCCAGCGCCAGCAGCGCGTCGATGTGCGTGCCGTTCTTGTCGAGCCCGGCCGCGAGCCCGACCGGATTGCGGAACGTGAGCCCGAATGCCCGCGTCGGCAGCGGTTTCGGTTGCCGAGCCAGCAGCGGCGACAGGCCGCTGCGGTAGGCGGCTTCCAGCGACGCCAGCCCGAGCCCGTGCGCGCGTTCCGCGTCGACTCCGAACAGGAAAGGGCGTGCGAGTCCGTACATCAGCCAAGCGTACCGACGAATACGCGGGTGTCATAGTCGAAATCGACCTGGCCATCGACGGCATGGCGTTCGAACAGTGCGCGCAGTGCGTCCATCATCGTCTCGTGCCCGGGTTGCCTCGCGTGCGGCGCGGACGAGGAAGACAGCAGGCATCCGCGCAGGCCATCGAAGTCGAAACGTTGCCGGTGCGGAAAACAGGCCATGGCCTGCAGCCCGTCGCCTAACCAGCGCCGCATCGCGTCGTCGTCGGGCGCGCGCCTGGCTATGCGGGCGTAGTCGATGCCCTGCGACTGCCGCAGCCACGCCGGAAGCGGCGCCGGATAGCCGGGTCGATGACGGATGTCGTCATCGACCCGGTTGCTGAAGCGTTCGGTGGGCGCGGGGGCGTCCGGCATGGTGGGGTGCGCTTGGTTTACAGATCGAACTTGATGCCCTGCGCCAGCGGAAGTGCGTCGGAGTAGTTGATGGTGTTGGTCTGGCGGCGCATGTAGGCGCGCCACGCGTCCGAACCCGATTCGCGGCCACCGCCGGTTTCCTTCTCGCCGCCGAATGCGCCGCCGATCTCGGCGCCCGAGGTGCCGATGTTGACGTTGGCGATGCCGCAGTCCGAGCCGGTCGCGGCGAGGAAGGCTTCGGCGGCCTTGAGGTTGGTGGTGAAGATCGCCGACGACAGGCCCTGCGGCACGTCGTTCTGCATCGCGATGGCGTCATCGAGCTTCGAGTACTTCATCACGTACAGGATCGGCGCGAAGGTTTCGGTCTGCACCACCTCGGCCTTGTTCTCCAGCCCGGTGATGATCGTCGGCAGCACGAAGTTGCCCTTGCGCTCGGTCAGCGCCTTGCCGCCGCTGGCGACGGTGCCGCCGGACGCCTTCGCCTTCTCGATCGCGCCCAGGTAGGCCTGCACGGCGTCCTGGCTGTTGAGCGGGCCCATCAGGTTGGCCGGGTCGGTCGGGTCGCCGATCTTCTTCTCGACCTGGCCGTAGGCGGTGACCAGCTTGGCCAGCACGTCGTCATGGATCGACTCGTGCACGAACACGCGGCGGGTGCTGGTGCAGCGCTGGCCGGCGGTGCCGACCGCGCCGAACACGATCGCCGGGATCGCCAGCTTCAGGTCGGCGGTTTCGTCGACGATGATCGCGTTGTTGCCGCCGAGCTCCAGCAGCGAGCGGCCCATGCGCTGGGCGACGCGCTCGCCGACGTGGCGGCCGACCTTGGTCGAACCGGTGAAGCTGACCAGCCCGATGCGGCGGTCGTCGACGAAGTTCGAGGCCAGCTCGGTGCCGGCGTCGTTGAACAGGAAGAACAGGTCCGGGAAGCCGGCCTTCTTCAGCGCCTCGTTGCAGATCTTCATCGAGGCGATGGCAGAAAGCGGGGTCTTGGGCGAGGGCTTCCAGATCGAGATGTCGCCGCAGACCGCGGCGATGAACGAGTTCCACGCCCACACCGCGACCGGGAAGTTGAACGCCGAGATGATCCCGACCAGGCCAATCGGGTGCCACTGCTCGTACATGCGGTGCCCGGGGCGCTCGCTGTGCATGGTCAGGCCGTAGAGCTGGCGCGACAGGCCGACGGCGAATTCGCCGATGTCGATCATCTCCTGCACCTCGCCGTCGCCTTCCGGCTTCGACTTGCCCATTTCCAGCGCGACCAGCGAACCCAGCGCGTCCTTGTGGGTGCGCAGCGCATCGGCACACAGGCGGATCGCCTCGCCGCGACGCGGCGCCGGCGTCGTGCGCCAGACCTTGAAGGCGGCCTGCGCGCGCTCGACGATGGTGTCGTAGTCAGCCTGCGACGACGCCTGCACCTTGGCCAGCACCGAGCCGTCGGTCGGGTTGACCGGCTCCAGCACGCCGGCATCGGCGGTCTTCGACCATTCGCCGTGGCCGAGGTAGGTGCCCGATTCGTTGTCGGACAGGCCGAGGGCGGTGAGGACGGGGTGGGTCATGGGGAACTCCTGGCTAGCGAAGAATGAGGGCGATCGCGCATTGCCGCATGCGGCTGTGGGAGCGGCCATGGCCGCGATCGGATTCCCTGGAGAAAGCCCATCGCGGCCATGGCCGCTCCCACCGGCGAGTGGTGCCCCCGGCGCGATTCGAACGCACGACCTTCCCCTTAGGAGGGGGACGCTCTATCCAGCTGAGCTACGGGGGCATTAGCCGCGCATTTTCGCACGAACCCGTGACCGGCTGGGAATCAGGGGCGGGATGTCGCGGCGCCTCCGCGCCTCGTCCCCACCTGGGAGCGCTCGAACCACCACAGTGCGGCGCTGAGCAGTAGCCAGGCGAGGAACCACGGCCAGCGCAGGCCGGGCGCGGAGGAGGCACCGGCCCGCGCCGGAACCTCTGCCGCAGCGAGGCGCTGCGTTGCCTCGCGCACGGCGGCGGCCTGCAGACCGGTGGCTTCGTCCGTGGCGCGGACACGGAACGGCAGCTGGCGCTCGCCCTCCGCCTGCGCGGGCGCGGGCGTGCGCAGGACATGCCAGCCGGGCAGGCGTGGCCAGAATCCGGCACAGGCGCGGGGGCCGCTGGTCGGATCGATCGCCACGGCCACCGCGCGCCCATCCGGCGCAGTCACTTCGGCACCGTCGCGCACGCCGCACAGCACGACGCGCTGGCCGGCGCGCGGATCGCCTTCGATCGTCGGGGCGGGCACTCCACGGGCGCGGGCGAGGGTGGAGAACAGCGTGCCCCACAGTTCCCCGTAGCGGTCGCCGTGGCCGGCGAGAACCAGCCGGAAGCTGCCGTCGAACGTGGCGATGCCGATGCGGCCGCCGCTTCGCGCGCGCCAGATCGCGAGCGACGTGCCGCTGGCATCGGGCAACAAGGGACTGCCATCGACGGCAGTGATGCGCAGTGGTGCGCGAGTCAGGGCGGGCGGCGCCTTGCCATCGTTTCCGGTCTGGCCACCGGCACCGGTCGATGTGGCCGGCAGGCGTACGTCGCGTGTCGCGCCGACAGGCGTCGCGGTGAATCCGAGTTGCCGCAGCGCGGCGCGGTCAGGGCCGGTCAATGTGGCGGGCAGTCGCAGCAGCACGCCGAGACCGTCGCGTACCGCCTGGTCCAAGGCTGCGCGGCGCGCCGTGCCGAGCGATTGCCAGGCGCGCTGGTCGAGCACGACAAGATCGAACTTGCCGAGGCTCGTGGCATCGAACGCCACCGGCGCATCGCCGATCTGCATCCCGGCGCCGAGGCTGATGCGGGTATCGAGCGGCAGCCCGGCATCGGTGGCCCAGCGGCGCAGGTACTTCAGCTCCGGGGTCGGCGCGCCTGCCAGCATCAGTACGCGCAGCGCGACGTCGGGCTCTACCACGAGCGGCAGCGCGGTGTTTTCGGTGTGCAACCTGTCCTTGTCGTGTAGTCGCAGCTGCCAGACAGTGGGGCCTGCACTGCGTGCCGTTCCGGCGAGCCGGAAACGGCCGTCCGCACCGATGCTCGCGCGGGCGACGACGGTGTTGCCCGGATCGAGCAATTCGGCGCTGCCACCAGGCAAACCTTCGGCACGACCGCCAACCTCGAACCGGCGTCCGGCTTGCACATGCCGGGGCGGCCACAGGGCGACCAGTCCGCGCGGCAATGGCGCCGGTACGAAGTACAGCGCGCGGCCCGTCGCAGCCTGCCGGTCGCGCGCGGTGAGTCCCGTCCCGATCACGCGGATGCGTGTCGTCGCGGGATAGCGACGCAGCGCCGTGGCGAGGTCGGGCATGCGTTCAGCATCGCGCAACGCCGGCGCTTCCGGCATGGCGACCAGGTGTTCGCCAGGCGACAGGCCGGTCCGGGGTGCCCGGTGTGCGTTAGAGGTCGCCACGACCAGGGTTCCGGCCTCCGTGTGCGTCGCGGGCGGGAACAGCACGCAGTACAGCAATACCGCCCCGGCGGCCTGCGCGAGCAACAGCACGGCGACGCGCCATGCGCTTGGCCTGTCGTCCACGGTGCTGCGACGTACCCGCCACAGGATTCGTACGCTGGCCGTGACCACCACGAAGGCGAGGGCGAGGGCGATCGCGAGTTCCAAGGTCATCGCGCGTCCTCGCCGTCCAGCGCATCGAGATAGACCTGCCCGGCCTTGTTCGCGCGCTCGCGCTGGGTCGCCGCGGGCGTCGGCCGCGGCAGCATGGGCCACAGCGCACGACGCAGTTGCTCACGGCACCCGGCGCAGGACGGGTTGCGGCGCGCGGCGTCGATCGCGGCGAACAGCGCCAATGGATCGGAAGTCCGGGAGTCGTGCGCGCGTGCCCACCGATCGAGTGCGTCGTAGTCGGGCGCCTCGCGATCCGCGGGAGGCGTGTCCTGCAATGCACGCCACGCGGCGGCGGGAACGGGATCGACCGGTTCGGCATCGGGCAGCACGTCGCGGCGGTCGCCGAGTCCGGCGCGATCGCCGCCCAGGCGCCGGCCCTCGTCGATCGGCGGCAGTTCGCTGCCGGTGCGCGCCAGATAGATGCGGTCGGCCTGCTGCACCTGCTTGATGAAACCCAGTGCCTTGTAGGCGAACGGCAGGGCGGTGCCGGGACTGCCCTGGCGCAGGTGCTGTTCGGACTGCCACATCTGGTCGAGTGCGGCGCGCAGCAGCTTCTTTGTTTCCGGATCGAGCAGGGTCGCGGCTTCCGGGAGGTCGTGGACGTGGCCGTACTCGGCGACGACCAGGCCGGCTTCGCCAAACTTCGCAGGCGGCGCGCCGGGCGCAGATGCGTGCTCGTCGTGGCCGGCAGGGCTTTCGGCTTGTGCGACCGCATGTGCGTCGTGATCGGTGCCGCGGCTTTCGTCAGTGTCGTTGGTTGGCAAGTCATTGGTGGGAAGCGCCGGCGCGCCTTCGCTTTCCTCGCCGAGGAACTGGCCGTAGCGCAGCCGCAACAAGCGCTGATCGACGCCGAGTTCGTCGGAACGCTTGAGGAACGCCGCGGCATCGAGCCCGCGCTTCTGCTTCAGCAGGGCCTCGGCATCGATGATGATCTGGCGCTGGCTGCGTAGGTACGCCGGCAGCGCCTGCTTGACCAGGCCTTCCATGCCGGTGGATTCGGTTGCCTGCTCCGGCGGCCAGCGCAGGATGAAGCTCGGGCTGCGCGTGTGCTGCGGTCGCGGCGACCGGTTGTCGGCGACGTCGAGTCGCACGATCAGGTCGTCTCCCGCGACGAGGCCGAGCGAAGAGAGGTCGAGCGTGTGCGCGTAGCGCTTGTGCTTCGCATTGCCGCGTCCGGATATCGCAAGCGTGCGTTGTTGCGTGGTGATGTTCTCGCCGCCGCCCTGGGTCTGGATCAGCTCCAGGCGTGCGCTGGAGGCAAGCCCATGGTCGTCGTCGGCCTCGAACACCAGCGTCCAGCTGCGCTGGCCACTTCCGCGGATGCTGAGGTTGCGGTCGGGTTGCAGCGCGCGCAGTACCGGTGACGCGTCGGCGACGGCATCGATGCGATGCAGTGCTGCCTGCGCGGTTGGCAGCGGCGTCGGCAGCACGAGGCGATAGAGCGTCGACTTGTCGATACGCGTGCGCGCGGTCCAGTCGTCGCCGTTGCGCTGCAGTGGCACGTGCCGGCCGTCATGGAAGACCAGTTCCGCCGATTCCGGGATCGGCGCGAAGCGCAGCGTCCATTGCAGCGTCGTGCCGGCGGGGACCTTTGCATCCAGCGCCGGTTGTTGTCGCGTTGGCAGGCCGGTGTATGCGGGCGGCCGGATGTCGAGTCGCTGTTCGACCAGTCGGGGCGTTGCAGCCTTGCCGGAGGCGATGATCGATGGCGTGGTGCCATCGACGATGGGCGCGCGCGGCGTCGGCCACAGCGCGATGAGTGTTGTGGCGACGAGGGCGGCGAGGACCGATGCCAGCAGGGTCCGGGGCCGCCATGGTTCCCGCAGGTGGGGCCGTGGATCGGCTTCGAGTCGCTGCCGCAGGCGTGCACGCTGCAATTGTTGCAGTGGTCCGAGCGAACTTTTTTCGGAGATGCCATTGTCGGAAAACAGCAATGTGGCGCTGTCCTCCATGTCGGGTCGCAGCGCATCGAGCCGGCGCGCCAGCCAGCGTGCGTCGATGGCGTGCGCGGCGTGCCATGCGAACCAGGAGATCGCGGCGACGGCGAGTGCCAGCAACGAAAGCAACCACGCATTCCAGTTGCAGCGCCACGCCAGCATGGCCAGCGCACCCAGCCACGGCAGCGCATGCAGCAGGACATTGCCACCTCGACGCCGGCGCGCGGACTCGCGCAGGCTGCGCAGGATCGCTTCGGCGTTCACGGCGCGGCCCCGCGTCGCGGGCTGCTGGCGAACCAGCGTTCGAACGCGAACAACAAGGCCACCAGCGCGACCAGCCAGGGCGCCAGCGGACGTGGTGTTTCCGGCCAGGGCGGTGCCCCAGCCGTCGGTGCATAGGCGCTGGCGGCCACGCGTGCGGGCGCGGGAGCGGGATCCGAGAACAGCGCGCGCAAGTGCTCGGGGAAATCCGCTTCCAGGAGTTGCGGCATCGCGTCCGGCGACAGCCCCCGCGTCAGCTGCATGATGCGGCCGCGACCGAGCGGTGCGCCGCGGACGAGCGGATCGCCCGCATCGTCACGCCAGAGCGGCGTGGACTTCGCGAGTTCCGGTGCCTTGATATCAGCGGCGAGCAGCGCATGGCCGCCATCGCGGATCCAGTCGCGGACGTGCGCGGGCAGGGCGCCGGGCACGAGCCAGATGAGGTTGCGCGTCCTGGCGTCGAGCGCCTGCGATGCCGGCGCGATCACGATGGGTGATGAGGTCGTGGCCTTCGAACCACCGTCTGCCGCTGGCGTCGCCGCGCGCCAGGCGGCGCCCGCCGCGCGCAGGTAGCGCAGCGCCGGCACGTCTCCTGGCGCATGCCGCACCATCACCTCGGGGATCGCGGTCGCAGCGACGGTTGTCGGCGGGGTGGGCGTGGAAGGCACGACGCGCCATTCGACATGACGACTGAGCCTTGGCCGTTGCGCATCGGCGCCATCGATCACCGTGGGCACAAGCACGGTCAACGGCGTGCCGGCGGGAAGCGTGGCGTCGAGTTCGCGCAGCAGGCTGGCGACGGGTTGCTTCCCTGTCGGTGGTGCTTCCTCGAGCGCAGGGAAGCCGGGCGCGAGCCAATGCAGGCGCGCGCTGCCGGTGCCTGCAGCATCACGCAAGGGAGCGGCGCCCACCTCGGGCACCGCCACGATCCACGGCGTGCGGTCGGGATTTCCGTACAACACCGGGCGCGCAAGCAGCAAAGCCAGCGCGGCGAGCAGAAGCAGTCGCAGCAGCAGCAACAGGCGTTCGTCGAAGCGGCGCTTGCGGCGCGGTCGCGGCTTTGCCGCCAGCCAGCGCAGCGCGGCGAAATCGGTGATGCGTTGCTCGCTGCGGCGCGCGAGGTGGATCAGCAGTGGCAGCAGCAGCGCGGCCAGCGCCGCGAGCCCAGCCGGAAGCAGCAGCGCCAGGTTCATGCGCCCGTGCCGCCGTGGCGCGTGCTGAACAGTACGCGCAGCGGTGCGTCGAGCGGCTGGTCGAGCACGTATTCGACGTGGCGGATGCCGCCGGCGGCCAGACGCCTGGCCAGCGTGGCACGCGCCGAGGCGAAGCGTTTGACGAATTCATCGCGCACCGCGGCCCCGTCGCCGAGCACTTCGTCTCCGCTCTCGGGATCGCGGAAGCGATGGCCGCCGCGGAACGGAAAATCGCGCTCCTCGGTGGTGAGCAGCTGCACGACGATCACTTCGCGCCGCGCCGCGGCGAGGCGCTCGGCCAGCGACACCACATTCTCGTCGAAGCAGTCGCTGAGCACGATGGCCAGCGTGCCGGCATGGATGCCTTCCCACAGCGGGCGCAGGCGTTGCTGGCCCGGCCAGGCACCACTGGCGGACAGGCGATGGAGTTCGAGCAGGCAGCGGTCGCGATGGCGCGCGCCGCCGCCTGCCGGCACCGCATGCAGGCTGGTGCCGCCCGCGGCGATGACGCCGAAGCGGTCGCCCTGGCGCACGGCCAGTTCGATCGCGCAGGCCGCCAGTGCCTTCGCCGCGTCGAGTCGCGACCAGCCCGGACGGACAGCATCGCCCTGCGCCATCGAAGCGCTGGTGTCGAGCAGCAGCCATGCGGTCAGCGGACTGTCGCGTTCGGCTTCGCGCACGAAGAACTTGTCGGAGCGCGCGTAGAGTTTCCAGTCGATCTGGCGCAGGGAATCACCGGGTTCGTAGGCGCGGTACTGGGCGAACTCGAGGCCGGCGCCCCGGCTGCGGCTGTGATGCACGCCATGGCCCTGCGCGCCGGCGGGTTGCCGCATCGCCAGGCGCAGCGTTCCCAGTCGCGCACGCACGTCGGCTGGGATGAGGTCGTGGTGTGCGGGAATCGAAGGGCTCATGGTTCGAGGCGTGGCATCTGTGGGGGCGGCTTCAGCCGCGAGCTCTTTGGTGAATCGACGAAGATCAAAGCTCGCGGCTGAAACCGCTCCTGCAGGTCAGGAGGCGGCGAACGGCACGCTGCGCAGCAACATGGCGACGATGTCGTCGGTCGATTTCCGTTCGGCCTCGGCGGCGAACGACAGCAGCAGGCGGTGGCGCAGGACCGGTGCGGCGAGCGCACTGATGTCGTCGCGCGTCGCACTCAGGCGCCCATGCAACAGGGCGCGCGCCTTGGAGGCCAGCACCAGTGATTGTCCGGCGCGCGGGCCGGCGCCCCAGCGCAGCCATTGCCGTATGTCGTCGGTCGCGCCCTCATCGGTCGCGCCGGCCTGTGGGCGGCTGGCGCGGACCAGGCGGGTGACCCAGTCGAGCAGGTCGTCGCCGAAGTGCACGTCGCGCACGCGCGACTGCAGGGCGAGGATGGCGTCGCCGTCCATCACTTGAGGCACCGCGGCGATCCGTGTGCCCGTGGTCTGGGTGATGATGGCGCGTTCTTCCGCTTCGCTCGGGTAATCGACGCGCACGTGCAACAGGAAGCGATCAAGCTGCGCTTCGGGCAGTGGATAGGTGCCGGCCTGTTCGATCGGGTTCTGCGTCGCCAGAACGAAGAACGGCGCGGGCAGGGCATGGGTGACGCCGGCGTAGCTGACGGTGTGCTCCTGCATCGCCTCCAGCAGTGCGGCCTGGGTCTTCGGCGGCGTGCGGTTGAGCTCGTCGGCGAGCAGCAGGCTGGTGAACACCGGGCCGGGCTGGAACTTGAACATGCGGTGGCCAGTGCCGTGATCCTCTTCCAGGATCTCGGTGCCGATGATGTCGCTGGGCATCAGGTCGGGGGTGAACTGCACGCGCCGGAACGGGAGGTCCAGCGCCTGCCCGAGCGAGCGGACCAGCAGCGTCTTGCCGAGGCCGGGCACGCCTTCGAGCAGGCAGTGGCCGCCGGCGAGAAGGGCGATCAGCAACTGTTCGACCACGTCGTCCTGGCCGACGATGGCCTGGGCAATGGCGGCGCGCAGGGTGCCGAGTTGCGCGAGTTCGGCCTGCAGTTCGGATTCGGTGAGGGGGGGGCTCATATGGATCCTGTTGTTGAGATGCCTGCGCAAATGAAGATCCGTCATTCCCCCGAAAGCGGGAACCCGGCGGCTTCAGTTCTCGCCAGCAAGCCGACCAGCCAAAGACACTGGGTACCCGCTTCCGCGGGAATGACGGCAAGGACCGGCCAGATGGTTCGATTCGTTCATGCCGTCAATGCATAAATCGCGATGTTGACGGCAAACTTCGTGTTGTCCTCGGCCAGCCAGCGCTTGTTGCGCCAGTCGTAGTCCCACTCGCAACCATAGTCCTTGTTGCTGTAGAGCACGCCGAGGCGGCCGTCGATGTCGATGCCCTTGAGGTAATCGTGGACGAGGTCGTCGCCCCATCCGTTGAGTTCGAGGCCGGTGGCCGGCGGGCCGTCCTTGAAGGTGAAGAAGCTGCGGTAGATGCCGTGGCTGTTCGGCAGCTTCTTCAGCGCACTGGTGCCGAAGATCGACGCCATCTGCCGTTCGAACGATTTGGCGAACAGCCCGTCGATGTCATGGTTGCAGTCGTCGACGAAGACGAAGCCGCCATTGCGCACGTAGTGCTCGAAGTTGCGTCGTTCGGCGGGGTTGAACTCGACCAGCTTGTGCCCGGCGAGGTAGCAGAACGGCGCCAGCAGCATCTTCGGATCGGCCAGCGCCACGACGTGCTCCTTCGGATCGACGCGCAGGCTGGTGTAGTCGATCAGCGAGGTGATCATGTTCGCCGGCATGCGCTGGTCGACGTCCCAGTCGCCGGAGTCGTACTTCAGCCGCGTGAACCAGAAGTCGTACGGCGCCGCGGCGCGGGCGAGCGGGGCGAGCGCGGCGCCGGCCGCGCCGCCGAGGACCAGCCTCAGGAACTGCGCGCGATTCACTGCGCCGCCATCCCTTGCCCGTCATCCCCGCGCAGGCGGGGAGCCATGGACGTCGGTACTGCGAAGCTCAAGGATTCCGAATCCCTGCCTGCGCGAGGGTGGCGAGCAAGGTGAGCCAGCCGATCCCGCCCCGCTCTTGATGCCAACGGCGCGGTTCTTCACACCGCATCCGACAGCGAAGTGAAGGTGAAATCGCGCAGTTTCATCGGCGGGATCATCATCGCCATCGACGACTCGTCGCCCTGCACCCGGATCGGCTTGCCGAGCTCTTCGATGTTGTTGAGCATGATCACCGGCGACTCGTTGAAGCGGAAGTTCTTCACCGGGTACTTGATCTCGCCGTTCTCGATGTAGAAGGTGCCGTCGCGGGTCAGGCCAGTCAGCAGCACGGTCTGCGGATCGACCATGCGGATGTACCAGGTGCGGGTGACCAGCACGCCCTTGCTGGTGCCGCGGACGAGGTCGGCGGTGGACTTGTCGCCGCCGGACATGATCAGGTTGCCGGGCGTGCCGACGGCGCGCTTGCCGCTCTTCTGCGCCCAATAGCGCGAGTAGTCCAGCGCCACGACCTTGCCGCCCTTGACGATGTCCATCTTCTCGCGCGGCAGGCCGTCGCCATCCCAGGGCATGACCGGGACATCCGCATCACCGGGGTCGGCGTGGAAGTTGACGCGCGGGTCGTAGACCTGCTCGCCGATCTTGTTGCCGCCCCCCTTCTTCGACAGGAAGCTGCGGCCTTCGTCGGCCTGGCGTGCGTCGAAGTAATTCATCATGAACGAGATCAGTCCGGCCGCTGCCGCGGGTTCCAGGATCACGGTGTACTTGCCCGGCTCCAGCGCCTTGGCGCCGGACGACGCGGTTGCCTTGCGCACCGCGGTGCGGATGTCCTGCCCGGCGTCGAACTTGTCGACGTCGTCGAGGTTGCGCCCGACCCAGCCCGAACCGGTGCCGTCTTCGGTGCGCACGGTGCAGGTGTAATCGAGGCCGCTGGACTGCTGGTAGCCGAAGTTGCCCTTGCTGTTGGCGAAGGCCTGGAAGCTCTGCCCGTCCTGCAGGAAGCCGGCGGCGACGAGCTTTTCGGCCTTGCAGGCATCGATCGAGTCCGCGGCAACCTTCGCGCGGTATTCCGGCGAAATCGCGGCGGTGGACGCCTTGAAGGTCTGGGTGGGCGTGTAGGCCTGCTTCTCGACGGCCGGCATGAATTCGGGGTTCTCCGGCGACAGCTTCGCCAGTTCCTCGGCGCGGCGCACCACGCGCTCGAGCGATGCGTCGTCGAACTGGTTGATCGTCGCCACGCCGCTGCGCTTGCCGAACGCGACCTGCACGGCCAGGTCGATGTTGTCGACCACGCCGCTGGTGGAGATGTTGTTCAGCGCGAAACGGATGTTGCCGTCGATCGAACCGGCCAGCTGCGCGGTGCATTCGTCGGCGGTCGACAGCTTGATGACCTTGTCGAGGATGGCCTTGGCCTGTGCTTCGGTGAGGATGCTCATTGGCGAATCTCCTGTGGTCCGCTCAGCCGAGGCTGCGGGCGCTGCTGATGACGTTGACGCCGTTGAAACGCGCCGTGCTGGAGCCGTGCGAGACGGTCGAGACCTGGCTCGGCTGGCCCTTGCCGTCGAAGAACGAGCCGCCCATGCGGTAGTCGCGCTTGTCGCAGACCGCGACGCACGAGTTCCAGAATTCCGGCGTGCGCATCTGGTAGGTCACGTCCTCGAGCATCCGGGTGATCTGGCCGTTCCTGATCTCGTAGAACAGCTGGCCGCCGAATTGCGCGTTGTAGCGCTGCTGGTCGATCGAGAACGAGCCGTCGCCGATGATGTAGATGCCGTTTTCGACGTCCTTGATCATGTCGGCGACCGACAGTTCCTTCTCGCCCGGCTGCAGCGAGACGTTGGGCATGCGCTGGAACTGCACGCTCGACCACGAGTCGGCGTAGCAGCAGCCCTGCGAGGCGTCGAGGCCGAGGATGTGGGCCTGGTCGCGGATCGCCTGCAGGTTGACCAGCTTGCCATCGCGGATCAGGTCCCATTGCTGGGTCTTGACACCCTCGTCGTCGTAACCGACCGCGCCGAGGCTGCCGGGCTGGGTCTTGTCGGCGACGATGTTGACGTGCTCGCTGCCGTACTGGAAATGTTCCTTGACCTTGTCGAGGGTGACGAAGCTGGTGCCGGCGTAGTTGGCCTCGTAGCCGAGCACGCGGTCGAGCTCGAGCGGGTGGCCGATGCTCTCGTGGATGGTCAGCCATGTGTGCGACGGGTCGAGCACGAGGTCGTACTTGCCTGGCTTCACCGACGGCGCCTTGAGCTTCTCCTGCACCTGCTTCGCCGCGGCGATGGCGTCGCCCATCATGTCGTAGGAGGTGCTGTAGTTGACAATGCCATTGGGCGAAACGACCTTGCCGGACGCATCGCCGTCGAGGTACTCGTAGCCCATGCCCATCGGCGCCGACAGGCCCTCGCGGGTGCGGAACTTGCCGCTGGCCTTGTCGATTCCGGTGACGGTCATCGGCGCCCAGATGCGGTGCACGTCCTGGTCGATGTAGGAGCCGTCGGTGGACGCGAAGTACTTCTGCTCGTTGACCAGGAACAGCATCGAATTGACGAAGCTGGCGCCAGCGTTGGTCGCCGCGGCGTTGACGCCGAGCAGCAGGTCGACCTTGTCCTTGATCGGCACTTCCATCGCGTTCTTGCGGATCGGCGTCTTCCACGCCACTTCACCGACGCCGGGCGTCGGCGCGAGCTGCACCGGCGCGGTCTGGGTCTTCGCGTTCGCCTTGGCAATCGCGACGGCCTGGCGCGCGGCAGCGGCGACGCCTTGCGTGGTCATGTCATTGGTCGCGGCGAAGCCCCAGGCGCCGTTGGCGATCACGCGGATGCCGACGCCGCTGGATTCGGTGTTGACCACGTTCTGGACCTTGTCCTCGCGGGTGATCACGAACTGGCGCAGGTAGCGGCCGATGCGTGCGTCGCAGTACGAGGCGCCGGCCTGGGTCGCAGCCTGCAGGGCGGCGTCGGCCATCGCCTTCTTCAGGCCCACGTCCATCGTCGTCAGCAGGGCTTCGGCGGCGATCGCGCGCGTGCCGAAGGGAAGCGCCAGACCAGCCAGGCCGAAGCCGCTGATCGTGAGGAAGTCACGTCTGTCCATCGAGTTGCTCCACCGGTGTGGCCTGCGCGCGTCCGTCGGGTCCCCGGGGACGCAGGCGTGAGAAGAGGGCGAACCCGTCGACTCTGCTGGCGGGGTGCAGGAGGGTCAAGTGACGTTCGTCACCCCCACCGGATCGCCGCGCAATGCGCACTTGCCGCGCCTCGCGCATCGATACGGCACCGTAGGTCGTGGCTACATTCCCGACGCCCACGCAAATCCCGCACAAAGCCGTCGGCCACGTGGGCCGACCTGCGATGCTCAGGCGATGGTGTCGCGTTCCGCGAGGTTCGCGCCTGGCTCGCCGAGCCCGGCCGGCGTGCGCTTCGCCACCACGCTGGTCGCGGTGAGGTCGGCGCTGACGTTGCCGACGGTCGAGAACACGTCGGGAATCGTGTCGACCGCCAGCAGCACGCCGAGCGGCTCGATCGGCAGGCCCATGGCCTGCACGATCGGCATGTTGGTGGCCATGAAGCTCACCTGCCCGGGCAGGCCCACCGATCCCATGCTGACGATCACCGCCAGGCCGACGCCGGCGGCGATGTGGGCCGTGGTCACGTCGATGCCGTAGATCCAGGCGATGAATGCGGCCACGCCCAGATACTGGACCGGGCTGGTGATGCGGAACAACGACACCGCCATCGGCAGCACCAGCGAACTGACCTGCAGCGGGTAGCCCAAGCGCACGCGTGCGCTTTCGAGCATCGCCGGCAGCGAGGCCAGCGACGACTGGGTGCTGGCGGCGATGGTCTGCGCCGGGATGATCGCCAGCGCGAAGCGCTTGAACGGTTCGCCGCCGAACACGCGCGCGACCAGGTACAGCATCACGGTGACGCTGATGTACAGCGTGCACTGCAGCGCGATGTACCAGGCCAGCGCGCTGAGCATCTTCACCCCGACCTGCGCGCACACCGCCAGCACCAGCGCGAACACGCCCAGCGGCGCCACCCACAGCACCCAGCGCACGATCACGATCATCACGTCGGCGATCGCCTGCACGAAGTCCAGCAGCCGCGTCTTGTGCGCCGGATCGATGCGGTTCAGGGCGAAGCCGAAGAACAGCGCGAACACCACCAGCGGCAGCATCGCGCTCGCGGCGGCGGCGGCGACCACGTTGGCCGGGATGATCGCGGCGACCGCCTCGCCGAAGCCGCCCGGCGCGCTGCCGGCGGCCACCGGCGTCAGCGCGGTGCGGAACGACTGCACCAGCGCCTCGTCGCGCGGCAGCAGCGAGAGCAGGGCAGGTGCGGCGAGCGCGGTGTAGATCGCCGCCAGGGTCAGCAGGATGAGAAACACCACGATCGCCTTGCGCGCGGTGCGGCCGGACGAAGCGGCGTCGCTGGCGGTGTTGACGCCGAGCACGATCAGCGCCGCCACCAGGGGCACCACCGTCATCTGCAGCGCGTTGAGCCACAACCGGCCGACCGGCTGCACGAAGCCGGCAACGGTGACGGCCGTAGCCGGATCCCAGAACGCGAGCGAGAGGCCGATGACGGCGCCCAGCGCCAGTCCGAGCAGTACGCGGGTGGTCATCGACATGCGGTGCGGTTCTCGTGTGGAAAGGAGGACATCATTGTTGTAGGAGCGGCTTCAGCCGCGAGCTTTTGCTGTCGCCCCTTCCCCTGCGAAGGCCGGGGGAGGGAGTAAAGGCTCGCGGCTGAAGCCGCTCCTACAGGGAAGGCGAAGGCAGGTGCCAGACAGCTTGCAGGCGATCATATTCGGCCGTCGGCAGCAGCACGAACACCGGCTTCGAATCGGGCCGCAGCCAGCCGTACAGCCGCTGCATCGTGGCGTCGGCCATCGCCGTGCAGCCGGCGGTCGGCGCGCCGGGCGCCTTCCACAGGTGGGCGAAGATGCAGCTGCCCGCGCCCCTGCGCGCGTCGGGGTTGTGTTCGATCACGAAGCCGCTGCGGTAGCGCTGGTCGCCATCGTTGTGCAGGTCCAGGCGCATCGGCTCGCTGGAGCCCTGCACCGCGGCGTCGCCGACCTGCCTGGCGTCGACGATGCGGTTGTACAGCGGCGAAGCCACGACATCCATACACCAGCTGCTGGCCTGCATCTGCGCGTAGGGCAGGGCGGTGCCGCCCTGTGCCGCGTAGCCGAAGGCCTGGCCGATGGCGAACACGCCAGCCGGCGCGCGGCCGTCGCCCTCGCGCTTGATCGGGCCACCGGCTTGCGCAGCGTGCAGGCCGATGCCCCAGGCCGACCCGCTGCGGCCGATGCTCACCGGTGCGGCTTCGCCCTGTTCGCGCCAGGCATCGCCATCGTCGCGCACGAAGGTGCGCAGGGTGCCGGTGGTGGCATCCCAGTCCGCGGTGGTGACGAGCACCAGCTGGCGGGCATCGCGCCACGCGCTGGCATCGGCGCGCGGGCCGACGGTGGTGCAACCGGCGAGCAGCAGGACGGCGAATGCGAGAACGATGCGAAGGGTGGTGTTCATGGTGATCGGGGCGCTCCTGCGGATCAGGTATCGAGCATCGGGTGCATCAGCTCGAGGTTGATCGACAGTTGCTGCAGGCGGCCTTCGTCCTCGCACAGCAGCTGGAAGATCAGGTCAAGCAACTGTTGCAACGCGGTCTGGTACAGCAGCGGCTGGATGTGCGCGCGCTCGTCGTGCGCGGAGACCAGCAGCGACAGGTCGGCGTGCGCGCGCAGCGGATTGGCCGTGTGCCGTGTCACCGTGACCACCTTGCCGTGTCGTTCGTGGAACAGCCGCGCGATCTGGCACAGCGACGACTGCCGGCCATGTTCGGAAAACACCAGCAGCACGTCGCCGTCCGACGTGGTGGACACGGCCGCCGGCATCAGCACCGGGTCGAAGTGATGGACGGCGAGGATGCCCAGCAGCGACAGCCTCATGGCGAAGCCGCGGGCCTGGATGCCGTCGGCCCCCAGCCCGATCACGAACACCTTCTGCGCGCCGCGGATCGCATCGGCGATGGCGTCGATCGTCTCCGGTGGGTTGATCAGCCGGGTTTCCTCCCCGGCCTGCGCCTTCGCGCGCCACAGGCCCTCGGCCAGCGCGGCGTGCGGGTGCGGCGGGTCCTCGCTGGCGGCGGGCAAGCCGTTCTCGTCGTTGCCGTCGCCGCGTGCGAGCGACTCGCCGACCGAGTACTTCAGGTCCGGATAACCCTTGAACCCGAGTTTCTGGCTGAACTTGACCACGCTCGACTGGCTGATGCCCAACGCGCTGGCCAGCTGCTGCGAGGAGTAGTCGCGCAGCAGGTGCGCGTTATCGAGCACGAAGTCGGCGATGCGGCGCTCGATCGCCGACATCTGGTCGCGCTCGGAGCGGATCTTGAGCAGCGGCGACATGGCGTTTCCCGGGGGTCAGACCGTGAGCGGCTCGAGGCCGCGGATCTCGCGGATGCCCAGCCCCGGCGCATCACTGATCGAGATCTCGGATTCGTTGAACGTCACCCCGCCGTCGACCGGGTCGAAGGCGCACAGCGACGGGCCATCGAGGTCGACCTTGGTGATGACGCCGGACTTGGCCACCGCCACATGCACCGCGGCGGCGACGCTGATGCTGGTCTCGAGCATGCAGCCGATCATGCACTCCACCCCGTACAGCGCCGCGATGTCGGCGATGCGGATCGCATTGGAGATGCCGCCGGTCTTCATCAGCTTGATGTTGATGATGTCGGCCGCGCGGGCCTTGATCAGGTCGATCACCTGCAGCGGCCCGAACACGCTTTCGTCGGCCATCACCGGCGTGTGCACGCGGTCGGTGACGTACTTCAGGCCGTCGATGTCCTGCGCCTTGACCGGCTGCTCCAGCAGTTCCAGGCGTACCCCGGCGTCCTCGAGTGACTGCATGGCATAGACCGCCTGCTTGGCGGTCCAGCCCTGGTTGGCGTCCAGGCGTAGCAGCGCGCGGCCCTCGACCGCGGCATAGATCGCCTTGACCCGCTCGATGTCGACGCCGATGTCCTTGCCGACCTTGATCTTCAGCGACTCAAAGCCGCGGTCCACCGCGGACAGCGAGTCGGCGACCATCTTGTCGATATGGTCGACGCTGATGGTGATGTCGGTGGTGATCACCGGCTCGCCACCGCCGAGCATCTTGTACAGCGGGGTGTCGTAGAGCTGCGCCCACAGATCGTAGACCGCGATCTCGACCGCCGCCTTGGCGCTGGTGTTGCGTTCCAGCGCGCCCTGGATCAGGCGGGTGATGCGGTTGAGGTTGGCGACCTCCTCGCCGATCAGGCGCGGGGCGATGAACTTGTTGATCGCCGAAACGATCGAGCCGTGGGTATCGCCGGTAATCACCGCGGTAGCCGGCGCCTCGCCATAGCCGACGTGTCCGGTGTCGGTGTGGATGGTGACGACAATGTCCTCGACAAGCTCGACCGTGCGCAGCGCGGTCTTGAACGGTGTCTTGAGCGGAACCCGCAGCATGCCGAAGCGGATGTCGGTGATCTTCATTGCGTCGCCTTGTGTGATGGGATGCCAGGCCGGACGGGACCGTCAGGGCCGGATGCGCTGGATGTTGGTGATGCGGTCGACGTAGGTCTGCGAGGCGTTGAACCGCAGCGGCGTCAGCGGCGTCACCGACACCCCGTTGAGGTGGCCGCTGACCAGCTTGCCGTCGGGACCGAGCCAGCTGCCGCCGTTGGTGTCGTGGATGACATAGGGCATGCCGTTGTCGTGCCCGATCACCATCATCACGTGGCCGGGGATGTAGACCAGGTCGCCCACCTGCAGGTCGGCGACCGCGTCCATGCGCTTGTCGCGGCTGTCGGCGGCATCGAACGCAAGCCGGTTCAGCGCCGGGCTCACGCTCTGATCGCGGGTGTTGCGCGGCAGTTGCACGCCGAAGCTGCGATAGACCTCGGACACGAAGCCGCTGCAGTCGCGGGTGTTGTACGAATGGCCCCAGCCGTAGCGTTCGCCAAGGAATTTGAACGCCTGGCGGATCAGGTTGGCGCGGGTCAGCGGCAGGTAGTCGGGCGAGACGTCGGCCGTGCGCGGCAGCAGCGCGGGCACGATGCGCAGGCTGCCGTCGTCGTTGCGCACCGGCAGCTCGACCACGTGCGAGGCGTAAGCGGCCTGGCCGTTGACCGTCTGCGTCCCCGGCCATTCGCGCAGCACCGGCACGCGCACGCCCATGTCGAGCTGCAGGTCCGAGACCGCGGGCAGGTCGGGCGTGAACGTGGTGCGCACGTGCGCACCGGTGACCACCAGGTAAGGCACCTTGCGGGTATAGGAGAAGACCTGGGTCTTGCTGCCCTCCGCCACGGACTGCTTCTCGATCCAGGCCGCATAGAGGTTGCCGACCACGAACCACCACTTCTTGTCGCGGCTCTCGTGGACGATCGCCACCGGGGTGCCGGGGAAGAAGGCGCTTTCCTGGAAGCGGTCGATGTCGGTGTCGCCGATGCTGCCGAACACCCGCGTCGTGGTCGGGAAGGTGCGCAGGTCGGCGCGCCGGACGACCAGCCCGTAGCGGGTTTTCTGGGTCTTCGGGATTGCCTTGAGGTTCAGGGCGTCCATGAGTCCGTCGAGGGTCTTCTTCGACACCGGCTTGCCCTGCACGTCGTACAGCGGCTTCGACGGGCGCGACGACAGGTCTTCGATCCACTCGCGCACTTGCGCCGCATCGAGTTCGGCGGGCAGGCCCTCGACATCGTGCAGCGAGGGATCGTCCTGCTGCAGCTTGCGGTTCTGCGATGCGATCGCGCCGCGGTCGAGGATCACCTTGTCGGCCTGGCGCTGGCGGCCGACCCAGTAACCGGGCGTGAGCTGGGTGGTGTCGACGCCGATCACACCGGTCGGCTGCGGCGCGATACGAGCGTCGGCGTGCGGCGCGAAGGCGCCTGCGGACAAACCCAGCAGGGCAGCGAGGAGGAAGGTGCGCTTCATCGGATCGATCCTGCGTCAATGGGAGGAAGAACAGTGTCCGTGACTTGCGCGGATACAGGCGTGCAGGACGCCGGAGAGCACCGTGCGGATCGCGCAGGCATTGCTGGAACAAGTTTCTTGCACTGCAGCATGAATTCCCCCCGACGCAGATGCAGCGCGCCCGTCGCGGGCATCATGGAATACATATTTCTTCCTATGCAAGTTTTTCGAATAAATTATTGACGATGGTGTGGGCGCATGTTACACAGCCGTGACGATGGGACACATGTAGCGGGGCGGGAAGCGGCGTGTATTTCACCTTGATCCATCCGGTTCGCACGCTGCCCACGACGTCGGTGGCGGCAGGCCGACGCCCGCGCCTCTGGCTGGCCGGCAGCCTGCTGTGGGCGGTGATCGCCTGTGGCGTGGCAGCCGTGCAGGCCGCACCCGTACCGCCATCCGTGGGGCAGGTGTCGGCGCTGGTGGACACCGGTGATTTCAAGGCCGCCGAAGCCGGCGTTGCCGAAGCGCTGGGCCAGCCGGGCCTGTCGTCCGACGAACAACGTGCCTACGCTTTCCAGCGCGAACGCATGCGCCGCATCCTGCTCGACTTCACGCTCGACGAAGGCGACGTCGAGGCACGGGTCCGCAAGCAGATCCCGGACCTGACCGACGCCGAATTCGCGAAGTGGAACGCGGCGGGGCTGTTCGAACACCAGGTCATCGACGGCCGCACGCTCTACTTCAACCGTTCGCCGTCCAACCTGTTCCGCCTCAGCAAGGAGGCGCTGTCGCGCCGCGATCCGAAGCTGTCGCCGATCAGCGACGGCCCGATGGAATCGCTCAATGCGCAGCAGCGCGCGATCCGTGACGCGGCGCCGGCCGGGCATAGCAGCAGCGTGCTGCCGCTGCGGCTGCGCATGACCCAGAAGCTGACCGTCGATGCCGATGCGGTGCCCGCCGGCGAGACCGTGCGCGCCTGGATTCCGTATCCGCAGTCGTTGCCGGGACACCAGGAAGACATCCGGTTCGTCTCCAGCCTGCCGGCAGCGCACGAGATCGCTCCGGAGACGGCGCCGCAGCGCACCGTGTCCCTGGAAAAGCCGGCCCGGGCGGGCGCGCCGACGGAGTTTGCAGTCACTTATGAATTGACGATCTTCGGCCAGTACCACGCCATCGATCCCGACAAGGTAGTGGCGGCCGAGATCACCCCCGAGCTCGCGCCCTTTGTTACCGAGCGCGCGCCGCACGTGGTGTTCACCGATGCGATGCGCGCGTTCTCGCGCAAGGTGGTGGGCGACGAAACCAATCCGTACCGCATCGTGCAGAAATTGTTCGCCGCGGTCGACGAGATTCCCTGGGCGGGGGCGCGCGAGTATTCGACCATCGCCAACATCAGCGATTACGCATTGCATGCCGGCCACGCCGACTGCGGCCAGCAGACCCTGCTGTTGATCACGCTGCTGCGGATGAACGGCATCCCGGCGCGCTGGCAGTCCGGGATGGTGTTCAGCGACGGCGACTACGGCAACATCCACGACTGGGGGCAGGTGTACCTCGCGCCCTATGGCTGGGTGCCGATGGACGTCACCACCGGCCGGCTCGCCGCCGACAAGGGCAACGGCGACGACCCGTCCATGGAATGGTTCTACCTCGGCGGCTTGGACAACTGGCGGATCGCCTTCAACCAGGACTGGGACCAGCCGTTCCAGCCGCCGAAGAAGCAGTTCCGTTCCGACAACATCGACTCGCAACGCGGCGAGGCCGAGTGGGACGGCGGCAACCTGTATTTCAACCAGACCGGTTACGACTTCGAATGGCAGATCCTGCCGGTGAAGCACGGACGCGCAACGCTAGACCAATGAATTAGACAACCGACTTCAACAACGGCATCCACAGCATCGACGGGGAGAGAGAAATGAGTAACGAGCGGAATCTGCGCAGACGCGCGCTTTGCATGGCGATGGGGATCTGCCTTGTATCCATGGCCTCTGCGCCGCTGTTTGCGCAGAGCGTGACCGGTGCGGTGGCGGGTCGCGCGGAGGCGGGTCAACAGGTGACGATCACCAATCCGTCGACGGGGCTGACGCGTTCGGTGACGGTGAGCGGGGATGGCAGCTACCGCATCGGCCAACTGCCGCCGGGGCAGTACACGCTCACCACCGGTTCGGGTGAGTCGGTTGCGGTCAGCGTTTCCATCGGTGGCACCACGACGGTCAACCTGACCGGCGCGGGTGCGGTGGACCTCGCTACGGTGCAGGTGACCGGCTCTCGGGTGATCAACCAGGTCGACGTGCGTTCCACCGAGTCGGCGACCAACATCAGGCGCGAGGAGATCGCGCGGATGCCGGTGGACCAGAGCCTGTCCTCGGTCGCGCTGCTGGCGCCGGGCGTGGTGTCCTCCGCCGCCAGCTTCGGTGGCCTGAACTTCGGCGGTTCGTCGGTGGCCGAGAACGTCGTCTACATCAATGGCCTGAACGTCACCGATCCGTATCGCCGCCAGGGCTTCTCCTCGGTGCCCTTCGGGTTCTACGAGGAATTCCAGGTCAAGACCGGTGGCTACTCGGCTGAGTTCGGCCGCAGCACCGGCGGCGTGATCAACGCCGTGACGCGTTCGGGTACCAACGACTTCCACGCCGGCGCGGAGTTCACGATGGAGCCCAACGCCTGGGCTTCCACCATGAAGGACCACTTCTACAAGGACGGCAACATCACCTCACGGGACCGCACCAGTCGGGACGGCGGATCGTTCTACAAGGCCAATGTCTGGGCGTCGGGCGCCTTAATCCAGGATCGCCTGTTCTTCTTCGGCATGTACGAGCAGCGCGACAGCAACCCCAGGGACATCGACACGACCCAGGCGTGGTACACCGACAGCAACAACGACTTCTGGGGCGGCAAGCTCGACTGGCAGATCAATGACAGCCACCTGCTGTCCCTGCTGGCCTTCTCCGACAAGGTCGAATCGGACACGCTCAAGTACAGATACGATTGGGATAGTGCGACGCGCGGCGCGGCCGAGGGTGGTAGCTCCGCGGGATCCGGCGGTGACAACTGGTCACTGACCTATACCGGCAACTTCACCCAGAACTTCGTCGCCAAGGCGATGTACGGCGTGAACAAGCGCAGTTCCAACAGTTTCAGCCAGTGGGACCCCTACTGCAGCATCCTGGACCGCGACGGCACCTACGACGCCATTTTCGGCGAAAGGACAGCCCGGGAAGGTTGTGCCCCGAGTACCGACGGCGTCAACAGCCGGGATGACAAGCGTGAGGCTGCGCGCCTCGACTTCGAGTGGACGCTGGGTGACCACCTGCTGCGCTTCGGCGCCGACCAGGAGGTCATGGACTCCACGACTTCGTCCCTTTTCCCCGGTGACGGCGTGCGCTACAGGTTGATCGGCATCCCCGCCGACGCGACGCCGGACGATCGCGCGCTTCCCAACGGCGCCGTCGTTCCGGCTGGCGTAACCGCCTACCTCGATGGCCGCTACAAGGTCACCGGCGCGCCGGTCAGCACCAAGGCGCAGGCGATCTACATCGAGGACAACTGGAACGTCACCCCCGACCTGCTGCTGAACATCGGCGTGCGTGCGGACAAGTTCGAGAACACGCTGGCCTCTGGCGCCACCTTCGCCAAGGCCGACTTCAGCGACATGATCTCGCCGCGCGTAGGCTTCAGCTGGGACATCAAGGGCGACGGCACCACCAAGCTGTTCGGCAACGCCGGCCGCTACTACATCCCGCTGACCAACAAGCTCACCGACTATTTCGGCGGCGGCACCATCGACGAGCACACGTACTACGTGCTGGACGGCTGGGAAGAGCGGATCGATCCGATCCTCGGCACGCCTTACCTGTACCCGATCATTGGCGAGCAGCTCGGCCCGGTGAATACGGAAGGCAATGCCCCCGCGCCCGACGACGTCCGCACCGCGGTCTCCCGCGACCTGAAGCAGGTCTTCCAGGACGAGTTCATCCTCGGCTTCCAGCAGGCGCTCAGCCCGGCCTGGTCGTGGGGCGTGAATGCAACCTACCGAAAGATGACGCGCGCGGTGGAAGACGTACGCATCAACCACGTGGAAGGCTGCCCGTGGTACTCCGGCGACTGGCCCATCCTCAACCCGGGAGAGACGAACACTTTGTGGTGCCCGGACACCGAGCAGTGGGTGACGTTCGACAACTCGGAGGACGGTTACCAGGCGCTCGGCAGCGGCTTGATCATGGGTTACAAGCGGCCCAAGCGTACCTACAAGGCCGTGGAGTTCCAGCTCGACCGTGCGTGGGATGACAAGTGGGCGCTGAACGTCAGCTACCTGTGGTCCAAGTCCGAGGGCAACATCGAAGGACCGGTGAACTCGGATACCGGCTACAACGACACCAGCCTGGTGCAGTACTACGACCATCCGGCCGTGAACGAGCGCTTTGGCCCGACGTTCAACGACTATCGCCATCAGATCAAGGTGCGCGGCAGCTACAAGTTCAACGACATGTGGAGCGTCGGCGGCACGTTGTCCGTGCGTTCCGGTGGCCCGATCACTGCCTTCGGCGTGCGCTGGCCCAACGACAACCGCAGCGCGGGCGGGCCCAGCGAGTTCAGCGGCGGCGGTTCGGGCTGGCTGTGCGAGTCCGGCTGCGACGACTGGACCACGCGCGAGCTGGTCTACAGTGAGAAGGGCGCGTTCGGCCGCATGCCTTGGGTCACCGACCTGGGGGCCAGCGTGATGTGGACGCTGCCTTCGGACAAGATCGACCTGAAGGCACGCTTCTCCGTGTACAACCTGTTGAACAGGCAGACCGAGATCAACGTGCATTCCCGCTACGAAAGCCTGCCTGGCACCAAGATGCCGTACTTCGGCGAGGCCAGGGCATGGCAGTCCCCGCGTTACATGCAGCTGGTCGTGACCTGGAACTTCTTCTGATCTCCTCCCATGGGCGGCCCGCATGTCGGGCCGCCCTTTTTTTTGCCCGCGCGGGATGGCTGCATGGTCGCGACCGGGCGAGGGATGCCATGCCATGAAGTTTGCACGCCTGATTTTTCCCGCTCTCGCCTGCGCGCTGTTCCCCGTGCTGGCCATGGCCAGCCCTGCGCAGGCGGAGCCGAAACCGCCTTCCGTCGACACGGCCGCGGTCGACCGCGCGTTCGACGACACCGTCGCCCGCTACCACTTGCCGGGGCTGGCGGTCGGCGTCGTCGAGGACGGCAAGGTCGTCTACACCCGCACGACGGGCGAACTGGCGGCGGGTGGCGGCGAGAAGATCGACGCCGACACGCTGTTCAAGATCGCCTCCAACAGCAAGGCGATGACCACCGGGCTGCTGGCGCGGCTGGTCGATGCCGGCAAGCTCGAGTGGGACGATCCGGTGGTCAAGTACCTGCCGGACTTCCAGATGCATGACCCCTGGGTCACGCGCGAGATGCAGGTGCGCGACCTGCTGATCCACAACAGCGGCCTGGGCGCCGGTGCCGGTGACCTGATGCTGTGGCCCGGCCCGAACCATTTCAGCCGCGCTGACGTGATCCACGGCCTGCGCTACCTCAAGCCGATCTACAGCTTCCGCTCGCGCTACGCCTACGACAACACGCTGTACATCGTTGCCGGCGAGGTCGCGGCGGCTGCTGGCGGCGCACCGTACGAGACGCTGGTGCGGCGGGAGTTGTTCGGGCCGCTGGGCATGAGTCGCTGCCAGGTCGGCGAATGGAATCGCGACGCGGTGGGCAACGTCGCCCAGCCGCATGCGCGTCGCGATGGCAGGAATGTGGTCGCGGGCGAAGACGATGCCGTGGTTCCGAACGTGCCGATGATGGCCGCGGGCGGCATCCGCTGCAGCCTGCATGACATGCTCACCTGGGTGACGATGTGGCTCGAGCCGGAAACCTCTGGCCTGGTCGACGGCAAGCCGTGGCTGTCGCCGGCACAGCGCGAGGCGGTGTGGTCGCCGCAGACGATCATGCCGTTGTCGCGGCGGATGCGCGAGTGGGACGACAGCCACTACTCGGCCTACGGTTACGGCTGGCGCCTGGCGGACGTGGACGGCACCCAGAAGGTGTCGCACACCGGCACGCTGTCGGGCATGTATTCGGCGGTCACGCTGCTGCCGCAGAAGCACGTCGGCTTCGTGATCCTGATCAACACCGACGCCGACGACGCGCGCACCGTGCTCAACCAGGTGCTGGTCAAGCAGTTCACCGCGCCCGCGCAACAGCGCACGGTGGCGCACTATGCCGACGAGCTCGATCGCGACGCGCATGCGGCCAAGGTAGAGCGGCCGGTGCCGGATACCTCGTCGCGCCGGCCGGCCGATGCCGCGGGCATGGCCGGCAGGCTCGGCGTCTACCGCGATCCCTGGTTCGGCGATGTCTCGATCTGTCCCGCTGGCGACGGCGTGCGCTTCGCGTCGGTGAAGTCGCCGTTGATGGTGGGCGATGTGATGCGGGCCGGCGACCGTCTGCTTGTGCAATGGCAGGGCAGTGGCGCCGACACCGAGCCGTGGCTGGAGTTCGGGCCGGAGGCAGCGTCGCCGATGACGCTGAAGATGTCGAAGATCGACCCGGATGCAGACTTCAGCAGCGACTTCGAGGACCTGTCGTTCGTGCGGACCGGTGATTGCCCGCGGAGCCTGAAGCCATGAACATTCGCATCATGCTGTACTCGCTGTTCCTGGCAGCCGCGGGCTGCGCATCGACGCCGCCACCGGCCGTGTCGCCCGCAACCGATGCCGAATCCGCCGGCATGGTCGACATCCGCGCGCTGGTGCCGGACATCCGCCTCGACATCCGCTACGCCGGGAGCCACAACTTCGTCGGCGAGCCCATCGACGGCTATGAAGCGCCACGCTGCTACCTGTTGCGTCCCGTGGCCGAGGCGCTGCAGCGCGTCGAAAAGAGCCTGCGCACGCGCCACCGGCGCCTGCTGATCTTCGACTGCTATCGCCCGGTCCGCGCCGTGCAGCATTTCACGCGCTGGGTGCATGACCCGCAGGATCAACGCAACAAGGCCGAGTTCTACCCGACGCTGGACAAGAACGAACTGATGCCGGGATACATCGCCGAGCATTCCGGCCACAGCCGCGGCGCGACCCTCGACCTGACCCTGATGCAGTGCGACGACAGCGGCGCCGGCTGCGTGCCGCTCGACATGGGTACCGGCTTCGACTACTTCGGCGAGCTCGCGCATACCGACTCGCCGAACGTGACCGCCGTGCAGCGCGGCAATCGCCACCTGCTGCGCGACGCGATGCAGGCGCAAGGCTTCGGCAACTATGCCGACGAATGGTGGCACTACACGTTGCGACCGGAACCGGATCCGCGCACCGCGTACGACTTCCCGCTGCGCTGAGCAGCGGCAGGGCAGGGGCGCCTTCCCCGGAGGCGTCCCGGGCGCAGGCCTGGACCAGCGACAGGGCAGAACCCGAAGTGCGGACCTGGGGCGATTCTCGTTCCATCAGCCTCGCAGTCAGCGAGGGACGCCGTTTGGCGACCTCCCGAACACGCCCGCTTCGAGGGCTGCCTTCCGGAATGCGTCGATCGGGACCAACGGTGACGCGGCCCGGAGCATCCCAAGGGCTGATCAACGGCAAACGGTTGAGCGAGCCCCGGAAACATGGCTTCAGCGCCGGATGGCACACTACTTGCGTGCTTCAAAGTGGCCGGAATAGCCGCCGGTCCGGAGCGCGATTCATGAACAACCAGGGCAGGCAGCGCCAACCCGGCCGGACGGTCGCTCAGCTACCCGATCGCTCCATGTTCGCCTCGATGAGGTCTACGATCTCGTCGAGCGAAGGGTTCCTCGGGAGGTCCATGTTCTCGAACGTGAAGTCGAGTTTCGACTCGATGTCCAGCATCAGGTCGACCAGCAGGATCGAATCGATGCCGATGTCGTTCTGCCGGGTTTGGCCATGCAGCCCTTCCGGCTTGACGTCGAACCGCTCCTGCATGAGCGCCTTGAGTACATCCAGGATGTTCGCCCTGTCCAAGGTTGCCTCCGCAGCGGTGGTTGGTGGACATGCAAGAATTGGTCCGCCGCCCCGGCTTCGGGACGGGCTCTATGGTACGAATAGCCGATCCATCATATCAGCGCAAAGCCGGGCAGTTGGCTAATGGACAAGCTCGATCACATGGAAATGCAACGCAACGTCCGGGCGCAAGCCGCGCTCAGGGCGCGGTTCGGCCTGCCGGTCTCGCTGGTCATGCTGGTGGCGACTTTCTTCTGGGCGCCGACGCACCACGCCAGCACGTCGCCGGTGGTGGTCGGCATCGTGAGCTCCTATATCCTGTACATCGTTGCGGCGCTGTATTTTTCATCGAAGCCAAGGTCGCTGTCGGCACGCGACCAGGTCCTGATCACCGCCATCGTCGATCCGTTGATGCTGTCGGGATGGCTGTTCCTGGCCGGTGAATCGTCCACGCTGCTTGTCGGGTTCTACCTGTTCACGATCCTGGGGTTCGGTTTCCGGATCGGCCCGATGGCGATGCATCTGTGCCAGGTCACGTCGCTGGTCGGGTTCTCGCTGGTTGCGCTGGTGTCCCCGGTCTGGGGAGAGCATCCGTTCTTCGCGCTCTCCCATATCGTGCTGCTGGTTGTCGTGCCGTTGTATGCGGCGTCGCTGATGCGCAGGTTGCAGATGGCCAAGGCGCTGGCCGAGCGCGAGAGCCAGGCCAAGTCGCAGCTGTTGGCCAACGTCAGCCATGAGCTGCGCACGCCCCTGACCGGGATCGTGTCCTCGGCCCAGCTGATCGAGGTGGAGGCAGGCGACAGTGCGATCGCCGACAGGGCGCGGGCCATCCTGGCGATGGCGACGTCGCTGGACGGCGAGATCAAGCAATTGCTCGACCTTTCGAAGGTCGAAGCGGGCGCATCGGATGCCGATGCGATCCCGTTCGACCTGCGCCTGGCCACCGGCCACGTCATGCGCGCCCTGGCGCCGATCGCGTCGGTCAAGAAACTGCGGCTCGAACTCGACCTCGACCCCGCGTTGCGGTCGCCGGTGATGGGGCGGCCACAGGATCTGATCAGCGTGCTGATGAACCTTGCCGGCAACGCGGTGAAGTTCACGCATGAGGGTGCGGTCACGATTCGCGTCCGGTTGCTGGAGGAGCGTGCGGGGAGCTACCGGATCCGGTTCGGGGTGCAGGACACGGGCATCGGCATTCCGGCCGATCTCCAGTCCCGGATCTTCGAACCCTTCTTCCAGGTCGAATCCGGTCCCAGCCGCCGGTACAGCGGCACCGGCTTGGGCACCACGATCGCGATGGAACACGTCAAGCGGATGGGATCCACGCTGCACGTCGAAAGCACCGAAGGCCAGGGCTCGCTGTTCTGGTTCGAGGTCGACCTGAGGACGGTTGGCGCCCAGCCCGAGACGCAGGCCGCGCCCGAGTTGCCGGCGGCGGTTGTGGCCAGGCGGATCCTGATCGCCGACGACAACGCGTTGAACCTCGACCTGATGAAGGAAATGCTGCTGAAGGACGGTCACGAGGTCGTGGCGGCCACCAGCGGTGAACAGGCGCTCGTCGCACTGGGAAGCGACCATTTCGATGTCGTGTTCCTCGATTTCAACATGGAGGACATCGATGGCTTGACGGTCTTCCAGACCTACCGGTTCGGACGCGTCGACACGGCGCCCACGTTCTTCGTCACCGCCGATGCCACCGCCGGCACGGCGGGCAAGCTGCACGCGGCCGGTGCCGCGGGCGTGATCCACAAGCCCGTCACCTTCGGCAAGCTCCGGGACGCGATCTCGGGGCTGTGGCCATCGGCCGCTGCCGCCGGCGCCGCTCCGGTGCGCGAACCGCGCAGGGCGGTGTCGCAGATCAAGGCCGTTCCCGTCGAATACCTTGACCCGGAAGCGCTCGAGAACCTGCGGGAGATCAGGGACACCCCCGAGTTCCTGTTCAAGATGATCTCCGAGGGCATGGCGGACATCGAAACGATCGCAGGCGACCTCATGGGCGCGATCCGTTCGGAAGATCTGCCCGGGGTCCACCGGCACGCCCACGCCATGCGCGGCGTGGCGCTGAACATCGGCGCGGTACGCCTGGCCGCACTCGCGGACAGGCTGATGAGCGTCACCTCGGACGCATTGGCCCGGCAACCGGCGCGCTGGATGGACGACCTCGGGGAAACGACGAGCCGGAGCCTCGAAGCACTGGACGCGTTGAGGCAGACGTTCGGGCTGCCGGGAATGGTCAATTCCCGATAGTCCGGCGCCCGGGCGATTGCGTCAGGCTGCGAGTGCCTTGCCGTCCGATGCCTCTCTTTGCTGCAGCATGGCCAGCATGTCCAGCGTGCGCAGCTCGTCGGCCGACAGGCGCATGGCCGTCTCCACCCAGTCGTCGACGATCTGCACGCCGTCTTCGTAGTTCAGCGGCGCCTGCCGGTATCGGCTCTGCTGGACCTTCATCCTCGCCTTGAGGCGGGATGCGTGCTGCTGGATGTAGCGCTCGACCGTCAGCTCGCCCTGTCCCTGCGGGCAGACCTCGTCGATCAGGCCCATCTCGAACAACTCCCGCGCCGTGTAGATCTTCTTGTTGGTCATCATCCTTTCGGCCTGACGAGCCCCGATCACGTTGGCCAGCAGGCCCATGGCGCCGGTGCAGGGGAACAATCCGAACATGATTTCCGGGAAGCCGAACGTGCTCTGTTCCTCGGCGATCAGGTGATCGGTGCTCAGCGCCAGCTCGAAACCGCCTCCCAGCGCCCGCCCCTGGACAAGCGCGATGGACGTGGTCCTTTCCTTGAGCTGCGCGGCCCACGAGAACAGCAGGTTCAGGCATCGCATCGAGTAGTCGTGCAGTCGCGAAGCGTCCGAGCGCTGGATGCATTGCCTGAAGAACTGCAGGTCGCCGCCCATGCTGAAATATTCCGGATGCTGCGACTGGATCACCGTGTAGGGCAACGGGGACCTGTCGCCCGACGACGACAGCACATTGCCTTCCGTGCGCAGTGAATTGACGAGGTTCTGCAATTCGTCGACGAGCGCGGGCGTGAAGTTCTGGAGCCCGGTCCGCCTGTCGATGCCGAGCGTTACCCACAGTGCATCCATCGACAGGTGGCGCACTTGGGTCGAAATACGCCGCGCATCCGTGCGGGCTTCGAAGAGGATGGGGTTGGGGTTCAACTTGCTCATTTCGGGAGCCTCGGATTGATGTTTGCAGTGGAACGGGGAAGTGCTAGCCGGGATTGCGGGACACGATCAGTGCGACGTTGGTGCCACCGAACCCGCACGAGAACGAAAGTGCGTGGTCGAACTCCGCATCCTGGAGAGGCACGGGCCCGACGTGGTTCAACTTGCAGCGTGGATCCATGTCGCCCATGTGGGCGGAGGCGGGCAGGACGCGGTTGTTCATGGCGAGCAGCGTGATCACGAATTCCAGCGCACTCGTTGCGCCCAGCAGGTGGCCGTGCACCGCCTTGGTCGAACTGACGCGCGTCGCATCGTCGGTGTCGCCGAAGACCGAGCGGATGGCGTTGGATTCGATCACGTCGCCGCCGTCCGTCGCGGTTGCGTGGGCATTGAGGTATCCGATGTCGCCGGGTTGCAGCCGCGCGTGTTCAAGCGCGGCCTGGAGCGAACGGACCTGGCCCTCGGGCGCAGGCATCCCGATGTGGTGCGCATCGTTTGATATGCCGTATCCGGTCAGGTAACCGTGAATCCGGGCGCCGCGCCGCTCGGCGCGACTGGCGGCCTCCAGCACCACGAAGGCCGAGCCCTCGCCCAGCACCAGCCCGGTCCTGTCCTTCGAGAAGGGTTTGCAGGTGCGCGAAACGTCGTCCTCGTCGGGCCGGCTCATCGCGCGGGTGCCACTGAACACGCCCAGGACGCCGGCGGTCAGCGGCGCCTCGGCGCCACCGGCGACGGCGACGTCGAGGTAGCCGTCGGCGATCGCGCGCGCGGCCTCGCCCAGCGCGACGCCCGACGAGCCACACGCGCTCGCATGGGTCACCACGGGGCCGAGGATCCGGTGCCGGATCGCGATCTGCGCGGCGCCCGCGTTGGACATGATCGCCATCGCGGCGAACGGGCGTGCCGCCTGCTTGTCTTCGAGCAGCAACTGCCTCGACCAGTCCAGCGTCGCCGCCGCGCCGCCATTGACGTTGCCGTAGTACAGGCCGGCCCGTTGGCCGAAGCCGGTGAAATCCTCGATTCCCGCATCCTGCAGCGCCTGTCGCGCGGCAACGATGGCAAGTTGCTGGCAGCGGTCGAGGAACGGGAGTTCAAGGCGGGTAAACGCATCCGCGAAATCCTGCTTCACCGTACCGGCAGGGAACTCCCTGGACAGCGGCGGAGCCGCGATCCTGTCGATGCCGGATCGGCCCGTGCGCAGTGCGTCGGCCACGCCCTCGACATCGAGGCCGATCGGCGACAGCACACCGACGCCCGTGATGGCGACGGCCTCCTTCTTCATGCATTTCCCCTGGCCAGAGCGAGTCGCGTGCCGTTGAGACTACCCCTAGATACGCCAAATCTCATCGTCGTGGTATTGCGCCGGCGCGGCAGGGCTGGTCCGGCACCGGGGGAGCGCTGCCCCCGGGCAATCGAAGGGAGCGTCGATCTGCGTGGAGGTGTGGGCCGCTTCGAGCTGGGTAAAACGTTCCTCCCCCAACCGGGAAGAATTACAAAAAAGGCCGGAAGCCTTGAAATTACGGGGCTTGCCGGCCTTCTTTGTACGTCCTTGGACGTGTACGTGGTGGAGCGGAGGGGGATCGAACCCCTGACCTCCACGATGCGAACGTGGCGCTCTCCCAGCTGAGCTACCGCCCCACGAGGTTGCGGATTATACGGAGGTGCCGGCCGCGAGACCAGAACCCCCGGCGCCGGGCGACAGCAGGGGGGCGAGCGCCGGCTCGAGTTCGGCCCGGCGCCAGCCCGAGAGCGGGCCGGGCCATTGGTCTGCCCCGGGCGCGCCGAGCAGTTGTTCGAGCCAGCGCCGCGAGGCCAGCACCCCGTCGGGCAGGCCGAGCTCGGCGCTACGCGCGGCGGTGGCTTCCTGGAGCCGGCGCAGGGCCTGCTTGTCGCGCTCTTCGTTGCGTGGCTCCGGCGCCTGCGCTTCGTCGTCGAGCGGTGTCTGTAGCGCCTGCCAGATCGCATCGGCCAGCTTGCGCGGTGCCTTGGGGTTGGCGTCGAGCTGGCGCTGCAGCTGCGCGAGGTCGGCGGCCGGTTCGCGGGCCAGCAGCACGGCCAGTTCGTTGTCCAGGATCCAGCTGCGCGGGCGATCGGCATGGCGCGCGTGCGCCTCGCGCCAGCGCAGCAGGCGCAGCAGGCGCCTGCGCGCGGCTTCGTCGAGGAACTGGGCGGCACGCAGCGACAGGTGCGGCCAGCGGTCGGTTTCGTCGCGCTCGGCGTTGGCCGCCATGCGTGCGCAGTCCTCCTGCAGCCACGCCTCGCGCCCGAGATCGAGCAGGCGCGCGTCGAGCGCGTCGTGCAGGGCGAACAGGTGGCGAACGTCGTCGGCAGCGTATTCGAGCTGCGACGGCGACAGTGGCCGGCGCAGCCAGTCGGATCGGGTCTCGCCCTTGGCGAGCGCGACCTCCAGCACCTCCTGCACCAGCCGCTGGTAGCCGATGCCCGACGCGATGCCCGCCAGCGCCGCTGCCGCCTGGGTGTCGAACAGCGGCTGCGGCACCACGCCGCAGGCGTGCTTGAACGCGACCAGGTCCTCGCTGGGACTGTGCATCACCTTGAGCACGGCGGTGTCGGTGAGCAGCGGCCGCAGCGCGTCGGTGATGCCGGAAGCGAGCGGGTCGACCAGCAGGATGTCGTCGTCGTCGCCCAGCGCGATCTGCACCAGCGCCAGTTGCGGCCAGTAGGTGCGTTCGCGGATGAATTCGGTGTCCAGGCCGACGCGACGGGGGCGTCGTGCGATGCGGTTGTCCAGTTCCGTGGGGTCGGTGATCCAGTGGGGCACGGCGTCGGGGTTCGATGAGGGTGCCCGCAGCCTAACGGTCGCGAGCGGGCAGCGGCAAATGCGCGCCCGGGTGGCGAAGGCCCGCCTGCATGCCAGGACCCGGGGCGATGGCGTAATCTGGCGGCCCGTCCAGGTGGGTGCAGGGTTTGCGCGGAGTTTTCCGGATCGTCGTCGTGGCATGGCTGCTCGCGGGTTGCACGCGCAATCCGGGAGACGCGGCGCGTGACGAACAGGCCGGGCAGGCGACGCAGGCGCGCGAGGGCATCGTCACCATCAGCGGCGACGATGCGATCTCAGAATCGCTGACCTGGCGCCCGCCGGCGGTCCAGGTCCCGCCCGACGACGCCGACGGGGCCCGCAAGCGGGCCGAGGCGGCGCTGGAAGCGGGCAACCTGGCGGCGGATGCGGATTCGGCGATTCCGCTGCTGCTGGCGCTGTCGAAGCAGGCGCCGGATGACAAGCAGGTCCGGGACGACCTGCAGCGCGCATTGCTGGCCGTGGTCGCCCGTGGCGACGCGGCGCTGGCGCGTGCGGACGACGACATCGCCGCGCTGCGCGAGGCGCACCAGATGGCGGCCGTGGCGCGGGCCACGGATGGCGACGACGAGGCGGTGGTTCGCTATCTCGAGCGGATCGACCAGGCCGACACGCTCTGGGAGCTGAATCGCGACGGCGAGCGCGCGCTGGCCGGCGGCCGCTACGGCGAGGACGGCGGCGGCGCGCTGGCGAAGTTCCGCGAGGCGCTGGCGCTGCGGCCCGGGCAGCCGCGTGCGATGCAGGGCCTGGCGGCGACGGAAAGCGCGATGATCCGCAATGCCGAGGTCGCCGCGGAGCAAGGCGATTTCGATACCGCCAAACACTGGTTGGGCGCGGCCGCGAAAGTGCGCCCGGAGATGTCGACCGTGCCCGATGCCGTCGCTCGCATCGAGCGCATGCGCGGCGCCCGCATCGCGCGCCTGCGCGACCTGGGCGTCGCGGCGCTGGCGCAGCCGGACGGCATCGCGACCGCGCGCCGCCATCTTGCCGGGATCCTGTTGATCGCCAGGCCAGGCGATCCGGTCGCGGCGGACCTGCGCGAGCGCATCGACCTGGCCGAACACTACGGGCAGTTCCGCCCGGGCCAGCAGTTCACCGACGGGCTGGAACACGGTGCGCGCGGGCCGCAGATGGTGGTGGTGCCGCACGGCGGCTATCGCATGGGCGCGGAGCCCGGCGACGCGGACGCCGAGGATGCCGAGCGTCCGCAGCACGCCATCCGCTTCGACCGCGGTTTCGCGATGTCGATCACCGAGGTCACGGTGGGCGACTATCGCCGCTTCATCAATGCCACCGGCCGCAAGACGCGTGCGCAGCGGCGCGGGTATTCGATGGCGTACGACGAGCGCAGCGGTAACTTCGCGCGCGTCAGCGGCGTCGACTGGCGCAGCGACTACGCCGGCAATCCGGCGGACGAGAACCTGCCGGTGCTGCACGTCAGTGCCAAGGATGCCGAGGCCTATGCCGCCTGGTTGTCGGAGCAGAGCGGCCACCGCTATCGCCTGCCCAGCGAGGCGGAGTTCGAATACGCCCTGCGCGCCGGCAGCCGCACGACCTATCCGTGGGGCGAGGGTTCGCCGCCGCGGGACGCGGGCAACTTCACCGGCGAACGCGACCGCTCGCCCACCGGGCGGCACTGGAACAACGCCTTCGCCGGCTACGGCGATGGCTACTGGGGGCCGGCCCCGGCCGGGCGTTTCGCGGCCAATCCCTGGGGTGTTCGGGGACTTGCAGGAAACGTGAGCGAGTGGGTCGCCGACTGCTGGCATGATGGCTACCGGCGCGCACCGATGGACGGCACCGTCTGGCTCAATCCCGGTTGCCGGACGCGGGTCGTCCGCGGCGGCTCGTGGGCCAGCGCGCCGGAACAGACCCGCTCGTCATGGCGTGCGCCGGCGGGCGTGGACAGCACCAACGGGCGCATCGGTTTCCGCGTGGTGCGCGAAATCTAGACCGACGGCAGCGGCAGCAGGGAGAAGGCAAGATGCGTCAGAATCCACTCGGTGGCGGGCAGGTCCAGGGCGGGCGGCGCGGGTTCGGTTTCAGCCCGCGGCTGCTGATCCTCGTGGCGTTCATCGTCTACGGCGCCTACTTCTATTTCTCCAACCGGTCGACCGACCCGCTGACCGGCGAGACGGTGCTGATCGACAAGAGCATCTCGCCGCAGGACGAGAAGGCGCTCGGCCTGCAGGCCTACCAGGAGATCCTCGCGCAGGAACGGCCGGTCGACCCGAACTCGCAGATCGCGCGGCAGGTGCGCGAAATCGCGCAGCGGCTGATCGTGAAGATTCCGGAAGTCGAGGATGCGCTGGCAGCCGAACACGGTTTGAAGGCGCAGCACATCGAGGATTCGTTCGACTGGGACGTGACCGTGCTGGAGTCCGACCAGGCCAACGCGTTTTGCCTGCCCGGCGGCAAGATGGCCGTCTATACCGGTCTGGTGCCGGTGGCGCAGAACGCCGATGCGATGGCGATCGTGATGGGCCACGAGATCACCCATGCCCTGCTGCGCCACGGCGCGCAGCGCATGACCGAACAGAAGCTTGCCCAGCTCGGCCAGATGGCCGGGGCGATGAGCGGCATGGACCAGCAGCAGATGCAGATGGCGATGGCGGTGTACGGCTACGGGCGCTCGCTGCCGTATGCGCGCAAGCAGGAGTCGCAGGCCGACGAGATGGGCCTGATGCTGGCCGCTGCGGCCTGCTACAACCCGGAGGAATCGATCGCGCTGTGGGAGCGCATGGGCCAGGCCAGTGGCGGACAGGCGCCGCCGGAATTCGCGTCCACGCACCCCAGTTCGGGCACCCGCATCCAGAACCTCAAGGCGCTGATGCCCAAAGCGCAGGAGTACCGCAAGCGGTTCTGCACCGGTGGCGGCGCCACCGGTGCACCGTAGGCCGGGATGCCGGCGTGTCCTCGCCGGTGTGTCTCCCTTTGAGGTGTTCCCGTAGGAGCGGCGGAAGCCGCGATGCGTTTGCCGGTGAACAGATCGGGATCGCGGTTTCCGCCGCTCTTGCGGAGGGCGGGTGCGGCGGGCCGGTTCAGAACGACATGAACATCCCGCCGTTGACCGGGATGTTGGCGCCGGTGATGAAACCGGCGTCGTCGGCGGCGAGGAAGGCGACGGTCCGCGCGATTTCGTCGGGCTGCCCGAGCCGTCCCACCGGCACGTCCTCGACGATGCGCGCGCGGATCTCCTCGGGCATCGCCATCACCAGCGCGGTCTCGCAGTAGCCTGGCGACACCGAGTTGACGGTCACGCCCTTGCGCGCGACCTCGCGCGCCAGCGCCATGGTGAAGCCATGCATCCCGGCCTTGGCCGCGGCGTAGTTGGTCTGCCCGAACTGGCCGGTCTGCCCGTTCACCGAGCTGATGTTGACGATCCGGCCGAAGCCGCGCCCCGTCATGCTCTCGACGGCGTGGCGGCAGAGGTTGAACACGCCGTCCAGGTTGACCCGCAGCACCGCGTCCCACTGCGCGCGCTGCATCTTGCGCAGGGTGGTGTCGCGGGTGATGCCGGCGGCGTTGACCAGGATGTCGAGCGCGCCATGGCGGCCGACGATGTCGTCGACCAGCCGGCCACATGCCTCGAAGTCGGAGACGTCGCCGGCGGCGAAATGGATGTCGAGGCCGGCGGTTTCCCGGCCGAACGCCTCGATGCGTTCGTCGCGGTCGCCCAGGTCGATGGCGACGACCGTGCGGCCCTGTGCGGCCAGCGATTTGCAGATGGCGGTCCCAAGACCGCCGATGCCGCCGGTGACGGCGGCGATGCGCTTGTCCAATGCAGTCCCCAGCCTACTTGCCGCGCTTGGCGGTGTCCTTGTCCTTGGCGGCGTCCGGGGCGGCGCGTCCCATGCCGGCGACCAGGTTTTCCTGGAAGTCCTTCCAAAGTTCCATGTTGCGCTCGGTGAGCTGGTTCATCATCGACCACGGGGTCTGCCCGAGCACGCCGCCCATCTGCTGGCGGAACTGCGCCTGCTGCTCCATGAACGTCTGCATCGAGCGGTCCAGGTAGGTGCCCATGAAGCCCTGCAGCGAGTCGCCGTACAGGCGGATGATCTGGCTCAGCAACTGGGTCGACAGCATCGGCTGCCCGTCCTGTTCATGCTCGGCGATGATCTGCAGCAGCACCTGCCGGGTGAGGTCCTCGCCGCTCTTGGCGTCGCGGACCTCGAAGTCCTCGCCGTCGACGATCAGCTGGCGGACGTCCTCGATGGTGATGTAACTCGAAATGTCGGTGTCGTAGAGGCGACGGTTCGGATACTTCTTGATGACGCGCGTCTTGGTCATGGAGCAAAGGCTCTAACAATGCGTCCCTGCAGCATGGCGCAGTGCAGCACGGGTTGCAACTTACCACCCCATGTACTGTCCGCCGTTCGCCGCCAGGTTGGCACCGGTGATCCAGCTCGCGTCGTCGGGGATGAAGAAGCTCACCGCGTAGGCGATCTCGTCCGGGTTGCCCAGGCGCCCTGTGGGGATCTGCGCGACGATCTTGTTGCGGACCTCCTCGGGCACCGCCATCACCATGTCGGTGCCGATGTAGCCGGGCGAGACGGTGTTGACGGTGATGCCGAAGCGCGCGTTTTCCTGCGCCAGCGAGATGGTGAACCCATGCATCCCGGCCTTGGCCGCGGCGTAGTTGGCCTGGCCGTACTGGCCCTTCTGGCCGTTGATCGAGCTGATCTGGATGATCCGCCCCCATTTGCGCTCGCGCATGCCCTCGATGACCGGGCGGGTCACGTTGAACACCGAGTTGAGGTTGGTGTTGATGACCTCCTGCCACTGATGCGCGCTCATCTTGTGGAAGGTGCCGTCGCGGGTGATGCCGGCGTTGTTGATCAGGATGTCGACCGGGCCAAGCTGGCGTTCGACTTCGCGCACCATTGCCTCGGCATCCTCCGGGGTCGACACATCGCCCCTGGCCAGCGCCACGTCGAAGCCCTTGGCTTTCATCTGCGCCTGCCACTCGCGCGCCTTTTCCTCGTTGCGATAGTTGGTCGCCACCCGGTGGCCGTTGGCCGCCAGGCGCTTGCAGATCGCCGTGCCGATCCCGCCGGTTCCCCCGGTCACCAATGCCACGCGTGTGCTCATGCCACCGTCTCCTGGTCCTGCATGGAGAGCCAGTTCCCCATTGCAGATGATTCTATGCGGCGTCGATGGCAGTGGTGTTGTGCAATGCGGCGAGCGTCGCCGGCGGGGTGCGCGGAATGTGGCGGGGATCGAAGACGCGCGTCGCCGCGTCGAGTTTCGTGGCAAGCGATCCGGAAGTCGGCCAGGCCTGCCGTGGCTGGCCCAGCGCCAGCCATGCGGCACGCAGCGCCGGCAGCGGATCGTTGCCGTCGACCGGCAGCGCCGCCAGCGACTTCGACAGCTTGCGGCCGTCGGCATCGAGCACTAGCGGCAGGTGTACGTAGCGCGGCGTCGGCAGGCCGAGGCTGCGCTGCAGGAAGATCTGGCGTGCGGTGGAGTCGAGCAGGTCGGCGCCGCGTACGACTTCGGTGATGCCCTGTTCGGCGTCGTCGACGACCACCGCCAGCTGGTAGGCCCAGGGGCCGTCGGCGCGCTTGAGCACGAAGTCGCCGACCACCTGCGCGACGTCCTGCGCCACGGCACCCTGCACCCGGTCGACGAAGTCGACGACGGTGCCGTCGGGCACGCGCAGCCGGATCGCGGGGTCGGGGCGCCGTGCGCCGGCGACGCAGGCGCGATGTACGCCGCCGCTGCCGGCGAGGTCGCTGCGGCTGCAGTGGCATTCGAAGGCGTCGCCGCGGTCGAGCAGGCGTTCGAGCGCCTCGCGGTAGAGCGCGCCGCGGTCGCTCTGGCGCAGTACCGGGCCATCGGGCACCAGCCCGAAGCATTCCAGCGTGCGCAATTGCTGGTCGGCTGCGCCGGGGACCTCGCGTGGTGGATCGATGTCCTCGACCCGCACCAGCCACTGCCCGCCGGCCTGGCGTGCCATCAGCCAGCTGCCGAATGCGGCCAGCAGCGAGCCGAAATGCAGCGGCCCGGTGGGCGAGGGGGCGAAGCGGCCGCGGTAAAGGGATGGAGGTGGGGGCATGAAGACCAAGGGAGCGGCTTCGGCCGCGGGCTTTCCAGGAACATTGCCGGAAAAACCGAAAAGCTCGCGGCTGAAGCCGCTCCTACGAGAGCCGGGTCACTCGAAGTCGTAGCCCATGTCCGGCCCGGCGCCGGCGAGGAACACGCCTTCGACGTAATCCACGCCGGCCGAGAACAGGATCGACATGCTGGCCGCGTCGCTGACGAACTCGGCGATGGAGCGGATGCCCAGCTCGCGCGCCTTGTTGGCGATCTCGCGGATGCGCTCCTGGTTGGCTGCGTTCTTCGGCAGGTCCTCGACAAAGCTGCGGTCGATCTTGATCAGGTTCGGCTTGAGGTGGGCGAGCAGCTGGAACGAGTCCAGGCCGGCGCCGAACTGCTCCAGCGCGATCCGGCAGTCGAGCTTGCCGATGGCGGCGGCGAATTCCTGCGCGGCTTTCAGGTGGGTGAACACCTTCGCTTCGGGCAGCTGCACCACCAGGTACTCGCCGGGCACGCCGTGCGCGGTCAGCTGTTCGCCGATGTAGCGCACCAGGCTGTCGTCGTCGAGCGAGGCCTGGCTGATCTTGACCAGCAGGGTGGTCGGCTTGCCGGCGCTGATGCGCTGGCCGATCGCGGTGATGGTATGGCCGATGACGTAGCGGTCGATCTCCCACAGCAGGCCGTGCTCCTCGGCGATCTGCAGGAAGCTCAGCGGCTTGACCAGTTCGCCGTCGCCGGCGTCCAGGCGCAGGAAGGTTTCATAGACCGCGCCGGTGTCGCCCTGCAGGCTGATCACCGGCTGGTAGTGCAGCACGAAGCCTTCCTGGTCGAGCGCGTCGCGCAGGCGCGCGACCCAGGCCTGGACGTGTTCTTCCTCGGCGCGTTCGATCGCGCTGGGGTCGAAGATCTCGAAGCGGTTGCCGCCAACGCCGATCGACGACTGCACGCCCTGGTTGGCCTTCGCCAGCACCTGGGTGACGCTGGCGATCTTCTCGCCGATCTGCACGCCGCCGATGCTGGCGGTGATCACGCTGGAACGGTTGCCGATCGGGAACACGTGCGAGGCGAACGCTTCGCGGATACGTTCGGCCAGCGCGGTGGTCTGGGCGTAATCGCTGGCGCGCACCAGCACCGCGAGGCTGTGCTCGGAGAAGCGCGCGGCCACGGCCTCGTCGCCGATCGCGGTCTGCAGGCGCTCGGCCATGGCCGCCAGCATGGCATCGGCGGCGTCCAAGCCGATTTCGTGCAGCAGCCGCTGGTAGTGGTCGGGTTCGAGCAGCAACAGGCCGTGCTGGGCCTTGTTCTGCGCGGCATCGGCCACCGCGTCTTCCAGCGAGTGCAGGAAGGTGGGGCGGTTGAGCAAGCCGGTGACCTGATCGCGCTGCCGCAGTTCTTCCAGTTCCTGCGCCAGACCCGGATCGATCTCCTGCTCTTGGCGGCGGAAGATCACCTGCTGGCAGGCCTCCCCCTCGTACGTTGCCGGTGCGAACTCCATCGACGCCGGGAAGCCGTTGCCTTCGGCATCGCGGGCTTCCAGCTCGTAGCGTGGCGGCGGGGCGTCGCCCTTGGCCAGGTCCTTGAGCAGCTGCTTGAAGTCCTCGACGTGCTGCGGCGCCACCAGATCCAGCAGCGACATGCCTTCGAGATCCTCGAACGAGTCGTAGCCGAACATCTCCAGGTAGGCGCTGTTGGCGCGGATGTGCATGCCCTGGTGCACGTAGGCGATGGGGTCGCGCGAGGATTCAATGAGGGTGTCGCAGCGGCGTTCGGTTTCCCGCACACGCGCCTCCAGCCTGCGCAGGGCGCGCCGGCTTTCGAGGTCTTCCCACTCGCTGCGCACCGTCGCCAGCAGCTGCTGGGGCTTGTCGCGCAGGGCGATGTTGCGGGCGCCGGCACTCTGCGCCTCGTGGAAGCTGGCGTCGTCGATGCCGTTGCTCACCGCAACGACCGGGATGTCCTTGCCGCTGGCCGAGACCGACTGCATGACCCCGGCGAACGGAAGGTCCTTGCCCTGCTGCGCGGCGAGGACCAGGTCGATCTGCTGCGCGCCGAGCATCGTGGACAGTTCTTCTTCCGATGCCGGCCGCAGCGGCCGCACCGCGATCCCCGAGTTGCGCAGGGCGCTGACGATGGCCTCGGCATCCTCGACGCTGTCGTCGACGATCATCAGGCGCAGGGCTTGGTCGGGGTTCTTCGACATGCGGGCGTTTATGCCACGGGGCGATGGGCCTAGTCTACGTCGATGCCGTCACAGCGCGCGCTTGGAGGCATCCCCGGCGACCTCGCGCACCAGCTTCGGGACGAGGTAGCCCGACAGCCGCGCGACCAGTGCCGCGTGCAGTTCCAGCGCGCGGGCATCTGACACCTCGAAGTGCGCCGCGCCGGCGACGCGGTCGAGCTGGTGCAGGTAGTAGGGCAGCACGCCCGCGGCGAAGCTGCGCTCGGACAGCGCCGCCAGGGCATCGATCGAGTCGTTGACCCCGCGTAGCAGCACCGCCTGGTTGAGCACGGTGGCGCCGGCGTCGCGCAGCCGCGCCATGGCCGCGTCCACCGCGTCGTCGAACTCGCGCGCGTGGTTGGCATGGACCACCACCGCCACCGGCCACGGCAGCGAACGAAGCCAGTGGCCGAACTCGTCGTCGACACGTTCGGGCAGTACCACCGGCAGGCGGGTGTGGATGCGCAGGCGTCGCAGCTGCGGCAGCGCGCGCAGCAGCCCGGTCAGCTCGTCGAGTTTCGGGGTGGCCAGCGACAGCGGGTCGCCGCCGGACAGGATCACCTCGTGGATCGAATCATCGGCGCGGATCGCCGCGACCGCTTCGTGCCAGCCGCCGGCGGCCGCGGTCTCCTCGGCGTAGGGAAAGTGGCGACGGAAGCAGTAGCGGCAGTGCACCGCGCAGCTGCCGGTCGCCACCAGCAGCGCGCGGCCCTCGTATTTGTGGATCACGCCGTGGCCGGCACGCGCCGCCGCGTCGCCCACCGCGTCCAGCGAGAAGCCCGGAACCGGGCGCATTTCCTCGTCCAGCGGCAGCACCTGGCGCAGCAGCGGGTCGTGCGGGTCGCCGGGGCGCATGCGGGCGACGAAGCCGCGCGGCACCCGCAGCGGGAACTGCGCCGCAGCGGCGTCGGACAGGCCCGGCACGCGGCCCTCGAGGCCGAGCAGGGCCAGCAGCTCGCACGGGTCGCGCACGGCCTCGCGCCACAGGCGCTTCCAGCCAGGGACGTCGCGGGTGCCCGTGCCGACCGGGCCGGGCTGCAGGGCAGGGGAGGCTGCAGGTATCATTCGGGGTCTGTTCCGGGGCGTTCCAGACGTGCCGGAGCCCAATCCCACCATTCTAGCCGCTGCCGCGGCTCGACCCGCCCACGATTTTCCCAGGAGTACCGATGGCCAGTTACGGCATGAACGACGTCAAGAACGGGATGAAGATCCTGATCAACGGCGACCCCGCGATCATCTTCGATACCGAGTACGTCAAGCCGGGCAAGGGCCAGGCGTTCACGCGCGTGAAGTACCGCCTGATCAAGTCCGGGCGGGTGCAGGAAATCACCATGAAGAGCACCGACTCGGTCGATGCCGCCGACGTGGTCGATACCGACATGCAGTACCTGTATGCCGACGGCGAGCATTGGCACTTCATGAACCCGGAAAGCTTCGAGCAGGTCCAGGCCGACAAGGCCGGCATGGCCGGCGCGGAAAAGTGGCTCAAGGGCGAGGAAGACTGCGTGGTGACGCTGTGGAACGGCACTCCGATCCAGGTCACGCCGCCGAACTTCGTCGAACTGAAGATCGTCGAGACCGACCCGGGCGTGCGCGGCGACACTTCCGGCGGCGGCGGCAAGCCGGCCACGCTGGAAACCGGCGCCGTGGTCCGTGTGCCGCTGTTCGTCGGCCAGGACGAGGTGATCAAGGTCGACACGCGCTCGGGCGAGTACGTTTCGCGCGTGAAGTGACGCTGTGTCCGGCTCCGCCCGTGTTTCAAGGCCGTCATTCCCGCGAAGGCGGGGATGACGTCAAAGACATGGAAGAACAAGAACAAGGCGAATGACCGAATCAGCCCCTGAACCCTGCGACCTCCTCATCGAAGCCGGCTTCGTGGTGCCGGTCGAGCCGCACGGCGTCGTGCTCGAGGACCATGCCGTCGCCGTCCGCGACGGCGCCATCGTCGCCGTCCTGCCGCGCGCGGAAGCGCGGGCGCGCTTCGATGCGGCGCAGACCGTCAGCCGCCCCGATGGCGCGCTGGTGCCCGGCTTCGTCAACAGCCACGCCCACAACCCGATGACCCTGCTGCGCGGGGTCGCCGACGACCTGCCGCTCAAGGTCTGGCTGCAGCAGCACATCTGGCCGATCGAGGGCGCGGTGATCGGGCCGGAATTCGTCGCCGACGGTGTCACCCTGGCGATCGCCGAAATGCTCCGCGGCGGCACCACCTGCGTCAACGAGAACTACTTCTTCCCCGACGTGCAGGCCGCCGTCTACAAGCGCCACGGCTTCCGCGCCCGCGTCGGCCTGCCGGTGATCGACTTCCCCACCGCGTGGGCGAAGAGCGATGACGAATACTTCGACAAGGCCGGCGAGGTCCACGACCAGTGGCGCGACGATCCGCTGGTCGCCACCGCGTTCGCGCCGCACGCGCCGTACACGGTCAACGACGCGAACTTCGAACGCGTGCGCATGCTGTCCGACCAGCTCGACGTGCCGGTGCACCTGCACCTGCACGAGACCGCGCAGGAAGTGCAGCAGTCGCAGGACAAGCACGGCCAGCGCCCGATCGCCCGGCTCGACCGCCTGGGCCTGTTCAACGATCGCCTGATCGCGATCCACATGACCCAGCTCACCGACGCCGAGATCCACCTGTGCGCCGAGCGTGGCGTGAGCGTGGTGCATTGCCCGGAATCCAACCTCAAGCTGGCCTCGGGTTTCTGCCCGGCCTGTGCGCTGGAACGCGTGGGCGTGAACCTGGCCCTCGGCACCGACGGCTGCGCCAGCAACAACGACCTCGACATGGTCGGCGAGACCCGCATCGCGGCGATCCTGGCCAAGGCGGTGGCGGATGACGCCGCGGCGTTCGATGCCTTCACCGCGCTGCGCGCTGCCACCCTGGGCGGCGCGAAGGCGATCGGCTTCGACCACCTGGTCGGCTCGATCGAACCCGGCAAGCAGGCCGACCTGGCCTGTTTCGATCTGTCCGCGCTGGAGACGCAACCGCTGCACCATGTGGTCTCGCAACTGGTCTACGCCGCAGGCCGCCACCAGGTCAGCGACGTGTGGATCGCGGGCAGGCACAAGCTGCGCGAACGCGAGCTGGACGGCATGGACGTCGATGCGATCGTCGCCAACGCGAAGCAATGGCGCGCCCGCATCGCCACGATTGACCGCGCGTCGCTGTAGATCGGGGCGACGCCCCGATGCGCGATGGCAGGAAGACCTGCGGCCGGCGTTGAATCCTCGACGCACGCCGCCGGGACACCGTCGGAGACTTAGCTCCGACCTACGACAGCCGGAAAGACATGCCATGAACGCGCCATCGCCCAACTTCCGCCAGTCCGAACTCGACAAGTTCGCCGCGCTCGCCAATCGTTGGTGGGACCCGAAAGGCCCGCAGAAGGCGCTGCATGCGTTGAACCCGGTGCGGCTGGGCTACGTCGCAGATCGCATCGCACTGCGCGGTGCGAAGGTGCTCGACGTCGGCTGCGGCGGCGGCCTGCTCAGCGAGGCGCTGGCACGTGAAGGCGCCGAGGTCACCGCCATCGACCTCGCGCCCGACCTGGTCAAGGTCGCGAAGCTGCACGGGCTCGAATCCGGGGTGAAGGTCGACTATCGCGTGCAGCCGGTCGAAGATCTGGCAACCGGGCAGCCGGGCACGTTCGACGCGGTGACCTGCATGGAAATGCTCGAGCACGTGCCGGACCCGGGCGCGATCCTCTCGGCCTGCGCGACGCTGCTCAAACCCGGCGGCCGCCTGTTCGTGTCCACGCTCAATCGCACGCCGGCCGCGTTCGCACTGGCGATCGTCGGCGCCGAATACGTTGCGCGCCTGCTGCCGAAAGGCACGCATCAGTACCGCGATTTCATCAAGCCGTCCGAGCTTGGCGCGTGGCTGCGCGAGTCCGGACTGCAGCTCGAGGACGTCAGCGGGTTGATGTACGAGCCATGGCGCGACGCCGCGCGGCTCTCCCGGCGCACCGAAGTGAATTACCTCGCCTGTGCGGTGAAGCCGGGAATCGGGAATGGGGAGTAGGGGAGCGGAAAAGCAGCACGTGCGCGCAGGTTTCCCGCGCCTGGTGCTGTTCGACCTCGACGGCACCCTGCTCGACAGCGCGCCCGACATGCTGGCGGCGATCAACGCGCTGCGCGGCGAGCGCGGCGAAGCGCCCGCGGCGCTGGAAGGACTGCGTCCGCACGTGTCGAAGGGGGCCCGCGCGATGATCGCGTCGGCGTTCCCGCGGCTCGACGCCGACGCGCGCGAGGCGCTGGTGCAGCCGTTCCTCGACGCCTACGAGCGCGAGATCGGCTTGCACGGCAAGCCGTTCGACGGCATCGAAGACATGCTCGCCGCGCTCGAGGCCGACGGCGCGCGCTGGGGCATCGTCACCAACAAGCCCGAATACCTCGCGCGGCAGGTGTTGCCGGCGTTCGGCTGGGACACGCGCAGCGCGATCCTGGTCGGTGGCGACACCCTGGCCGAACGCAAGCCGCACCCGTTGCCGCTGCTGCATTCGGCGCAGACGCTCGGGGTGGACCCGGCACGGTGCGTCTACGTCGGCGATGACGAACGCGACATCGTCGCCGCGCGCGCAGCGGGCATGCCGTCGGTGGTCGCGCTGTGGGGGTATCGCCTGGATGAGGACGATCCCGTGGCATGGCAGGGCGACGTGATAGCCGAAATCCCGCGCCAACTTCTCGATCCCGCGGCATGGCCCCTGTAGGAGCGTCCAATGGGCGCGGGCGTCTTGCCGATAAAGCATCGCGCCATGGGGCGCTCCTACAATGACACGATGAACACCGCAGACGAATTCACCGCAAAATTGCATGCGCGCTGGCCGGAATGGGGCATCGGTGCGGTGTTCCTGCCCGCGTCCCAGCGCGAAACCGCATTCGCGTGGTTTGCATTGCTGCAGGAGCTGACCGACGCCGCGTGGACAGGTGCCGACGCCACGCCGGGCCTGGCCAAGCTGGCCTGGTGGAACGAGGAGCTGCTGGGCTGGGCCAAGGGCGCGCGCCGGCATCCATTGGGCGCGGTGCTGCAGCCGCATCCCGCGCCCTGGATGGCGCTGGCTGCGGGCCTGCTGCCGCTGCAGGGCAGCCGCGACCGACCGTTGTCGGCCACACCGGCGCAGGCGGGGCTGGATGGCATCGCGCTGGCCGTGGCCGAATGCGAGCAGGGCTTGTTCGGCACCGGCGCGAACCCCGGCGCGGCTGCCGGGGCGATCGCCTTCGACCTGTTCGCCGTCCGCCAGTTGTTGCGCGGCGAGGTCGACCTGGCGGTGCACCCGCCCGGCACCGGCCCCGCGTCCCGCGCGTGCACCCGGCCGCGACGGCTGCAATCGGCGTTCGTCCGGGAGCGGCTGCGCCGCGTGGCAAGCGGGCAGGCCGCGGCCGTGCGCCCCTGGCGCAGCCTGTGGCTCGCCTGGCGCGCCGCGCGAAGCACGCGCTGAGCGTCGTGCCGATAGGGGCGTCCGATGACGCCTCGCCGGGACCGCGGTGCCGGTGCCCGGTGGGAGCGGCTCCAGCCACGATCTTTTTGGCGTTTTCGCGAAATCTAGGGCTCTCGGCTGAAGCCGCTCGCACAAGGCGCCTGCAAGGATCCAGCTGGCGCGCATCTGGCGGAAACGCAGCGTTGCGCGGCCGTTTGCCCGGCAGCCGTTAAACTGTGGCCCGCTTTCAACCCCCGACCTGCCGTGAATCCTCCCAGCCCCAACCCCCTGCCGGACGTCGCCGGCGACCTCGCCATCGCCGCACGCCCGCTCGACTGGGTGGGCATGGAGCGCATCGCGCTGCCGCTGGCGATCCCCGGTGCCAACGGTGCGCCGCTGCAGGTGGCCGCATCCGCGGACGTCTTCGTCGACCTGGTCGAACCCGTTGCGCGCGGCATCCACATGTCGCGGCTGTACCTGCGGCTGCAGGACGCGCTGGTCGCCGAGGCGATCACCCCGGCCGGCCTGCGCCGGGTGCTGCAGGACTGCATCGACTCGCAGGGCGGGCTGTCGACGAGTGCGCGCATCGTGCTGCGCTACGAACAGTTGCTCAAGCGGCAGGCGCTGGCCAGCGACAACGCCGGCTGGAAGCGCTATCCGGTCGAGATCGACGCCACGCTCGCAGATGGTCACCTGGCGCTGACACTGGCATTCGCGGTCGAGTATTCGAGCACCTGTCCGGCCTCGGCCGCGCTGTCGCGACAGCTCAATGCCGAACGTTTCGCCGACGACTTCGCCGCCGCCCGCCCGCTGTCCACCGGCGTGGTGCGCGACTGGCTCGCCTCCGAACGCGGCCTGGCCGCCACCCCGCACGCCCAGCGCAGCCGCGCCGACGTGCGCGTGCAGCTCAAGCCTTCATTCGGCCAGCTTTCGATCGAAAGCCTGGTCGACGCGATCGAGGCCGCGCTCGGCACGCCGGTCCAGACCGCGGTCAAGCGCGAGGACGAACAGGCCTTCGCGCGGCTCAACGCCGAAAACCTGATGTTCTGCGAGGACGCGGCACGCCGCGTTGCCGCCGCGCTGTCGGCCGACGCCCGCATCGAACGCTTCGACGCCACGGTCTCGCATTTCGAAAGCCTGCACGCGCATGACGCGGTGGCGCGGGTGAGTGGTGGCGGCGCGGCGTAGGCGCCGATTTCGTCTGATTGTTGGCGAAAAGCTCGCGGCTTCCGCCGCTCCTACAGACACTCTGTTCTTGTAGGAGCGGCGGAAGCCGCGAGCTTTTATGCGCTTGCTACCGAGTGCGTTCGAGCACCAGCAGCGGATCCACGCGCACGTCGAACCGCGCCGGGCATGACCATCCGCGCCAACGATGACGGGCGCACCGCCGCGCGTTGCGATGATGAATGGCCGGGTTCTACTGCGTGCGTTCGAGCACCAGCAGCGGATCCACGCGCACGTCGAACCAGCTCATCCCCCAATGCAGATGCGGCCCCGTCGCCCGCCCGGTCGCACCGACCGCACCGACCACCTGCCCCTGCGTCACCCGGTCGCCCACCTTCACGTCGATCCGCGACAGGTGCAGGAAGTTCGAGCTCACGCCATGGCCGTGGTCGATCAGCAGGGTGCCGCCGGTCAGATACAGGTCCGGATCGGCGAACGTCACCACGCCCGCCGCGGGCGCCTGCACCGGCGTCCCGATCGGTACCGCGATGTCCATGCCCGAATGCCCGGCGCCGGGCTGGCCGTTGTACACGCGCCCGCTGCCGAAGCGGCCGCTGATGCGGCCCTGTACCGGCCAGTGGAACGGCGCGGCGAAGTCGGCGCGGTCGTCGTCGCGGGTGCGCGCTGCCGTGACCCGTGCCTGCTCGCGGCGGATGCGCTCGGCGATCGCCGGCGGCGGGTTCACGGTCTTCGGCGGCACGCCGTTGACGTGCTCCAGGGGCCAGTCGCGCGCGCTCACCGCGATGCTTTCGGTCGTCCTCGTGCCGTCGGCACGCAGCACTTCCAGTCGCAGCGGCCCGGCTTCCTGCCGATCCACGCCGAACACCACGGTGCCGTAGGGCGTCGGCCGCAACTCGCGGCCCGCGTAGCGCACCACGCTGCCGGCCGGGACCTTGCCGAACACCAGCGCGCCTTGCGACACGCTGGCGGGAAACACGATGCGGTCGCCGCCAGCGGCTCCCTGCGCGGACGCGCTGCCGGCCGCGCCAAGCGCAAGGACGCATGCCAGCGCTTGCAGCAGGCGCATCAACGATCGAACTCCATCCGCTGGCCCTGCGGCTCGCCGACGATGCGTTCGCCATCCCAGGCCAATTGCCCATTGACCCAGGTGGCGGCGATGCGCGAGTGGAACGTGGTGCCTTCGAACGGCGACCACGCGCACTTCGACAGCACGTCCTCGCGGCGGACCGTGAACGGCGTGTCGTCGATAAGCGCCAGGTCCGCCCAGTAGCCCTCGCGCAGGAAGCCGCGCTGCTTCACGTCGAACAGCTGCGCCGGCGCATGCGCGAGCTTCTGCACCACCTGCGTGTTGCTCAACCGGCCCTCGCGCACCAGTTCCAGCGCTGCCACCAGCGCGTACTGCACCAGCGGCAGGCCGCTGGGCGCGCGCACGTAGGGATTGTGCTTTTCCTCCCACGTGTGCGGCGCGTGGTCGGTGGCCAGCACGTCGATCACGTCGGATGCCAGCGCGTTGATCAGCGCCTCGCGGTCGCTGGCGTCCTTGATCGCGGGGTTGCACTTGATCAGGTGCCCGAGGCGCGCGTAATCGTCGCGGTCGAAACGCAGGAAGTGGATGCAGGTTTCGGCGGTGATGCGCTTGCGCACGCCGTTGGCATCGATCAGCGGGCCGGGCGTGAACAGCGCCAGTTCGTCGGCGGTGGAGATGTGCAGCACGTGCAGGCGGGTGCCGTGGGTGCGCGCCAGGTCCAGCGCCAGCCGGGTCGACTTGATGCAGGCCTCGCGCGAGCGGATGTCCGGATGGCAGGCCGCCGGGATGTCGTCGCCGTATTCGCCGCGATATTTCGCCAGCATCGCGTCGATCATCGGCGTGTCTTCGCAATGGGTGATGATCGGCGTCGGGGCTTCACGGAAGATGCCCGCCAGGGTCTCGGGATTGTCGACCAGCATGTTGCCGGTGGAGGCGCCCATGAACACCTTGATGCCCGGCGCCGTCAGCGGGTCGAGCGTGCGGATCGCCTCGAGGTTGTCGTTGCTCGCGCCCATGTAGAAGCCGTAGTTGGCACGGGCGCGGCCGGCGGCGCGCTGGTATTTGTTTTCCAGTACGTCGGCCGACAGCGTCGGCGGGCTGGTGTTGGGCATGTCCATGAAGCTGGTGACGCCGCCGGCGACCGCGGCGGTGGACTCGGTGGCCATGTCGGCCTTGTATTCCATGCCCGGTTCGCGGAAATGCACCTGGTCGTCGATCATCCCCGGCAGCAGCCGGCGACCGTTGGCGTCGACCACCGTTTCGCCGTCGCGCGCGGCGAGGCCGCTGCCGATGGTCTCGATGCGGCCGCGCGAGATGCGCAGGTCGGCGTCGAACTCGCGTCCCTCGTTGACCAGGCGGGCATTGACGATCAGCGTGTCGGACATGAACGGTTCCTATGGGTTGGGTGCGGGCGGGACCGGGTCGTGGCCGCCCGGGTGCAGGGGATGGCAGCGGCCGATGCGCCGCACGGCCAGCCAGCCGCCACGCAGGGCGCCGTGGCGGGCGATCGCCTGCATGGCGTATTCCGAACAGGTCGGCACGAACCGGCAGCGTGGCCCGAGCAGTGGGCTCAGCCAGCGTTTGTAGGCGCGCAGGAGGGCGATGAGGAGACGATCGATCACGTCGGGTTTTGCAAGAACGCGCGAAAAAGGCCCGCGCGGTTGCCGCTGTAGTCAGGGCAGGGTATAACAGCGCGCTTTCCCATCCAAGGGAATCACATCCCCGGCAAGGGGGATCAGGAAGGACTGCAACAACGTGGCTGTCAAGAAAACCGTGAAGAAGGCCGCCAAGGCCGTCAAGAAGCCCGCCAGGCCCGTCGCCAAGAAGCCCGTCGCGAAACCCGCCGCCAGGAAATCCAGCGCGAAGCCGGCCGCGAAGAAGGCTGTCGCCAAGAAGGCCGCGCCGAAAAAGGCGCCCGTGAAGAAGGCGGCCCCGAAGGCCGCGCCGAAGAAAAAGGCCGTTGCCAAGCCCGCGAAGAAGGTCGTGAAGGCCGCGACGGCGGCAAAGCCGGTGCCGGCCAAGGCCGCGAAGAAGGCGCCCGTGCAGAAGGCCACTAAGCCGGTGGCAAAGGCGGCGCCGGTCGCGAAGAAGGTCGCCAAGGCACCCGCGCCGCAGGCGAAGGCCACCGTGGCCAAGCCGGTCGCGGAGAAGAAGCGGGCCATGCCCGCCAAGCAGGGCGCTTCGGCGTCGAAGCAGCAGAAGCAAGAGGCCGCCAAGCCCGCGGTCGTGCGTTCGCCGTTCGCGCCGCGTCCGGTGGGCAAGGTCGCCGTCGCCGTGGTCTCCAGGGCACCGACGCCCCCGCCGAAGACCAAGTACAAGGTCGTGCCTTACAAGACCGATGAACTGACCGGCCGCCCGATCCTGCCGAAGGATTACCGGCCGAGCGGTGAAGAGGAGTACATGAGTCCGCTGCAGACCGAGTACTTCCGCCAGCGCCTGCTCGACTGGCGCTCGGACCTGGTCGAAGAGTCCAAGCAGACCATCGAGAACCTCAAGGACGAAGTGCGCGACGTCGGCGACGAAGCCGAGCGCGCCACCCGCGAAACCGAGAACTCGCTGGAGCTGCGCACCCGCGACCGTTACCGCAAGCTGATCGGCAAGATCGACAGCACGCTCAAGCGGCTGGATTCGGGCGAATACGGCTACAGCGTCGATTCGGGCGAAGAGATCGGCCTCGACCGCCTCGAAGCCCGCCTCACCGCCGAGCGCACCATCGACGAGCAGGAGCGCTGGGAGCACCTGCAGAAGCAGATCGGCGACTGACCGGCCTGCATATCCGGATGTTTCCGGATGCAATCGAAAAGCCCCGCATCGCGGGGCTTTTTTTTCATGCCTACTGCAGGTCGCGCAGGTCCAGCCGCCGCAGCTTCGGCGCCTTCCAGCCGGTGATGCCGACCACGCCCAGGGTCACGCAGCCGCCCACCACCACGGCCGGCACCAGGCCCAGCAGCCGCGCCATCACGCCGTCGTAGAACGCACCCAGTTCGTTCGACGAGCCGATGAAGATGCCGTTGATCGACGACACCCGGCCGCGCATCTCGTCCGGCGTGACGAGTTGCATGATCGTCGAGCGCATCACCACCGACACGCCGTCGCACATGCCGTAGGCCACCAGGATCGCCGCCGACAGCCAGAAGTGCCGCGACAGGCCGAATGCGATGGTGCACAGCCCGAAGCACGCCACAGCGATCATCAGCACGCGCCCCGCGTGCTTCTGCAGCGGATGCCGCGCCAGCCACAACGCCACGCAGATCGAGCCCAGCGCCGGCGCGCCGCGCAGGATGCCGAGCCCTTCCGGGCCGTAGTGCAGGATGTCCTTGATGAACGCCGGCAGCATCGACACCGCGCCGCCCAGCAGCACGCAGAACATGTCCAGCGTCATCGCCCCGAGCATGATCTGGTTGCCGAGCACGAACTGCAGGCCTTCGCGGATGCTGGAGAACACCGGCGCGCGCTGCAGCAACTGCGGCGGCTCGGTGACGCGCAGGGTGCCGATCGCGATCGCCGCGATTACCACGATGCACCCGGCGGTGCCGTAGGCCACGCCCTTGCCGGCCCAGCCGACCAGCACGCCGCCCAGTGCCGGGCCGACCACCATGCCGCTCTGGAACACCACGCTGCCCAGGCTCGCGCCGTTCACGAACTGCTCGCGTGGCAGCACACGAGCGAACAGGGCGTTGTAGACCGGCCCGAGGAAACTGCGCGCCATGCCGGTGAACGCGATCGCCGCATAGATCGGCCACACGTGGGCCGTCGGCAACCATCCCTGGGTGACGGCGACCAGGGCCAATGCGGTGAGCAGCAGTCCGCAGCAGGCGGCGACGCCGAGCTTGCGCCGCGGCAGGTGGTCGACCAGGTAGCCGGCGAACGGCGCCACGCAGAAGTACGGCAGCACTTCGGCCAGGCCGATCAGGCCGAGCGCGAACGGGCTGCGGGTAATTTCGTAGACATGCCAGCCGACGGTCACCGCCACGATCTGGTAGGACAGGATCGTGCAGATCCGGTACGCCATCAGTGCGCGGAATCCCGGGTTGCGCAGCGGCGAGGGCGCGGCCTCGTCGATGGACGGCGACCCGGCGATGCTCACGCGGCGCGCTGGGCCGTGTCGCGGATGAAGGCAAGCAGCGCCGCCAGGCCGTTGCTGCGTGTCGGCGAAAGGTGTTTGGCGAGGCCGACTTCGGCGATGTAGTCCGCCGGCGTGTCGAGGATTTCGCGTGCACTGCGGCCCGAGTAGACCCGCAGCGCGAGATAGACCAGGCCCGAGACAATGGCCGAGTCGCTGATCGCGGCGAAGTCCAGCCGCTGCGCGTCGCCGGACGGCACGATCCATACCATCGACTGGCAGCCGCGCAGGCGATGCTCTTCGGTCTTCCATTCATCCGGGAACGCCGGCAGTTTGCGGCCGAGGTCGATCAGGTACTGGTAGCGCTCGGACCAGTCGCCGAAGAAGCCAAACTCCTCCCTGATGGCCTGCTGGGCCTGGGCGGGGGAGGGTTCGAGCGGGAAGGGGGTGTCGGTCACGGGCGTGGTCGCCGAAGGTGGCGTCCGGGGCGGAGTGTCTATTGTCTCAAACGCCGCCTGTCCTTGTGGGTTTCTTCTGCCGGCCTCTTGGGCAGGCTCTGCAGGACTAGCGTCAGCTGCGAGCTTTGGCTCCCTCCCCTGCGAAAGCAGGGGAGGGTTGGGGAGGGGTGCCTTCAGCAGCACCGCAATCCGTGGGCACCCCCTCCCAACTTCCCCCTGCCTTTGCAGGGGGAGGGGCCAACGCAAAAACTCGTGGCTGAAGCCGCTCCTGCAGTTGTTGTGGGAGGCTAGCTGCCGCGCTTCCAGCGCACGCCCTGCGGCGTGTCCTCGAGCACGACGCCTTCGGCGGCCAGCTGGTCGCGGATGGCATCGGCGCGGGCGAAGTCGCGGGCCTGCTTGGCCGCAGCGCGTTCATCGATCAACGCCTGGATGCGCGCGTCGTCGTCGCCCGAGGCGCCGCGGCCGAACCAGTCGGCCGGCGCCTGCTGCAACAGGCCGAGCGCAAGGCCTGCACCGAGCAGCTGCGACTTCAGCTGCCGGCGCTCGTCGTCGCCCGTGGCCTTGCGTGCGGCCGTGGCGATCGCGGCCATTTCCGCCAGCGCCTGCGGCGTGTTGAGATCGTCGTCGAGGGCCGATTCGATCGCGTCGGGGATCTGTGGCGTCGCATCGACATCGACCAGGTCGCGCAGCGTGCCGTACAACCGGTCCAGCGTCCGCACCGACTGCTCGATCAGCGCCGGCGACCAGTCCAGCGGCTGCCGGTAATGCGCCGAAAGCAGGGCGTAGCGCAGCGCTTCTGGCGGGTGTGCGCGGACGAGGTCGTGGATCTTCTCTATGTTGCCCAGTGACTTGCTCATCTTCGCGCCGCCGAAGTTGAGCATGCCGTTGTGCAGCCAGAACCGCGCGAACGTGCGGCCGCCGTGCGCGCATTCGCTCTGCGCGATCTCGTTCTCGTGGTGCGGGAACTGCAGGTCGACGCCGCCGGCGTGGATGTCGATGGTTTCGCCCAGGTGGGCGGCGGCCATCGCCGAGCATTCGATGTGCCAGCCCGGGCGGCCGCGGCCCCAGGGCGAGTCCCAGCCCGGCAATTCGGGCGTGGAGGGTTTCCACAGCACGAAGTCGCCCGGGTCGCGCTTGTACGGTGCGATTTCGACGCGCGCGCCGGCCAGCATTTCCTCCGGGTCGCGGCGCGACAGCTTGCCGTAGCCGGGGAAGCTGGCCACTGAAAACAGCACGTGGCCGTCGGCGGCATATGCATTGCCGGACGCGACCAGCGCCTCGATCATGGCAATGATCTGCGCGATGTGGCGCGTGGCTTCCGGTTCGATGTCCGGTGGCGCGACGCCGAGCGCCGCCATGTCTTCGCGATACGCGGCGGCGAATCGGTCGGTGATCGTCGCAATCGGCACGCCCTGTTCGGCGGCGGCGGCGTTGATCTTGTCGTCGACGTCGGTGATGTTGCGCGCGTATTTCAGCGCGCCATGGCGCCGGCGCAGCAGGTCGGCCAGGACGCCGAAGACCACGGGCCCGCGTGCGTTGCCGATGTGCACGTAGTTGTAGACCGTCGGCCCGCAGACATACAGGGTGGGGCAGGCCGGGTCGAGCGGTGCGAATGCCTCGATGCGTCGGGTCAGGTTGTTGTGAAGACGCAGGCTCATCGCGTTCGGTCGCGGGGACGATCCCCGATTCTACCGGCCTGACCCGGAGCACGACAGCCGGGATTCAGCCCTTTCCCGTGGCCTGCCCCTAAACTGCAGGCCGGTCCGGATGGTCCTTGCCCGTCGAGATGCTTCGAATCCGCACGCTTCCCCCAATCCTGGTGGTGACCCTGCTGGCAGCGTCCGCTGCCATGCCGGCGCGTGCGCAGCAGACGGTGATCCAGATCGAGAACGTGCGCACCGAGTACGCCCGCGTGCTGCGCGCGCAGCCGGTCTACCAGACCCTGCGTGCGACCGCGATGGTCGAGCAGTGCGAAGACGGCGTGGTGGCCGATGGCCCAGAGCCCAAGCGCGGCCTGGCGCGGGTAGTGGGCGCGGTCAAGGACGTCCTGACGCCGAACTCGGATGACAAGGACAAGGCGGCCGACCAGGCCCAGCCAGTCGATGGCTGCGAAGTGGTTCCGACCGAGCGCGAGTTCCGCCGGCCGATCGCCTACGACGTCGACTACGTCCACCACGGCGTGAAGTACCGCTCGCGCCTGCCCTACGACCCGGGCAACCGGCTGCGGGTGCGGGTGTCGATTACCCCGATCGTGTCCGGGAGCCGCTAGGGCGATGCCCGGCGAGTTGCATGCGGGTCACCACGCCAGGACGCTTGCGGCCCGCGCCGCCGCGTGCGAGCATTCCCGCCCGATGCAGACCCTGCGCGCCAACGCCGACATCCTGACCTCCGCCCGCATGGCGGCGGGCATGACCTCGCGCGCGCGCCGACCGGAAGCCCGACTCGCTGGGTAGCCGGACCTGCCGCCATTTGCAGTTCCAGGAACAGACCCGGCCTTCGCGCTGGGTTTTTTCGTTTCCGGGCCGGCAAAAGGCGGGTTTGCCACCACCACTTCCTTCACTGAACCACGCAACCATGACCAGGCACTTCCTCAACACCCAGGACTGGACCCGCGCTGAACTCGACGCGGTGCTTGCGCAGGCGGCGCAGTTCAAGCGCAACCCGGCCGGCGACGCGCTCAAGGGAAAGTCCATCGCGCTGGTGTTCTTCAACCCTTCGCTGCGCACCCGCACCAGCTTCGAGCTCGGCGCCTTCCAGCTCGGCGGCCATGCGGTGGTGCTGCAGCCGGGCAAGGACGCCTGGCCGATCGAATTCGACCTGGGCACGGTGATGGACGGCGAAGCCGAGGAACACATTGCCGAGGTGGCGAAGGTGCTCAGCCGCTATGTCGACATGATCGGAGTGCGAGCGTTCCCGAAGTTCGTCGACTGGTCGCTCGACCGCCAGGACCGCGTGCTGCAGGGTTTCGCCAAGTACGCCACGGTGCCGGTGGTCAACATGGAAACCATCACCCATCCGTGCCAGGAACTCGCGCACGTGCTGGCCCTGCAGGAGCGCTTCGGCACGGCGGACCTGCGCGGGAAGAAGTACGTCCTCACCTGGACCTACCATCCCAGGGCGCTCAACACGGCGGTCGCGAATTCCGCGCTGACCATCGCCACCCGCATGGGCATGGACGTCACCCTGCTGTGCCCCACGCCCGAATACGTGCTCGACGAGCGCTACATGGGCTGGGCCGCGCAGAACGTGGCCGAAAGCGGCGGCTCGCTGCAGGTCAGCCACGACATCAACAGCGCCTACGCCGGCGCCGACGTCGTCTACGCCAAGAGCTGGGGCGCGCTGCCGTACTTCGGTGACTGGGAACGCGAGAAGCCGATCCGCGACCAGTACCGGCACTTCATCGTCGACGAGGCGAAGATGGCGAAGACCAACAACGGCGCCTTCAGCCACTGCCTGCCGTTGCGCCGCAACGTCAAGGCCACCGACGCGGTGATGGATTCACCGAACTGCATCGCGATCGAGGAGGCGGAGAATCGCCTGCATGTGCAGAAGGCGGTGATGGCGCAGCTGGCTGCGCAAGCCGGGAATCGGACCTAGGGATTCGGGATTCGAGAAAGCCGGACAGCACCTTCATCTTCCAGGAACCGCAACAGTGACCACCCCCAACCCCCAATCCCCAATTCCCACTCCCGGCTCCACCGACATCGTCCTCGCCTTCTCAGGTGGCCTCGACACCAGCTTCTGCGTGCCGTGGCTGCAGGAACTTGGCTGGAAGGTGCACACCGTGTTCGCCGACACCGGCGGCGTCGATGCCGAAGAGCGCCGCACGATCGAAGCGCGCGCCGCGGAACTGGGCGTGGCCAGCCACGTCACCATCGATGGCGGGCCGGCGATCTGGGACGGCTTCGTCAAGCCGTTCGTGTGGGCGGGCGAGGGCTACCAGGGGCAATACCCGTTGTTGGTGTCCGATCGTTACCTGATCGTCGACGCCGCGCTGGCGCGTGCGCACGACCTGGGCACGAACGCGATCGCGCACGGTTGCACCGGCATGGGCAACGACCAGGTGCGCTTCGACCTGGCGGTCAAGGCCAGCGGCGACTACCGCATCGTCGCCCCGATTCGCGAAATCCAGAAGGAACACACCCAGACCCGCGCCTACGAGCAGCAATACCTCGAGGAGCGCGGCTTCGGCGTGCGGGCGAAGCAGAAGGCCTACACGATCAACGAGAACCTGCTGGGCCTGACCATGTCCGGCGGCGAGATCGACCGCTGGGAGGCACCCGGCGACGGCGCACGCGGCTGGTGCGCGCCGCGCAATGCCTGGCCGGCGGAGCCGCTGCGCGCAACGCTGCAATTCGTCGGGGGCGAGGCGGTGGCGCTGGACGGCAACGAGATGCCGGGGCACAAGTTGCTGGCAAAGCTCAATACGCTGTTCGCGCAGTACGGCGTGGGGCGCGGGCTGTACACCGGCGACACCACCATCGGCCTGAAGGGGCGGATCGTGTTCGAAGCCCCGGGATTGACGGCGTTGCTGGTGGCGCATCGCGCGCTGGAGGAAACGGTGCTGAGCAAGCAGCAGAACCGCTTCAAGCCCGACGTGGCGCGCAAGTGGGTCGAACTGGTGTACGAGGGCTTCTTCCACGATCCGCTGAAGACCGACCTGGAGGCCTTCCTCGCCTCGTCGCAGCAGATGGTCAATGGCGAGGTGGTGCTGGAAACCCGCGGCGGCCGTGCCGATGCCGTCGCCGTGGCGTCGCCGCACATCCTCAACAGCAGCGGCGCGACCTATGCGCAGTCCGCGGACTGGGGCGTGGAGGAAGCCGAGGGTTTCATCAAGCTGTTCGGGATGAGCAGCACGCTTTGGGCGGGGGTCAACCGCGGGTGAAATCAGCCCCTCCCCTGCGAAGGCAGGGGAGGGTTGGGGAGGGGTGCCTTTGGCAACGCCGCGAACCGTGGGCACCCACTACAAACCTCCCCCTGCCTTCGCAGGGAGAGGGACAAGACAAGAGCTCGCGGCTGAAGCCGCTCCTACCGGCAATCGGGAATCCAGACAGACGACATGCTTGACCAGGTCCTCCAACACCTCACCGCATTGGTGTCCTTCGACACCCGCAACCCGCCGCGCCGGATCGGTGTGGGCGGAATCTTCGACTACCTGCGCGCGCAGTTGCCCGGTTTCCGCGTGGAAGTCACCGACCACGGCGATGGCGCGGTGTCGCTGTTCGCCGTGCGCGGTGCGCCCGAGGTGCTGTTCAACGTGCATCTGGACACGGTGCCGTCGTCGCCGGCCTGGACCGGCGATCCGCTGGCGCTGCGGGTGACCCGCAGCCGTGCGATCGGCCTGGGGGCCTGCGACATCAAGGGTGCGGCGGCCTGTCTGGTGGCCGCGGCACAGGCGTCGCGCGGGGATGCCGCGTTCCTGTTCGGCAGTGACGAGGAGGCCAACGATGCGCGCTGCATCGAGGCCTTCCTCAAGCGCCCGCACGGGTTCGGGCACGTCGTCGTCGCCGAGCCGACCAGCGGCGAGGCCGTGCTGGCGCATCGGGGCATCAGTTCGGTGCTGCTGCGCTTCAAGGGCCAGGCCGGCCACGCTTCCGGCGCCGATGCGATCGACTCCAGTGCGCTGCACCAGGCAATGCGCTGGGGCGCCGACGCGCTGGCGTTCGTCGAAGGGGAATCGCACCGTCGCTTCGGCGGCCTGACCGGCCTGCGGTTCAACATCGGCCGCGTCGAGGGCGGGATCAAGGCCAACGTGATCGCGCCGTCGGCGGAGGTGCGCTTCGGTTTCCGGCCGCTGCCGTCGCACGACATCGACGAACTGCACACGCGTTTTGGCGCCCTGGCCGAGTTCGGCACGCTGGAGCGCTACGAGGAAACCTTCCGCGGACCTTCGCTGCCGGCCGGCGATGTCGCCGAGGCCGAGGAGCGGCGGCTGGCCGCGCGCGACCTTGCCGACGCGCTGGGCCTGCCGATCGGCAACGCGGTCGACTTCTGGACCGAGGCCTCGCTGTTCTCGGCGGCGGGACTCAATGCCGTGGTCTGCGGCCCGGGCAACATCGCCCAGGCGCACACCGCCGACGAATGGGTGTCGCTGTCGGAACTGCAGGACTATGCCGAGGCCGCGCGGCGGATCATCGCCAACAACAGCAAAGCCAGCCCCTAGATTTTGTAGGAGCGGCTTCAGTCGCGAGCTTTTTTCATCATGTGCTGGCAAACAAGAGCTCGCGGCTGAAGCCGCTCCTACAAGAAGCACAACGGGATATCGGAACACCCATGCAATCCAACCGCCAGACCCGCCAGACCATCGTCCGCCTGCTTTCCGGCATGGGCAGCACGAAGGAGATCAGCCAGTACCTCAAGCGCTTCTCGCAGCTCGACGCGGCGCGCTTCGCAGTGGTCAAGGTCGGCGGCGCGATCCTGCGCGATGAACTCGATGCGCTGGTGTCGTCGCTGGGGTTCCTGCAGCAGGTTGGACTGACCCCGATCGTGATCCACGGCGCCGGTCCGCAGCTCGACGAGGCGATGCAGGCCGCCGGGATCGACAAGCGCGTCGTCGACAACCTGCGCTACACCGACGCCGCCGTGCTGGCGGTGGTGCGCCGCGTGCTGCGGCAGGAGAACCTGCGCCTGGTCGAGGCGCTGCAGGCCGAGGGCGTGCGCGCGACTTCGATCCAGTCGGGCGTGTTCGAAAGCGCGTTCCTGGACCGCGACAGGTACGGCCTGGTCGGGCGCGTGGCAGCCGTCGACACCGACGGCATCCACGCCGCGATCAAGGTCGGCTCGATCCCGGTGATCGCCTCGCTGGGTGAAACCGCCGACGGCCAGATCGTCAACGTCAACGCCGACTGGGCCGCCAACGAGCTGATCAAGACCCTGCAGCCGTACAAGATCGTCTTCCTCACCGGCACCGGCGGACTGCTCGACAGCGAGGGCAGGGTGATCGACTCGATCAACCTGAGCACCGAGTACGACGAGCTGCTGGCGCAGCCGTGGCTGCACTCGGGCATGCGAGTGAAGATCGAGCAGATCCACGACCTGCTGATGGCGCTGCCGCCGTCGTCGTCGGTGTCGATCACCCGGCCGGCGGAACTGGCCAAGGAGCTGTTCACGCACAAGGGCTCGGGCACGCTGGTGCGGCGCGGCGAGCGGGTGCTGCGTGCGCAGCGCTGGGACGAACTCGACCTGCCGCGCCTGCGCGAACTGGTCGAGTCGGCTTTCGGCCGCCGCGTGGTCGATGACTACTTCGAGCGCACGCCGCTGCTGCGCGCATACGTCAGCGAGCACTACCGCACCGCGGTGATCCTCACCGAAGTCGATGGCGTGCCGTACCTGGACAAGTTCGCGGTGCTCGACGACGCCCAGGGCGAAGGCCTCGGGCGCGCGGTGTGGCAGGTGATGCGGGAAGAAACGCCAAGCCTGTTCTGGCGCTCGCGCCACCACAACGCGGTCAACATCTTCTACTACGCCGAGTCCGACGGCTGCTACCGGCAGGAGAAGTGGAAGGCGTTCTGGTACGGGCTGGATGGCTTCGCGGAAATCGAACGCGCGGTGGCGCACTGTGCCGTGCGCGAACCCACCTTGCGGGACTGAACGATGGACGTACGCGAACACGCCTGGACCACGCCGCCGCGGCTCGCCGGCCGCAACGTCGTGCTCGAACCGCTGTCGCACGCGCACGCCGACGGCCTGCGCGCGGCGCTTGGCGACGGCGAACTCTCGCGCTGCTGGTACACCAGCGTGCCGCCACCGCAGGATGCCGGCGCGTACATCGCCGCTGCGCTGGAGAAACAGGCGCGCGGTGATTCGTGGGCGTTCGCCGTGCTCGATACCGCGGGCGAGGTGGTCGGCAGCACCCGCTGCTACGACATGGATGCTGCCGTCCCGCGGCTGCAGGTGGGCTACACCTTCTACGCGCCGCGCGTGCAGCGCACCGGCGTCAACACCGAAGCCAAGCTGCTGCTGCTCGGGCATGCGTTCGAAGTGCTGGGCTGCATTTGCGTGGGCTTCGAAACCAGCTGGTTCAACCAGCGCTCGCGCGGCTCGATCGCACGGCTGGGCGCGAAGCAGGACGGCATCCTGCGCAGCCACCGCCGCCACGCCGATGGCAGCGTGCGCGACACGGTGGCGTTCTCGATCATCGAAGCGGAGTGGCCGGCGGTGAAGCGCAACCTGCAGGATCGACTCGAGCGCGGAGGGCGCGACAATGGCTGAGAACACGCTGATGGATGCGAGGACCGTCGGCATCGTCGGTGCGCGCGGCCACACCGGCGCCGAGCTGATCCGGCTGATCGCGGGGCATCCGCGCTTCGAGCTTGCATTCGTGTCCTCGCGCGAGCTCGACGGCCAGCCGGTGTCGGCGCACGTGCCCGAGTACCGGGGTACGCTGCACTACGCCAACATCGCCCACGAGTCGCTCGGCGACTTCGCCGTCGACGCCTGCGTGCTCGCGCTGCCCAACGGCAAGTCGGGCGCCTGCATCGCCGGCCTGCTCGCGCACGGCGGGGATCCGGTGATCGTCGACCTGTCGGCCGACCACCGCTTCGACGACGACTGGTACTACGGCCTGCCGGAGCTCACCCGCGGCCGCTACGCCGGGCAGAAGCACATCGCCAACCCCGGCTGCTACGCCAGCGCGATGCAGTTCGCGATCGCGCCGGTGCGCGACCTGGTCGAGGGACCGGTGCAGTGCTTCGGCGTGTCGGGCTACTCGGGCGCCGGCACCACCCCGTCGGACCGCAACGATGTCGACAAGCTGCGCGACAACCTGATGCCGTACGCGCTGGTCGACCACCTGCACGAGCGCGAGGTCAGTCGCCAGTCCGGGCTGGCGATCGAGTTCATGCCGCACGTGGCCCCGCATTTCCGCGGCCTCACGGTTACCGCCAACCTGCACCTGCGCGAACCGGCGACGCTCGACGCCGTGCGCGCGCGGTACGCGGAGCGCTATGGCGACGAACCGCTGCTGCGCGTCGACGACGAGGCGCCGTGGGTCAGCCAGGTCGCCGGCCGCCACGGCGCCGAGGTCGGCGGCTTCACGCTCAGCGACGACGGCCGCCGGCTGGTGGTGGTGGCCACGCTCGACAACCTGCTCAAGGGCGCTGCGACGCAGGCGCTGCAGAATCTCAACCTGGCCTTCGGCTTGCCGGAAACCGAAGGCATCCCATTGGAATGATCTCCGGCTCCCTCCCCTGCGAAGGCAGGGGAGGGTTGGGGAGGGGTTGCGTGGGCTCGCACGATGCTTGCGGACAAGTTGTACCGGGTCCGACGCAACCCCCTCCCAGCCCCCCTGCCTTCGCAGGGGGAGGGGCCAATCAAGAGTCTCGCGGCTGAAGCCGCTCCCACAAGAACCCGCAAGTCCCAGAAGAAGCGAGAACCGTCATGTCCGATTTGCTCTGGCAAAAACCCGGCGTCGCCGTCGACGCGCAGATCCAGGCCTTCCTGGCCGGCGACGACGTGATCCTGGACCGCGAGTTCTTCCTCCACGACATCGCGGCCAGCCGCGCGCATGCCGAAGGGCTGCAGCATCTCGGCATCCTCGACACCGGCGCGCTGGATGACATCGCGCGCGAGCTCGCGGTGCTTGCCGACGACTTCCGCAGCGGCACCTTCGTGCTCGACGAACGCTTCGAGGACGGGCACTCGGCGATCGAGGCGCGCCTGGTCGAACGCCTCGGCGATACCGGCCGGCGCATCCACACCGGCCGCAGCCGCAACGACCAGGTGCTGGTCGCCACGCGACTTTGGCTGAAGGAGAAGCTGGCGCGCACGCAGGCGCTGTGCATCGAAACCGCGGACGTCGCCCTGCGGCGCGCGCGTGCCGAGGCCGACATGCCGCTGCCCGGCTACACCCACCTGCAGCGCGCCGTGGTGTCGTCGCTGGGCATGTGGTGGGGCGCGTGGGCGGAGGCCTTCATCGACAACGCGGCGCGTGCCCGGGACACCCGCGCGTGGATCGACGCGAACCCGCTCGGCAGCGCCGCCGGCTACGGCGTCAACCTGGCGCTGGACCGCGACCACACCACGGCCGCGCTCGGCTTTGCGCGCATGCAGCTTTCGCCGCCGTACGCGCAGCTGTCGCGCGGCAAGTTCGAGCTGGCCGCGCTTGAGGCGCTGGGCAGCGCGATGCTGGACCTGCGTCGCGTGGCCTGGGACCTGAGCCTGTTCACCAGTGCCGAGTTCGGCTTCGTCGCACTGCCCGCGCAATACACGACCGGCAGCTCGATCATGCCCAACAAGCGCAACCCGGACGTGATCGAACTGATGCGTGCGACCTACGCCAGCGTCGCCGCCGCGCGCTGCGAGATCGAACAGCTGCTGTCGCTGCCGTCGGGCTACCACCGCGACCTGCAGCTGTCCAAGGGCGCGCTGTTCCATGGCTTCGGCAAGGGGCTGCAGGCGCTGGCGCTGCTGCCGGACCTGCTGCGCAACCTGGAGTGGAAGCCGGAGCGCATGCGCGCCGCGCTGGAGCCGTCGATGTATGCCACCGATCTTGCGGTAGAGATGGCTAAGGACGGCGTGCCGTTCCGCGATGCCTATCGCCAGGCCGCCGATCCGGCGCGCTGGGCCGAAGGCGATCCCGAAGCCAGCCTCGCCGCGCGCGTGTCACCCGGAGCGTCGGGCGACCTGCGCCTCGATGCGCTGCGGAAGCGATGGGAGGCGCTTCCGCGGTAGAGTCGAGGTTTGCTTTGGGGGACATCATGAAGGCAGCAACCACTCGCCTGTTCCGCTTCCTGTTGCCCGTCCTGTTCGTCGCTGCGCCCGCCTTCGCGCAGACATCGCCGATGACTCCGGACATCCCGCCGGAATTCGTCGCGCCGACGGAGGGCTACGACTACACCCGGCGCGAAGTGATGATCCCGATGCGCGACGGCGTCGGTCTGTACACCGTGATCGTGGTGCCAAAGGGCGCGCACGATGCGCCGATCCTGCTCACCCGCACGCCTTACAGCGCCGACGCCCGGACCAGCCGCATGGCGTCGCCACGCATGCTCGACATCCTGTCGCAGGCGGACGAGGTGTTCGTCCGTGGCGGTTACATCCGCGTCGTCCAGGACGTGCGCGGGAAGTACCGCTCCGAGGGCGACTACGTGGCCGTCCGCCCCTTGCGTGGTCCCTTGAACGACAGCGACACCGACCATTCCACCGACGCGTACGACACCATCGAGTGGCTAGTCCGCAACGTCCCCGAATCCAACGGTCGTGTCGGCATGGTGGGCTCGTCGTACGACGGCTTCACCGCGGCGATGGCGCTGGTCGATCCGCATCCGGCGCTCAAGGTCACCGCGCCGCTGAGCCCGGTGGTGGATGGCTGGATCGGCGACGACTGGTTCAACCACGGCGCGTTCCGCCAGGTGATGTTCCGCTACTACACCGGGCAGATGACCCGGCGCGGCAAGGGCGTCCCGATCGCCAGCGCCGGCTACGACGATTACAGCAACCTGCTGCGCGCCGGTTCGGCCGGGGCGTATGCGCGCTCCATCGGCCTCGAGCAGGTGCCGTGGTGGAACAAGCTCACCGAGCACCCGGCATACGACGTCTTCTGGCAGGAGCAGGCGCTCGACAGGATCCTGGCGCGCACGCCGCTGGACGTGCCGACGATGTGGGTGCAGGGCCTCTGGGACCAGGAGGACATGTACGGCGCCAACCACGCCTATGCCGCGATGGAAGGCAGGGACGGGCGCAACGACCGCAACTACCTGGTGATGGGTCCCTGGCGGCACAGCCAGGTCAAGTCCGAGGGGCGTTCGTTGGGTGTGCTGGAGTGGAACGGCGACACCGCCCTGCAGTTCCGGCGCGACATCCTCAAGCCGTTCTTCGACCAGTACCTGGTGGCCGGCGCGCCGAAGGCCGACACCCCGCCGGTGCTGGTCTACAACACCGGCGAGGACCGTTGGGACCGTCTGCAAGCGTGGCCGCGCAGCTGCGCGCAAGGGTGTGCCAGCAAGCCGAAGCCGCTGTACCTGCGAGCCGGCGGCGCCCTGTCGTTCGAGGCCCCCAAGGCGGGGCAGGCCCGGGACGACGCGTACGACGAGTACGTTTCGGATCCCGCGAAGCCGGTCCCGTACCTGCCGCGCCCGGTGCATTTCGCCGACCATGCGGCATGGACGACCTGGCTGGTCCACGACCAGCGCTTCGTCGACGGGCGGCCGGACGTGCTGACCTGGATGAGCGAGCCGCTGACCGAGCCCCTGCGGATTGCCGGCGAGCCCTGGGTGCACCTGCAGGCGTCCACCAGCGGCAGCGACAGCGACTGGGTGGTCAAGCTGATCGACGTTTATCCCGACCAGGTTGCCTCGAAGCCGGAAATGGGCGGCTACCAGCTGCCGGTATCGCTGGCGATCTTCCGTGGACGCTACCGGGAAAGCCTCGAGACGCCGGCGCCGATCGAGCCGGGCAAGGTGCTGGCGTACGAGTTTGCCCTGCCCAACGCCAACCACGTGTTCCAGCCCGGCCACCGGGTGATGGTGCAGGTGCAGTCGACCCTGTTCCCGCTTTACGACCGCAACCCGCAGACCTTCGTGCCGAACATTTTCTTCGCCGAACCGGAGGACTATCGCAAGGCGACCCAGCGGGTGTGGCACACGCCGCAGGCGGCCAGCTATCTCGCGCTGCCGGTGCCATGAGCGAAGGCAAGCAACGCTACCAGCAATCCTCCAGCACCCGCGGCTTGCACGCCTGCCAGCCGCCGATGACCATCACCAGCACGCTGGCGGCGAGCATCGCGAACGGCCAGGTCCAGCCATGCGTGGCTTCGTGCAACACGCCGAACAGCAGCGGCCCGAGGCAGGCCAGCGCGTAGCCCACGCCCTGCATGAAACCCGACAACGACGCCGAGCCCGCCGGCGTGCGGGTGCGCAGGTTGATCAGGGTCAGGCCGAGCGGGAAGGTGCTGGGGCCAAGCCCGACCAGCGGCACCCACAGCAGCGGCGCCGCCATCGGCGCCAGCAGCAGGCCTGCGAAGCCGCCGAAGTGGCAGGCCGCGCAGGCGAGCACGATCGGGAACGGGTTGCGCACGCGCGCCGCCAGCGCCGGGATCGTCAGCGCGCTGACCAGGCCCAGCGCCGAATACAGCGCCACCATCGCGCCGCCGAACGCCGGCGTGGCGCCGGCCTCGGTGAGGATCTTCGGCAACCAGGTGAACATCGAATACGTCGCCAGCGACGTCATGCCGAACATCAGCGCCATGCCCCAGCCCAGCGACGTGCGCCAGACCTTGCCGCGCGGCGCGGGCGCGGCCAGCTCCGGCGCTTCGTCACCGGCGGCGACGGCGGCGTCGTGGCAGCGGGCGAGGTCGGATTCCTTGCGGCGTTCGATCCACAGCACGCCGATCCACGGCAACGCCGCGGCGATCGCGACCAGTGCCCAGGCGCCCATCGAGATGCGCCAGCCCACGGCGGCCGCCACCGGTACAGCGGCCAGCGCCGGCAGGATCGTGCCCATCTGCAGCACGGTGATGTAGAGCGTGCTCAGCGCGCCGACGCGGTCGGCGAAGTAGCGCTTGACCAGCGGCGGCAGCACCACGTTGCCGATGCCCATGCCGGCCAGCGCGACGATCGAGCCGAACAGCAGCCCGCCGGTGCCGCCGGCGAGCGAGCGAAGCACCAGCCCCAGCGCGGCCAGCCCCATCGACAGCAGCGCGGCGCGTTCGAGCCCGATGCGGTGGGCGATGGCGGGCGTGGCGACGCCGAAGACAGCGAACGCCGCGCTCGGCAGCATCCCCAGCACCCCGGCCATGGTGCCGCCGAAGTCGAACACGCGGCCAAGTTCGTCGAGCAACGGGGTGATCGAGGTGACCGCGGTGCGCAGGTTCAGCGCCGACAGCACGATGCCCACCAGCACCAGCGCGCGACCTTCCGCCAGGCCGGGCCGGACGGAGGAGGGCGGAGGTGCCTGCGTGCTCATGCGATGGGAATCCAGGGGCGGCGCGGGGGAGCGCCCGGGAGAAATTGCCGCGAAGAATGGCCGGAAACGAAAAAACCGGCGCGGGCCGGTTTCGTCTAAACCATTGATTCAATTGGTCGGGGAGACAGGATTCGAACCTGCGACCTCTACGTCCCGAACGTAGCGCTCTACCAGACTGAGCTACACCCCGACTGGGTGAGCCGCGCATTGTAAAGAGGGCGATGGGGTTGCGGCAATAGCCCGGCCATTGTTCGCGCGCTGGCGGCATCGCGCGGGGCGAGCCGGGCGCAGCGGCTAAACTGTGCGGCTAGCGTATTTGCCCGGAGTTCCACCTTGATCAAGCCCCGCACCCCGCCCGGGGTCATGGAGCTGCTGCCCCATGACCAGATCGCGTTCCAGCGGATGCTGGACACGATCCGCCTGACCTTCGAGCGCTTCGGCTTCCTGCCGGTGGAAACACCAGTGTTCGAGCTGTCGGACGTGCTGTTGACCAAGTCCGGTGGCGAGACCGAGCGGCAGGTGTATTTCGTGCAGTCGACCGGGGCACTGGAGAAGGCGGCGGCGGGCGCGGATGGCGGGGCGGGGCAGGCGCTGCCGGAGCTTGCGCTGCGCTTCGACCTGACCGTGCCCTTGGCTCGCTACGTGGCCGAACACGAGCACGAACTCGCGTTCCCGTTCCGCCGCTACCAGATGCAGCGCGTCTATCGCGGCGAACGCGCGCAGCGCGGCCGCTTCCGCGAGTTCTACCAGTGCGACATCGACGTGATCGGCAAGGATGCGCTGTCGCCGCGTTACGACGCCGAGATTCCCGCAGTGATCGCGTCGGTATTCGAGGCACTGGCGATCGGCGAGTTCACCATCTGGCTCAACCACCGCAAGCTGCTGCGCGGGTTCTTCGAGGGGCAGGGCATCGAGGGCGAACGCCAGCTCGCGGTACTGCGCGAACTGGACAAGCTCGACAAGCGTGGCGAGGACGCGGTGCGCGCGACGCTGGTTGGCGAAGGCTTCGGCCTTGCCGCGGACGTCGCCGACAGGCTGCTGGCGTTTTCGCGCGTGCGCTCGGCCGGGCATGACGACGCGCTGGCGAAGCTCGACGCGCTCGGCGCGGGCACGCCGCTGTTCGAGGAAGGCCGCGATGAGCTGCGCGAGCTGCTCGGCCGGCTCAAGGCGATGGGCGTGGCCGAATCGCGTTACGCGATCAACCTGTCGATCGCGCGCGGCCTGGACTACTACACCGGCATGGTCTACGAGACCACGCTCGACGCCTACCCGCAGATCGGATCGATCTGTTCGGGCGGGCGCTACGACAACCTCGCCAGCCACTACACGAAGTCGAAGCTGCCGGGCGTGGGCATTTCGATCGGCCTGACGCGGCTGTTCTTCCAGCTGCGCGACGCGGGCCTGATCGCGGGCGCCGACAGCTCGGTCGACGCGCTGGTGACCTTGCTCGACGATGCCGATCTCGACAACGCCCTCGCGCTGTCGCAGCAACTGCGCGCGGCCGGGCTCAACGTGGAAACCCAGCTCGAGCCGCGCAAGCTCGCCAGGCAGCTGCAGTATGCCGACCGTGCCGGGATCCGTTTCGTGGTGATTCGCGGCGAGAACGAGGCGGCGCGCGGCGTGGTGGCGGTCAAGGATCTGCGCCGAGGCGAACAGTTCGAAGTGGCGGATGCGGAGCTGGCGCAAAGGCTGCTCGCTGAACGCGAACAATGAGAGCTTGCAGGAGCGGCTTTAGCCGTGAGCCTCGCTCCCTCTCCTGCGAAGGCAGGGGAGGGCTGGGGAGGGGTGCCTTCAGCAGCGCGATGAGCTGTGGACACCCCCTCCCAACCTCCCCCTGCCTTCGCAGGGGGAGGGGCCAGAAACCAAAAGCTCGCGGCTGAAACTGCTCCTACAGGCATCCGGGCGACCGGATGTCACCCGAGTTGAATACAACCCACAGGATCGCAGCATGAAATCCATCCATCTCGACGGCCAGTCGCTGACCGGCCGGCAACTGCTCGCAGTCGCCCACGGCGCCACCGTCGAACTCGACGACGACGCGCTGCGCAAGGTTGCGCGCGCGGCCGAGTTCCTCGCCGAACAGGTGCGCCGCGAGGAACCGATCTACGGCGTCTCCACCGGCTTCGGCAGCAACGCCGACAAGCTGCTCGGCGCGCACCCGCTGCGCGACGAACTGCCGGGCGCCAAGCCCAGCGGCCGTTCGCTGCACGAAGAGCTGCAGACCAATCTGATCGTCACCCATGCGGTGTGCGTCGGCGAACCTTTTGCGCCGGAAGTGGTGCGCGCGATGCTCTGCATCCGCGTCAACACGCTGCTCAAGGGCCATTCGGGCATCCGCGTGCAGACCCTGCAGGCGCTGGCGGCAATGCTCAACGCCGGCGTGGTGCCGGTGGTCCCGCAGCTGGGTTCCGTCGGCGCGTCAGGCGACCTCGCCCCGCTGTCGCACCTGGCCATCGTCCTGCTCGGCGGCGGCGAGGCGTTCTTCGAAGGCCAGCGCATGCCGGGTGCGGACGCGCTGCAGCGCGCCGGCCTGCAGCCGGTGTCGCTGTCGTACAAGGAAGGCCTGGCGCTGAACAACGGCACCGCGCAGATGCTCGCCACCGGCATGCTGGCCGTGCAGAAGCTCGAAGACCTGCTCGACACCGCCGACCTCGCCGCGGCGATGACCATCGACGCCTTCGCCGGCCGCCTCGGCGCGTTCGCCGAGGAAGTGCACGCGCTGCGCCCGCATCCGGGCCAGGTGCAGGTGGCGGCCAACCTGCGCTCGCTGCTGGGCGGTTCCACCCTGGCAGACATCCCGTACCACCTGGTGCCGAAGTTCCGCTCGTGGCTGCCATCAAGCTGGGAATCGGATTCGCCGCAGCAGCCGAACTTCGACATCGGCTGGGAGTGGGTGCCGTTCTCGCAGCGCCACGGCCGCGAGAAGTTCTACCAGCGCTTCAAGCCCTTCCGCGGCGGCAAGAAGCACCAGCCGCAGGACAGTTATTCGCTGCGCTGCATCCCGCAGGTGCACGGTGCGGTGCGTGATGCGGTGGCGCAGGCGCGGCGCGTGCTCGACATCGAGCTCAACGCGGTCACCGACAACCCGCTGGTGTTCCCCGACAAGCAGGCCGAGCACGTCGAGCAACAGGTGATTTCCGCCGGCCATTTCCACGGCATGCCGCTGGCGCTGGCGATGAGCTACGTCAAGGCCGCGATCCCGGTGCTGGCGTCGATCTCCGAGCGCCGGCTCAACAAGCTGGTCGACCCGGCCACCAACGACGGCTTGCCGGCGTTCCTGATCGGCAACGAGGACGGTACCGAGTCGGGCTTCATGATCGTGCAGTACACGGCGGCCGCGATCGTCAACGACCTCACCAGCCGCGCGATGCCGGCGTCGGTGTATTCGATCCCGACCAGCGCCAACGCCGAAGACCACGTTTCGATGGGCGCCAACGAAGCGCGCCACGTGCTGGCGATGGCCGACGACCTGGGCAAGGTCCTGGCGCTGGAGCTGTACACCGCTGCGCAGGCGCTGGACCTGCGCAGGCAGATGATCAGCGCCGCACGCGACCTCGCCGGACGTGCCGATGCCCGCGCGCTGGCGGTGAAGGTGCAGGGCGCACCGGCGGCCGATGCCGCCGACCACGCCGGCTTCCTCGACGAGGTGGAAGCGCTGCGCGCCGAACTCGCCTCGGGCGACGACTACCACCCCGGCACCGCGGTCGCCGCCGCGCACGCTGCATTGCGCGACGCCATCGCCTTCCTCGACCGCGACCGCGCGCTCGACGGCGAGGTCGCCGCCGCCGTGCGCCTGGTCGTTGACGGCACCCTGCTCGCCGCCGCCCGCAGCGCCGGCACGGCATGAACCTCGCCCTGCACAGCGGCTGGCTCGGCGCACTGGAAGCGGGCGCGCTGGCGTTCGTGATCGGCCTGCTGGCCTACCTGCTGAGCCACGTCCTCGCCCGCGCGCTGCGCTGGCCGGAAGGACATGCGATCGGCTGGGCCGCATTCGCCGGGGTCGCGATCGGCGCCGGCATCGACCTGTGGCATCTGTTCTCGCTGTTCTTCGTCAATCCCGGCTCCCCGGCGCGCGTGCAACTGGCGCTGGCCGGCATCCATGACCCGGACGGCCTGGGCACGCGCGTGGTGATGGAGATCATGGGCGCACTCGGCGGCGCGCTGGTCGCGTGGATGGCGTTCGAATCGCGCCGCGCGGATGGCAACCCGCCGCGTTCATAACCACAGTTCCCCGAGCGATCCCTGCAGGAGCGGCTTCAGCAGCAAGCTGTCGAGCCGCAAAAGAGCGCACGGCTTCCGCCTGTGCAGATGAATGCAAGGTTCGCGCGGATCAGGCCGCGCTGATCGAGGTCTTCACGCAGTCGCGGCCGTTGGCCTTGGCGGCGTAGAGCGCGCGGTCGGCGATCTCGAGCGCGGCGTCGATGTCGTCGACCGTTCCGGGTGCGATCGTGTGCACGCCCACGCTGGCGGAAATGCGGACGTTGTGGCCCTGGGCGCTGCACGGGCTCTCGACCAGGGAGCGGCGCAGGCTTTCGGCCACTTCCACGGCGTCGTGCAGGTCGTGCCGGGGCAGCCCGACCACGAATTCCTCGCCGCCGAAGCGTGCCAGCAGCGCATCGTGCACGCGCAGTACCTTGCCGATTCGCTGTGCGGTGCAGCGCAGGCAATCGTCGCCGACCAGGTGCCCGTGGCGGTCGTTGATGGCCTTGAAATGGTCGAGGTCGATCATCAGCACCGACACCGCCTGGTGCGATTGCCGACCTTCGACCAGCATCTTCTCGAACGCTTCGTGGAAGTAGGTGCGGTTGTACAGACCGGTCAGGCCGTCGCGGCGGCTGGAGTCGCGCAGGCGGCCGTGCGCTTCCTCCAACTGCACCAGCGCGGAGCGGACCTCCTGCGTGCGCTGCGCCACCTTGCGCTCCAGCTTCTGGTTGGCGTCGCTGACGATGCGTTCGTTTTCCTTGCGCAGCGAGGCGTAGCGGTTGCCCAGCGCGATCGACAACAGCAGCATTTCCAGCGCCGAGCCGATCTGCACGCCGTATTCGGTGTAGAAGGTCTTGGGCAGGATGCCGAAGGCGATCAGGGTGAACATCGTGGTGCCGAGCAGGAACATCGACCACGCCAGCATGAACAGACGCGCGGGCATGTAGCCGCGTCGGACCACGACGATGCCGGCCACCGCGATCCACAGCACGCCCACCAGCACCGCGCGTGCCGCGATCGGTGTCGATACGCGGTAGGGAAGCCACAGCGACGCGATGCCCAGCAGCACGAAGAAGCCGATCAGCGCCAGGCTGACGACGTTGCCGCGCGGGAAGCGCTTCTTCAGCTCAAGGAAGGTGCGCGCGAACTGCTGCATGCCGATCAGCGCGAGGCAGATCGACAGCGGCACCGACTTGTCGGTCATCCACGCCGAGTTCGGCCACAGGTATTCGAAGCCCAGGCCGTTGAGCGTGAACAGCACCATGCCGAACGCGCTGAGATGGAACAGGTACCAGAAGTAGCTGGCGTCGCGCAGCGTCAGCCACAGCACGAAGTTGTAGAAAAACAGCGCCAGCAGGATCCCGTAATAGATGCCGATGGCGAACTGGGCATCGCGCGCGAGCGAGGCGAATGCGGTCGTGGTGAACAGCGCCAGCGGCACCTGCATCGAGCTTTCGCTTTGCACGCGCACCAGCAGCTCGACGTTCTCGCCAGGCGGCAGGTCGAACTGGAAGTTGGGGTGGCGGTCGTGGATGCTGCGGGAGTTGAACGGGCGGTGGTCGCCACTGGCCTGGTGGAAGACACGCCCGTCCGGGTAGCGCACATACAGGTCGACGTAGTCGCTCAGCGCGTACTGCTGCACCAGCACCCAGCGGGGTTCCTGCGGATTTTCGTTGCGCAGGTTGGCGTGGAACCAGTACGCCCCCGGCTGGAACCCGAACTCGGACTGCCCGTGGGGCAGCGGCGCGAACTCGCCCATCGCCGCGCGCCGGAAGGCGTCATCGGCCTCGTCGACGGCGCCGCTGTCGTGCCGATAGGTCAGGTAGGGCGAGAGTTGGATGTCGTCATGGCCGGGCGTGAGCTGGAGCGCCGGCGACGCGGCCTGCACGGCGCAGGGCAGCGCGACCGCGAGCATGAGCGCGGACAACCACGCGAGCATCCTTTCGATACGCTTTCCCATCCCCGGAGCGTCCCCATCCCGGCCAGCGGGCCTCGCCGCATTCTACGGCAGCGACGGATCCCATGTTTTCCGGTATTCCCCGGCGCGATCGGCGCGGCCAGCGATGGCCGGGGCGGCATAATGAGCGCGGTTCGAGCTCCCGGAGGACGCGATGCGCCGCGCAGCAGTTGCAATGCTCTGGCTCGTCTGCGGCGGCGCACTGGCGCAGGCGCAGAGCGGGGTGGTATTCGACGACGGCAACCGCAACGGCCTCCAGGATCCGCGTGAACCGGGAATCGCCGGGGTGGCGGTGTCCAACGGCCGCGACGTGGTCCGCACCGATGCCGGGGGCCGGTATGCCCTGCCAATGGCCGCCGGGCAGACGATCTTCGCGATCAAACCGGCGGGATACCGGGCGCCGGACGGTGCCGACGGGCTGCCGGCGTTCTGGCGGCAGCAGCCGCTGCAGCGTGCATCGGGGCTGCGCTACGGAGGCATCCCCAGCGGGGTGCTGCGATCGCACATCGACTTCCCGCTGCGGAAGACGGAAACGGTCGATGCCGATCTCGAGGTGCTGGTGTTCGCCGACCCGCAGCCGAAGTCGCGCACCGACATCGACTATTACCGCCGCGACATCGTCGAACCGCTGCGCGGAAAGACGCGCGCGACGCTGGGCCTGAGCCTGGGCGACATCGTCGACGACGACCTGTCGCTGTACCCGGAGATCGCCGCGGTGACCGCCTCGCTGCGGGTGCCCTGGCTGCACGTGGCCGGCAACCACGACATGGATATCGACGCGAAGGACGATGCCGATGCCCTGCAGACCTTCCGCCACCACTTCGGCCCGGACACCTTCGCCTGGGAGGAGACGCGCGCGACCTTCGTGCTGCTCGACGACGTGATCCACCAGCCCGGGGCGAAGCCGGCCTACGTCGGCGGTTTCCGCGACGACCAGTTCGCTTTCCTCGAGGCCTACCTGCCGACAGTGCCAAAGGATCGTCTGCTGGTGCTGGGCGTGCACGTCCCGCTGTTCGAGCCGGCCGGAAAGGACACGTTCCGCGATGCCGATCGCGAGCGGCTGTTCGCGCTGCTGCGCGACTTCCCGCACGTGCTGCTGTTCAGCGCGCACAACCACACCCAGCAGCACTGGTTCCACAATGCAGGCACTGGCTGGCACGGCGCGCAGCCGCTGCACGAGTACAACGTCGGCGCCAACTGCGGCGCGTTCTGGTCGGGGGTGCAGGACGCCGACGGCATTCCCGATTCGACCATGGCCGACGGCACGCCGAACGGCTACGCCACCTTGAAGGTCTCGCGCGATGGCCGATACGCGCTGGCCTGGCATCCGGCGCGGCTGCGCGACGACGATCCGGCATCCACGTCCGCCATGGCGCTGCACGCGCCGAAGGTGTTGCGCGAAGGCGCCTATCCGGCCTGGGGCGTCTACGCCAATGTGTTCATGGGCCGCGACGATACGCGCGTCGAGTACCGGGTGGATGGGGGCGACTGGAAGCCGATGGCGAAGGTGTCGCAGGCCGATCCGCGGCTGCTGCTGGAGAACGTCCGCGACGACGTCGCCGACGCGCTGCGCGGCTACAATCGTTCGCCGGAGGCCAAGCCATCGGCGCACCTGTGGCGCGGCGCCTTGCCCACCGACCTGGGCGCAGGCGAGCACCAGGTCGAGGTCCGTGCGCTGGACCCGTGGCAGGACCTGCAGCACGCAGGCACGCACTATCGACTGATGGAGGCGCAACCATGACGACGCACAGGATCATGGCCAGCAAGGCATCCCGGGTGGCGGCCGGCATCGCGCTGGCGCTGGCCGCGACACTCGCGGCCGCGGCCGTCGGGCAAAGTCCGGCCGGTGAGGAAGCATCGCGTGTGACGCCATGGAGCCCGGACGGCATTTCCAGCCCGATGTTCGAATCGCATCCGGCCTTCGATCCGCGCACGGGGGATCTGTATTTCGTCCGCAGCACGCCCGAGTTCCGCGGCTGGCGGATTTATTTCAGCCATTGCACCGGACACGGCTGGTCGACGCCGCAACCGCCACCGTTCGCCGGCGACGGGGTCGAAGCCGATCCCTGGTTCGATGCCAGCGGCCGTTCGCTCTACTTCATCAGCACCCGTTCGACCGACGGCATCGAGCGCGACGACCTCGACCTGTGGCGCGTCGATCGCGACGACGACGGCAAATGGGGTGAGCCGGTGCGGCTCCCGGCGCCGCTGAATTCCACCGGCAAGGAGTGGTTCCCGCGCCTGGCGGCGGATGGCTGGCTGTATTTCGGCTCCGACCGTGCCGGCGGTTTCGGCAAGACCGACATCTGGCGCGGCCGTCGCGCGCCGGACGGGAGCTGGCAGGTGGAGAACGCCGGTGCAGCGCTCAACAGCGCGGGCGACGAGTACGAGGCGCAGCCATCGCCGGACGGCGGCTTCCTGGTGCTGATGACCGGCGGCGGGCTGTATCGCAGCGACTTCGCGAATGGCGCATGGCAGCCACGGGTGCGGCTGCCCGACGCGATCAATGCCAACGGAAGCGAGGTCGGCGCGCTGCTGTCGCCGAGCGGGCACTCGATGCTGTTCGCGCGCGATGCCGGGAAGGACACATCCGGCGAACTGTTCCTGTGGCGCCTGCAGGGCACGGAGGATTGGCCGCCCAAATGCCCGCGCAGCGTGCGGGACGGCGACGGGAAGGCGCGCGATGGCCGCTGAGCTGCCGGACGACCTGCCGGTCAAGGCGTTTCGCACCGCGGCCGCGTGGGAAAAGTGGCTGGCCGCGCACCGCGATGACCGCGGGATATGGCTGAAGATCGCGAAGAAGGATGCCGGCATCGCCACGGTTACTTACGCGCAGGCGCTTGACGTCGCGCTGTGCCATGGCTGGATCGACGGCCAGAAGCGCGGTTGCGACGACGCGTTCTTCCTGCAGCGGTTTACGCCACGGCGGCCGAAGAGCCTGTGGTCGAAGATCAACATCGGCCACGTCGAGCGCCTGGCCGCGGCCGGGCGCATGCAGGCTGCCGGGTTGCGCGAGATCGAGGCGGCGAAAGCCGACGGGCGCTGGGAAGCCGCGTACGCGGGCGCTGCGGAGATGACGGTGCCGGAGGAGCTGGACGCGGCGCTGGCGAAGAATCGCAAGGCCCGTGCGTTCTTCGACAGGCTGGACAGGACCAACCGCTACGCCGTGTGCTGGCGCGTGCAGACCGCGAAGAAACCGGAAACGCGCGCGGCACGCGTCGAGAAGCTGGTGGCGATGCTGGCGAAGGGCGAGAAGATCCACACCTGATGCCCTTAGTCTTTGTAGGAGCGGCTTCAGCCGCGAGCTTTTGATCTCCAGGCTGATCAAAAAGCTCGCGGCTGAAGCCGCTCCTGCAAAAGCGCCATCGCTGTCGCGTTTACGCTCAGGGAGACGTTTCGCTGCGTACTACCGGCTCCTGCGGCCCCGCATCGACAACATCCTCCGCGTCGACATCGTACGGATAAGGCACGACTGGTCCGGGGGCGAGTTGCGACCGCCACAGCTGCAGCCGATGGGTGATGGCTTCGCCGGCGTCGAGCTGCGGCAGCGACGGCGTCTCGCCATCCTCATGTTCCCACTGCGAGATCTCGCTGGCGGCGATCCCGTAGGCATCGATGAAGCTGGTGCTGCGGTTGAGCCCGTCCACCAGCCATGCGCGGCCGAAATAGGTGGCGTCCGATTCGCTGCCGCAGCCGAATGAGGCGCGGTCGCCGCGCGCGGCGGTGACGACCAGCGCGTGCGGGTCGCGCAGCGCCGGAATGAAGCCGCCCGAGTAACAGGCCGAGATCGCCACCACCCGGTTGCGGATGCCGGCATCGTCGAGCGCCTTGCGCAGTTCGCGCGGCGTGATCCATTGCTCCAGCACCGGTGGCAGCTGCACGGCGAGCTCGTGCTCCTCGGTGCCATGCAGGGTCAGGTAGAGCAGCAGCACGTCCTCGTCGCGGTCCATCACCCGGCCCACGCCGGCCAGCGCGATGCGCAGGTTTTCCAGCGTCGCGAGCGGCCGCGGCGCGGTGGTCAGACTGTCGAGGTGGTTGACCAGGGTGACCACGCGGCCCTGTGAGTCGAAACGTTTCGACATCAGTGCGTCGAGGTAGGTGACCTCGTTGCGGAACACGTTCTCGGTGCTGTCGCCGGCGAAACCGACAACGTAGAGGTCCACTTGGTCGGGGCGCTGTGGCGCCAGCGCCGCGATGTCGTCGGCGAGCAGGCGGTGGTCGCGTGCGGTGATGCTTCCATCTTCGGCACACGCCGGCAGCAGCAACAGCGCGGCGACGCCGAACAGGGCGGCCGCGATGCCGGAACGGTGCCGTCGGGTCATGTCGTGGCGGGATCGATGTCGGTGAAGCGCTCCACCCGCGCGTGGCCGTTCGTCGCCTCGCCGGTGCGCGGTTGCGGGTAGTCTTCGCGGCGGTCGACCAGCACCGTGCGCATCCCGGCGTCGCGTGCGGCGTCGAGTTCCTCGACCACGTCGGACAGGAACAGCACGTCGGCCGGTTCGCGGCCGAGCGAACGGGCGATGCCGCGGTAGCTGTCGGCCTCGCGCTTGTGGCCGACGGCGGTGTCGAAGAACGCGTCGAACAGCGGCAGCAGGTCGCCGGCGTCGGAGTTGCCGAACAGCAGCCGCTGCGCCGGCACCGAGCCGGAGGAGTACACGGCAAGCGGGTAGCCGGCCTCGTCCCAGCGCCGCAATGCCGCGACGGCATCGGGATAGACCGGCGCGGTGAAGTCGCGGCTTCGGTAGCCGGCTTCCCAGACCATGCCCTGCAGCGCCTTGAGCGCGGTGTGCTTGCGGTCCTGGTCGATCCAGCCCTGCAGGGTCTCGACGATCATCGCGTCCTGGCACATGCCGCCGTTCTCCATCGCCACCTGGTCCAGCCAGTGGCGCACCTCCGGCTCGTTGCCGCGCGCGCGCACGAAGCCGGGCAGGGCCTGGCGGGCATAGGGGAACAGCACGTCCTTGACGAAGGAGATGCTGCTGGTGGTGCCTTCGATGTCGGTGAGGATGGTCGGTTTCATGCCTTGCCTTGTTGCTCTTGCAGGATTTTGCAGGAGCGGCTTCAGCCGCGAGCTGTTGTCGTTGGCGAAAGGATCAAAAGCTCGCGGCTGAAGCCGCTCCTACAAGTGCAGGGGTAGGGATCAGTTCTCGTAGCGCGGGAAGCGCCGAGCGATGTCGGTGCCGGTGAAATGCCCGACCCAGCCGTCCGGCTCGGTGAAGAAGCGGATCGCCACGAAGCTCGGCTCCGGGCCCATGTCGAACCAGTGGGTGGTGCCGTCGGGCACCGCGATCAGGTCGTCCTTCACGCATTCGATCTCGTAGACCCTGTCGCCCACGTGCAGGGTGAACAGGCCGGAGCCGGCGACGAAGAAACGCACCTCGTCTTCCTTGTGGAAGTGCTCGTCGAGGAACTTGGCGCGCATCTCCTCGCGCTTCGGGTTGTCCGGCGCGATGCTGACCACGTCGACGCTCTTGAAGCCGTGCTCGGCGACGAGGCGGTCGATGTCGGTGCGATAGGCGGCCATCACTTCCTCCGGGCTGGCGCCGGGCGCGATCGGCTGCGCGGCCTGCCAGCGTTCGAAGGTGACACCGATCTTCCGCAGTTCGCGGGCGATCGCATCGCCGTCGTGGCTGCTGAATTCTGGAGTGTCGGGGGCGTTGTCGGCGAAGATGCGAAGACGGCTCATGGCGGCGGCTCTGGTGGGGACATCAGCCTATCAAGCCTTGCTGGCGCCGGCACGGCCGCGACGGAAACGCTGTGGTCCGCAACGCACGGTAGGGCAGGGCTACGCCCACGACGTCCCGCGCGACCGATAAATGCGCGCCGCCACCGATCGTCGGGGGTGCAACTCCGACCTGCGCGCCTATGTGCAGCCGAGCTTGCGCAGCTCCAACTCGCAGCCGAGCAGGAATTCGAAGGCTTCCAGGTGGCGCCGCGCCTCGGCCATGTCGCGGCCCCAGGCGTACAGGCCGTGGCCGTCGATCAGATAGCCCCACATGCAGTCCTGGTCGAGCAACGCATCGACCTGCGCCGCCAGCGACGGCATGTCCTGGGTGTTCGGCAGCACCGGCAGGTCGAGTTCGGTCTCGTGGGTGGTGTTGCCGCTGAAGGCCTTGAGTAGTTCATAGCCTTCCAGGTGCACGTGGCCTGCGCCGGCGTACAGCCGCGATGCCACGGTCTGCACCTGCGAATGGGTGTGCAGCACGCAGCCGATTTCCGGGAAGCGGCTGTACAGCTGCGTGTGCAGCAGGGTCTCGGCGGATGGCCGGTGGTCGCTGCCGACGGCGCGGCCGTCGAAGTCGACGACCATGATGTCGGCCTCGCGCAGCCTGCCCTTGTCGCGGCCGGACACGGTGATCGCGGCATGGCGGTCGTCGAGCCGGTGCGAGAAGTTGCTGCTGGTCGCCGGGGTCCAGCCGAGCGCGGACAGCTCGCGGACGTTGACGATGATCTCGCCGGCGAGCTCGCACAGGCGGTGGGTATCGTAGGGCAGGGCGTCGGGCATGCCCACGAGTTTACCGCTGCGCCCCGGGCGTGGCGATGCGGGGCGATCAGGCCTGCTTCGCGCCCCGCCCGAACCCGCGCCACGCCGCCCACGCCAGCAGCGCGACGATCAGCGCGCCGACCAGCGTCTTCACCGGGCTGGAGTACACCAGCAGGCCACAGGCGGCCAGCGCGCCCATGCCGAGCAGGCGCTCGCGGGTGCCCGAGGGCATGCCAGGCGCGCCCAGCAGCAGGCTGAGGCCGGCGGCGATGTAGGCCATCACCACCAGCATCACCACCATGTCGATCAGGACCCGGAACTGGTCGCCGACCGTCGGCGCCGAGGTGATCACGACGATCGCCGACATCGCCGCGGCGACGATCAGCAACCCCCAGCCAGCCGAACCGTTCGCGCGCAGGCGGCCGAAGATCGACGGCAGCATCCCGCGCTGCGCGGCGCGGGCGCCGGATTCGCCGGTGACCAGCATCCAGCCGCCGAGTGTGCCGGTGGCCTTGAGCGCCGCCGCCGCCGCGATGACCGGGATCGCCCAGGCGCCGAACATCTTGCCGGCGACCAGCGCGAACGGCGCGCTCGACACCGCCATTTCCGACGCCGGCACGATGCCCATCATCAGCACCGACGACACCAGGTACACCACGCCGGCGATGAGGATGCCGCCGATGGTCGCGCGCGGGACGTTGCGGTCCGGGTCGTCGACCACGCCGGCGATCATCGCCCCGGTCTCCAGGCCGACGAAGGCCCAGAAGATCGGCGCCAGCGAACTGAACACCACCGTGGCATCGGATTGGTCGGTGACGTTCCAGGCGGCGCGGTAGATGTCGCCGTCGAAACTCGCCCATCCGGCGGTCAGTACCGCGATCACCGGGAGCAGGCCGAAAATCACGCACATCGACTGGAACCGCGCGATGCCGCGCGGCCCGAGCAGGTTGAGCGCGAACATCAGCCAGATCAGCATGATCTGGCCGACCAGTCGCACCGCCGGGCTGTCGTCGATCGGCAGCAGGATCACGAGATAGCCGAACGCCGCCACCGCGATCGCGTTGTTGCCGACCCACGACGAGATCCAGTACAGCGTGGTCGCGAGGAAGCCCATGTCGCGTCCCAGCGCCGGGCGCACGTAGTCGTCGGGCGACTGCATGTCCGGGTACTGCCGCGCCAGCCGCGCGAACGCGCCGCCCAGCACCACCGCCAGCACCGTGCCCAGCAGCCAGGCCAGCGCGGTGACGCCGCCCGACTGCGCCAACGTCGCCGGCAGCAGGAAGAAGCCCGACCCGATCATGTTGTTGGCGACCACGAAGGTCGCCAGCACCGGCCCGATCTTGCGTGTGGCTGAAGCGTTCATTGCCGATCCCCTCGTTGCCGGCGGCGCGTCGCGGGCTCGCCGGCTGGCAGACGGAAAAATGGCGCGGTCATCCGCGCCATTTTCCATGAAGCAAATGTTCCATCCAGGGCCTTGGTCAGGCCTGCGGACCCTCGTGGAACGGCGGCTCCGGCGGCGGCACTTCGCCGCCCTCGGCAGCGGTCAGGCCGCGGCCCAGGTCGCTGTGGCGATAGCCGTAGAAGCGGTAGACGACCAGGCCGATGATCGCCCAGCCGAAGAACAGGCTGATCGTGTACAGCGACAGGTTGAAGAACAGCAGCAGGCAGCCGGCGACCGCCAGCGGGCAGACCAGCCACACCAGCGGCGTGCGGAACGGGCGAAGGCGGCCGGGCTGCTGCTTGCGCAGGATCATCACCCCGATCGAGACCATGATGAAGGCGAACAGGGTGCCCGAGTTGGAGATGTCGGCGAGGATGCCGACCGGGAACATCGCCGCGAACGCCGCCACGAAGCCGCCGGTGATCATGGTGACCACGTGCGGGGTGTGGTACTTCGGATGCACCCGGGACAGGATCTCGGGCAGCAGGCCGTCGCGCGACATGGTGAAGAAGATGCGGGTCTGGCCGTAGATCATCATCAGCACCACCGACGGCAGTGCCAGTGCCGCGGCCAGGCCGATCAGGTTGCCGATGCCGCCGAAGCCGAGCATGCGCATGACGTGTGCCAGCGGCTCCTTGCTGCAGACCAGTGCTTCCGACCCCATGCAGGCGGCGGCCATTTCCGGGGTGCCGGGAGAGATCACCGCGCCGCCGGCGCCGATCATCGGCTGCGAGCCGACCGAACCGACCGCGCCATAGCTGACCAGCAGGTAGAAGATGGTGCAGATCAGCAGCGAGCCGATCAGGCCGATCGGGATGTTGCGGTTGGGGTTCTTGGTTTCCTCGGCGGCGGTGGAGACCGCATCGAAGCCGACGTAGGCGAAGAAGATCGAAGCGGCGGCGCCGAGCACGCCGATGCCACCCATCGGGCTGCCCCAGCCGGACGGCAGGAACGGTTCGAAGTTCTCGCTCTGCACGGCTGGCAGCGCGATCACGATGAAGCCGACCAGTGCCGCGACCTTGATCGAGACCAGCACCGCGTTGACCTTGGCCGACTTCGAGGTGCCGATCACCAGCAGCCAGGTGACGGCGAGCGCGATCAGGCAGGCGAGTACGTTGAAGGTGCCGCCGTCGTAGGGCCCGGTGCGCAGGGCCATTGGCAGCGACAGCGCGCCGGGTTCCACCAGGCCAAACAGGTTGGTGTGCATCAGCAGGCCATTCATGTAGCCCGACCAGCCCACCGACACCGCGCCGGCCGCCACCGCGTATTCCAGCACCAGGGCCCAGCCGACGATCCAGGCCAGGGCCTCGCCCAGCACGCCGTAAGTGTAGGTATAGGCCGAACCGGAGACCGGGATCATCGAGGCGAGTTCGGCGTATGCCAGCGCGGCCAGTGCGCAGACCACGGCGGCGATGACGAACGCGACCATCATGCCCGGGCCCGCCTTCTGGCCGGCCTCGGCAGTGAGTACGAAGATGCCGGTGCCGATCACCGCACCAACGCCGAGCATGGTCAGCTGGAACGCACCGAGTTGTCGGGTCAACGCCTTCTTGCCGGCGGTTTCCATGATCTTGTCGAGCGGCTTGACGCGCCAAAAAAGCATTGAGTGGCTCCCCGGATTTGATGCTGTTGGATGAATGGAACACCGGCCGCAGTGCGGCCGGGACCCGGCGACCATAACCGCCGCGGCACCGCGCGCACAAGCGCCATCGGGCACGGCCGCCTCGCTAGAATTGCCCGATGGATCGCGAGGACAGCATGCCGCACTGCAACATCGAGAGCCCCCCCGCGGCAGCCGACCGCGCACTGCAGGCGGCGCTGCGCGACTATGCCGGTCGCTGGCCCGCAGAGGCCGGATGCGTCGACGATTTCCTGGCCCTGCTGGCCGATCGCGAAGATCCATTCGTGCGCGAACGGCTCGCCGGACACTTCACCGCATCAGCCTGGCTGGTCGACCGCGGCGGCGCGCGCATCCTGCTGACCCACCATCGCAAGCTCGGCATGTGGCTGCAGTTGGGAGGGCATGCCGATGGCGACCGCGACCTGGCGCGCACGGCGCTGCGCGAGGCGGAAGAAGAGTCGGGCCTGGCGGGCCTGCAGGTGGTGCCGGGCGTCTTCGATCTCGACCGCCACCTGATTCCCGAACACAAGGGCGTCCCCGCGCACTGGCATTACGACGTGCGCTACATCGTGCGGGCCGGTGACGACGAGGAGTTCGTTGTCAGCGACGAATCGCATGCGCTGGCCTGGCGTGATATCGAAGCGCTGGCCGAGGACGAAGGCGCGGATGCGTCGCTGCGGCGCATGGCCCGCAAGTGGCTGGCGCGGCCCGCAAGCGCTGCGTCAACTGTCGTGTGATCTCTTGTAGGAGCGGCTTCAGCCGCGAGCTCTCCCGGCGCCACGCGGCAAGATCAAGAGCTCGCGGCTGAAGCCGCTCCTACAACAGATCAATCGCCACGGCAGGCCACGCGCGACCGGCTTGTCCTACAGGGCGCAGGGGCATCAATACAGCACCCGCGCGCGCAACGTGCCCGGGATCTCGGCCAGCGCCGCGCGCAGTTCGAATGCCTGGCGCTCGTCCGCATCCACGTCGATCACCACGTAACCCACCTTCGCATCGGTGCGCAGGTACTGGCCATCGATGTTGACGCCGTGGCTGCCGAAGACCTCGTTGACCTGCGACAGCACGCCCGGCACGTTGCGGTGGATGTGCAGCAGGCGACGGCTGCCGGCGTGGCCGGGCAGGGTGACCTCGGGGAAGTTCACCGCCGACAGCGTGCTGCCGTTGTCGCTGTAGCGCACCAGCTTGGCCGCGACCTCGATCCCGATGTTGTCCTGCGCCTCCAGCGTGCTGCCGCCGACGTGCGGGGTGAGGATGACGTTGTCCAGCCCGAGCAGCGGCGATTCGAACGGATCATCGTTGCCCTTGGGCTCGCTCGGGAACACGTCCACCGCCGCGCCCGCCAGGTGTTCCGAGCGCAGCGCGGCGGCCAGCGCGTCGATGTCGACCACGCTGCCGCGCGAGGCATTGATCAGGTGCGTGCCGGGCCGCATCCGCGCGATCTGCGCGGCGCCGAACATCATCTTCGTGGCCGGCGTTTCCGGCACGTGCAGGGTTACCACGTCGCTGCGCGCGAGCAGGTCGTCGAGGTCGATCGCCGGCCGCGCGTTGCCCAGCGAGAGCTTGGTCTCGATGTCGTGGAACAGCACCTGCATGCCCAGCGCCTCGGCCAGCACGCCGACCTGGGTGCCGATGTGGCCGTAGCCGACGATGCCGACGGTCTTGCCGCGCGCCTCGTGGCTGCCGGCGGCCGACTTCGACCAGCCACCACGGTGGCATTGCGCGTTCTTCTGCGGCACGCCGCGCAGCAGCATGATCGCCTGCGCGAGCACCAGTTCGGCGACGCTGCGGGTGTTGGAGTAGGGCGCGTTGAACACCGGGATGCCGGCCAGCTGCGCGGCCTCGGTGTCGACCTGGTTGGTGCCGATGCAGAAACACCCGATCGCCAGCAGGCGTCGCGCGTCGGCCAGCACCTCGGCGGTCAGCTGGGTGCGCGAGCGGATGCCGACGAAGTGCGCGTCGGCAATGCGCTGCCGCAATTCGTCCTCCGGCAACGACTTCGCATGCAGGTCGATGTTGGTGTAGCCGGCGGCGCGGAACGTGTCCACCGCGCTCTGGCTGACGCCTTCCAGCAGCAGCACGCGGATATCCTGCTTGGGGTACGAGGTCTTGGTCATCGTCGGCGGTAGGGGGAGGGCGAAATCAGTTTGCCAGCAACCGGGGGCTTTTGCTGCAGTGCCGCACTGGACGCCCGTGGCGCTGGCTGGCACGCTGCCGCAGGTCGGGGCTGCGTTCCGCGCGGCACAGGGTTCATGACATTCGTCGGCCGCGCAGGTCGGGGCCATGCCCCCGGGCGCATTGCCGGTCATCACACATCATGTCGGCCGCAGGGCCGACCTACGCGACCACCATGAACGATCCCCGCCTCGACGACCTGCGACAGAACGTCCCCCACCTTCGGCTGGAAACCGCCCCGGCCGAACTGGAGCACTACGGCCGCGACTGGACCCGGCGCTGGACGCCGGCGCCGCTCGCGATCGCGTTGCCGGCAGACGTGGCCGAAGTGCAGGCAGTGGTGCGCTGGGCCGGCGCGAACCGGGTCGCGATCGTGCCGTCGGGCGGGCGCACTGGGCTGTCGGGCGGTGCGGTGGCCGCCAACGGCGAGCTCGTGCTGAGCCTTTCGCGCATGAACCGGGTGCTCGGCTTTGACCCAATCGACCGCACCCTGACGGTGGAGGCGGGCATCACGCTGCAAGCGGTGCACGAGGAAGCGGCGGAACATGGGCTGGCCTATCCGGTCGACTTCGCCGCGCGCGGCTCCTGCAGCATCGGCGGCAACATCGCCACCAACGCCGGCGGCATCCGCGTGCTCCGCCACGGCAACACGCGCGAGTGGATCGCCGGACTGAAGCTGGTGACCGGCACCGGCGAACTGCTCGACCTCGGTCGCGGCCTGGTCAAGAATTCCAGCGGCTACGACCTGCGCCATCTGGCGATCGGTTCGGAGGGCACGCTGGGCATCGTCGTGGAAGCCGTGCTGAAGCTCGCCGACCCGCCGCCGCCGACCCAGGTGATGCTGCTGGCGCTGCCCTCGTTCGACGTGCTGATGGCGGTATTCGCGGAATTGCGCCAACGCTTGCGCCTCGAGGCCTTCGAATTCTTCACCGATCGCGCGCTGCACCACGTGCTGGCGCACGGCGGGCAGGCGCCATTCGCCGACGTGCACCCGTACTACGTGGTCGCCGAGTTCGCGATGCAGGGCGATGCAGACGAAGTGGCGATGCTGGCCGCGTTCGAGCATTGCACCGGGCAGGGCTGGGTCAGCGACGGCGTCATCGCCCAGGGCGAGGCCCAGGCCGCGCAGCTGTGGCGCCTGCGCGAAGGCATCACCGAGAGCCTGGCGCGGTACACGCCGTACAAGAACGACGTGTCGGTACGGGTTTCGGCGATGCCGGTATTCCTAGCCGAGGCGCAGGCGCTGCTTGCGCGCGGATACCCGCAGTTCGACGTGGTCTGGTTCGGCCACATCGGCGACGGCAACCTGCATATCAACGTGCTCAAGCCCGAAGGGATGGACGATGCGGAATTCGTCGCCCAATGCGAACAGGTCACCAAGGTGCTCGCGGAAACGCTGCACCGCCACGGCGGCAGTATCTCCGCCGAACACGGCATCGGACTGGTGAAGAAGCCCTACCTGTGGTCGACGCGCAGCGCGGCGGAGATCGAGGTGATGCGCGGGATCCGGCGGGTGCTGGACCCGCACGGGATCATGAATCCGGGAAAGCTGTTCGATCCCTGAAGACGCCTTGGCGGCACGGCCTTGGCTCTCGCTCTTGTAGGAGCGGCTTCAGCCGCGAGCTTTTGCACCGCGCTGTCGGATCGAGAACTCGCGGCTGAAGCCGCTCTCGCAAGAAGCGGCGTGAGGGATGGCCCAGCCGCTGGCTTGTTCTCCGCGGCATCTGGGGCGGAAAAGCTCGCGGCTGAAGCCGCTCCTACAGGGAGCAGGCGGCGGGAGACCTCAGTCCGCGCGGCCGCCGAATTCGCCCGTCGTGGTATTCACCCATACCCGCTCGCCGTTGCCGATGTACTCGGGCACCTGGATCTCGATCCCGGTGCTGAGCTTCGCCGGCTTCGGCCGCTTGGTTGCGGTGCCGCCCTTGAGCTCGGGCGGCGTCTCGACCACTTCGAGCACCACGCTCTGCGGCAGCTGCAGCGCCACCGGCTGCTCGTCGATGATCTGCACGTAGCACTCGGCCAGGCCGTCGCTGATGTAGCCCGCATCGTCGCCGATGACGTCGGAGTCGAGCGTGTACGGCGTGTAGTCCTCGTCGTCCATGAACACAAACGCGTCGCCGTCCTTGTACGAGAACGTCACCTGCCGTCGTGACAGCTCGACTTCCTTCAGCTCGTCGTCGCCGCCGAGGCTGAGGTCGAACTTGTTGCCGCCGGGCACCGAATACATGGTGAAGCGGAATTTGACGTTGCCGCCGCGGCCTTGCGGCGAGCTGCGCTCGATGTCGCGCACCTGGTACACGGTACCGTTGTGCTCGACCACGTTTCCTTTCTTGACGTCGTAGGCTTTCATTGGAAGAACCGGGAATGGGGAATAGGGAGTGGGGAATCGGAAAAGCGGAAATGGTTGGCGACTCGCTCTTGCGATTCCCGATTCTCCATTCCCGATTCCCGGCTACTTCGGTGCCAGCCGCACCGCGCCGTCGAGGCGGATGGTCTCGCCGTTGAGGTAGCGGTTGCCGAGGATGTAGGCGACGAGGTCGGCGAACTCCTCCGGCCGCCCGAGCCGCGACGGGAACGGGATCGAGGCCGACAGCGACTGCTGCACGTCGTCGGGCATGCCGTCGACCATCGGCGTCCAGAAAATGCCGGGGGCGATGGTGTTGACGCGGATGCCGAAGCGGGCCAGTTCGCGCGCCATCGGCAGGGTCATGCCGACCACGCCGCCCTTCGACGCCGAATACGCGGCCTGGCCGATCTGGCCTTCGTACGCGGCGACCGACGCGGTGTTGACGATCGCGCCGCGCTCGCCGTCTTCGCCGGCTTCGTTGTGCTGCATCTGCGCCGCCGCGGCCTTGGCGACGTTGAAGCTGCCGACCAGGTTGACCATCACCGTGGCCGAGAAATTCTTCAGCGGCATCGGCGCTTCGCGGCCAAGCACGCGGCCCGCGCCGAGGATGCCGGCGCAGTTGATCGTGGCGTTGAGGCCGCCGAGGAATTCCTTCGCCGCGGCGACATTGGCGACCACGCCGTCCTCGTCGGTGACGTCGGTGCGGAAGTAGCGCGCATTGGCGTCGCCCAGGGCCGCGACCGCGGCCGCGCCCTTGTCGTCGTTGACGTCGAACAGGGCGACCTTGCCGCCGTCGGCAACGATGCGCGTGGCCACGGCCAGGCCGAGGCCGGAAACGCCGCCGGTGACGATGGCGCGGATCGAATCGGGTTGCATGGGAAATCCCGGAAGGCGGAAACCGGAGATTTTAACCGTGATGGCCGCAGGCCGGGGCTAGGCCTCCGACGGCACGGCGCAACCGGGGACTCACCCGGAGAACGAAATCCCGTGGTCGGAAAGGCTTCACGGCTTCGGGGCGTAGCCCCGACCTACAGGCCGCGCAGGTAGAAGGTATTGCAGCCGCCGTGCCCGGTCGCGCCGAGCGGGCCGTCGATGCGGTGGAAGCCGCTGCGTTCGTAGAGCTTCATCGCCGCGTCCATGCCGCAAAGGGTCTCGAGGTAGCAGCGGCGGAAACCGAGACCGCGGGCGGCGTCCAGGCAGCGCGCCATCAGGGCCGCGCCGGCGCCGCGGCCGCGGAGTTCGGGCAGGAAGTACATCTTGCGCAGTTCGCAGGTGTCCGGGTCGCCGCCGAGCAGCGGCGCGATGCCGCCGCCGCCCATGACCTTGCCCGCGTCCTCGACGACGAAGTACGCCGCGCGGTCGATGGCGTAGGCGCGATGCATCCAGTCGACTTCGGGGTCGTTGATCGCGAAGCCGTCGCCGACCGCGCCGAACTCCGGCATCACCGCGCGGATGACCGCGGCCATCGCCGCGTCGTCGCCGGCCTCGATCGGGCGGATGCGTGGCGTCTCAGTCATCGGCATTCGCTACCTCGACGCCGAGGCGGTGCGCGAACTCGTCCGGTCGCAGGCCCGGCGCGAACAAGAAGCCCTGGCCGACCGGCACGCCGAGTTCGAGCAGGAAACGCCGCTGCTGCTCGGATTCGACGCCCTCCGCGACCAGCCCCAGCCCCAGGCTGCGGGCGATGCCGACGACCGCCTGGCAGACCGCGACGTCGGACTTGTTGCCGGGCACGCCTTCGACGAACAGCTGGCTCAGCTTCAGGCCGTGGATCGGCAGCCGCCGCAGGTAGTTGAGCGCGCTGTAACCCTCGCCGAAATCGTCGATGGTCAACACCACGCCCTGTTCGCGCAGGCGGGCGAAGGTGAGCAGCGTGTCCGGCGCGTCCTCGATCAGCACGCGCTCGGTGAACTCCAGTTCCAGCGCGGTGCCCGGCAGGTCGAACTCGGCCAGCACGCCGCGCACGTTGTCGGCCAGGTCGTCGCCGAGGAACTGGCGGTAGGACACGTTGACCGCGACGCGCACGATGCCCAGCCCCGCATCGCGCCACTGGGCGACCTGCCGGCAGGCCTCGCGCAGCACCCAGCTGCCGATGCGCACGATGTCGCCGGTGGTTTCGGCATGGCCGATGAAGTGGTCCGGGCGCATTTCGCCGAGCTGGTGGTTCTCCCAGCGGATCAGGGCCTCGGCGGCGACGATGCGGCCGCCGTCCAGGGCGACCTGGGGCTGGTAGACCAGGTGGAACTCGTTGTTGTCGGCGGCCCGGCGCAGGTGCGTTTCCACGCGCAGGCGGTCCTGCTGGGTCTGCGCCAGCGCCGGCGTGAACACCTGCCAGCCGTTGCGGATGCGGCGCTTGCTGTCGTACATCGCCGCGTCGGCGTTGTGGATCAGCGTCTGCGGCCGGTCGCCGTGCCCGGGTGCGCGCGCGATGCCGATGCTGGCGGTGATCGTGAATTCTTCTTTCTCGAAGCGGAAGCTGTCGCCGAAGGCATCGAGGATCGCGTCGGCGACGCGTTCGGGCCGGCCCGGATCGTCCTCGGTGCTGCACACGACCAGGAACTCGTCGCCGCCGAAGCGGGCGATCAAACCTTCGGTGCCCACCGCGCGCAGGATCCGGCGCGCGGCGTTCATCAGCAGCTCGTCGCCGGCGTTGTGGCCGAGCACGTCGTTGACCACCTTGAAGCGGTCCAGGTCGATGTAGAGCACCGCGACCGCGGATTGGGACGGGTCGGCGAGGCGCGCGCTGATCTCGCCGAGGATCGCGTCGCGGTTCATCAGCCCGGTGAGCGGGTCGCTGCGTGCCTGCACGCGCAGCGTTTCCTCGCCGTGCTTGAGCTCGGTGATGTCCTGCAGGGTGCCAGTCAGGTGCGAGGTGGCCGGGTCGCCCGGCACGCCGCCGCCGATCACGCGCACCCAGAACGCGTGGCCGTCGGCGCGCGCGCCCTGCAGTTCGAGGTCAAAGTCGCGTCCCTCGCGGATCGCCAGCTCCAGCGCCGCGTGCAGGCGCAGGCGGTCGCTGGCGGCGAGGCAGTCGATCATCCGCGGCATCGTCGCCGGCGGCGTGTCCTGGGCGAGGATGCGCACCGATTCGTCGGTGAGATAGAGCTGGTCGCTGGTGGCGTCCCATTCCCACCCGCCGATGTGCGCCAGCGCCTGCACGCGGTCGAACAGGGCGCTGTCGCGCTTGAGTTCGGTGACGTCGCTGAACATCGACAACACCTGGTGCGGCTTGTCGGCGTCGGCCGCGAACTGCGGCACCACCGTGACCGACAGCCAGCTCAGCTGGCGCCGCTGGCGATGGTAGAGGCCGACCAGGGTGCTCTCGATGATCCTGCCTTCGCGCAGCGCGCGGACCGCCGGGTATTCCGCTTCCGGCATCACCGTGCCGTCCTCGCGCACCAGCATCCAGTGCTCGAGCCGCATCGCGTCGTCGAGCGATGCGCTGCCGTCGATGCCCAGCAGGCGCAGCGCCGCGGAGTTGCCGTAGGTGAAATTGAGGAACTCGTCCTGGACCACGATGCCCTTGTCGATCACCTCCATCAGCTCGCGGTAGCGCAGCTCGGCCTCGTGGCGGCTGCTCAGGTCGCGCGCCACCGCCACCAGGCACTTGCGGCCGTCGTGCAGGAATCCGGCCGAATGCACCTCGACCGGGAACCGGGTGCCGTCGGCACGCATGTTGGTCACTTCGATGACGTAGGTGCGGCCGCGGTTGATGGTGTCCCAGACCGGGCCGAGGTGGCCCTTGGGCAGGTCCGGGTTCAGCACTTCGATCGGCTGGCCGATGATCTCCTCGCGCGGGCGCCGGTAGGCGGCCATGCCGGCCTTGTTGAGGTCGAGCACGATGCCGCGCTCGTCGAGGATGCTGACCGGGTCGGGCACGGCGTCGAACAGCGCGTGGTAGCGCAGGCGCGCGGTCTCGGCGTCGCTGCTGGCCGAACGCAGGGCATCGCGGGCCTCGGCCAGCAGCAGGCGGACGTCGGCGGGGATCGCCAGGTCGCGGCAGGCGGTGTCCAGCGCCGCCGCGATCTGCGCGGTGCCATCGTTGGCCGACAGCCTCGAAGTTTCCTCCGGCAGCTGGCGGCCCGTGCTCATGACGCCATTGCGGCCCGGGTGAACTTGCTGCCGGTGTCGCGGCCGAGCAGGGCCGCCAGCCAGCGACCGGTGTCGCTGAGCGCGGCGAGGTCGATGCCGGTCGCGATGCCCATGCCGTGCAGCATATACGCCACGTCCTCGCTGGCGACGTTGCCGGTCGCACCCTTGGCGTAGGGGCAGCCGCCGGTACCGGAGACGGCCGCATCGACCACCGCCACGCCTTCCTCCAGACAGGCCAGGATGTTGGCGAGCGCCTGGCCGTAGGTGTCGTGGAAATGCACCGCCAGCGCCGGCATCGGCACCGCTTCGGCCACGGCCAGCAGCATCGCGCGCGCCTTGCCGGGCGTGCCGACGCCGATGGTGTCGCCGAGCGAGATCTCGTAGCAGCCCATCGCATGCAATGCCGTGGCGACGCGCACCACGTCCGCGACCGGTACCTGCCCCTGGTACGGGCAGCCGAGCACGGTGGAGACGTAGCCGCGAACGGGAATGCCGTCAGCCTTCGCGCGCGCGAGGACGGGCGCGAAGCGGGCCAGTGATTCGTCGATCGTCGCGTTGATGTTGGCCTTGTTGAAGGCTTCCGACGCCGCGGTGAACACCGCGATCTCGTCGGCGCCGGCGGCGCGAGCGCGCTCGTAGCCCTGTTCGTTGGGCACCAGCACCGGGTAACGCACGCCCGGCCTGCGGTGGATGCCAGCATAGACCTCGGCGGCATCCGCCAGCTGCGGCACCCACTTCGGGCTGACGAAGCTGGTCGCCTCGATGGTCTGCAGGCCGGTGGCCGAGAGCCGGTCGACCAGTTCGATCTTGGCGGCGGTGGGGATGATCGTCTTTTCGTTCTGCAGCCCGTCGCGCGGGCCGACCTCGACGATGCGCACGGACGCGGGCAGGGCCATGCTCAGGTCTCCAGCACGACGAGGCTGGCATCGGCATCGACGAATTCGCCTTGCGTTGCCCGCACCTCGGCGACCACGCCATCGCGCGGTGCCTTCAGGGAAAGCTCCATCTTCATCGCTTCCATCACCAGCAGTTCCTGCCCCTGTTCCACATTGTCGCCACCGGCAACACGAACCAGCACGATGCGCCCGGGCATCGGCGCGACGACCTGGTCGCCGCTGCCGCCCGCACCGGTGTGCTCCGCCTGATAGGCCGGCACGCGCTCGTAGCGCCAACGCCGCTCCCCGTCATGCAGCAATATCCGGCGCGCATCGGCCTGGATGCGGTAACGCCGGCCCCGTCCATCGAAACGCGCGCTGAGGCCAGATTCGGCCAGGTGCGAACCAGCCAAACGCGCGCCTGTCACCTCGACGGTGGCGCCGTCGTGTTCGATGCGGTAATCGCCGTCGGCGCCGTGCGCGGTGATCTCATGCCGCACGTCGCCAAGGCGCAGCACCAGCCGGCGCTGGCCGGCATGGCCCAGGCGCCAGCCATCGGCGATGGCCCAGGGCGAGGAGGGATCGCCGCTGCGCGTCGCCGAAGCCCGCGTCGCGGCTTCGTCCTGCAGCAGCGCGGCGGTGGCCGCGGCAGCGACCGGGCCGGCATCGTCTTCGTCTCCACCGATGAAGTCGTCGAGGTGGCGGTCGAGGTAGCCGGTGTCGATGCTGGCATCGACGATGGCCGGATGCCGCACCAGTCGTTCGAGGAAGGCGATGTTGGACTTCGGGCCCTCGATCTCGCATTGCGCCAGCGCCTCGCGCAGGCAGGCGAGGGCGCGTGGCCGGTCTTCGCCGTGCACGACCAGCTTGGCGATCATTGGGTCGTAGAAGATCGTCACCGTGTCGCCTTCGACCACGCCCGAGTCGATGCGCACCTGCGGCGAGGGCGGGGGAAGGCGCAGGCGCTCGAGCCTGCCGGAACCGGGCAGGAAGCCGGCGTCGGGGTCCTCCGCGTACAGGCGCACCTCGATCGCATGGCCGCGCTGGACGATGTCGTCCTGCGCCAGCGGCAGCGGCTCGCCGCCTGCGATGCGCAGTTGCCATTCGACCAGGTCCAGGCCGGTCACCAGTTCGGTCACCGGGTGTTCGACCTGCAGCCGGGTGTTGATCTCCATGAAGAAGAACTCGCCCGACGGCGCGACGATGAATTCCACCGTGCCCGCGTTGGCGTAGTCGATCGCATGCGCGGCCTGCACCGCGGCCGCACCCATCGCCGCGCGCAGCTGCGGCGTGACGAACGGCGAGGGCGACTCCTCCAGCACCTTCTGGTAGCGGCGCTGCGCGGAGCATTCGCGTTCGCCCAGGTGGATGGCGTTGCCATCGGCGTCACCAAACACCTGGATCTCGATGTGGCGCGGGGATTCGATGTAGCGCTCGAGCAGCACGCGGTCGCGGCCGAACGCATTCTTCGCCTCGCGCTGGCAGCTCTCCAGGTTGGGCAGGAACTCGGAGGCCGAGCGCACGATGCGCATGCCCTTGCCGCCGCCACCGTGCGCGGCCTTGATCATCAGCGGGAAGCCGATGCGCGCGGCCTCGCGGGCGAGCAGGTCGGGCGACTGGTCCTCGCCGGTGTAGCCGGGCACCACCGGTACGCCGGCGGCGGCCATCAGGTCCTTGGCGCCGGCCTTGCTGCCCATCTTGCGCATCGAGTCGCCGGACGGGCCAATGAATGCCAGGCCGGCGGCCTTGACCGCGTCGGCGAAGTCCGCGTTCTCGCTGAGGAAACCGTAGCCGGGATGGATCGCCTGCGCACCCGACTGGCGCGCGACTTCCAGGATCGCATCGCCGCGCAGGTAGCTGTCCTGCGGCCGCGGCCCGCCGATCGGCCACGCTTCGTCGGCGAGGCGCACGTGCTGCGCATCGGCATCGGCTTCCGAATACACCGCCACGGTGGCGACGCCGAGCCGGCGCGCGGTCCGGATCACGCGGCAGGCGATTTCGCCGCGGTTGGCGATGAGGATCTTGTCGAACATGCGTTTAGCCCTCCCCTTCAAGGGGAGGGTTGGGTGGGGATGGTGTTGCGCGGTTCCGCAGCGTTCGCAATATCACCTCGAGCACTCCATCGGTGTTGTCGAAGACATCATTGTTCCAGAATCGCAGGGCGACGAATCCGGTGTTCTCCAGAAGCGTCGTTCGTCGCGCGTCGTACGCCGTCGAGCCCGCATGCTGGCCGCCGTCCAGTTCGACCACGATCTTTCGCTCCAGGCAGGCGAAATCAAGGATGAAGTCCAGGAACGGATGCTGTCGCCTGAACTTGCATCCCTCCAGTTGCCTACCGCGCAAGTGCCGCCAAAGCAGGTCTTCTGCATCGGTGGGTGCATTGCGGAGCTTGCGCTGGAGTTTTCCATGCAGGATCTTCCTGTTTGTCTGGCCTTGCATCGGACACTCCTTGTCCATTGTTTTCATGCTGCGGGGGCAGACCATCCCCACCCAACCCTCCCCTTGAAGGGAAGGGCTTTGGATCGGCTGCTGGCTTAGTCCTTCGCCGCCCACGCCGGCGCACGCTTGTCGAGGAACGCCGACAGACCTTCCTGCCCTTCGCCGGACACCCGCAATCGCGCGATCAGACCGGCATTGGCTGCGTCGATCGCGTCGCGGTCACGCGCCCATGCGACGTCGCGCACCAATGACTTCGCCTGCGCCGACGCCACCGGGCCGGCCTTGAGCAGCAGCGCGACCTGGCGGTCGACCGCGGCGTCGAGCGCATCGGCCGCCACGACCTCGTGCAGCAGGCCGATCCGCTGCGCCTGCATCGCATCGAATACTTCCGCGGTGGCGAAATAGCGCCGCGCGTGGCGCGCGCCGATCGCCGCGATCACGTAGGGCGAGATCACCGCTGGCAGCAGCCCCAGGCGGCTCTCGGTCAGGCCGAACTTCGCGCCTTCGGCGCCAATGGCAATGTCGCAGCAGGCCACAAGCCCGACGCCGCCGCCGAACGCCGCGCCGTGGACGCGGGCGACGGTGGGCTTGGGCAGCTCGTCCAGGACCCGCATCAGGCGGGCGAGGGCGAGGGCGTCGTCGCGGTTTTCGGTTTCGCCCGCGGCGGCCATGCCGCGCATCCAGTTGAGGTCGGCGCCGGCGGAGAACGAGGCGCCGCTGCCCTCCAGGACGACCACGCGCACGCTGGCGTCGCGTCCCAGCTGCTCCAGTGCATCGGTCAGGCCCGCGATCAGGGCGGCATCGAAAGCGTTGTGCAACTCGGGACGGTGCAGGCGAAGGCGGGCCACCGGGCCTTGGCGATGGGTCAGCAGGGCGTCGGTCACTCGCGCGCGCTCCAAGGATGGGATCGGACATCATAAGTGGCGCCGGGGCTTCGCATGGCGAGGCAGGTCTAAATGCGACTCGTTCTCGTTGTCTGTAGAATGCGCTGATTCCACCCCGGGTAACGCCCATGCGTGTGTTCCGCCTGTTCTCGCTGTTGATCCTGCTTGTCATGGCCGGCAGCGCCCTCGCCACCCCGCAGGTGCAGACCCTGTGGCGATTGCTGGATTACATCGCGGTGGACTATCCCGGCGCCGTCAGCGGCGGGGTGGTGATCAGCCAGGTCGAATACGACGAGATGACCGAATTCTCGGCGACCGTTCGCGAAGGGCTCGCGGGCTTGCCCGCGCATCCGTCCAGGCAGGCGCTCGAAGCACAGGCCGTCACCTTGCAGGATGCGATCGCGGACAAGGCGGCTCCGGCGGAAGTCGAGCTTCAGGCGCGGGCGCTGGCCGAGGCCTTGCTGAGTGCATATCCGGTGCCGCGCGCGCCCAATGGCGTGCCGGACCTGTCGGGCGCCGCGGCGCTGTACCAGCAGAACTGCGCGAGCTGCCACGGTGCGACCGGCGCCGGTGACGGCCCGGCCGGCGCGAGCCTGGACCCGCCGCCGATCGATTTCACCGACAAGGCGCGCGCGCGTCAGCGCAGTGTGTTCGCGCTGCAGCAGGTGATCGACCAGGGCCTCGAAGGCACTTCGATGGTCAGTTACGCGCACCTGCCGGAGGACCAGCGCTGGGCCCTGGCGTTCTATGTCGGCCAGCTCGCGTTCCCCGGCGATGCCGCCTCACGAGGCGAAGCGCTGTTGCGCGAACACCCCGAAGCGCAGGCGGCGGTGCCGGACCTGGCAGCGCTGGTGCATGCCTTGCCGGCTGGCCTGGCCGGGTTGCCGCAGGACGAGGCGGATGACATCACCGCGTACCTGCGTCGTGAGCCGCAGGCGGCCCTTGCCCTGGTCGAGGCGGGACAACAGGAAGGCGCGCTGGTGCTGGCGCGCACGCGCCTGAGGGAAGGCGTCGAAGCCTATGCGGCGGGCGATGCTGCCGTGGCGCGCGACAAGCTGCTGTCGGCCTATCTCGATGGCGTGGAACCCATCGAGCCGCTGCTGGGTACCCGCGACGCGGGGTTGCTGCGCGAACTGGAAACCGCGATGGCAAGCGTTCGCGGGAGCATCAGCCAGGGCGCCGGCGTGGCCGACGTCCGGGCAAGCGCGGCCGAGGCCGAGGCCCTGCTGAACCGTGCCGAAGCCACGCTGGACGACAACGACAGTGCGGGTGCCACCACGGCCTTCATTGGCGCCCTCACCATCCTGCTTCGCGAAGGACTCGAGGCCCTGCTGATCGTCATCGCGATGGTGGCGTTCCTGCGCAAGGCCGGGCGCGTGGAAGCCATGCCTTACGTGCACGGCGGATGGATCGGTGCGCTGGTCGCCGGCGGCGCCACCTGGCTGGCCGCCACCTACTTGGTGAACATCAGCGGCGCCAGTCGCGAGCTCACGGAGGGGTTTGCCGCGCTGTTCGCGGCGGTGGTGCTGGTCTCGATCGGGATCTGGATGCATGGCAAGAGCCATGCCGACGCATGGCAGCGCTACATCCGGGAAAAGCTGTCGCATGCGCTCTCGCGCGGTTCGGCCTGGTTCCTGTTCCTGCTGGCCTTCATCGTGGTGTATCGGGAAGCGTTCGAAACGGTGCTGTTCTATGCCGCGCTGTGGAGCCAGGGGCACCATGGCGCGATCATGGCCGGGGCGGCAACCGCCATGGTCGGTCTGGCGGTGGTGGCCTGGCTGATGCTGCGCTACAGCCGCAAGCTGCCGTTCGGGAAGTTCTTCGCGGCGAGCGCGGCACTGGTCGCGGTACTGGCGGTGGTGCTGGCGGGCAAGGGCGTCGCGGCCCTGCAGGAGGCCGGTTGGGTGTCGATGTCGTTGTTCGACGGACCGCGGATGGACCTGCTCGGCATCCACCCGACCATCCAGGGCGTCACTGCCCAACTCGTGGTGCTGGTGGCGTTGCTGCTCGGGTTCGCCTGGAACATCCGCAACGCGCGCGCGGCTGCCGCCGCGCGCTGACGGAGCCCTGCCTGGGCAATGGCGGGCGGCGTAGTGTTCGCGCGGCGCGCGGATTGGCCCGCGCAAATGCAGGAAGGCGCCCTCGGGCGCCTTCCTTTTATCCCTGGATCCGGCGGCTTGCTCCGGCGCGGGTCCGATCCTCGCTCAGTGCTTCATGCCGCGCTTGGCGGGGCGACGCATGTCGTTGGTCGGCATCACTTCCACCGCCAGGCTGAAGGTGCGTTCCTCGCCGGGATGCATCGCACCCACGCCGACCACCTGGTGGGCGATCTCGTTGCCTTCGTCATCGCGGATGGTCAGCACCACCGAGTACTCCCAGGCGCCGCCCTCGGACGGATGGCGGATCTTGCCTTCGACATTGAGCGGGGTGATGGTCGTCGAGGCCTGCGCGTTCGGGGAATCGAAGCGCAGGTAATGCCGGCAGGACGGACAGATGCTCGAGCTTTCGAGGATCGTCGTCTTGCAATGCGGGCAGGTGCGCGTGGCACCTGCCGTGCCCGGACGGGCGTTGCTCACGAAACGAGTTCGCGTTCCGGCTTGGTGTCGGCGGCCTTGCCATTCGACTTCGGTGCATCCTTGTCGCCCCAGCCGCATTCGACATGGCCGCGGATCCGCGAACCGGCCGCCACGGTGAGCGAGCCGGCCTTGATGTCGCCGGTCAGCGCGCCGGAGTCGAGCAATTCGACCCGCGAGGCCGATTCGATATTGCCTTCCAGTTCGCCGGCCACCATGACCTTCTTGGCGCTCACGCCACCGCTGAGCTTGGCGCCCTTTTCGATGGTCAGGTCGCCCTGCACGTTGACGTCGCCCTTGAACTTGCCGGCGATGCGGACGTGGCCGGCACCTTCGATCTTGCCTTCGATGGTCAGGTCGGCGGCGATCAGGGATTCCTTCGCCTCGGGCTGCGCGTTGGCGCGCGGCGGGGCGACCTGGCTGGGCGTGAAGTCGGCCACGGCTGGGGTATCACGGATCGGAGTCGGGGCCGCCTGCGGGTTGGGCGCGGGGTCGTTGGCGAACGACGGCACGTCTTTCTTGGCGGGGCTTTGCTGGTTGAAAATGGCCATGGAGCGACTTCCTCGGACGGGACTGGACGGCTGGGGGGAGCCGCCAGACTAGCATGCAGCCGCCTTCACATGGCTGTGACGCGGCTCACCAAATCCACCTTCCGACAAGGGGTTGCGAGGCCATTGGCAGGCCTTACACGAAGAAGATGACCGGTCGGTGTCGGCCGGCAGGCTACATCCGGAACACCCCGAACCGGGCCTGTTCGACCGGGGCATTGAGCGAGGCGGAGATCCCCAGGCCCAGCACGCGCCGGGTATCGGCCGGGTCGATGATGCCGTCGTCCCACAGCCGCGCGGTGGCGTACCAGGGGCTGCCCTGCGACTCGTACTGCTCGCGGATCGGCGCCTTGAAGGCGGCTTCGTCCTCAGCCGACCAGCTCCCGCCGCGCGCTTCGATGCCGTCGCGCCGGACCGTGGCCAGCACCCCGGCTGCCTGCTCGCCGCCCATCACGCTGATGCGCGCGTTGGGCCACATCCACAGGAAGCGCGCGCCATAGGCTCGGCCGCACATGGCGTAGTTGCCGGCGCCGAAGCTGCCGCCGATCACCACGGTGAACTTCGGCACGCTCGAACAGGCGACCGCGGTGACCATCTTGGCCCCGTCCTTGGCGATGCCGGCGTTCTCGTACTTCCTGCCGACCATGAAGCCGGTGATGTTCTGCAGGAACACCAGCGGGATGCCGCGCTGGTTGCACAGTTCGATGAAGTGCGCGCCCTTGAGCGCGCTTTCCGAGAACAGGATGCCGTTGTTAGCGACGATGCCGACCGGGTAGCCGTGCAGGTGGGCGAAGCCGGTGACCAGGGTCTTGCCGTAGCGCGCCTTGAACTCGTCGAACTCGCTGCCGTCGACGATGCGCGCGATCACCTCGCGGATGTCGAACGGACGGCGCGTGTCCTTCGGCACGATGCCGTACAGCTCGCGGGCCGAATACAGCGGCTCGCACGGCTCGCGCGTTGCCAGCTGCACCACCTTGCGGCGGTTGAGGTTGCCGACCAGGTTGCGTGCGATCTCCAGCGCGTGGCGATCGTCCTCGGCGAAGTGGTCGGCCACGCCGGACACCGACGTGTGCACGTCGGCACCGCCAAGCGCCTCGGCGTCCACGACCTCGCCGGTCGCCGCCTTCACCAGCGGCGGGCCGCCGAGGAAGATCGTGCCCTGTTCCTTGACGATGATGCTTTCGTCGCTCATCGCCGGCACGTAGGCGCCGCCGGCGGTGCAGCTGCCCATGACCACGGCCAGCTGGGGAATGTTCTGCGCGCTCATCCGCGCCTGGTTGTAGAAGATGCGGCCGAAGTGCTCCTTGTCCGGGAACACCTCGTCCTGCAGCGGCAGGAAGGCGCCGCCGGAGTCGACCAGGTACACGCAGGGCAGGTGGTTCTCGCGCGCGATCTCCTGTGCCCGCAGGTGCTTCTTCACCGTCATCGGGAAGTAGGTGCCGCCCTTGACCGTGGCGTCATTGGCGACCACCACGACTTCCTGGCCCATCACCCGGCCGATGCCGCAGACCATGCCGGCTGCGGGCGCGGCATCGTCGTACATCTCCTCGGCGGCGAGCGGCGCGATTTCCAGGAAGGGAGAGCCGGGGTCGAGCAGGGCGGTGATGCGATCGCGTACCGGCAACTTGCCGCGTGCGACGTGCTTCTCATGCGCCTTGGCGCCACCGCCCGCGGCCGCGCGCGCGAGGCGGCGGTCGAGTTCGCGCGACAGTTCGTCGTGGTAGGCGACGTTCTCGACGAACGACTGCGCGCGTGTATCCAGGGCGGAGCGGAGGACGGGCATGGCGGACCAGGTCAAGGCGGGGAAGGCAAAGGATAACCGCAGCCTCCACGCATCGCCGCCCGGAGCCCGGAAACACGAAGACCCGCCGAAGCGGGTCCCGTGCGAGCAGCAATGAAGCCTGGCTCAGTTCTTGGCTTCGTCGGCAGCGGCCTCGGCCTTGTCGGCGACATCCTGCGCGGCAGCCTGGGTGGCGTCGGCAGCGTCGGAGACGGCCTGGCTGGTGGCGTCGGCGGCGTCGGCGGCGGCAGCCTGGGTGGCATCGGCGGCATCGCTGGCAGCAGCCTGCGTTGCATCGGCGACTTCCGAAGCGGCCTCACCGGTGGCGGCGGCAGCGGCGTCGGCGCCTTCGGCAATCGCGTCACCGGCGTCGGATGCGGCAGCGGCGGCGGAATCGCCCGCCTGTTCCATCGCCGACTGTGCTTCGGCGGCCTGGTCCTGGGCGGTCGGGGTTTCGTTCTTGCATGCGGACAGTGCCAGCACGCTGGCAGCCAACAGGACGACAATACGGGTGTTCATGGGTGCGGGTACTCCTGAAGTGTCTGTTTCCAGTGATCGGAGCGCACGCAATTGCGATCACGCTCCCCCTGACGGAAAAAGTCGCTGGCGAACCAGCGACTTTTCCTTTATTGCAACGTCGTTTGGAAGCCGATTACTGCTGGGCTTCTTCCGCGGCGTCCTTGGACTGGTCGGCGGCGTCGGCGGCAGCGTCGGCGGCGTCGGCAGCAGCGTCGGCAGCTTCGCCGGTCGTTGCGGCAGCAGCGTCGGCAGCGGAATCGCTGGCAGCAGCGGCGGCGTCGGCGGCGGTGTCAGCGGCGTCCTGCGCAACGTCGGCGGTCGCGTCACCGGCAGCGGTGGCTTCGTCGGCGGCGGTCTGCGCAGCGGCAGCGGCGTCGGCTGCGTCGGCGGCCGAATCCTCGGCCTGCTTCTGGTTGCTGCAGGCGGCCAGGGCGAAACCCAGGGCCAGAGCGAGCAGCGCCTTGTTGATCGTCATGTCAATCTTCCTCGTCGTTTATATGAGTTGGCAACGCGCGGTAGCGCGCCCACGAACATGATGACAAGCCCGTTTCCACTGTCAAGCGTTTGAACGGTTTTTTTTGTAAATAACCCATTAAACCTTTCACGCCATCTCGACGGCGATTGCGGTTGCCTCGCCGCCCCCGATGCACAGGGAAGCGACGCCACGCTTGCCACCGCGGGCCTTGAGGGCGTTCAAGAGGGTGACCACCAGGCGTGCACCACTGGCGCCGATCGGGTGGCCCAGCGCGCACGCACCGCCATGGACATTCAGCTTGTCGTGGGGAATGCCAAGGTCCTTCATCGGTGCCATGGCGACGCAGGCGAAGGCTTCGTTGATCTCGAACAGGTCGACGTCGCCGACGTTCCAGCCCGCCTTCTCGAGCACGTTTGAAATCGCTTTCACCGGTGCGGTGGTGAACCATTCCGGCGCCTGCGAGTGGGTGGCATGGGCGACGATCCGCGCCAGCGGCTTGAGTCCGCGCCTAGCGGCTTCGTCGGCGGACATCAGCACGGTCGCGGCGGCGCCATCGGAGATCGACGACGACGACGCGGCGGTGAGCACGCCGTCCTTGCCGAATGACGGGCGCAGGGTCGGGATCTTGGCGGTGTCGATCCGGCCGGGCTGCTCGTCGGTGTCGACGACCACGTCGCCCTTGCGGGTCTTGACCGTCACCGGGACGATCTCGTCCTTGAAGCCGCCATCGGCGATGGCCTGCTTGGCGCGGTTGGCGCTTTCGGCCGAATAGGCGTCGACGTCCTCGCGGCTGAAGCCGTACTTGGCGCAGGCCGCATCGCCGAACACGCCCATCGCCTTGCCGTCGTAGGGATTGGTCAGGCCGTCCCACGCCATGTGGTCGAGCATCTCGGTGCTGCCGTACTTGATGCCGGTGCGCGAACCGTTGAGCAGGTGCGGCGCGTTGGTCATCGACTCCATGCCGCCGGCGACGACCACGCTGGCCGAGCCGGCCTTGATCAGGTCGTGGCCGAACATGATCGCCTTCATGCCCGAGCCGCAGACCTTGTTGATGGTGGTGCAACCGGCGCCGTCCGGAATGCCGGCGGCGCGGGAGGCCTGCCGCGCCGGCGCCTGGCCGAGGCCGGCGGGCAGCACGCAGCCCATGATCACCTCGTCGACCTGGTCGGCGGCGAGGGCGGCATGCGCGAGCGCGCCTTCGATGGCGACGGCGCCGAGGGTCGGGGTGGGCACGCCGGTGAACTGGCCGAGGAAGGAACCGATGGCGGTGCGCTTGGCACCGACGATGACGATGTCGGACATGGGAATCTCCGGAGGCAGGCCGGCGTGGGGGCCGGGGACCAGCCGATTATGCGACCGGATGCTGCAGTGCCGCAAACCGCGCAGGCCGGAGACCCGTGGAGCGGCTATCGCCACGATTGCTTCTGATTCTGGCGTTGCCCGTAGGAGCGGCGGAAGCCGCGAACTGTCGCAGCATCACGAAGACATCGCGGCTTCCGTCGATACTACAAGGGCAGAACAGCAGAACAGGGCATCGCGGCTATCGCCGTTCCGCAGCGGCCACTCCCACGGGGAATCGGAATCCGCTGCCTCAGCTGTTGCCTTCGAACAGTTCGCGCCCGATCAGCATGCGGCGGATTTCGTTGGTGCCGGCGCCGATGGCATAGAGCTTGGCGTCGCGCAGGATCCGGCCGGTGGGGTACTCATTGATATAGCCATTGCCGCCCAGAGCCTGGATGCCTTCCAGCGCGACCTGCACCGCCGCTTCCGAGGCGTGTAGCAGGCACGAGGCCGCGTCGATGCGCGACTTGTGCCCCGCGTCGTAATCCCGGGCGACCTGGTAGGCGAAGGCGCGCGACGACTGCAGCGCGGTATACATGTCGGCGATCTTGCCCTGCATCAGGCCGAACGTGCCGATCGCGGCGTCGAACTGCCGGCGCTCGCGCACGTAGGGCAGGGCGGCATCGAGCGCGGCCTGCATCAGCCCGAGCGGGCCGCCGGTCAGCACCAGGCGTTCGGTGTTGAGGCCCGACATCAGCACCCGGACGCCGTTGTTCACCTCGCCCAGCACGTTTGCCGCGGGAATCTCGCAATCCTCGAACACCAGTTCGCAGGTATTCGAGCCGCGCATGCCGAGCTTGTCGAGCTTCTGCGCGGTGGAAAACCCCTTCATGCCCTTCTCGACGATGAAGGCGGTCATGCACTTGCTGCCCGCGTCCTTGCCGGCGGTGCGCATGTAGACGATCAGCACGTCGGCCTCGGGGCCGTTGGTGATCCACATCTTGTTGCCGTTGGCGATCCACATGTCGCCGCGCAACTCCGCGCGGCATGACATCGAGCCGACCACGTCGGAGCCCGCGCCCGGCTCGCTCATCGCCAGCGCGCCCTTCCACTGCCCGCTGCACAGCTTCGGCAGGTACTTCTCGCGCTGCGCCGGGTTGCCATTGGCATACAGGTTGTTGACGCACAGGTTGGAATGCGCGCCGTAGCTCAGGCCCACCGAGCCCGAGGCCCGCGAGATTTCCTCCATCGCCACCAGGTGGGCGAGGTAACCCATCTCGCTGCCGCCGAACTCGCCGGGCACCGTCATCCCCAGCAGGCCCAGCTCGCCGAGCTTCGGCCACAGGTCCTGCGGGAAGGCGTTGTCGTGGTCGATGGCTTCGGCGCGCGGCGCGATCTCGGCGTCCGCGAAACGGCGGACGGCCTCGCGCAGTGCGTCGATGTCTTCACCCAACGGGAAAGGGCGCATGCAAGGCTCCTGTCTTGTTCCTGGTGTTGCAGTGCTGCAAAAGACAACGGGGCGCGCAGGCCCCGTCGTCCATCTTGCGTTCGAGGCGCAGTTTACGCGCCGCCGCGGATGCGGCCCTGGAAGCGCGGCGTGGTCCGGCCCAGTGGCAGCTTGAGCTTGCCCATCACCGAGATGCGTTCCTCGGCCATGCGGTCGGCGGCCTTGTAGGTCGGGATGCCGTCGCGCTCGGCGATCTCGTAGATGCGCGCGAGGTTGTGGTAGATCGTGCGCATCATGCGCATCGCGCGTTCGCGGTTGTAGCCGGTGATCTCCAGCGCCACGTTCATCACGCCGCCGGCGTTGACCGCGTAGTCGGGCGCGTAGAGGATGCCGCGCTTTTCCAGCTCGTCGCCGATCGCGTTGGTCGCCAGCTGGTTGTTGGCCGGGCCGCAGACGATCTTGAACTTGAAGCGCGGCAGGGTCTGTTCGTTGAGCGTGCCGCCCAGCGCGCACGGCGAATACACGTCGGCGTTGACGTCGTAGATCTCGTCCGCGCCCACGGCTTCGGCGCCGTACTCGCTGACGGCCTTGTCGACCAGGGTCTTGTTGATGTCGGTGACGAAGAGCTTGGCCCCGCGTTCCTTGAGCAGCTTCACGTACTCCATGCCGACGTGGCCCAGGCCCTGCACGGCGTAGCTGTACTTGCCGATTTCCTCGTCGCCGAACTTCTTGTTGATCGTGGCCATCAGGCCCTGCAGCGCACCGTAGGCGGTGAACGGCGAGGGGTCGCCCGAGCCGCCGTGCACTTGGTGCACGCCGGTGACGTATTCGGTTTCGCGGTAGACCAGTTCCATGTCGTTGACGTCGATGCCGACGTCCTCGGCGGTGATGTAGCGGCCGCCCAGCGACTGCACGAACTGGCCGAACGCGCGGAACAGCGCCTCGGACTTGTCGGTGGAGGGGTCGCCGATGATCACCGCCTTGCCGCCGCCGATGTCCAGGCCGGCCACCGCGTTCTTGTAGGTCATGCCGCGCGACAGGCGCAGCACGTCGTTGAGCGCTTCGGCCTCGGACTTGTACGGCCACATCCGCGTGCCGCCCAGCGCCGGGCCCAGCACGGTGTTGTGGATCGCGATGATGGCCTTCAGGCCCGCGTCCTTGTTGTGGCAGAAGACGACCTGTTCGTGGCCGAAGGTGTCCAGGTGTTCGAAGATCATCGGGAAAACTCCGTTGCATGGCGCCGATCCGCTTGCGCGGGACGCCGGCAATGTGTGGGTAAGTGGTCGGATCGCTGGCTGGCAGCGGCCAGACGGGCAATGGCCGTGCTGGTGGCGCGGCATTTTACGCAACCGGTCGCGGAAAAGCCCGTTCAACCCGGTACGGGCCGCGGAAACGGTTCCACGGCCGGCCAGCATGAATGGGGGATTGGGCCGCCGCGCCGGTTTCCGGGGCGGGCCGGCCGCCTACAGCTGCGATTCGATCGGCAGCCAGCCGATCATTCGCGCCGTCGCCCGTTGCCAGGCGGTGGTCTGCGGCTCCTTGTGCAGCACCAGGGGCGGGTCCTGGCTGCGGTCGCGCCAGCACAGGGCGCCGTCCTTGTCGCGGCAGACCTGGTAGCTCAGCGCCGGTCCCGCCAGGCGCTGGTACTCCTCGCGCACCGCCGCGGCGATGTCGCGGTCCTCGAACAGCACGCCCATCTCGGTGTTGAGGTAGGCCGAGCGCGGGTCGAGGTTGAACGAGCCGATGAAGCCGCGTTCGCCGTCGATCACGAAGGCCTTGGTGTGCAGGCTGGCGCCGCTGCTGCCGAACATGCCGTGGGTCTCGCCGGCGCCCTGCGCGCGCAGTTCGTACAGCGACACCCCGCCATCGAGCAGGCGCCCGCGGTAGGCCATGTAACCGGCATGCACCGCGGGCACGTCGTTGGCGGCCAGCGAGTTGGTGATGACACCCACGTCCACGTGCTTGCGCCGCACCAGGTCCACCAGGCGCCGGGTCAAGGTGTCGCCGGGGACGAAGTAGGGCGAAATCAGCAGCGCCTCATGCCGTGCGCCGAAGATCTGCTCGGCCAGCTTGTTGACCAGCCAGCCGCTGCGGTCGTCCTGTTTCCACTTCAGGGCCGGGTCCGAGGCCACCTCGATACGGTGGCTCCAGTGCGGCGCGAGCTTGCCGCGGAAGTAGCCGCGCACCGTCGATGAGGCGTCCATGCGCTGCAGGTAGCGCTTGGCGGAATCGCTTCGGGCCTCCGCCCGCACGCGCGCGCTGGCGGTGTCGAGCTGCCGGCGCGAACGCGAGCTCAGCGCCGAGATCGGCACCGCCGCCTCGCTGTTCCAGAACGCGTCGAAGATCGTGCTGGCCTGCGCAACCTTCGGCCCGAACAGCACCACGTCCAGGTCGCGGAAGTTGGTGCCGGCGGATGCGTCGAAGTATTCCTGGCCGATGTTGCGCCCACCCAGCACGGCCACCCGGCCATCGGCGATCCAGGCCTTGTTGTGCATCCGGTGGTTGACGCTGAAGAAGCGCTGCACCAGTTCCAGCACGCGCATCGCGCTGTTGCGGTTGCGGAACGGGTTGTAGACGCGGATCTCGATGTTGGGGTGGGCGTCGAACGCCAGCAGGTCGGTGTCCTCGTCCTTGGTGTTCATGTCGTCGAGCAACACGCGCACGCGCACGCCGCGCTCGGCCGCCTTCCAGGCTTCGTGCGCGAGCAGGCGGCCGGTGGGATCGTTGTGCCAGATGTAGTACTGCAGGTCGAGGCTGCGCCCGGCCTTGCGCGCCGACAGCGCACGCGAGGCGAACGCATCGAGTCCGTCGGGGACCAGGATGATCCCGGTCTTGCCGCCGTGTTTCGCCACCAGCGGCACGATCTCGCGATCGAGCTCGGTCTGCGCCGGCTGCAGTGGCAGCGCGTGGCTGGGCGCGCCGACCGCGCGCGGGGTCAGGAAGTCGGCCAGCAGCCAGCCACTGAGCAGCATCAGCACCAGCGCGAACAGGCCCCACGCGAAGATGCGCTTGATTCGTGACATCGAGCCGGACCCCTGTGTATTCCCGCTCCCGCGCGGTGTTGCTGGAGTATCCGGGCGCCATCGCCACCCGGCAAGCCGCTTTGCCGCGGCGGTCGCGGTTTTCGCGACCGCGGGCGGGCATGCTCGTGACATCGCGTCGCGCGCTGTCCTCGCCCGCGCGATGCCGCCGTTCCCCTTGTCGGAGGAAAGCAGATGGCCACGACCAACACCAAGCCGGCGCAACCCCGGATGCGAGCCGCGCAGCGCAGGCCGACGCAGAGCGCCCGCCTGCTCGACGCCCGCCCCGACACCGCCGACTTCCGCGACCGCATGTTCGAACCCACCCTGGTCGACGTACCCACCCACGTGCCGCTGTCGCGCTTCACCGCGCTCAAGGTGCCGGTGCTCGACCAGGGAGACGAAGGCGCCTGCACCGCGTTCGGCCTGGCCTCCGTCGCCCACACCCTGCTGCGCGCGCGCGGCTCCGGCGCCGACACCACCCGCGTCAGCACGCGCATGTTCTACGACATGGCGCGCCGCTACGACGAGTGGCGCGGCGAGAGCTATTCCGGCTCCAGCTGCCGCGGCGCGATGAAGGGCTGGCACAAGCACGGCGTGTGCTCGGAAGCCGCGTGGCCGTATGCCCCGGGCAACGCACTGGAACCCTATACCGACGAACGCGCGCGCGACGCCCTGCGCAACCCGCTCGGCGCCTACTTCCGCGTCAACCACAAGGATCTCGTCGCGATGCACGCAGCGTTCGCCGAGGTCGGCGTGCTGTACGCGTCGAGCGCGGTGCACGACGGCTGGATCGATCCGCCATCGAGCGGAAAGATCGCCTGGAACGAACAGCCGGTGATCGGCTACCACGCCTTCGCCATCGTCGCCTACGACGGCGAGGGATTCTGGTTCCAGAATTCCTGGGGCGCGAAGTGGGGCCATCGCGGCATCGGCTGGATCAGCTACGACGAATGGCTCGAACGCGGCACCGACGTCTGGGTCGCGCGGCTCGCGGTGCCGGTACACCTGCTGCGCGCGCAGTCCGCCGCGGTGAGCAACTCGTCGATCGGCCGGCAGTCGGTGGGCTATTCGCAGGCCGACCTGCGCCCGCACGTGATCAGCCTCGGCAACGACGGCCGCCTGCGCGACAGCGGCCGCTTCGGCAGCACGGTCGAAGACATCCGCAACATCGTCCGCAAGGACATGCGCGAGGCCACGAAAGGCTGGAAGAAGAAGCGCATCCTGCTCTACGCCCACGGCGGCCTGGTACCGGAGGACAGCGCGATCCAGCGCGTCGCCGACTACCGCGAAACCATGCTCGCGCAGGAGATCTACCCGCTGTGCTTCATCTGGAAGACCGACTTCTGGACCACGCTGGGCAACATCCTCAAGGACGCCGCGCGCCCGCGCAGCGAAGGCCTGATCGAGAAGGCCAAGGACCTGCTGCTCGACCGCCTCGACGACACCCTCGAGCCGCTGGCCCGCAACATCGGCGGCAAGGCGCTGTGGGACGAGATGAAGGAGAACGCGCTGCTCGCCACCACCGCGGTCGCGCGCGGCGCCAATGGCGGGCTGGTCGAAGCCGGCGGCGCGGCGCAGGTCGCGCGCCTGCTCAACGAGTGGGCGGGGCAGGACCCTTCGGTGGAACTGCACGTCGCCGGCCACAGCGCCGGCTCGATCCTGATGGCGCCGGTGGTGCAACTGCTCACGTCGCGCGGGCAGATCACCGGTGGCCCCGCGCGCGGCATGCTCGGCATGGACGCGACGCTGGCCAGCGTCAACCTGTGGGCGCCGGCGATCAGCATGGAGATGTTCCTGATGAGCTACGTGCCGGCGATCGAGGCCGGCAAGATCGACCGCAGCTGCCTGTTCACCCTCACCGACAAGGCCGAGCAGGACGACAGCTGCGCCGGCATCTACCACAAGTCGCTGCTGTACATGGTCGCGCACGCGTTCGAACAGCAGGCGCGCAGCTGGATCGACCGGCGCCTGTCCCAGGGCACCCCGATCGCCGGCATGGCGCGCTTCATCGCGGCGAAGACGGTGGCCGACCAGGCCTACGGTTTCGAGCGCGTGCACAAGCTGCTCAAGGCCGGGCGCCTGGACTGGGTGCAATCGCCCGTCGCCGGCGAACCGGCGGGCTCGCCCAATGGCGCCGACGCCACCACCCACGGCGGCTTCGACGACGACCGCGCCACCCTGGAAGCCACCGTTGCCCGCATCCTCGGCAAGCGCAGCAGCATCCCGGTGCACTTCGACATCCACCGCTCCGAAGCCGGCCTGCGCGACCGCCGCAACGCCCTGCGCCGCGCACTGGAAGCCTGAAGCCAGGGGCCTTTGTAGGAGCGGCTTCAGCCGCGAGCTTTGCCTTGCCCCTCCCCTGCGAAGGCAGGGGGAGGGGCCAGAGCCAACCGTAGGAGCGGCGGAAGCCGCAAAGCCTTCTCGATGTACCGGCAGCTCGCGGCTTCCGCCGCTCCTGCAAGGACGACGCACCGCCGGCCCCGCCAAGGAGGCGCCCCAGCCCCCACGGTACAATCGAGCCATCCGTTTACCTTGTTGGAGCGCGCCATGAGCACGCCAGCCGCCACCGCCCTCGAAGGCACCCATCCGTCCGCCGAGGCCAGCGCCACGCCGCTGCGCTTCGTCACCGCCGCCAGCCTGTTCGACGGCCACGACGCGGCCATCAACATCATGCGGCGCCTGATCCAGTCCCAGGGCGCGGAAGTGATTCACCTCGGGCACAACCGCTCGGTGGAGGACGTGGTCCGCGCCGCGCTGCAAGAAGACGCCGACGCCATCGCCCTGTCCAGCTACCAGGGCGGCCACGTCGAGTACATGAAATACATGGTCGACATGCTTCGCGAACACGGTGCCGACCACATCCGCGTGGTCGGTGGCGGCGGCGGCACCATCACCCCCGAGGAGATCCGCGAGCTCGAGGCCTACGGCGTCGAGCGCATCTATCACCCCAACGACGGCATGAAGCTGGGGCTGGTGGAAATGATCGAGGACGTCGTCAAGCGCGTCTCGCAGGCGCGGGATGCGAAGGCGCGCGACACCGGCACCGAAAGTCTCGCCGGCGCCGCAAGGCCCGCGCTGGAGGACGAGATCGGCATCGGCCGCGTCCTGTCCGCGATCGAGGATGGCCACTTCTCCGATTCCGAGCTGGCCATGCTCCGCAAGCAATGGCAGTCGCCCGGCACGCAGTCCCCGGTCGTCGGCATCACCGGCACCGGCGGCGCCGGCAAGTCCTCGGTCACCGACGAGCTGCTCAACCGCTTCCTCGCCAGCTTCCCGCAGATGCGCATCGCGGTGATCTCGGTCGACCCCACCCGCCGCCGCACCGGCGGCGCGTTGCTCGGCGACCGCATCCGCATGAACTCGCTGCGGTCCCACCGCGTCTACATGCGCTCGATGGCCACCCGCCGCCAGCACGCCGCCACCAACGTGGTGCTCAAGGACGGCATCGCCTTCCTCAAGAGCCTCGGCTACGACCTGGTGATCGTCGAGACCGCCGGCATCGGCCAGTCCGACTCGGAGATCGTCGACCTCGTCGACTTCCCGATGTACGTGATGACGTCCGACTACGGCGCCGCCAGCCAGCTCGAGAAGATCGACATGATCGACTTTGCCGAACTGATCGTGCTCAACAAATACGACAAGCGCGGCGCCGAAGACGCCCTGCGCGACATCCGCAAGCAGTGGAAGCGCAACCGCGTCGCGTTCCAGACCAAGGACGAGGACGTCCCGGTCTATCCGACGATCGCCAGCCAGTTCAACGACCCTGGCATCAGCTGGATGTTCGCCAACCTGTGCCGGTTGCTGCGCGAGAAGCTGCACCTGGGCGACAACCCATCCCCACCCAACCCTCCCCTTGAAGGGGAGGGCTTTAAAGCTTCCGAAACTTCCCCTTCAAGGGAAGGCAGCAACAAGGAACCCTCCCCTTCAAGGGGAGGGCAGGGTGGGGATGGGGTCCGCAGCAGCCGCTGCAACTTCACCCCCCGCATCGACACCACCCTCAAGGAACCCCGCGCCACCGTCCTCATCCCCGGCGCCCGCGTCCGCTACCTGGCCGAGATCGCCGAGCAGGGGCGCGCCATCAACGCCTCCATCGAAAAGCAGGCCGAAGCCGCCGACCGCGCCCAGGCCTGCTGGCAGGCCCTGCGGGAACTCGAAGACCCTAAGCTGCCGAGGCAGCTTGACCTCTACCACACCGACGACGTCGCCCCGCACCCTGTAGGAGCGGCGGAAGCCGCGACCGCTTCACCGATCAACGAAAAGCTCGCGGCTCCCGCCGCTCCTGCGAAAGCGCAAGCCCCCGACCGTTCGCTGCTGACCCTCCGCCAGCGCTACAACGACGCCCTCCAATCCCTCACCTCCGAGTCGCTCAAGCAACTCCGCGACTGGCCCGCCCGCCTCAAATCCATCACCGACGACACCACCGCCTACGAAGTCCGCGGCAAGCAGATCAAGGTCGACAACTACCGCGAATCGCTCAGCCACCAGAAGGTGCCGAAGATCGCCGCCCCCACCTACAAGTCCTGGGGCGAACTGCTCACCTTCCTCGGCAAGGAAAACCTCCCCGGCAGCTACCCCTACACCGGTGGCGTCTACCCCTACCGCCGCACCGGCGAAGACCCGATCCGCATGTTCGCCGGCGAAGGCACGCCCGAGCGCACCAACCGCCGCTTCCATTACCTGTCCGTCGGCCAGCCGGCCGCGCGCCTGTCCACCGCCTTCGACTCCGTCACCCTGTACGGCGAAGACCCCGCGCCGCGCCCGGACATCTACGGCAAGATCGGCAACTCCGGCGTCAACATCCCCACGCTCGACGACATGAAGAAGCTGTACTCCGGCTTCGACCTGTGCGCGCCCACCACCAGCGTGTCGATGACCATCAACGGCCCCGCGCCGATGATCCTGGCGATGTTCATGAACTGCGCCATCGACCAGCAGGTCGAGAAATACCTCAAGGCCGACGACGCCCGCTGGGCCGAAGCGCAGAAGACCCTCGCCAAACTCTTCGCAGGCCGCGAACAGCCGAAGTACGGCGGCGAACTCCCGCCCACCAACGACGGCCTCGGCCTCGGCCTGCTCGGCGTCTCCGGCGACCAGGTCGTCGACGCCGACACCTACGCCCGCATCAAGGCCGAAACCCTCAAGACCGTGCGCGGCACCGTGCAGGCCGACATCCTCAAGGAAGACCAGGCCCAGAACACCTGCATCTTCAGCACCGAGTTCGCGCTGCGGATGATGGGCGACATCCAGCAGTACTTCGTCGACAACGGCGTGCGCAACTTCTACTCGGTGTCGATCTCCGGCTACCACATCGCCGAGGCCGGGGCGAACCCGATCAGCCAGCTCGCCTTCACCCTCAGCAACGGCTTCACCATCGTCGAGTACTACCTCGCACGCGGGATGAAGATCGACGACTTCGCGCCCAACCTGTCGTTCTTCTTCTCCAACGGCATGGACCCGGAATACACCGCCATCGGCCGCGTCGCCCGCCGCATCTGGGCCCGCGCCATGCGCGAGCGCTACGGCGCCAACGAACGGTCCCAGATGATGAAGTACCACATCCAGACCAGCGGCCGCTCCCTGCACGCGCAGGAGATCCAGTTCAACGACATCCGCACCACGCTGCAGGCGCTGTACGCGCTGTTCGACAACTGCAACAGCCTGCACACCAACGCCTACGACGAGGCCATCACCACGCCGACCGAAGAAAGCGTGCGCCGCGCCGTCGCCATCCAGATGATCATCAACAAGGAACTCGGCCTCAACTTCAACGAGAACCCCTGGCAAGGCAGCTTCGCCGTCGAATACCTCACCGACATGGTCGAGGAAGCCGTCTACAAGGAGTTCGAAGCCATCAGCGAGCGCGGCGGCGTGCTCGGCGCCATGGACACCATGTACCAGCGCGGCAAGATCCAGGAAGAGTCGATGTACTACGAGCACAAGAAGCACGACGGCTCGCTGCCCCTGGTCGGCGTCAATACCTTCCTGCCGAAGGAGCATGCGGGCGAGATCGCCACCGAGATCGAGCTGATCCGGAGTACGGAAGGGGAGAAGGGGCAGCAGATCGAGAACGTCGCCCGCTGGCAGCAGTCACGCAATGCGCTGGCGCCGAAGGGCGAGACCTCGCACGGGCACCTCGCCGATGCCGACGAGGAAGCGCCGATGGTCCACGACGGGCATGGACTGGCGTACCTTCAGAACACGGCGCGGGAGCGGAAGAACGTGTTCGCGGCGCTGATGGAGGCGGTGAAGACGCATAGCCTGGGGCAGATCAGCCATGCGCTTTATGACGTGGGTGGGGAGTATCGACGGAATATGTAGCCGTGCAAACCGGCGACCTCTTTCGGAATTCGCTAGACCCCGAGGCGCTTGGGGCCGATCTCATCCCCTATCTTTGGCCCACCTTCTTTGCGATCTATCCGAACGACCGCGATCTGCCACGCATCGTGGATTGGCAACGACGTGTCTGTGCCGGGCGAACGCGCTGTTCATTCAGGCCAGCGAAGCTGCTGCACGTCAGCGTCGTCGAATGCGGAAAGCCAAAGCGCCGACTTCGCCCACTGTGTGAAGCACTGGAGGAAGCAGCTTCTCGCTTCTCGTTTCCTGCGTTCGAGATCACATTCGACACGACGGCGCGATTTGGAAAGGATGGGCGTGCCTGTGTCGCCCTAGCGGATACCCCGAGCCAGGAACGGTTCGATGCGTTGAGAATCGCGTTGGCGGATGCACTGCGTCACGTCGGTCTCTTCGTACATCGCAGCAGGCAAGCCGCACATCTCACGCTGGGCTATGTGGATTCGCTGCCCGACGAACGCATTCCCATCGAGCCATTCGGTTTCCGGGCGCCTGCGGTGGATCTCGTCGCCCGCCTCCGAAACAGGCCGATCGCACCACGCACATCTGGAGCGCTGGCCTCTCGATGGCGTTCTATGACGGGTTGCGTCATATAACGGATGGCGTTATAGTTAGCCCGTGATCAGGAACTTTTCAGGCAAGGAAGCCGAACGGATCTGGGCGGGCGCCTCCTCGCGCAGGTTGCCGTCCACGATCCAGCAGGTCGCCCGGCGCAAGTTGCGCATGCTCAATGCCGCGGCCACGCTCGACGATCTGCGTATTCCCCCTGCAAACCGGCTGGAGCCGCTCAAAGGCAAACGCAAAGGACAGCACAGCATTCGGATCAATGACCAATGGCGCATCTGCTTCCGCTGGAGTGATGGCGATGCGCACGACGTGGAAATCGTCGATTACCACTGAAATTAACAGGAGCCGTGCCATGACCGTCCTTCCCAATGTTCACCCCGGTGAAATCCTGCAGGAGGAGTTCCTCGGTCCGCTCGGCATCAGCCAGAACGCGCTGGCGCGCGCGATGGGCGTCGCGCCTCGCCGGATCAACGAAATCGTCCTCGGCAAGCGCGGCATCACGGCCGATTCCGCCGTTCGCATGGCAGCGGCGCTGGGCACCAGCGAGCGTTTCTGGCTGGGTCTGCAAGCCGACTACGATCTGGAAGAAGCGCACCGTGCGCTCGGAGATCTCTCTGGCAAGATCGAGCGGCTGGCAGCGTGATGATTGCGCCGCCCAGCGAGCGCGGCGGCGTGCTCGGCGCCATGGACACCATTTACCAGCGAGGCAAGCGGGCATCTGGCCGATGCCGACGAAGAGGCGCCGATGGTCCACAACGGGCATGGACTGGCGTACCTTCAGAACACAGCGCGGGAACGGAAGAATATGTTCGCGGCGCAGATGGAGGCGGTGAAGACGCATAGCCTGGGGCAGATCAGTCACGCCCTCTACGACGTCGGCGGCGAGTACCGCCGCAACATGTAACCAACCCCCATCTCCTAGGTGCTCTTAGCCCCTCTCCTGCAAAGCGGGAGAGGGGGTGGGGTGAGGGTCCCGCTTTCCGCGACGTGCGCCAACGTGCCTCCAGGAAAAGCCCGAACCACCGAGCCCCCTTGCTCGTCATTCCCGCGAAGGCGGGAATCCAGGACCTTGCTCCAATGAGTGACGTCCGTGAATTCCCGCATTCGCGGGGCAACCGGATCTATTCCAAGATCCCTAGGAATTTCTCTCCCTCCCTCAGCTTCCCTCCGCCAGCGGAGAGGGGTAGCCTCCCTCGCGGGGAATCAGGGGGCAGGGGATGGAAATCAGGCAGCAGAAGCACTCCAACAAGATCCGCTTCGCCTTCGGCGAGGACGCGTTGGACTACAGCCTCGAAGACAGTTCGGGCAGCCGCTCGTACTCGGTGCCATACACCGACATCAGTCGCGACCGCCAAACGCTGGTAGAGCGCAACCAATGGCTAGGCAATGTCGGCTTGCTCTGGCTGTTGCTGGGTGCCGGGCTGACCGCCTTCAGCTTCATGGGCGATGGAGGCCCCAAGGTCTCCGTCTGGCTTTGGGTGGGTGCTGCCTGCTACGCCGCGTACCGCTATCGCACCACGCGCTTCACCATCGTGCCGACCGACAAGGGCAACCTGTGCGTCATCGACGACGCCGACGGCCAGCGCATCCTCGCCGAAATTGAATCGCGCCGGGCGAAGCAGTTCCGCAGCGAGTACGACTTCATGCCGGAAGGCGACTCCCCGGAACAGCTCCGCGGTAGGTTCAAGTGGCTTCACAAGGAAGGGGCGTTGTCCGATGAAGAACTCAGGCAGCGAATGGTGACGGTGGATGCGTTGGATCCGGCCCGGGTGGAGCAGGGCGTGCTTGAGCCAGGGGCGCGGTTGAACTGAACATTGCAGTCGGTGGCTAAAGGGAAGGGTGATTGAGCAGTCGGGCTGCGCTCAATTGCCTCCCTCCCCTTTGATCGGAAGCGGTGAAGACGCATAGTACAGCGCAGATCAACCGTGCGTTGTTTGGCGTAGGCGGCGGCCTATCAGCGAAGTATATGGCCATAAAAATTAATAGGGGGGGAAGATGTTCGGTCTGTTTAGAAAGGCTCCTTCGCTTAGCACATACAACGCTGGTCTTTCGCGGGATGTGCTAATCCAGTCTGGTCGTCTCTTATTTGTAGATGATGAAGATGTGCCACTAATTGAGCAGCTGAAGCATGCAGGGTTGGCGGTCGATCATGATCGAAAGGGCAATGAGTTTGAAGTTCAAGTCATCAACCAGACCTACGACGTCGTAATACTCGATCACTCTGGCGTTGGGTCTACCTATGGTGTGGATCAAGGTCTCGATCTTTTGCGTTTTCTCAGGCGCGTCAGTCCTCGCTCACGAATAATTGCGTACACGTCTAAAGCTCTTAAGTCTGGCGAATCGGACTTCTTTCGACTGGCTGATGCCGTTCTCACGAAGGATGCAGGAATGAGGGAGTCTTTGGAGGTAGTGGAAGAGCAGCTCCTGAAGGCGTTTGAGAAGCAGCACCTGTTCGATGCGCTTATGGCAAAAGTATCAGTTACATCTTCAGGGGAACGTGCAAGATTGCAGAAAGTTTTGGAGAAAAGTCTTTATAAAAATGATCAAACAAAAATAAAAGATGCGCTCAAGAGAATTGCGGGCGCCGCAGCGGAGAAGGGCGTTGATGTTGTAATTAGCAGGCTTTTTATCTCGTGAAAGGCCCGCGGGGTGCGCTGCCTACATTTAACCCAAGTTCTATGAGCTTGAGAGATGGGGCGGCAATTCAGGCATGTCAGTTCTGCATCGATCGATTGAAGGATGGTGACAAGGGTTGCCAACAACATTATGAAATGATGTTGCGGTTACCTAGCATATTTAGGATGTGCCCATATGGGTTCACATCCTATCTGGTTGATGGGTTGCGTGAACGCACCATCATCACGGGGGTCGTGGCTCATCCGAGATTTGGTGACGGAAAAGAGTCGTCGCGAGCAAAACAGTTTCCTGGAATCCGAACGACACGATCGACGATGTTGGCGGACGCGGGCTTCTTCAAAGAAATTGTAGAAGAGCTGGATCGCCTTGAAAAAGAGGCCGGAGAGCGACTTCCGCAAGCGCTTCACGAGCTTCGTAAATTGAATGCATTAGTTAAGGCGAACGCCGAAAAACTTGGCGGAAATGATGCGTCAGTTCAAGAGGTGAGGGATATATCTGGCTCTGCTGAGTTGATGAGCAACATATTCGATGTTATCGAGGCCCTCGCTAACATCGATGGCCTTAAGTTGCTGAAGTTGGATGAATTCATAGCTGTATATGATTTGGCATTCAAAGCAAAAAAGATATTTCAAAGTAGAGCAAAGATAAAGCCAATACATATTCATCTTTCAGGCGATGATTCCGTTGGAGTTAGTGGGAGTAGAAAAACATTTCCGCTTGTGTTAACAATCCTTCTGGAAAATGCAATTAAGTACGGTAAGGTTGATTCCACCATCGATATTCGCGTGGATCAAGATGGTCCCTACTGCGTAGTCCAGGTTTCGAACAGAAGTGATTTCCCCATAGACAGTAGAACTTGCTTTGATCGCGGGGTCAGATTTGTTGGAGATACCCTAGACGGCGATGGCTTGGGTCTTTTCCTCGCGCGTGAAATAGTCCGATCACATAACGGCCAGATCAGTTGTGCCAAGATTGATGATGTGGTCACTATTCGTGTGAGCATTCCAGCTCACGCTCAGCGGAAGGGGCGCCGCTGATACGGCTAAAATGGAAGGCAAGCATCTAAAGAACGGGGCTAGGTGTACTTAATCTCTTGCCTCTTCCGGCCTGCGGAATGGGCGATGGGCAGGGCGGGCGGAAGTGAAGCGTCGGGTCTTCGCTTCGACCATGGCTTTGACGGCATCGCGCCCCAACGTTCGTTGCTGTTGCAGGTGTCAAGGGCACTGTCTGGTCGAGGATGCAAGAACGGGGCCAGGTGCACTTGATTTCTTGCTTCATCCGGCCTTTGGCATGGGCGATGGGCAGGCCGGGCAGAAGCGAAGCGTCGGGTCTTCGCTTCGACCATCGCCTTGAAAGCATCGCGACCCAGTGCCCGTTGCTGTTGCAGGTAGAGGGATTTCGGCGAGTTGTTCGGGTGGCACAGCCTCATCGAGGGTGCGGCGCCAGGCTTCCCGGCGTGCGGGTTGGCTGCCGGCGAGGCCTTGCCAGACCGGGTGTTCGCAAAGGTCGGAAGTCGGGCGCCGGCCTAGGTACGCCGGGACTGAGCTCGATGGCAGCGCAATACGTAATCTTCGCTGTCGACCAGGCACGACTTGTATCGCCCTTCCCACAGGGTCCCGGTCTGGGCGTGCCGGGCATTGAACAGGCCGACGTAGTTGGTGCCGAGTCGTTGCATCAAACGGCCAACGTCGCCGGCGTTCGGCGGGGTCGCGAGGAGGTGGATATGGTTGTCCATCAGGACATAGGCATGCAGACGGCAGTGCGTCGTCGCCGGCGACTCCCGCAGGAGCTGCAGGTAGCGCAATCGATCGCGATCATCCAGGAAGCAGGGCAGGCGGTTGTTGCCACGCTGCACCACGTGCTGGGGGATGCCGGGAAGGTCGAGGCGGGGGAGGCGGGCCATGTCTGGGAGCATGCCGGCGGCTGGCCGCAGTCCGTATAACCCCGCCCGGAGCCTCAGATATCGTCGTGAAGCGGTGTAGGGAAGCTCATCCGACCCCGTTAGCCATCCCACGGCTCACAAACCATCTACGTATTCCAACCTCAGCTGAACGCTGCCCGCGGCTTCGGCCAGAAGGCCGCTATATTTCCCACTCCCCCGACGAAGGAGAACTGGCATGTCCCTGACCAAACAACATGTGGCGATGGCACGAACACTCGGCGTGGCGATCGTCGTCACCCTGGGCCTTGGCGCCTGCGCCACCTACGATGACGATTTCGCGCGGGTCAACACGCGCCTCGACCAACTCGACACGCGGGTGCAGGGCGCGGCGCAGAGCGCGGAATCCGCCAATCAATCCGCGCAGCAGGCCAACCAACGGCTGGATCAACTGGAAGGCCGCGTCCAGCAGCTCGAAACGGCGCCGGGCCGTAAGCCGCGCGGCTAGTCGCTCTTCCACATCCGCGACGAACGGCCTGAACCGGGACCGGTGGCCCTTGCTGGCCACCGGTCTCCAATCTTCACCAGTCTTTACCGAGGAACCGTCCATCCGTACGTGCACACACCCTGTGATCCGGGCCGTTTCCGTTGCGCTGGCGATCACGTTCGCGAGCTTCGGCGTGGCCAGCGCGGAGGATGCCGCCGCGCCACCGGTCTCCGCCGTCGACCAGCTTCCGCCAGGCCAGGAGGTCTCCGGCACGGTGACCGATCTCGCGGGCTGGGTGGTCGCCGCCAAAGACAGCCAGGGCTATCCATTCGCGGTTATCGACAAGGCCGCCGCACAGATTCTGGTGTTCGGCGGCGACGGCCGGCTTCGCGGCGCGGCCCCTGGGCTGTTCGGCTCGGCGGTCGGCGATCATTCCGCGCCCGGCATCGCCGGGCTCGCGCTTCGCGAGATTCCGGGCCGGGATCGCACGACGCCGGCCGGTCGCTTCGTGGGTGGTTTCGGTCCGTCGATTGACGCCGGGCGCGTGCTGTGGGTGGACTACGATTCCGCGGTCTCCATCCACCCGACCGCGACCGGCGTCCCGGCCGAGCGGCGCGTCGAGCGCCTTGCATCGCCGTCGCCGGACGACAACCGCATCACCCACGGTTGCATCAACGTCTCGCCCGAGTTCTACGAGCAGATCGTCCGTCCGACGTTCGAGCGGGGCGGGGTGTTCTACATCCTGCCGGACGAGGCGCCGATGGCGGAGACGTTCCCGGAGTTTGCGCGAAAGTAGCGCGGCTGCGTGGCGCGACTATGGGGGAGGCATGCGGTCAGGAAGAACGGGGCCAGGTGTACTTGATCTCTGGCTTCTTCCGGCCTTCGGCATGGGCGATGGGCAGGCCGGGCAGAAGCGAAGCGTCGGCGGGTCTCCGCTTCGACCATTGCCTTGAAGGCATCGCGACCCAGAATTCGTAAGGCGGAACCCGCGAAGCGGATTCAGCCGAATGTCTGGTCGCTGCCGACATCGCTCGGTCATGCGCATGCGGCGGAAACGCCTTCGGCGGTTCCGCCCTACGCCTGCTCGCTCCTGATACAGCGCAACAGGGGGCAGGGTCGACTTTCCCGGTGGCCTGAGAGGAATGCTGTTCTAACCCTTGGTTCCCGGGGTCGGATGCCTTGCTCAGACCGCTTGCGTCGCCTTGCACCGTGGATACGAGCTGCATCCCCAGAACGCTTGTCCAATGCTTCGGTTCTTGCGCGCGACCATCGCCGCACCGCAGGCCGGGCAGGAACGGGGCGCGTCTGTGCGGCTGGCATCCAGTACCGGTTCGATGCGTTCCCTGGCGCGTGCCGTGGCGTGGCCCCGCTCATCCTGCGATTGCACATCGTGCACCAGCTCCAGCAGCTGCTCGCCGTTGATCAGCTCGATCTCCTTGCCTTCGGCGAACGCAGCCGCGTCGCTTGTGAAGTCGCCAACGCAGACGATGCTCACGCCGTCGGCGCGGTGGTGGTCGACGAGGCCCCACATTTCGCGGACGGTTGACGCCCGGACTTGTCGGTTCTTCCACTGCTTGCATTGGACCAGTTCGGTGCGACCGTTCTTGCGCACGATCAGGTCGATGCCGCCGTCCTTGCCGCCGCCGCCGGTTTCCTCGACGGCGTAACCGCGACGCCGGAAGGCTTCGCCTACCAGCATCTCGAACTCGCGCCACGTCATGGCGCGGAGGCTGTCGAGGCTCGTCTGCGTGTCCAACAGGCGTTTGCGCTGGCGCGAGTTGACGAACGACACCCCGGCGGCGATCCAGCACACGGCAAGCGCGAGCCAGGCCAGCGGCGCGAACATGCCGGCGGACGCCTGCTTGCCGAGACCCGCCAGAAAGGGGCCACCGGTCGACGAGAAATAGACGCCGATCCCGTAGCGGATGCCCCAGAACGCGAGCAGGCCAATGATGACGCCCGCTGGCCAGGGCAGGGACGCAATCAAGTCCAGCCCGCTTTCTTTCCGTTTCCTTGCCATGCCAATCCCCCCCTCCGGACAGAGGGTGCCCCATGTCGCTTCCCGGTGCCATTCGGAAAATTCCTACCCCACATCGCGCCATCGGCCGACTGACACGCCGCACCGGTTGCCCGCAAAGTTCGCCCGCCGCGGCAATCCCGTCGCGGCGACTACGCATAGGGAGTTGCATATGTCTCAGAACATGGTGTCGCTGGAAATCAGCGAGGAGCAGGCGAGTTCGGCCACGGCCGGGATCGTGCAGGTCGGGCAGGCGCTGCCGGGCCTGATGTCGCTCGAGCCCGACGACCGCAAGGGGCTGCTGTACATGGGGCCCAAGTCGGAGGTGTTCTGCCAGCAGGTGATCCGGATCCTGGGGCAGAACACGCAGATCGTCCCGCCGAGCATGGACCTGGCCGGGGCGCAGGCGGACCTGGCGGCGCTGGACCGGCTGCGGCCGATCCAGGACCAGCTGCGCCAGTTGCTGTCGCGCGTGGACGACACGGTCACCGCGCTGGGCAGCGACCTGATGGATTTCTCGCTGGAGGGCTACGGGCAGCTCAAGCTGTCCGGTGCGGCCCAGGGGCTGGAGGACCTGCGCCGCGAGGTCGGAGGCCGCTTCTCCCGCCGCCGCAACAAGGACGCCGCACCGCAGCCCGGTCCGGAGGCCGCATAGCCGGGCCGTTCCTTGTCGATGCGCCACGAAGCCGCCCGCAGGGGCGGCTTCTTTTTTGGTCGAGGCCGGCGAGGGCAGGGTAGAGATGGGGTCCGCGACCTCGTCGACGGGGTCGCGGAGGCCATCGATGGGGTTGCGAAGGCCGTCGATGCGGTTGTGAAGGCCATCGATGGGGTTCCAGGCCCCATCGGTGGGGTTCCGGAGGTCATCGATGGGCTTGCGAAGGCCATCGATGGGCTTCCAGACCCCAATGGCGGGGTTTCGGGCGCCATCGATGGGGTCGCGAAGGTCAACGATGGGGTCGCAGGGGCCATCGTTGAGGTTCCGGAGCCCATCGACGGGGACAAGAACGCAAGAACGGGGTCAGCTCAACCTGACCCCGTTCTTGGGCAACCCGTGGACGAACTTCACTCCGGTGTCGAATCCACCCACCGCCGTTCGTCGCAAGAGACGAATGCATGCAACAGACAGTTGGGTCGGACAAGTATCGAATCGAGGAGGTCTTGTGAAATATCCATCCCTGCCCCCGGACCAGATCGCCATATTGGGCTCCGAAGACGACACCGCAATCGCAACGAAAGAGGTCATCCGAAGGTTTCACGACGCGTTTGATCGGCATGACCCCGAAGCCATGGAAGACCTGGTTGCGGATGATTGCGTCATCGAGAACACCAACCCTGCTCCAGACGGAGCCCGTCTCGTCGGAAAGGCGGCGTGCCTGGCGAACTGGCAACGCCTGGCGGGTACCACCGAAACCGGTTTCGCGCGCGAGGAGGTATTCGTCGTCGGTGAACGCGTCGTCGTCCGATGGCGCTGTTACTGGGGCGAGGGCGAAAACGAATCCATCCGCGGCATCAACCTGATGCGTGTCCGTGGTGGACGGATTGTCGAAGCGATGGGTTACGTAAAAGGCTAGGTTGGACACGAACGGGGCCGGCCCGGAAGTCGAATTCCCATAGGCCACTCGCTCCCCGCGATGCACAATGCAAGGCCTTGAGACACCCCGGACGTGCCATGGATGCTGAAACACTCATCACCGCTGCCTTGCGCGAAGCGGGCTACGGGCCTGACGCGATAGGCTCGGCGATGCCCAGGATCATGCGCATCCTGGATTCGGAGGACGTTCGCATCGCCGTGGGCCGGACGCTGTCTCGCAAGGAACGCGAGTACGTGCGCGTGCAACTTGAAATCGGGCTCAGCGTGTCGGAGATCGTTGCCGGCTTGCAACGTTGAGATGAGAACTTGTAGGGCGGAACCCGCGAAACGGATTCCGCCGTATGCCAGGTCGTCGCCGACAGCGCTCGGTCTTGCACGTGCGGCGGAAACCCCTTCGGCGGTTCCGCCCTGCGATTGCTGGCCGTAGGAATTATTCCTAGGTCAAGCGCAGGTTTACTTGCATCTTCCTTCATCCGGCCTCTGCCGCGGGTGATGCACTGGGCGGATCGAGGTGAATCGGCGGGTTGCGCTTCGACCATGGCCTTGAACGCGTCGCGGCCCGCTGGGGACGAGTCGGTGGATATGTTGTTCCCTGCGGTGCTTCCGTGTTCAGGCGGCACCGCCTACGGTTTGGCTACCAACTTTCTGGGAGCAGGCCATGAAGAAGCTTCTGATTGCGAGTGCGCTGGCCGCCATCGCCTTCTCCGGCAGCGCTTTTGCCGACGACGACCGCGGCCGGGAGGCGCGCAAGGAGTACCAGGAGGCGCGGCACGAGGCCCTGAAGGACCGTCGCGAAGCCATCCGTGAGTACGAAAAGGACCGCCGCGAGTACGAGAAGGAGCGTCGCGAGGACATGCGGGAGGCCGCGAAGGATCGCCGCGAGGCCGAGCGCGAGTACTGGAAGGAGCGTCGCGAGGCCGAGCGCGAGTGGCGCAAGGATGCCCGCGAGTACCGCCACTGGGCGCGCGGCGAATACATCCCACGCCATTACCTGGCCGATCGCTATTACATGCAGGACTACCGTCGCCATGACCTGTCCATGCCGCCGGACGGGTATATGTGGGTGCGTCCGTACGAGGGCGATGACACGTACTACCTCGTGCAGATGGCCACGGGCCTGATATCGAGCATCCTGGGCAACTGACCAGGACAGAACGGGTGAACAGGGCGGGGCAGGTTCACCTGTCCCGGCTGTCTTCCGTAAATCGCTCCGCTCCCCGTTCCCGGTCCCTGCAGATCATGTCGCGCAGGCAGCGTCCGGAATGGGCTGCCGTACCGCCGTCACCAACCATAGAACCGGGGCCAGACCGCGACGCCTTCCGGAACGATCGCGTGGTAGGCAGGAAACTGCGCCGCCGTGGCGCAGGCATGGTTGGGCAGGATCCGCAGCCGCGTGCCGACCGGGAACCGTTCCGCGATCCGCGGGTCGATGCCGTCCGCGCGGCACACGATCCCGTGCTCCTGGTTCGCGCTCTCCACGATGTAGCCCGCGATGGGCGTCCCGTCCTCCGCGCACACCTGCCCGAGCCCGAAGTCGCGCTTCTGCTTCTGCGTGCCGCGGTCGCGGCTCATCGCCATCCATCCGGCGTCCACGATGGCCCAGCCCTTCTCCTGCTGGTGGCCGATGACGGTGGCCAGCACCGAGAGCGCGATCTCGTCCATCGTGCACACGCCGATGTTGTGCATGACCAGGTCGAAGAACACGTACACGCCCGCGCGCACTTCGGTCACGCCGCCCAGCGCCTGTGCCGACAGCGCGGTCGGCGTCGAGCCGACGCTGACCACGGGGCAGGGCAGGCCTGCCTGGCGCAGGCGTTCGGCGGCGCGGACGGTGCCGGCGCGCTCCTGTTCCGCGGCCGCCTGCAGCGCTTCGGGCGTGTCGTGGGCGTAGCTGCCGCCGGCATGCGCCATCACGCCGCCCAGGCGCGCGCCGCCTTCATGCAGGGCGCGCCCGACGTCGAGCAGCGCGTCGCCTTCGGGCGGGATGCCGGAGCGGTTGCCGTCGACGTCGATCTCGATCCAGACCTCGAAGGCTTCGCCATGCGCCTTGCCGAAGCGCGCGACCGCCTCGGCGCCGGCGACGTTGTCGGTGACCAGCTTCAGGTCGCAGCCCCTGCGCCGCAGGGCCAGCGCCCTGGGCAGCTTGCCCGGGGCGATGCCCACCGCGTAGAAGATGTCGTCGATGCCGGCGTCGAAGAACTCCTCGGCTTCCTTCAGCGTCGACACGGTGATGCCGCGCGCGCCTGCCTCGAGCTGCGCGCGGACAACGGGCAGGCTCTTGCTGGTCTTGACGTGCGGCCGCAGCTTCACGCCCAGCCCGTCCATGCGCGCCTGCATGCGGGCGATGTTGGCCTGCATCCGGCGGACGTCGATAAGGGCGGCGGGGGTGTCGATGTCTGCGAGGGTCGGCATGCGTGAGATCCGTTATTTTTTTGGAAGCTAAGGGGCTGGATTGCCCCTGTCCACTTTCGATCGCAGGCCCGCCTCGTCATCCAGCCAGTTCTCGCCCTTGTTGGTCAGGAAGAAGACGTAGACGAACAGGGACACAGCGATGACGGCAGTCACGTAGGCGGCGAATCCGGCGACGTGGCCGCTGCCGAGGCTGGCCTGGTAGAGCAGGGGCGCCGTGCCACCGAACAGCGAGTTCGCCAGCGCATAGCCCAGGCCGACGCCGAGCGCGCGGATGTGGGTGGGGAACAGTTCCGCCTTGACCACGGCGTTGATCGACGTGTAGCCGGTGAGGATGACGAAGCCCAGGGCGAGGATCGCGAATGCCGTCACCCAGTCCGTCTGTTGCGGCAGCCACAGGATGAGCGCCCAGGTGTAGAGCACGCCGCCGGTGCCGAAGAACACCAGCAGCGTCTTCCTGCCGATCCGGTCGGACAGCCAGCCGCCCAGCGGCTGCAGCAGCATCAGCAGGACCAGCGCGGCCAGGTTGATGCGGGTGCCGGTCATCGTGTCGCCGCCCGCGAACATGCCCTGGATGATCTTCGGGCCATTGATCGAATAGGTGTAGAACGCCACCGTGCCGCCGGCGGTGATGAGGAAGCACAGCAGCAGCGGCCGCCATTGATGCACGAACAGCTCGCGCAGCGAACCCGAGGCGCGTGCGCCGCCTTCGCGGGCGCGTTCGATGTCTTCGCTGGGGAGCGATTCGTCCATGGTTCGGCGCAGCCACCACACCACGATCGCAGCCAGGCCGCCGATGCCGAATCCGACGCGCCAGCCCCAGTCGGCGATCTGCTGCGTATCCAGCGTCTGCAGCATCAGCAACAGCAGCGCCTGGGCCAGCACGTGGCCGCCGATCAGGGTCACGTAGTGGAACGACGAGAGGAAGCCGCGGTGCCCGCGGATGGCGGCCTCGGACATGTAGGTGGCGCTGGTGCCGTATTCGCCGCCGGTGGCGAAGCCCTGCACCAGCCGGGCCAGCACCAGGATCGCCGGCGCCGCGGCGCCGATGGTGTCGACCGAGGGCGTGATCGCGATCGCGAACGAACACGCCGCCATCAGGGTGATCGAGACCGTCAGCGCCAGGCGCCGGCCGAAGCGGTCGGCGAAGCGGCCGAAGTACCAGGCGCCGATGGGGCGCATCAGGAAGGTCACCGCGAAGATCGCCCAGATGAACAGCGTGGCGTTCTTGTCCTCGGGGCGGAAGAACTTCGACTCGAAGTAGCTCGCGAACACCGAGTAGACGTAGACGTCGTACCACTCCACCAGGTTGCCGGCCGACCCCTTCAGCGTGTTCGAGACCGAGCGGGCGAGGCTGGCCGGCTGGCGGGCGTTGTCCGACGCGACCGGGGGAGATGAGTGCATGTGCCGTGCCCGCTGCAATGACTGGCCGCCAGTATGGCAAAAGGAGCGCTGCAAGCTCGTCGCTTGCGCCCGTTGCTTCCAGGTCGTGGTGGTCGAACGGCGTCGCGGTCTCGTCAAGCGCCACCAGCATCTTCTGGCAGTATTCGGGCGTATGCCAATAGCCGTCTGTGGTGACATGGAGCAGGACGATGAAACACTTCCCACTTTGCCTGGCCCTGGCATTCGTTTGTCTGCTGGCCAATGGCTGCGGCCGGGATCGCTCGAGCGCGCCGTGCATTCGGCGATGATGGCCAACGAGCTCCACGGCGGCCGAGGGGCCTGCCGCATCAGCAATGCAGGTACTTCCGCTTCGCTGGTTTTGATGCCTTCGACGTAACGGGATTGCTTTCGGGATAATCGACGCGCAACCGTCTCGGAGGATCGCCATGGATCGTCGCAACTTCCTGCAGGGCTCACTCGGCATTGCCGCCGCTTCCATCGCATCGCAAGGCCTCGCCCAGGCGCCACCCTTGCCATCGCCGCGGGAATCGCCCGCGAGCACTCGGGACGTCTGGTTCACTGGCGACACCGCGCCGGCCGACAGCGCGACAATGGCCGCGCGGCTGGCGGCGCTGGCACAGCGCGATGGCGGGGATGCCATCGACCGTTACCTCGCCGAAGGTGAAGTCGAGGCGCTGGAGCGTGCATTTGCCGAACTGCTGGGCAAGGAGGATTGCGCGTTCCTCGCCACCGGCACGTTGGCCAACAACATCGCGGTGCGCGTGTTGTGCGGCAAGCACCGGCGCGCGCTGGTACAGCGCGAGAGCCATCTGTATCGCGACGAGGTCGATGCGCCGCAGCGGCTGTCGGGCATCAACCTGCTGACAATGGCGCCCGACCGGGCGGTGCCGACGCTGGAGGAAGTACGGACCGCGATCGAGGATTCGGCCGGCGAACGATATCCGATGCCGATCGGTGCGATCTCGCTGGAATCGCCGGTGCGACGCGCCAATGGCGAGATGGTGCCGTTGGCCCGGGTGCGGGAGATCGCGGGCGTTGCGCGCGCCCACGGCGTGCGTCTGCATCTGGACGGCGCGCGGCTGCTGCTGGCGCCGCCGGGGTTCGACGTGGGTGCCTACGCGGCCGAATTCGATACCGTGTATGTCTCGCTCTACAAGTACCTGGGCGCCCCGTTCGGCGCGGTGCTGGCGGGTTCAAAGGCCGATATCACCGAGGTACGCGAGCTGCGGCGGTTGTACGGCGGCACGCTCTGGCAAGGCTGGATGCCGGCGATGCTGGCGCGCGACGCGCTGCCGGATTTCCGCGCGAGCATCGTGCAGGCGCACGAGCGCGCAGGGCAGCTGATCGCGGCCCTGGTCGCGAGCGGCAAGGTGATCGACCGCACGTCGCAGGACGCTTCCAACATCCACTTGCTGGAGATGCCCGAAGCGATGGCGCAGGCCGCTTTCGAGCGCGGCCGCCAGGCTGGCGTGCGCATCCGGCGCTGGGATCAGGGCGTGGTGGCGTTGTTCGTCAACACCACGATCCTGCGCCGACCGGTGGGCGAGTACGTTGAACTCTTCCTGGGTTGAGCTGCGATGAACGGGGCGGTCGCGCGGGCCGGCTGCGCAAAAACTCCGCGACCATGTCGATTTCGGGCACGTTGCTTCGTCGTCCATGCAGAAGGCCATGCCGGCCTCGATGAAGAAGGAGATGACCGATGCGTGTGATGGTATTCGTGAAGGCGACCGAGGACAGCGAGCGCGGCTTGCCGCCTTCCGCCGAGATGACCGAGATGTTCGAGGCGATGGGGAAGTTCAACGAGGAACTGGTGAAGGCCGGGGTGATGATCGACGGCGATGGGCTCAAGCCTTCGTCCGCAGGCAAGCGGATCGCCTTCGACGGCGCGAGCCGGACGGTGATCGATGGCCCCTTCGCCGAGGCGCGCGAGCTGGTCGCGGGTTACTGGGTCTGGGAGGTCAAGAACATGGACGAGGCCGTCGCCTGGGCGAAGCGCTGCCCCAACCCGATGCCAGGTCCGAGCGAACTCGAAATCCGCCCGTTCTATGAAATGGAGGATTTCGGCGACGCGGTGACTCCCGAGATCGCCGAGCGCGAGCAGAGGCTGCGCGACCAGCTCGGCGGCGGATGAAGCCAGGAAACGGGGCAGGTTCACCTGTCCCGTGGCTTCTCGCCTTCAACACCGGCGGTGGACGGGGTGGGCGGAGGCAAAACGCGGCGTTTCGCTTCAACCTGTGGCTTTGAAGGCGTCGCGACCGCCCGCCCCTGTTGCAGTGGGCGGGAGAGGTCGAACTTCGACGAAGAGCGTCTGCCGGAACAGGCCTAGCCCGCTCCCGTGCGCACTTCGATCCCCAGTGCCGGGGCGATCGCGCGCATGGCTTCGTCGTCGCGGCTCAGGGTGATCCAGCCGGCGGTGGTCTCGGTGCCGGTCTCCCACAGCCACAACGTGTAGCCGTGGGCGCGCAGTGCGTCGTACGCGGTGCGGATGAGCGCGGCGGTGTCGGCATTGGCCAGGAACTCGTCGTCGGTTGGATCCTCCACGCCCCAGTCGAGCTCCAGGTTCCAGCGCGAAACCAGTTCGGTGAGGCTCTCGACGAAGGCGACCGCGTCCTCGTCGTGCACCTGGAACCCCGACTTCCAGTCGATGATGTCCTTGAGCAGCCACGCCGGTTCGACCTCGTCCTCGCCGGCGTCCGCGGTCGCGTCCTGGTACTGGCCGAACTGCTGCAGCGCGGTTTCCTCGTCGCCCGGGTTCACCAGCAGCAACAGTTGCCACACCAACTGCTCGGTGCTGGCGTCCTCGTCGATCTCGTCTTCGGCGCCGAGGCCAGCGGCGAAGTTGGCGAAGTTGTCGTCGGCGTCGAATTCGGTGTCGGGTGCGTGCATGTGCGGGGCAGGGCAGGGGTGGACGCCAAGGATAGACCTGCATGGCGAGGCCATGGCGCGCGGCGTCGGCAGCGGGGGCCGTCGGTTCAGACGTGCAGGAGGGGTGCCAGGCCTGTTCGAGCGTATTGCGCGTCAATCGCAGCGGGGCGGGAACCGGCCTGGATGGCCGGCAGCGCGATCGTGCGCGAATGGGGAAGCCACGCAAGCAGGGATCGCAGCGGTCGTGCCGCAAGGCGGGAGGTGGCTTCCGCGGGCATCGCGCTAGCATTGGCGCTCCGGTCGCCTCGGCGGCAACACCCGACTCGCGACTGAGGCGCAGCACCCGTTGAGCAGCATGTTCCACTCGCTCAGGAGCTACAACTACCGGCTGTGGGCTGCGGGCGCGCTGGTGTCCAACGTGGGCACGTGGATGCAGCGCATCGGGCAGGACTGGCTGGTGCTGACCGTGCTCACCGATCACAGCGCCACCGCGGTGGGTACGGTGATGGCGCTGCAGTTCGGGCCGCCGCTGCTGCTGTTGCCGCTGACCGGCTTCGCGGCGGACCACATGGATCGTCGCAAGCTGCTGCTCTACAGCCAGGCCGCGGCCGGCCTGCTGGCGCTGGGCCTGGGGCTGTTGACGTTGTCCGGTGCGGTGCAGCTTTGGCACGTCTACGGGTTTGCCTTGTTGCTGGGCTGCGTCACCGCATTCGATGCGCCGCTCCGGCAGGCGTTCGTATCGGACCTGGTCAGCGACGCCGACCTGGCCAACGCGGTGGCGCTGAACTCCGCCTCGTTCAACGCCGCGCGGATGATTGGCCCGGCGGTGGCGGGCGTTTTGATTGCGGCGATCGGCGAGGGCTGGCTGTTCGTGGTCAACGCCGGTTCGTATGCGGCGGTGCTGGGGTCGCTGTGGTTCCTGCGCGTGCATGACCTGCATACCGAAGCCTTGCCGGAACGCACGCGGGGCAGCCTGCTGGCCGGGTTCCGCTACGTGTGGCAGCGGCCGGACCTGATCGCCGTGCTGGTGATGCTGTTCCTGCTGGGGACGTTCGGCTTCAACTTCGCCATCTTCATCTCGACGATGTCGGTGACGGTGTTCCATGGCGACGCCAGCCAGTACGGCCTGCTGACCTCGGCGATGGCAGGCGGCACCATGTGCGGTGCGCTGCTTTCGGCCCGCCGCCCGGTGCCCGGGATGGTGCTGATGGCGGTCTCGGCGGCGGCTTTCGGCATCACCCTGGCCTTGGCGGCGGTGATGCCCGGCCCGCTCCTGTTCGCGGCCACGCTGTTCTTCGTCGGCCTTGCGGCGCTGACCTTCATGACCGCCAGCAATTCGATGATGCAGCTCACCACCGAACGCGCGATGCGCGGCCGGGTGCTGGCGTTGCGCATCGCCGTGGTCATGGGCGGCACACCGCTCGGTGCGCCGCTGGTGGGCTGGGTGGTCGACCGTTTCGGTGCGCGCTGGGCGCTGGGCATCGGCGCGCTGTCGGGCATTGCGGCCGCCGCGGTGGCGGCCGGCTATCTGGTCAGGCACCGCGGGCTGCGGCTGTCGCTGGATGCCGGGCGGCTACGCCTGGTCATCGGGGCCGCGGTGGCCGACAAGACACCCGTTCGCGTGGCGGCGGGGGAGCGCGTGACGTAGGAAGAGAGGTGCCGCGCCCCCCGGTCCCGGTTTGCAGCGGCGTCATCGCTGGTCGAGCGCGTGGTGGATCAATACCACGCATTGCGATGCGAACAGCATCTTCGATCCCAGCGTGATCTTCTTCGCGCCCAGGCGTTCGAGGCTGTGGAAGGTCTTTTTCGGCATCGGGATATGGTCGGTGAGCAGGAAGCACGGATTGTCATCGAACGCCTGCTCGCGCATCGATGTGCCTTTCCGGTCCATCACGAACAGCTGGTGGTCGTCGGCCAGTTCCTTCACCAGCCGCTCGAAGCTCACCGTGCGCACCGTGACGCCTGATTCCACCGGCCGCGTTTCGTCCTTGCCCATGCCCCTGGACGCGTCCAGCGCCTTCGCGATCTTGCTTAGCAATGCGCGTTCGTCGAAGCCGCCAATGTCATGCATGGCGTTGGCGTCGAAGCGGATCGTGCGGGAGAAATCCTGCGTGCTTTCCAGCACCAGGTAGACGATGACATCCGCGCGATGCGACTGGGCCACGAACACCGCGTTCATCAGCGTATGGGCCAGGATTTCGGTGTGGGCCTCCTTGCCGACCGACGCCAGCAACGCCTGGCTGTCCGTGGGGGCCGCCCGTGCTCTCAGTACGAAGGTTCGCATGTGTGTCTGACCGATTCGTGATCGCGCGCGGTATGCGGCGTGCCGCCCGTCGATTGTCCACGAATCGCACGCCATGAAGGAAGCAACGCAGGGTGGGGCCGCCGAAGGCGATTCCGTCCTGCGAGGGGGGCGTGGGCCGGAGGCTGCCGCCCGGCCACCGGTAGACTGGGTGCTTCCCCTGACCGCGTGTCGAATCGATGATCAACAACGACGTCCTGCGCAGCATCCGCTACATGCTTGATCTCGGCGACCACAAGGTAGTCGAGATCGCCCGCCTGGCCGATCCGGCCTTCGCGGTCGAAAAAGACGATGTGCGCGCCTTCCTGCTGAAAGAGGACGAGCCGGGATATCTCGCCTGCAGCGACGGCGTGCTGGCGCACTTCCTCGACGGGTTGATCGTCCACCGGCGCGGCAGGGACGAGCGCCTGCCGTCGCGGCCGGTGGAGAAGCGCATCAGCAACAACGTGGTGCTGAAGAAGCTGCGGGTGGCGTTCGAACTCAAGGACGTGGACATGCACCAGGTCTTCGCCGATGCGGGATTCCCCGTGTCAAAGCCGGAGCTGTCGGCGTTGTTCCGCCAGCCGGGACACAAGAACTTCCGCCCGTGCGGCGACCAGCTGCTGCGCAATTTCCTCAAGGGGCTGACGCTGCGCGTGCGCGGCGCATCAGGAAGCGCTGAATGATGCCGTCGTCCCGCGGCTTTCGACGGACGCATGTCCGGTCGAGCGTGGAGCCGGCGCCTTCGAGCGGTTGACGCCCAGGTCACTGGATGACCGGGCATGCGTCTGTCGAAGGCCCGCCTTCGCGGGAATGACGGGCAAAGCGCAGCTGTTCGGAATCCGTTTGGTCGCGTGCGCTCAGAAGCGCTCGCCGACCGGCAGGTAGCGCCACATCCCGACAGGCATCTTGGCCAGCGGCACCTTGCCGATGCGGATGCGCCGGATCGCCACCACGTCCAGGCCGACTTGCGCGCACATGTCGCGCAGTTGCCCGCCTTGCACGCCCTTGATCGCGAAGCGCAGGCGGATCTCGTTCTGCCAGCTGACCTTGCATGGCGGCAGCGCACGGCCGCCGTAATGCAGGCCGTGGTTGAGCTTGCGCAGGCCATAGGGCGCGATCTCGCCGCTGACCTCGACCACGAATTCCTGTTCGATCTCGTCGCGGTCTTCGGTCAGCCGGCGCCACACGCGGCCGTCCTGGGTCAGCACCATCAGGCCGCTGGCCTCGGCGTCGAGCGGCACCAGCGGCGTCAGCCGGTGGAAGTGGCGCTCGAGCAAGCGCACGCCCGAAGGATCGTCCGGCCAGCGCGTCCCGGGCTGCACCAGACCCGCCGCGGCCTTGCGGCCGCTGATCGCATCGAAGCCGACGGGCTTGTGCAGCAGCACCGTGGCCGGTTCGATCGCTTCCAGCTGTGCGGCGGGGTCGAGCGCGATGACTTCGTCCGACACCGGATGCGCCGGATCCTCGACCACGCGCCCGTTGACCGAGACCCAGCCGCCCTTGATGTATTGCTCGGCCTCGATGCGTGAGCACCGGGCCAGGTCGGCCACGCGTTTGGCCAGTCGAACCGGATCGGACATGAATCAGCGCCGGGGAATCAGGTCGCGCAGTGTACCGGGCGAGCACTCCGGCGCTTTGAAGGAAAGGGAGAAGAGGGCAGGTCGCTTCGGGATGGGGTTCGATGCCGCCTCCCGCGGCGACGCCCGCAAACCCATACGAGGCGGGCCTGGGCGCGCCGACGGATGGCCGGCGCTGGCCGTTGCATCGGGGCTTTTGCGTGAGCAGGGAAAGGGGCCGGCATCGCCATCGATACGGGCGATGGCCGGCGTCTGGCTGGCGTGGCGACCGGCGGGCTCGGCGATCACGCGGCGGCGCCGGGCGACGGCTCCGAACCTGCGACGCCGTGCCGCCGGAGAAGCGGAAGGGCCCGGGTGTCGGGGACCAACGAGCAAGGTGGGTTTGGGCCCGCCCCGCGGTCCGGAACGATCGAAGGTGGCACGGGCATGGCCGATGTCTTCGTTTCCTACTCCCGCCGCGACAAGGCGCGCGTCGCACCGCTTGTGTCCGCGATCGCGGCGCGCGGCTGGTCGGTGTGGTGGGACCCGGAGATCATTCCCGGCCAGGAGTTCGATCGCCAGATCGACGCCGAACTGAAGATCGCGGCCGCCGTGCTGGTGGTCTGGACCCCGCATTCGGTGGATTCGCGCTGGGTGCGCGGCGAGGCGCGCGATGCCGCCGATCGCGGCATCCTGGTTCCCGTGCGATTCGAGAGCGTGCCCCTGCCGATCGACGTCCGCGCAATCCACACCATCGAACTCGACGATGCGGCGGTGGCCGCCGGCGGTCCGCAACTCGATGAAATGCTGCGCGCGCTCGACGGCCGGATCTCCCGGCAACAAGGGCGCCAGCCGGAACCGGCGAAGTCCGTTCCGCTCCCTGGTGCGCCCGGCGTTGCGTCCACGCGCGTCGCCATCTGCGTGCTGCCGTTCACCGGCATGGACGGCGAGCCCGGGCAGCAGTCCCTGGGCGACGGCATCACCGAGGACATCATCACCGAGTTGTCGCGCTGGCGCTTCCTTGCGGTGCGTTCGCGCTCGGCGTCGTTCCGCCATCGGGGCGACGCCGTCGACGTGAAGGCCGTGGCCCGGGACTTGAACGTGCGCTTCATCGTGGAAGGCAGCGTCCGCCGCATGGGCGAACGCATCCGCATCACCGCGCAGCTGATCGACGCCGAAACCGGCGACCATGTCTGGGCCGAGAAGTTCGATCGCGAGTCGGCCGACATCTCTTCCATGCAGGACCAGGTCGTGCGGACGATCGTCAGCACCCTGGTCGGCCGCGTGCAGGTGTCGCATGCCGAGCGCGCGCGCAGGAACCCGGCGAACCTCGCCGCCTACGAATACGTGCTCAAGGGCAATGCATTGCGATGGGACGATCCGGGCGGCGCGGAGGAAGCGAAGCGGTTGTTCGAGAAAGCCATCGAGATCGATCCCGGCTACGGCATACCCCATGCCTTGCTGGCCGCCATCCGCTACGGGCAGTGGCGCGACGATCCCGGCGACTCGGACGCCCTGCTGGTGGAGGCGCATGCGCTGGCACGGCGGGCGGTCGAACTGGACGAGAACGACAGCACCTGTTTTTCCATGCTGGCGCAGGTCTGCCTGCTGCGGCGCTCGTTCGACATGGCGCTACAACACATGCGCCGGGCGATCGAGATCAATCCGAACAATCAATGGAACACCGCCGACATGGGCGTCGTCCTGGTCTACCTCGGCCAGCCCGAGGAGGCGTTGGTGTGGTTCAGGCGGGCCAAGGAGATCGACCCGTACTTCGACCAGCCGTGGTACTGGCGCTCGATCGGCCAGGCCCTCATGGGCCTGCATCGCGACGAGGAGGCCCTGGCGATGTTCGAGCATCTGTCCGCCAGCCACTACCGGGTTGCCGCCCTCGTCGCCTGTTGCCATGCGCGACTCGGGAACCTGGGCCGGGCCCGCGCCAGCGCATCGGCCTGCGTTGCGATGAAGCCCGATTTCTCCACGCGCCATTTCATGGCGAAAGAGCCGTTCAAGAATCCGGCCGATGCCGCGCACCTGGCCGAAAGCCTGCTGCTGGCCGGCCTGCCGGTCTGATTGCGGCGCGTTCCGATCCGCACGGCCGGGCTCGCGCCCGGTCTTCTGCCTGCACATTCCGATTCCGCTGCTTCGTGCAACAACACGCTTGCCGAATCGCGCGCTTCCACCATTGGTGTCGAGCTTCATCGTCCCGGTGCGAAGCGCGTCGCGGAAACGGGAAGCCGACCCGGGTTGTCATCCGCGTTTGATCCACTTTTAACACCGCTTTCATGCAAGGCTGGCACGGTGCAGATCCAACCCGAAGCAATGGAGTGTGCGATGAACAAGTGGTCCCTTTCTGCCTCTGCATTCCTGGTCACGGTCGCCTGCAGTACTGCCGCGCTGGCTGCCGTGCATCATTTCGACGTCATCGGAGAGTCCTACGGGCACACCAGCGAAGAGGCGATCGACAACGCATTGCGCGTGGCGGACGAGAAGTGCTACCTGAGCTGGGGACGTTCCGACCAGGACTACACGGTGCTGGCCCAGTGGGTCGATCAGGCCACGGGCTACCCGGCCGCCAGGGTGTCCCTGGGGTGCTCGGTCGAGGACTGAGCTGGAACTGCAACAACAGCAAAAACGGGGCAGGGTCGACTTTCCGGGGTGGTGAAAGCGGAAAGTCCACTCTGTCCCGTGTTTAGCCGGTTTCATGTTCCCGCCCGCCGGAAGCCGCGGGCGAGGTGTTCGAAGTCGTATCCGGTCCCGGGATAATCCTCATCGTCGATCGGACTTTGCCGTTGGTGCCAGCCTCGCCGGGGGAAGTGGAACGCATCTCATGAACACGTGCGCCAGAACGTGCGCTGGGCCGCGTCGCCGTCATGCGATTTTTAGCAACGATATGGCAGCCTGTGACGCCGGCAAGGCCGCGGACGCCCATCTCCCAGCCGCTGGCCGAGCCGCCCGCAATCTGGAGGAGGAATCGTCTTGAAGATCGTGACCAGTCTCAGCTTCCGCGGCCAGTGTCGCGAGGCGTTCGAGTTCTACGCGAAAGTACTTGGCGGCAAGATCACCGCCGCCCATCCCTACAGCGAGGCGCCGCCGGACATGCCGGTGACCGATGCGAAGTACAAGGACTGGCTGATGCATTGCTGGCTCGAGGTCGGCGACCAGGCGCTGATGGGCGCGGACATGGACGAGCAATGGGCGCCCAACATCGGCAAGCCCAAGAACGGCTTCGACGTGACCCTGCATACCGAAGATGCCGCCGAGGCGCGCCGCTGGTTCGATGCGCTGAAGGAGGGCGGCAAGGTGGTGATGGATTTCGCCGAAACGTTCTGGTCACCGGGCTACGGCAGCCTCGTCGACCGGTTCGGCGTGCCGTGGATGGTGAACACCATTCCTGCCGCGGGGTCGAAGCCGGCAAGCGCTGGCTGAAAAGCGAGCCGGGCTTCCGGCTTTCCCCGCGTTTGCGGCTGGAACAACCCGGCCGGATGCGTGCATGGTGTCAGGCGTGAGGCCAGCCCAACTGGCCCATGCGCGCGCCGGGATCACGCTTGCCGGCATCCCGTGTTCGATACGCCTGCTTGCCCGATCAGGCCCAGTCGTAGGTGATCGTCACGCCATCGTCGCCGAGCTGCGCCGGGACGCCCTGGCGATTCATCTCCGCGCACAGGGCCTCGGCGACCTCGGGATCGTTCATCACCAGGGTGCCGCGCTGGCCGAGGTCTTCGTGGTTGACGCCTGGGTCGGTGCGGATCGCGAGGTTCCAGAAGTGCCTGCCGTCGGTGCCGTCGGCGCCCCTGCCGTCATTGGTGAAGTACACCTCGCCGGTGCGCGTGTCGTAGATCTCCTGGGTCATCTGGATCTGGCTTTCGCCGGCGGCCGAGGAGTAGTAGCCGGGGATGCGTTCGAGCAGGTCCCCCAGCGCGCCGCGCTCGCCGGTCCCGTTGGTGTAGAAGCCGATCTCACCGCCGAACGCGCCGCCGTTGCCGTAGCTGCCGCGCCACAGTTCGAGCCTGTATTCGACGCCGTTGGCTTCGAACTCGATGACCTCGTCGTCGAGGTCCATGCCGAGCAGCTTGCCGACCTTGTCGTAGGCGTCGTGGAACCCGAAGTAGCTCTGCATCGAGCTCTCGTTGGTGGTGTAGAAGTCCCCGTCCGGGACGTACTCGAAGCCGAATGCCTGGCCGATCGCGCCCGCGACCATGGGGTTGCCCATGGCGACATCGATGACATCGCCGATGCCTTCCTGCAGGCCGGGGATGAGCGCGGTTTGGTCCGCGAAACTGGGCCCGTCCGGGCCCGCGAGCCAGTCGAGGAAATCCGCCCCGGTCGGTTGTTGGTGCAACTGCGTCAGGATCTCCTGCCCCAGCGCGACGTTGTGCCCGACGATGTCCGCGGCCACGTTGACGACGCCTTCCTCGAGGACGGCATCGACCACGTCGTTCGTCGCATCGAGCGCGGCGCCGCCCACCTCGCCGGCGGCTTCGGCCACGTCCTTGGCGACGCCGGCCACGTTGTTCGCGGTGTTGACCACGTCGTCCTGGATCGGGCGGACGTTGTGGTCATAGAACTGGCGGATGGAGTCGAGCAGACCCATGGCGGAGACCTCGATGACGCTGGATGCGGGACTTCAGGACTCCAGTGTTGTGGCTGGCCCATCGCGGCAAAAGCTGGGGGAAACCCTTGAATTCGCTGTGGAAGCGGAGCGGCGAGGTGATCTCGACGCTGTAGCCGGTGTTGTGATCGAGGCGGATGGAGCGAGGGAGCATCGCGCACCTTTCGCATCGGCCGGTTCCACCGGGCCGCGTATCGGGGCAGATGCGCAATGGCCACGGTTTCGGCCCGGGGCCACCGATGGTCCTGCGTTTTTCAGCGTTCTTCCGGGGCCGGCTTTGCGGGATCTACGTCGCCGGCCAGCGTCCAGACGATGTCGCGGCCCTGCGGGTCGCGGCTGAGGTGGAAGTACGCGGGCGCGTCGGGTGCGAATGTCCCGTGCGCTTGCGGTGCGCGGGCGTTCGCGCCGCCAGGCGGCACGGGATCGAACGGCACGATGTACAGGCCGGAGGCGTCGATGTTGCGGCGTGCGGGCCTGTCGCCCAGGTCGCCGATCTCGGTGATGGTGCCGCCGCGTTCGAGCAGCGGACGTTCGAAATCGACCAGCAGGTCCAACTTGGCAGGCGGCTGCCCGGGCAATGCCAGCGTGCCGCCGGTGATCCGCAGGTCGGGCCAGGCCTTGCCGTTCTCGGGCAGCTCCTCGTAGCGCGCGCGCGGCAGGCCGGCGTGCGCGCCGGTGGCGATGGCGTCGAGTGCGCCGACCAGGGCGAGGAAGTTCAGCTTGCGCAGGCGCTGCTTCTGCAGGTCGCCCTCGATGCCGCCCGATTCGATCAGCACCGTCGACACGCCGGCTTTCGCAGTGAGGTCCCCGAATGCGCGCGGGTTGAAGGTGTCGTCCCATTTGGCGATGTAGCCGCTGATGTAGGGCTCGAGCACGGCGCGGATCGCCACCGCTACTTCGATGGCGCGCGCGCGGCTCGCATTCACTTCGCGGGCTTCGTTGTAGGCCGGGGCGAGCAGGGCGATGGCGGTGCCGCGGTCGGAGTCGCCGGCGCGGGTGCCCACGTTCTGGTCGTGGAGATTGAAGCCGAACGCGGGCTTCACGCGCTCGCGCAGGTCGTGCAGCGCGCGCGCTTCCGGGGAGGCCAATGCGCGGGCATCGCGGTTGATGTCGATGCCCTGCGCGTTGCGGCGCTGGAAGCGCGCCGCGCCGTCGGGGTTCATGACCGGCAGGAAATGCAGGGTGGTGGCTTCGCGCAGGCGCTGCACGATCGGGTTGTCGGCGTGCTCGCCGAGGAAGCGGAACAGGTCGGCGATTGCCATCGATGCGGTGCTCTCGTCGCCGTGCATCTGCGACCACAGCAGCACGCGGGTGTCGCCTTCGCCCCACGACACATGGCGCAGCGGGCGGCCTTCCGCGCTGCGGCCGACTTCCTCGCTCTGGAAGCCACGCGCTTGCGTCGCCAGCGGCCCCGCGACGTCCCACCAGTGCTCCGGCGAAAACGCCCGGTCTTCCAGGCCCACGACCCGGACGCGCGTGTCGTACAGCGCATCGAGTTCATGGAGCCATGCGGGCGGTGGCGGCATCGCGCCGGCAGTGGCGGACTTCGAAGCGGCTTCGGCTTCGCGGGCGCCGGACACGTTCGGCAACAGCAGGGGCAACAACAGCAGGGACAGCGTGAGGACGCGAGGCATGGCGGTGATGCTCCATAACGGGCACGTCGCATGCTCAGAGGCGCTGCGCGCATTGTCAAACGACATCATCAGGAAAGTCATTTCTCCCTTTGCTCCGGGAGTGCGGCACGTTTTCCCGGAACCCCATTGCGCTAATCTGGCCAGCATCCCGACCGGCAGGCCATGCAATGGACAGACGAAATTTCATCGGAAGCGCTGCGCTCGCGGCGCTGTTGCCGTTCGTGGGCAGCGGCAGTGCGAATGCGGCCGCCCCGCGCCGGCGATTGCTGCCGGCGGCGCTGAACCCGGGCGACACGGTCGCGCTGGTCAGTCCGTCCTCGGCCACGGATGCGCGGCTCAGCCTGCAGCTCGCCCGTGAAGCGATGCAGGCGCTGGGCTTCAAGGTGAAGACCGGCGAGCATTACGCATCGCGATACGGCCACCTGGCGGGCACCGACGCCGGGCGCGCCGGCGACCTCAATGCGATGTTCGCCGACGACGAGGTCAAGGCCATCATCTGCGTCCGCGGCGGCTCCGGCGCCGCGCGGCTGCTGCCGCTGCTCGACTATGACGCCATCCGCGCCCATCCCAAGGTGCTGCTCGGCTACTCCGACATCACCGCGCTGCACAACGCGATCCTCGCGCAGGCCGGGCTGGTCACCTTCCATGGCCCCATCGGCGCCGGCAGCTGGAACCGTTTCAACGTCGACCAGTTCCGGCGCGTGTTCTTCGACCGCGAACTGATGCAGTACCGCAACGTGGTCGAAGCCGGCGACGAGCTGGTGCCGCGCAAGCACCGCACGCTCACCATCACCGGCGGCAAGGCGCGGGGCGAGCTGGTCGGCGGCAACCTGTCGGTACTGGTGGCCTTGGCCGGGTCGCCGTACCTGCCCGATTTCACCGGCAAGATCCTGTTCCTGGAAGACGTGTCCGAAGCGCCGTACCGCATCGACCGCATGCTCACTACGCTGAAGCTGATGGGCGCGCTGGACGCGATCGCCGGCTTCGTGTTCGGCGAATGCACCGATTGCGGTCCCGGCGAAGGCTATGGCTCGCTGACCCTGGACCAGATCTTCGACGACCACATCAAGCCGCTGGGCATCCCCGCCTACCGTGGCGCGATGATCGGCCACATCCGCGAGCAGTTCATCGTGCCCGTCGGCGGCAAGGTGGAACTGGATGCCGATGCCGGGACTTTCCGCATGCTGGAGCCGGTGTTTCCACAGGCATAGGTCCGTCCCTGATGGCGGACCTGTTCGCCCTGGCGTTTAGTTTCCAGCAGCCCGCACACACGAAGCTGATCGGCAGCGCGTTCCGCCGTCTCGGACGATTGCGTTGACGTCGATCGCGAAGCGGTTGCAGTCCGGACTGCAGGATTGCAGCAGCCCCCATTTGTCGTCGCGATGTGACCCGGCGAACCGCGTCCGCTAAGGTGGCCGGCACTCATGGCAGCGGAGTGCACGGCGATGCGGCAGCCGATCTGGTCCAGGCGCAAGGTGTTGGGCGCGATGGTGGCAGGCGGCGCCTGCGCGCTGGCGCCACCGGTGCTGGGCGGGCCGCCCGGTGCGGGATCGCCGGTGCGCGGATGGCTGTTGCGCGACGTGCTGCTGGTCGACGGCACCGGCAAGCCGGGCCGGCGTACCGACGTGCTGGTGCGCGGCGACCGCATCGAGCGGATCGGCGCGCTGTCCGGCCGCGATGCGCGCGGGCTGCGCGTGGTCGAAGGCGGCGGTCGCGTGCTGGCGCCGGGATTCATCGACCTGCACACGCATGGCGATCCGCTCGAAGACGCATTCACGCCATACCTCGCGATGGGCGTGACCACGGTGGTGCTGGGGCAGGACGGCGGCAGCCCGGCGCTGGCGGACACGCGCAACGCCGCGGACAGCCTGCCCGCGTGGATCGCCGCGGTCGATCGCGCCACGCCCGACATCAACATTGCCACCTTGTCCGGCCACGGCACGCTGCGCCGCCGCGCCGGCATCGACGACGGTACGCGCCGGCCTTCGGACGCGCAGTTGGCGCGGATGCAGGCGATCCTCGAACACGACCTGCGCGCCGGTGCGTACGGCATGTCCAGCGGGCTGGAGTACGTGCCCGGCCGTTACGCGGAAATGCGCGAACTCGCCAGCCTGGGCCCGGTGATCGCCCGCTTCAACGGCGTGGCGATGAGCCACATGCGCTCGGAGGACGCGGACGACGTGCGTGATTCCATCCGCGAACTGGTCGTCGCCAGCGGCCCGGCGCGCGCGCACGTGTCGCACCTGAAGATGGTGTACGGCAAGGGCGAGGCCGCGGCCGGGGAGCTGCTCGCCTTCCTCGACACGCTGCGCGGGCCGCGACAGCCGCTGACCGCCGACGCCTATCCATACGAGGCCAGCTATACCGGGGTCGCGATCCTGTTCCCCGAATGGGCCTTGCCGCCGACCGATTACGCCGGCGTGCTGCAATCGCGCCGCGACGAGCTTCGCGCGTACCTGCAACAACGCATGGAGAAACGTGGGGGGCCGGGCGCGCTGCTGTTCGGCACCGGGCCGCACGCCGGCAAGACGTTGGAGCAGGTCGCGGCGGCGCAGGACAAGCCGTTCGCCGATGCGTTGCTCGAGATCGGCCCCGGTGGCGGCCAGGCCGCGCACTTCGTGATGGACCGGGCGCTGCAGGACCGGTTGCTGCTGGATCCGCGGGTGACGGTCGCGTCCGATGGTTCGCCCGGCGGCAGCCATCCGCGGGGTGCCGGCACGTTCGCAAAGTGGATCGAGGAATTCGTGGTCCGCACGCCGCGGGTGCCGCTGGAGGAAGCCGTGCGCAAGGCGACGGCGCTGCCGGCCTCGATCCTCGGCCTGTCCGATCGCGGCATCCTTCGCACAGGGGCCAGGGCCGACCTGGTGCTGTTCGACCCGGCCAGGGTGCGGGCGCACGCGGACTACGTGCACCCGACGCGCATGGCAGAGGGTTTCGACCTGGTGGTGGTGAACGGCCAGCCCGCCTTCGAAGCCGGCGAGCCCGTGGCGCGCGCCGGGCGGATGCTGCGCCGCGCGTGATCGCACGGATGGGGGGCTGGCGGAAGCCGGTCTGCCCCCGGGGCGCAGCGTCAGCACGCAAGCTTTGGCTCACGCAAGCCTTGGCTGAAGACGGACAGCCTGGTTCGTACTGTCGATTTCGCGGCGTCCGGTTCGTCGATCTGGAGAACCATGCCCGCAATCGAAGGAGTCCGACATGATCAAGCTCTACGGAGCACCCCCGACCCGCGCCCTGCGCGTCATCTGGTTGCTCAACGAACTGGGCCTGGAATACGAGATGTTGCCGGTGGACATCATGCAAGGCGAGAACAGGCAACCGGGCCTGCTTGCCCTCAACCCCGCCGCCAAGGTCCCGGTGCTGGTCGACGGTGACGTCGTGCTGACGGAGTCCGCCGCGATCCAGCTCTACCTGGCCGACAAGCACCGCGAGGCGGGCTTCATTCCCGACACCGTGGAGGACAGGGCCCGGATGTATCGCTGGCTCTTCTTCCTGGTTACCGAGATCGAGCAGCCGCTGTGGCGCATCGCGCGGCACGGTTTCATCTACCCGGAAGAGAAGCGCTTGCCCCGGGACGCCGACCTGGCCAGGCAGGAGTGCATGGAGATGGTGGCCGTGCTCGAGCGACACATGGTCGGGCGCGAGTTCATGGTGGGCGACCGGGTCAGCGTGGCCGACTTCAACGCCGCGCACACGCTCGACTGGGCGAACGGAGCAGGGATGCTCGGCGACGCGCCGAGGTTGCGGGCGTACCTCGAGGCCATGTACGCCCGCCCCGCGGCTCCGCCCACCATTGCCGAAGTGCTTGCGCGGGAAAGTCAGCCCATCGCTCGGTAGCCCGACAGGGAGTTGCTTCGTCCCGATGGCCTCCATCCTGCTCGCCCGGGGCGCGTGGGCTGGAGGCTACGACGCCGGCGCGCGCGTCCACGGACGCCGGGTCGGGCTCGTCGCTGCAAGGCCGTGCGGACGCACGCCGGACGCGAAGCTGCGGTTTCGCTATGTTAATGTCCGGCTGCTCCGAAGGTCGGTGGAGGACTTGCCCACCCGCCGGGGCGATTGCCGTTGTGAACACAGTGCCGCCGCCGGATGTCGCGGGCGCGCGGTGACCGATGCCGGGTTTTTTTCAGGGGGAATGACATGTCGAAACTGCTTGATCTGATGAGGAAGCTCGGCAGCGATGCCGCGCTGGCGGCGGAGTACGGGGAGGACCCGGAGGCGGTGTTGCGTCGCGCCGGGGTGTCCGACGAGGAGCGCAGGGCGATGCTGGAGAGTGATTACGCGGCAGTGGGGAAGCTCACTGGGCTGGCGGAGGGACAGTACGCCACCAATCACACCATCAAGGCCTACGACAAGTAGCTGTCGGTCTCCATCGCAAGACGCCTGCTCATGTTCCGGCCGTTCGTGATCGCATTGCTGTGGCTGGCGTTCGCCTGCGCGCCGGCTGCCGTCGCGCAGGCGCCAGTCGTGGCGCAGTCGCCAGCCACTGAGGCATCGCCTGCGGACGCGGCGGCACTGGAGGCGAAGGTCCAGGAGATCGAGCAGCTCGCGGTCACCGCGCACTGGAGCAAATCGGACGCGAAGATCGCGGCCCTGGCGCCGCAGCGCAGTGCGCTCACGCCGCTGCAGCGGCATCGCATCGATTTCGTCCGCCTGCGCAACCGCGCTCTGGCCGGTGACCAGCCCGCGGCGCTGAAGGGCCTGGCCGAGTTGTTGAAGCAGGACCTGCCGGTGCCGCTGCGCGTGCGCGTCTACACCACGGCCACGGGGGTCGCCGCCAACCTCGAAGACTGGCCGCTGGCGTTCGCCTGGCTCAACGATGGCCTGAAGTACCTGCACGAAAGCCCCGTGGAATCGGCCCGGTTGCTCGGTGCCGCCAGCTACCTGCATACGCTGGTCGGCGAGACCGGGCGGGCGCGGGAGCTGGCGCTGCAGGCCCTGCACATCGTCGAAAAGGGGGACGATCCGCGCGCGCTGTGCCTGGCCCTGAGCGACGTGGCGCTGGCCGAAGACCATGCGGGCCATTTCAGCGAGGCGGAGAAATGGCGCCATCGCCAGATCGATGCCTGCGTCCGTGCCGGCGATCCGGTCTTCGCCGCCAACGGCAAGTACGGCGTGGGCAAGATGGTCGCCGCCCAAGGGCGACACACGGAGGCATTGAAGTGGGGGCGCGAGGCGCTCTCGGAGTTCGAGGCCGTGGGTTACGCGGCAGGGGCGTACAGCGCCAGGCTCGTCATTGCCGAAAGCCTGATCGCTTCGAATCGACAACTCGACCAGGCCCAGGCAATGCTGGTCGACACCCTTCGCTACTACCGGGGACAGAAATCCGACCTGGCCATTGCAGAGACCGAACGGTTGCTTGCCAAGCTGGCCGAAAAGCGCGGCGACACCGCCGCGGCGCTGGCCCACACCAAACAGGCCATGGCGGTGTCGGAAGCGGTCGAGGTCGTGTCCCGCGAACGCCGGCTGGCCTACCTGCAGGTGCAGTTCGACACCAGGCTGAAGGAACAGCAGATCGCGCTGCTCGAAGCCGAGAAGCAGGTCGCCGCCCTGCAGGTCACCGCGACCAAGCGCTGGCAATGGCTGCTGGGCCTGGGCGTGGCCGGGCTGCTGGTCACCGCGATCCTGCTGTCGGTGCTGCTGCGCCGGTCGTTCCGCCAGCGCCGTCGTTACCGCTGGCTGTCCGAGCACGACAGCCTGACCCGGCTGCTCAACTACCAGCAGGTGCGCAAGCTCGGCGAGGAAGCCTTCGCGCGTGCCCGCGATACCGGGCGGCCGTTCACCGCGATCGTGGCCGACATCGACCTGTTCAAGCAGGTCAACGACCGCCATGGCCATGCCGCCGGCGACGAGGCGCTGCGTTCGCTGGGCGCATGGATCGGTGAAACCGTCGGCGGCAATGCCATTGCCGGGCGCAGCGGCGGCGACGAATTCACCATCCTGCTCGAGGCCGACGCGGCTGAAGCCGAGGCGATGATGCAACGCCTGCGCGACCGGATCGAACCGGTCACCGTGTTCGGGCAGACGTTCCGCATCAACATCAGCTCCGGGGTCTGCCAGGCCGACGGGAATGCCGCCACGCTGGAGCAGTTGATCCACGAGGCGGACCAGGCCCTGTACCGGGCCAAGGACGAAGGCCGCGACCGGGTGGTCCGCGTGGGTGATGTCGCCGTTGCGCCGACGGCGGGCCTGGTGGTGGTGGGCAGCGGCATCCAGTTCGGCCGCCACGCCAGCGAGCGCTGCCTGTCGGAAATCCGCGAGGCCCAGGTGGTGTTCTGCCTGGCCGACCCGTTCGCGCTGGCGATGATCCACGGCTTCCGCCCGGACGTGATCAACCTGGGCACCCATTACGCCCCCGGCAAGGACCGGCGCCAGACCTACCGCGAGATCGACGCGGCGATCATGGCCGAGGTCCGCGCCGGCAAGCAGGTGTGCGCGGTGTTCTACGGCCATCCGGGCGTGTTCGCCGACGTGCCGCACGAGGTGATTCGCAAGGCCCGCGCCGAAGGCATCCCGGCGCGCATGGAGCCGGGGATTTCCGCCGAGGCCTGCCTGTACGCCGACCTCGGCATCGACCCGGGCCATCGCGGCGTGCAATCGATGGAGGCGACCCATTTCCTCGTATACGACCGCCAGCCCGACACCGCCGGCCTGGTGCTGCTGTGGCAGGTGGCGCTGTCCGGAGACCTGTCCTGCAGCCGCCTGCACGCCGAGCGCGATGGCGTGCAGGCGCTGGTCGACAAGCTGCTGCGCTGGTACCCGCCCGACCACGAGGTGATCCTCTACGAAGCCGCGCGGCTGCCGATCGAAACCCCGCGCGCCGATCGCCTTGCGCTGCGCGACCTGCCCACGGCGCATTACGAGGAGTACACCACGCTCGTGATCCCGCCGCTGGACGAGCTGCGGGACGACCCGGAACGGCCGGCCGGCGCCTGAGTCGGAACGTGCACGGCGGCCGGGTGTGCGGCTGCGGTGCAGTGGGCTCCAGCGATCGCCTGCGTGCATCGCGAACAGACCGCTTCGTTCCATGGTGTTTCGGCCGTGGATCATCCGCAGCGTCTAGACTGCGCGAATGGACACCGTGAACACCGCGCATGGCGAATACAAGGTCCCGGGCGGCAAGCTGGTGGTGGTGGATCTGGCCATCGTCGATGGCCGGATGGCGGGCGTGCAGGTCAGCGGGGATTTTTTCCTGGAGCCGGCCAGCGCCCTGGACACCATCGATGCCGCGCTCGAAGGCCTGCCCATCGAGGCAGGCGTATCCGCGCTCGCCGCTGCGGTGGAAGCCGCGTTGGGGCCGGCGCCGCAGCTGTTCGGCATCACGCCCGAGGGCGTTGCGATCGCGGTGCGCCGCGCACTGGATGCTGTCAGCCCGGGCCACGACGCAGGAGACGTGACTTGAGCCGCAGCGCCTGGCACGACCACGCCTGGCACCTGGTCCATGCCGAACCGCAGGCGCCCGCGCTGCACATGGCGCTGGACGACGTGATGCTCGACGACGTGTCCGCGGGACGGCGGCCGCCGACGCTGCGGATCTGGGAGTGGGCCGGGCCCGCAGTGGTGATGGGACGCTTCCAGTCCCTGCGCAACGAGGTCGATGCGCTCGCCGCGCACCGCCTTGGCATCGAGGTGGTGCGCCGGATCAGCGGCGGCGGCGCGATGTTCATCGAGCCGGGCAACACCATCACGTATTCGATCATCGCGCCGATGACGCTGGTGGACGGCATGACGTTCGAGCAGGCGTATGCGTTCATGGACCAATGGGTGATCGAGGCGCTGGACACGCTGGGGATCAAGGCCTGGTACCAGCCGTTGAACGACATCACCTCCAGCGCCGGCAAGATCGCAGGTGCCGCGCAGGCCAGGCGCGGCGGGGCGGTGCTGCATCACGTCACCATGGCGTACGACATCGACGCGGTGCGGATGCTCGAGGTGCTGCGCGTGGGCCGCGAGAAGCTGTCAGACAAGGGCACGACCAGCGCGCAGAAACGCGTCGACCCCCTGCGTCGCCAGACCGGACTGCCGCGCGATGCGGTGATCGAACGCATGATCGAAACCTTCCGCAATCGCCATGGCGGGCTGGTCCCCGACGACCTGCGCGCGGACGAACTGGCACGCGCGCAGGCGCTGGCGCGCGACAAGTTCGCCACACCCGAATGGACCGCATTGCTGCCGTGATCCCACCGGTGAATCGATCCATGCGGCCGCAGGGTGCAGTCGTGGCATCCGCTGCAGCCAAGCGCGAGCGGCCGCCGGTGCCCACACCGGATTAACAAGACCGGGACAACGATCCGGGTAGCTTGTCCATGCAAAGCCCCGCGCCGGCGTTCGCCCGGTCGCGGTGTCTCTTCAACCATCAGGGAGCAACCGCCGTGGCTGTCACTGCCGATCGCATGCCTCAAAGGGCGATTCATCCATTTCACGCATTCCTGCTGGCCGGCGCGGTTCCGCTGTTCATCGGCGCCATGCTCAGCGACATCACGTATGCCCGCAGTTATCAGATCCAGTGGGGCAACTTCGCGTCCTGGCTGATCGCCGGCGCGCTCGTCTTCGCTGGTTTTGCGCTGTTGTGGGCCGTCATCGACCTGTTCCGGGGCGAGCGTCGCGGCGGGCGTCCGCTCGTGTACGTCCTGCTCCTGCTGGCGACCTGGGTGCTGGGTTTCATCAACGCCCTGGTCCATGCCAGGGATGCATGGGGAATCATGCCCACGGCCGTGGTGTTGTCGGTGATCGTCACGCTGCTCGCCTGCGCGGCGACATGGATCGGTTTTTCCAGGCTTCGCACGGGAGGTGCGGCATGAAGCGCTCGAACCTGTGGATGGCCGTCGCGCTGTCGACGTTGCTGGGCGCCTGTGGCGGCAGCGATCCGGATCCGGCGCAATACGGCGCTGATCCGACGCTTCCGGACCAGGAGCGCGGGCTGCTGCCCGACATGACCATTGCCAGGCCGGCGCAGTGGGGCGACCGGCTGCCGACGGTGCCGCAGGGCTACACGATTGCGCCCATCGCCACCGACCTCGCGATCCCGCGCCAGACCCTGGTGCTGCCCAACGGCGACATCCTGGTGGCGGAAGGCCGGGGCGGCAGCGCGGCGAAGCTGAAGCCGAAGGACGTGATCGCCGGTCGCATCAAGGCCAAGGGCAACACCACGGTCAAGGGCGGCAACCGCCTGACGCTGCTGCGCGACGGCAATGGCGACGGCACCTATGAGCTGCGGACTGTCTTCGCCGAAGGCCTCAACGCACCTTACGGGCTCGCGCTGGTCGACGGCAGCCTGTACGTCGCCAACCAGGATGCGCTGGTGCGATTCGATTACCGCGAGGGCCAGACCCGGGCCGGCGGGCCGCCGGTCACGGTCACCGAGCTGCCATCCGCGATCAACCATCACTGGACCAAGGCGCTGGCCGCCAGCCCGGATGGGCGGTTTCTTTACGTGGGCATCGGCTCCAACAGCAACATCACCGAGCGCGGCATGGTGGCCGAGGTCGATCGCGCGCGGGTATGGCAGATCGATGCCGCGAGCGGCGCGCACAAGACCTATGCCACCGGCCTGCGCAATCCCACCGCGCTGGCGATCCAGCCGGGCACGGACGTCCTGTGGGCGGTGGTGAACGAGCGCGACGAGCTCGGCCCGAACCTCGTCCCGGACTACCTCACCTCGGTGCGCGAAGGCGGCTTCTATGGCTGGCCGTACAGCTATTGGGGACAGAACGTCGACCCGCGCGTGATGCCGCAGGATCCGAAGAAGGTGGCCGCCGCCATCGCCCCGGACTACAGCCTGGGATCGCACGTGGCCGCGCTCGGCCTGGATTTCTCGACGCCGGCGATGGGTGCCCGGTTCGCGGAAGGCGCGTTCGTCGGCGAGCACGGCAGCTGGAACCGCAAGGAGCCGGTCGGCTACAAGGTGGTCTTCGTGCCGTTCCGCAACGGTCGTCCGGCCGGCCCGCCGGTGGACTTCGTGTCCGGCTTCCGCGGCGAGGACGGCAAGACCCGCGGTCGCCCGGTCGGCGTGACCGTGGATCCGCGCGGCGCCCTCATCGTCGCCGACGACCTGGCCAACACCATCTGGCGGGTGACGCCGGCGCGGTGATCATCGCCATCGCCGCCACGCAATTGCGTGGGGGAGGCATCCGCGTAGCGAAGCGCTCAGCCGGCCGGCAGGGCTTCCTCGGCGCGGCGTTGTGGGCGCGCGGCACAGGTTGCGGCAGCCGTCGCCTCGTCGCCATGCGCGAGCGCTTCCTCCACCGCGCTGAACGCCGAGCACCCGCCCAGACGTTCGCCCGGCATGCCGGTGGCGAACCACACCACGCCGGTGCCGGCGGCGCGATCGAGCCACAGCCCGGACTGCAACCCGTAGGCCGACCCCGAATGGCCCACGCGCGCCACGCCGTCGCCGAACGGGTCGTCGTGGCAGCCCTCGACCGGCGTCGCCAGCGTCTGCATCGTCATGCCGTAGCGGCAGAAGAAACCGTCGCCGAGGTCGCTCGTGTCTTCCTCGAAGGTCAGGCCTTGCCCCGGCGCGTACTGCCACAGCGGCGTGGCCAGGGCGTGCACCGATGCCGGCGTGAGCAGGCGTACGCCGTCGAGTTCGCCTTCGCCCAGCAGCATCCGTCCGATCCGCGCCAGACCGTTGGCCGAGATCCGCAATCCGCCCTGCGGCGAGAACAGCGCGCCGTTGTCGCCCGCGCGCCACCGTGCGAGATCGCAACTGCCGTCCGCGGCCGGCACCACCGGGCAATCGGGCCTGGCGCCGTGGAGGTCGTCCTTTGCCGGCGCGCCGTCGCCGTCGTAGATCACCACTGCGCGCGCAACGGTGGCGTCGCTGCAGGTGTCCCAGTTGAAACAGGCCTCGACGCCGAGCGGCCGCAGCACCAGCCGGTCCATCAGCCTGTCGAAGCGCTCGCCGGTGGCGCGTTCCATCACCTGCGCCACCAGCGGGAAGTTGAGGTTGGCGTAGCGGAAGTAGGTGCCGGGCGCATGCGCCGCGTCCCACGCGCGCGGATCGTCGAGGATCCCGCGTACTTCTCCGCCCAGCGGCGTCTGCCAGTAGCCGGCCGCGTCGGTAACGCTGGAGCGGTGCGAGAGCAGCAGGCGCAGGGTGACCGGTGTATCCGGGAACGCGGGGTTGCGCAGCGGAAACCCGAGCAGCTCGCCGACGTCCGCGTCCAGGTCGAGCTTGCCGGCCTCGACCAGCCGCATCACGCCGATCGCGGTCACCAGCTTGGAGATCGAGGCGATCCGCACCGGATCGCCGGCGGTGACGCGGCGCCCCGTCGCCTTGTCGGCAAGGCCGTGGACCTGGGTGGAGGTGACGCCGTCGCGGTCGAAGCCGACGCGCACGGTGGCGACCGGCTCCGCAGCCTGTGCGAAGGGGAGGGCGAGCAGCAACGAGGCGAGGAGGATGGACCTGGTCATGCTCCGCATCGTAAAGCAGCGCATGCCAGAATGGCGCATGAAAATCCCCCATTCGCTGCAGCCGCTGATCGACGACGGCGTCATCGACGAGGTCGTGCGCCCGCTCAAGAGCGGCAAGGAAGCGGCCGTGTACGTGGTGCGTGGCGGCGGCGAAGTGCTTTGCGCAAAGGTCTACAAGGACATGGCGCAGCGCAGCTTCCAGCAGCGCGTGCAGTACCAGGAAGGGCGCAAGGTGCGCGGCAGCCGCGAGGCCCGCGCGATCGGCAAGGCCACCCGCTACGGCCGCAAGCAACAGGAAGAGGCCTGGAAGAACACCGAGGTCGAGGCGCTGTACCAGCTGCGCGACGCCGGCGTGCGCGTGCCCGAGCCGCACGGCTTCCACCACGGCGTGCTGGTGATGGAGATGGTGACCGACGCCGACGGTTTCGCCGCACCGCGCCTGGGCGAGTACGCGCCAACGCCGGAGCAGGCGCGCAGCTTCCACGCGGAACTGGTGCGGCAGGTGGTGCGGATGCTGTGCAGCGGGCTGATCCACGGCGACCTGTCGCCGTACAACGTGCTGGTGGACGCCGACGGCCCGGTGCTGATCGACTTCCCGCAGGTGGTCAGTGCAGGCGGCAACAATGCCGCGCGGCAGATGCTGCTGCGCGACGTCAACAACCTCACCGCCTATCTCGGCCGCTGGGCGCCGGAATTGCTGGATACCTGGTACGGCGAGGAAATGTGGGCGATGTTCGAAGCCGGTGCGCTGCAGCCCGACACGGTGCTCACCGGTGTCTTCGAACACGACGAGCACCTGGCCGATGTCGGCGGCGTGCGCGAAGCGATCGAGGAGGCGCGGCAGGAGGCGCTGATCCGCCAGCAGGGGCGCGAGGCGGCGGCGGAAGAACACTGAGGAGAAATCATGGGCAGCCGCAGGACCAGATCAGCACCCTCGGTCGACCAGTTCCTTGCCGAACTGGACCATCCACTCAAGTCCGATATCGAAACCCTCCGGCAAATCATCCTGTCGACTGCGGAGGGAGTTGGCGAAGAGGTGAAGTGGAATGCGCCGAGTTTCCATACCGGCGAGCACTTCGCCACCATGCGTCTCAATGGCAAGGAGCCGTTGCAGCTCATTCTTCACCTGGGTGCCAGGAAGAGCCAGCTTCCGCCCGGCGCAATCCAGGATCCGGCTGGCATGCTCACCTGGCTCGGTCCGGACAGGGCATGCATCAACTTTTCCGGCCCCGGCGTCGTTAGCAACAGGGCTGGCGCGCTTGCGGAAATCCTGTGCCAGTGGGTGCAGCATGTCCCGAAACGGCCCGCAGGCTGACAGTTCATCCAGACCGGATCCGCTTCACGGGCCGGCTTGACCCAGGCATTGGGCGGCTCAACGAACAGGACACCATGATGGCAAGGATCACCGGAATCGGCGGCGTTTTCCTGAAGTGCAAGGGTGATAGCGCCGCACTGGCGGCGTGGTACCAGAAGCACCTGGGCATGCAGCTGGAAGCGTTTGGCGGCGCGATACTCAGGTGGCCGGACGACAAGGCGGACGACCTGGGCCTCACCGTCTGGCATCTCGCGGACAAGGACAGCCAATGGTTCAGTCCAAGCGACTCGTCCTTCATGATCAACTACCGGGTCGACGACCTCGACGAGATGCTTGCGCAACTTCAGGCGGCCGGCGTGCCGGCCATTGGCGGCCCGGAGTCGCACGAGAACGGCAAGTTCGCATGGATCATGGATCCGGATGGGAACAAGGTCGAGCTCTGGGAGCCGATGGCCTGGGACGACAGGAACAAGGACGCCTGAAGTCCCTTGCCAACGCAGTCTGGAAGTTCATTCCGAATCGAAGGAGTGCTGCGAATCAAGGGGGAGGCATTCAATCCGGCGACTGGCCGAATTGAATGGATGCCTGCTTCGCGGCGCGGCCTGGTTCTGGCAGCAGGGGGTGGTATGAAGAATCTTGCAGTTGGCTTGCTTTGCATGCTGTTGCTCACCGCATGCAACGTATCGTTCTCGACGGGCGGGACGAGCGCGCTGCCGGAACCCACGGCGGGGACAGCGGAGCAGCGGCTGGAGGCGGAGGCGGCGGCGCGGAGTTACCTCGGGATGATTGATCGCGAGGAGTTCCAGCGCACCTGGGATCAGTCGGGTCCGGCGCTTCGTGCGCAATCCAGTGAGTTTGCCTGGAAGAACATGCTCAAGCTCGCGGTGAAGACCCTGGGCAGCTCGCGGCAAAGAGATCTGGATGGGTGCGGTTTCTCGACCAGGATCGACGCCAGTGTTCCGGAAGGGGAGTACGTCCTCGTGCAGTTCAAGAGCACTACCGGAAGCACGACCACCACGGAGAAAGTGGTGATGCAGAAGGATCAATCGCAATGGAAGATCATCGGGTACTTCGTGACAAAGCATGCGGAGTATCGGCCAGGCACCTGACCATGGATTCAAGCCGGCACCGTTTTGTCACGCGCCCCGCATGGCTGATGAGGCTTGCCATGCGGTTCGCACTGCTACGCGCCGCGGCCCGACCCGGCCCGGGCGCCAGGCCGCTGGAAGCAATCCGTTGGAGTCCGGAATTCCCATGCCGCATCCGCTGATCGTCCCCATGGCCGCGCACGTTGCGCTGGCCGCTTTCCTTTACGTGATGCTCACGGTCGTCCGTGCGCCGGCGATCTGGGGCATTGGTCGCCGGCCGGACGGCAGCAACCCCTGGGCGACGATCGAGCCGCGCATCAGCGCCAACCTCTCGAACCAGTTCGAATGGCCGCTGTTCTTCCATGCCGCCTGCCTGGTATTGATCGGGTCGGATGTGGGCCCGTTGTCGATCGTCCTGGCATGGACGTTCGTGGCGGGCCGGGTCCTGCACAGCCTTGTCCAGGTACTGACCGGCAACATCCGGCTCAGGGGTGCGGTGTTCACCATCAATTTCGTTGCCGTGCTGGGTCTTTGGGCAGTGGTTGTTTCAAGTCCATGAAGCATGCGCGGGCGCGATTGGGGACAGCCCGCGACTGAAACCGCGCCTACGGGAATCCCCGCCCGCGTCGTCATCAAGGCGCGAGGCGAACAGCACGCGGCTGCGGGTTCTTTTCACGGACCGGATTTCCCTCGCCATCCACCACCAGCCGTACCCGCTTGCCTTCGTGATAGAAGCTCGCGCGATACAGGCCAGCGTCTTCGCCGGTGCCAAGCTCGCACAGCACCGTGATCTTGCCGTGCGCCATCAGCTGCCTGAAATCGGCAAGCGCCAGGCCGAGGCCGGGTGCGACGAGCGCGCCGTCGATCTCGACGGCGCGCGATGGATTGAGGTCGATGGGGATGGGTTTGCCCATGTCGGGCGGCCGCGGTGCCGGCTTACTCGACGGCAATCGTGCCCTTCATGAGGGCGGAGTGGCCCGGGAAGCTGCAGAAGAATTCGTACGGGCCGCCGTCCTTGATCTTGCTGACCGGGAAGCTGACCGAGGTGGTTTCGCCGCCGCCGATCAGGCTGCTATGGGCGATGACGCGCGCGTCGCCCGCCTTGACGTAGGCGGCCGCCGCGCCGGCACCCATGCCTTCAGCCGCGACCGCCTGCATGTCGGCTGCCTTGGTGATCACGACGTTGTGGCCCATTGCCGCCACCGGCATCGTCCCGGTGTGCTTCAGGGTGATCTTGAACTCGGTGCACGAGGCGGGAACGACAATGGACCCGACGTTGTACTGCATCGCATCGGTGCCTTCGATCTCGGTGGCGCAGTCGGCGACGACGGCAGCGGGCTTGTCGCTGCCCGGCGTGGTCGCAGCCGACGCGGCGGTGGTGGTGTCGGCGGGCGTCGGGGTGATAGCGGGTGCGGGTTCGGTGGTGGCGTCCGGGGCGGTGGCGTCCGGTGCGGGTTCGCTGGCGGTGGGCGCGGCAGCGGTGTCGGCCGACGTGTCCGGCGACTTGTCGCCGCAGGCCACCAGCGCGAGCGCGCAGGCAGCGGTGAGCAGGGTGATCCGGGTGTTCATGGTGGAGTTCCTGGTGAGAGTTCGCCGCGCATTATTCGACATCGACGCGTGCATCGCCGTGAAATCCGCGTTCCGCGAGCGTGAGAATCGCGATCGCTTGACTGGGGTCAAGCGAGCCGCGGAAAGCGCCTTGCATCATGGCCCGGCCGGTGCACGCCGGCGCCTTCCGGAGGAACCCGAAATGCAGTTCGAATTGTCCACCTGCCATCTCGATGCAACACAGCTTTCAGCCGCGCTGCGCCCGCTCGATCCGGACGCACGCATCGCGCTCGATGCGGTGCACGGGCGCCTGGAGGTGATTTCCACCGCCACCGCGCTGCAGGTGCAGGACGTGTTGCGGGAAATGGGTTGCACGGCTCGGCCGCTGGAGCAGGACGTCCACGTCAGTGGCGGGAGTACGTGTTGCGGGCAGTGTTCCTGACGTTTTCAGTTGTGTTTGCGCTGTTCCGCCGTTGTAGGAGCGGCTTCAGCCGCGAGCTTCTAGCCCGCGTGATGCCAATCAGAAAAGCTCGCGGCTGAAGCCGCTCCTACAAGATCAAAAGCGTGCTGTAGGCGCCGATCGCAGCAGCGCGGCGAATTCGTCGGCCGTCATCGGCCGGGCGATGCCGAAGCCCTGGCCGGCGTCGCAGCCGGCCTCGGCCAGCCAGCGCTGGGTGGCTGCATCCTCGATGCCTTCGGCGGCGACGGTGGCGCCCAGTTCGTGGGCCAGGCCGATGGTCGCGGTGACGATGGCCTGGTCAGAGCGCGAGGTGAGCAGCGCGGCCACGAACGAGCGGTCGATCTTCAACTCGTCGGGGGCGAGGCGGCGCAGGTTGACCAGCGACGAGTGCCCGGCGCCGAAGTCGTCCACGGAGATCCGGATGCCATGCGCGCGCAGGCGGGGCAGGGCCTCGGCGACGCGATCGGGTTCGCGCATCACGTCGGTCTCGGTGATTTCCAGCATCAGCGCGGCGCCGTCCTGCCCGACTGCATCGATGATGGCGTCGACCAGCTGCGGGTCGGCCAGGTCGTTGGCGGAGACGTTGACCGACAGGTGCAGCGGCGGCTCGGCCTGCGGCCAGTGCCGGCGCTGGGCCAGGCCGCAGCGCAGCAGGTACAGGTTCATCGCGCCGATGACGTGCGCCTGTTCGGCCATCGGCACGAACGCTTCCGGCGCGAGCGCACCGCGCCTCGGGTGGTTCCAGCGCACCAGCAGTTCGGCGCCCAGCCAGCGGCCGGTGCGCAGGTCGATCTGGGGCTGGAGCATGAAGCCGAGGCGATCGGATGCGATGGCGTCCTGCAGGTCGGCCATCAGCGCGGGATCGCCGGCAGCGGTGCCGGATGTGGCCTGGGCGGGCCGGGTCTTCCGCCGCCACGCGTAACCGCCGAGGCCGAGCGCAACCAGCGCCGCCAGCCCGGCGGAGAGCAGTGTCCACGGCTGCTGCTGGCGCGGATTGAGGTTGCCGAGCCATTCGACGTACAGGTCGTTCTGCACGCCCGCGGTGCGCAGGCGTTCGAGCGAAGCGTCGATCCGCTGCACCAGGTCGGGCCGCCCGCGCGGCACCGCGAACACGTACTTGCGCTCCAGCAGCGGTGGGCTCAGCGCGATCATGTTGCCGAGGTTGAACTGGTGGATTGCGTAGTAGCCGATGCCGATGGGGGCGAGGGCATAGTCGGCCTCGCCGCGGGCCACGGCGACGAGGGAGCCGGACTCGGTGTCCAGTTCCAGCAGCGTCACGCCGCGGCCGGCCAACGCGTGCATGGCTTCCGCGGCCAGGCCGGCGCGCTGCACGGCCACGCGCACGTTGGCCAGCGCGTCGAGCGATTCCAGCTCCGGCTGTCCGCGCTGCCCGAACAGCGCGTGGTGGCGGATCAGGATCGGCTGGGTGAACAGATAGCGTTGCTCGCGTTCGGCCGACCAGAACATCGGCACGACGTCGAGTTCGCCGCGCGACAGGCGGTCGAGCGCGGTGTCCCATTCGCCGAGTTCGAAACGCGGTTCGAGGCCGAGGTCGCCGGCCACCTCGCGCGCCAGCGCGACGTCGAAGCCGTCGGCGTGGCCGTCCTCGTCCAGGAACTGATAGGGCGGATAGTTCGCATCGCCGCCGATCCGCAACGTGCCCGGTACGCCGTCGTCCGCGATGGCGGGCATCGCAACCGCGAGCAGCGTCGCCACCAGCACCGTGAGCAACCATGGCAGGCGACGCGGATGCGCGTCGCGGCGATGGTCCAACACCCTCCCCAAGGGCTTCATGGCCTGCGATCCGGTTGGATGAATGCGACATCTTTAGCATGCCGCCGGCGTGGATGCTTCACCTGGTGTGAGGCGGAGGTTTCGCCCTGCGTGTTCCTGCTTTCGCAGGAGGGTTTCAGCGCGAGCTTTTCGTCGATACGGCGCGAAGCGCAAACGCTCGCGGCTGAAGCCGCTCGCGTAGGGGGATCGCGAGGTCGTGCGGTACTTCGGCGATTTTTGATGCGTAACTGTGACCAGACTGCGCTTGTCGGGTGCAAGCGCGGTGCGTCGTGCGCCATGCGATGGATGCGCCGCCCGAGGTGCCCGCCGGCATCCGTGGCCGGCGGGTGGTTGATTCGCGAGGGGCACGCCGTTCCTTCGGCTACCAGTGCGGCTGCGGTCGCAGTTGGGTCAGGTATACCCACTTTCCCACCTTGCGGCTCTGCACGACGCCGGCTTCGCAGCCGAAGCGGAAGTGGATGCCGCCATAGACGCGAGCGTCGACCGAGTCTGATTCGGCATCGGACAGTTGCGTGTAGCTGCGGGTGATGCCGCCGGCCGTCAGCGTGTACGGCAAGTGGTTGGTGCCAAAGTACGACCGCATCACCTGCGCGCCGGCGCCCATCGTCGTGGGCAGGCCGCAGGGATAGTCCGGGTACGGCGGCGTGGTGATGTAGCTGGTCCAGGTGGGGTCGGGCTGGGTCCGCGGATTGCCGTCGTTGGTCCAGTGGATCGCGGTGTACGGGCGCCAGAAGGTGTAGTGGTACTTGGCGTAGAAGGTGGTGATCAACGCGTCGTTGACTGCCATGTTGACCAGCGCGAACAGGCGTGCGTGCTGCCAGCGATCGAGCGACTTGCCGGAGACGACCGCGCGTGCAATCGCGTTGAGGTTGGCGCCACCGGCGGGGAAGTAGCGGGCCACCTGGCTTTCCTCGGAGTCGGGCGCGGCGTTGCGCACGGCGAACGATCCGACCGTCTTCACCTCGTTGTATTCGTCGGCGTACGCGCGGCTCCTGAGCCTGAGTTCCGGCGCGGGCGGAGCGACGAACTGGCGCCGGTTGACGATCGCGAACGGCATGAGGTTGGCCCAGCCGGCGAACTGCGGGTACGGCGCCGGCGGCGGCGGTGTCGGCGGCGTGGGCTGGTAGATGCCGGGTCCGGGCGCGAGGGTGTACGGCAGGTGCGGGGTTGCCGAGCCATCGCCCTGGCGCTGCTGCAGGATGGCCGCGGCCGACGCCGCGCCGGCCGCGATGCCCTGGTCGATGCAGCCCGGAGCGGCGACCGGGCATCCTGGCAAGGCGGCGATGGCGGCGGCGTAGTGGGCGTCGATCGCGGCAGCCTGGCCGGGCATCGTGGTGCGCAGCACGTCGGCCGCTGCGCGCGCGACTGCGGCGTCCGGCGAGGCATTCGGGTTCACCGCGCCGACGACGCTGTAGGTGCGGTAGCGCCGGTCGATGCTGTTCAGCGCGTCGTGCACGGCGATCTGGGTCATGGCCAGTACGCGGAACTGCTGCGGGGGCGCGCCGGCGCCGCCGATCACCTGGTCGGCAAAGGCACTCCAATCGGTGACCGAGTCGGCGAAGGCTGGTGCGGGCAGCGACAGCAGCAGGGCGCAGGCCAGTGGCCAGCGGCGGGGAAGATCGTGGAGGACAGGGTGGCGACCCATCGCTTGCGGGGATGCGTTCATGGGAATGTCCAGGGAGCAGGGGGATGCACGAGCGGGGGCTCGCGGCCTTGTCAGGCGTTGATCCAACGCTCTGTTGCGGACCGGCCGGACAGGTGCCGGGCGCAGCAATCGGGTTTGCCGACGGGCGGTCGGTCGCTCGGGGACCGGCTGGACGGGAGTGGCGACCGTTGCAGTGCCCGGCGCTCGGCGCTCGGCTCTTGGCTCTTGGCTCTTGTAGGAGCGGCTTCAGTCGCGAGCTTCCGGGTTTCGCGTCGCATCGACGAAAAGCCCGTGACTGAAGCCGCTCCTGCAGGGAAGCGAGCGGTCGTTGTGTGCCGCGGCAGCTAGCGCGACACCCGGTAGCCGTGCTGCTCCATGATCCCGAGCACTTCGTCGAGCGGGAGCGCGGCGGCTTCGTGGCCGTCGCGGCCGGTCATGGTGCTGGCCTGGAACAGCGAATTGAGGATGGCTTCTTCGGTCGCTTCGATGGCGGCCATGAACAGTGGCGACATCGCGTCGTTGCGCAGGACGGTGGACTGGCGCAGGGGGCTGTCCGATTCGTACGGGATGCGCACCGACTGGTTGGCGGAGAAGGCGATCACGTAATCGCCGCTGCCGTTGGACGCGATGCCGCCGGTGCGCGCCAGTCCCAGCATGGCGCGCTTCGCCAGGCGCTTGAGGTTGCGCGCGTCCAGCGGCGCGTCGGTGGCGACCACGATCATGCAGGAGCCATCGGGCGAATCGTTGAGTTCGTCGCTCAGGTAATGCTTGTGCAACGCCTTGCCGATCGGCACGCCGTCCACGCTCAGCACGCCGCCGAAGTTGGTCTGGGCCAGCACCCCCACGGTATGGCCGCCGAGCGTGCCGGGCAGCTTCCGCGACGCGGTGCCGATGCCACCCTTGAAGCCGAACGCCATGGTGCCGGTGCCGGCGCCGACGTTGCCCTGTTCGACCCTGCCGCCGGTGGCCGACCTGATCGCATCCAATACGTCGGGCCTGGTGACATGGCGGCCGCGGATGTCGTTGAGGTAACCGTCGTTGGTCTCCCCGACCACCGGGTTGACCGAACGCACTTCGTCGTTTTCGGGGAACGAGAAGGTGTAGTCGATCAGCGCGTCGGCCGCGACCGGGACGCCGAGGGTGTTGGTCAGGACGATCGGGGTTTCGATGTTGCCCAGTTCTTCGACCTGGGTCGTCCCGATCAGCTTGCCGAACCCGTTGCCCACGTAGACCGCGGCCGGGACCTTGTCCTGGAACAGGTTCCCGGCGTGCGGCAGGACGACGGTGACGCCGGTGCGGACGCTGTCGCCGCTGATGAGCGTCTTCTGGCCCACCTTGACGCCCGGCACGTCGGTGATCGCATTCCACTGGCCGGGCTGCAGCACGCCGATGGAAATCCCGTGGTCCCGCAGGTTCTTCTGCTGGGCGAGGGCGGGAGCGCAGCAGGACAAGAGGAAGGCGATGACGAGCAGGCGGATGGACATGCTGGGGATCCATGAGGCGGCGGGCATCAGCCCACGATAGCGGACAGGACACACCTCGGGCATGCGAGCAGTCCCGGTTCCCGCTCCGTTTCGGACGGCACTTGACAGGCGTCAACTGTATTGTTGTAGTAATACACATGGACGCAACCCTGCTGCATATCCAGCCCGCGGCGCCGCAGCCGATCTACCGGCAGATCGCCGAACAGATCCGCCGCCTGGTCGCCGGTGGGCAACTCGCGGTCGGCGACACCTTGCCGTCGGTGCGCGAGGTGGCGGCCGCCCATGCGATCAATCCCATGACCGTTTCCAAGGCCTACAGCCAGCTGGAGGCCGAGGGCGTGCTGCAGCGGCAACGCGGCAAGGGCATGGCGGTGGCCACGCAGGCGGCGGGCAGCGATACCCCGGCCCAGCGCTGGACCCTGATTGAACCGAGCCTGGACGCGGTGGCGCGGCAGGCGCGCGAACTTGAACTCTCGCCGGACGAGGTCATCGCCCGGCTCAGCCAACGCATGCGGCAGCAATGAACCGGAGGACGCGATGAACGCACTGATCGAACGGATGGCGACGCAGCAGATGACGATGGACCAGGCTCGCCCGCACACGGGCATCGACACCCTGCCGCTGGCGGCCAGCCGGCTGGAATTGCGCTACGAGGGCCGCGCTGCACTGGACCGCGTCTCGCTGCAGCTCGAGCCCGGCACCGTGCTCGGCCTGATCGGCCGCAACGGCGCCGGCAAGACCAGCCTGATCCGCGCATTGCTGGGCCTGGTCGAGCCCGACGGCGGCAGTGCCACCGTCTGGGGGCGGGCGGCGCTGCAGATGGGCGATGCGGCCAAGGCGCGGCTGGCCTACGTGCCGCAGCAGCCCGAAGCCCTGGCCTGGCTCAAGGTCGGCGACATGCTCGACTTCGTCGGCCGCTTTTACCCGAACTGGGATGCCTCGTTCGTCGACGACACGCTGGACCGCTGGCAGCTGCCGCGCGACCGGATGCTGGCCAGGCTGTCGCCGGGCGAGCGCCAGCGGGTCGCGATCATCCGCGCGCTGGCACCGCGGCCGGAGCTGCTGGTGCTGGACGAACCGGCCGCCTCGCTCGACCCGGTTGCCCGTCGCGAACTGCTGCGCGAAATTGCACTGCGCGCCGGCGAGTCCGGCACCACGGTGCTGTTCTCCACCCACATCGTGTCCGACCTGGAGCGGGTCGCTTCGCACGTGGCCTTCATGCATGAAGGCCGGCTGCTGCTGCACAGCGAACTCGACAGCCTGAAGGAGCGCCACCTGCGTCTGCACGTGCCGGCTTCCGCCGCCGACCAGCTGGTTGGCCCGGTGCCGGGCGAGGTCGCGCGCCGGCCGCATCTTTACGGTGGCCACAGCATCGTGATCGTGCGCGAAGAGGGCGCGGCCTGGCCGACGCTGGCGAACGCGCCGGGCGTGCAACGCGAGGTGTTGTCGCTGGAAGACCTGTTCGTGGAGGTGGCCGGATGAACACCGTGATGCCGGAACTGGCGCCAGCCGCCATTGCGCGAGAGACCTCCCTGCAGCGCGCATGGGCGCTGCTGCTGGCCAGTGCGCCGCGGATGACGCGCGGCCTGTGCGGCGCGGCCGTCGTGCTGCTGCTGGCCGTTGCGATCCTGCTGGCAACGCTGGCACCACGGCCGGAACGCGGCGTGATCGCGGCCGTGGTGTCCACGGCCCTCGCGGTCGCCGTGCCGTGGGGCTTCTGGTTCCCGCGGTTGTTGTTGATGCAGGTCGAAGCGCGTGCGTCGTGCCTGCCCGGGGTGGCGGCGACGATCCCGACGGCGCTGGCCTTGCTGCTGTTCGCAACCGTGGCCGTGCCCGCCGCATTGCTGGTGTTGCTGGCCGGCGCCGGGCCGTCGCTTGCGCTGTCCGCGCTGATGCTTGCCGCCATGGCCGGCTTGGTGCTGGCGATGTTGCCGAGCTGGTGCTACCTGGCGCTGTGCTTCGCGCCGCTGGTCTGCGCCGCGCTGTTGCTGATCGGGCAGCGGCTGCTGGGGCCGGACGCCCTGCAACTGGATCTCGCCGCCGCATTCGATCCACGGCAGTTGCCCTGGCTCGCTGTGGTGCTTGCATTGCTGGCAGCATGGCGCTGGCGCGCGATCGCACGTACGGCCGAGGCTTCGCCGGGTTCGTCATGGCGCCAGCCCATCGTCCTGAGGACGCATGGCGCGCAGCTCTGGGGCGGAATGGGCCTGATGGATGCCAACCAGTGGCAGGCGGCCATGCCGGACTGGCTGTGGCCGGCCGGCCAGACCGGCCGTGCCGGACGCGCGCGGCCGGTGGAAGCGATGCGGGTGGTGCTCGGCACGCCGTTCGCGCCGCTCAGCCGCAACCAGATCCTGCTCCAGCTCGGTTTCGCCGCCATCGCCGTGTTGATGTTCGTGGCCGCGTTCACCGGTGATCCGGACAGCAAGCAGATGCGCAGCCTGGTCAACGGCGGCATGAGCGGTGGCCTGGCCGGCGGCGGGATGGTGCTGGTCGGCATGTATGGCTGGCGCCTCGACGTGCTGCGCCGGCGCGTGGCCGGCGAGATGGTCGAACTCGCGCTGTTGCCGGGCTGGGGCGATGCCGCGCAGGCACGGCGCTCGTTGCTGATGGCAGTGGCCAGGCCGCTGCTCCAGGCCGGCGGATCCGCGACGGTGGTGTTGATGGCCCTGGCCTCGGTTGCCGGCGTCGATGCCGCCGGCCTGGCCTGGCTGCTGGTTGCGATCATCGGGCTTGGCCTGCTGGCCGCGTTCACCTCTCTGCGTCCGTTGGCCGGGCAGGCCATGCTGCCGCTATGGATGTTCGGGCTGATCCTCGCCACGCTGGTGATGCTGATGTCCACCACCGCGGTGGCGACGCGACCGGACTGGAGCGGCACCGGCGTGTGGCTGGTCAGCGGATGGTCGCTGGTCTACGCCGCCTGCGGCATCGGCCTGGCGCTGTCGTGGCGACGCTTTCGTGCGCGGCCGCATCCGTTCCTGCAGTGAGGATCGCGGCCGCGCCGGGTGTCAGTTCTCCAGCAGCGGCTTGCGCGGCAGCCGTTCCTCGCGCATGGCCGCGTGGTAGACGAACGACGCGACGATGGCCGCCGCCTGCTTCAGGTCTTCGGGCTCGACGTGGTCCCAGGTGTCCAGGTCGCTGTGGTGGACGTTGCTGAAATAGTCCAGCCGGTCCTGGATGAACTGGAAGCCGGGCAGGCCGACGCGGTCGAACGAGACGTGGTCGGTGCTGCCGGTGTTGCGGGTGGCCACGGTGGTGGCGCCAACATCGTGGAACGGTTCCAGCCAGGCCTTGAAGATCGGCATCACCGCCAGGTTTTCCTGGGCATAGATGCCGCGGAAACGGCCCGAGCCATTGTCCATGTTGAAGTAGGCCGAGAAGCGGTCGTAGTCGCGCTTTTTCTGCAGCGCGCCGGTCGATTCGCGCAGCGATGCAGGCAGTGCCTTCTGGGCGGGATCGGTGGGTTCGGGGTAGGCGGCGAAGTGCTGCGCCACATAGGCCTGTGATCCGATCAGGCCCTGTTCCTCGCCGCTCCACAGCGCCACGCGGATCGTGCGATTGGGCCTGGCGCCCACCGCCTTGAGGATGCGCATGGCTTCCATCATCACCGCCACGCCCGCGGCGTTGTCGGCGGCGCCCGTGCCGGTGTGCCAGGAATCCATGTGCGCGCCCAGCATCACGATCTCGCCGGCCTTGCCGCCACGGCCCGGGATCTCGGCCAGGGTGTTGTGGCCGGGCTGGTTGGTTTCGTCGGTGAAGCGCGCCTGCACGTTCACCCGCAGTTTCACCGGCTGCGTGCGCTCTAGCGCGCGCACCAGCGGGTTGTAGTGCTCGGCGGCCATCGCCAGCTCCGGCACGCCGACCGACTCGCCGGCCTTGCGCGAACCGCCGCCGCCGACGCGGATGATGCCGTTGTCCCAGCCGCTGATGCTGAGGGCGGCCAACACGCCTTCGGCGACGAAGAATTCATTGGTGGCCTTGGCCAGCGCCTGGCGTTCGCTGAACTCCTTGATCCGCTTGGCGCGTTCCTTCGTCTTGTCCTTGGGCACGGCGAACGCCTGCAGCTCGGCCAGGCCTGCATCGTCGTGGCGGTTCGAGTCGGGTTCGGCACCGCGCTTGTACTCGCGCGCCTCGTTCAACAGCACGATCTTGCCCGCCAGCTTGCCCTTGTACTTGTCGAGGTCGGCCAGGGTCTTGATGGTGACCAGCATCGCCTCGCCCTCGACCGGGCCGTTGGTGCCGGGCGTCCACGCCTTGGGCAGCGCGTGCAGCGGCAGCGTGCGCGGGCTGAGCATCTCCACGCTGGCGTTGCTGAACTCCCAGCCGCGGCCGAAGTCGTCGAAGGCTTCGTCATGGACGTTGGCCAGGCCCCATTCGCTGAACTTGTCGCGGGTCCACGCATTGGCCCGGGCCATCTGCGGAGAGTTGGTCAGGCGCGGGCCGATGGTCTCGGTCAGGTGGCTGAAAGTCTCCAAGACCTGCGAGCGATGGAATGCCTCCTGGCGGATGCGATTGACCATGTCCAGGTCCACCGGTTCCTGGGCCGCGGCCACGCCGCTGATCCCCATGCACACCATCAACAGGCAGCGCTTGATCACCTTGTTCCCCTTGGGCAGTCGTTCGATGCGAAACGGCCGAGTGTAACGGGCCGTGCCGTGGTGCCCACTGGACTTTGGTCATGCCATGGGGCGTTCCCGTCTGCCTGTTCGTGCGCCGCTGCGGGATGCGGTCGCCATTGCCGGTCACCACGGTCACCACGACTTGTGGCAATTGCGGGCTGTGCACAGTGGCCTGAGTATCGACGCGACTCCCAGTGGCAGGCCATCGAACCCATGAATCGTCGACACGTTTGCGGGCGCATGCGCGCGATGTTGCTATTGATCGCCGCCCTGGTGCCGCTCTGCGCGTCCGGGCAGGGCAATGCGCCCGGCAGCGACGCCGCCGCGGACTGCCATGTCGGCAGCTATCGCCTCGACGACGGCAGCGATGTCGATATCGGAAACGCCGACGACGGCAAGCTGCGCTGGCGGCGAAAGGACGGCACCACCGGCGCGCTCACGCGTTCGCAGGACGGGCGCTGGCACGGCACGCTGGGATGGACCGATCGCGCGGATGGCGTCGAAGTGTCTTTCGCCGACTGCGCCGAGGGCACCCTCGCGTTCGCCGGCGTTGCCGGCAGGAAGATCGGGTTCGATGTCACCGACACCCGTTTCGAAGGCGCGGGCGTCACCCTCGCCGGGCGCCTGACACTGCCGCCGGGCAACGGACGCGTGCCGGTTGTGGTGCTGGTCCACGGTGCCGAACATTCTTCGGCGCTGGACACCTACACCCTGCAGCGGCAGTTCGCGAGCGAGGGGATCGGCGTGTTCGCCTACGACAAGCGCGGTACCGGCAAGTCGGAAGGGCGCTACTCGCAGGATTACCTGGTGCTGGCCACGGACGTGATCGCCGCGATGCGGGAAGCGAAGCGGCTCGCCGGGCCACGCGCCGGCCGCATCGGCTACCAGGGCGGCAGCCAGGGCGGATGGGTCGCACCGCTGGCCGCGCGGATCGAACTGGTGGACTTTGTGATCGTCGGTTTCGGGCTGGCGGTGTCGCCGCTGGAGGAAGACCGCGAAGCGATCGCGTTCGACATGCAGCGACAGGGATACGGCGATGCGGAGATGGCGAAGGCGATGGAGATCGCCGATGCCACGGCCGCGATCGTGCTCAGCGGTTTCCGCGAGGGCTACGGGCAACTCGAAGCGCTGAAGAAGAAGTATTCCGGCGAACCATGGTTCAAGCATGTCCACGGCAACATCACGTTCTACCTGCTGGAAAACCCCGAGGACGTGGTACGCGAGCAGGGCCCTGTGCTGCTGGCCGGCGTGCCCGCGCAGTACGACCCGATGCCGGTGCTGCGCAACCTCGACATTCCCCAGCTGTGGATCCTCGGCGGGCAGGACACCGACGCGCCGTCCGCGGAAACCGTGCGCCGCCTGTCGCGCCTGAAGGCGGACGGTCGCCCGATCACGGCCGCCGTGTATCCCGATGCGGACCACGGCATCTACGAGTTCGAGACCGGCAAGGACGGCAAGCGGGTGTCCACGCGCAACCCGGACGGATATTTCCGGATGATGCGCGACTTCATCCTCGACGGCCGCCTGAAGCCGAAGTACGGCACGGCGCAGTTCGTGGAGTAGGGCGTGTCCAGGAAGGCCCGGACAATCCTGGCTCTCTGATCATCGTCCCCGCGCAGGCGGGGATCCAGTGGCCTGGGGCGGTTCCGGCGCACGGCTCCTGTTGGCGTCGAACATGCGGCGCTGCGGTCGCCGGATCTGGCGTGCGAGTCGGTTCCGCTTGCGATCGGAAAAATGTCTGATTAAAGTCAGGTAATGGATCCAGAGCAGATCGAACACGTCCGCCGCTTCAACCGTGCCGTGACCGGGCGGCTGGGGGTGCTGGGCGACGATTACCTCGGACGAGGCCGGCCCTGGGGCGAGTCGCGGTTGCTGTTCGAGATTGGCGTTGGCGGCGCCGAGGTGCGTGCGTTGCGCGCGCGGCTCGGCCTGGACTCGGGCTACCTGAGCCGGCTGCTGCGATCGCTGGAAGCCAAGGGGCTGGTCATGTGCAAGCCGTCGCCGGACGACGCCCGCGTGCGTCGGGCCACGCTTACGCGCAAGGGCCTGCGTGAATGGCAGGCGCTCGACGAGCAATCGCAGGATGCGGCCTCCAGGCTGATTGCGCCGCTGGGCGCAGCGCAACGCGAACGGCTGCTTGCCGCCATGGGCGAAGTCGAGCGGTTGCTGCGCGCAGGCGCGGTGGAGATCGCGCCGGCCGATCCCGCGGGCCGCGATGCGCGCGCGTGCATCGATGCCTACCTGGACGAGCTGCGACACCGTTTCGACGACGGCTTCGATCCGTCGCGCAGTCCGTCGGCCGAGCCGGCGGAACTGGTGCCGCCGGCCGGATTGTTCCTGCTCGCGCAACTGGACGGCGAGCCGGTGGGCTGCGGCGCGCTGAAGGCCGGTGGCGATGGCATCGGCGAGATCAAGCGGATGTGGGTGGCGTCGTCCGTGCGTGGCCTGGGCGTGGCCCAGCGCCTGCTCGATGCGCTCGAGGCCCACGCCGCCGCATGGGGCCTGCAGGCGTTGCGGCTTGATACCAACCGCACGCTCGTCGAGGCGCGCGCGCTGTACCTGCGCAACGGCTACCGCGAGATCGCGGCGTACAACGACAATCCCTATGCCGACCACTGGTTCGAGAAGCGACTCGGGGAAGGGGTAATCCGTAATGGATAGCACGGCGGCCGGTGCTCGATGCGCGGCTGCCGAAGGCATCCGGCGCGATGTGTCCGCGCGACGCGGTGCGGCCGTGAAGCGATAATGCGCTTTCCTGCCCTGCGCAACCGCGGAGAACGAAGCGATGACCACACCCGTCCACGAAGCGATCGGCACGCCGGGCCAGCCCTGGGGCGATGCGGAAAAGGCGCAATGGCGTTCGCGCCAGGCCCGCAGGCGCAGCTATGCGGAGGACGTGGTCGGCACCATCGAAGGACTGCGTGGGCGCTTTGACGTGGAGCAATACGGCGAGCTCGACTACGCGCCCGATGGCCGCTATCCGCTGTTCGCGATCCGCAGCCGCGACTGGAACGATGCGCTGCCCTGCATGCTGGTGACCGGCGGCGTGCATGGCTACGAAACCAGCGGCGTGCGCGGCGCGTTGCAGTTCGTCGATATGCATGCGGCGGGCTACGCGGGCCGCGCCAACCTGCTGGTCGCGCCCTGCGTGAGCCCGTGGGCGTACGAACGCATCCAGCGCTGGAATCCCGACGCGCTCGATCCGAACCGGTCGTTCCACGACGGCAGCCGCGCGGGCGAGTCAGCGACCCTGATGCGCCTGGTCGCGCCGCTGCAGGGTCGTTTCCTGATGCACATCGACCTGCACGAGACCACCGACAGCGACGAGTCGGAGTTCCGCCCGGCGCTGGCTGCGCGCGACGGCAAGGCGTTCGAGCCGGGGGAAATCCCGGACGGGTTCTATCTGGTCGACGACAGCGACAACCCGCAGCCCGCCTTCCAGCGGGCGATCATCGATGCGGTGGCGAAGGTGACGCACATCGCCCCGGCCGACGCCGGCGGCGAGATCATCGGTTCGCCGGTGGTGGCGCCCGGCGTGATCGAATACGCGCTCGCGCCACTCGGGCTGTGCGCCGGCATCACCGGGGCTCGTTATACGACGACCACCGAGGTCTATCCCGACAGTCCCCGCGCAACGCCCGAACAGTGCAACGCCGCGCAGGTGGCGGCCGTCTGCGCGGCGATCGATTTCGCATTGGCGCACCCGGCGGATGCGTCGGGTGAGCGGGGTTGAGCGGAGAGCGGGAATGAGCGCCCCCGTCGCGCGGGGTGTGGCCCTGGGGACGGCCCGAAGGCGCGAGGCGTGGATTTTGCGCACGCCGCACTGACGGTTTCTGTCGGGCTTTGAGCCGCGCCCGGCAGCCGCCCCGTTCCACATCGTGGGGGAGGCGGTGACCCGTCACGCAGGTCCTGCGCGGGCCGGGTCAGCCAGCCATCCCGGCAAATCCGCCTGCGCGATCAGCGCGCCGCGGCTACCTTGGCGTTCGTTGTTGCGGCAGCTCCGGCCTTGCGCTGGGAGCTGGTCTTGGAAGCGGCGGCCTTCGCAGGCGTGGTCTTGGACGTGCTGGTCTTGGACGCGCTGGTCTTGGAGCGGGACGTGCTGACGTTCACGTGCAGGCGCAGCGGCGTGATTCCCAGGACCTCGACACGCCCGCCCTGCTTGCGGAAAGCCAGCAGGTCGTCGGCGATGGTCTCGCTGGTCATGCTGCGGCTTTGATCCTTCGCCTTGCTCTGGCGGGCGAACAGGTGCGAGGTGCTGTTTGGCGTGCTTGCAGCCTTGGCGGGCTTGCTGGGCATGTTGTCTCCTTTGTGGTGGTTCGCCATGGCGAGCGCGTGCGCTTGCGGGCGGTGTGCGACAACGGCCCGGTCGGGCAGGTTGTCGCGGCCATGGCTCCTTGTCGGTTTGCGCGGGACGCGCGCGATGACGCCCTGCGCTGGGGCAGAGGCGTGCGGGTGGACGAGGAGTGCGCGTATCGTACGCAAACACCAATGAACAGGATGTTATTTACGCCGAACAACGGCGAACGTGCGGGAATTTCGGCGTCGATGGAGCGGATTTGAGGTCAGGCCTGCGGCCTAGGGCCCGGTCAGCGAGGCATCGACGCTCCGTCGAGGCACATGAATTGGCCATGGATGGCCGATGGCGGCCACTGGCACGGGCTGCGCGGATGGCGCCGCCAATGACGCGCGTATTTCGATCAAGCCGGTCGGCGGCATCCGGGCCCGGCGAGGGATGGGCCCGCATGGGTGCCCGGTCCGCGCGGGTGGGCGATCGCGCCTGGGCCGAGTCCCGGCCGCGCTACTTTTCGAGTGCGTCCAGGGCCTGGAGCGACTCGGCGACGTGCCGGTTGGGGTTGAGCTCTGAGTAGGCGTGCACGACCTTGCCGGAGGGCGCGATCACGTACGAAGTGCGGTTCGACCAGCCCGGCTTCTGTTCCAGCACCGCGTCGTACTGCGCGGCGATTTTTGCGCCCGGGTCGGCGGCGACGGGGAACTTGCCGCCACAGTGCTCGGTTTCCTTCGAGAAGTCGGCCAACTGGTCGACGTTGCCGGCGGTCACCCCGATCACGGTGGCGTGGTGGGCCTTGAACTTGTCGATCGCCTGCGAGAACAGCGCCGCCTCGAGGTTGCAGCCGGGGGTGTGGGCGGCGGGGAAGAAATAGACCACCACCGGGCCCTTCGCCAGCGCGTCGGCGAGCTTGAACGTGAACGGTTCGCCGGCGAGATAGGCCGGCGCGGAGAAGTCGGGGGCCTGCGTGCCGGGCTTGAGCGCGGCGAACGAGGGCGAGGCCAGCGCGACGGTGCCGACGATGGCGGCGACCGCGAGTTTCAGCAGGTGTTTCATGGCAGCAGCTCCTGGGGCATCGCGGATTTATACACCCGCCGTCGTTACGCGGTGATCGCAAGGGTTTGCAAAGCCTGCGGGCCGCGCTGCGCCGGCTTGCCGTGGCTGGCGACGAGGGCAGGACGCACGGAACCCGGGTTCGCCAGCGCCAACGCGATCGGCTCGCGCGGGGTGCCGTGGATGCGCGGTGCGGGGCTGCATCGGAGGGGAGCTTGAAGGAGGCGCGCGGAATTGGCGCCGGCACTCACTCCGACGCGGGGCGCTCGGGTGTTTCGCCGGATTTCGCGGCCTGGGCGGCTTCGCGCGCTTCGCGCTTGCGCGCGTCCTTCTCGTCCTGCTTCTTCTTCTTGGCGATTTCGCGCTGTCGCTTCTCGAACGAATAGTTGGGCTTGGCCAATGGATTGCCTCGTTGCGGGGTGGCCCATTGTACGGGTAGCCGGGAAATCGCTCCGGAGCGCCCGTGGCTGGCCCCGGTGCCCGTCAGCCGCGCGCCGCCAGCCAGCGGTCGAGCTGGTTGGCGAAGGCCTGCCGGTCGCGCGCATGCAGCGCGGCGGGGCCGCCGGTCTGGATGCCGGCGCCGCGCAGTTCCTCCATGAAATTGCGCATCGACAGGCGCTCGGCCATGTTGTCGGCGGTATAGCGCTCGCCGCGGGGGTTGAGCGCCACTGCGCCGCGTTCGAGCACGCGTGCGGCGAGCGGGATGTCCTGGGTGACGACCAGGTCGCCGGCCCTGACGTGTTCGACGATGGCGCTGTCGGCCACGTCGAAGCCGCCGGGTACCTGGATCGCCGAGACGAAGCGCGACGGCGGCGTGCGCAGCCACTGGTTGGCGACTAGGGTCACATGCACCTGCGCGCGCTCGGCGGCGCGGAACAGGATCTCCTTGATGACCGCGGGGCAGGCATCGGCATCGACCCAGATCCGGGAGGCGTCTTCGGTCACGTGTTCTCGGGCTGCGGAAAAGACGGCCATTGTGGCTGGATCGCCCGCATGCGACGACCGCGTTCCTTGCCGCTGCGGGGAAAGGCTTACAGTTGGGTGTCGTCCGGGCGGACGTGTCGGCTGCGGTGAGGGGGCTTGGCGACGCCACGGAGATCGCGCGGCGCATCCTTGCAGGGAGAATCTCGGCATGGTCATTTGCCTGTTTGCGTTGTGGACCGAGGTCATCGCCGGGCGCGCTCGCCCCGCAGCCCTGGCCGGGGACGGCGTGGCGATTGGCCGACAATCGCCGGTCGCGATGGTGGCGACATGAGTGGCGGCCGCCGTTTCGACGCGATCATCGTCGGCGCCGGGCAGGCCGGCCCGCCGCTGGCCGGGCGGCTGACGCAGGCTGGCCAGTCTGTCGCGCTGGTCGAGCGCAAGCTGTTCGGCGGCACCTGCGTCAACACCGGCTGCATGCCGACCAAGACCCTGGTGGCCAGCGCCCGCGCCGCGCATGTCGCGCGTCGCGCCGCCGACTTCGGGGTGTTGCTCGAAGGCGAAGTCCGCATCGACATGGCGAAGGTGAAATCGCGCGCCGACACCGTCATCGCCAACGCGCGCCGGGGCGTGCGCGAATGGCTGGACGGCATGGACGGCTGCACGGTGATCGAGGGCCACGCCCGGTTCGAGGACGGCAACACGCTGCGCGTCGGCGACGAGCTGCTGTCCGCGCCGCAGGTCTTCCTCAACGTCGGCGGTCGCGCGATGGTGCCGGACATGCCCGGCCTGCATGACATTCCCTGGCTCACCAACACGTCGATCCTCGGGCTGGACCAGGTGCCGGCGCACCTGCTGATCATCGGCGGCAGCTATATCGGCCTGGAGTACGCGCAGATGCATCGCCGCTTCGGCGCGGCCGTGACCGTGGTGGAGAAAGGCCCGCGCCTGATCGGCCGCGAGGACGAGGACGTATCCGCCGCGGTGCGCGAGATCCTGGAAGGCGAGGGCATCGACATCCGCACCGGCGTCGACGACATCGCGTTCGCGCGCGACGGCGATGGGATCGCGGTGACGCTCGACGGTGACACGGTTGCCTGCAGCCACGTGCTGCTGGCAGTGGGGCGCGTGCCCAACACCGGCGACCTCGGGCTCGACAAGGCCGGCGTGGAAGTCGACGCGCGCGGCTACATCACCGTCGACGACGAATTGCGCACCAGCGTGCCGGGCATCTGGGCGCTGGGCGACTGCAACGGCCGCGGCGCATTCACCCACACGGCGTACAACGATTTCGAGATCGTCGCCGCCAACCTGCTCGACGGCGAGCATCGCAAGCTCAGCGAACGCGTCAGCGGCTACGCGCTCTACATCGACCCGCCGCTGGGGCGCGTGGGGATGAGCGAGGCCGAGGCGCGCAAGCGCGGGCGCCCGTACCTGGTGGGCAAGCGGCCAATGACGCGAGTCGGGCGCGCGGTCGAGAAGGACGAGACCCGGGGCTTCATGAAGGTCGTCATCGATGCCGGCTCAAAGGAGATCCTTGGCGCGGCCATCCTCGGCACCGACGGCGACGAAGCCATCCACGGCATCATCGACATGATGAGCGTCGGCGCCACGGCCACGCAGCTGCGGCGCACGGTTCCGGTCCATCCGACGGTGTCGGAGCTCATTCCCACGCTGATCTCGGAAGCGCGGCCGCCGGGCGACTGAGATGCCCCGTCGCGGATTCTCCGAAGGCGGCGGCCTTCGGTCGCCGGGCGCTGTTCGGGCGGCTGAGCGCGCCATGGAATCGATGCCACCGGCCAGCTACGGACAAAAAGTGACGCTATACGTCATTTAGCGTGATAGGCGTCACAAATTTATACGTATAGCCGGGAAGGCTGCGGCCAGGACGCCAATGCGTCCGGTGACCGCTGATTGGCATGTTACTTGCTCATTGGCAGGCACATACCGTTGCCTGGATGCCCACCTGCCATGTACGAAACTTCTGCCCCGTCGCCTCCCGTGCCTGCGGAGCCGTCCGATTCGGGCACGGAGTCCGGACTGGCTGTCGTCGCCGCGCCGCCGCTGCGGCGCTTCTATGTCCCGGTGCGGATCAAGTACCTGCTGGTGCTGGCCGTAGCCGTGGCCTGGACCGCGCTGAGCGTGATGCTGTCGGCGCCGTGGCTGCATGAGCTGTCGAAGCCGCTGGGCTTCGCGCTGGCGCTGTTCGTGATCGCCTTCATCGCCTATGTGCCGGGCTTCATGAATGCCTTCCTGATCGGTTCGATCGTCGCCGATCGCCGCCCGCGGTGGCGCGAGGTGGCGCAGCTGCCGGACGTATGCGTGCTGGTGGCCTGCTACAACGAGGCCGACAACATCGCCGACACGCTGGAGAGCCTGGCGCGGCAGGACTATGCCGGCCGGGTCGAGGTGGTGGTGGTCGACGACGGCTCCACCGATGACACCCTGGCCATCGCCCGCACGCTGGCCGAGCGGCATGCGCGCCCGGACCTGCGGATCCGGGTGCTGGCCCAGCCGCTGAACGGCGGCAAGTCGAAAGCGCTCAACCGCGGGCTGGCCGAGACCGACCAGCCGCTGGTGATCACCGTCGATGGCGATTCGTACCTGCGCCAGGACGCGCTGCGCAAGCTGGTCCTGCGCTTCCTGTCCGACCCGGCCGGGACGGTCGCCGTCGCAGGCGCGGTGCTGGTGCGCAACTCGCGCGACAACTGGCTGACCCGTGCCCAGGAGTGGGACTACTTCCACGGCATCGCCGCGGTCAAGCGCATGCAAAGCATGTATCACGGCACGCTGGTGGCGCAGGGCGCGTTCTCGCTCTACACCCGCCAAGCGCTGGAGCAGGTGGGCGGCTGGCCCGAATGCGTGGGCGAGGACATCGTGGTGTCGTGGGCGCTGCTCAAGAGCGGCGCGCGCATCGGCTACTGCGAGGACGCCTGCCTGTTCACCAAGGTGCCGTCCAGCCTCGGCCAGTTCGCGCGCCAGCGCCAGCGCTGGTCGCGCGGGCTGATGGAAGCCTTCGCACGCCATGGCAGCCTGCTGGCCAAGCCACGCATGACCACGCTGTTCATCTGGTGGAACCTGCTGTTCCTGCCGTTGGACCTGGTCTACACGCTGGCGTTCATCCCGGGCCTGGTGCTGGCGCTGTTCGGCTACTACTGGATTGCCGGCGTGATGACATTGCTGGTGCTGCCGCTGGCGGCGATATGGAACCTGATGATCTTCCGGGTCCAGCGCCACATGTTCAAAAGCCAGCAATTGCAGGTGCGGCGCAACGTGGCCGGATTCCTGTTCTACACGCTCGGCTACACCATGATCCTGCAGCCGGTGTGCGTGATGGGCTACGCCGCCGAACTGCTGCGCATGCGCAAGACCTGGGGGACGAAATGATCCGCACCGGTATCGCAATGGCGCTGTTGCTGGCTTGCGCCGGCGTCGCCCGGGCCGATGACGGCGCGGCGCGCCAGGCGCTGCGCGCGGACGCCTGGGCCAGTTCGGACGCGGACGGCAACGAAACGCAGAAGCTGGCGCTGGGCTGGGACGTCAGCCACCGCGACCTCGAGCACTGGTGGGGCGCGAAGGTCGAGCACGCGCGCTTCTCGGGCGACGGCTGGTCCGAGCGCGAACAGCGCATCTATCTCGCCGGCGCCGGCGATCTCGGGGAGTGGCTCTGGGAAGGCAAGGCTGGCAGCAATGGCGACGACCTGCTGGGCAGTTTTTCCGTGCACAGCCAGGATCCATGGCGCAAGGAATTCTTCGTGGAGCGCGACACGCTGGAGACGCGCCGCGGCGCGCAGCGCGGGCTTGTGCAGACCTTCGCCGGTGCGTCGATCGACATGCCGCTGTCGCAGCGCTGGTCGGCGACGGCGCTGGCCGGCGCGCAGGACTTCGGCGACGGCGACAACCTGCGCACCCACCTGCGCGGCAATCTGGTGTTCGCGCTGGCACCGGAGCAGGGCCTCAGCCTGCAGTTGCGGACGCGCTATTACCGCAACAGCGAGGCTTTCGAGGGCGATTACTACTCGCCGCCGTGGTACGGCGAGGCGCTGGGCGTGCTGGCTTGGCGTCGCCACATCGGCGGCTACCAGTGGTCGGCGCGTGCCGGCTGGGGTCGCCAGCGCAGTGCGGGAGACGAATCGAAGCGCGCACGCATGCTCGGCGTCGGCCTGGAGACCCCGCGCTGGAAGGACGCCTGGCTGCGCGTGGATGCCGGCTACACCGATACGCCGGTGCTGGCCGACACCGGGGCGGGCCGCTATGCCTATCGCTACGTGCAGGTGCAGGCGGTGATGGCGTTCTGACGCGCCGGACTCGCAGGCTCGCTGGATCGAGGGTGGTGTGTTGCCTGGAAGCGTTTCGCCCGCTGCGCGGGCGAGTTCGTTTCTTTGATTAAGCGTCAAAGAAACGAACCAGAGAAAACGCGTTCCCCTTACAGGACTCATCAGGCCAGTCGTTGATGCCGGGGCTTTTCCAAGGGGCATCCTGCCCCGTAGAAAAACGGCGCACGTCCTGTGCGCCGCCCTCTAGGTCTGCAGATATCAACGTTGCAGGAGGATTCTCAGGAGCCGAGGCAAGGCCAAAGCCAAAGCCAATGGCAGGGTTTGGCCTAGGGCAGGCCCCAATTGCGGGCGGGAGGTCGTCGCGGCAGTGTTCGTGGAGTCTGAATCCACGTTCGGCCGCGCGGCGGTCGTCAAGCATTGAGGAAATGAAGATGGTCGTGATGATGCGTGATGGCGGTGGTTCCGTACCGCAGCAGCCGCCAGCTCCGCCGCCGCCCCCGCCAACGCCGGACAACCTGGCCCGGGCCGATGCGCAGGCCGCCAATGCTTCGGTCGCGGCGATGACGCCGCAGCAGCAGGCGCAGCTGACCAGCGACGTCCAGGCCATGCCGGTGGCCGAACGCAACGAACTGATCAACCAGCTGGCGACGGTGCTGGAGCCGGCGCAGTTGCAGCAGCTCGAACCCGTGTTCGGCAGCGAAGTGGTGCGCGAGGCCGTGGAGACGCGCGCGGGCGTGGTGGTGCGCGAGGAATACGCTGCGCTGTCCGGTTCCGGTTCGCAGCCGTCCACGCCGGCACAGCCATCCAGCCTGGGCGAGAGCGAGCAGGTCTCGCTTGCGCAGGGCGACTATGAAGACAACGTCGCCAGCTCCGGCATCCTCGCGACGCTGCAGCTGACCGACCTGATGCTCGAACACGCCGGTGACCCCGCCTACCTGGCCGAACTGGTCCGATTGGCGGAGGAAGACGGCACGCTGGGCGCGGTGGTCGACGCGCCGTACGGCGGGCTCTACGAGAAGGAAGGCGGCGGCTACACCTGGGAAACGCCGGACAATGATGGCAACGCGCGGCGCGAAGTCTTCGCCACCGCCATCGCCACAGCCATCGATCGCGGCGTGATCAGCGAAACCGACCTGCGCGGCCTGGCCGTGGACAGCGGCGGCTGGCAGGACGTCGCCGGGCGCATCGATGTGGCGCAGGTGGGCGCGACGAGCGAAACGCAGGCCACTGCGACCGCGCTCGACGACCTGCTTGGGGCGCAGGAGGACGCGCAGGAGGATGCCGACCGCCTCGACGAAGATCTGGGTGGTCTGCTTGCGCAGGCCGGGCCGATGACGCCGGAGCAGCAGGCGGCCTTCATCGAGGCGTTCCGCAACGATCCCGAGCACAAGCCGACCTACGACACGCTGATCGAGAGCAGCCAGGCGCTGTCGGATTACATGTCGACGCACCGCAACGAGGTGCTCGATGCGGCGGTCCGCGATCCGGCGGTCGCAAGCCAGGTCAATGACGCCATCAACACCCTGGCCCGCAACGGCCACGGCGTGGAGGCGATGACGCTGCTGGCGCAGATCCAGCGGGTGCCGGACTCGGCGCTGGCTGGCGCGTTCGCGGGCTTCGACCTGTCCGGTGAGGTCCTGACCGACGCCGCATCCTCGGCGATGTCCGAGCTGCTGGCCGCCAACGACGGCAGCGTGAGCCAGGCGCAGGCGCAGTTCACCACCCTGATGTCGGCATTTGGCCAAGGCGTGCCGGCGTGGGGCGGATACAAGGATTTCAGCGACGGGCAGGCGCTGCTCAACGACCTTGCCGGTGGCAACTACAGCGCGCTGGACCGCTACAAGCTGCAGTGGGACAGCTCGAGCCCGCTGTTCCGGGCCTTCGCCGCGGCCGGCGTGGTTGCCGGCGCGGTGTCCGCGGCCAATGCCGGCAACAGCGAGGAATACCTGCTCGCCATCGGCGGGCTGGCGCAGTCGGGCGAGAACGGCGCGCGGCTGCTGGCCGGCGCGATGGACGCGCTTGCCGACAGCGGCCGCCTGGCGCAGTACTCGGGCACGTTCGCCGGCGCCGCGGGCTTCGCCGCGCGGCTGGCACCGGCGCTGGGCCTGATCGCCAGCAGCGCGTCGCTGGTCAACAGCATCCAGGAAGCGTCCGACGGCAACGTCGGCTACGCCATCGCCGCGTTCGGCGACGTGCTCGGCGTACTGGGCAGCGCGCTCGAGTTCACGCCGGTGGCGCCGGCCGGATTCATCGTCTCGGGCATCGGGGCGATCATTTCCGGTGTTGGTTCGTTCGTCGGCGAACTCATCAACGGGCATGAGCGCCGCGAGCAGATCGAGGGTTACCTGGTCGAGGCCGGGGTGGATCCACAGATCGCCGACGAGATGGCCAGCCGCGGCTCGGATCTGTTCGACATGGCTGAAACGCTGGACATGTCGCCTGAAGACATCCAGACGTTGTTGACCGAACACCCGGAGGTCGCGCTGTCGGCGGGGCATGTCGGCATCATCACCCGCGCCGCCGAGGCCTGCGGGCTGCAGGGCAGCGAGGTGGTGGAATTCGTCGACAAGCTGGCCGGGGACAACGCGGATTTCGCGTGGGACCTGTTTGGCATCGTGTCTGCCCTGCCCACGTCCGACACGCAGGTGCAGGCGTTCCTGCGCAGCTACATCGAGAACAACTACGACTCCGCCATCGAGTATGCGCAGGCGCAATCGCCGGAGCTGTTCGGCGCGGCCGCGGAGGAGCGCGAGGCCGCAGTGCGCGACTACGAGAGCGACGGCTTCATTCCGAGCTACGCGCTCACGCTGGGCAATCGCCTGATCGACAATACCGATCCGGCGTATCGCGCCGAGATGATCGGGCAACTGGCCGCGGACGGCCGGCTGGAGATGTTCGCGCAGGAGCTCGGGCCGTATGGCGGCGACTGGGCGGACGCGTCGCGCGCGGCGATTTCCGATGCGGTCGCGGCCGGCACGATCACCCAGGAGCAGGCGGACGCGGCACTCGCGCATTTCTGAGCGCGGTGCCGGTGATGTGCCGGGCGGCATCCGGTCGCGGGGCAGCCGCGCAGCTCGCAGCGTCAGTCGCGATCCGGCGCGCCGAGCGGGAAGAAGCTGCGATAGGGGCGCGCTTCGTCGACCGCGCGGGCGAACGACGGGCGTGCCAGCAGCCGCTTGCGGTAAGCGATCACGTTGCCGAACGCAGGGTCGATGCGGTGGGTCCAGTCGGCATAGAACAGGAAAGGCGCGGCGCCGCAGTCGGCGAGGCTGAAGGCGTTGCCCGCCGCCCACTCGCGGTCCGCCATCACGCCGTCGAGCCAGCGATAGGCGGTGTCGAGCATCGCGCGCGCATCGGCCACGCCGCGGGCGTCGCGTTCGGCTTCCGGCCGCAGGCTGTCGAACACGATCTTCTGCTGTGGCGTTGAAATGTAGTTGTCGAAGAAGCGGTCCATGCCGCGCACTTCGAGCGCGGCGCGGGGGTCGGCGGGCAGCAGCGGCACCGGCCCGGGATGGCGCAGGCCGAGGTGCTCGATGATGATGCTGGCCTCGGGAATGGCGTGGCCGGCGTCGACCAGCACCGGAAAGCGTTTCAGCGGCCACAGTGCCGCGAATTCGGCCAGTACCTGCGGGTGTTCCTCCGACAGCAGGCGCCACTCGAATGGCGTGCCGTTCTCGTAGAGCGCCACCAGCACCTTCTGGCAATAGGAGGAGAAGGGATGGGCGTAGAGGCGCAGGGCGCGGGAGGCCGCGGCGGTGTCCTGGGGCATGGAGTTCTCCGGTTCCGGGGCGCCGGGGCAGCGCCGGCATTTCAATTCACGACGAACGGGCAGTGCGGAAATCGACAGCAGCATGGAAGTGTGGGCGCGCGATGCAGCGGCGTCCACGCACCGCGCGCGCGGGGCACCGGCGCTGGCGCCGATCACGTTGTCGGCCGTCGTTTTAACCGTCACGCAACGCTGCTCCGTGCAGCATCGCGTACCACCAAGGAGGCGCAAGATGGCCTATCGGCTCTACTACTGGCCCGGGATCCAGGGGCGCGGCGAGTTCGTCCGCCTGCTGCTGGAGGAGGCCGGCGCGGCGTATGTCGACGTCGGCAACGACGAGGCGGCGGGCGGACTGGAAGCCGTGCAGGCACTGCTGGATGCGCCGGATGCGGTGCATCCGCCGTTCGCGCCGCCTGTGCTGGTCAATGGCAAGGTCGTGGTCGCGCAGGTGGCGGCGATCCTGCAATACCTCGGCCCGCGGCTCGGGCTGGTCGCCTGCGACACCAACGCCGCCCTGTGGACGCACCAGCTGCAGCTGACCATCGCCGACATCGTCGCCGAGGCGCATGACACGCATCATCCGCTCGATGCCGGCGACTGGTACCGCAACCAGAAGCCCGAAGCATTGCGGCGCGCACGCGCGTTCCGCGAAACGCGGATGCCGAAGTTCCTCGGCTGGTTCGAGCAGGTGCTGGCGTGCAATCCGAAAGGCCCGGAGCACCTCGTCGGCGCGCGCCTGTCGTACGCGGACCTGTCGTTGTTCCAGCTGGTGGAAGGATTGCGCTACGCCTTTCCGAAGGCGATGGATGCGCTCGAACGCGACATTCCCCACGTCCTTGCGCTGACGCGGCGCGTCGGCGCGCGGCCCAACGTGTCCGCGTACCTCGCCTCGCCGCGCCGGTTGCCGTTCAACGAGGACGGCATTTTCCGCCATTACCCGGAGCTGGATGGCTGAGCGCGGCGTCAGTGTGCCGCTTCGCGCACGTCGCCGATGGTGGCAGCAGCCGGGTCGTCACGATGGCGGGTTGGGGTGGCGACGCAGTTCCGGCCCTGGTCCTTGGCGTTGTACAGCGCGGTATCGGCGGCGACCATCCAGCGGCGCAGCGACATGCCCGGGCTGGCGGCGGCAACGCCCAGGCTCACCGTGCAGTGCAGGCCGGGCGCGGCGACGAACGATAGTTCACCGACCTGGCGGCGGATCGATTCGGCGATCGCCAGCGCCCGCGGCTCGTCGACTTCCAGCGCCAGCGCGAACTCGTCGCCGCCGTAGCGCACGGCGTGCCCGTGGCCGCCGATGCACTCGCGCAGCACCGCGGCGACACCGCGCAGGACGTCGTCGCCGACCGCATGCCCGCGCGCATCGTTGGTGGTCTTGAAGTTGTCGATGTCGACCATGACCAGGGTGGCCGGGCCGAGTCCCGTGTGCCGTCGCGCCAGCACCTGCTGCGCGTGTTCTTCCCACTGGCGACGGTTGTCGAGGCCGGTCAGCGGGTCGGTGCGGCTGAGTTCGTCCAGGCGCTGGTTCTGGTAATGCACCCGGCGCACCAGGCGATAGCCGTTGAGGCTGACGGCGACCGTGTGGATCAGCAGGATCGGCATGCAGGCAATGATCACCGGCATGCTGGTTTCCGGCGCGAATGCGAAACCGGTGAACAGGCCGCCGAGCACGATCGCGCCCAGCATCCCCGGCAGCGAGCGCAGCCACAGGCCGCGGATGCCGGTATTGATCTTGTCGACCACCGCCAGGGTGGCGATCAGCGCGCTGGGCAGCAGGTTGAAGTGCATCAGCGGCACCCACAGCCCGGCGATGGCGGAATCGACCAGCAGGTTCTGGCGTTCCGTGCGCGCCGGATCGCGACTGCGCCGGGAGCGCCACAGTGCCAGGTGCGGCCACAGCAAGCCGGTGAACAGCAGCAGCGCCCACCAGGCGGCATTGGCCTGCTGCTGCGCGAGCACGGCACCGACCGGCAGCGACGACAGCGCCATGCCGAGGATGCGGAAGGGGTACACCGTCCGGTGCAGCGGCTGGCGGGGCCGGCGCATGCTGCGAGGTGCACCGCTGTCGTCTTGTGGATTCCCGTTGGCCCGCGTCATGCAGGTCACGCCCCCTGTTGCAACCAGGCCATCATAGCCATGCCCGGACCCCGCTGCCGCGCGCCCGACCGGGAATTGTTCCCGGCCCGCGGTCGCGTGGACCGGAGCCGCACCGGGGCGTCGATGGCCGCGGCTTCGGCTGCGGGAGGAACCCGCTTGCGGAAGGCGCACGGAAGCCCCGCGTCCGGCGTAGGGCGCGGGGCGCCGCGCATCGGTTGAAGGCTTGACCGGGATCAGGGCCGGCACGGTGCACGCAGGACACCATGGGCCATGCCCTGGGAGGTCTTTCGTGGAATTCCATGTCCAGCTCAATGGTTTTCGGCCTGATCTCGACGTCATCGGCGACGTGATCCGCGGCGTGGACGCGGCCGCGCTGCTCGATATCGATCCACGCGGCACCGTGCTGCGGGTCGCCGCTGCAGTGGAAGCACAGGAGCTGATCGCGCTGCTGGGCCAGGCCGGGCATCCGGTCACCCGCGCGCAGGTCAGGCAGCTGCCCTCGATCTGCTGCGGTGGTTGCAGCGGCTGAAGGCAGCAACGGCGCCCGGTTTCCGGCTTTCGCCGTGGGTCATTGCGCGGGCGACTTCGGCGGTTCCTGGGGAGCGGGCACTGCCGGGATGCGGCCGAGATCGAGGCCGCCGCTGTCGTGGTGCAGCTGTCGCAGCCGCCGGCCGAGCAGGGCGATGTTCCCTTCGATGGCAGCCAGTTCGGCCTGCTGCCGTGGCGGCAGGAGCGCGCGTGCATCGCTGTGCAGGCGCTGGCTTTCTTCGCGCAGGCGCGCGGTCTGTCGCGTGGCTTCCGCCGCCAGCGCTTCGCGCTCGGCGCGTTGTGGCAGCCCGTAACCCGCCGGCAACAGTTGCGCCGGGTGGCTGAACACACCTTCCAGCGCCAGCATGGCCTGCAGGCGCGCGCGTGCGTCGGCGCCATCGCGGTCGCCCGTCGCGTGGCGTCCCGACAGGAGCCGCTTGAGCGCGTCGCGCGCACGCACTTCCTCGCGGCGCTGCGCGGCCTGTTCCAGCAGCAGCAGCGCAGCGCTCGCGCGCAGGTCGCCGCGTTCGAGCCACGGTGCGCGGCCATCGGGCGGGAGGTCGAGCCAGTCCTCGACGCTGGACTGCGGCAGCCGCAATGCGCTGCGGGCCACGTCGAACATCGCCTGGTAGTGCGCATTCGCCGGCGCGAAACGGTAGCCCAGGCGCAGGGCTTCGGCGCTGTCGTCGAGAACCGACGCATCGGCGATGCCGGCATGTTCGAGTCGGCGCAGCAGGCCGGTCGGGGTGATGCTCGAAAGGTCCTCTCCGGCGAGCCGCGGGACGCCGTCGTGCAGCAGCTTCCAGGTCTCCACCGCGCAATTGTTGGTCAGGAAGTAATAGCGGCCGTCATAGCTCCAGTGCACGCGCGCGGCGCGTTCGAGCAGCATCGCAATCTCGTCGTCGCGCAGTTGCAGTGGGATCGACTGCAATCCGCGCAGCTCCACCTTGGTGTATTCGTCCACCACCTGCTGCAGCGGCAGCATGAACAGCCGCGACGGGTACGAACCGGTCAGCCCGCGCCAGCTCGACACCTGCACGTCGTCGACGAAGGCGCGGAACGAGAGCACCCGGTGGTATGGCAGGTCGAGGCGGCAGTCCGGGCCGGGCGGCCGCCCCGGCGCGCAGACCACCAGCCGCAGCATGCTGTGGCCCCAGCGGCTCATCACCTGGTCGTTGCCTTCCGCCAGCAGGTAGTCGACGGCGTAGACGCGGGCGGGATCGAGTTCGAGCAGCGGCGCCTGGCCGGCGTCGGCGTCCGGCTGCAGGTAGGGCAGGCCGGGCGCGCAGTCGGCCTGCGGCGGGGCGCCGCCGAAGCGGTCTGCGAAATAACGATGCAGTGCCGGCCGGCGACAGGCGTACGCCGGGTCGAGCACGAAATGCTCCAGGTTCACCGCGACGAATTCGGCCGGGCTGTCGAGCTCGTAGCGGTCCGGGCTGCGATCGGTGAGGGCATTGCGCGAGGTGCGCAGGCCCAGCCGCAGCGGTGCGACCTGCCAGCCTGCGAGGTCGAGCAGGCGCGGATCGTGCGACATGCGCCCGCGCGGCGAGCGGTCGAGGAAGTGCGCCAGTTCGTGGACGACGGCCGCCCGCGCCGCGCGCATCGCGGGAGCGTCGCCGGCTTCGGCCGGGCGCGCCATCCAGTCGTCGAGCAGGGCGCGGCGCAAAAGCAGTTGGCCGCTTCGCGCGCGGCCGTGGACTTCAGGCGGAAGGTCGCCGCGCCATTCGACCCGGACGCGGCGGTCGATCGCCTCGATCCAGGCAGGCGGCAGGCGACGCAGCACGTCGTCGAGGATTTGCCGCGTGGCGGCCGCCTGGGCCGACGACAGCGCATCGTCCTGCACGTCCAGTCGCAGCGCCGCCTGGGATGGCAGTGCGCAGGCAAGCAGGCAGGCCGCCCACCATCGCAGGGTGCGCCGCCGCGTGTGCAATGGGATTACGCGTGTTCGGGCAGGGAGCGCCGGTGGCGCCATGGCTTACTGGGCCAGGATGGCCTGCGCGAGTTCCATGTCGCTGGCCTGGCGCGCCGCGTCGCTGTCTTCGCGCAGGTGCCGCAACGCCGCTTCGAGCACGACGCCGCGGATGCGGCCGTTGCTGGCGACGAAGCCGGCTGCGTCGTCGCGCGCCTGCAGCACGATCTTGTCGTCGCCCGACGAGCTGCCCGACGAGGCGGAAGAGCCCGCCGACGAGGCGCCGGCCGAGCTTCCCGCGAAGCTGCCGGCCACGGCGGGGGCGATGGAGAACGCCGCCAGGGCGCAGAGCAGGAGCAGTCGGGTCATTGTTCGGAATCCGGGCTGGAGGGGCGCGGGAATAGTACCGGGCCTCCGCAGCGCATGCACGGGACGGCGAGCTTGAAATCATTCATCACCGCTTCGATATGGTGGAGAACATCATTCGGATCGGCGTTCCAGGAGGCGACATGGCAACCGGTTGGGCAGGCGACGGTGCGGTGCAGGACCAGATCGATGCGACCGTCAAGGACGCGATCAAGCGCGTGCGCAGCCAATTGCCGCAGGGGCCGGGGCTGAGCCACTGCGAGGAATGCGATGTGGCCATTCCAGAAGCGCGGCGCAAGGCCGTGCCTGGCGTGCGGTTGTGCGTGAATTGCCAGGAGGCGCGCGACGCCGAGAACAACGCCGCGGCCAGCGGCTACAACCGGCGCGGCAGCAAGGACAGCCAGCTGCGCTGAATCGCTGCGTTCCGGCAGCCGGGCGCGATGCGCGTGAGCCTGCGTGCGGTCAAACTTCTGGAGCTTCCCCGACCTGCGCGGCAGTGCCCGTAGACTGGCAGGGTCGCCAACGCCTTCGCCACTTTCGCCATCGTGCCCCCGGACCTGCCACCCATCCCGCCGGAAAAGCCCCTGCCTTCGGACTGTTGCGAAAGCGGCTGCGACCGCTGCGTGTTCGATATCTACGCCGAGGAACTGGCGTACTACGAACAGCAGCTGGCGGCCTGGCGGGAACGCAACCCCGGCCGCGATCCGGAACAGGTGCGGTAACAGGGCGGATGATCGTCGCGCCAACGGCTTGGGATTCCCATGCGTCGTGCGCGGCCATCGCGATCGCATCCGTGCCACGGGACGCGATGCAATCGGTCACTGTCGCGCGGGTTCCGGGTTGGCACGGCGCGCCCGTCGCGAACCCCTATAATTACCGGCCGGTTCCAGCGAGGCCGTTCCATGAATGCCATGCCAGCCTGCCCGCAATGCGGCGGTGAGATCACCTATCCCGATGGCGACAATCTCGTTTGCGCCGAGTGCGGCCACGAGTGGCCCGTTGCGGGCGATGCCAATGCCGGCCAGGCAGGTACGCCACCCCGGGACAGCAACGGCAATGTCCTCGCGGACGGCGACAACGTGGTGGTGATCAAGGACCTGAAGGTCAAGGGGTCGTCGATCCCGCTCAAGCAGGGCACGATGATCCGCGGCATCCGCCTGGTCGATGACGACCCGGAGCACATCGAAGGCAACTCCGACAAGATCAAGGGGCTGGTGCTCAAGACCTGCTTCCTGCGCAAGGCTTGAGCCAACCTGCGCGGTGTCGCCCGCGTCAGCCCGCGGCGGGTTCGTCCACTTTCTTGAGCACGCGGGTCACGCCGAGCACTTCAACGTGGCCGCCGGCTTTCTCGAAATCGGCCAGGTCGGCGGAGATCCGGTCGCTGGTCAGGCGCTTTTGCATGTTGCCGTCCGCCGCATCACGGGTGGTCCGGCGGATGCGCGCCTTGGGGTTGTGCTTGGGGTTGGCCATGCCGAATGCCTGCTCCGTAAAGATGTGCGCATGGAGGCGCGCCGTGGTTCCAGCGGGTTGAAGGACGCGCGAGACCGCTCGATCCTGCGCGCCCCGGCGTTAGTGCGGTGTTATTCGTCGCGAAGCGTCAACGGGATCCCGCGCAGCATCTGGTCGCGATAGGTGGCACGTTCGTCGCGGCAATACGGGCTGCCCATCGCGAACTTGCGGCAGATGGCGGGGCGCTGTTCGTAGATCGAACAGCACATGCGGCCATGATCGACGGCCACGCACCAGCCTTCCTCGTCGCGTGCCATCACTTCCAGTCCATGCCTGGTTTGCGTGGTGAGGTGGCGGGGGATCCTGTCTTCCGGCATCACCACCACGGTCAGGCGGCAGCAGACGGCGTCGCAATTGCTGCACGAGACCGACGGGTCGACGCTTTCGGCGAATGCATCTTCGGTTGCGATGGGGGCGGCGGTCATGTCGCGATTCCGGCATCGGCCGCCACGGCGCGCGCATAGCTGAGCAGGCGGCCGCGGAACGGTGGCACGTCGTTGGCGTTCATCCGGCAGCGCTGTTCGGCCACGACGTAGCCCTGGGTCGCCAGCGCACGGGTGAACGGCGCGCTGTTGCCGCGGCCCGGGTCGGTGATCAGCACCTCGGAGACGACGTGTGCGTGCCGCGGCAGCAGCGCCGAGAGGCGCTCGGCGTGGTCGCGTTCGTAGAGGATGTCGCTGCCTATGATCAGGTCGAAGCGGCCCAGGGTTTCGTTCGGCGTGTCCCAGCGCAGCGTGCGGTAGGGCACGGCCGGTAGCTCGTTGAGCGCCGCGTTGTAGGAGAGGAAGGCTTCCGCCAGCGGGTGGTAATCGCTGGCGACGACGTCGGCGCCGCGATGCCGCAGCACGAGGCTGGCAAGGCCCAGCCCGCAGCCCAGTTCGAGGACGCGCTTGCCGGCGATGTCGTGCGTGGCCATCGCTTCGGCCAGCAATCGCCCCGCGGGCCAGACGTGGCCGAACAGGCTCCACTGCGCCGAGGAAATGCCCAGCCGCCGCGCGTGGTGGTCGGGGTCGGCGAACTGCTGCAGGTCGACGAGCGAACGGATCCGGTAATCGTGGTCACCGAGGCGGAGCGTGCGGATATGGGTGTCGTAGCCAGACATGGGCGCTCCCGGACAAGCGTCACCCCGGAGGCCGGGATGCGGACACGGAAAAAGGAGCGAGACGGCGACGGGAAGCGGTCGGGCGCAGCGCGCGAAAACAACGGATAACGGGGCCATGCTACCGCATCGGACTGAAGGCGACTTCACCGCCGCGTGCAGGCCGGAATTGCGGTTGCGCATCGCCATTGGGCAGCATGGCGCCCCGGGACAAGGTGCCATTGGAGCCATCATCGATGAACGAACGCCACGCGCAGCTCTCGCTGGACGGGATGGCGCCGGAGCAGCCAACCGATCGCCTGTTCTTCGCGATCTTCCCCGATCCGCCCGCGGCCGCACGGATCGCCTCGATTGCGCAGTCCTTGCGAGCCGAGCACGGGCTGCGCGGCAGGCCGCAGCAGGCGGACCGCCTCCATGTCACCCTGCATCACCTGGGCGATCACGTCGGCCTGCGATCCGATATCGCCAGCGCCGCGGAAGCAGCGGCGGCGCAGGTGGCGATGCCTCCTTTCGGGATCGCATTCGACAATGCCTCCAGCTTCAGCGGTCGCGCGCGCAACCTGCCGCTGGTGCTGCGCGCAGGAAGTGGGGCCGGATCGCTGGAGGCGCTGCATGCCGCGATCGGTGCGCGGATGGCGGCTGCGGGGCTGGCCAAGTGGGTCAAGCCGGCCTTCGCCCCGCATGTCACCCTGTTGTATGACGATCGCGGCATTGCGCCACAGGCGATCGAACCGATTGCGTGGACCGTGCGCGAGTTCGTCCTCGTCCACAGCCTGCTGGGCCGGACCGAGCACCGGGTCATCGGTCGTTGGCCGCTGCGAGGATGAGCGCAGACTGGCCCGCTCCTGCGGATATTCCTGCAGATACACGGGCACTGCACTGACGACTCGCAAGCCGGCGCTCCGGGCGTTGCATGACGGTGCGCGCCGGGATCGCTGGTGCGAAGCACTGCATGCTTCGCCGCCGTAAGATGGCGTACAGCATCCTTGCCCCGCGCCCATGCCGCACACCACGCCCCTGGTGCTTCCCGAAACCCAGCTCACCGAGCTGGCGTCCGCCTATGCCACGCCGCCGCGGGCGTACCACAACTTCGACCATGTGCGCGAAGTGCTGCGCCACCATGCCGACGTCGCTGCAGGCCCGGGCTGGGCGCAGCCGGAAGAAACCTGGCTGGCCGTGCTTTACCACGACGCGATCTACGAAGCCAGCCGGAGCGACAACGAAACCCGTTCCGCGGAGATGGCCGTCGCCGCCATCGCGCGTTGGCTGCCCGACGCCGGCATCGATGCCGCGCGCGTTGCCGAACTGATCGAGCTCACTGCGCGCCATGGCCAGTTCGCGCCCGGCGACTTCGGCGAAGGAGACCTCGCCGACGACACCCGGCACTTCCTCGATTGCGACATGGCGATCCTAGGCGCCGAGCCGGACGTGTTCGACGCCTACGACCGCGGCATTGCCGCCGAGTACCGCGGCAAGGTTCCGGCCTGGTTGTTCCGGCTCAACCGTCGCCGCTTCCTCAAGTTGCTGCTCGCCAAGCCGCGAATCTATCTCAGCCCGCTCTTCCACGAGCGCTACGACGCGCGGGCGCGCGCCAACCTGCGCCGCGCAGTCAACGAAAAGCGCTGAAGATGCGCGGCGCCCATGGCGGCCTGCACACGCCGCACCTGCACCTGCGCCCGCTGGCGTCTTCCGACGAACGGTTGTACTGCAGCCTGTACACCGATCCGGACGTGATGCGCCACATCGCCGACCCGCTCACGCCCGCGGCCGCGCAGCGCGCATTCAGCGCGGTCCTGCAGCAACTGGCCGCCGATCCCCCGCGGGCGCGCTACTGGATCCTGTGTCGACGCGACGATGGCGGCGACATCGGCTTGATGGCCTGGGTGCCGGATTGCAACGACGCAGGTTCGGCGGAGGTCGGCGTGGTACTGGCCGGGTGTGAGGTGTGTCGAGGCTATGCGAGCGAGTCCATCGCCGCGTTGGCCGACGCCGTCTTCGGCCGGTCCGGGCAGCGACGGCTGTGGACGTGCCATGACCGCGACAACGGCCCGGCGGCTGGCCTGATGCGCAAGCTGGGCTTTGTTTCACTGGAGGACGCGGGCGGCGGCGCGGCAGCGCTGCGCTGGCAGCTCGAACGGCAGGCGTGGCTCGATCGGCATGCGCCGGCTTTTGCATCGCTCACAGCCAGCTGCTAGATTCCAGACGGTTATCCGGGGGGATGGCATGGCGGCGGGTAAGGGAAGCTTGTCCTGCGTGGGCGTGGGCATGATGCTCGGCGCCCACATCGGTCCGCGTGCGCGCGCCACCATCGAACAGGCCGACGTCGTATTCGGCGCCGTTTCCGATCCACTGGTCGAACTGTGGCTGCAGCAGATGCACGCCGACGTGCGCAGCCTCCAGCCGTATTACGCCGAGGGCAAGTCCCGGCATGAGACCTATCGCGAAATGATCGCAGCAATGCTCGCCGAGGTCCGTGTCGGTCGCCAGGTCTGTGGCGCGTTCTATGGCCACCCGGGCGTGTTCGCACGCGTGCCTCACAAGGCCATTGCACAGGCGCGTGCCGAAGGGTTCGAGGCGCACATGGAGCCCGGTGTTTCCGCCGAGGACTGCCTCTACGCCGACCTCGGCATCGACCCGGGCGAGGTCGGCTGCCAGCACTTCGAAGCCAGCCAGTTCATGTTCTATCGCCGCCGCATCGATCCGTCCGCATACCTCGTGCTCTGGCAGGTGGGCGTGGCCGGGGACCGCTCGGTTCGGCGTTTCAGTACCGGGCGAGCCTATCGCCGCCTGCTCGTCGAACGGCTGGCCGAGGACTATCCGGCCGATCACGTCGCCACTCTTTACGAGGCCGCCACACTGCCGATCGTGGCGCCGCGGATGGAGCAGATGCCGATGTGGCAACTGGTGGATGCCGATCTGCACATGCACACCACGTTGGTGATCCCACCCGCGCGGGCCTTGCAGCGGGATCAAGCCATGCTGGAGAAGATTCGTCGGCTGGATGGCGAAGTCGAGTTCGAAGTTGTTTCCATGTAACCAGGAAAAAGATCATGTCGAAGGCGATCCCGTTTGGCGATATGCAGGCAGCAGGCCAGCCCCGTGGCTGTCGACAACACTGTTGCTGAAGCCAGGCGACTGGTCGACAGGTCATGTCGACTTGGCAAATAGTTCACTTCCATTCGTGCACACAGGGGCAAGATCTTGGATTCCATCCGGTTTCTCGAATTGCTGGGCAGCAAGCCGGCCATGGCTTGCGGGCTGGCGTACGCCGAAGGGGTTGCGGCGCTGAAAGTCGACCCCGCCGAACAGAGCGCGTTGCTGGCAAGAGACGGTTCGGTCCTGAGCCGCCTGCTGGATGGACGTCCCGCGATCTACTGCATGATTTCAACGCCGGACGAACAGGCGCCTCTCAAGGATCCTGGCGATCGGGACGATGACCGGGAGCCGGGGCGTGAAGCGGAAGACGAACCAGACGGGATGGTTGATCAATGACCGACTAGTCGGTTGAGGAGCGTGCGATGAACAGGATGGCTTGCTGCCTGGTGCTCGGCGCCATTCTTGGCTGGTCGCTGTGGCTGCCTGCATCGGCATCGGCATCGGCATCGTTCGATGCGATGCTGCGCGAAGCGGATGCCGTACGCACGTCCGATCCTGATCGATTCAAGCGCATCCTGGATGACCTGGACCGCACGGCCATGGGAGCCTCGATCGAGCAACGCGAGAAGCTCGAGTTCATGCATGCCTACCAGTCGATCAGGATGGGCGATCTGCATGATGCCATCAGCAAGTTCAAGGCCCTTCATGCTTCGGCAACCAACAATGAAGTCCGCTATCGTTCGGGGGCGATGCTTGCAAACGCATACGCAGTAACCCGGGAATTTCGCGAAGGACTGATTGCTGCCCAAGAGACGATAAGGGGATCGGCATCCATCAAGGACAGGAGTGCCAGGCACCACGGCCTGGTGGCTTCCGGAATTCTGTACAACCAGGTCGGCGAGTATGGGCTGGGTCGTCGCTATGCGCAGCAGGTGCTCGCTGACAAGCCTGATGACAGGAACCGGTGCATCGCTGGCAACCTGCTGGTCGAGTCGTCGTTGCATCTCGACAAGAAGTCTTCCGATGAAGACGCCGTCAATGCGTTACGCCAATGCGAAGCCATCCACGATGCAACACTGGCCGGATTTTCCCGCATCTATCTGGCGAGGGTGTGGCATGGCGAAGGACGCACGCAGGAAGCGGTGAAACTACTTGAAGGGCACTTTGCCGAAGTGAAAGGAACGGGATATTCGCGCCTGATCGGCGAAGTCCATTCGCTCCTGGCCGAGATGCGCCTGTCGCTTGGCGACGTGCAAGCCGCAAAACGGGATGCCGAGGCTGCCGTTGCGCTGAATGTCGGCATGGTCAATTCGCTCCCGCTCGTGGTGGCCTACAAGACGCTCTTCGAAATTGCGGAACGCACGGGCGATACGGCAGCGGCGCTTGAGTTATACAAGCAGTATGCGGCTGCCGAGCGCGGGTACAGGGACGATGTCGCGGAGCGTGAGCTGGCGTACCAGATGGTGCAGCAGGAGGCGATGCAGCAAGCACAGAAGATCGAGTTGCTCAACAAGCAAAATGAGGTCCTGGTGCTGCACCAGGGCATCAGCGAGCAGAAGGCCCAGACCTCGCGCCTGCTGATCCTGCTGCTGGTGGTACTGGCCGGTTCGATCGGCTACTGGGCCTTCAAGATCAAGCGCGTGCAGATGTCGCTGCGGCGGATGGCGGAAACCGATGCGCTGACCAGCATCTGCAATCGCCACCACTTCAACCAGCAATCGGAGCAGACCCTGGGGCAGGCGGCGCGGGCCGGTGAGGACGTGGCGCTGGTGATGTTCGACCTGGACCACTTCAAGTCGATCAACGATCGCTTCGGGCATGACACCGGCGACTGGGTGCTGAAGAAGGTCTCCGAGCACTGCAGGACGTTCTGCCGGCGCGTCGACCACCTGGGCCGCATCGGTGGCGAGGAGTTCGCGATCCTGCTGTCGGGCTGCGACCTGCGCGGGGCGAAGCGCGTCGCCGAGGATTGCCGCGTGCGCATCGCGAGCATCGACACCCAGCCCAGCGGCCACAAGTTCCTGATCACCGCCAGCTTCGGCGTGACCGCCTCCTCGCTGTCGGGCTACGACCTGGCCAAGCTGCTCTCGCACGCCGACAAGGCGCTGTACCGTTCCAAGCGTGAAGGGCGAAACCGGGTGTCGACGTTCGATGGCGACGTGCAGCCCTGGATGCAGCTGCAGGTGGTGGCCGCCGACGGCTCGCCCGGACCCGAGGTGCCGCCGACGCCCGGGGTGGCGCCGGATCATCCCTTTCGAAGCCTGATTTCCTGATTGCCCGCGGGGCGCACGGGTTTGCGGCGCGCGCATCCGGCGGCCGCGTGGCGCTATAGAATGGCGCATGGCCAAACTGCTCCTGAACCTGCGCCACGTGTCCGACGACGAAGCCGCGGACGTGCGTGCTTTCCTCGAGGCGAACGCGATCGCCTTCTACGAAACCCAACCCAGCCGCTGGGGGATCTCCAACGGTGGAATCTGGGTGGAGAACAACGCCGAGGTCGCCGAGGCCAAGCGGCTGATGGCCGACTACCAGAAACAGCGCCAGGCCCGTGTCCGCGCCGAACGCGAGCAGGCCGTGCGCGAAGGCACCGCGGAGACCTTCGCCGACATCGCGCGCGAGCAGCCGCTGCGCGTGCTGCTGACATTGCTGGCGATCGTGTTCCTGCTGGCGCTGGTCGCGCTGCCGGTGTGGCTGCTGCATCATTAAGCGGCTGTCGGCAAGCCCGGGTTGCCCCGGATGGCCGTTGCCGGCATGCGCTGACATAGTCCACGGCCGCACAGTCCGGCCGCAGCCGGGCGCTTGCGGAGCGACGACAGTCGCGATTGGCCGCAGTGGCGGCCCCCGTCGCTCCCTGCTGGAGCGTCAGGACGAGCCGGCTAACGCCGGATGAACATTCCATGCTTAAGATGGCGAGTCTTCTGCCGTCGTGTTCCGGGGATCGAGATCCATGCCTTGTTCCATTTCCGGCAGCCGCGTTGTGCTGCCAATGCTCGCGCTATCCGTTGTCCTGTTCGCCGGCTGCTCGCGCAGCGGGCCGGCGGCGGCACCCGCCACCCAGCCGGAAGCGAACACCGCGCCGGCGCCGCCCGCGATCCCGCAGCATGATCCGGCCACCGCGCCGGTCGAGCGCGCCGCCCCGCCGACCCTGCAGGCGGTCGTGCTCGGCGAGTTCGCCGCCAGCAATCCGGCCGCGGAATCGGCCACCGGCGCATTGACCATCGAGGACGGCGAGATCATCGGTGCGAATGGTGCGAAGTTCACGACCGAGCGCGTGGCGCTGGTCAACGGCGACGACCAGTACACCGCCGACGCGCGCTTTGCCGACGCCATGATGATCGAGCCGCGCCAGCAGGTGGAGCTGCGCCATGTGGTCGAGGAAACGCCGCCGACCGATGCACCGGGCAACGCCTTCTGCGGCACGCTCAAGACCGGCCACCTGGCCATCGCCAAGGTCATGGATGGCGACGTTGAACAGGTGAAAGTCCTCGCGCTGAGCGGGCAGGGGCTTCCGGCTGCATCGGCGACCGATGTCTCGGCTTGCGCGATGGCGGAATACCGCTCCCTGCCGAAGAAATGACGGCGCGCGCCGGCGCATGCGTCCGGCGCTTCGGGCCATGACCGGCAATCGGCCGGATGACCTGGCGGCCAGCCGCCTGCAGCTTCCCCCCGGCAACTGGCCGACGTTGATCGATGGCCTGTGCGAACGTTTTCCCGCCATTTCGCGCGAGCAGTGGCGCGCGCGTTTCGAGCGTGGACGGGTGCAGGACCGCGACGGCAACCCGCTGCAGCCGACGCACCCGTATCGCGTCGGCATGGAAGTGCGCTACTTCCGCGAGGTGCCCGACGAGGCGCCGATTCCGTTCCACGAAGTGGTGCTGCATGCCGACGACGACCTGTGGGTGGTCGACAAGCCGCACTTCCTGCCGGTGGTGCCCGCCGGGCGTTACGTGGCCGAAACGCTGCTGGCGCGCCTGCGAAACGCGTCCGGCAATGCCGACCTGGTGCCGTTGCACCGGATCGACCGTGCCACCGCCGGGCTGGTGCTGTTTTCCGCGGGCCGCGAAACGCGCGCGCGATACCAGGCGCTGTTCCGCGACCGCGCCATCGACAAGACCTACGAAGCGCTGGCGCCGGGGCTGCCGGCACTCGAGTTTCCGTGTATCCGCCGCTCGCGGCTCGTGCGCGGCGAGCCTTTTTTCCGCATGCGCGAAGCCGACGGCGAAGCGAACAGCGAGACGCGCCTCGATGTCATCGGGCGGGGCGCCGACTGCTGGCATTACCGCCTGCGGCCGGTGACCGGCAGGAAGCACCAGCTGCGCGTGCACATGGCCGCGCTGGGCGCGCCGATCGTCAATGACGATGTCTATCCGGAGATGGTGGCGAATCCCGACAGCGTCGATTATTCGCGGCCACTGAAACTGCTGGCACGGCGACTGTCGTTCGTCGATCCGCTGAGCGGGCTGCGGCGGGAGTTCAGCAGCCGGCGCGAGCTTTGAGCACGTTCCGGACGCGATCTGGAATCGGGTGGAGGGGAGCTATCGCGAATCCGGTGGCGGCGCCACGCCTCTCGCGGCAAGCCACGCCACGGCGCCTTCACCCGCGCGCTTGCCGCTGGCGAAGCAGGCGGTGAGCAGGTAGCCGCCGGTCGGCGCCTCCCAGTCGAGCATTTCGCCGGCACAGAACGTGCCGGCCGGGACGGCATGGGCGCCCGGGGCCAGCATCAGCGCGTCGTCCAGCGCTTCGAGCCGCACGCCGCCGGCGCTGCTGATCGCCTCGGCAATCGGCCGGGGTGCGCGAAGGACCAGGGGCAGGCGCTTGATGGCCGCCGCGAGCGTGGCGGGTTCTTCCATCGCATCGCGGTCGAGCACCTCGCGCAGCAGGCCGGACTTCGCGCCAGACAAACCGGTCTGGCGACGGATGTGCTCGCCGAGGCTGCGGCCCAGCCGGGGCTTGGACAGCGCATCGCGCAGCCGTGCCTGGCCGCGCCCGGGCGCGAGGTCGAGATGGAGCACGGCGCTGCCGTCGCGCGCGATGGCGTCGCGCAGGTCGGCCGAGAGCGCGTAGACCAGGCTGCCTTCGACGCCGGTTGCCGTGACCACGCATTCGCCCTGCTGCGCGTGTTCGTGGCCGGCGGCGTCGCGCCAGTGCGCGATCACCGGCTTCAGCGGTGCACCGGCGTGGCGCTGGGCGAAGTGGCCGCTCCAGCCAATGTCGAAGCCGCAGTTCGCCGGGCGCAGCGGGGCGACCTCCACGCCGCGATCGCGCAGCACGTCCTGCCACGCGCCGTCCGATCCGAGCTGCGGCCAGCTGCCGCCGCCGAGCGCGAGCACGCTGGCATCGGCGAGCACCACGCGTTCGCCGTCGGGCGTGGCGAAGCGCAGCGCGCCGCCGTCGTCCCAGCCCAGCCAGCGGTGCTGGACATGGAAGCGCACGCCCTGGTCGCGCAGGCGCCGCACCCAGCCGCGCAGCAGCGGCGCGGCCTTGAGGTCGGACGGGAACACGCGCCCGGAACTGCCGACGAAGGTGTCCACGCCCAGTCCGCGCGCCCAGGCGCGCAGCGCGTCGGCATCGAAGTCGCGCAGCCAGCCTGCGATGTCGCGTTCACGCTCGCGGTAACGTTGCGCGAATCCCGGCATCGGCTCGGAATGGGTGAGGTTGAGCCCGCCCTTGCCGGCGATCAGGACCTTGCGGCCGACCGAGCCCTTGGCGTCGAACAGGTCGACCTCCACGCCCGCGGCGCGCGCGACTTCCGCCGCCATCAGCCCGGCCGGGCCACCGCCGATCACGGCGAGCGTGCTCACGCGACTTCTCCCGCGGCGTGGCCCGAGGCCCAGGCCCACTGGAAGTTGTAGCCGCCAAGCCAGCCGGTGACGTCGACCACCTCGCCGATGAAGTACAGGCCGGGCACGCGCCGGGATTCCATCGAGCTGGACGACAGTTCACGGGTATCGACACCCCCGAGGGTGACCTCGGCGGTGCGATAGCCCTCGGTGCCGCTGGCGGTGATCGGCCAGTGATGCAGCTGGGCGGCGATGTCGCGCAACTCGCGTTCGGTGTACTGGCGCATCGGGCGGTTCGGGAACCACGCCTCGCACAGGCGCTGCGCAAAACGCTTCGGCAGCTGTTCGGACAGCACGGTCTTGAGTTCCGCCGCCGGTCGTGACTGGCGTTGTTCGCGCAGGAGCGCTTCGGCGTCGAGTGCGGGCAGCAGGTCCAGCTGCAGCGTGTCGCCGGGCTGCCAGTACGAGGAGACCTGCAGGATCGACGGCCCGCTCAGGCCGCGATGGGTGATCAGCATGAAGTTGCGGAACGACTGGCCGTTGCAGGTCGCCTCGACCGGCAGCGACACGCCGCTCAGGTCCTGCACGCGCTCGGAATGCGTGCCGCTGAGCGTCAGCGGCACCAGCCCTGCGCGGGTTGGCAGCACCGCGTGGCCGAACTGGCGCGCAAGCTGGTAGCCATAACCGCTGGCGCCCATGCTCGGGATCGACAGCCCGCCGCTGGCGACCACCAGCGACGTCGCAGCGAACAGCCCGCGCGCGGTGCGCAGCGCGAAGCCGCCGCCGTCCCGTGCACGCACGTCCTCGACGCTGCAGCCGATCTCGATGCGCACGCCGGCCGCTTCGCATTCGTCCAGCAGCATGCGCACGATCTGCTTCGAGGACTCGTCGCAGAACAGCTGGCCGAGTTCCTTCTCGTGGTACGCGATGCCGTGGCGTTCGACCATGGCGATGAAGTCCACCGGCGTGTAGCGCGCCAGCGCGGACTTGCAGTAATGCGGATTGGCCGAGAGGAAGTTCGCGGGCCCGGCGCCGGTGTTGGTGAAATTGCAGCGCCCGCCGCCGGACATCAGGATCTTCTTGCCGACCTTGTTGGCATGCTCGACCACCAGTACCCGCCGCCCACGCTGGCCCGCCGTGATGGCGCACATCAGCCCGGCCGCGCCGGCGCCGATCACGACGACGTCGAAAGCCTCCGCCATTGCGTCAGTGCGTCCGCCCGGCCGGCGCCATGCGCACGCTGGATTCCACCGTCAGCGAGGTGCCCTCGCCATAGAGCTCGAACTGCCCGTCCTGCACCATGCACTGCAGGCGGATCGTGCGGTTGGCCAGCGCAGCCAGCGCGGCGACCGTGGCGCTGCCGATGTCGAGCACGGTGAGGTTGCCGATGCGCGCCAGCGCGCCGCGGTGCTTGTCCCACCAGATGTCCGAGCCGCGGCCAGCGTAGTTGACCACCACCACCTCGCGCGCACGGCCGCAGGCCTTGCGGATGCGCGCCTCGTCGGGCTGGCCGAGGTCGATCCACAGCTCGATCTCGCCGCTGAGCGACTTGCGCCACAGGTCCGGTTCGTCGTCGCTGGACAGGCCGCGGCCGAACTCGAGCGCATCGTCGGCGTGCAGCGCGAACGCCAGCAGCCGCACCATCAGGCGCTCCTCGGTTTCGGAGGGGTGCTGGGCCAGCGTCAGCGCATGGGTGGCGTAGTAGTGCCGGTCCATGTCGCTGACCTGCAGTTCGGCCTTGTAGATGGTGGATTTGAGTGCCATGCGACCCGTCGGAGGCGATTGCCGGCGCATAGTGTAGGCGTCCGCCACCACAGGCGTTGCCCGCACGCGCGGCGCGGGCGCTGCGGGAGGGTTCAGGTGTCGCGGGCCCGGGTGTCGCGGGCCCGCGGCCGCGCATTCCGTAGAATGCGGCCATGGTCACCAACATCGCCGCCTATCACTTCGTTGCCATCGACGCCCCGGACACGCTGGCCGCGCGCCTGCGCGCGCTGGCCGAAGCCGGCGCGCTGCTCGGCACCGTGCTGGTGGCCGGGGAGGGGATCAACCTGTTCCTGGCCGGCGTGGACGCCGGCATCGAGGACTTCCTGGCGCAATTGCGCGCCGATCCGCGCTTCGCCGGCCTGCAGGTGAAGTACAGCCGCAGCACCGCGCAGCCGTTCGCGCGGCTGAAGGTGAAGGTGAAGCCGGAGATCATCAGCTTCCGCCGCGACGACGCCTCGCCGCTGCGCGGACGGGCGCCCGTGGTGGCACCGGCGGACCTGTCGCGCTGGATCGCGCAGGGCCACGACGACGCCGGCCGGCGCCTGTTGCTGCTCGATACCCGCAACCGCGAGGAAGTCGCGCATGGCACCTTCGCCGGTGCACTGACCCTGCCGATCGACAATTTCACCGAGTTGCCCGAAGCGCTCGCGCCGCATCGCGAGGCGCTGGCCGACGCCACCGTGGTGAGTTTCTGCACCGGCGGCATCCGCTGCGAGAAGGCCGCGCTGTGGATGCAGGCCGAAGGCATGGACAACGTGCTGCAGCTCGACGGCGGCATCCTGGGTTACTTCGAGCAGGTGGGCGGGCAGGGCTTCGATGGCCGCTGCTTCGTGTTCGACGGGCGCATCGCGCTCGATCCGGCGCTGGCGCCGCTGGTCGATGCCGGCCTGGAGGAAGCCGCTTGAGCTGGCTCGCGCTGCTGCTGGTGCCGCTGGCGCTGTACCTGGCGTACAAGCTGGTCGGCGCGGCGCTGAAGATGGTCCTGGCCGTGGTGGTGCTGGTCGCTGTCTACTGGTGGGCGGCCCCGCACATGGGCTGGCCGACGGTGTCGGACCTGTTCTATGTCCTCGGGCCGGACTTCGACGGACGCCGCATCGAGGAGGTCGCCGACCCTTCGAACCTGGCGAAGCAGGCGACGGGCAGGGTCGTCGACGGCGTGGTGGACGAGGTCGTCCAGCGCAGCGGCATCGCTTCGCCAGAGCCCGACGCCGGGCCCGAAGCATTGCCGCCGACAGAGGCGGGGACGCCCGACACACCGGACATCCAGGCAGCGGAGCCTGCGGCGCCAGACACGCACTGACCAGACCTTGGGGTTTTGCAGGGGCACGCGTGTGTAGAGGGCGAGGCGCGCGCGTGGGGAGGGAGCAGCCCGCGCCTTGGCTGTAGCTGTCATCCCGAGCGCAGCGAGGGATCCGGCCCGCGCGTCGCAGGGCAAGATCCCTCGCTGCGCTCGGGATGACAGGGGGCAGGACAGATCGCGACATCCCGCTCTTCCGCGCACCGGCCGCAGAGCAAGCTCGCGGCTGAAGCCGCTCCTACAGAAGCGCGGTCAGCGCGGCGGGCGCTTCGGGCCCGGCCTGCGCGCGGGCAGCGGCTTGGCCCGTGGCTTGCCGGCGAACGGACGCTTGCCGCGCGGCGGCGGGGCGCCGGTATCGGCGACATCGGCGCGGCGCATCTTCAGTGACTGGCCGGAGACGTAGACGCGCTTGAGGTGTTCGAGCAGCTCGTGCGGCATGCCTTCGGGCAGGTCGACCAGGCTGTAGTCGTCGCGGATGTCGATGCGGCCGATGTAGCGGCTTTCCAGGTCCGCCTCGTTGGCGATCGCGCCGACGATGTTGCCCGGCTGCACGCCGTGGACGTGGCCCACCTCGATGCGGAAGGTTTCCATGGCGACGTCGTCGGCGCGTGGCGGGCGCGGCGCGCTTTCGCGGCGCGGCGCCTCGTCGTCGGCGAACATCGCTTCGGCGGCGTTGGGGTGCCGTGGCGACGGGGGCGGCGCGTGCCGCGCTGCGTCGTGGCCGGGACCACGCTGCGCAGGGGGAGCGTCGCGGCCGGTCGATGTTTCCGCAGGGTGGGGATGGCGCTTGACCGGCAGGCGTTCGTGGCCGTGCGTCCGCAGCTCGCCGCGGTCCTCGCGCCTGGGGTGCTGGAACGGCTCGCGCTGGAACGACTCGCGCGGCCGCTCCGGCGGCGCCTGCAGCAGGAGCGGCGTCTTGCCCTGCACCAGCTGCGCCAGCGCCGCGGCGATCTCCACCGCCGGCACGTTGTGCTCGCGCTCGTAGCGTTCGACCAGTTCGCGGAACAGCGGCAGGTCGCTGCTCTCCAGCGCCGCGCCGATCCGGCCGAGGAACTTCGCCACGCGCTGCTCGTTGACCGCTTCCACGCTGGGCAGCGCCATCTGTTCGATCGGCTGCCGCGTGGCCCGTTCGATCGCGCGCAGCATGCCGCGCTCGCGCGGGGCGACGAACAGGATCGCCTCGCCGTTGCGCCCGGCGCGGCCGGTGCGGCCGATGCGATGGACGTAGCTCTCGGTGTCGTAGGGAATGTCGTAGTTCAGCACGTGGCTGACGCGGTCCACGTCCAGTCCGCGCGCGGCCACGTCGGTCGCCACCAGGATGTCGAGCTGGCCGTCCTTGAGCCGCTGGATGGTGCGTTCGCGGGTCTTCTGCTCGACGTCGCCGTTGATCGCCGCCGCAGACAGTCCGCGCGCGGCGAGCTTCTCGGCCAGCTCCTCGGTGCCGAGCTTGGTGCGGGCGAACACGATCATCGCGTCGAACGGTTCGGCCTCGAGGATGCGGGTAAGCGCGTCGAGCTTGTTGACCCCGCTGACCATCCAGTAGCGCTGGCGGATGTTGCGCGCGGTGGAGGTCGCCGACTTGATCGCGATCTCCACCGGGTCCTTCAGGTAGGTCTGGGCGATGCGCTTGATCTGCACCGGCATCGTGGCCGAGAACAGCGCCACCTGGCGGGTCTCGGGGGTCTTCTTCAACACCGTTTCGACGTCGTCGATGAAGCCCATGCGCAGCATCTCGTCGGCCTCGTCGAGCACCAGGCAGCGCAGCTGCGAGAGGTCCAGCGAGCCGCGGGTGAGGTGGTCGATCACCCGGCCCGGGGTGCCGACGACCACATGCACGCCGCGGCGCAGCGCGTGCAGCTGCGGGCCGTAGCCCTGGCCGCCGTAGACCGGCAGCACGGAGAAGTTCGGCATGTGCACGGCGTACTTCTGGAACGCCTCGGCCACCTGGATCGCCAGCTCGCGGGTCGGCGCCAGCACCAGCGCCTGCGGCTTGCCCGGCTGCGGGTCCACCTGCGCCAGGATCGGCAGCGCGAAGGCCGCGGTCTTGCCGGTGCCGGTCTGGGCCTGGCCGAGGACATCGCGGCCGGCCAGCAGCGGCGGGATGGTCGCGGCCTGGATCGGCGAGGGCGACTCGTAGCCGACCGCCGCCAGCGCCTGCAGCAGCGTGTCGGGCAGGCCCAGATCGGTGAATTTGGGGCCCGGGGCGGGGGTGGCGTCGGCGCTGGTCATGGAAGTCTCGGGTGGTTCGTAGGCGTGGGAACGCGCTGGCGGGCCTGGCCCCGAAAGGGGCAGGCGAACGGATTGCAGTCGAAGGAGGACGCGAGGCGTTCGCGGTCGACAGTGTCGGCGGGCACGGCGCGAGTGTGCAGTTTAACCGGACAAAGGGGCGTGACCGAATAAGCTGGTGGCATGACGCTGCCTGCGCTGCACTTCGACAATGCCTTCCTGCGCGAGCTTCCGGGCGACCCGGAGGCCGGGCCGGGCATCCGCCAGGTCCACGGCGCGCTGTGGTCGCGGGTGGAGCCGGAGCCGGTGGCCGCGCCGCGGCTGCTGGCGTATTCGCGTGAAATGGCCCAGCGGCTCGGGTTCAGCGCCGAAGACGTGGCTTCGCCGGAATTCGCCGCGGTGTTCGGCGGCAATGCGCTGCTGCCGGGCATGGCGCCGTTCGCGGCCAACTACGGCGGCCACCAGTTCGGGCACTGGGCCGGGCAGCTGGGCGACGGCCGCGCGATCACGCTGGGCGAAGTGCTCGATGCCACCGGGGCACGCCACGAGCTGCAGCTCAAGGGGGCGGGGCCGACGCCGTACTCGCGCCATGCCGACGGCCGCGCGGTGCTGCGTTCGTCGGTCCGCGAATTCCTGTGCAGCGAGGCGATGCACCACCTCGGCGTGCCGACCACGCGCGCGCTGTCGCTGGTGGCCACCGGCGACGAGGTGGTGCGCGACATGTTCTACGACGGCCATCCGCGCGCCGAGCCGGGCGCGGTCGTGTGCCGGGTCGCGCCGTCGTTCCTGCGCTTCGGCAGCTTCGAGCTGCCGGCCTCGCGCAGCGAGCTGGACCTGCTGCGGCAGCTGGCGGAGTTCTGCGTCTGGCGCGATTTCCCGGAACTGCTGCCCGAACCGGCCCGCGCCCCGCTCGCCGGGCTGCGCGCGGAAGGCGCCTTCACCGAATCGCTGTTCGGCGCGTGGTTCGCGCAGGTCTGCGAGCGCACCGCGGTGACCGTGGCCGACTGGATGCGCGTGGGCTTCGTCCACGGCGTGCTCAACACCGACAACATGTCGATCCTCGGGCTGACCATCGACTATGGCCCCTATGGCTGGATCGACGACTACGACCCGGACTGGACGCCCAACACCACCGACGCGCAGGGCCGCCGCTACCGTTTCGGCTGGCAGCCGAAGGTGGCGCACTGGAACCTGGTGCGGCTGGCGCACGCGCTGTCGCCGCTGTTCGCCGGCGTGCAGCCGCTGCAGGACGGGCTGGACCGGTTCGCGGCCGTCTACGAGCGCACCGAGCGCGAACACACCGCCCGCAAGCTGGGCCTGGCCGAATGCCGCGACGAGGATGTCGAACTCGTCCAGAACCTGCATGGATTGATGCAGATCGCGGAGATCGACATGACGCTGTGGTTCCGCGGCCTGGCCGATGTCGACCCCGACGCGCCTGCGCTGGCGCCGATGGCGGCCGCGTTCTACGACGACGCCAGGCGCGGCGAATCCGAGGCGGCGCTGCTCGCCTGGCTGGCCCGCTACGCCGCGCGGCTGCGCGACGACCCGCTTTCGCCGCAGGCACGCCGTGAACGCATGCACGCCGCCAATCCGCGCTACGTGCTGCGCAATTACCTGGCGCAGCAGGCCATCGACCGCGCCGAGCAGGGCGACGACAGCGGCGTGTCCGAACTGCTCGATGTCATGCGCCGCCCGTACGACGAGCAGCCGGGCCGCGAAGCGTTCGCGCAGAAGCGGCCGGACTGGGCGCGCGACCGGGCAGGGTGTTCGATGCTGTCCTGCAGTTCGTAGGCCGAGTCCCGAGCCTCAAGTTCCGAGCTCCGAACCTCAAGTTCCGAGTCCCGAACCCCACGCTCCGGGATTCGAGCCCCAAGTTCCGAGCTCCGGGCCTCATGCTCCGGGTTCCAAACCCCAAGTTCCGAGCTCCGAGCCTCATGCTCCGGGTTCCAAACCCCAAGTTCCGGGCTCCGAACCTCAAGTTCCGAGTCCCGAACCCCAAGTCCCGAACTCCGAGCCTCAAACTCCGAGCTCCGACCCCCAATTCCGAATCCCCAAAAAGAAAACCGGCTCAATGGCCGGTTTTCTTTTCCTTCTTCGCCGCGCGCTTTTCCTTCAGCGTCTTTTCCGGCTTCTTCTTCTCTTCTTTCTTCTTGTCCAGGCTCTTGGCCATGACGGTCTCCGCTGGTTGGGTGGTCGACGCTGCGCAAATGTACGCTGGCGCGCGTCCGGCGCATAGGGCCGGGCGGCTGCGCCCCTTACACTATGCGCATGCCCCTGATCTCCCTGAATGCCGTCGACTACAGTGTCGGCGGCCCATTGCTGCTCGAACGCGTCGACCTGGCCATCGAGGCCGGCGAGCGTATCGCCCTGATCGGCCGCAACGGCGCCGGCAAGTCCACCCTGTTGCGCCTGCTGGACGGCGAGATCCGCCCCGACGACGGCGAGGTCCGCCGCGAGGGCGGGGTGCGCGTGGCGCGGCTGGAACAGGAGGTGCCCGCCGGCGCCGAAGGCAGCGTGTTCGACGTGGTGGCCGCGGGCCTGGGCGGGCTCGGCGCCGACCTGGCCGAATTCCACCGCCTTGCCCATGCCGAGGACATCGACATGGCCGCGCTGGCGGCGGTGCAGGGCCGGATCGAGGCGGCCGATGGCTGGCGCCTGGACCAGCGCGTGGTCGAGACCCTGACCCGGCTCGAACTCGACGGCGACGCGGCCTTCGCCCGCCTGTCCGGCGGCATGAAGCGGCGCGTGCTGCTGGCCCGCGCGCTGGTGTCGGCGCCCGACGTGCTGCTGCTCGACGAGCCCACCAACCACCTCGACATCGCCGCGATCGACTGGCTGGAAGGCTTCCTCAAGGGCTGGACCGGCGCGCTGGTGTTCATCACCCACGACCGCCGCTTCCTGCGCGCGCTGGCCACGCGGATCGTCGAGATCGACCGCGGCCAGGTGACCAGCTGGCCGGGCGACTGGGACAACTACCTGCGCCGCAAGGAAGAGCGGCTCAACGCCGAGGCGCAGGAGAACGCGCGTTTCGACAAGATGCTGGCGCAGGAGGAAGTCTGGATCCGCCAGGGTATCAAGGCCCGCCGCACCCGCGACGAAGGCCGCGTGCGCCGGCTCGAGGCGATGCGGGTGGAACGCGCGCAGCGCCGCGAGCAGACCGGCAACGTGCGCATGGACACCGCGCAGGCCGGCGCGTCGGGCAAGAAGGTCATCGAGGCGAAAGCGGTGTCGTTTTCCTTCGGCGACCGCGCGCTGGTGCGCGACTTTTCCACCACCATCCTGCGCGGCGACCGCATCGGCCTGATCGGCGCCAACGGCAGCGGCAAGACCACCCTGCTCAAGCTGCTGTTGGGCGAACTGCAGCCGCAGGCGGGCGAGATCCGCGTCGGCACCCAACTGCAGGTGGCCTACTTCGACCAGTACCGCGCCACGCTGCGCGAGGACTGGAATGCGCTGGAGAACGTCGCCGAGGGCCTGGAGTTCGTCGAGGTCGGCGGCAAGCGCAAGCACGTGATCGGCTACCTGCAGGACTTCCTGTTCACGCCCGAGCGCGCCCGCGCGCCGATCACCCGGCTGTCCGGCGGCGAGCGCAACCGCCTGCTGCTGGCGAAGCTGTTCGCGCAGCCGTCCAACCTGCTGGTGATGGACGAACCCACCAACGACCTCGACGTGGAAACGCTGGAGCTGCTGGAGGAACTGCTGGCCGAATACCCGGGCACGCTGCTGCTGGTCAGCCACGACCGTGACTTCATCGACAACGTCGTGACCTCGACCCTGGTGATGCAGGACGGCGGCGACGGACGCATCGGCGAATATGTCGGCGGATACAGCGACTGGGTTCGCCAGGGCCAGTCGCGGATGCGCCAGGAGCCGGGGGCCGGCCAGCCGTTCGCGGCTGCGTCGGACACGAATGCGGCAAAGACGCCGGCAGCGGAGGCCATCACTGCGCCCGCCAGCGAGAAGCGCAAGCTCGGCTACAAGGAAGCGCGTGAGCTGGAACAGCTCCCGGCCCGCATCGAGGCGCTGGAAACCCGGGTTGCCGCGCTGACCGCAGCGATGAACGAGCCCGCGTTCTACCAGCGCGACAGCGCCGCGATCAACGCGCACAACGCGGCCGTGGCCGAGGCGCAGGCCGAGCTCGACGAGGCCTATGCGCGCTGGGAAGCGCTCGAAGGCTGAGCGGCCCAAAGCCCGCGCGCCCCGATCGGCCTGCAGGAGTGCGACATCAGGTTCGGGATACACGCACGAGGGCCACAGGATTCCATGATCACCGTTCATCACCTCGAAAATTCCCGCTCCCAGCGCGTGCTGTGGCTGCTGGAAGAGCTCGGCCTCGATTACGAAATCGTGCGCTACGCGCGCGACCCGAAAACGCTGCTCGCACCGCCGGAACTGCGCGCGATCCATCCGCTCGGCAAGTCGCCGGTGGTGGTCGACGAAGGCGACGTGCTGGCCGAATCCGGCGCGATCATCGAGGCCCTGGTCGAACGCCACGACGCCGCGCATGCGCTGGCGCCGCCGCCCGGCAGCCGCGAGCGCCTGCGCTGGCGCTACTGGCTGCACTACGCCGAAGGCTCGGCGATGCCGCCACTGCTGCTGGCGCTGGTGTTCGCGCGCATCGAACAGGCGCCGATGCCCTTCTTCGCCCGCCCGGTCGCGCGCGGCATCGTCGGCAAGGCCATGGCCGGCTTCATCCGGCCGCAACTGAAGCTGCATGCCGGTTACCTCGAAGCCGAACTGGCGAAGGCGGCCTGGTTTGGCGGCGCTGACTTCAGCGCGGCCGATATCCAGATGAGCTTCCCGGTTGAAGCGCTGGCGGCGCGGCTGGGCATTGAGCGTTATCCGTACCTGCAGGACTGGCTGCAGCGCATCCACGCTCGTCCCGCCTGGCAGCGCGCGCTTGCGCGCGGCGGCCCGTACGCGCTGGTGAACTGACGTGTTGCAACCGGCCGGCCACACTTGCGCGGAGCCTCTACGCGGGGTAAACCGGCGACGCCTCCGGGGGAACGACATGCATCGAACGAAGCTGCTTGGCCTGCTGCTCGCTTGTGCGCTGGTACCCGCGGCCGTGGCGGGCGTGGTGGACGCTTCCCCGGCGGGCTTCACCGTCGAGAATTCACGCGACGTGCCGGTGGATGCGGACACGGCATGGCGGGCGCTGGTCGGCGATGTCGATCGCTGGTGGCCGAAGGACCACACGTGGTGGGGCACCGAATCGATGCTGTCCATCGAGCCGGTCGCCGGCGGCTGCTTCTGCGAACGCGCCGCCGATGGCAAGCGCAGCGCGCGGCACATGGTCGTGGCCTTCGTCGAGCCGGGAAAACTGCTGCGGCTGACCGGCGGCCTTGGCCCGATGCAGGGCATGGGCCTGCACGGCGTGATGGAATGGCGGCTGGCGCCGGCCGAAGGCGGCACGCGCATCACCCTGTTCTACCGCGCCGGCGGCTATGCGCCCGATGACCTGTCGAAACTCGCGCCGGTCGTCGACCACGTGCAGGCGCTGCAACTGGGCGCGCTGGCCGATCACCTGCGAGCCGGGCGTGCCACGCGCGGCGACGGGGACTGAGCGATGGGACAGCAGGATCCGCGCGTGGACGCCTACATCGCGAAGTCCGCTGCGTTCGCGCAGCCGATTCTGCGGCGCGTGCGTGAACTGGTCCACGAAGCCTGCCCGGGTGTCGAGGAAACCATCAAATGGGGTGCGCCGAGCTTCGTCCACGCCGGGGGCATCCTTGCCGGCATGGCGGCGTTCAAGCAGCACGCCTCGATCGGCTACTGGAAGCACGCGCTGGTGGTCGGCGAAGGCGTCGCGCGCGATGGCATGGGCAGCTACGGCAGGCTGGCGAGCGTGGACGACCTGCCGCCGCGCAGGCAGATGCTTGCGGACATCCGCCGCGCTGCGGCGTTGAACGAGCAGGGCGCCAAGGCGCCCGCCGCTCGCAAGGCCGCGCGCCCGAAACCGATGCCGGACATCCCGCCCGAATTCGCCGCCGCGCTTGCCATGCGCCGGCACGCCGGGGCGAAAGCGGCATTCGATGCCTTCGCGCCCAGCCATCGCCGCGAATACATCGAGTGGATCGCCGAGGCCCGGCGCGAGGACACCCGGGCCCGGCGCCTGGCGCCTGGCGCAGGCGCTGGAATGGCTGGCCGATGGCAAGCGTCGCCACTGGAAGTACGAAAAAGGCTGAATGCAGGCCTGCAGCGCCTGCACAGCGTGACGCAGCGCAGATTCACCGGTTCAGGCACGCGGGTATGCTGGCGAGCCAGACGGCCGGCTAACAGGGGCGACGACCGCGACATGGGCTTCCTCGAATCCCAGCTCACCGAATCCCGGGATCGGAAGTTCGTCGATCGCATGTACCGCATGCGCACGCTCGGGCTCGGTCTCGCTGCGTTGCCGATCGCATCGGTCCTGTACGAGAACGACGCTGCCTACTGGGTCTGGGGCCTGCTGCTGCTCAATGCCCTGGCCTGGTCGCACCTGGCCTTGTGGCTGGCGCGGCGCAGTGGCGACCCGCGGGATGCCGAGTTCCGCAACCTGGTGTTCGACTCGATGGCGGGCGGCGCATGGGTGGCGATCATGCAGTTCAACCTGCTGCCCAGTGCGCTGCTGGTGACCATGCTGACGATCGACAAGATCGGCGTGGCGGGCTGGCGCTTCCTCGCGCGGACCGTGCCGGCGCAGGTGGCCGCCTGCGTGGTGGTGTCGGCGCTGCTCGGATTCCCGGTGCGGCTGGAGAGCAGCATGCTCGTCATCGTCGCCTCCCTGCCGTTCATGCTGGTCTATCCGCTGGCGCTGAGCACGGTGACCTACGCGCTCAGCCATCGCGTGAAACGCCAGAACCGCCAGCTCGAACGGCTCAACCGGATCGACGTGCTGACCGGACTGCCTAACCGCCGCCACTGGGACGAAGTTGCCGACACCGAGCTCGCACGCTACCTGCGCTATCGCCGTCCGGCCGTGGTGATGCTGATCGACGTCGACAATTTCAAGGAAGTCAACGACGCGCACGGCCATGCCGCCGGCGACGACGTGCTGCGCCGGGTGGCGCAGGTGCTGCGCTCCTGCGTGCGCGAGGTTGACACGCCGGCCCGCTACGGCGGCGACGAGTTCGCGATGCTGCTCGCGGAGACCGACGTCAGGGGCGCGCGCGAAGTGGCCGAACGCGTGCGCACGCGCTTCCTCAGCGAACGGGGTGCCAAGGCCGCCGCCGAACACTGCACGCTGAGCATCGGCTTGGCCGAAGCCGATCGGTTGCTGGTCGACGCCGACGACTGGGTGCGGCGCGCGGATGCGGCCATGTATGGCGCAAAGGCCGCAGGCCGCGACCGGGTCAACGTGGCCTGAGGCGCCGGTACCCGCGCGCAGCGCGAACACCTCCCGGCAGCTAAGCAGCGCTTGAGGCCCTCCCCTTCAAGGGGAGGGTTGGGTGGGGATGGGTTCGCCCCCGATCGCGGAGTCCCCAGCAACATGCGCCTCCTGCGACGCGCTTCCATGAGCCCCGCCGCGCGCTACTGTCCCGCCGGCTCCGCGAACCGGAACCCCACCAGCACGCCGTAATGGTCCGACGCCCAGGTTCCCGCCGCATCGGGCCGGTCGAGGATCACCTTCGCCTGCATCGGGACGAACGCACCACGCTGCAGCAACACCTGGTCGATGTGCCGTGGCGGGTACTGCTCGAGATTGAGCGTGCTGTGCGCGCAATCGCCGGGCGCCATGCCCGGATGCATCGCGGCATAGGCATCGAGGAACGGAGCGAGCAGCGGCTGCAGCTCCGGCGCGTCCATCGAGGCGTTGAGGTCGCCGGCCAGCACCGAGGGCAGGCCGCCGTCGGTGGCTGAGATGTAGCGCAGGACATCGCCGGCCTGCTCGGCGCGGATCGCGCCGCCCTGGTCGGTCCAGTGCAGGTGGGTGTCGTAGACGTTGATTTCGCGGCCGTCGATGGCGATCCGGACCCGGACGATGGTGCGGAAGTCGTCGAGCGGTTCGAGCGCCTTCCAGTCCCGGGCGAGGATCGGGTGGCGGCTGAGGATCGCGTTGCCGAAGCGCTGCGCCTTGCCGGGTGCGTCGACCGACGCGAACACGTACTCGTAGCCCAGCGCTTCGGCCAGCGTCCGGGCCTGGTTGGGCAGCTCATCGTGCTGGAACACTTCCTGCAGCGCGATCAGGTCCGGATGCAGTTCGCGCAGCGCGGCGACGATCAGCTTCTCGCGCTTCGGCCACTCGCCCTTGTCGTGCCAGAGGTTGAGGGTGACCAGGGTCAGTTCCGGCGAATGCGTGTCGGCACCCATCCTGGGCGCCGGTGTCGAAGCGCATGCCGCCAGCGTGAGTGCCAGTACCAGCGCCAACAGGCGCACGGGCGAAGAGGTGGCGATGACGTGCATGCGGGGCTCCGGTGGCTCGGGTGGCGGCATCGCCAGCATGGAATGCAACGATAGCGCCTGGCTCGCGAACGCAATGTCAGCGGCGAATGGCGCTGGTTGGCGCTGCGATGCCTGGAGTGGCCACTGGCCACTCCAATGTGCTCGTCATTCCCGCCCAGGCGGGAATCCAGGAGGCATGAATGAGATCACTCCAGCCGCGAGCGTTCTTCCTGCCAGTCGAAGAGCTCGCGGCTGAAGCCGCTCCTGCGGATTGCAGTGGATCGGTTCCCTCGGGCTTGCCCGCGCCTCAGCGCGCTGCCGGCACCGTCGCCGTCCGCACCACCGGATACAGGTTGTAGCGCTCGTCCCAGGATGGATGCAGGCGATAGAAGAAGTCCAGCCGCGCACGCGGGCTCGCCGCGAATTCCGCGTCTTCGCGCAGCTTCTGCTCGAAGCGCGCCTTCAGCGCCGGATCCTTCGCCAGCATCCCGCGCGCGACTTCCTCGGCCACGTAGGGCTCCATGTATTCCTTGCGCTCGAAAGCGTTGTTGAATTCTCCCCAGGCGGCGAGCGCATCGGGCGCCTGCGGTTCCAGCAGTGCCATCACCAGCCGCGCCTTCGGCTGCGCGATCGGGACGAACAGCGCGCCGGCGGCGACGTCGCGCGTTTCGGGTTTCCAGCCGCCTTCCAGCGCCAGCCGCTGGTGGCCTTCTACCGACGTTGCATCGAACGACGCCTGGTCGGCGCGGAAGGTCTCGACCTTCGCCGCTGGCAGGGCCGCGCCCAGTTTGCGGAAGCCGATGCCGTGCTGCGCGAGCTTCTCTCCCACCCAGGCCGCGTGCGCGGCCGGCACGAGGTAGCCGCCCTTCGGCGCGACGATGCTGCGGCCGGGCACGATCTCGTCGCGCAGCGGCAGCGTCCACAGCTGCGGCGTGTCCTCGTCGTAATGGGTCATCAGCGCGCCGGAGATGTCCGACGGCGTGCGCGTGTAGGCGTAACCGAGGAAGTCGACGGTGCGCACCTTGTCGGTGGCCTTCCAGTCCAGTGCCACCGGCTTGCCGCCGAGCTTCGCCGCGCGGTCGTCCGCGGCATGCGCATCGCGCAGCCAGTCGTGGCCATGCAGCGCGGTCTGTTCGAGCAGGGCGACGATGGTGTCGCGGGTGATCTTCACCCGCACCGGGTATTCCTTCCACGAATGGGTTTCGACCAGCATGCCGAAGCGGTTGCGCAGCTGGAAATAGCCATGCGAAAAGCGCGGCGGGGCGACGCCGTCGACGAAGCCGGACGCCGGATTGTCCTCTTCGACGAACGAGGGATAGAACGTCAGCGGGTGCGCGCCCTGCGCCGCGACCGCCTCGACGATGGCGCCGCGCAGTGCGAGGCCGTCCGTGCGGAGCTGCATGTCGCCGGCGTGCACCGGCTCGATCTGGTACGACACGTCCTGGCGGAACTTGGCGCCGTCGGTCACGTGCAGGTCGACGTAGACGATCGGGTCCCAGGCGTTCACCAGCGCCAGCATCGCCTGCATTTCGGGCGCGTCGGCCTTCAGGTAGTCGCGGTTGAGGTTGTAGTTCTGCGCGGTGGTGCGCCAGCCCATTTCCTCCGGGCCGCGCTGGTTGGGGCGGTTCCAGCGGCCGAAGCGCTCGTGGCCGTCGATGTTGAACATCGGCACGAACAGCAGCACCTGTTTGTCGAGCGCTCCCGACGCGGCCTTGCCGTCGAGCGCCTCGCGCAGGGCGAGGAAGCCGGCGTCCTTGCCGTCGCTCTCGCCGGCGTGGATGCCGCCCTGGACCAGCAGCACCGGGATGCCCTTCGCGCGCGCCTGTTCCGGCGTGAACGCACCGCTGCGGGTGGCGACCAGCGCCTTCATCGGCCGGCCTTCCGGCGTGGTGCCGAAGTCGATGCAATGCACGGCGTCGGGGTAGCGCTGCGCGAATGCGGTGCAAAGCGCGACCACCTCGTCATAGCGGCCGGTCTGGATGAAGCCGGAGCGTTCGGAGACCGTGGTCAGAGGGGCATCCTGCGCGGTCGCCGGCAGCGGCAGCAGGGTGGCGGCGAAAAGCAGGGCGGCGAAAGACGGCAGCAGGCGCATGTCGATACCAGGCGGGGCGGAACGTGGATGATGCCGCAACGCACGCCTGCCGGCAGTGCCTTTCCCCGCATATCGTGCGGGACCGCTGGAATTCGCGTCCGTGCCCCGTTTTGCCGATCGTGGCCGAAGCCTTCCATAATGCGGCGGCCACTTCCCCCGGAGTCCAGGCGCATGCACACGCTCTACTACTCGCCGGGCGCCGCCAGCATGGTGGTGCATTGGCTGCTGATCGAGCTCGGCATCGCGCACGAGCTGTCGCTGGTCGACTTCGAATCGCGCGCGCAGAAATCTGCCGCCTATCTCGCGCTCAACCCCAACGGGGTGGTGCCGACGCTGGTGATCGACGGCCGGCCGCACACCGAGGCCGCGGCGCTGCTGGTGCACCTGGCCGACACGCACCCGGCGGCGCGGCTGTCGCCGCCGGTCGACGCGCCGCGGCGCCTGGATTTCCTGGCGTGGATGTTCCACCTGGCCAACGTGGTGCAACCGCTGTTCCGGATGTGGTGGTACCCGCACGAACCGGCGGGCGAGGGCTGCGAGGAAGCGGTGCACGGCGCCACGCGCGCGCGCATCGAGGCCGAATGGGCGCTGATCGATGCCCATCTCGGCCAGCACGGGCCGTACCTGCTTGGCGAGTACCCCTGCGCCGCGGATTTCTACCTCACGATGCTGATGCGCTGGTCGCGCAACATGCCGAAGCCGGCGACGGCGTGGCCGAACCTGGAAGCGCTGGCTGGTCGCATGAAGGCCCTGCCGTCGTTCCACGCGCTGTACGAGCGCGAAGGGCTGGCGGAGTGGGCCTGAGGCGCGCTTCCTTCTCCCTTTGGGAAAGGATGGCCCGCAGGGTTGGATGAGGCGGCGGCAAGGCGATCGTGGTTTGAGCCGTCGCGATCGCGCCGTACCCTCACCCCAACCCTTCTCCCGAGGGGAGAGGGGCCTCAACGCCGGGTGTGGCCCGCACCAGGCCGCCCGGGCAGCGCCATCGGTTACGCTTGCCCCCTGATCCCGACCAAGACTCCCGGATGACCACACCCGCTGCGGCCATCGACCGCCCCGCGAAACTGCCCCGGCAGATCCCCTACATCATCGGCAACGAAGGCTGCGAGCGCTTCAGCTTCTACGGGATGCGCAACATCCTGGTGCCGTTCCTGATCAGCAGCCTGCTGCTGGCCTACCTGCCGGAAAGCGAGCGCGGCGGCGCGGCGAAGGACATCTTCCATACCTTCGTCATCGGCGTGTACTTCTTCCCGCTGCTGGGCGGCTGGATCTCCGACCGCTTCTTCGGCAAGTACAACACCGTGCTGTGGCTGTCGCTGGTGTACTGCGCCGGCCATGCCTGCCTCGCGTTGTTCGAGGACAGCCGCACCGGCTTCTACACCGGCCTGTTCCTGATTGCGCTGGGGTCCGGCGGCATCAAGCCGCTGGTGTCGGCGTTCGTCGGCGACCAGTTCGACCGCACCAACAAGCACCTGGCGAAGGTGGTCTACGACGCCTTCTACTGGATCATCAACCTCGGTTCGTTCTTCGCATCCTTGCTGATGCCGATCTTCCTGCGCGAGTACGGGCCTGGCGTCGCATTCGGCATCCCGGGCGTGCTGATGTTCGTCGCCACGGTGATCTTCTGGAGCGGCCGCAAGAAGTACGTGCACGTGCCGCCGGCGCCGCCGGACCCGCACTCGTTCCTGCGCGTGGTGCGCACGGCGCTGTTCACGCACGCGCCGGGGCAGGGCCGGGCAGGGTTGGTGGTGTTCGCCATTGGTGCCGTACTGGCGGTGGTGGCGCTGGGCTGGCTGGTGCGCGACGACTTCGTGATCGCGGTGCTGCTGGCGCTGGGCCTGCTGCTGGCCTTCGGCGGCCTTGGCGCGTCGATGCAGCTCGAGCGCGCGCGCGGCGTGCACCCGCAGCACGCGATCGACGGCGTACGCGCGGTGTTGCGGATCCTGATCGTGTTCGCGCTGGTCACGCCGTTCTGGTCGCTGTTCGACCAGAAGGCCTCGACCTGGGTGATCCAGGGCGGCGCGATGACGATGCCGCACGACCAGTGGTGGTGGCCGAGCTGGCTGGTCAAGGCGCCGGCGCAGATGCAGGCGCTGAACCCGTTGCTGGTGATGCTGCTGATCCCGTTCAACAACCTGGTGCTGTTCCCGGCGCTGCGGCGGATGGGGCTGGAGATCACCTCGCTGCGGCGGATGGGCGCGGGCATCGCGTTTTCCGGGCTGGCGTGGATCGTCGCGGGCATGATCCAGCTGGCGATCGATGGCGGCGACGCGGTCTCGATCGCCTGGCAGATCGCGCCGTATGCGCTGCTGACGCTCGGCGAGGTGCTGGTCTCGGCGACAGGCCTGGAGTTCGCCTACAGCCAGGCGCCGCCGTCGATGAAGGGCACGATCATGAGCTTCTGGCTGCTGTCGGTGTCGTACGGCAACCTGTGGGTGCTGATCACCAACGCCGCGGTGCGCAACGAGGCGGTGACCACCCAGATCGCGGGCACCGGCCTGACCGAGAACGCGTTCCTGATGTTCTTCTTCGCCGTGTTCGCCCTGCTCACCGCGCTGGTGTTCGCGCTGTACGCCAGGCGCTATCCGATGCAGGACAACTACCGGGCCGCCTGATGAACCTCTCGATCACGATCGTCATCGTCGCCGCCACCTGCCTCGTCTCGTGGCTGGCGTTCAACAACCGGCAGTTGCTTGACCGGCTGATCCTGTGGCCGCCTGCGGTGGACCGGTTCAAGCAGTACGACCGGCTGGTCACGCACGGTTTCATCCATGCCGACCTCGGCCACCTGCTGTTCAACATGATCACGCTGTTCTTCTTCGGCCGGCCGGTCGAACAGGTGTTCGTGGAGCGGATCGGTGCGTTCGGCTTCGTGCTGTTCTACCTGTCGGCGATCGTGATCGCGATCCTGCCCACGTACATGAAGCACCGCCATGACGCGCAATACCGGAGCCTGGGCGCCTCGGGCGCGGTCTCGGCGGTGCTGTTCGCCTTCATCCTGATGGCACCGTGGACCGGGATCTACATCTTCTTCATCCCGATCCCGATCCCGGCGATCCTCTACGCGGTGTTCTATGTCGGTTACAGCATCTGGATGGACCGGCGCGGGACCGACAACGTCAACCACAGCGCCCACCTGTGGGGCGCCGGCTATGGCGTGATGTTCGCGTTGCTCATGGAGCCCGCGCTGTTTTCGCACTTCCTCACCGAACTGGCGAACCCGGAGTTCGGCTAGCAGGGCTGGCCGCGGCCTGCCCGCGGTACTTAGGCGGCGGCGGTCTGGACCTGGATTGCGCCTGCCCGCAGGGCGGTGTGGCCCTCGCTGCCGTAGGCCTGTTCCAGGCGTCCATAGATCATCGAATCGAGCTGGCTGTACTCGCAGTTGTCGGTGTCGCCGTTGCGGGCGAGTTCGAACAACCGGGTGACGGCTTCGTGCTCGGCGTTTTCGCTCTGGTCGTACATGGTGGTCTCCTTCTCTCTCGGCGAAGGAGGAAGCAGCAAGCGTGCCAATAGGTTTGCGCGGCCCGGGCGTGCCCTGTACGTGACGCAGCGTGTCAGCAATCCGCGCGCCGCGGCCGCTGAATGACACCCCAAGGCCAGGCCGTCGCGCTCACCCGGAGTGAATGGCGCCGATGCTATTGCTGTCCCTGCAACCCATCCAGGCGGAGACGGAGGCGAAATGGCGACCACCCGCAAGGCAACCCGGGCCGTGAAGAAGGCCACCACGAAGGCCGCGACAAAAACCGGGACCACGGCGCGCAAGAAAGCGCCTGCCCGCAAAGCGGGCGCGAAGCGCACCACCGCCATCAAGACGGCCGCGTCCCGGCGCGTGGTGAAGAAGGCCGCGGCACGCAGGGCGCCTGCGAAGAAGGCGGCGGCGAAACGGCCGGTGGCAGGAAAGGCGGCCGCGAAAAAGACCATGGCCAGGAAATCGGCAGCGACGAAGGTGTCTTCGCGAAAGGCGACACCGGCGAAGGTTGCCAAGAAGGCCGTGACCAGGAAGACAGCCGCGAAGAAGGCGGCAGGACTGGGCACTGCGAAAAAGGTTGTCGTGAAGAAAACGCCGCTGCGGACGGCGGCGAAGAAGACTGTCGTAAAGAAGGCAGCTGCAGGCCCCGCGGCGAAGAAGGCCGCGAAGAAGGCGGTCGCGAGGACAGCGGGCAAGCCTGCGCCCCGGAAGCGCACGGCCAAGGTGGCGAAGGTATCGGCAAGGCCAGCGCCCAGGAGGGCAGTCGGCAAACCTGCCGCCAGGGCGTCGTCGGGGCGGAAGCCAGCTGCGAAGCCGCATCCCATCACCCCCGAGCAGGCGCTGGAGAACACCCGCAAGCTGCTCGAAGCCAAGCAGCAACACGACCGCGAGACGCCAACCTGGCAGCAGCTGGATGGCAGTCACGTCGCGGGCGTGCAGGGCGGTTACCAGTCGGATGAGGCCGCGGCCAAGGCCACCGAGCTGCACGCGGCCGAGAGCCGGCTGCAGGCCATCCAGGGCAGCATCGGCACGCAGGATCGCCACAACCAGGGCAAGCGCGATAATCGCTGAGCCCGCAGGCAGGAGAGAAGTTTGGACATCACTACCGCGATCCGCCACGAAGGCGACCGCCATCGTTTCATGGTCAACGAACAGGGCAGCGAAGCCTTCGTCGAGTACGCACGCGATGGTGACGTGCTCGTCATCACCCACACCGTCGTCCCGCCGGAGATCGGCGGCCGCGGCATCGCGGGGAAGCTGGTGGAAGCCGCGCTGCAGTACGCCCGCGGCGAAGGTCTGAAGGTGCGTCCAGACTGTTCCTACGCCGAGGCGTACATGCGGCGCCATCCGGAGCACGCGGACCTGCTGGCCCCGGCGTGAGCCATGGGCCATCCGCGGCCACGACCGGCGCGGATGGCCCGGATCGAGTGACTACTTCGAAGCCGCTGGTGTCAGCGGCGCGATGAGCTGTCCCTTCACCGGCTCGCCGCGTTCCACGGCCTTGCCGTCGGCGGTGTAGTGCTCGAAGAACACCGGCAGGCCGTCGCCCTCACCGAACTTCGGCGCGTCCTGCAGGTGGAAGTGCAGGTGCGGTTCGCTGGTGTTACCGCTGTTGCCGCAGCGCCCGAGTTCCTCGCCTGCGGCCACCTGCTGGCCGGCTTTCACGGCGACGCTGCCCTCGCGCAGGTGCGCGAGCATCGCGTATTCGCCGTTGCCGAGGTCGAGCATGATGTGGTTGCCCGCGATCGCTTCGGTGTTGCGGGTACCAATCGCCTGGTCAGGCAGGCCATCGATGGCCTCCAGCACGGTGGCATCGGCCGGCGCGAGGATCGGCTCGTTCCAGCAGTAGTAGTCCTCGAGCGCCTTGCCATCGCCGCGGTGGCTGCTGCCGTCCACGCGCTTGACCAGGTCGTAGGCGAAGCGCTGGCCACGCACGGCGGCGTGGTAGTTCTGCTCGATCGTGTGGCCGCCCCAGAACACGTACCAGGCGCCGTCGAACGGCATGCGCAGGTGCGCCTTGGTCTGGTAGTCGAGGTGCGGCGAGGGCGCGGCCTCCAGCTTCGGACGCACGAAGAAGCCCTGCACCTTGCCTTCGCCATCGGTGGCCCATTGCATCACGATCGGCATCGGCGCCTTGCTCCAGCGTGCGACGCGCACGTAGACGCGCAGTCCCGACTGCTCGACCACCTGCTCGTCCAGCAACGACTGTTCCTCGCCGAGGTCGCGCGCCAGCTGCGCGCGGAACTGCACCAGCGCTTCGGCGTTGCCCAGCCCCTCGCGCATCGGTGCGCCCATGCGCGCCCAGACCGCCGCGGTGTCGCCGGCGAGGAACAGGCGCGAGAGCTCGCGCCCCTCGGACATGCCGGGATTCGCTGCGGCTTCGGCTGCAGGCGAGTGTTCGGCCGCGGACTGCGCAGGCGCGGTAAGCGGAAGCGCGGCGAGCGCCAGCGACAGCGCGGTGGCAAGGATCGGGTTCGACATCAGTCTTGCTCCTGGTCGGTGGGTGGAACGGAATCGATCAGTGCGGCGATCTGCCGGCGGTAGCGCTGCAGCGCCTCGCGGCCGGCGTCGGTGATCGCCGCGCGGGTGAGCGGCCGCTTGCCGCGGAAGCTCTTGTGTATCGCGACCAGCCCGGCGGACTCGAGTTTCGACAGGTGGCTCGACAGGTTGCCCTTGCTGAGCCGGCACACGGTTTCGAGGAAACCGAATTCAACCAGTTCGGCGCCGCTGAGCACGGTCAGGATCGCCAGCCGCGCTGGTTCGTGGACCAGCCGGTCGACGGCGAGCACCGCGTCGATCGCGTCCTGGGTGCCGCTTTTCATGCGCTGGCGTCCCGGGCGTGGTCGGCGCCAGGCAGGCCGAGCTCGTCGCGCAGGCGGAGGTAGTCGCGATGCTCGCGCCAGCCGGTGCCGATGGCGATGGCGGCGTACAGCGCGGCGATCAGGATCCAGTACCAGGGGTAGTGGTCGCCGGCGATCACCACCGCGGCCTGGCAGACCAGCAACACGCCGACCAGGAAATCACCGACCGACCAGAACCAGCGTGCGGCGACCAGCGGCATCGCCGCGACGATCGCGATGTAGGCGATCCCGGGCCACTGCCAGGCGCGGGCGCCTGCCGCCCAGACCACGCCACCGACGATCAGCAGCGACATCACCGCCAGGTAAGCCACCATCCACAGGTGCATGCGGCGCTGCTTGTCCGAGAGCCGTTCGCGCGCGGCGCCTGCGCGCTGGTAGTAGAAGGCACGCAGCAGTTCCTTCGACAGCAGCCACAGCAGCGGCGCGCCGACCAGCGCGTAGCGCAGGGCGGGGGTGAGTTCCGTGGTCGCGCCGACCACGAACGCGGCCAGGCACAGGATGCCGCCGATCACCAGGCTCAGCCCGCCGGCGCTGCGGGAGTAACGGGCGTAGCGGCTGGTGTTCTCGGCGAGGCGGGACAGATTGCTGGTGTCGTTCTGCATTTCATTGGTTCACTCAATGACTGCAAATAGGTTTGCATCACAAACTATGTTTGTCAAGTCCGGGCGTCGCAGCGTTCCGGCAGGTGTGGCGGCTGCCCTCGGCGTGCCGCGAGGTGGCCAATCTGCGAGACTGCGCGCCCGCCGCCATGCCCGACCGCCCGACCCGGATGCGACTCAACAAGCACATCAGCGACACCGGTTTCTGCTCGCGGCGCGAAGCCGACCGGCTGGTCGGCGAAGGCCGGGTCACCGTCAATGGCCAGCGCGCGCGCATCGGCGCCGAAGTCGGCGAGGGCGACGAGGTCAAGGTCGACGGCCAGGCATTGCGCGCGCGTACCGCAGCCAAGGGCCAGCGCAGGCATGTCTACATCGCGCTGAACAAGCCGGCCGGCATCACCTGCACCACCGAATCGGCGGTGCGGGGCAACATCGTCGACTTCATCGGCCACGAGCAGCGGATCTTCCCGATCGGGCGCCTGGACAAGGATTCCGAGGGTCTGATCCTGCTGACCAGCAACGGCGACATCGTCAACGCCATCCTGCGGGCGGAGAACAAACTGGAGAAGGAATACCTGGTGGCCGTGAACCTTCCGGTCACCGACGAATTCCTGCGCGGCATTGCCCGCGGCGTGCCTGTCCATGGCCAGACCACGCTGCCCTGCAAGACCGGGAAGCTGGGCAAGTTCGGCTTCCGGGTCGTGCTGGTGCAGGGCCTGAACCGGCAGATCCGGCTGATGGCGGCGTACTTCAAGTATCGGGTCAAGCAGCTGGTGCGGGTGCGGATCGGCGCGGTGAAGCTGGGGCGCCTGAAGCCGGGCCAGTGGCGCAATCTCACCGACGCCGAGCTGCAAGGCCTGCTGCCCCGGCGGGAGGAGTGGTAGCGCCGCTGGGCGCGGTTGCGGGGGACCTGTGCGGCGCGGGAAAGCGTGGACGGATCCCATGGCCGGAACGGCGTCCGTTCAACGTTTTTGCGGCCCGGCGGGGCGGGTGTTGCCGGGTCGCCCGGGGGATCGCCACCCTGGGGTAAACCCCATTCACACTTCTGGCGAAAAGTGCGGTAAGGTGCGCGCACTGTTCAAAGCCGGGATCACGGTACATCGTGGTTTCGATGCGGTAGATCTGCCGATCCGCTCCATCGCTTCGCGTTACCCCTTGCTGACACAGTCGCGGATCCGCCTGAAACGGACCGTGTATCCCAAAAAACTGTTCCAAGGAGTAACACATCATGTCCGATCGTCAGACCGGTACCGTCAAGTGGTTCAACGACGCCAAGGGCTTCGGCTTCATCACCCCGGAAAGCGGCCAGGACCTGTTCGTCCATTTCCGCTCGATCCAGGGCAGCGGCTTCAAGTCGCTGCAGGAAGGCCAGAAGGTCTCGTTCAAGGTCGTGCAGGGCCAGAAGGGCCTGCAGGCCGACGAAGTGCAGGCTCTCTAAGCCAGCACCCAGTCAGTCGCAACACCAGAGCCCCGGGCGGAAACGCCCGGGGCTTTTTCGTATGCGCGACTTTCTTCGCATGCGCGGCTTTTTCGTGGGCGTGTTCGCCTGCATGGCCGCGGTTCCGGCGCCGGATCCGGCATGCGAAGCCGGCGCGTCAATCCCGACATCACGCGCCGCCGCCTAGACTGCGCGCGTCCGGACTACACCGGAATGCCGCAATCCCCAGGGAGAGACTCCACGATGAAGCGCCTGCCGATCTGCCTCCTGCTGCTGGGTCTCGCCGCCTGCCAGCGTGAAACCCCTGCGCCGCAGGCGTCGCAAGCGCCGACGTCACCGCCGGCGGACCAGGCACAGACGGCGCCGCCGGCGCAGGTAGCGCTGAAAGACGTCATCGAGCGCGATCCGCGCTACATCGTCGGCATCAGCTATCCGCAAGGCGTGGACAAGTATCCGGGGCTGGCGGCCGAGCTGCAGCGCTACGCCCAGGCCGCGCGCGGCGAATTGATGCAGGCCGTCGACGGGCTGGCCGGTGAGAAGCCCAGCGCGCCCTACGACCTGTCGCTGGCCTTCAGCCTTCTGGCCGAAACGCCGCAAGTGGTGTCGGTGGCCGCCAACGGCAGCAGCTACACCGGCGGCGCGCACGGCAATCCGCTGGTGGCCCGGTTCGTCTGGCTGCCGCAGCGCAACGAATTGCTGCAGGCCGGGAATCTCATCGCCGACAAGGATGGCTGGCGCGCGGTCTCCGACGCGGTCCGGGAACAACTGCACGCATCGCTTTCGCAGCGCATCGACGGCGACGACATCGAGCCCGCCGAGCGCGCGGAGATGCTGAAGTCCGGCCTCAAGATGATCGACGAGGGCTCCGGCCCCGACGCCGGCAACTTCAGCCAGTTCGAACCGGTCATCGACGCCGCGGGCCGCATCACAGCCCTGCGCTTCGTGTTTCCGCCCTACCAGGTGGGCCCGTATTCTGACGGCGTGCAGACGGCCGAAGTACCGGCCAGCGTCCTGCTGCCGCACGTGGCGGAGGCCTACCGCGGGCTGTTCGCCGCGCCGGGAGCCTAGCCCCCGCGAGCAACGTCGTCGCCACGCTGCGTTTCACCTGTTGCCGTGACGCGGCGCGGACGGCGACGGTAATCTAGGCAGCAACGCTTTCCGGGATCCCACCGAGAGGCATGTCCGCAACGCATCCATTCCGTGATCGATTGCAGGCCCTGCTGGCCGATGCCGATATCCGCATCGACGGCGAGCGGCCCTGGGACATGCAGGTCAACGATGCCCACTTGCCGGCGCGACTGGTCGCCGGCGGTTCGCTCAAGCTCGGCGAGAGCTACATGGATGGTTGGTGGGACGCGCCGTCCCTCGACAGCCTGCTGTTCCACCTGCTCGACGCCCGCATCGACGAGCGCGCGCACGGCCCGGCCGACATCCGCGACGCTCTGCGCGCGCGCCTGTTCAACCTGCAGGCCGGGCGTCGCAGCTACGAGGTCGGCAAGCGCCACTACGACCTGGGCAACGACCTTTACCACGCGATGCTCGGCAAGCGGCTGGTCTACAGCTGCGGTTATTGGCGGCAGGCCGGCAACCTCGACGACGCACAGGAAGCCAAGCTCGACCTGATCTGCCGCAAGCTCGGCCTGCGCGAGGGGATGCGCGTGCTCGACATCGGCTGCGGCTGGGGCGAGGCGCTGAAATTCGCGGCGCAGCGTTACGGCGTCTCGGGCGTGGGCGTCACCATCTCGCAGGAGCAGGCCGCGTTCGCGCGCGAGCTGTGCGCGGGCCTGCCCATCGAGATCCGCGTGCAGGACTACCGCGAGGTGGACGAGCGCTTCGATCGCATCCTGTCGGTGGGCATGTTCGAGCACGTCGGTTTCCGCAACTACCGCCGCTTCTTTGAGGTCGCGCGGCGCTGCCTGGGCGACGATGGTCTGTTCCTGCTGCATTGCATCGGCAGCAACAGGTCGGTGACGCACACCGATCCGTGGATCGCGAAATACATCTTTCCCAACTCGATGCTGCCCTCGGCGGCGCAGATCGCCACCGCCACCGAGGGCCTGTTCGTGACCGAGGACTGGCACAACTTCGGCACCGATTACGACCGCACGCTGCAGGCCTGGCGGGCCAACATCGAAGCCGCCTGGGACATGCTGCCGGCGCGCTACGATGAACGCTTCCGCCGGATGTGGCGCTATTACCTGGCCGCGTCGATGGCCAGTTTCCGCGCCCGCCGGATCCAGCTCTGGCAACTGGTGCTCTCGCCGCGCGGCGTTGCCGGTGGCTACGTCGCGCCGCGTTGAGCGCCTCTTTCACGGGCAGGCGGCCGCCGGGCTTTGCGTCGCGCGCCGCGATTCCGGATGATCGGTGACCCCGCTCACTTCCGGAATCCCCATGTCCCAGTCCGACATCGCGCTCGCCATCATCGGTGGCACCGGCCTGTACCAGTTCGCCGGCCTGCAGGACATCGAGACCCATCAGCCGGTGACCCGCTATGGCGCGCTGTCCGGTCCGGTGCGCGTGGGCACGCTGGCAGGAAGGCGCGTGGCATTCCTGGCGCGTCACGGGGAAGGGCATTCAGTGCCGCCGCACAAGGTCAACTACCGTGCCAACCTCGCCGCGCTGCAGTCGCTCGGTGCGACGCGCGTGCTTGCGCTCAACACTGTCGGCGGCATCGGCGAGCGCTTCGGCCCGCGCGTGCTGGCGTGCCCGGATCAACTGATCGACTACACGTGGGGGCGTATTTCGACGCTGTGCGAAGAGGAGGGCACCGAGGTGCTGCACGTCGATTTCGGCGAGCCATACACGCCGTCGCTGCGCGCGCGCGTGCTCGAAGCAGCGCGCACGGCGGGCGTGGAACTGGTCGATGGCGGTTGCTACGGCGCCACCCAGGGGCCACGGCTCGAGACCCGTGCCGAGATAGCACGCATGCGCCGCGACGGCTGCGACCTGGTCGGCATGACCGGCATGCCCGAAGCCGGGCTGGCGCGCGAACTGGGCCTGGAATATGCCTGCCTGGCCATCGTCGCCAACTGGGCGGCGGGCGCGGGGCCGGTCGTCGATGAGGTGATCACGCTCGAGGAGGTGCTTGCCAATGTCGCGGCGGCATCGTCCGGGTTGCCGGCACTGGTCACGGAAATGCTCTCCGGGTGATTGCAACCGCCGGGCTTGCTTTGCATACTCGCGGCCGTGCGCCCGGGGGACCGCAAGGGGGCGTACGCACATCGCATCCAGACGAGGTAGGGAGAGTCATGCAATACGGCACAGTGAAATGGTTCAACGACGCCAAGGGCTTCGGTTTCATCGCACCCGAGGACGGCAGCGCGGATGTCTTCGTGCACTTCTCGGCGATCGAGGCCAAGGGCTTCCGCAGCCTGCAGGAAGGCCAGCGCGTCAGCTACGAGGTTACGCAGGGCCCCAAGGGTGCACAGGCCGCCGGCGTGCAGCCGGTCGCCTGATCCGACACATCGCGATTTTCGAGCCCCGCCTCCCGGCGGGGTTTTTTTGTTCTTGCGGGAATGGTTTCAGCCGCGAGCTTTTCGAGCGCCTGATGCAGCGGCCCATGAAAGCTCGCGGCTGAAGCCGCGCCTGCAACGGCCAATGACGCATGTTCCATGTTGCCGGCCGCGGCCATGCGCCGCGGCCGTTCGGGCGGCCGGGATTGCAGGACGGATTCGTCGATGCACTCGCCAGGCGCGACGAAGCGCAACGACGCGGGCACCCGGATTGCGCCAGAATCGGGGCATCGCATCGAGGGCCCTGCCATGTCGCGTTTCCAGACCCACACGGTCGACAACCAGCCGCCGGAGTTCGCGCCGCGCGATCTCTGGCAGGACGACATCGCCCTGCGCGAGGCACTGGCGCGTGAAGGCGGCGATGCGCACGCCGATCGTGTCGCGCGCTACGGCGCACTGGCTGGCGGCGAACTGTACGCACTGTCGTTCGACGCCCATCGCGACCGGCCGCGCCTGCGCAGCCACGACCGCTTCGGCCACCGCATCGACACTGTCGAGTTCCATCCCAACTACCACCGCATCATGGCCGCGGCCGTCGAACATGGCGTTGCCGGCCTGTCGTGGGCCGACGCCGCGCCCGGCGCGCATGTCGCGCGCGCGGCGCTGTGCTACCTGCACAACCAGGCCGAACCCGGCACCAGTTGCCCGCTGACCATGACCCATGCCGCGGTGCCGGCGCTGCGGCAGGCGCCGGCATTGCGCGAATGGGCGGACAAGGTCGCCGCCTGCCGCTACGACCCGCGCGACGTCGCCATCGACGACAAGCCCGGCGTGACCCTGGGCATGGGCATGACCGAGAAGCAGGGCGGCAGCGACGTGCGCGCCAACACCACCACCGCCACGCCGCTCGGCGGCAGTGGCGACGAATACGCGCTGGTCGGGCACAAGTGGTTCTTCTCGGCGCCGATGTCCGACGGCTTCCTGGTGCTGGCGCAGGCGCCCGGCGGGCTGAGCTGTTTCCTGTTGCCGCGACGGCTCCCGGACGGGGCGAAGAACGCCTTCGCGCTGATGCGCCTGAAGGACAAGCTCGGCGACTGGAGCAACGCCTCGGGCGAGGTCGAGTTCATGGAAGCGCGGGCGTGGCGCGTCGGCGACGAGGGGCGCGGCGTCGCCACGATCCTGCAGATGGTGATGCTCACGCGCCTGGACTGCATGCTCGGCTCGGCGGCGCAGATGCGCATGGCATTGGCGCAGGCGTTGCACCACACCGCCCATCGCGTGGCGTTCGGCAAGCGGCTCATCGAGCAACCGTTGATGCGCAACGTGCTGGCCGACCTGGCAATCGAATCGGAAGCCGCGCTGGCGTTGTCGATGCGGGTGGCGCGTGCCGTCGATGCAGCACCACGCGACCCAAGCGAAGCTGCGTTCGCGCGCATCGCCACCGCGATCGGCAAGTACTGGATCTGCAAGCGCACGCCTGCCTTCGTCAACGAGGCGCAGGAGTGCCTGGGCGGCGCCGGCTACATCGAGGAATCGATCCTGCCGCGGCTGTACCGGCAGGCCCCGCTCAACTCGATCTGGGAGGGCAGCGGCAACATCCAGTGCCTGGACGTGCTGCGCGCGCTGGGACGCGAGCCCGGCTCCGCGGACGCGTTGCGCAAGGAGCTTGAATCGGCAGCGGGGCGCAACGAACGCTATGACGCTGCAGTTGCGACGCTGGACGAATCGCTGCGCAACCAGGCCGGTGAATCCGGCGCGCGACTGCTGGTCGAACGCCTGGCGCTGGCATTGCAGGCCGCGACGCTGCTGCGCGCGGGCAGTCCGCTGGCCGACGCGTTCTGCAGCAGCAGGCTTGGCGGAGCGCATGGCCTGGCGTTCGGCACCCTGCCGACAAGCATCGACCACGGCCTGCCGATCGAACGCGCCTGGCCCTGTTGAAGCCTGTCGCGGTTGGCGATCCTCGCAGCAGGAGCTTCGTGCGGCGCCTGCTTGCGCGGCTGGCATTCAACCCGCGAGCCAGCTCGCGAATTGCTGCCACTGCGGTGTCTGCGACAGCGCCAACCGCAGCGGCCACGACACTGCGACCAGCGCGGCGCCCCATGCGAAGGCCGGGTGCAGGCGCCGGCGCGCGATCGTGTCCCATGCCACGCAGGCCAGCACCAGCGCCACGGTGACCAGGAAGAACGCGACGATGCCGCCCTGCTGCAGCGGCGGCCACGGGATCCGCGCGATCGGCGCGGTCAGCAGGCCCACGCAGGCGAGCAGCATCAGCCGCTTGTGGATGTCGCTGCGCTGGCGGAACCAGAGCGCGGCGCTGACAAGGAGGGCGAACACCAGCATGTCGCCGAGCGGCACGACGAGGAACGTCAATGGCGGCGGGCCGGGCGGGGCGTGCCCCAGCCGCGCGCCGGTGATCGCCACGAGCGTGCCCAGTACGAGGACCGCGACGGCCAGCAGTGCGCCGAACACGCCGAGCCTGCGGTGCACGGAAGTGCGGCCGGTGGCTACCAGCCTGGCCTGGACGATGAACAGCGCGAACCATGCACTCATCACGATGCCGTGGACGTGCAGCAGCGCGGAGATCGGTGGCGTGTCGAAGGCCAGCTTGAGGTAGTAGGTGCGCGCGAAGCCGGCGAACACCACCAGCAGCGCGACGATCGCGGCCCAGGTATAGAGGCGCCGTTCGAAGCCGCGGGAAGAGGCGAGAGTACGGGCCAAGATGCACCTGTTGCCGGAATGCCTGATCGCGACAACGCGGGGACCTGGCCGAACCGGCCGCCGGCCAGCGGGTTTTGCCGGGCCGGCGCAGGGGTGGAGAGCCCGGGGACCGGCTAGTCCAGGAACTGCAGCCGCGCCAGCTCCGCGTAGAGGCCGTCCTGGGCGATCAGCTCGTCGTGGGTGCCCTGGGCGATGATCCGGCCGCGTTCCATGACCACGATGCGGTCGGCCTTGAGCACGGTGGCCAGGCGGTGCGCGATCACCAGCGTGGTGCGGCCTTCCATCAGCCGCTCCAGCGCCTGCTGCACGGCGCGCTCGCTCTGCGCATCGAGTGCGGAAGTGGCTTCGTCGAGCAGCAGCACCGGCGCGTCCTTGAGCAGCGCGCGGGCAATGGCGATGCGTTGCTGCTGTCCACCCGACAGCCGCGCGCCGCGTTCGCCGAGCTGCTCGTCGTAGCCGTTGGGCAGCACCGAGAGGAACTCGTGCGCCTCGGCCGACCTTGCCGCGGCCTCGAGCTCGGCGTCGCTGGCCTCCAGCCGGCCGTAGCGGATGTTGTCGCGCGCGCTGCTGGCAAAGATCGCCGGCTGCTGCGGCACCAGCGCGACGGTGCCGCGCAACTCGGCCGGATCGAGCGTGCGGATGTCCACGCCATCGAGTTCGATGCGACCGTGCTGCGGATCGTGGAAGCGCAGCAGCATCGCGAACACGGTGCTCTTGCCGGCGCCGGAGGGGCCGACCAGGGCCACGGTTTCGCCGGGCGCGACCTGCAGGCTGAAGTCTTCCAGCGCCGGCGCATCCGGGCGCGACGGATAGTGGAACGTGACGCCGTCGAAGCGCAGTGCGCCGCGCACCGGCACCGGCAATGAGTGCGGCCGTGCCGGCGCAGCGATGCCCGGGCGCTCGTCGAGCAGTTCGCCGATCCGGCCCATGCCGCCGGCCGCCTTCTGCAGTTCGTTCCAGGTTTCCGCCAGCGCGCCGACCGAGCCGCCGCCGAGCACCGCGTACAGCACGAACTGGCTCAGCGTGCCGACCGTGAGCCGGCCGTCGATCACGTCGTGCGCGCCGGACCACAGCACCAGGGTGATCGCGCCGAACACCAGCGAGATCGCCATCGCGGTGACCAGTGCCTGCATCCCGATCCGGCGCCGCGCGGTGGCGACGGAAGCGTCGATCGCCGCGGCGAAGCGCCCGCGTTCGTACGGCTCGCGTGCGTGCGCCTGCACGGTGGGGATCGCGCCGAGGGTTTCGCTGGCCAGCGCGTTGGCGTCGGCGACGCGGTCCTGGCTCTGCCGCGAGATCTTGCCGAGCCGGCGCCCGCCGAGCACCAGCGGCAGCACGCACAGCGGGATGCCGACCAGCGTGTAGGCCGCCAGCCGCGGGCTGGTGGCCACCAGCATCGCCAGGCTGCCGATCACCATCACCACGCTGCGCAGCGCCACCGAAACGGTCGAGCCGACCACGCTGCGTAGCAGTTCGGTGTCGGCGGTCAGGCGCGAGACCAGCTCGCCGCTGCGGCTGCGCTCGAAGAACGCCTGGTCGAGCCCGACCAGGTGCGAATACAGGCGCTCGCGCAGGTCGGCGACCACCCGTTCGCCCAGCAGGGAAACGAAGAAGAAGCGCGCCGCGGTGGCGACCGCCAGCCCCAGCGCCACCGCGAACACCAGCGCGAAGGTGGCGTTGATGTTGCCGTCGCCCGAAAACCCGTGGTCGATCATCCGCCGTACCACCAGCGGCAGGCTCAGGGTGGCGGTGCTGGACGCGGCCAGCGCCACCAGCCACGCCACCAGCAGGCCTTTCTGGCGCATGACGAAGGGCCACAGCGCGCGCAGGCTGCCGAGTCGGGGCTTGGGCTTGCCGGTGGCGTCCTGCGGCGGCCGGGTGTCCGGCGCCTGGCCGGAGTCGGTGTCCTGTTCTGGAATGTCAGCCATCAGCCATTGTCGTCGATGCGCACCCGGTTACGGGTGGCGTCGCGCAGGCGCAGTTTCAAGGCATCGACGTTGTCATCGGGCAATCGCAGCACGAGGCGGACGCCGTCGGGGTCGAAGGTTTCGGACAGTTTTTCGGCGGAGACGGCAGCGAGCGCCGCGTGGACGGTGCCCAGGTCCTCGAACGGCGCATGCAGCGCGAGCTCGCGCAATTCGACCAGCACGATGCGTTCGGCGCTGCGCAGGCACTCGGCCGCGGCGCCGCCGTAGGCGCGCACCAGTCCGCCCGCGCCGAGCTTGATGCCGCCGAACCAGCGCGTGACCACGACCACCACCCGGTCGATGCCCTGGCCGTCGATGGCGGCGAGGATCGGGCGTCCGGCGGTGCCGGCCGGTTCGCCGTCGTCGTTGGAGCGGTAGTCGCCGCCGATGCGCCAGGCCCAGCAGTTGTGGGTGGCGTCGGCGATCGAGACCGCGGCCACGGCTTGCATCGCCTGCCCGGCGTTTTCGACCGGGATGGCATTGGCGACGAAACGGCTGTGCTTGACCTCGATCGCGTGCGTGGCGGGCACCGCCAGCGTGTGCAGGCTCATTCTTCCAGCAGCGCGCGCAGGTCGTCGGGCAGGGTGGCCTTCGGATAGCGGCGCTGGTATTCGCGCAGGCTGTCGCGCGCGGCGTCGGGCTTGCCTTCGGCGACCAGCTGGCGCACGCGCTGCAGCCATGCCTGCCGCACCTGCGGGGAGTCGACCGAGGCCGGGGGCTGGTCGTCGAGCGGCTGGTCGCTGGCGTATCCAACGTCGGCCTGGTCTTCCTCGTCTTCGATGCGCGCGCCGGTGACTTCGATGCGGTCGAGGGCACTGGCATCGGCGGCGGCGGCCGTGTCGGCCGGCCTTGCAGGTTGCGCGACGGCGCCCGAGGCGACCTGTGCCGAGGGGATGCGCCGGGCTGTGGTTTCCAGTGTCTTCGCACGCTGTGCGCGTGCCTTGTTCTCGGCCTCGACGACACTCCTGGTGGCGGGCGCGTTGCCGGACGCCGGCTCCTGCGGGAAGGCGATGGCAGCGCGTGCCGCCGGCGCCGGCGCGGATGGTGCAGCGGGCGGGGGTGGCGCAGATGGGGCGGGCGGCGCCAGATGCCGCGGCTCCCCGGGCGGGGAAGGCGGCGTGTCCATCGGCGACGGCTCATCGAAGACCACCGGCGGTTCGGCGGGTGCGGGCGGCTTCGTCGTGAACGCCTTCGGCGCGGGCTGCGCGCCGGCCCCGGATGGGGCTTCGGCGAACCGTTCGGTCGCTGCGGCAGGTTCGGGCGGCTTCACCGGAATGGGGGCGGGACTGGCCGACGCGGGTGCGGCGCTGTCCGCCGCTGCCGGCGCGACTTCGGCTGCCGGCGACGGCGGCAGCGCAACGACGGCCTGCTGCGCCGGGCGGGATGCAGGTGCGGCACCGGCCGACGGCCCCGAAACCGCACGCGGCGCTTCGGAATAATCGACCTGCAGGTCGTCGACCGGACGCAGCTGCCAGGCCAGCCCGCCGACGATGACCAGGGTGGCGACAGCGCCGAAGGCCACCGGCCAGCGCCGCTGCCTGCGGCGCGGCGAACGATGCGCGGGAGCGGTTGTGACAGGCGCGCTGGCCGCAGCACGCGCGGCGGCGAGAATGCGCGCGTCGAGCGCGGGCGACGGCTCGCCCTGCGGGCCGAGGCGGGCGAGGCGATCGGCCAGCGCGCGTTCTTCCGGCGTGAGCGCATCGTCGTGGTTGCCGTGGTGTCCGGATCCGATGTTCATCCGGCGTCTTCCAGGCGCGCGCGCAGCTTGTCCATCGCGTAGCGCAGGCGCGATTTGACGGTTTCCCGGCCGACGCCGGTGATGGCTCCAATTTCTTCCAGGGTCAGCTCCTGTTCCAGCCGCAGCAGGATCACCTCGCGCTGCTCGTCGGGCAGCTCGTCCAGCGCCAGCTGCATGCCGCGGCGCTGTTCGAATTCGGACAGTGTGCGTTCCGGCGTGTCGGGATCGGGTATGCGCGCGGTGCGCTCGTCGGCGTTCTCTGGTGCCGGCGGGCGGTACTGCTGCGCCCGCCAGTGGTCGGCGATGCGGTTGTGGGCGATGCGATACAGCCAGCTGGAGAACGAGGCGTCCGGCGTCCAGCCCGAGCGGGCCGCGATCACGCGCTGCCAGATGTCCTGGAACAGGTCGTCGGCCAGCGCACCGTCGCGCAGCTGGCGCAGCAGGAAACGGTACAGGCGGGTGCGGTGGCGTGCGTAGAGCTGCTCGAATGCACCCGGGCGCCCGGCCGCGTAGGCCAGCATCAGCGTCTCGTCGCTGATGTCCTCGCTGGCATTGGCGTCCGGGGCGGCAACATCATTCATTACCGGCAGGTTAAGCGCTGCCGTCGCGCGGGAAAAGCCCGGCACCGGCCCCGGCCGCGCGGGCGGGCTGCACCGGATCGCCACTGCGTTCATGTCGGACCACCATTCATGCCGAAAACAAACGACCATGGGCGCGGGCCGGGGTTGCCGGCGATGGAAAAAGCGCCCGATATCCTGAATGATGGCGGGCGGGGAAACAGCGGCATGCGAACCTTGGTGCAGACAACGAGAACCGCAGTGCCGGAAGGGGGTGCCTCCGGGCTCGCCGAACTGCTGGCCGCGACGCTGCCTGCCGGATCCAGGCTCGCGGTGGCGTGGAGCGACGTACGCATCGACGGCGGGCTCTCGCACACCGAGGATGCGCCGCATGTCCTGATCGCCCGCGCCCGCGATTCGCTCGAACATTTCGCGCCCGGCCAGGTCGATGCCGGGATCATCGATGCCTGGAACGACGCCGGCACGCGCATCGCGCTGGCCGCGGACCTGTCGCAGCCGCTGGCACCGGACTCGCGCAGGGCCTGGCTCGAACTCGCGCGTCGCACGATCGGCGCCACGCTCGCCGCCACCCAGGCCCAGGCCCGGATCGAATCGCTGCAGAAATCCGAGCGCCTGCAGCAGGCGCTGTACGAGATCGCCGACCTGGCCGGTTCCGGGCTGGAGATGCAGGACATGCTCGGCCGGATCCACGACGTGGTCGGCGGGCTGATGCCGGCCGAGAACTTCTACATCGTGCTCTACGACGATGTCCGCGAGACGCTGCGCTTCCTGTATTTCGCCGACCAGCACGACCCCTACGTGGCCGATCCGGACGAGGAACTGCGCCTGGACGCCATGGACAACAGCCTGACCGTGGCCCTGCTGCGGCACGGGCAGCCGCTGTTCGGGCCGTCGGAGGATATCCGCCGCAAGCTCGGGGTCATGCCCGACCTGAACCATGGCCCGGACAGCGCCGACTGGCTCGGCGTGCCGATGCGGCGCGAGGGCCGCGTCAGCGGCGCCATCGTCGTGCAGAGCTACCTGCAGGCATCACGCTACACGCACGAAGACCGCACCCTGCTGGAATACGTGGCCCAGCACATCCTGACCGCGCTCGACCGCCGCCAGGCGCGCGAACAGCTCGAGCGCCGCGTCGACGAACGCACCCGCGAGCTGCAGCAGGCGAACCTGGTGCTGCAGGCGGAGATCGTCGAACGCCAGCGCGCCGAGCGGCTGCAGCGCGCCCTGTATCGCATCACCGAGCTGTCGGTGACCGCCGGCAGCCTCGAGCGCTTTTATGCCGATGTGCATTCGATCGTCGACGAGCTGCTGTATGCGCGCAACTTCTACATCGCGCTGCTGTCGGGCGACGGCGAGCACATCGAGTTTCCGTACTCGGTCGACGAGCGCGACCGCGCCCGGGAATCCCGCCACCTCGCCAAGGGCCTGACCGAGTACGTGCTGTCCTCCGGCACGCCGCTGCTGGCCGACCGCGCGACCATCGCCGAGCTCGAAGCCAGCGGCGCGGTGCGCAGCTTCGGGCCGCTGGCGCATTGCTGGCTCGGCGTGCCACTCAAGCGCGAGGACGTGGTGGTCGGCGCGATCGTCGTGCAGAGCTATACGCCGGAGGTGAGCTTCGTGCCGCGCGACCAGGCGCTGCTGACCTTCGTCGCCCACCACATCGACGGCGCACTGGCGCGCAAGCGCGCGCAGGAACACCTCAAGGCCGCGCACGCGGAGCTCGAGTTCCGCGTCGAGGCGCGCACCCGCGAGCTGGAAAACGCCAACCGCGAGTTGCGCGCGCAGATCGGCGAACGCGTCCGCGCCGAGCAACAGCTGACCCACCAGGCCCGCCATGACAGCCTCACCGGGCTGCCCAACCGCGTCCTGCTGCTCGAACGGCTGGACGCGGCGATCGCGCGGATGGGCGACCCGCAGCGCGCGCGCTTCGTCGTGCTGTTCCTCGACCTGGATCGTTTCAAGCTGGTCAACGACAGCGCCGGGCATGCGGCCGGCGACGAGATGCTGGTCGAAGCCGGCCGTCGCATCTCCCGCTCGCTGGGCGAGCAGACGCTGGTCGCGCGGCTGGGTGGCGACGAGTTTGCCGTGCTGGTGGAGGAAGTTGGCAGCCACGCCGCCGCCGAGGCGCTGGCCGCCACGTTGCTGGAGGAGCTCGGCAAGCCCATGTGGATCGCCGGTCGCGAGCTGTTCCCCTCGGCCAGCATCGGCATCGCGCTGTGGGAGCCGCGCTACCGGCAGGGCGAGGACATGCTGCGCGACGCCGACGCCGCGATGTACCGCGCCAAGGCCCATGGCCGCGACCGCAGCGCGCTGTTCGACGAGGAGATGCGCGCCGAGGCCACGCGCCTGCTGGACCTGGAAGCGGACCTGCGCCGCGCGATCCTCAACGATGCCTTCGAGCCGCATTTCCAGCGCATCGTGCGCCTGGCCGATGGCGAGGTGGTGGGCCACGAGGCGCTGCTGCGCTGGAACCACGAGTTGCACGGGCCGCTGCCGCCGGGCGAATTCATCGGCGTGGGCGAGGACAGTGGACTGATCGAGCAGGTCGACTGGCTGATGTATCGCCGGGTGTTCGACTGGATGACCCGGCACCACCACGGCTACGTCTCGATCAACGTCTCGCCGCGCCACTTCCATGCCGAGACGTTCGCCGAGCGGCTGCTGCAGATGCTCGACGACGCTGGCGCCGATCCGCGTCGCCTGCGGATCGAGATCACCGAAGTCGCGCTGCTCGACGACGCGCCGCGCATCCTGCGCATGCTCAACGTGCTGCGCAGCCGCGGCGTGATGGCGCTGCTGGACGATTTCGGCACCGGGTTCTCGGCGCTGTCTTACCTGCACCGGTTCCCGATCCAGGCGCTGAAGATCGACCAGAGCTTCGTTGCAGGCCTCGGCGGCGAGATGCATGCCGAAAGCCTGGCGCTGGTGCGTGCGATCCTCGCGCTCGCCGGGACGCTGGGCATCGACGCGATCGGCGAGGGCATCGAGACTGCCGAGCAGCGCGACATCCTGCGCCAGCTGGGCTGCGAATATGGGCAGGGATTCCTTTATGGAAAGCCGTCGCCGGAGCTGCGTGGTAGCGATGGTGATGATGCGGGGCGGGAGCCGTCCCGCAAGTTGCGCTAGGCGTATGCCATTCCGCGGCCCAGGCGCGAGCCACAGCTGCGATAGGCCTGGGCAATTCCGCTCTTGATCGTCATTCCTGCGAAGGCGGGGTTTTCAACAGGCGACCGTCTGGTCACCCAGTGGCTTGGGTTGCGAGCGATTGGAGTCCACGGCTCCGATGTTTGCGGTGTGGTGATGATTGCTTTTGCCTGGGGCAAGGGCGTTTCGCGCCGTGACGGCGCGAGCCACCTTTCTTTGCTTGTGCAAAGAAACCTGGCGCAAAGAAACACACTCCGCCTGCGCGCCCGGCACGTTGTGCCGGGTTCGCGGAGCCGGCGGGAACTACCGAGAGGGCATCCTGCCCTCGCGGAAAACGCCGCACATCCATGTGCGGCGCCCCTGCGGGGTTTGGCCCGCCGTCTCCGCCGCTTCGGAGGGGCCCCGGAGGTCAAGGGCGACGAGCAAAGCAACAGCCGCGGCCCTTCGCCCGCCGATTCACTAGTCCGCCACCGCCGTCTCGCGTCGGTCGTCGTCGACAAGCGACTGCGCGGTTTCGACCAGCCCGATGAACTCTGCTCGCTGGGGATCGCCGCCCCGCAACTGGCGAGCGCTGCGCACGATGTCGTCCCATGCCCAGTCGCCGATGCGGCTGCCGCCGCGCAGCGCGTCGGCATAGGCGGCGACGGTCGCAGCGAAGCGCAGGGTGTCGCTGGGCGTCGCCCGCAGCGAGGATTGCGCGATCGGCGTGGTGATCAGCCGGCTCGCATCCTCGCCGGGGCGCTTGTAGCGCAGGCGCAGGTGGGCGATTTCATCCGCGCGTGCCTCGCCCGCGCGTGCACCGGATGGCGCGGACGCGGCGCCGTAGCGCAGCGCCGGCAGCTGTTCGGCGCCGGAACCAACCGGCGTGATCTCGTACAGCGCAGTGACCTCGTGCCCGGCGCCGATGTCGCCGGCATCGACCTTGTCGTTGGCGAAGTCCTCGTTGCGCAGCACCCGGTTCTCGTAGCCGACCAGACGATATTCCGCGACCAGCGCGGGATTGAACTCGACCTGGATCTTGACGTCGCGGGCGATGGTCAGCAGGGTCGAACCCATTTCCTGCACCAGCACCTTGCGCGCCTCGGCGAGGCTGTCGATGTAGGCGTGGTTGCCGTCGCCGATGTCGGCCAGTTGTTCGGCCAGCGCATCGTTGTAGTTGCCGCGGCCGAAGCCGAGGGTGGTCAGCGCGATGCCGCCCTTGCGCTGGTCGGCGACCAGCGTTTCCAGCGCGCCCTGGTCGACGGTGCCCACGTTGAAGTCGCCGTCGGTGGCGAGGATCACGCGGTTGACGCCGCCCTGCACGTAGCCCTGTTTCGCCATCGCATAGGCCAGGCGGATGCCATCGCCGCCGTTGGTGGAGCCGCCGGCTTCGAGTCGCTCGAGCGCGGCGAGGATCTCGCCGCTGCGGTCGCCGGGCGTCGGCGGCAGCACCAGCCCCGCTGAGCCCGCGTAGACGACGATGGACACGTGGTCCTGCGGGCGCAACTGGTTGACCAGCTGCTTCATCGACTGCTTCAGCAGCGGCAGCTTGTCCGGGGTGTTCATCGAGCCGGACGTATCGATCAGCAGCACCAGGTTGGCCGGTGGCAGGGTCGCCTTCGGCACGTCATAGCCCTTGATGCCGATCATCAGCAGCTGGCGCTTGCCGTTCCACGGCGCCGGCGCCAGTTCGGTGGTCACGCGGAACGGCACGTCGAGCGAAGCGGGCGTGGGGTGGCCGTAACGGAAGTAGTTGATCATTTCTTCGGCGCGCACCGCGTCGGCCGGCGGGCGCGTGCCGTCGTGCAGCATCCGGCGCACGTTGGCGTAGCTGCCGGTGTCGACGTCGATGGAGAACGTCGACACCGGCTGCTCGCGGGTGCGATGGATCGGGTTGTCGTCGCGTTCGGCGTATTTCTCGGTGTTGGCCGGCTGCCAGTTCGCGGCGACCGGCGACGGGGCGCGCATGGCCGCGTACGCGTCGGAGACCATTGCGGGTGCAGCCTGGACGCGCGCGCCGGTTACTTCGACGCGATCGAGCGCCAGCGAGGCCTTGGCTTCCCGTGCGATGTCGGCCGGCGGTGCAAGCGGTACGGGCGGAGGCGGCGCGGCCTGGCCTGCGGCGGCGGATTCCTGTTCGTTGCCCACCGTGCTGCAGGCGGACAGGGCGAGTGCGCAGAGCAGTGCGGAAGCAAGGGCATGGCGTTGCATGTGGGCATCTCCGGGGTTGGCTGCGGGGGCAAACGGGCCAGTCTCGGAAATGGGGTTGACGGAGATTCGCCGGATTCGCCGGATTCGCCGTCCAGGCGGGCAGCCGCCGGGACGCGCGCCATCGCGTACGATGCCGGCCGGCGAGGGGCCGAGAACAGGGGAATGCCGGGAATGGGGAGTCGGATGCGTCAGCCGGCAGCACAGGGGACAGCGGAAGCGGGTGCGAAAGCCAGTCTGCCGCTGGTGGCCGCAGGCAACTTTCCGAAGGTCTTCGTCTATCCGTTCTTCCTGTTCCACATGCTGATGTTCGGCATCTCGGGTTTCCTGCTGGCCTATGGCGTCGGCGACGTGATCTTCCTGTACATGCACGGCGGCATCGCGATCGTGGTCTACGTGGTGTTCTACCTGCTGATCTTCGGTCGCGACCAGGTCCAGTGGATGTTCATCAACGCGGCGCTTGGGGTCGTCGGCATCTACAGCCAGATCGGCTGGATCCTGTCGCTGTTCGGTCGCGACGCCGGCGACTATCCGTTCTACATACACGCGGTCCCGATGCTGTACTTCGTGCTGTACACGTTCCTGCTCAGGCAACTGCTGCTCGACGTCACCCGTTCGCGCGACAACGCCGGGCGCAGGCGGATGGTGGAGTTCGGCTACGTGGCGATCTCGCTGGCGTTCTATGGCCTGTCGCTCTGGCACCGCGCCTGATCCGCCGCACGTGGTACGTGGGGCGGGGCCGGGCGTTCAAGGATCGCGGATCACCAGCAACCGCAGCTCCGTCATGTCCTCGATCGCATAGCGCACGCCCTCGCGACCGATGCCGGAATCCTTGACCCCGCCGTAGGGCATGTTGTCGACGCGGAAGCTGGGCACGTCGCCGATGACGACGCCGCCGACCTCGAGCCGGTCCCACGCCCGCATCGCATGCGACAGCCGCCCGGTGAACACGCCGGCCTGCAGGCCGAAATCGCTGTCGTTGACGCGTGCCAGCGCGTCGTCGAAGTCGTCGAACGCTTCCATCCCGGCGACCGGGCCGAAGGCCTCCTTGCGATACAGGTCGGCGTCGTGCGGCACGTTCTCCAGCAGGGTTGCCGGCAGCATGTTGCCCTTGCGTTCGCCGCCGGCGAGCAGCTTCGCGCCGCCCTTCCTTGCCGCGCTGATCCATGACTCGACGCGTTCTGCCGAGTCCTCGTCGATCATCGGGCCGACGAAGGTCGTATCAAGGCGCGGGTCGCCCATTTTCAGCTTCGCCACCGCCGCCTTGAGCTTGCGACGCAGCTCCACATGGACATCGGCATGGACGAAGATGCGCTGCACGCCGATGCAGCTCTGCCCGGACTGGTAGTAGGCGCCGAAGACGATGCGCTCGACCAGGGCATCGAGGTCAACGCCGGGATCCTGGTCGACGATGCACGCGGCGTTGCCGCCAAGCTCCAGCACCACCTTCTTCTTGCCGGCGCGCGCCTTGAGGTCCCAGCCGACCAGGCCGCCGGTGAAGCTGAGCAGCTTGATGCGCGCGTCCTCGACCAGCAGGCCGGCATCGTCGTTGCTGCAGGGCAGGATCGAGAACGCGCCCTTCGGCAGGTCGGTCTCGGCCAGTACGGCGCCGATGATCAGCGCGCCGACCGGTGTCTTTGCCGCAGGTTTCAGTACAAACGGGCAGCCGGCGGCAATCGCCGGCGCCACCTTGTGCGCCACCAGGTTGAGCGGGAAGTTGAACGGGGTGATGAAGGCGCAGGGGCCGATCGGAACCCGCTTGGCCATGCCGCGATAGCCGCGCGTGCGCTTCGAGATTTCCATGTCGATCACCTCGCCGCCCAGGCACGTGGCTTCGCCGGCGGCGATGCGGAAGGTGTCGATCAGGCGCGTGACTTCGCCGCGGGCGTCCTTGATCGGCTTGCCCGCCTCGATGCACAGGGCCAGGGCGAGCTCCTCGTGGCGTTGCGTGAAGCGCGCCACGCAATGCTCGAGCACGTCGCGGCGCGCATCGTGCGGGAACGCCGCCATCGCCGGCGCCGCCTTGTGCGCGGCCGCGATCGCCTTGCGCACCGCAGTCGCATCCGCAAATGCCACGCGTGTCGCGCGCTTTCCGGAGTACTTGTCGAACACTTCCAGATCGGTATTGGCGGCGACGGGCTTGCCGGCGAGGTAATAGGGGTAGGTCTTGTCGAGCATGGCGATCTCCTTTGCGTCAGCATCCCGCGCCTGGCGTTAACGCCTCGTGGGATCGATCGCATGGGAGCGGCTTGGCGGGCCTGTAGGAGCGGCTTTAGCCGCGAGCTCTTCCAGCCAACAGAATTCCTGCCGGTTGCGGGCGTCGGGTGCGGCTCCTTGGCAAGATCTCGCGGCTGAAGCCGCTCCTACAAGAGCCGTTCCCCAAAAGCCGCTCTTGCATCGCGACTACGAAGAACCAGCCCCCTCGACGCGCACGCGCAACGTGCCGTCGGCCAGTCGCGCATCCAGCCGGTCGCCGGCCTCGGCGTCACCCACCGCGCGTACCACGCGCCCGTCCTCGTGCTGCAGGATCGCGTAGCCGCGTGCAACGGTGGCCAGCGGGCTGACCGCTTCGAGCGAACGCGCCAGCCCGCGCAGGCGAAGTGCGTCGCGCTGCAGGTGCCGGGCAATCGCCGCCAGCGGACGCGGTTGCAGCGTCGCCAGGCGTTCGCGCAGCACGATCAGCCGGCGCCTCGGCGCCATCGCGCGCAACACCGCTTCGGCATGGCGCAGGCGCGCGCGCCTGCGTTCGTCTTGCGCGCGGAAGGTGCTGGCCAGCCGCTGCATCGCGACCTGCTGTCGCGCCCGCAGCTGCTGCAGGCGCGCCTGCGGGCGCAGCGCGTTGAGCCGCAGGGCTGCGCGGTCGGCGCGCTGCATGGCGTCGCGCAGGCGCCGCAGGTGGTGGGCCTGCAAGCCCTGTTGCAGCGTACGCAGGCGGGCGACGAGATCGCCGCGCTCGGGCACCAGCAGTTCAGCGGCCACCGACGGGGTCGGCGCGCGCAGGTCGGCGGCGAAGTCGGCGAGGGTAAAGTCAGTCTCGTGTCCCACCGCCGACACCACCGGTACCGTCGACGCGGCGATCGCCCGCACCAGCGCTTCGTCGTTGAACGCCCACAGGTCTTCCAGCGAACCACCGCCCCGCGCCAGCAGCAGCGCATCGAAACGGCCGCTGGCGTCCGCCCGCTGCAGCATCGACGTGATCTGGGCCGCGGCGGTGGCGCCCTGGACCTGCACCGGCAGCACTTCCACCTCCAGCAGCGGTAAGCGGCGCGCCAGCACGCTCAGCACGTCGCGCACCGCGGCGCCGGATGGCGATGTCAGCACGCCAAGCCGGCGCACGTAGGCGGGCAGGGGGCGCTTGCGTGCGGCATCGAACAGGCCCTCGGCCTGCAGCTTCGCCTTGAGCTGCTCGAACGCGCGCCGCAGCGCGCCTTCGCCGGCCTCCTCGAGCGAATCGAGGATCAGCTGGTAGTCGCCGCGCGCCTCGTACAGCGTGAGCCGGCCGCGTGCGAGCACCCGCATGCCGTCGCGCGGCTGGAAATTCAGCCACTGGCTCTTGGGCTTGAAGAGCGCACAGCGCACCTGGGCGCGCGCGTCCTTGAGCGTGAGATACAGGTGCCCCGACGCCGGCCGCGCCAGGTTGCCGATCTCGCCCTCCACCTGCACCAGCGGAAATGCGTCCTCCAGCAGGCTGCGCGCCAGCGCGTTGAGCTGGGTCGGGGTGAGGACGTTCTCGGGGAGGGCGGACATGGGCACAGGATACCCGGCGTCCGTCGCGCGGCCGGAGACGCTGCCTTTGCCCTTTGGATGGGCGGACGGCGCGATGGCGGAGTGGCCCAACTGGCCCAACGGACGGGCAACGCCGCGGTTGCTGCCGCCACCGGCGACACCCAGACCGACTAAAATGGCGCGCATGAACGCAGACCCCGCCGCCAGCCGCGCCATCGTCCAGCCCCTGTCGGATTGGGCGTTCGGCCCTGCGCCGCGCCGCGCCACGCGCCAGGTGCGCGTCGGCAACATCCTCGTCGGCGGCGACGCGCCGGTGGTGGTGCAGTCGATGACCAACACCGACACTGCCCATGTCGCCTCGACGGTGAAGCAGGTCGCCGACCTGTGGCGCGCCGGTTCCGAGCTGGTCCGCGTCACCGTCAACAATCCCGAGTCCGCCGCGGCCGTGCCGCACATCGTCGAGAAGCTGGCGATGATGGGCATCGACGTGCCGGTGATCGGCGACTTCCACTACAACGGCCACCAGCTGCTCGCCAACGAGCCGGCCTGCGCGCAGGCGCTGGCCAAGTACCGCATCAATCCCGGCAACGTCGGCTTCGGCAAGAAGCGCGACACCCAATTCGCACAGCTGATCGAGTTCGCGCTGCAGTACGGCAAGCCGGTGCGCATCGGCGCCAACTGGGGTTCGCTCGACCAGTCGCTCGCCACCGAACTGATGGACGAGAACGCGCGGCGCGCCGACCCCTGGGACGCCGGTCGCGTGCTGCGCGAGGCGCTGATCCGCTCGGCGCTGGATTCGGCCGCGCGCGCGGTCGCGCTGGGCCTGCCCGCCGAGCGCATCATCCTCAGCTGCAAGGTCAGCGGCGTGCAGGAGCTGATTGCCGTCTATCGTGACCTCGCCCAGCGCAGCGACTTCGCCCTGCACCTGGGCCTCACCGAGGCCGGCATCGGCAGCAAGGGCATCGTCGCATCCAGCGCCGCGCTCGCGGTGCTGATGCAGGAAGGCATCGGCGACACCATCCGCATCTCGCTCACGCCCGAACCCGGCGCGCCGCGCACGCAGGAAGTGGTGGTTGCGCAGGAACTGCTGCAGACGATGGGCCTGCGCGCATTCACGCCGATGGTCACCGCATGCCCCGGCTGTGGCCGCACCACGTCGGAGTTCTTCCAGGAACTGGCCAAGGTGGTGCAGGAGCACGTGCGCGCGAAGATGCCCGAGTGGAAGATCACCCATCCCGGCGCCGAGCACCTGACGCTGGCGGTGATGGGTTGCGTGGTCAACGGCCCCGGCGAATCGCGCCACGCCGACATCGGCATCTCGCTGCCCGGCACCGGCGAGGCGCCCGCCGCCCCGGTGTTCATCGACGGCCAGAAGGCCGTGACCCTGCGCGGCGAGAACATCGCGCACGAGTTCGTCGCGTTGATCGACGGCTACGTCGAACGCCGCTACGGCCGTGCCGCCGAACTGGCCTGAGCCACGGATCGAGCGCCCCTCGCGCGCCCTGCGCGAGGAGGCCCGCACCGGTGCCTCGCTGCTGCGCCGTCACGGCGGGAGGTTGCTGCTGCTGTTCGCCGGCCTGCTGCTGCCGCTGTGGGGATTCGCCGAACTGGCCGACGAAGTGCGCGAAGCCGAAGGCTTCCCCTTCGACGTGCCGATCCTGCTGGCCGCCAACGACATGGCGCGCGCCGGCTTCGACCAGCTGTTCCTGCTGTTCTCCGCACTCGGCTACGAGTACGGCGTGGTGCCGGTCGACATCGCCCTGGTGCTGGTGCTCGCGCTGCGCCGCCGCTACCGCGAAAGCGTGTTCGCCGCCGTCGCCGGCGGCGGTTCGGCGCTGCTCAACGTCGCCGCCAAGCAGGCCTTCGCCCGCGACCGCCCCAACCTGTGGCAATCGATCGCGCCGGAACACAACTACAGCTTCCCCAGCGGCCACGCGATGGGCTCGATGACCCTGGCCGTCGCCCTCGTGCTGCTGGCCTGGCCCACCCGCTGGCGCTGGCCCGTGCTCGCCGCCATGGCGGTGTTCGTGCCGATGGTCGGCCTCTCGCGCGTGTACCTGGGCGTGCATTACCCGTCCGACATCCTCGCCGGCTGGGCGGCGGCGTTGGCCTGGACAGTGGGCGTGTACCTGTTGGTGTTCCGGTGGAGCGGGCGGCCGTGGCGAGCGTCAGGCCAGTAACTTAGAAATCCGGTTCATAAACGACGACTGGATCGCCCCAGCCTTCCGGGAATGTGATCTCCACCGGTCCCCCAACTTCCACAGCCTCGGCGAGCGCCATTGCATGTGCAGCAAGGATGGCCTTCAGTTTGTTGCGAAATAGCTGCGTATAGCCGGTTGCTTTGACGATATAACCCGCTTGAACTTCGTCTATCTTGACCACTGCTTCCTCCTTGAAGTGGGTACGGTATTGCGCAACAAGTAGTTCGCTTAAGTGCCTCGTCTTGCCGCTCGACTAGATTGCGCGCTTCACTCGGTGGCGGCAATCAGAGTTCCCTAACAGTTTTGTCAGAAAGCCGCGTTCCAGCAAGTAGGAATTCTCTGACTCAGGCGATATCGGTATGCGGAATAAGCCGTATCACAACGCAGGTAAGACAAACCCTACGAAAGAACGCAGCGACTACCGATTGTGGAAGTTGCCGGTCCATTCGAGAATCGTCCCGTTCGGCAAGAAGGCTGAACTAATTTCACGTATATGGAGATCACAATGAACAGAAATTTGATTTCTCTGGCTATCGAAGACGCGCAATGGAGTGCCGCCGATGAATCCATCACGCAGCTGGAGTCCATCTTCATTGGATTGATTGCAATGGAGCCAAACCAACGCCGCGCCATCTTTAAGATGGGCAGTAAGTCGGAGTCGTTCTGCCGTAACGCCATTGACGTGCTTGAGCAAAATCCACAGGTCATTCCGCAGAGCTTGAGTATTGCTCAGGCACGAGCTGATCTCGATGCGATCGATCAACTGCGTCCTCGCCTGATCCGACTAAAACGTCTCGTCAGCAGGATGATTGACTCGGAGATTGCGCTGGGCAGCGATGTTATTGGTGCTGCACTGCAGGGTTACAAGCTCCTGAAGGTGGCGGGAAGGAATGAAGGGCTTGAAGGCTTGCGGAGCAGCCTTGGCGCTCGATTCAAGGGGCGGCCTCGGACCAAGCCAGAGCTTGGGGCGGAGTCTGGACCGCCTGAGCAGATCGAAGACTAACAAGAAGAAAAAAGCCCCAGATCATCTGGGGCTTTTTTTACGCCTTCTGAAAGTTGACGTGACACTTCCCTGGGAGCTTCGATGCGTCACGAAAGACCAGTGCGTTGCCGTACAACTGGCGATAGTTCATCGTGAAAGTTGTCCAAGTAGCTCGGAAACAAGATGTGCGGCATGGAGAGTAAACATGGAAATCTTATGGCAGAGGATCGAAACATTATTCATGAGGGTGAAGTTCATGAAAGAGGATGCTTGCATTGCCGCAGATCAGGCTGACCAGCATCAAAGACGAAGCTTGGAGTGTTAAAGAACCACCTTTGATCCTCTTAACCGAGGTTCTGATCTTGAAAGGTGTGGATCATGTCGTTAAGTGGAAGCCTGGGGAGTGGTAGCACGCGTCGCACTCAGTTCGAATTCGCTTCGTGGGGCCGGCTTAATTCATGTGTCAGATGAGCATTGCTAGCTTCTGTCCCAGTGTTACTGGAGATTCTGCTAGCAATCCACTCGTTAGTTCTGCGGCGCCCGCTGGCAACAGCACAATCACCGTCGATCCATAGTTGAACCGGGCCATCTCCTCGAACCGCTCCAGCGTGATCGGTTCGCCCTCGTCGCCGGTGCGATAGTCCTTGACGGTAACCGTATCGCCGTATTCCGGGACCTCTTCGCCGCTCCACACGGTTTCGATGCCCGAGACCAGCAGGGCGCCGACCATCACCACGGCCATGGGGCCGAAATCGGTGTCGAAGTGGCAGGCCAGGCGCTCGTTGCGGGCGAACAGGCGCGGGACGTTGCGCACGGCGTCCGGGCCTACGGAGAACAGGCGCCCGGGCACATGCACGGTTTCGCGCAGGGTGCCGGCCCACGGCATGTGCACGCGGTGGTAGTCCTTGGGCGACAGGTAGACGGTGGCGAACAGGCCGTTGGCGAAGGGTTCGGCGGCCGCTTCGTCGCCAAGCAGCTCGGCGGCGGTGAAGGACTGGCCCTTGGCCTGGAAGATGCGGCCGTCTTCGATGCGACCGCACTGGCTGATGCGGCCGTCGGCGGGCATCAGCAGGGCGCGCGGGTCGGGGTCGGGCGTGCGCACGCCGGGCTTCAGGGCGCGGGTGAAGAAGGCGTTGAACGTGGGATACGCCTGCGGGTCCGGCTGCGCGGCTTCGGACAGGTCGACGCCGAACTTGCGGGTGACCGTTTCGATCAGCCATTGCTTGAGCCGTGGATTGTCGGAGTACGCCAGGTGGCGTGCCAGCGTGGAAAGCAGGCGGTGGGGGAGGACGTAGGTGAGGGCGGTGACGAGGCTCATGGGTGTGTTGTATCCGAAAAGCCGCAGGAGGTGAGAGGCGGTTGCGGTTGGGGCAAGGATCAGGAGCGAAGGGCGGCCCTCACCCCAACCCCTCTCCCGCAGGCGGGGGCTCGATCCCGGCATGGGTGCGTGCACTTGTCCGGCATTCCGCCATGGAGCGGGAGGGGCGGAAAGAGCAGGCGGGAAGGGCAACGATGTCCAGGGAACCTATGGACAGTTGTCATTTGGGGCGTAGCGAGAGGCGCTTCACAACAGCGAGGCTGGTCAATCCATGCTGTTGAATCCTCGGGATTCCTCGCTGCTTCCGGAATGGCATTCCCCGAATTTCTCAGGCCTGCCCGAGGAGCACGCGTCGGCGCCGCCAGCTGCTTCGCCGATTGCCGGGGCCTACTTGAACGAGGCCTGCGTCAGTGCGGCCAGGTCGGCGGCGATCGCCTTGGGCTGCAGGGGCGGCTGGATGATGCCGGCCATGCGGCCCTGCGGGTCGAGCACGGCGAGGGTGGCCGAGTGGTCGATGGTGTAGCTGTCGGGCGGGGCGCCGTCGGCGGCGGGGACCTTGGCGAACACCAGCGACAGCGAGCGGGCGAAGTTCTCCAGTGCCGGCACGTCCGCGGTCGCGGCGAGGGTGTCGCGGTGGAAGGCGTGGGCGTACTCGCCGATGCGGTCGGGGTCGTCGCGCTCGGGGTCGACGGAGACGAACAGCACCCGCGGGCGGGTCGATTCGGGCAGGGTCTCCCACTGCTTCTGCGCCTGCGCCAGTTCGGCCAGGGTGGTGGGGCAGACGTCGGGGCAGTAGGTGAAGCCCAGGAACACCAGGGTCCAGTGGCCCTTGAGTTCGCCCGGCACCATCTGGGTGCCGTCGGACTGCCGCAGCGCGAACGCGGGCAGCTCGCGTGGCTGCGGGAACAGCGTGGTCGTCTGCATCGACGGCCCCACGGGCACCGGCGCGGCGAAGAACTTCTGCGAGGCCAGCAGGCCGAGGCCGGCGGCCAGGGCGACGACCAGGACGATCAGGGTGGTGCGATTGAACATGGCGAGGGCGCTTCTTCACGCGATACTTGAAGTGCGGCAATGATAACCGCGCCACCGTTATACTTCCCGGCCCGGCTGTCCTGCCGTGCCCGTGCGCCGCCATGACCGACGAACTGCACTCGATCATCGACCTGATCCGCTACGGCGCCAGCCGCTTCAATGCGGCGGGGCTGACGTTCGGCCACAGCTACGACAACGCGATCGACGAGGCCACCCAGCTGGTCCTGCACGCCCTGCACCTGCCGCACGACCTCGGTCCGGCCTACGGGCAGGCCAACGTGACGCTGGCGGAGAAAGAAGAGGTGCTGGCGCTGTTCCTGCGCCGGATCGAGGAGCGCATCCCGGCGTCCTACCTCACCGGCGAGACCTGGTTCGCCGGCCTGAGTTTCAAGAGCGACACGCGCGCCCTGGTGCCGCGCTCGCCGATCGCCGAGCTGATCGAGGCCGGCTTCGAACCCTGGCTGGGCGGGCGCGAGGTGCGCCGTGCGCTGGACCTGTGCACCGGGTCGGGCTGCATCGCCATCGCGATGGCGCACTACAACCCGGACTGGCAGGTGGACGGGGCGGACCTGTCCGACGACGCGCTGGCGCTGGCCGCCGAGAACAAGGCGCGGCTGCAGGCCGACAACGTGAAGCTGCTCAAGTCCGACCTGTTCGCGGGCCTGTCCGGCCGCCATTACGAACTGATCGTGACCAATCCGCCCTACGTCACCAACGACGAGACCGATGCACTGCCGAAGGAATACTCCTACGAGCCGGACATGGGCCTGCGCGCGGGCGACGATGGCCTCGACCTGGTGCTCAGGATCCTGCGCGACGCGCCGCTGCACCTGAGCGAGGACGGGCTGCTGATCTGCGAGGTCGGCGAATCCGAACGCGCGCTGGTCAAGCTGCTGCCGGACGTCGAGTTCGCGTGGATCGAGTTCAAGGTCGGGCAGATGGGCATCTTCGCGGTGGAGTGCTCGGAGCTGATCGCCCACCACCCGCGTATCCGCGAACTGGCCGCTGCCCGCGAGCCGCGGCCGGCGGAGGCATCGGGCGCGCTGTTTTGAGCGCCGCGACGCTGCATGACACCCGGATTCATTCCCCTTTTCCAGGGGAAGTGACAAGCGTGGGGCGATGCGTTTGAACACCTTCGGCCACCTGTTCCGCATCACCACCTTCGGCGAGTCGCACGGGCCGGCGATCGGCTGCGTGGTGGACGGCTGCCCACCCGGCGTCGCGATCGCGGCGGACGACTTCGCCCATGACCTCGCGCGCCGCGCCACCGGCCGCACGCGCCACACCTCGGCGCGGCACGAGGACGATGCGGTCGAGATCCTGTCCGGCGTGTACGAGGGCCGCACCACCGGCACGCCGATCGCGCTGCTGATCCGCAACACCGATGCGCGCAGCAAGGATTACGACCGCATCGCGCAGCAGTTCCGCCCCGGCCACGCCGACTACACCTACTGGCAGAAGTACGGCACCCGCGACCCGCGCGGCGGCGGGCGTTCGTCCGCGCGCGAGACCACGATGCGCGTGGCGGCGGCGGTGATCGCGAAGAAGTGGCTGGCGGAGCGCCATGGCGTGCGCGTGCGCGGCCATCTCGCGCAGATCGGCGACGTGGTGCCGCGCACGCACGACTGGCGCGCGGTCGAAGGCAATCCGTTCTTCTGGCCGGACGCGGGGCAGGTTGCAGAGCTCGAGGCGTTCATGGATGCGCTGCGCAAGTCCGGTGACTCGGTCGGCGCGCGCGTCACCGTCGTCGCCGACGGCGTGCCGCCGGGCTGGGGCGAGCCGGTCTACGGCAAGCTCGATGCGGAGCTTGCCGCGGCGATGATGTCGATCAATGCGGTGAAGGGCGTGGAGATCGGCGACGGCTTCGCCTCGGTTGCCTCGAAGGGCAGCGAACATCGCGACGCAATGGCACCGGACGGCTTCCGCTCCAATCATGCCGGCGGCATCCTCGGCGGGATTTCCAGCGGCCAGCAGGTGGTGTGCTCGGTGGCGTTCAAGCCGACCTCGAGTTTGCGGCTGCCGGTGGAAGGCGTGGACGTGCAGGGCAACGCGCTGGAGATCGTCACCACCGGGCGCCATGACCCCTGCGTCGGCATCCGTGCCACGCCGATCTGCGAAGCGATGCTGGCGCTGGTGCTGATGGACCAGGCGCTGCGCCATCGCGCGCAGTGTGGCGACGTGGGCGAGGTTGCGCCGCGCATCCCGGGCCACGCCGGTGAGTGACGCGCGGCCGAAGATCTGGGTCTCGCAGCCGCTGTTCGACGACATCGTGGCGCGCCTGGACGAGTACTTCGATGTCGCCGCGACGCCCGACATCTCCGACCACGCGCCGGAAGCGATTGCCGCGGCGCTGCGCGATGCCGATGGCGCGCTGGTGACGCTCAACGACCGGATCGGCGCGGCCGAGATCGCCGGCGCGACCCGCCTGCGTGCGATCGCCAACGTGGGCGTCGGTTACAACAACCTCGACGTGGCGGCATTGCACGCGCGGGGCATCGTCGTGGCCAACACGCCCGACGTGCTGACCGAAACCACGGCCGACTTCGGCTTCGCGCTGATGCTGGCCGCCGCGCGCCGCATCACCGAGGCCGAACACTGGCTGCGCGCCGGCCACTGGCAGGGCTGGGGCTTCCACAAGATGCTCGGGGCCGAGGTGCACGGCAGCACGCTGGGCATCCTCGGCATGGGCCGGATCGGGCAGGGCATCGCCCGGCGCGCGGCCGGCTTCGGGATGCGGGTGCTGTACCACAATCGCAGCCGCCTGCCCGAGGCGGTCGAACGGGAATGCCGCGCGCGGTACGTCGATCGCGATGCGCTGCTGGCGCAGTCCGACCACCTGGTGCTGGTGCTGCCGTACGTGCCCGCAAACCACCACCTCATCGACGCCGCCGCGCTGGCGGCGATGAAGCCGACCGCGACCTTGACCAACATCGCCCGCGGCGGGCTGGTCGACGAGGACGCGCTGGCCGATGCATTGCAAAGTGGACGGCTGGCGGCGGCGGGGCTGGACGTGTTCGAAGGCGAGCCCGTGGTCAATCCGCGCCTGCTGGCCTGCCGCAACGTGGTGCTGACGCCGCATATCGCCAGCGGCAGCCTGCCCACGCGGCGCGCGATGGTGGCGCTGGCGGTGGATAATCTGGTCGCGGCGCTGGGCTATGGCCCGAATGCGGGCAAACCGCCGAGCGCGATCGCCCCGAAATAGAACCATCTGCAGGAGCGGCTTCAGCCGCGAGCTTTTTCCCGCGCCAGTCTCCGGCCGAAGAGCTTGCGGCTGAAGCCGCTCCTGCAAGGTCACATTCAAGAACACATTCGCAAGACAACAACAGGCCCGGCGGGCCGGCAGGAAGAATCGATGAGCAGGCAGTACAAGGTTGCGGTGGTGGGCGCCACCGGCGCGGTGGGCGAGGTGATGCTGGCGGTGCTCGAGGAGCGCAAGTTCCCGGTCGGCGAACTGGTGGCGCTGGCCAGCGAGCGCTCGGCCGGTGGAACGGTGAACTTCGGGACCGGCGAACTGGTGGTGCAGGACCTGGCGACCTTCGACCCGGCCGGCGTCGACATCGCCCTGTTTTCCGCCGGCGGTGCGGTCTCGAAGGAGTACGCGCCCAAGTTCGCCGCGGCCGGCGCGGTGGTGATCGACAACTCCTCGGCCTTCCGCCAGGACGCCGACGTGCCGCTGGTGGTGAGCGAGGTCAATCCGGAGGCCGCGAAGGACCGCCCGCGCGGCATCATCGCCAACCCCAACTGCTCGACAATGCAACTGCTGGTCGCGCTGGCGCCGATCCACCGCAAGGCCGGGATCGAGCGGATCAATGTCGCCACCTACCAGTCGGTGTCGGGCACCGGCCGCAAGGCGCTGGAGGAGCTCGGCCGCCAGACCGCCGGACTGCTCAACTTCCAGACGGTCGAGCCCGAGGTCTATCCGGTGCAGATCGCCTTCAACGTGATCCCGCATGGCGGCGACTTCACCGACAACGGCTATACCACCGAAGAGATGAAGCTGGTCCACGAGACCCGCAAGATCCTCGGCGACGACACCATCCGGATCAACGCCACCGTGGTCCGCGTGCCGGTGTTCTACGGCCACTCCGAGGCGGTGAACATCGAGACCCGCGACAAGCTGACCGCCGCCGAGGCGCGCCAGCTGCTGCAGGCGGCGCCGGGCGTGGAAGTGGTCGACGAGCACGTCGATGGTGGTTATCCGACGCCGGTCACGCACGCTTCGGGCAATGACGCGGTCTACGTCGGCCGCATTCGCGACGACCTGTCGCACGCGCGCGGCCTGAACCTGTGGGTGGTGTCGGACAACATCCGCAAGGGCGCGGCGCTGAACGCGGTCCAGATCGCGGAACTGGTGGCCGGTGAAGGCTGAAGCGTTGCGGATCGACGCGTGCGGCGGCTAGAGTCGGAGCCATGAACCGGGGGAAAGGCGTGACCAGGACACTGCACAAGGCGTGGCTGCCGCTGCTGGCGGTGCTACTCACCGTGCTGGCGATGCCCGCGTTCGCGTTGGGGCTGGGCCAGCTCACGGTCAAGTCGCAGCGCGGCGAACCGCTGCTTGCGGAAATCGCCATCGTTTCGAATGATCCGGGCGAACTGGAAAACCTGCAGGTGCGGCTGGCCTCGCCGGAGACCTTCGCGCGGGTGGGCCTGGAGCCGCCCAGCGGCACCGTGACCGGGCTGCAGTTCAGCGTCGCGCTGGATCCGCAGGGAAGGCCGGTGATCCGGGTCACCAGCGCCGCCCCGGTCGACGAATCGCTGCTGACGTTCCTGCTCGAGGTGGACTGGGGCCAGGGGCGCCTGGTCCGCGAATACTCGGCGCTGCTCGATGCGCCGCGGACGGTGTCCGCGCCGGCGCAGCCGCCGATCGAGGCGCCGACCGCCGCGCCCACCAACGCCATCGTCCGCGAACCTGCCGCGCAGGTGCCGGCTGCAGTGCCCGAGCCGCAGGACGCGACAGCGCCGGAAGCCGCGCAGCCCGCGACGCCGGTGGCCGCGGAGCCCGCGAGCGAGGCGACGCCGCCGTCGAATGCGATCGAACCCACCCCCGCGCCCGCACCGGCCGCGGAGGCCGAACAGCGGGCGCAGCCGGTGGCCGCGACGCCGGGTGAGTACGGGCCGGTCAAGATGGGCGACACGCTCGGCAAGATCGCGCGCTCGGTCGATGCCGAAGGCCATTCGCTGGACCAGGTGATGCTGGCGCTGCTGCGGGCCAATCCCGAGGCGTTCATCAAGGGCAACATCAACCTGGTCAAGAGCGGCGCGGTGCTGCGCATGCCCAACGCGTCCGAGCTGTCGCAGTACAACGCGCGCGAGGCGCGGGCGATCGTGCACGAACAGATCGGGCAGTGGCGCGAGATGCGCAAGCCGGCCAGCCAGCCGGCGGCTGTCGCCGCCGACGGCGCGACGGAAGCGGACGGTACCGCGGATGACGCGGCGGCCAAGGCACGCACCGCGGATGCGCGGCTCGAAATCGTACCGCCGTCCGGCAAGGACGCGCGGCAGGCAGGAACACGATCCGGCATCCAGGCCGGCGGCGAGGGCGACATGCTGCAGGAACTGCAACAGACCAAGGAAACCCTGGCGGCGCGGGATGCCGAAGTGCAGGATCTCAAGACGCGCGTGGCCGAGCTGGAGAAGCTGCAGGCTGACCAGCAGCAACTCATTGCGCTCAAGGACAACAAGCTGGCCGAGACCCAGCAGGCGCTGGCCGCGCGCCAGGCCGAGGCGGGCACGCAGGCGCAGCAGGCAGCGCCCGCCCAGGACACTGCAACGGTCTGGCCGTGGGCGATCGGCGCGCTGCTGGTGGTGGCGCTGCTGGCGTGGCTGCTGATGCGGCGCAGGTCCACCGAGCCGAAGCGCCCGGTGTTCGACACGTCGCGGCTGGCCGCGGGCATTCCGTCGCCGGTGACGACGACGGCGAAGCCCGAGGCTGCTGCTGCCTCTGCTTCTCCGGCACCTGCGGATGCCGATGCCGCGGGCTCGCCCACCTGGCATGCCGGTGGAGCGCCGGCCTCGATGGCGACACCGGCTCCCGTGTATGCGCAGCCGGTTCCCGCGCCTGCGCCTGTACCCGCCGCTCCCGCAGCGGATGAAGCGGTGGCCGAAACCGCGGAACCGGCCCCCGTCGGCCACGATCGCATCGAGCTGGCGCGCGCCTATATCGAGCTGGGCGATGTCGACACCGCGCGCGGGCTGCTGCAGGAAGTGGCCGACGGCGGCGACGCCGCGGCGCGCGGCGAGGCGGCGCGGCTGCTGCGCGAGCTGGTCTGAGCCTGCCGGCGGCGGGCCACATGCGGTACGCGCTCGGCGTCGAATACGACGGCAGTGGCCTGTTCGGCTGGCAGCGGCTGGGCAAGCCTGGCGTCGAAGCCGTGCCGACCGTGCAGCAACTGCTGGAACAGGCGTTGTCGTCGGTGGCCAACGCGCAGGTCGAGACCATCTGTGCCGGCCGCACCGACGCTGGCGTGCATGCGCGCTGCCAGGTCGTGCACTTCGACAGCGACGCGGCGCGCGAACCGCGTGGCTGGATGCTGGGCGCGACCTCGCGTTTGCCGCAGGAGGTCTGCGTGCGCTGGTGCGTGCCGGTGACCGGCGATTTCAGCGCGCGTTTCTCGGCGCGTGCGCGACGTTACCGCTACACCATCCTGAACCGCCCGATGCGGCCCGCGCTCGGCCGCCAGTACCTGTCGTGGGTGCGCCAGCCGCTCGACGCCGATGCGATGCATCGCGCGGCGCAGGCGCTGCTGGGCGAACAGGATTTTTCCGCCTTCCGCACCGTCCACTGCCAGGCGCCGCACGCGCGTCGCGACCTGCAGCGGATCGTGGTCGCGCGCGACGGCGAGTATGTGCATGTCGACGTGCAGGCCAACGCGTTCCTGCACCACATGGTGCGCAACATCGTCGGTTCGTTGCTGCTGGTGGGGCAGGGCGAGCGCCCGGAACAGTGGATCGCGGAGCTGCTCGCCGGCCGCGACCGCACGCTCGCCGGCCCCACCGCGCCGCCTGGCGGACTGGTGTTCGTCGGGCCGCTGTATCCTGCCGAGTGCGGCCTGCCGCAGGAAGTGACGCTGCCGGGCTGAACGCATCCGCCCGGCGGCACACCCCGTCGCACGCCGCCGGTGCGCTGGAGCGGTTACGCTATCGGGCCCGTCTTTCCCCGTCGCCCGCGCATGTCCCGCACCCTGTTCCGCACCCGCATCAAGTTCTGCGGCATGACCCGCGCCGGTGACGTGCGCCTGGCCAGCGAACTGGGCGCCGACGCGGTGGGTTTCATCTTCGCCGACGGCAGCCCCCGCCGGATCCATGCCAACGAAGCGCGGGCGATGCGCCAGGCGCTGGCGCCGCTGGTCGATGCGGTCGCGGTGTTCCGCGACAACGATGCCGAAGAAGTACGCGACGTGATGAAGCAGGTCCGGCCCACGCTGCTGCAGTTCCATGGCGACGAGGACGATGCGTTCTGCCGCGGCTTCGGCGTGCCTTACGTCAAGGCGATCGGCATGGGCAACGCGCTGGTGGATGATGCGGTCGCGCTGCAGGTGCGCTATCCCGGTGCCGCGGCGTTCCTGTTCGACAGCCACGGCGACGGCGCGGACGGCGGCAGCGGCCGCGGCTTCGACTGGTCGCGGATCCCGGAGGGGCTGGTCAAGCCGGTGATCCTGGCCGGCGGCATCGGCACCCACAACGTGTTCGACGCGATCCTGCGCACGCTGCCGTGGGGCGTGGATGTGTCCAGCGGCATCGAGGCGTCGCCGGGCATCAAGGACGGCGACCGCATGCGCGAGTTCGTCGGGCAAGTGCGGCGCGCCGACTGCCACGTCGAGCCGGACATCGAGGCAGGCAGCGCGGCCGCAGCCCGCGCCAATGGAATCCCGAAGTGAGCAACCAGAAGCACGCAAGCGCGCCGGCCACCGCCGCGATCGACTACCACGCCTGGCCGGACGCCAGCGGCCACTTCGGCCGCCACGGCGGACGCTTCGTCGCCGAGACCCTGATCGGGCCGCTGGAGGAACTGGCCGCGGCCTACGACGCGGCGCGCGTGGATCCGGCGTTCATCGAGGCGTTCAACAAGGATCTGGCGCATTACGTCGGCCGGCCCAGCCCGATCTACGAGGCAACGCGGCTGTCGGAACACGTTGGCGGCGCGCGCATCGCGCTCAAGCGCGAAGACCTCAACCACACCGGCGCGCACAAGATCAACAACACCATCGGCCAGGCGCTGCTCGCCAGCCGCATGGGCAAGACCCGGATCATCGCCGAGACCGGCGCCGGCCAGCATGGCGTGGCGTCGGCCACGGTTGCCGCGCGGCTGGGCCTCGAATGCGTGGTCTACATGGGCGCGACCGACATCGAACGGCAGAAGATCAACGTCTACCGCATGCAACTGCTCGGCGCGAGCGTGGTGCCGGTGACCAGCGGTTCGGCCACGCTCAAGGACGCGCTCAACGAAGCGATGCGCGACTGGGTCACCAACGTGCGCGACACCTTCTACATCATCGGCACCGTCGCCGGCCCGGATCCGTACCCGCGCATGGTGCGCGACTTCAACGCCGTGGTCGGGCGCGAGGCGCGCGCGCAGATGCTGGCCGAATACGGCCGGTTGCCGGACGCGATCACCGCCTGCGTGGGCGGCGGCAGCAACGCGATCGGCATCTTCCACGCCTTCCTCAACGACCCGGGCGTGCGCATCGTGGGCGCAGAAGCCGCGGGCGAGGGCATCGCCAGCGGCCGCCACGCGGCATCGCTGGAAGCCGGCCGCGTCGGCGTGCTGCACGGCAACCGTACCTACGTGCTGTGCGACGACGACGGCCAGATCACCGAGACGCATTCGGTGTCCGCGGGCCTGGACTATCCCGGCGTCGGCCCCGAACACGCCTTCCTCAAGGACACCGGGCGCGCCGAATACGTTGGCGTGACCGATGACGAAGCGCTCGCCGCATTCCACCTGCTGGCGAAGACCGAAGGCATCCTCGCCGCGCTCGAATCCAGCCATGCCATCGCCCAGGCCATCAAGCTGGCCCGCGACATGCCGAAGGACGCGATCGTGCTGTGCAACCTGTCCGGCCGCGGCGACAAGGACGTACACACCATCGCCGCCCGCGAAGGCATGGATCTGTGAACAGCGGAACGCCTGGCGTTCTGCTCCCTCCCCTTCAAGGGGAGGGCTGGGGAGGGGATGGGTTTCCCTCCCGCTCCAGCAAAACCCATCCCCATCCCAGCCTGTCCGGCCACGCGCAGCACGCGTGGCGTTCATCGTCGTGCGAGCCGGTGGCTCGCAAGCACTCCTCTTCACCCCCTTGAAGGGGAAAGAGCAAAACCCATGAACCGCATCGACACCAAGTTCGCCCAGCTGAAGGCCACCGGCCGCAAGGCGCTGATCCCGTTCGTCACCGCTGGCGATCCCTCGCTGGAAGCACTGGTGCCGGTGATGCACGCACTGGTGAATGCCGGCGCCGACGTGATCGAGCTCGGCGTGCCGTTCTCCGACCCGATGGCCGACGGCCCGACCATCCAGCGCAGTTCCGAACGTGCGCTCGCGCGCGGCGCCGGCCTCTCGTACGTGTTCGACAGCGTGCGTGGATTCCGCCAGCGCGATGCCGACACACCCGTGGTGCTGATGGGTTACCTCAATCCGGTGGAAGTGCGCGGCGCCGAGGGGTTCGCGCGCGAGGCCGCGGGCGCCGGCGTCGATGGCGTGCTGCTGGTCGACCTGCCGCCGGAGGAAGCCGGTGGCTTCCGCGAGGCCTTTGCCGCGCACGGCGTGGCGCTGGTGCTGCTGGCTTCGCCGACCACTACCGACGCACGGCTCGAAGCGCTGTGCGCGCAGGTGCAGGGTTATCTCTACTACGTCAGTTTCGCCGGAGTCACCGGCGCGTCGGACCAGCTCGATCCCGGGACGGCCTCGGCGCGCCTGCGCACGATCCGCGCGATGAGCCGGGCGCCGGTGGTTGCCGGCTTCGGCATCCGTGATGCCGCCAGCGCCGCCGCCATGGCCGCCGATGCCGATGGCGTCGTGGTAGGCAGCGCACTGGTGGCCGCACTGGCCGGGGCGGACGGCCCTGCGGACGCGGCGGCGCGGGCCGGCGCCTTCCTTGCGCCCCTGCGGGCGGCGCTGGACGGGGCGGGGCTGGCCGGCCCCGTGCGCTAAACTTTCACGCCTGACGCGGCCGTGGCCGCCCAAAGGCAACCTGATCGCATGTCCTGGCTGAAAAAAGTGATGCCCGCCCGCATCCGCACCGAACCCGGCGCACCGAAGAAGCGCAGCGTCCCCGAGGGGCTGTGGGAAAAGTGCGACCGCTGCGGTTCGGTGCTGTACCGGCCCGAACTCGAGGAAAACCTCGAGGTCTGCCCGAAGTGCAATTTCCACATGGCGATCCGCGCGCGGGTGCGGCTGCGGGGGTTCTTCGATGCCGGCAGCACGCAGGAAATCGGGGCCGCACTCGGCCCGACCGACGTGCTCAAGTTCCGGGACCAGAAGAAGTACGCCGACCGGATCAAGGCCGCGCAGAAGAGCACCGGCGAACGCGACGCGCTGGTGACCCTGCAGGGCACGCTCAAGCAGCAGCCGCTGGTGGCCAGCGCCTTCGACTTCGCCTTCATGGGCGGCTCGATGGGCTCGGTGGTCGGCGAGCGCTTCGCCCTTGGCGCCGAGCGCGCGCTGGAAATCGGCTCGCCGTTCGTGTGTTTCTCCGCCAGCGGCGGCGCGCGCATGCAGGAGAGCCTGTTCTCGCTGATGCAGATGGCCAAGACCTCGGCCGCACTGGCGCGCCTGCGCGCGGCCGGGTTGCCCTACATCTCGGTGATGACCCATCCGACCACCGGCGGCGTGTCGGCCTCGTTCGCGATGCTCGGCGACATCAACCTAGCCGAACCCGAGGCGCTGATCGGCTTCGCCGGCCCGCGGGTGATCGAGCAGACCGTGCGCGAAACCTTGCCGGAAGGCTTCCAGCGTTCGGAATTCCTGCTCGAACACGGCGCGATCGACCAGATCTGCGACCGCCGCGAGCTGCGCGACCGGATTGCAGGCCTGCTTGCGTTGTTGATGCGACAGCCGCAACCGGAGGACGACGTGGTCGTCGAAGCATGAGCAGGAAGTATTTCGGCACCGACGGCATCCGCGGCCGGGTCGGCGAGGGCGTGATCTCGGCCGACTTCGTGCTGCGCCTGGGCAACGCCTACGGCCATGCGCTGCGCGCAACGGTCAAGGACGCCGGCGCGGGCCAGTGGCGCCGCCCGGAAGTGATCATCGGCAAGGACACCCGGGTGTCGAACTACATGTTCGAGGCCGCGCTGGAGGCGGGTCTCGTCGCTGCCGGCGTGGACGTGCAGCTGATGGGGCCGATGCCGACTCCCGCCGTGGCGCACCTGACGCGCTCGCTGCGCGCCGACGGCGGCATCGTCATCTCCGCCTCGCACAACCCGCATTACGACAACGGCATCAAGTTCTTCTCCGCCGAGGGCGAGAAGCTCGACGACGCCACCGAACTGGCGATCGAGGCTGCGCTCGACAACCCGTTCAGCACGGTGCCGTCCGAGCAGCTGGGCAAGACCACGCGCACGCGCGATGCCGTCGGCCGCTATGTCGAGGCCTGCAAGAACTCGGTCGCGCGCAACTTCGACCTTGACGGGATGCGCATCGTGGTCGACTGCGGCCACGGCGCGACCTACCAGATCGGCCCGCTGGTGCTGCGCGAACTCGGCGCCCGCGTCGACGCGATCGGCGTGGAGCCCAACGGCCTGAACATCAACGACGGCGTCGGTTCGATGCATCCCGAGGGCCTGTCGGCGCGCGTGCGCGAGACCGGTGCCGCGCTCGGCATCGCCTTCGATGGCGACGGCGACCGGGTGCTGTTCGTCGACGGCGACGGCGTGGTGCGCGACGGCGACGACCTGCTGTTCCTGCTTGCCAGCGATTGGAAGGCCAGCGGCCGCCTGCACGGGCCGGTGGTCGGCACCCTGATGAGCAACTTCGGTTTCGAGCGCGCGCTGGGCGACGCGGGCATCGGCTTCATCCGCGCCAAGGTTGGCGACCGCTACGTGCACCAGGCCTTGCTCGAGCACGGCAGCAACCTCGGCGGCGAGGCCTCGGGCCACTTGCTGTGCCTGGACCGGGCGACCACCGGCGACGGCATCGTCAGCGCGCTGCAGGTGCTGGAGGTGCTGCACCGCCGCGGCATCACCCTCCAGCAGGGATTGCGCGGGATGGAAAAGGTGCCGCAGAAGACCGTCAACGTGCGCTACTCGAACGGCGCAAAACCGGCCGAGGCCGAAAGCGTGAAGGTCGCGCTGGCCGCGGCCCAGGCCAGCGTCGCCGGCCGCGGGCGCGCGTTCCTGCGGCCTTCGGGCACCGAGCCGGTGGTGCGGGTGACGGTCGAGGCCGACGACGCGGCGCTGGTGCAGTCGACGCTGGACACGCTGGCCGCCGCGGTCCGCGCCGCGGCCTGAGCGCGGCGCGCCACGAACGGGCAGGCATTGCCCGCCTGGACTAATCTATCGCCTGCGGCGCGGAACCGGTCTGCGCCCGACGGCGCGCATCGCGCCAACCTCCCTGCCAGGTCTTTCCCTGCGAGGGCAGGGAACCCGACAAGAGCCATCGCATGCCCGCCAAGATCCCCACGCTCGACATCCGCCGATTCACCCATCCGACCAGTCCGCAGGACCGCCAGGCTTTCGTCGGCGAACTCGGCGCCGCCTACCGCGAATGGGGCTTTGCCGGCATCCGCAACCACGGCATCGCGCAGCCGCTGATCGACGATGCCTACGCGGTGTTCAAGGCTTTCTTCGCGCTGCCGGAGGACACCAAGAAGCAGTATCACGTGCCCGGCGGCGGCGGCGCGCGCGGCTACACGCCGTTCGGCGTGGAGACGGCCAAGGGCGCCAAGCATTTCGACCTCAAGGAGTTCTGGCACATCGGCCGCGAGATCCCCGGCGACTCGAAGTACGGCGACGTGATGCCGCCCAACCTGTGGCCTTCCGAGGTCGAGGGCTTCCGCGAGAAGGGCTATGCGCTGTACCAGGCGCTTGACCAGCTTGGTGCGCAGGTGCTCGCGGCGCTGGCGCTGCACATCGGCCTGCCGGAGCACTGGTTCGCCGACAAGACCGATTCGGGAAATTCGATCCTGCGCCCGATCCACTACCCGCCGATCACCGCCGACGATATCCCCAACGAACGCGCCGGCGCGCACGAGGACATCAACCTGATCACCCTGCTGGTCGGCGCCAGCGCCGCCGGGCTGGAAGTGAAGTCCAGGGAAGGCGAGTGGGTGCCGTTCACCTCCGACGCCGACACCATCGTGGTCAACATCGGCGACATGCTGCAGCGCCTGACCAACCACGTGTATCCCTCGACCACCCACCGCGTGGTCAACCCGCCGGGCGAACAGGCGCGCCAGCCGCGCTATTCGGTGCCGTTCTTCCTGCACCCGAACCCGGACTTCCTGATCGACGTGCTGCCATCGACGATCAGCGCCGACAACCCGAGTCGCTATCCCGAGCCGATCACCGCACAGGGCTACCTCGAGGAGCGGTTGCGCGAGATCAAGCTGAAGTAGTCCCGGGAGCCCCGCATCCCCTGCAGGAGCGGCTTCAGCCGCGAGCTTTTCCTAATCGGGGTTTCCGGAAAAGCTCGCGCCTGAAGCCGCTCCTACAAAAAGCTTGCCGAGCTCGGCGGGGGCCGGCTTCGAGCCCCATCGGCTATCCTTGTGCGCCTTTTCCACAGGAGTCGCCCGATGCGTCGCAGGATCGTAGCCGGAAACTGGAAGCTGCATGGCAGCCGCGCCTTCGCCACCGAACTGCTTGGCGGCGTGGCCGCCGGCTTGCCGGTTGCGGGGGTCGATGTCGTGGTGCTGCCGCCGCTGCCTTACCTGGGCGACCTGATCGAGGATTTCGAGGGTCGCGGCATCGGCTTCGGCTCGCAGGACGTGAGCTGCAACGAGAAGGGTGCCTACACCGGCGAGGTGTCCGCGGCGATGATCGCCGACGTCGGCGCGACCTACGGCCTGGTGGGCCACTCCGAGCGTCGCCAGTACCACCAGGAGGACAGCGAGCTGGTGGCACGCAAGTTCGTCGCCGCCAAGGCCGCCGGGCTCGTGCCGATCCTGTGCGTGGGCGAGACCCTGCAGCAGCGCGAGGCGGGGCAGACCGAATACGTGATCGCCGGCCAGCTCGAGCCGGTCTTCGAGCTGGCCGGACCCCGGGCCCTGGAGGGCGCCGTGGTGGCCTACGAGCCGGTCTGGGCGATCGGGACCGGCCGGACCGCCACCCCGGAGCAGGCGCAGGCCGTGCACGCGTTCATCCGTGGCGAGGCCGCGGCGCGCGATGCTACAATCGCCGGCTTGCTACCGCTGCTGTATGGCGGCAGCGTGAAGCCCGACAACGCGGCCGAGCTGTTTGCCCAGCCCGACGTGGATGGCGGGCTGATCGGCGGGGCCTCGCTCGTTGCCGCCGATTTCCTGGCCATCGCCAAGGCGGCGGCTTCCTGAACCCATCGAGCGGTTCCCAACCGGGAACCCACCACCCAGAGTCCTTCCGATGTTGATGTCGATCCTCAACGTGTTGTTCGTGCTGATCGCGATCGCGATGATCGCGCTGATCCTGATGCAGCGCGGCGCCGGTGCGCAGGCCGGCTCCGGCTTCGGCGGCGGCGCTTCGGCGACGGTGTTCGGTTCCCAGGGTTCCTCGAACTTCCTGTCCAAGGCCACCAAGTGGCTGGCGATCGCGTTCTTCGCGATCACCCTGTTCATGGCCTGGCACGCGACCCGCAGCGCGCAGCCGGGACAGGCGCAGCAGGACCTGGGCGTGATGTCGCAGGTGCCGGCCGCGCCCGCGCCCGCTGCCGGCGATGTCGCCGTTCCCGCAGCGCAGTCGCCGGCCTTGCCCTCGGCGCCGGCGCAGCCCGCCGATACCGCGCCGGCACAAACGCAATCACAACCACCTGCGCAGAAGCAACCGGTTCCGCAAGGCGATTGAGACACTTACAATGCCGGTGTTTCGCGGCCGGAACGGCACGCGAAAAGTGAAAGATTTGCCCAGGTGGCGGAATTGGTAGACGCACTACCTTGAGGTGGTAGCGGCTTAGGTCGTGGGGGTTCGAGTCCCCCCTTGGGCACCACAAGCGGAAGGCCTGCGCAGGGACATGCAGGTTCCTGGCCTGGGGCGGCTGTCATGGCAGCTCCCGGCAAGAACCCGTGCGTCCACGCCCGGGCTTTCCACCAACCGCTCGCTCCGCGCAGGATGCGCGCAGCGGCAAGATGGGTTCCGGCGTGCTGCGGAATCCGAGCAATGGCCGTTCACGCGGCCAGTAGCCGAGAGAAACAAGCGTGCTGGCCGAATACCTGCCGACCCTGCTGTTCCTTTTTGTTGCCACGGGCATCGGCATCGCCCTGATCGTCATCGGCAACGTGCTCGGGCCGAATCGGCCGACGGCGGAGAAGCTCTCGCCGTACGAATGCGGCTTCCCCGCGTTCGAGGATTCGCGGATGCAGTTCGACATCCGCTACTACCTCATCGCCATCCAGTTCATCGTCTTCGACCTGGAAATCATCTTCATCATTCCATGGGCCACCGTGTTCCGGCAGCTGGGCGTGCTCGGGTTGATCGAAATGGGCATCTTCGTGGGCATGCTGCTGCTCGGTTTCATCTACGTCTGGAAGAAGGGAGCCCTGGAATGGGAGTGATCCAGTCCATTCAGAAGGCTGCGGATTTCGTCAGCAATCCACTGCCGGAAGGTCGCGTCGACGACATCCTGCGGCCGGAGGGCGACAACCCGCTGACCGAACGCGGCTTCGTCACCACCAGCTCCGACGTGCTGCTCAACTGGGCGCGCACCGGCTCGATGTGGCCGATGTCGTTTGGCCTGGCGTGCTGTGCAGTGGAGATGATGCACGCCGGTGCCTCGCGCCTGGACCTGGACCGCTTTGGCGTGGTGTTCCGCCCGTCGCCGCGCCAGTCCGACGTGATGATCGTCGCCGGCACCCTGGTCAACAAGATGGCCCCGGCGCTGCGCAAGGTCTACGACCAGATGCCCGATCCGAAGTGGGTGATCTCGATGGGCAGCTGCGCCAACGGCGGCGGCTATTACCACTATTCGTACTCGGTCGTGCGTGGCTGCGACCGCATCGTGCCGGTCGACATCTACGTGCCCGGCTGCCCGCCGACGGCGGAAGCGCTGGTGTACGGCATCCTGCAGCTGCAGAAGAAGATCCGCCGCGCGACCAACTTCGGCGAGAACAAGACGGGGCAGCGCAATGGCTGAGCAACACGTCGGCCACGAGCCGGCGTCGGCGTTCGCCGATCGCCTGCGCGCGCGTTTCGAAGGCGCCGAGGTCAGCGTGGCGATGCCGCGCGGCGAAGTGGGCATCGTGTTCACGCCCGATGCCTGGCATGACGGCTGCCGCGCGCTGCGCGACGAGTTCGGGTTCGAGATGCTGGTCGACCTGTGCGGCATCGACTATCTCGGCTACGGCAGCGACGAGTGGGACACCGACGTGTCCTCGGAAGGCTTCAGCCGCGGCGTCGAGGGCAGGGGGCCGGGGCGCTTCAAGTACGGCGAACGGCCGAGCCAGCAGGCGACGCAGCCCGATGCCGTCGAGATCACGCCGGTCCCGCAGCGCCGCTACGCCGCGGTCGCGCAGCTGCTTTCGGTCGGGCACAACCGGCGCCTGCGTGCGACCTGTTTCGCCTACGACGACAGCCTCCCGGTCGTGGCCTCGGTCACCGACCTGTGGCCGGGCGCGAACTGGTTCGAGCGCGAGGCGTTCGACCTGTTCGGGATCGTCTTCCCGGGCCATCCGGACCTGCGCCGGATCCTGACCGACTACGGCTTCGTCGGCCATCCGTTCCGCAAGGATTTCCCGCTGATCGGCAATGTCGAAGTCCGCTACGACGCCGAGAAGCAGCGCGTGGTGTACGAGCCGGTCACCTCGGTCGAGCCGCGCGTCGGCGTGCCGCGCGTGATCCGTGACGACGCCCGTTACGCCACCGCCATCGGCGAAGACCACGACCTGAAGGTCCGCAGCGGCATCGGCCCGGCCGATGCAGGAGCCGCGAAATGAGCGCCCATCCGCACGTCTCCAGCAAGCCCTTCGCCAGCAACGTGGCCGAGGCGCGGCAGGAGATCCGCAACTACACCCTGAACTTCGGCCCGCAGCACCCGGCCGCGCACGGCGTGTTGCGCCTGATCCTGGAAATGGACGGCGAGGTCGTGCAGCGTGCCGACCCGCATGTCGGCCTGCTGCACCGTGGCACCGAGAAGCTCGCCGAGTCCAAGCCGTTCAACCAGTCGATCGGCTACATGGATCGGCTCGATTACGTGTCGATGATGTGCAACGAGCACGCCTACGTGCTCGCGATCGAACGGCTGATGGGGATCGAGGCGCCCGAGCGCGCGCAGTGGATCCGCACCCTGTTCGACGAGATCACCCGCCTCCTCAACCACCTGATGTGGATCGGCTCGAACGCGCTCGACCTTGGCGCGATGGCGGTGTTCCTGTACGCCTTCCGCGAACGCGAAGAGCTGATGGACGTGTACGAGGCGGTGTCGGGCGCGCGCATGCACGCGACCTACTACCGTCCCGGCGGCGTCTACCGCGACCTGCCCGAGCGCATGCCGCAGTACCGCGAGTCGAAGTGGCGCAAGGGCGCCTCGCTCAAGCGTTTCAATGCCTGGCGCGAGGGCTCGATGCTCGATTACCTGGAGGCCTTCGCGAAGGACTTCCCGGAGCGCATCGACGAATACGAGACGCTGCTGACCGACAACCGCATCTGGAAGCAGCGCACCGTCGGCATCGGCGTGATCCCGCCGGAAAAGGCGCTGGCCTGGGGCATGACCGGCCCGATGCTGCGCGGTTCCGGCGTGGCCTGGGACCTGCGCAAGAAGCAGCCCTACGCGAAATATGCCGAGGTCGATTTCGACATCCCGGTCGGCGTCACCGGCGACTGCTACGACCGCTACCTGGTGCGCGTGGCCGAGATGCGCCAGTCGGTGCGGATCATCGAGCAGTGCGTGCGCTGGCTCAAGGCCAACCCCGGCCCCGTGATGCTCGACAACTACAAGGTGTCGCCGCCCTCCCGCGGGGAGATGAAGGACGACATGGAAGCGCTGATCCACCACTTCAAGCTGTTCTCGGAAGGCTATTGCGTGCCAGCCGGCGAGACCTATTGCGCGGTCGAGGCGCCGAAGGGCGAGTTCGGCTGCTACCTGGTCTCCGACGGCGCCAACAAGCCGTTCCGCGTGCACCTGCGCGCGCCGGGATTCGCCCACCTGTCGTCGATGGACGAGGTGGTGAAGGGACACATGCTGTCGGACGTGGTAGCGATGATCGGCACCTACGACATCGTGTTTGGTGAGGTCGATCGATGAAGGCCACCGGCAATTTCGAGAATGCGCGCAACGTCGATCCGATGGTCGCGCTGTCCGACGACGTGCGTGCGCACATCGACCACTGGGTGGCGAAGTTCCCGCCGGACCGCAAGCGCTCGGCGGTGATCCAGGGCCTGTTCGCTACCCAGCAGGCCAACGGCGGCTGGCTGAGCGACGAGCTGATCGCCGCGGTCGCCAAGTACCTGGGCATCCCGCCGGTGTGGGCGTACGAAGTCGCGACGTTCTACTCGATGCTCGAGACCGCGCCCGTGGGCCGCAACAACGTCGCGTTCTGCACCAACATCAGCTGCTGGCTCAATGGCGCCGGCGACCTGGTGAAGCACGCGGAACGCAAGCTCGGCTGCAAGCTGGGCGAGTCCACCGCCGACGGCCGCGTCTACCTCAAGCGCGAGGAAGAGTGCGTGGCCGCTTGCTGCGGTGCGCCGGTGGTCGTGATCAACGGCCATTACCACGAGAAGCTCGACGCGGCGAAGGTCGACGAGCTGCTCGACGGATTGAAGTGAGGCTGGACGCAGGCATGGCGCATCATCACCCCCACGTCTCCGAAGGCTACGGCCCCGTCGGCCCCGCGCCGAAGGAGCACCAGGCCGTCTACACCACGCTGCATTTCGACAAGCCGTGGTCGTACGAGAATTACCTCAAGACCGGCGGCTACAGCGCGCTGCGCAGGATCCTGGAAGAGAAGATCCCGCCGGCCGACGTGATCGAGATGGTCAAGCAGTCTGGCCTGCGCGGCCGCGGTGGCGCGGGCTTCCCGACCGGCCTGAAGTGGAGCTTCATGCCGAAGGATTCGGGCATGCAGAAATACATCCTCTGCAACTCCGACGAATCCGAACCGGGCACCTGCAAGGACCGCGACATCCTGCGCTACAACCCGCACTCCGTGATCGAGGGCATGGCGATCGCGTGCTATGCCACCGGCAGCACCGTGGCCTACAACTACCTGCGCGGCGAGTTCCACCACGAACCGTTCGAGCACCTCGAGGAAGCCACCGCCGAGGCCTACGCCAACGGCTGGCTGGGCAAGGACATCCTCGGCAGCGGCATCGACATCGACATGTACAACGCGCTCGGCGCCGGCGCCTACATCTGCGGCGAAGAAACCGCGCTGATGGAATCGCTGGAAGGCAAGAAGGGCCAGCCGCGCTACAAGCCGCCGTTCCCGGCCAACTTCGGCCTGTTCGGCAAGCCGACCACGATCAACAACACCGAAACCTACGCTTCGGTGCCGGCGATCGTGCGCAACGGCGCGCAGTGGTTCCTTGACCTGGGCAAGCCCAACAACGGCGGCTGCAAGATCTTCTCGGTCTCCGGCCACGTCGCGCGGCCGGGCAACTACGAGATCCGCCTCGGCACCTCGTTCGCCGAGCTGCTGGAAATGGCCGGTGGCATGCGCGATGGCCGCAAGCTCAAGGCCGTGATCCCGGGCGGCTCGTCGATGCCGGTGCTGCCGGGCGAAACGATGATGCAGCTGACGATGGATTACGACAGCCTGCAGAAGGCCGGTTCCGGCCTTGGTTCGGGCGCGGTGATCGTGATGGACGACACCACCTGCATGGTGCGCGCCTGCCAACGCATCGCGCGCTTCTATTTCCAGGAAAGCTGCGGCCAGTGCACGCCGTGCCGCGAAGGCACCGGCTGGATGTACCGCATGCTGACCCGCATCGCCGAGGGCCAGGCCACGCTCGACGACCTGCAGATGCTGCGCGCTGCGGCCGGGCAGATCGAAGGACACACCATCTGTGCATTCGGCGAGGCCGCGGCATGGCCGGTGCAGGGCTTCCTGCGCCACTACTGGGACGAATTCGAGTACGCGATCGTGAACGGACGCTTCCTGGTGGATGACGAACGCGACGGCACCGTGGTGCCGAAGGCGGTGGCGGCATGAGCGCCCAGCCAGTGAATCCGAGCCTGCCGCCGGACCAGGTCACCGTCTTCATCGACGGCGTCGAACTGGCCGCGCCCAAGGGCTCGATGATCATCCAGGCCGCCGACAAGGCCGGCATCCCGATCCCGCGCTTCTGCTACCACGACAAGCTCGCCATCGCGGCCAACTGCCGCATGTGCCTGGTCGACGTGGAGAAGATGGGCAAGCCCGCGCCGGCCTGCGCCACCCCGGTGATGGACGGCATGAAGGTCGCCACCCGCAGCGAGAAGGCGCTCAAGTCGCAGCGCAACGTGATGGAGTTCCTGCTGATCAACCACCCGCTCGACTGCCCGATCTGCGATCAGGGCGGCGAGTGCGAGTTGCAGGACCTGTCGCTGGGCTATGGCCGCTCGGTGTCGCGTTTCTCCGAGCGCAAGCGCGTGGTCGCCGACGAGGACATGGGCCCGCTGGTCGCCACCGACATGACCCGCTGCATCCAGTGCACGCGCTGCATCCGCTTCACCGCGGAGATCGCCGGCACCTACGAGCTGGGCGGCATGCAGCGCGGCGAGAACCTGCAGATCGGCACCTACGACGGCAAGCCGCTGACCACCGAGCTGTCGGGCAACGTCATCGACGTGTGCCCGGTGGGCGCGCTGACCAACAAGGTGTTCCGTTTCCGCGCCCGCCCGTGGGAGCTGATCGCGAAGGAATCGCTGGGCTACCACGACGCGCTAGGCAGCAACCTGTTCCTGCACGCGCGCCGCGGCGACGTGCTGCGCGCGGTGCCGCGCGACAACGAGGCGGTCAACGAGTGCTGGCTGTCCGACCGCGACCGCTATTCGCACCAGGGCCTGCATGCCGAAGATCGTGCGGTGAAGCCGCTGGTCAAGGACGGCGACGAGTGGCGCGAGGCCTCTTGGGATGAAGCGCTGGCGAAGGCCGCGCAGATCCTGCGCGACAACGGTGCCGACGACCTGGGCATCCTCGTCCATCCGTCGACCTCGAACGAGGAAGGCGCGCTGCTCGCACGCCTGGCCGACGCGCTGGGCACAGGCAACCTCGACCACCGCATCGCTCAGCACGACCTGTCCGACGGCGCCAGCGCCGAGGCGTTCGGCATGCCGGTCGCCGAGATCGAGCAGGCCGACCTGATCCTCATCGTCGGCAGCCAGCTGCGCCATGAGGTGCCGTTGCTGCACCAGCGCGTGCGCAAGGCCTGGACGCGCGGTGCGAAGGTGCACGTGGTCAACCCGGTCGATTTCGACTTCGCGTTTGAGATCGCGGGCAAGCAGATCGTCGCACCTTCGCGCATCGCCGATGCGCTGGGTTCGGCGGCGCTGGCCGACGCATTCAAGGGCGCGACGCGTGCGGTCGTCATCGTCGGCGCGGTCGCCGAGAACGGCGTGCATGCCTCCGCGATCCGCAAGGCCGCCGCGCAGTTCGCAAGCGCGAACAACGCCGCGCTGTGCCGCATCCCGCAGGGCGCCAACGCGCTCGGCCTTGCGCGCCACGGCGTGCTTCCGGCTTCGCGCGATGCCAACGCCATGCTCGCGCAGCCGCGCGGCGCCTATGTCGTCTACGGCATCGAACCGGGCCTCGACTTCGCCGACCAGAAGCGCGCGCTCGATGCGCTCGCCGGCGCCAAGGTGGTGGCGTTCAGCCAGTTCGCCTGCCGCTCCACGCGCGCGGTCGCGGACGTGATCCTGCCGATCGGTGCGCTGCCCGAGATCGAGGCCACGCTCACCAACCTCGACGGCCGCGACCAGTTCGCGGTGGCCGCCGGCAAGCTGCCGGGCGAAGCGCGCGCCGGTTGGCGCGTGCTGCGTGCGCTGGCCGGGGAACTCAGGATTGCCGGCTTCGACTTCACCGACTTTGCCGGCCTGCGTGCCGGCCTGGCGCCACGCGACGTCGCGGTGGCGACTTCAACCGCGCCGGCGACGACGGGCGAGGGCTACGAGCTCGCGGTCTCCGAGGCGATCTATCGCGTCGACGCCGTCACCCGCCGCGCAGCCGCGCTGCAGGCGCATCCGCTGACGGTCGGGCCTCGCGTCACCCTGCATCCGCTGGATGCCGCCGCGACGGGCGTCGCCGACGGCGCGATGGCAAAGCTTTCCAACGCGTTCGGCACCGCGACGCTGCAGGTCGTGCTCGACGATCGCGTCGCCGCCGGTTCGGCCTGGGTCGAGCGCGGCTATGGCGCCACCGCGGCGCTGGCTGCCGGGGACATCAAGGTGGTGGCCGCATGAACACCGCGACCTTCCTCGCCGACCTGTTCGGGCCGCTGCACGAATGGCTGCTGTCGCTCGGTGCGATCGGGCTGGTGGCCTGGATCGTGTTGAAGATCCTCGCGATCGCCGTCCCGGTGATCCTGGCGGTGGCCTTCTACGTGGTCTGGGAACGCAAGCTCATTGGCTGGATGCACGTCCGCCATGGGCCGATGTACGTCGGTTTGGGCGTGTTCCAGGCCTTCGCCGACGTGTTCAAGCTGCTGTTCAAGGAAGTCATCCAGCCGACCAACGCGCAGCGCGTGCTGTATATCGTCGCGCCGCTGATCACGCTGGCGCCGGCATTCGCCGCCTGGGCGGTGGTGCCCTTCGATGCGCAGCTGGCCCTGTCGAACGCCAACGCCGGCCTGCTGTACCTGCTGGCGATGACGTCGCTCGGCGTCTACGGCGTCATCATCGCCGGCTGGGCATCGAACTCGAAGTACGCCTTCCTCGGCGCGATGCGCTCGGCCGCCCAGGTCATCAGCTACGAGATCGCGATGGGCTTCGCCCTGGTCGGGGTGATGATCGGCGCGGGCAGCCTGAACATGACGCAGATCGTGATGGCGCAGGCTGGCAACGGCGGCTTCACCGAATGGTTCTGGCTGCCGATGCTGCCGCTGTTCGTGGTGTACTTCGTGTCCGGCGTGGCCGAGACCAACCGCTCGCCGTTCGACGTGGTGGAAGGCGAGTCGGAGATCGTCGCCGGGCACATGGTCGAGTACTCGGGCGCCGCGTTCGCGCTGTTCTTCCTGGCCGAGTACGCCAACATGATCCTGGTCAGCTTCCTGGCCTCGATCTTCTTCCTTGGCGGCTGGCTGTCGCCGCTGCACGGCTGGGGCGTCCCGCTGCTGTCGGTCGACGGCTGGTGGTGGCTGTTCCTGAAGGTCGGTTTCTTCGCCAGCTGCTTCATCTGGTTCCGCGCCACATTCCCGCGCTACCGCTATGACCAGATCATGCGGCTGGGCTGGAAGGTGTTCATTCCGCTGAGCATCGCGTGGATCGCGGTGACGGCGTTGATGGCGTACTACGGCGTGTTCGAGGCGGGCAAGTGATGGGCAAGATCGCGTCCTGGTTCAAGGGTTTGCTGCTGCTGGAGCTGTTCGCCGGCATGTGGCTGACGCTCAAGTACCTGTTCAAGCCGAAGTACACGCTGATGTACCCGATGGAGAAGACGCCGCAGTCGCCGCGTTTCCGCGGGTTGCATGCGCTGCGCCGCTATCCCAACGGCGAGGAACGCTGCATCGCCTGCAAGTTGTGCGAGGCGGTGTGCCCGGCGCTGGCGATCACCATCGATTCCGAGCAGCGCGCCGACGGCAGCCGCCGCACCACGCGCTACGACATCGACCTGTTCAAGTGCATCTATTGCGGGTTCTGCGAGGAGTCCTGCCCGGTCGACTCCATCGTCGAGACCCACGTGCTCGAATACCACTTCGAGAACCGCGGCGAGAACATCGTCAACAAGCAGCAGCTGCTGGCAATCGGGGACCGGCTCGAAACCGAGATCGCCGAACGCCGCGCCGCCGACGCCGCCTTCCGCTGAGGACCGCATGGACTTCACACTACTTGCCTTCCTCGCCTTCGCCGTCGTGACCGTGGTCGCGGCCGGCGCGGTGATCAGCGTCCGCAGCCCGGTGCATGCCGCGCTGTGCCTGGCGCTGACCTTCTTCACGGTCGCCTGCACCTGGATCCTGGCCGACGCGGAATTCCTCGGCATCGCGCTTGTCGTGGTCTACGTCGGTGCGGTGATGGTGTTGTTCATGTTCGTGGTGATGATGCTGGACATCGACGAAGTGAAGATGCACGAAGGCTACGTGCGCTACCTGCCGGTGGGGCTGCTGGTCGCGGTGGTGATGCTGGCCGAAATCCTGATGCTGATCGGCATCAAGGCGCGCTCGACGCCGTTCGGCGTTGATCCGGCGGCCGCGGGCGGCGTGCCCAACATCGAGTGGCTGGCCGAGCGCCTGTTCACCGGTTACCTGCTGCCGTTCGAGGTCGCCGCGCTGATCCTGACCGTGGCCGTGATCGCGGCGGTCACGCTGACCCTGCGCAAGCGCGAGGGCACCAAGCACCAGGTCCCCAGCGCGCAGGCGCGGGTCAAGGCGGGCGATCGCTTCCGCATGGTGCAGATGGACGCCACCAGGCCTGCGCCCGAGGCGCCGCCGGCGAGCGGCGATGCTGGCGGGGAGGGCAAGTGATGGACATGTTCATGCAGGGGCTGTCGCTGGGCCATTACCTCGCGCTGGGTGCCGCATTGTTCTGCATCAGCGTCGCGGGCATCTTCCTCAACCGCAAGAACGTGATCATCCTGCTGATGTCGATCGAGCTGATGCTGCTCGCGGTCAACATCAACTTCGTCGCGTTCTCGCGCGACGCCGGTGACGCGGCCGGGCAGGTGTTCGTGTTCTTCATCCTCACCGTGGCCGCGGCCGAGGCCGCGATCGGCCTTGCGATCCTGGTCACGCTGTTCCGCAACCGGCGCACGATCAACGTGGCCGAAATCGACACCTTGAAGGGCTGACAGATGCCGGGCATGGAATTCGCGATCTCGAAAACGGTGCTGCTGGCGGTCGTGCTGGCGCCGCTGATCGGCGCGATCGTGGCCGGGCTGTTCGGCCACAAGGTCGGCCGCGCCGGCTCGCATTCGATCACCATCCTCGGCGTAGCCGCGAGCTGCGCGCTGTCGATCTACGTGCTGTGGCAGCTGGTCGGGCAGGGGGCGGCGCCGTTCAACGAGAACGTCTACACCTTCTTCCAGGTCGGCTCGATCGACGCCCATGTCGGCTTCATGGTCGACAAGCTGACGGCGATGATGATGGTCGTGGTGACCTTCGTTTCGCTGCTGGTCCACGTCTACACCATCGGCTACATGGCCGACGATCCGGGTTACCAGCGCTTCTTCAGCTACATCAGCCTGTTCACGTTCTCGATGCTGATGCTGGTGATGTCCAACAACTTCATGCAGCTGTTCTTCGGTTGGGAAGCGGTGGGCCTGGTGTCGTACCTGCTGATCGGCTTCTGGTTCAAGCGTCCGACCGCGGTGTTCGCCAACCTCAAGGCATTCTTGGTCAACCGCGTCGGCGACTTCGGCTTCATCCTCGGCATCGCCGGCGTGCTGTACTGGTTCGGGACGCTGGACTACGCGACGGTGTTCGCCAACGCCACCGACAAGATCGGCGGCGGCCAGGTCGTCTCGATCATCTCGGGGCACGAGTGGTCGGTGGCGACGGTGATCTGCATCTGCCTGTTCATCGGCGCGATGGGCAAGTCGGCGCAGGTGCCGCTGCACGTGTGGCTGCCCGATTCGATGGAAGGCCCGACCCCGATCTCGGCGCTGATCCACGCCGCGACGATGGTCACCGCCGGCATCTTCATGGTCGCGCGCATGTCGCCCCTGTTCGAGCTCAGCGAGACCGCGCTGAACTTCGTGCTGTTCATCGGCGCCACCACGGCCTTCTTCACCGGCCTGATCGGCATGGTGCAGAGCGACATCAAGCGCGTGGTCGCGTACTCGACCCTGTCGCAGCTGGGCTACATGACCGTGGCCCTGGGCGTGTCGGCCTACAGCGCCGGCGTCTACCACCTGATGACCCACGCCTTCTTCAAGGCGCTGCTGTTCCTGGCCGCCGGCTCGGTGATCATCGGCATGCACCACGAGCAGGACATGCGCCGCATGGGTGGCCTGCGCAAGTACATGCCGATCACCTACTGGACGATGCTGATCGGCACCCTGGCGCTGGTCGGTACGCCCTTCTTCAGCGGGTTCTATTCCAAGGACACGATCATCGAGGCCGCGGCGCACCATGCGCACGAATCCGGCAACTGGATCGCGACCTACGGCTACTGGGCGGTGCTGCTCGGCGCCTTCGTCACCGCGTTCTACAGCTTCCGCCTGCTGTACCTGACCTTCCACGGCAAGGAACGCTTCCGCGACGCCCATGCCACCGGTGGCGGACACGATGCCCACCACGACGACCATGGGCACGGCGCGCATGAGCCGCACGAGTCGCCGTGGGTGGTGACGGTGCCGCTGGTGCTGCTGGCGATCGCCTCGATCGGCGTGGGTTTCCTCACCCTCGGGCCGATGCTGTTCGGCACCGACGTGATGGGCGGCGTGAAGCAGCTGCCGTTCTTCCTCGGTTCGATCGACGTCGCCGGTCCGCGCGATGTCATCGGGATCCTGGCGGCGGAATGGCATGGCCCGGTGAAGTTCGCCCTGCACGGTTTCGTCGCGCCCGCGTTCTGGCTTGCGTTCGCCGGCTTCGTGGTGGCGACTGTGATGTACCTGCTAAAGCCGGAATTGCCGGCGAAGGTGGCGCGCGTGCTGGCGCTGCCGATCCGCGTCCTGAACAACAAGTACGGAATGGACGACCTGTGGATCAAGGGTTTTGCCGGCGGCAGCATGCTGCTGGGCAAACTGTCGCGCCGCAACGACGAGAAGGTGATCGATGGTGCCTTCGTCAACGGCAGCGCGCGTCTCGTCGACCTGTTCTCGGGCGTGCTGCGGCGCACCCAGTCCGGACTCCTCTACCACTACGCCTTTGCGATGATTCTCGGCCTGATCGTGCTCCTGGCCGCGCTCATCCGCTATTGGCGCTGACCGCCACGGATAAGAACAAGTGTCGAACTGGCCCCTCCTGAGTCTGTTGATCTGGCTGCCGATCGTCGGTGGCGGACTGGTGCTCGCGCTCGGCAACCAGCGCGCAAGCGCTGCGCGCTGGCTGTCGTTGCTGATCGCGCTGGTGACGTTCGTGCTCAGCATCCCGCTGTTCACGGGCTTCGACTACGCCAACGCCGGGCTGCAGTTCATCGAACGCCGCGAGTGGATCCCGGCCTACGACATCCAGTACCACCTGGGTGCGGACGGCATCTCGATCGCGCTGGTGATACTGACCACGATCACCACGGTGCTGGTGCTGATCGGTGCATGGGGCTCGGTGGCCAAGCGCGTGAGCCAGTACTTCGCCACGATGCTCATCCTCGAAGGCGTGATGATCGGCGTGTTCTGCGCGGTCGACTCGATCCTGTTCTACGCGTTCTTCGAGGGCATGCTGATCCCGATGTTCATCATCATCGGCGTCTGGGGCGGCCCGCGCCGCGTCTATGCGGCGATGAAGTTCTTCCTGTACACGTTCCTCGGCTCGGTGTTCATGCTGGTCGGGCTGATCTACATGTACCTGAAGGGCGGCAGCTGGCAGATCCCGGACCTGGTGCAGCTGTCGCTGACGGCGACCGAGCAGGCGTGGCTGTTCTTCGCGTTCTTCATCGCCTTCGCGGTCAAGGTGCCGATGTTCCCGGTGCATACCTGGTTGCCGGACGCGCACGTGGAGGCGCCAACCGGTGGCTCGGTGGTCCTGGCCGCGATCATGCTGAAGATCGGCGGGTACGGCTTCCTGCGCTTCAGCCTGCCGATCGTCCCCGATGCCAGCCACGAGTTCGCTTGGTTGATGATCACGCTGTCTCTGATCGCGATCGTCTACGTCGGCATGGTGGCGTTGATGCAGGACGACATGAAGAAGCTGGTCGCCTATTCGTCGATCGCGCACATGGGCTTCGTGACCCTGGGCACATTCATCGCCCTGGCGCTGGTCCGCGATGCGCAGAACATCGACGTCGCGCGGCTCGGCCTGCAGGGCGCGATGGTGCAGATGGTGTCGCACGGCTTCATCTCCGGCGCGATGTTCTCGTGCATCGGCGTGCTCTACGACCGCATGCACACGCGCCGGATTTCCGACTACGGCGGTGTCGCGAACGTGATGCCGTGGTTCGCGGCGTTCTGGATCTTCTTCTCGATGGCCAACTCGGGCCTGCCTGGTACCAGCGGCTTCGTCGGCGAGTTCATGATCATCCTGGCCAGCTTCCAGCAGCACCCGCTGATCGCGTTCGCCGCGGCGACCACGCTGATGATCGGCGCCGGCTATTCGCTGTGGCTGGCCAAGCGCGTGATCTGGGGCGACGTGGGCAATGCACACGTGGCCGAGTTGAAGGACATCGACAGCCGCGAGTGGATCGTGCTCGGCGTGTTCGCTGCCGGCGTGCTGCTGATCGGCGTCTGGCCGAAGCCGCTCACCGACCTGATGGAGCCCTCCATCGCGCAACTGGCGGCGCAGCTCGCCGCAAGCAAGCTTTGAGGACGATGCCGCGATGATCCTTGGCGTACTGATGGAAGCAACGATGGTCCCGCAGGTGAGGAGCCTGGCAGACATCGCGCCGCTGGCGCCCGAGCTGCTGGTGGTGATCGGCGCGTTCGCGCTGTTGATGCTCGACCTGTTCCTGGACGAGCGCCGTCGCATCGTCACCCACGTCGGTGCGATCGGCGTGCTGCTGGCCGCCGCATGCATGGTGGCCGCGGGCACGGGCGGGCAGGGCGCGGTGATGCACGACATGTTCATCCGCGACGGCATCGCCGACGTGCTCAAGATCTGCCTGCTGGTGGTCTCGGCGGTGGCGCTGGGTTATGCGTGGACGTTCATGCGCGAGCGCAGCCTGTACAAGGGCGAGCTGCCGGTGCTGGTGCTGTTCGCGACCGTGGGCATGATGCTGCTGGTCTCGGCCGGCAACCTGACGATGGTCTATGTCGGCCTCGAGCTGCTCGCGCTGGGTTCGTACGCGCTGGTGGCGATCGACCGCGACAGCCCGTTGGGTTCGGAAGCGGCGATGAAGTACTTCGTGCTGGGCTCGCTGGCCTCGGGCATGCTGCTGTACGGCATGTCGCTGCTGTACGGGGCCACGCACTCGCTGGACCTGGCCACGATCCACGCCGCCGCAGGCACGCTGTCCGGCGACGACCGCGTGCTGATGCTCACCGGCACCGTGTTCGTTGTCGTCGGCATCGCGTTCAAGTTCGGCGCGGCGCCGTTCCACATGTGGTTGCCCGACACCTACCACGGTGCGCCCACGCCGATCACGCTGTTCATCGGTTCGGCGCCGAAGCTGGCGGCGTTCGGCATGACCTACCGCCTGCTCGAATCGGGGCTCGCCCCCGCGGGCGACCAGTGGCACGTGCTGCTGGCCGGCCTGGCGGCGCTGTCGCTGGCGATCGGCAACGTGGTCGCGATCGCGCAGGGCAACCTCAAGCGCATGCTGGCGTATTCCACCGTCTCGCACGTCGGTTTCATCTTCCTCGGCTTCGCCGGCGGCGGCCCCGAGGGCTATGCGGCGGCGATGTTCTACGCGATCAGCTACGCGATCATGGCGGCGGCGGCGTTCGGCGCCATCATCATGCTTTCGCGCAACGGCTTCGAGGCCGACCGCATCGACGACTTCAAGGGCCTGAACGCGCGCAGCCCGTGGATGGCGGGGCTGGTGCTGTGCATCATGGCCTCGCTGGCCGGTGTGCCGCCGTTCCTCGGCTTCTGGGCCAAGCTGGCGGTGCTGCGCGCCGCGATCCATGGCGACATGCTCTGGCTGGCCATCGTCGGCATCGTGTTTGCGGTGATCGGCGCGTTCTACTACCTGCGCGTGATGAAGGTGATGTACTTCGACGAGCCGGTGGGCGAACCGATCCAGGTCCGCCCGGGACGCCCGCTGCAGGTGGTGTTCTCGATCAATGCGATCTCGCTGCTGGTGCTCGGTTTCGCCTGGAGCCCGCTCATGGCGTGGTGCCAGCGCGCTTTCGGAATCTAGCGCGGCGAAGTCGCGCTTCCGAATTCCCTCCCCTTCAAGGGGGTGAAGACGGATAGCTTGCGAGCCATTGGCTCGCATCCGCCTGAACGCCACGCGTGCTGCGCGTGGCCGGACGGGCAAGGGTGGGGATGGGTGTCCAGCCCGACGCGTGGCTACCCGCCCAAGAAGCACGCCGCCAGGCTGCCTCGGGGATCAGGGCGATATCCAAGGGCCATTCAGCCACGCTTGACTCGAAACCCGTCCCCATCCCGGCCGTCCCCTTGAAGGGGAAGGAGAAGGGCCTGGATAGAGAGGGAAATTCGTGCACTTCGCGCGACATTCCCACGCAGGCTTGCAATAAATTCCCGCAGTCACCATAATTCCGCTCCTGATGCGGGGTGGAGCAGTCTGGCAGCTCGTCGGGCTCATAACCCGAAGGTCGCAGGTTCAAATCCTGCCCCCGCTACCAGCTTTTCGCGATCGACGAAAAGCCTCCACGGAGGCTTTTTTTGATGGCGGCAAGTCGGGCTTGATCGAGGCAGGCTTCATGCCTCGGTGCCGAAATCCAGTGGTATCGGACAAGGGGCCCATTGGGCCCTTTGTCGTTTTTCGGGCCCTTCCGCGACGCATCGGCATGCAGACAGCAGGATCTTCACGGAACAGATGACCGACAAGGCAACCCAAATCGCGACCCTCCTGGCGCCGACCATCCGCTCCCTCGGGGTGGAACTGCTCGGCGCCGAGTACCTGCCGGCTCCCGGCAGCGCGGTGCTGCGCCTGTACATCGACGTCCCGGCCGATGCCGGCGACGGGCGCCAGGTCGGCATCGAGGATTGCGAGGCGGTCAGCCGCGAAGTGTCGGCGCAGCTCGACGTCGAGGATCCGATCAGCGGCAACTACACGCTGGAAGTGTCCTCGCCCGGCGTCGACCGGCCGCTGTTCGCACCAGAGCAGTTCGCGCGGTTCCTGGGCGAGCGCGCCAAGGTCACGCTGAAGCTGCCGCAGGACGGGCGCCGCAGGCTGCAGGGCGTCATCGCCGCGGTCGACGGCGATCGCATCACCTTCGACGTCGACGGCACGCCCGTGGAAGCCGGCTTTGACAACATCGACAAGGCGCGCCTGGTGCCGGACTGGGTGGCACTGGGCCTGGCGCCCGCGCAGGACAAGTCGGGGCGCGACGCGCGTCCGGGCAAGCAAGCGAAGAACAAACCCACAGACAAACGAACCAACAAGACGGCGGCGGCAAAACCGTCCCCCGCGGAGTGAGAAGCAGATGAGCAAGGAACTGTTGCTGGTCGTGGATGCGGTCGCCAATGAAAAGGGCGTGCCGGAGTCCGTGATCCTCGAGGCGATCGAAGCGGCGCTGGCCACTGCGGCCAAGAAGCGCTATCTCGACCAGGACGTGCTGACGCGCGTGGAGATCGACCCGAAGGATGGCAACTACCAGACCTACCGGCGCTGGGAAGTGGTGGCCGACGACGTGGTGATGGAATCGCCCGACCGCCAGATCCGCCTGATGGATGCGCTCGACGAGAGCGAGGGCGCCGAGGTCGGCGACTACATCGAGGAGCAGATCGACAACGTCGATTTCGGCCGCATCGCCGCGCAAGCCGCCAAGCAGGTGATCGTGCAGCGCGTACGCGAAGCCGAGCGCGCACAGGTCGTCGATGCATGGAAGGACCGCGTCGGCGAACTGGTGACCGGCATCGTCAAGCGCGTCGAGCGCGGCAACGTCTACGTCGACCTGGGCGGCAACGCCGAGGCGTTCATCCCCAAGGACAAGGCGATCCCGCGCGACATCGTCCGCGCCGGCGACCGCATCCGCGGCTACCTGTACGACGTGCGCACCGAGCCGCGCGGCCCGCAGTTGTTCATCAGCCGCGCCGCGCCCGAATTCATGATGGAACTGTTCAAGCTCGAAGTGCCGGAAGTCGGCCAGGGCCTGGTCGACATCAAGGCCTGCGCACGCGATCCGGGCGACCGCGCCAAGATCGCCGTGCTCGCCTACGACAACCGCACCGATCCGATCGGCGCCTGCATCGGCATGCGCGGTTCGCGCGTGCAGGCGGTGTCGAACGAGCTCAACGGCGAGCGCGTGGACATCGTGCTGTGGTCGGACAACCCGGCGCAGTTCGTGATCAACGCCATGGCGCCGGCCGAGGTGCAGTCGATCGTGGTCGACGAGGACAAGCATTCGATGGACCTGGCCGTGGCCGAGGACCGCCTCGCGCAGGCGATCGGCAAGGGCGGCCAGAACGTGCGCCTCGCCAGCCGCCTGTCGGGCTGGCAGCTGAACGTGATGACCCAGGACCAGGTCGCAGAGAAGTCGGAGGCCGAGCAGGCCGCCGCGCGTGCGCTGTTCCAGGACAAACTCGAGGTCGACGAGGAGATCGCCAACATCCTGGTCACCGAGGGCTTCAGCACGGTCGAGGAAATCGCCTACGTCCCGGTCGGCGAACTGCTGGCCGTCGAGGGCTTCGACGAGGACATCGTCGAAGAACTGCGCGCCCGCGCCCGCGACGCACTGCTCAACGACGCGCTCGCGGTCGAGGAAGAGCTCGACGAGAACGCGCCCGCCGACGACCTGCTGGCGCTGGAAGGCATGGACGAGGAGACTGCCTTCGCGCTGGCGTCCCACGGCGTGCGCACCAGCGAGGACCTGTCGGACCTGGGCGCGGACGAAGTGGTCGAGTTCGGCATCGAGGGCGTGGATGAATCACGCGCCGCGGCGCTGATCCTGGCTGCGCGCGCGGAGGAAATCGCGCGGCTGGAGCGCGAGAGCTGATCGAACGGACCGGCAGGCGCGGTGCGCCGCCGGTCACGTTCATTGTCGCCCGGGCATGGAGGTCCGGGACTGGCATCCCGCGGGATGCCGAAGTTCGGCCACGGAGGGCGGCAGGAGAGGCAGGAGAGGCCGATCCGGCGGAAGGCAGCCATTTGGCGCCACCCCGGGCCGTTTTCCCCACCGCAGTAGAATCGTTCCATCACGCGCAGGGCCAAGGCCCCCGCCAAAGGACACGGAAACCGAATGTCGCAGCAAACCACCATCCGCAAGCTTGCCGCACTGGTGAACACACCGGTCGAGAAATTGCTGGAGCAGCTGGCCGAGGCCGGCATGAGCTTCAACGATCCGGACCAGGTCGTCACCAGCACCGAGAAGGTCAAGCTTCTGGGCTTCCTGCGTCGTACCCATGGCAAGGCCGACAAGCCTGCCGAGGACGCAGTCGCCCCGAAGAAGATCACGCTCAACCGCAGTCGCAAGCAGGAGCTCACCGTCGGCGGCGGCAAGAACCGCGCCACGGTCGATGTCGTCGTGCGCAAGAAGGTCACCCTGGTCAAGCCGGGCCAGGGCGATGCCGCGGCCCCGGCCGCGTCGGCAACTGCCGCCGCGGCGGGCGGTAACGACGAGCGCGCCGAGATCCTGCGCAAGCTCGAGGAATCGCGCCTGCGCAACCTGACCGAGCAGCAGCGCCTGGCCGAAGAGGACAAGCGTCGCGCCGACGAAGCCGCCGAGCGCAAGCGCCAGGAGGAAGCCGAAGCCGCGCGCCTGCGTGCCGAGGCCGAACTGGCCGCCGCTGCCGTGCCGGCCGAGGACGATGCCGCCGCGCGCAAGCCGCATGGCCATGGCCATCCGAAGCCGGCCGCCCCGCGCGCCGACGACCGGAGCGGGCACAAGCACAAGACCCGCGGCTCGCATGCGATGGTCGCCGGCGTCGAGGACGACGAGAGCGCAGCGCGATTTGCCGGCCAATTGCACCTGAGCGCGGCCGACCGCGCGCGCCGCACCACCGCGCGGCCGAAGTCGCGCTCCACGCGCCAGAACCGCGACCAGGCCCGCACCGGCACCGGGTTCACCCGGCCGACGGCGCCGGTCGTGCGCGAAGTGGCGATCGGCGAAGCGATCACCGTGGCCGACCTCGCCCAGAAGCTGGCGATGAAGGGCGGCGACGTGGTCAAGGCGTTGTTCAAGATGGGCGTCATGGCGACCATCACCCAGACCATCGACCACGACACCGCGGTGCTGGTCACCGAGGAACTGGGCCACACCGCCGTGCGCGCCGACGCCGACGATGCCGAGACCGAGCTGCTGGCGCACGTGGAGGAAACGCAGGGCGACAGGCAGCCGCGCCCGCCCGTGGTCACGATCATGGGCCACGTCGACCACGGCAAGACCTCGCTGCTCGACTACATCCGTCGTACCAAGGTCGCCACCGGCGAGGCCGGCGGTATCACCCAGCACATCGGTGCGTACCACGTCGAGACCGACAAGGGCGTCATCAGCTTCCTCGACACCCCCGGCCACGCAGCGTTCACCTCGATGCGCGCGCGCGGCGCCAAGCTCACCGACATCGTGGTGCTGGTGGTCGCTGCCGACGACGGCGTGATGCCGCAGACGATCGAGGCCGTGCAGCATGCCCGCGCCGCCGGCGTGCCGCTGATCGTGGCGATCAACAAGGTCGACAAGTCCGAAGCCGACCCGTCGCGGATCAAGAACGAGCTGCTGGGCCAGGAAATCGTCGCCGAGGAATTCGGCGGCGAAACGCAGATGGTCGAGCTCTCAGCGAAGACCGGGCAGGGCGTCGACACGCTGCTCGATGCGATTTCGCTGCAGGCCGAAGTGCTTGAACTCAGGGCCGTGGCCGAAGGCCGCGCCAGCGGCGTGGTGATCGAATCCTCGCTCGACAAGGGCCGTGGCCCGGTCGCGACGGTGCTGGTGCAGCAGGGTTCGCTGCAGAAGGGCGACTACCTGGTCTGCGGCGTGCAGTACGGCCGCGTGCGTGCGCTGTTCGACGAGAACGGCAAGCAGGTGCCCGCCGCGGGTCCGTCGATCCCGGTGCAAGTGCTTGGTCTGTCCGGCGTGCCGGATGCCGGCGACGATTTCGTCGTCGTCGAGGACGAGCGCCTGGCCAAGGACGTTGCCCAGCAGCGCGATGCCAAGCGTCGCGAGACGCGCCTGGTGGGCCAGGCCGGCAACCGCATGGAAGACATCATGGCGCAGATGGGCGCGGGCGAAGCCCAGCTCAGCCTGCCGCTGATCATCAAGGCCGACGTGCAGGGTTCGGTGCAGGCGCTGCGCGAGGCATTGACCGCGCTGTCGAACGAGCAGATCCGCATCAACGTGCTCGCCGCCGGCGTCGGTGGCATCACCGAGTCCGACGCGCAGCTGGCCGCGACATCGAAGGCCACGCTGATCGGCTTCAACGTGCGTGCCGATGCCTCGGCGCGCAAGGTGATCGAGGGCAACGGCGTCGACCTGCGCTATTTCTCGATCATCTACGACGTGATCGACCAGGTGAAGCAGGTCGCATCCGGCATCCTCGGCGTCGAGATCCGCGAAGAGATCATCGGTACCGCGGAAGTCCGCGACGTGTTCCGCAGCTCCAAGTTCGGCGCCGTCGCCGGCTGCATGGTGGTCGAGGGCGTGGTCAAGCGCCACAAGCCGATCCGCGTGCTGCGCGACAACACCGTGATCTTCGAGGGCGAGCTCGAATCGCTGCGCCGCTTCAAGGAGAACGTCGACGAGGTGCGCAACGGCACCGAGTGCGGCATCGGCGTGAAGCAGTACAACGACGTGCAGCCGGGCGACCAGATCGAGTGCTTCGAGCGTATCGAAGTGCAGCGCACGCTCTGATGCCGCAGAAGTCTTTCCACCGCACCGACCGCGTTTCCGCCCAGCTTCGTCGCGAGCTGGGCACGCTGGTGCGCGACGCCGTGGCCGAGCATGGCCTGCCGTCGGTCAGCGTGTCGGACGTCGAGGTCACGCGCGACCTGGCGCATGCCAAGGTGTTCGTCACCGCGCTGCAACCCGAACGCGCGACCGAAGCGATGAAGGGACTCAAGGCGGTCGCGCCGGAAGTGCGTTACCGGCTCGCGCGCGCCGTGAACCTGCGTCACGTGCCGGAGCTGCATTTCCACTACGACGATTCCGTCGACCGCGGCGAGCGCATCGACAACCTGCTGCGCGACCTGCCGGATACCGGCGACGACAGCTGAGCTGTCGTGGGAGCGGCTTCAAGCCGTGCGCTTTTGATTTTCACCGTTGCCCGAAGAGCTCGCGGCTGAAGCCGCTCCCACAAGAGCGTGGGTACAAGAGCACGGCCCCGCGCCTCGACCCTACAATGCCCGGATGAGCAAGCCGCCACGCACGCGATTCCGCAGCCTCGACGGCATCCTGCTGCTCGACAAGCCGCGTGGACTGAGCTCCAACCAGGCGCTGCAGCGCGTGCGCCACCTGTTCCGCGCGCAGAAGGCCGGGCATACCGGCAGCCTCGACCCGCTGGCCACCGGCCTGCTGCCGGTCTGCTTCGGCGAGGCGACCAAGATCGCCGGCGGCCTGCTCGGCGCGCGCAAGGCCTACGACGCGGTGGCGCGGCTGGGCATCGTCACCGATACCGACGACGCCGACGGCCAGCCGCTGCGTGAACGACCGGTGCCGGCCTTGTCCATCGACACCATCGACGCCGCCCTGCGGGCGTTGACCGGGCGCATCCGCCAGCGCCCGCCGATCTATTCGGCGCTCAAGCGTGGTGGCGAGCCGCTGTATGCCAAGGCGCGCCGCGGCGAGGTGGTGGAGGTCGAGGAGCGCGAGGTCGACGTGCACGCCTTCGAGCTGCAGGCCGCCGCCGACCTGCTCGATGCCGGCGAGCCGCTGCTGCGCCTGCATGTCGAATGCGGTTCAGGAACCTATGTGCGCAGCCTGGTGCGCGACCTCGGCGAGGCGCTCGGCTGCGGCGCGCATGTCGCCGAGCTGCGCCGGCTCTGGGTCGATCCGTTCCGCGAGCCGAAGCTGTGGACACTGGACGACCTGCAGGCGCTGGCCGGCCGCGGCGAGCGCGGGCTCGACGCCTGCCTGCTGCCGGTGGAAAGCGGCATGGCCTCGTGGCCGGAAGTGGAGGTCGATGCGGCCCAGGCGGCGCGCCTGTCCTATGGGCAAGGCGTGTCCGGCGGCTTCCGTCCGTCGGGCGCGGTGGCGATCTTCGATCCACGGGGACGCGCGCTGGGGCTGGGCGAGGTCGATGGCGAGGGGCTGCTGCGGCCGCAGCGCCTGTTCAGCTGGGCCTGTGCCCAGCCGGGCATCCCGGTTGCCAAGGCGCGTTGACCTTGTGACCGGCGGCGCCAGGCGCTACAATTTTGCGGCTTTTTCAAGCACTTTCGCACCACCCATCCTGCAAACGGCGAGCCGAGCGGTGCGTGGACCATGCCACTGGCATGGCGCCGCGTTCCTGCAAGCCACGCATCTACCCGAGGCAAACACCAGATGTCCATCGACACCAGCACCGTCATCAACGAACACAAGCGCGGCGACAACGACACCGGCTCGCCGGAAGTCCAGGTCGCCCTGCTCACCGCCCGCATCGTGCACCTGACCGAGCACTTCAAGGCCCACAAGCACGACCACCACAGCCGTCGTGGCCTGCTGAAGATGGTCAACCGCCGCCGCAGCCTGCTCGACTACCTGCACCGCAAGGACGTCGCGCGCTACAAGTCCCTGATCGAGAAGCTCGGCCTGCGCCGGTAACCCCGGACCACACCGCGGCGCAGCAATGCGCCGCGGTTCTTTTTTGGATCGCTTCGCGCGGTCCGCCCGGCGCGGGCAAGGGTCCGCGTCCGGTCCATCGCTAGAGTCATCCAAGGAATACACACGTGGCAAAAGTTACCAAGAGCTTCCAGTACGGCAAACAGACGGTCACGATCGAGACCGGTGAGATCGCCCGCCAGGCCGGCGGCGCCGTCATGGTGTCGTGCGACGGCACCGTGCTGCTGGTCAGTGCGGTCGCCAACAAGACCGCGCGCGAGGGGCAGGATTTCTTCCCGCTCACCGTCGACTACCAGGAGAAGTTCTACGCCGGTGGCCGCATCCCGGGCGGCTTCTTCAAGCGCGAAGGCCGCCAGACCGAGAAGGAAACGCTGATCTCGCGCCTGATCGATCGCCCGATCCGCCCGCTGTTCCCCGATGGCTTCCGCAACGAAGTGCAGATCATCGCCACCGTGATGTCGATGAACCCGGAAGTCGACGGCGACATCCTCGCCCTGATCGGCGCGTCCGCCGCGCTGTCGCTGTCCGGTGCGCCGTTCGACGGCCCGATCGGCGCGGCCAAGGTCGGTTACAAGGACGGCCAGTACCTGCTCAACCCCTCGAAGACCGAACTGGTCGACTCGCAGCTCGAGCTCGTCGTCGCCGGTACCGCCAACGCGGTGCTGATGGTCGAGTCCGAAGCGCAGGAACTGTCGGAAGACGTGATGCTGGGTGCGGTGATGTTCGGCCACCAGCAGATGCAGGTTGCGATCAACGCCATCAACGAACTGGTCGCCGAAGCCGGCAAGCCGAAGTGGACCTGGTCCGCCCCGGTTGCCGACGCGAACATGATCGGTGCGCTCAAGACCGCCATCGGCGATCGCCTGACCCAGGCTTTCGCGGTACGCGACAAGCTCGAGCGCAAGGACGCCATCTCGGCGCTGAAGAAGGACGTGATCTCCGGCCTCGCCGAGCAGATCGAGGCCAACGGCTGGAACCCGGCCGAAGTCTCCAAGCAGTTCAGCGAGCTCGAGTACGAGACCATGCGTGGCGCTGTGCTGAGCAGCAAGATCCGCATCGACGGCCGTGCGCTCGACACCGTGCGCCCGATCGCATCGAAGGTCAGCATCCTGCCGCGCGTGCACGGTTCGGCGCTGTTCACCCGTGGCGAGACCCAGGCGATCGTCGCGGTCACCCTGGGCACCGCGCGTGACGGCCAGATCATCGATGCCGTCGGTGGCGAGTACAAGGACCACTTCCTGTTCCATTACAACTTCCCGCCCTATTCGGTCGGCGAAGCCGGCCGCATGATGGGCCCGAAGCGTCGCGAGATCGGCCACGGCCGCCTCGCCAAGCGTGGCGTGCTGGCGGTGATGCCGACGATGGAAGCCTTCCCGTACACCATCCGCGTCGTCTCGGAGATCACCGAGTCGAACGGTTCCTCGTCGATGGCATCGGTCTGCGGCTCGTCGCTGGCACTGATGGACGCCGGCGTGCCGATCAAGGCGCCGGTCGCGGGTATCGCGATGGGCCTGGTGAAGGAAGGCAACGACTTCGTCGTGCTGTCCGACATCCTCGGCGACGAAGACCACCTCGGCGACATGGACTTCAAGGTGGCCGGTACCTCGAACGGCATCTCGGCGCTGCAGATGGACATCAAGATCCAGGGCATCACCGAGGAAATCATGAAGGTGGCGCTGGCCCAGGCCAAGCAGGGCCGCCTGCACATCCTCGGCGAGATGGCCAACGCGCTGACCGCGCCGCGCCCGGAGCTGTCCGACTTCGCGCCGCGCCTGATCACCATCAAGATCCACCCCGACAAGATCCGCGAAGTGATCGGCAAGGGCGGTTCGGTGATCCAGGCGATCACCAAGGAAACCGGCACCCAGATCGACATCCAGGACGACGGCACCATCACCATCGCCTCCGTCGACGCCGCCGCCGGCAAGGCCGCCAAGGACCGCATCGAGCAGATCACCTCCGACGTCGAGCCGGGCCGCATCTACGAGGGCAAGGTCGTCAAGCTGATGGACTTCGGTGCATTCGTCACCATCTCCCCCGGCAAGGACGGCCTGGTCCACGTGTCGCAGATCTCCAACGAGCGCGTCGAGAAGGTGTCCGACAAGCTCAAGGAAGGCGACGTGGTCAAGGTCAAGGTGCTGGAAGTCGACAAGCAGGGCCGCATCCGCCTGTCGATGAAGGCCGTGGAAGAAGGCGAGGGCGTGTCGGCCGAGTAAGCCGCCGCGACATCGCTGCACAATACGAGAGAGCGGGCTTCGGCCCGCTTTTTCTTTGGTTCTTCTCCCGACTGAGGGAAAACGCGCGTCCAGGTGACTGGGCGCCGGGTGCGAATGCCCATGCGCGCGAATGTCCTCCGGCGCCGGCCTGCGGCCGAGGCCTCCTCCTTGATTTCGCACCCAAGGGCATTCGCACCCGCGTTCCGACTTGCCCGGCGGTTCAAGAGCGAAAGGCAAGGGGGCTACGGCGACCCATTGGAACTGGCGTGAATGATCTGTCGTGCCGCCTGCTACAGTCGCCGCCATCGCAATCACGGAGTGCGGGCAATGGCGGCAGGAGCACAGGAACTCGAGATCTTCGTGCGCGAGGCGCTGCTGCGCGGGCAGTCGCGCGAGGCCATTGCGCAGGCGCTGGCCGCGGCCGGGTGGAGCGAGGCGCAGACCCGCGACGTGCTGTCCGCCTATGCCGACGTCGACTTTCCCGTGCCGGTGCCGCGCCCACGGGCCTCGCTGTCGGCGCGCGAGGCGTTCCTGTACCTGGTGCTGTTCGTCTCCCTGTACTACTCGGCGTTCCACGTCGGCAGCCTGCTGTTCGACCTGATCAACGCCGCCTTCCCGGATGCCGCTGCCAGCCGCGGCTACGAGGTGTTCGGCTCCTCGATGCGCTGGTCCACGGCCTCGGTGATCATCGCGTTCCCGGTCTTCGCGCTGCTGGCGCGCCATCTTGCGCGCGAAGTGGACCGGCAGCCGATCAAGCGGCTCTCGCCGGTGCGTCGCTGGCTGACCTACCTGACCCTGTTCCTGGCCGCGGTCGCGCTGATCTGCGACGTCACCACCCTGGTCTACAACCTGCTCGGCGGGGAACTGAGCGTCCGCTTCGTGCTCAAGGTGCTGGTGGTGGGCGCGATTGCCGGCGGCGTGTTCGGCTACTACCTGCACGACCTGCGCCGTGAAGAGGTGTCAGCGTGAGCGCCCGGCCCGTCGGGCTTTGGCTACTGGTGCTGGCCGGCGCCGTGGTGCTGGCCACGGTGGCGGGGGCGATCGTGGTGATGGGCTCGCCGGCCGAGCAACGGCGCATGCGCATCGACGAGCGACGCGTGGACGATCTGCGCCAGGTCGAAGCGGCGGCGCGCGCTTTCCGGGCCGATACCGGTGCGCTTCCGGACACGCTCGACGCGCTCGACGCGCGGCCGGGTGTTGCGCTGGATGTCTCCGATCCGGAAACCGGATCGCGCTACGAATACCGGAAGACGGGTGCCGATGCGTTCGAGCTGTGCGCGACCTTCATCACCGACACCGCGGCCAAGCGCGAAGCGAAAAGGCGCTGGCAGGACCCGCACTGGGTGCATGGCGCAGGGCGGCACTGCTTCACGTTCCGCATCGACGGCGGCAGTCGCAGCGATCCGCAACCCCGTCCCTGACGGCAACACCCGACGCCGAGGCTGCTATTCGCGGCTGATCCAATCGCCTGCGGCGGCCTCGGCCTCCATCTGCGGACGCACCTGTTGCCACCATTGGGCGTGTTCCTCGCTCGCGTTGTAGGCGGCGTAGGAAAGCGCAGGGTCGGGATCCAGGCTGTAGTCGGTTCGCCCCTGGCCAAGCATGGCGGACATCGCCTGCAGCAGCGGCAGTTGCGGCACCAATTGTTCGAGGAACAGGAACTGCCCGGCCTGGTTGACTTCGAGGAAGTACGCCTCGCCATTTTCGTCAAGGGCCAGGTCGAAGCAGCCGAAGACGATTCCGAGCGCCCGCATCACCGCCTTGAGCTTGTCCGCGCAGCCTGTGGGGAGCTCGGCCACCGTCGCTTCCAGGCTGGTGCCGTGCTGGTGCGCACGCCAGTCCACGAACGCCTGGCCGGAGGTTGAACGCAGGGCGACGGTGAACAGGCGCTCGCCGATCGCGACCACGCGCAGGTCGCTGCGCTTTTCAACGTAGGCCTGGTAGATGCCCGGGCAATGGCGCAGGCTTTCGTCGCCCGCCAGCATGGATTCATCCAGGATGCTGGCATAGGTGCTGAACGCGTCGCCATCCGCGTTCTCCCAGCTGTGGGTCATGAAGGGCTTGTAGATCACTTTTCCGTGCCGGCGGAAGAACGCGCGGATCTCCACCGGGTCATTGGAAACGAGGGTGGCCGGGAAGCGCACGCCGCACCGGCGGGCGGCGCGCAGCTGCACGAGCTTGTTCTCGGCCTCGATCGCCGCGGCCGGCGGATTGATCCAGAGTCGGTCAGACAGGTCGCCCGCCAGCAGGTAGAGGTTCTTGAGGAAGCGCGCCCATTCGGTGCGCACGAACGCGAGGTCGCTTTGCCGCACGCGCGGGAAGTCTTCAGGATTGCGCGTGCGCCGGTACCAGACCGGACCGATCTCCGCGCCCAGCGCGCCCGAGGCCCGCCAGGGTGTTTCGTCGTCGCTGTACAGCGATATCGCGCCTGCAGCGGGGTCGGCAAAGGAGGAGACCCAAAGCGGTTCGACGCCGCTGCATCGCAATCCCCAGCTGACCGCATGGGCGTGGATATCGTGGGACAGCGACGAGAGGATCAGCGGGCGTGATGGCATGCAGCGAGTCCGGCTTGGTCCGGGGCGCGGCGCGAAAGGGGGCGATGCGCAGTCCCGGTTCCATTCGTGGACACGCCCCGCGGGTGCGGGGCGTGCGGAGTGCGAAAGATTCGCGCAATCGGATCAGTAGATGTCGCCCGGATCAGCCGGATCGTCACCGCGCGGACCGGTGGCGTGGGTGGTGTCGGGACGGCCGCCGGCGACTGCCGCGATTTCTTCCGCGGAGAGTTCGCGTGCCGCGATTCGAGCAAGCGGACGTGCCAGCGTGTCTTCCTGGGGTGCAACGTCATGCTGTTTCATGCATCGTTTCTCCTGGCTGCGCCGGTGGATGGACTGCATCGGATGCAGTTGCGCCGGAACCGGCTCCGGCGCGATCCGATGCTAGCCAGATTCCAAAAATTCGTTGTTAGCCGGCATTAACCGCGATTGCCGCTTCTGCGTGTGATGCCTGTCTCGATCGGTAGTCGGGCTCCGTCATCGACTGCGCGCGGCCGGCCTGGAGGGCGATCACGCGATCGACGCTGGCGATGGTGTCCGGTCGATGCGCGATGACGATGCGGGTCATGTTCATGCCGGCGATGGCCGCATTGATCGCGCGTTCGCGGCCGACATCGAGATGGCTGGTGGCCTCGTCCAGCAGCAGGATCGCCGGCTGCCGGTACAGCGCGCGCGCCAGCAGCACGCGCTGTTTCTGTCCGCCAGACAACGCGGACCCCATGTCGCCGACCAGCGACTCGTAGCCCATCGGCATGGCGACGATGTCGTCGTGGATGTGGGCGGCGCGCGCGGCCGCTTCGATCGCCTGCGCGGTGGCATCGGGATCGAAGAACGAAATGTTGTCGGCCACCGAGCCGGCGAACAGGACGTCCTCCTGCATCACCGCACCGAAGCGAGCGCGATACTCGGCCAGCCCGTAGCGGCGCACGTCGATGCCGCCGATGCGGATCGAGCCTTCGGCGGGTTGCAGCAGGCCGAGGACGAGCTTGGCGAGCGTCGTCTTGCCGCAACCGGAAGGGCCGACGATGGCGACCGATTCGCCGGCCTCGATGACCAGCGAGCAGTCGTGCAGCACCCACGGATCGTCGTCGGCGTAACGGAAGCCGAGGCTTTCGATCTCGATGCGCGGTTCGGGCGTGGGTCCCGAATAGCCGCCATGCACGTGCGGCTCCGGCGCCTCGAGCGCGATGTCGGCCACGCGCTCGCCGTGCAGGCCGAGCAGGCGCAGGTCGACCAGCTTGTCGATCAGGCTGCCGGTGCGGGTCGCGAACAGCTCCGCGTAGGTCACGAACACCACCAGCATGCCGGCGCTGAAGCGGCCTTCCAGGGTCATCCACGCGCACAGCCAGATCAGCACCACGCGCTGGCCGCCGATCACCAGCTTCGACAAGGCGGCGAACGTGGCCGTGAGCCGGCCGATCGCGGCCTCGCGCCGCGCCACTTCGATCGATGCGTTGGCCACGCGCGCCTGGCGGTCGCCCTGTTTGTTGGCGAGCTTGACTGTCTGCACGCCCTGGATCGCCTCGATCAACTGGCTCTGCTGCCGCGAGACGTAAACCAGCTGTTCCTCTTTCAGCCGCCAGAGCTTGCGGTACGCGACCCAGCGCAGCGCCGCGTACAGGGCGAAGGCAGCGAGCACCAGCAAGGTCAGCGGCACGCTGTAGAACACCAGCATGGCCAGCACCAGCACCACGGTGAGCCCGTCGAGCAGCGCTTCGACGAAGCTGCCGGTCAGCGTCTGCTGGATCGCCTGCACCGACGTGAAGCGCGACAGCACGCCGCCGACATGGCGCTTCTCGAAGTAGTCCAGCGGCAGGCGCATCAGGTGGCCGAACAGCTGGCCGATCCACTGCGCGCCCAGCGATGCGCCGATGTCGGCGACCAGCCAGCCGCGCATCGCCGCGATCGCGGCCTGGAACAGCACCACCGCGAGGAAGCCGATGCCGATCAGCGTCAGCAGCCCGTAGTCGGCCGACACCAGTACCTGGTCGATCACCCACTGCAGCGCCAGCGGTAGCGCCAGAGTGAACACTTCGAGCGCCAGTGCCAGCAGCAGGACCTGCACCGCGGCGGTGCGCAGCCCGGCGATCCGCGCGGCCAGTGCGCGCAGCGTCGGCCGCGCCCCGGTGCGTTCGTGCATGGGTTCGAAGTCGGGCACTGGCGTGAGTTCGAGCGCGACGCCGGTGAAATGGCGGCCGGCTTCCTCGAGCGACATCGTCACTGCCCCACGCGCAGGATCGTGGATCTCGATCCCGCGCCGCCCGACATGCTTGAGCACCACGAAGTGGTTGAGGTCCCAGTGCAGGATGCACGGCGTGCGCAGGTCGGCGAGCAGTTCGGGTTCGGTGCGCAGCGGCCGCGCCTCGAAGCCCATGCGGTCGCCGATCTCGATCAGCCGCGACAGCCCCACGCCCTTGAGCGAGACCGGGAAGCGGCGACGCAGGCCCGCGAGGTCGACGTCGTGCCCGTGGTAGCGCGCGACCATCGCCAGGCAGGCCAGGCCGCATTCGGCCAGTTCGCCCTGCTGGATCACCGGCAGGCGCGCGCTGCCCGACATGCGCAACGAGACCGGCATCAGTGCGTTGCCTCGAGCGAAGCGGTGGTTTCCGGTGATGGTCGGTCGGGCGCGGACCACAGCAGGTCGCGCAGGCGGCGGTGTTCGAGCATCAGGTCGGCCTCCAGCTGCATGCCGACGCGCGGCGCCAGCATGCGGCCGGCCTCACCGGCGATGCGCTGGTGCAGCGGCGCGACCAGGACCCGGTAGGACGGCTCGGCGACGGTGACGCCGGCACGCTCGCGGATCTCGTCGACCGACAGCGCCACGCCGCCGATGTCGACGATGCGCCCGGGCTGGCGCCCGAACTTCTGGTGCGGAAATGCCGCGTACCGCATCGAAACATCGCCGCCGACCGCCAGCGTGCCGATGGCGCGGCTGGGCACCCACAGTTCGGCCTGCAACGGCGAGTCGCCGGGGATGATCGACAGCAGTCGCTGGCCAGCGGCCACCGACTGGCCCGGTTTGATGGACAGGCCCGACACCACGCCGGCACGCGCGGCGCGCAGCACCTGGCCGCGCTGCACTTCATTGCGCGCGATCGCCAGATCGACGTCCGACAGTGCGCGCTCGGCCACGCCACGCCGCGATTCGCCTGCGCGCGGCAATTCGGCGAGTTGCGCCCGCGCGCCTGCGAGCTCCCCTTGCACCTGCAGGCGCTGCTGCCGTGCGAGCTGCGCGTGGGCCTGCGCATCCAGCGCGGTGGTCTCGTACTGCTGCATCTGCACCGCGCTCACGATCTGCTGTTCGACCAGCGGGCGGATGCGCTCGATCATTGCACTCGCATCGGCGGCCTGGTGTTGCCGCAGGTCCTGCTCGGCGGCGGCCGCGACAAGCTGTCGCTCCAGCAGCGCGATGCGCTCGCCCAGCGCGTCGCGCTGCAGGCGTTCGGAATCACCCGCGGACGCGAGCTCCGCGGCAAGGCTGTGCCGTTGCCGACGCAACTGCCGGTCGATGCTTTCGCCCACGCCGCGCGCGGGCAGGGCGGGGCTGTCGGGGTCGGCGGACAGCTCAAGCAAGGGCTGGCCGGCCGCGACGGCCTGTCCTTCGCGCACCTGCAATCTGGCGACCGTCGATGGTGCCTCTGCCGCGACCTCGATCAGGCCCGCGCGCGGCACCAGTCGCCCCTGCACGCGTTCCTTGCGCGTATAGCCACCGAACGCCAGCAGCAACACGATGGCCAGCATCGCCGACGCGGCGAGGATCGCCATCGGCCAGGCCATGCGCGACCTGGGCAGGTGCACGCCGCCGAGCCAGGCGTCCTTGCGGGCCTGTGTCACCTCGTGCCTGAACAATCCTTCCGCCACGTCGATCCTCGCCAAAAACCGGATCTATTGAAGCACAGGGAAAATGCGCGTCAGCCGCCACGTTGTGTGCCGGCGTTCACTGTTCGGCCCGGCAAACTCCGCGCACCCGATGCGGCGGGCAATCCACTGGCGGCCGCCGCGCCTGCACTGCCACGCAGGATGATGTTGCCGTGTTCGCGCATTCCGCGGCCCGGTCATCCATGAAGGACCGGGCAGGGCGCGCCGGGCTCCGTGCGGCTGTCGGAGGCATCCTGCGAGTCGTGGCGGTCGACACCCATGGCGGGATAGGCTTGGCAGCTGGGGTGCCCGGGTCTGCGATGGCGAAGGCGCCTTCGTGGCTGACAGGAACGGCAGGCGTTCCGGACTTCGATGCGTGCGCGTGGGAGCGCGAATCCATGAACGAAACCCTGCTGTTCACCGTGCTGGACATGGCCGGCACCTTCGCCTTCGCCATCAGCGGCGCGGTCGCCGCGCGGCAGAAGAACCTCGACCTGTTCGGCATCATCGCCATCGCCTACATGGTCGCCTGCGGCGGCGGCATCATCCGCGACGTCTGCATCGGCGCGATCCCGCCGGCCGGCCTGGCCGACTGGCGCTACCTGACGCTCGCCCTGATCGCGGCAGCACTGGCGATGGTGGCCTATCCGCTGCTGCAACGCCTGGACCATCCGGTGCAGATGTTCGACGCGCTCGGGCTGAGCTTCTTCGCCGTGTTCGGCGCCCACAAGGCGCTGCTGCTGGGCCACAACGCCCAGGTCGCGATCGTGCTGGGGATCGTCAGCGCGGTCGGCGGCGGCGCCATGCGCGACGTGCTGCTCAACCGCACCCCGCTGATCCTGCGCAAGGAAATCTACGCCTCCGCCGCACTGCTCGCCGCCGTGGTGCAGGTCACCGGCGAACGACTGGGGCAGGCCATGGAATGGGTGCCATGGGTCGGCATCCTGCTGTGCTTCGGCCTGCGCTACCTGGCGATGCGCCATGGCTGGAACCTGCCGCGCTTCGCCCCGCACCGTAAGCCGTAGCCCCGGTGGCCGCCGTCCATCGGGTGTGGAAGTTCTGTCGCTTCATGGAGCGGCCTGCTACAGGCACGCTGGTGCGGAGGACGGAGGCTGCCGGGGTGTAACCTCGACGGCGTCGCGGCGCGGGCCGGGTTTACTCCAATTCTGTTCGGGTGCACGGGAGGGGGTCTCATGTGGCGCAACATCCTGAAATACGGCGTGATCGCAGGCCTGGTGGTCGCCGCTGGCATGTGGGCGACGCTGCTGGCGTTCGGCGGCAACATGCCGCATGGCATGTCGGGCATGGCGCTGGGCTACCTGGGCATGCTGGTGGGGCTCAGTGCGGTGTTCTTCGGGATCAGGCGCCACCGCGACGTGGACCGCGGCGGGACGGTCGGGTTCTGGCCGGCGTTCGGCCTGGGTCTGGGAATCTCGCTGGTCGCGGCGATCTTCTACGTGCTGGCCTGGGAATTGGCGCAGGCGACGGTAGTGGGGGACTTCGCCGGGCAGTACGCGGCGTCGGCGATCGCACAGGCGAAGGCGGAAGGTGCGGATGCGGCCGCGCTGGCGGAGCTGGGCATGCAGATGGAATCGTTCAAGCAGCTGTACGCCAATCCGCTGTTCCGGCTGCCGATGACGTTCGTGGAGATCTTCCCGGTGGGGGGGCTGGTGTCGCTAGTGTCGGCGGTGGTATTGCGGAGAGCCGAAAGCGCGCGGCTGTAGCGGCTCCCACAGGGAGGGCTGCGCGCGGGCGGCAAGCGGTCAGCAAGCCACAGGTCGGGCTACGCCCCCGACGTGCGGGGGCAGGGGGCGGGGGTCGCACCGGCGCGGGATGGTCAATGCCGAACTGGATCCGCCAGCGACCGCGTCGCAGGGGCCGGGCGCCTCAGCGCGCGCGGCGGATCAGCGTGCGGTCGACACGGCCACGTTGCTGCCAGTCGGGCGTCTCGCGTGTGGCGGCGCTATCCGCCGGAAGCAGCGATTCGCCGTAGGCCGGCTGCGGGATGTCCGGCAGTCGCGCAGCGGGCTGCGTCGCGGTCGCCATCGACGCGCCTGCGTACTGCGGCGCCATGTCGCTGCCCTGCACGATGCCCAGCGGCGAGTAGCCGGCGTAGCCGGGGAACACCGCGCCGAGCCGGTTGTTGCCCACGCGCCGGATCAGCAGCTCCGACAGCACGCGGCGGAAATCGGTGGTGACCGGCACGTCGCCGAAGTAGGGCGAGAGGATTTCCGGATCCAGTCCCTTCCAGCTGCCGTAGAGCTTGCGCCCGTTGACCGCGCCGCCGAACACCAGCAGCGGGTTGCCGTAGCCGTGGTCGGTGCCTCGGCTGCCGTTCTGGCGCACGCGGCGGCCGAACTCGGACTGCACCACCACCGTCACCCGACCGATCTCGCCGCCGGCCTTGAGTTCGCCATAGAACGCGGCCAGCGCCTGCGACAGCTCCGCGATCCTGTCCTGGTAGTAGTGGTAGCCGGCGCCGGCGGTGCCCTGGCCGTCGTGGGTGTCCCAGCCGCCCAGGTCGACCGCGGCATAACGCATGCCGAGGTTGAAGCGCACCGATTGCGCCACCGTCCACAGCTGCCGCGCGAACGTGCCGGTCGGCCACGTCGCCGGCAGGTCCGCATAGGGCTGTCCGGCGATGACGCGCAGCGAGGCATCGGCGCCGCGGCCGGCAGCTTCCAGCCCGGTCCTGCCTTTCCACAGGGTGGCGAGGGTTTCGTTGACGCCCTTCAATCCCGCCGGCGAATCCGCGCGCGTGCGCTGCCACGCCCACGCGCCAGAGTTGAGTTCGAAATCGGACGGGCTACCCATGGTCAGCGCATCGGTGGCGCCGAGCAGGTTGGTGGGCGTGCGGCTGTTGACCGCCAGCGCCGGCATGACGGCGTTGCCGGCGGCGCCGGGCTGCGAGTTCCAGGCGCGCGTCATCCAGCCACTGCCGATGCCGTGTTGCCCGGGCGTGCCGAGGTCGAGGTACAGCTGCGCATCGAAATGGCTGCGCGTGACCGTGGTCAGCAGGCCGCAGCCGTGCACGATCGCGAGCTTGCCGTCGGTCCAGATGTCGCGCAGGCCGGTGGCCGACGGATGCAGGCCGAAGCCGGTGGCCGCGCCGCTGGCGAGCGTGAGCGGCAGCGCGCCATAGGCACCCGAAGCGGCGATCGACAGGTCGGGGCGCGCTTCCTCGTAGAAGGCGCGGTCGTTGCCGGACACCGGCGGCACCAGGTTGAGGCCGTCGATGCCGCCGCGCAGGAACACGTGGACGATGGTGTCGTAGGGATTGGCCGCGGCGTGCGCGGGATCGGAAAACAGCAGCGAAGGGCCCGCGACGGCGCCAACGGCGGCGGTCGCGCAGCAACCCTTGAGGAACTCGCGGCGGTCCAGGAGCAGGCGGTCTTGCATCGAGCTTGGCATGTGCGTGCTCCTCAGCGGGCCAGGAATTCGGGCGACATCAGCACCAGCGACACCATCGAGCGCAGGCGCTGGTGGTTGTAGTGCTTCTTCAGGTCGTTGCCGGACCAGCTGTCGCTATCGGCGATGACATCGCCCGCGGCGCCGTTCTGGCGCATGAAGTCGACCAGCACGCTGCGCCGCGCCGGCAGGTAGCCCAGCAAACGTTTGCACCAGAAATCCACCAGCGCGGTCGACGTCCACGTCGACACGCCGCTGCGGGTGGCGTCCAGGATCGGCAGCAGCGGTACCTCGCCATCCTTCGTTTCGGTCAGCCAGTTGAGCAATTTCCAGGTCATGCCGAGGCTGTTCGAACCGGACCACGCCACCGCGGTGTCCGGGTAGCCGTTGGGCGCCGGCCAGTCGTAGGGCGTGTGGCCGGTGAAGCCCATCCGCCACATGAATTCGTCGCTCTTGTCGTCGCCCACGCGCGGCGTCCAGTCGCTGCCGCCGGTGCGCAACGCCGCGGCCACGGCCTCGAACGGGCGCCTGCGCTTCTCGCCCCAGTCGTTGAATGCGGCGTCCGACAACAGGATGTGGCGCAGCGTGCGCTTGATCTGGTCGGGCTTCTGCCAGTTGGCGCGAAACACCGCCGCCGCGCTGTCGACCAGCTGCTGGCTGGGTCGGTCGGCGCAGAAGCGGCGGATCAGTTTGCTGCAGATGAACTTCGCCACCCGCGGGTGGCTGGCGAGGCGGTCGAGGATGTCGCGGCCGTCCTTGAGCGCGGGCTGTTCGGGATTGAGGAACATGCCCAGCGGGAATTTCGGCCCGGCGTCGTGCCAGCTCGATCGATAGACGAACGTGCCGTCGTCCTCGGCCGGGAATTCCCAGTGCCCGTCCTTCACCGTCCAGCCGGTGAACGCGGCCGCGGCTTCGTAGACGTCGACGTCGGTGTAGCCGATCGGATACGACGGGTCCTCGGGGCAGGGCGGCACCTGGAACGGGTCGACGAAGCCCAGGTAGTTCTCGCTGCCGAAGGTGTGCAGCTCCATCAGCTCGCGGGCGAAGTTCTCGTTCGGGCCGGCGCGGGTGTTGGAGCGGTTGTCGAGGAAGTACAGCATCGCCGTGCTCTGCGCGACGGCCTCGAGCATCGTGCGGAAATTGCCGAAGGCATTGGCGCGGATCACGTCGCGGTCGTAGTGCACGTACACCGGGCCGGCTGAGTAATCGGTGGCCATGACATTGAAGTGGTCGTGCCAGAACGTCACCAGCAGCTCGCGCAGCTGCCGCTTCGAATGCACCGCGCGCACCAGCGAGGCGCGCTGGATTTCCCAGGCCGGGCGCATGCGCACTTCCCATGCCGGATCCCCCAGCACGTGGTCGGTCCAGAGCTGCTGCAGGCTCTTGCCGAGCGTCGTGAAGCCGGCGGACGCCAGGCGCGACTCGACCGCGCTGTCGTCGATCGATTCCCAGGCCAGCTGGCGGTCCACGTAAGCGGTCATGCGCGCGGCGTCCGTGCTGCCCAGCGCATTGAACGCGGTGATGTCGGCGGCGGTGGCGCCGTAGCTCATGTTGCCCAGCGCGCGGATCGCCAGCGGCGGCTTCGCCAGCGTGATCCGCACCGGGGCCGACATGCCGCCGGTCGACGGCGCGCCGGAAGATCCGGGCAGGATGCCGGCGACAGCGTCGGCGTTGCCGGAGGTGTCGTAGAACAGCGGCGTGATCGCATTCGATACCGCGGCGCGGGATGGCGGTGCGGTGATGGTCCCGCTCGCGGGCGCGCTGGTTTCAGGACGCGTGGATGGAAGCGCCCGGTAGGGCAGCGGCTTGCCGCGCCCGTAGCGCTGCTCGAGGGCGGCGCGCGCACGTGATGCATCGACTTCATGCCGGGCGTTGGCGACCTGGCGCTGCCGCGACGACGGCGGCGCTGCGGCCTGCACGGGCTCCATCGGCGCGGATGCATCAAGCAGGAAGTCGGCAGGCGCCGGACACTGCAGTCCGGCTTCGGCGAGGCGCGCGGTCGGCATCGCACTGGGCGACATCGGATTGGACATTGGACTTTCCCCGGAAAACTCCCCTGTACGGCGAGTATGGGGCGAATTCCAGGTTGGGTTGTGATCGCTTTCCCAGAGCCGGCCGCGTGGGCCGGCCGCGCGCCCCTCAGATCAGGCCGGTGGCGTAGAACACGCCGATCACCACGAACACAGCCAGCGTCTTGATGATGGTGATCGCGAACACGTCCTTGTAGGACTGGCGATGGGTCAGTCCGGTGACGGCCAGCAGGGTGATCACCGCGCCGTTGTGCGGCAGCGTGTCCATGCCGCCGGAGGCCATCGCGGCGACACGATGGAACACTTCCAGCTGGATCCCGGCCGCCTGCGCGTTGGCGATGAACGTTTCCGACATCGCCGCCAGCGCGATGCTCATGCCGCCCGAAGCCGAGCCGGTGATGCCGGCCAGCGCGGTGACGGTGACCGCCTCGTTGACCAGCGGATTCGGGATTGCGCCCAGTGCGTTGGCGACCACCAGGAAGCCGGGCAGGGCGGCGATCACCGCGCCGAATCCGTATTCCGAAGCCGTGTTCATCGACGCCAGCAGCGCGCCGCCGATCGCGGACCTGGTGCCTTCGGCAAAGCTCGCCAGCACCGGCTTCCACGCGAACGCCAGCACCGTGAGGATGCCGACCAGCAGCGCGCCTTCCACTGCCCAGATCGCGGCGATCTTCGACACTTCCTGCACCACCGGCGCGGCATTGCCGACCACCGCTGGCACGAAGGCGTGGCTGTCGCCATAGGCGTGCGGAATCCAGTCGGTGAACAGCTTGTTGGTCACGCCCACCAGCACCAGCGGAAGGATCGCGACGAAGGGGTTGGCGAGCTTGCCGCCGGTGAACTCGGCCGGTTCGTTCACCAGCGTGGCGGCGTCGCCGTAGCCTTCGCCGGCCTTCAGCGCGCTGCGCCGGCGCCAGTCGAGGTAGCTCATGCCCACGGCGAGGATGAACACGCCGCCCAGCGTGCCCAGCCACGGCGCCGCCCAGGCATTGGTGCCGAAGAACGAGGCCGGGATGATGTTCTGGATCTGCGGCGTGCCCGGCAGCGCGTCCATAGTGAAGGTGAACGCGCCCAGCGCGATGGTGCCGGGGATCAGGCGCTTGGGGATGTCGCTCTGGCGGAACAGCTCGGCGGCGAACGGATACACCGCAAACACCACCACGAACAGCGACACCCCGCCGTAGGTCAGCAGCGCGCACACCAGCACGATCGACAGCATCGCGCGCTGCGCGCCGACGATGCGGATGGTGGCCGCCACGATCGCCTTGGAGAACCCGGAAATCTCGATCAGCTTGCCGAACACCGCGCCGAGCAGGAACACCGGGAAATACAGCTTCAGGAACCCGACCATCTTGTCCATGAACAGGCCGGTGAACATCGGCGCGACCAGCGACGGGTCGGTCAGCAGCACCGCGCCCAGCGCCGCGATCGGCGCGAACAGGATCACGCTGTAGCCGCGATAGGCGACGAACATCAGGAAACACAGCGCGGCCAGCACGATCAGGAACGCCATTGGCTTACCCCAGCACGAGTCCGTTGCGCGACGCAGGGCCGTGCATCCTCGGGACGACAGTGTCGTCACCCGGAACGGCCGAGGCCCATTGTCCGAAGGTACGATGCCGGCCGCCGCGCGGCGGCCCTAGCCTTGCGACCAATCTGCGGCGCATGCCGCGCGGCGTGCATCCTGAGGGGAGAAGATTCGATGAAGCGCAAGCACTTGAGCCTGGCGATCGGCTGTGTCCTGTTGTCGCCGGCGGCGTGGGCACAGCAGGCCGGCGATCCCGCCACGCAGGAGGCGCCGGCACAGGAACAGCCGACGACCACGTCCGCGCAGGCCGATGCCAGTGCCCGCACCCTGGACACGGTGACCGTCACCGCGCGTCGTCGCACCGAGTCGATCCAGGACGTGCCGGTTGCAGTCAGTGCGTTCAGCGAGGAACAGCTCGCCGACTTGCAGGCCAGCGATGTCAGCGGCCTGCAGGGCGCGGTGCCCAACCTCAACATGGTCCAGGGTCGCGGTTCGGCCAACAGCGTCAACGTGTTCATCCGCGGCATCGGCCAGCCCGATGCGCTGCAGACGTTCGATCCGGGCGTTGGCATGTACGTGGACGACATCTATTACTCGCGCATCAACGGTGCGCTGTTCTCGCTGTTCGACGTTGGCCAGGTGGAGGTGCTGCGCGGCCCGCAGGGCACGCTGTACGGCAAGAACTCGACCGGCGGCGCGATCAAGCTCACCACCAAGAACCCGTTCGACAACGAGGGCGGCTCGGTCGAGCTGACCGCAGGCGACCATGGCCGCAACGAAGCCCGGTTCTACGTCAGCGGCAAGTTCAGCGATACGCTGGCAGCGAGCATCGCCGGCGCTTCGATCCGCAACGACGGTTACGTGCGCGACGCGATCACCGGCCGCCACTTCAACAATGACGACACCCAGGCGCTGCGGGCCAAGCTGGCGTTCGCGCCGAGCGACAGCTTCCGCGCGACGCTGTCGCTGGACCATACCGAACAGGACGTTGCCCTGACCCTCGGCCGGCCCATGGCGCCGCTGCGCCAGACCGACCTGGCGCTGGGCGTGGTGGAACTGCAGCCCGGCGAAACCGGTGACTGGAACTATCGCGCCCGCACCTCGTTCGATCCGCCGGGCCACGGCCAGACGCTGGAGCACTCCGGCGGCTCGCTGTCGATGGAATGGGACATCAACAGCCAGTGGCTGTTCAAGAGCATCAGCTCGTACCGCAAGCTCAAGACCCATTCATTCATCGACATCGACGCCTCCGAGTTCGAATTGGGCGACGTGCTGGTGGCGCTGGACCAGAAGCAGGCCAGCCAGGAATTCCAGCTGCAGTACGACAACGGCAGCAACCTGCACGCCACCTTCGGTGCGTACTACATGCGCGAGAACGTGCCGTCGTACCAGGAGGCCTACGCCGACGACCTGTTTGCGCTCGCGGGCATGCCGATCAGCTTCCTGCGCACGATCGGGGACGACCTGACCACGACCAGCGTGGCAGCCTTCGGCCACGTCAACTGGGAGTTCGTGCCCACCTGGACCCTGGCCGCCGGCGTGCGCTGGACCCGCGACAACAAGGAATACGACCGCAGCACCAGCACCTTCTGGGGTGCTCCGTTCGGCGCGCTCAACGAGACCGTTGCCTTCAGCGCCGAGCACGACTGGACCGCCGTCACCCCGTCGGTCAGCCTGCAGAAGGCCTTCAGCGACAACGTGATGGGCTACGTGTCGGCCAACCGCGGCTTCAAGTCCGGCGGCTTCAACGGTCGCGCCAACACGGTGTACGACACCCAGCACGCCGAGTTCGACCCGGAATACGTGTGGACCTACGAGGTCGGCCTGAAGGCGAGCTCGGCCGACAACCGCCTGCGTGGCAGCGTGGCCGCGTTCAAGAGCGACTACAGCGACTTCCAGGCGCGCGTGTCGCAGGACGTCGGCACGTTCCCGGTACTCAACGCCGCCGAGCTCGACATCCAGGGCATCGAGTTCGAAGGCAGCGCGCTGCTGGGCGAGGCCACCGTGCTCAGCGCGCAGGTGGGTTGGCTGGATGCCAAGTACAAACGCTTCGACGACTTCCGCCTCGACCCGGCCTATCCGGGCTACGACCCGACGGTGAACCACGACCACGTGCCGTTCTCGCCCAAGGTCACCGCGCGTCTGGCGTTGCAGCACAGCTTCAGCCTCGGCGACAGCGGCACGCTCGGCATCGGCGGCGACGTCTCCTATCGCGACAAGACCTGGTTGAGCGTGGACAACCGCGACGTGCTCAGCCAGGACGCCTACACCCTGGTCGGCCTGTTCGGCGTGTGGGACTCGCCGCAGTACAGCTGGCAGGTGCGCGCCGGCGTGCGCAACCTGACCGACAAGAACTACAAGACCGAAGGCCAGGAGTTCGCCAGCGTCGGCAATATCCAGACCGCGTACTACGGCCTGCCGCGCAACTGGTACGTGTCGGCGCGCTACAACTTCTGACGTTCGTGATGCGGGAATCGGCGGCGGGCTTCGGCCCGCCGTTTTTCGTGGGCACCGACCGTGCCACGCAATCCCCGTAGGAGCGGCGGGAGCCGCGACTCCGCACCATGCGCAATTCCGCGCAATGCGCGCGTCGACGCGCCCGCAGCATGCCGGTCGCGGCTTCCGCCGCTCCTACAATGGAGGCAGGGGAGCTATGCTCCCGCGTGACACGGGGGCAGGCGTGCAGATCCAACCACCACCACCGACGCGATGGCCGCGCCGATGCTGAGCATCGGTGTCGTCGTGCTGGCTGCGGTGCTGTGGCTGGCGGTGATGTTCGGCACCGCGCTGTACGGCGAACGCCATCCGGCGGTGCTGGCGCGGCACTGGCGGCATGTGTATGCGCTGTCGCTGGCGGTGCACTGCACGTCGTGGTCGTTCTACGGCACGGTCACCCAGGCCGCACGCTACGGCTGGCCGCTGCCGCCGACCTTCCTCGGCGCGATTGCGTTCTACGCGCTGGCGGTGTCCTTCATGATGCGGCTGGTGCGGCTGGCGCGGGAGACCAATGCCACGTCGCTGGCTGACCTGATCGCCACGCGGCTGGGCAAGGATGCTTGGCTGGCCGCGGTGGTGACGCTGGTCGCCGCGCTCGGCCTGATTCCCTACATCGCGCTGCAGCTCAAGGCGGTGACGATGAGCTTCGTCACCCTGACCGGCGGCGGCGCGCGCGGCGACATGTCGCTGTGGCGCGACGGCTCGCTGTACGTGGCGCTGGCGATGGCGTTGTTCGCGATGCTGTTCGGCACCCGGCGGGCGAGCGCGGTCGAGCACAACCGCGGGCTGGTGCTGGCGATCGCGTTCGAGTCGATGTTCAAGCTGGTGGCGATGCTGGCGCTGGGCGCGTTCGTCTGGTTCGGGCTCGGCGCGCTGCCGGAGGTGCCGCCGCCGCTGTCGCAGCAGACCACCGACGGCTTCGCGCCGCTGGTGCTGCTCGGCGCGCTGGCGATGTTCATCCTGCCGCACCAGTTCCACGTCGGGGTGGTCGAGTGTCGCGACGAGGGAGACGTGCGCACCGCGCGCTGGCAGTTCCCGTTCTACCTGCTGCTGATCGCGCTGCCGGCGCTGCCGCTGGCGCGTGCCGGGACCGCGCTGCTCGGCGACAGCGTGCCGTCGGACATGTATGCGCTGGCGCTGCCGTTCTCGCGCGGGCACGAGGGCGTGGCGCTGTTCGCGTTCCTCGGCGGGCTCAGCGCGGCCACCGGCATGGTGGTGGTGAGCACGCTGACGCTGAGCCTGATGATCGGCAACCACTGGTTCGCGCCCGGCCTGTTGCGCGGCGCGTGGTCGCACGGTGGCGACGACGGCGACCGCCGCGGCGACGTGCTGCTGCTGCGCCGGGTCGGCATCGCCGCGACCATGCTGCTGGCCTGGGCCTACAGTCGGCAGATCGCCGGCAGCGATGCGCTCGCGGACGTGGGCGCGGTCTCGTTCTCGGCGCTGGCGACGCTGGTGCCGGCGTTGGCATTCGCGGTGTGGCGGCCGCAGACGCCGGCGCGCGCGGCGACGGCCGGGATCGTGGTCGCGTTCGCCGTCTGGGCATGGGTGACGCTGGGGCCGATGCTGCTTGCGGCGACCGGAGGCGATGCGGACTGGCTGCGGCGCGGGCCGTTCGGCCTGGCCTGGCTGTCGCCCGATGGGCTGTTCGGCCTGACCGGCTGGAGCCGCCTCGGTCGCGCGGTCGGGGCCAGCCTGTTCTGCGGCACGCTGGCGACGGTACTGGTCGCGATCGTGGGGGTGGCGCCGGGCCGCATCGCCAGGCGCGGTTCGGACCTGCAGACGCTGCGGGGCGCGGGGCGCCGCTTCCTGCCCGCGCGCAGCGTCGACGTGCTGCTGGAAGACGCCCCGCCCAGCGGCCCGGTGCCGGCGCACATCGAGGCGCGGCTGGAGCGCGAACTGGCGGCGGTGCTCGGCAGCGCATCGGCGCGGCTGCTGCTCGACGCCGCGCGCCGCGAGGCCGGGCCGGACCTGGACACGGTGGCGGCGATCGTCGACGAGGCCTCGCAGGACCTGCGTTTCAACCAGCGCGTGCTGGAAGGTGCGCTGGAGAACATGAGCCAGGGCATCAGCGTGGTCGATGCGCAGCTGCGGCTGGTGGCGTGGAACCGGCGCTACGCGGAGCTGTTCGGCTATCCGCCCGGGCTGCTGCAGGTCGGACGCCCGATCGCCGACCTCAGCCGCTGGGCGCTGCAGCAGTTGCCGCCGGTCGGCGACATCGAGCACGCGCTGCAGCGGCGCCTGGCCTTCATGCGCGCCGGCACTCCGCATCTGTCCGAACGCGTGCTGCCCGACGGCAGCATCATCGAGATCCGCGGCAACCCGATGCCTGGCGGTGGATTCGTCGCCACGTTCACCGACGTCACCGAGTTCCGCAGCGTCGAGCGCGGCCTGCGCCGGGCCAACGAAACGCTGGAGCAGCGCGTGGGCGAGCGCACCGCGCTGCTCGAATCGGCCAAGCGCGAAGCCGAGCACGCCAACGATGCCAAGAGCCGCTTCCTCACGGCCATCGGCCACGACCTGATGCAGCCGCTGCACGCTGCGCATTTGTTCACCGACACCCTGTCGCAGCAGCTGGCCGACCCTGCGCAGCGCGACGCGGTGGTGCAGATCCGCGGCGCGCTCGATTCGACCACGGATCTGCTCACCGGCCTGTTCGACATGTCGCGGCTGGAAGCCGGCGGGCTGGTGCCGCAGCTGCGCGACTTCCCGCTGGCCGAGGTGCTGGAGCCGCTGGCGTCGGAGTTCCGGGCGATGGCTGCCGAGCGCGGGCTTGCGTTTGCCTGCGTGCCCACCGCGGCCTGGGTGCGCAGCGACCCGCAGCTGCTGCGGCGGGTGCTGCAGAACTTCCTCGCCAACGCCGTGCGCTACACCGTGCATGGCGGCCTCCTGCTGGGTGTGCGCCGCGCCGGCGATGCGCTGCGGATCGAGGTGCACGACACCGGGCCGGGCATTGCACCGGAGCAGCAGGCGGCGATCTTCGAGGAGTTCCGGCGCGGCGAGGATGCCGCCGGGCAGGGGTTGGGGCTCGGCCTTGCGATCGCCGACCGCATCGCGCAGCTGCTGGAAGCACCGCTGGCGCTGCGCAGCCGCGTCGGTCGCGGCACCGTGTTCGCGCTGACGGTGCCGCGCGCGGCGGCACGTGCATCGGTGTCGCCATCGGCGAAGGCCGGTCTCGCCGGCACCCGGGTGCTGATCGTCGACAACGACCGCGCCGCGCTGCAATCGCTGCACGCGTTACTGGAGGGCTGGGGCTGCGAGGTCGAAGCGGTGGCCGATGGTGTTGCCGCGGAAGCCGCCATGGCCGCGGACGACGCATCGCTGTGGCTGTTCGACTACCACCTAGACGGTGGCGACACCGGCGCGGCGCTGCATGCGCGGCTGGCACGGCGTTTCGGCGCGCGGCCGGCGCTGATCCTCAGCGGCGATGGCAGCGACGCCGTGCGGCGTGCGGTGCACGAGGCGGGGTTGCCGCTGCTGGCCAAGCCGCTCAAGCCGCTGGCGCTCAAATCGGTGCTCGACCGCCTGCTGGCCGCCCGCGCCGCGTAGGCCGGGGACACGCCCGACCTATGGCGGTGCTGTCCGGAAGTGCGGTCGCGTCAGGACTCGAGCTGCCGCGAGGGATCGCTGAGTTCGAGTTCGCGCAGCACCACGCCGGCCTGGGTGCGGTTGCGCACACCGAGCCGGTCGAAGATCGCAGACAGGTGGGCCTTCACCGTGCGTTCCTGCACGTCGAGGCGGTCGGCGATCTGCTTGTTGAGCAGGCCTTCGGCGACCAGCACCAGCACCCGGAACTGTTGCGGCGACAGGCTGGCCAGGCGTGCGGCCAGGGCGCTGTCGTGGGCCGAGGATTGCGCCCGCGTCACCGCCGAGCGCAGCGACGCGGGCAGCCATTGTTCGCAGGCCATCACGCTGCGGATCGCGTCGCGCAGGTCGTCGAGGCCGGCGCTCTTGGGCAGGTAGCCGGCGGCGCCGTGGTCGAGCGCGCGCCGCACCACGCGCGGGTCATCATTCGCGGACACCACGATCACCGCCACGCCGGGGTGCTGCGCGCGGATCGCGGCCAGGCCGGCGAGGCCGTGGTTGCCGGGCATGTGCAGGTCCAGCAGGACCAGGTCGATGCCCGGCTCGGCGTCGAGCGCGGCCAGCACGCTGTCCAGCGAATCGGCTTCGCGCACCTGCAGCGCGTCCACGGCATCGGCCGCAGCCTGGCGCAGGGCGGCGCGGAACAGCGGGTGGTCGTCGGCGATCAGGAGGGTGGGCATTGCCGTGATTCTCGCAGGAATCCGGCCAGTGGCGGCCCGGCGTCGACTGGTACCAAAGTACGATGAAGACGGTCGCCGCGCTTGCTACTGTCATGGCATGACCAAGACTCCTGTCCGTGCCAGCGCCGTCCTGTCCCTCGCCCTGCTGCTGGGTGCCTGCGCCAGCGGGCCGCAGCGCAACACCACGGAGGCGCCGATGTTCACGTCAGAACGCAGCAGCGACCATCGCGGCAGCGACGACCTGCTGACCGCCGGCCTGGGGCTCGATGGCCTGCGCGCGATGACCCCGCCGGCCTTCGCCGATGCAGCGCATCCCACCGCGGCCGAACTGCGCCGCCGTGCGATCTGGAGCAACTGGCGCGGCATTGCCGACCTTGCACCGGGTGGCGGCTACGGCACGCTCTACGGCACCACGCAGGCCGTGCCGGGGCGCGAGTTCTCGGCGCTGGTGAAAGTCGCGGGTGCCAGCCAGCCGCATCGCGTGCTGGTGCAGGTGCCCGACGCATTCGACAAGGGCAGGCGCTGCGTCGTGGTCGCACCGGCCTCCGGCTCGCGCGGCGTGTACGGCGCGATCTCGATCGCCGGCCCCTGGGGCCTGCCGAAGGGTTGCGCGGTGGCGTACACCGACAAGGGCGCGGGCACCGATTACTTCGATCTGGATGCACGCGGCGCCGCGCGCGCGGACGGCACATTCGGCACGCTCGAAGCCGGCGATGACCTCGCTTTCGTGCCCGATGCGCCGGCCACCGCCAGCGGCGTGGCGTTCAAGCATGCGCATTCGAAGGACAACCCGGAGGCCGACTGGGGCCGGCACGTGAAGCAGGCGGCGCAGTTCGCGCTGCATGCGCTGGACCAGGCCTTGCCGGACGCCGCGCCATTCACCTTCGACAACACGCGGGTGATCGCGGTCGGCATTTCCAACGGCGGCGGCGCGGTGCTGCGCGCGGCCGAGCTGGACGGCGACTGGCTGGATGCGGTGGTCGCCGGCGAGCCGAACGTGCATGTCGAAAGCGGGCGCCCGATCTACGACTTCGCCACCGAAGCCGCGCTGCTGCAGCCGTGCGCGCTGCTGCACCTGGCGCCGGAATCGCTGGCGCAGCCGCCGATGCGCGCGCAGGTGGAGCCGCTGTGGGCGTTGCGCTGCGCCTCATTGAAAACCGCGGGCCTGGTCAGCGGCGACAGCGTTGCCGAGCAGGCCAGGTCCGTCTACGACACGATGCGCGCCAGCGGCTGGACCGATGCAGCCTTGCGCTCGGGCGCGGCATCAAGCGGCTTCGACCTGTGGCGATCGGTCGCGGTGGCCTACGCCTCGGCGTACGGGCGCTACGGGGTCGGCGAACACCCCTGCGGCCATGGCTTCTCGGCGCAGAACGCGGACTTCAGCCCGCGCGCCGCAACGGCGGAAGAACGTGCCGCATGGTGGTCCGATGCCGCCGGCATCCCGCCGGGCAACGGCGTCGGCATCATCGACACGAAGATCGCAGCGCCCGATTTCACCTTGCCGGGCCTGCAGTGCCTGCGCGCGCTGTGGGACGGGCAGGGCGGCGATGCCGACCGCGTGCGCAAGGGCATCGCCGAAACCCGGGCCTCGCTGCCGCGCCCCGGCCTGCCGGTGATCGTGGTGCACGGTCTCGACGACGGCCTCGTGCCGCCGGCGTTCAGCAGCGCACCCTACGTCGCCGCCGCGCAGTCGGCCGGGCGCGAAGTGCGCTACTGGCAGGTGCACAACGTGGAGCATTTCGACGCGTTCCTCGGTTTCCCGGACTACGCCGCGCGCTACGTGCCGTCGCTGCCGTATGTGTACGAGGCACTCGACCGCATCGATGCTTACCTCGACGGCAAGTCGCCGCTGCCTGTCGATGCGGTGATCGCGACTACACCGCGTGGCGCCGGCAAGCCGCTGGAGGCGGCGAACCTCGCGATCCCGCGGTAGTCCGTACCGGGGTCCCCGTAGGAGCGGCGGAAGCCGCGAGCTTTTGACCTTCGACCGCGAATCGAGAAACTCGCGGCTTCCGCCGCTCCTACGAGAGCTGGCAGGGCGTCGCATGGCCTGCATGTCACGGTTACGCTGAATCTGGCAGCCTGTCGGCTCCCGGGATCAGGAAGCGACCATGCAGCGCCCCCGCCATTTCTCGATGCTCCGCGAATTCCAGCTTGCCGACTGGTTCACGCTGGCCAACGCCTTCTGTGGCACCGGCGCGATCTTCGCGGCGATGCGTTTCCTGCACGAGGGCGCCACGTTGGCTGACGGCCGGCGCGACCTGATGATCGGGATGGTGCTGATCCCGCTGGCCTTCATCTTCGACGCGCTCGACGGCCGCATCGCGCGCTGGCGCAAGGTCGCCTCCACGCTCGGCCGCGAGCTCGATTCGCTGGCCGACGTGATCTCGTTCGGGGTCGCCCCGGCCGCGCTCGGTTACGCCTGCGGCCTGCAGGGCGGCTGGGACTGGGTGGTGCTGAGCTACTTCGTCGGCTGCGGCGTCAGCCGCCTGGCGCGTTACAACGTCACCGCCGAAACCTTGGCCGATGGCGGCGACAAGGTGAAGTACTTCGAGGGCACGCCGATCCCGACCAGCCTGGCGATCGTGATCGTGCTGGCCGTGGCGACGCACCTGGGCCGCATCGGCGACGAGCTGTGGTTCGGTGTGTGGCAGCTCGGTCCGTGGCAGCTGCATCCGCTGGTGCTGGTGTATGCGTTGTCGGGCTCGCTGATGATCAGCAAGACGTTGCGCATCCCCAAGCCCTGAGCCGCGGAACGGTCACCGGCGCGTTGCTATGATCGTGGCTTGATCCTGGAGGACGGTGATGCACGACAGCGGGCAGGATGGCGGAACGAAGCCGGGCGATGCCGGGTCCGGACCGGGCTTCGATGCCCTGGCGCGCCAGTACTGGAATGCATGGGGCGAAGCATTGCGCAGCGCCTCGCCGGGCGCGGCGCAGGCCGGTGCGCAGCCCTGGCAGGACGCGATGGACTGGTGGGGCCGCGTCGCGCAGGGCGGTCGCCAGGAAGGCAATGACGCCCTCGAGCGTTTCAATGGGCAGGCCCGGCAGTGGTTCGGGCAGATGCAGCAGGTCGCAGCGCAATTCGGCGGCGGGCAGGCCAGCGCGTCCGAAGTCGCCGCGGCATGGAAACGGGCGGTGGAATCGGCCGGCGGCAATCCGTTCGGCGACCTGATGCGCGGCATGCGCGGGCCGGGGCTGCAGGGTTTCGAACAGTGGTTCGAACAGGCCAGGCCCTGGCTGGACGGCCTGCGCGGCGAAGCAACGTCCTGGCTGCGCACGCCGACGTTCGGCTTCGCCCGCGAGCACCAGCAGCGCTGGCAGCAACTCGCCCTGGCGATGGCCGACTACCAGCAGTGCACGCAGGCCTACGACGAGCTGATGCGCCAGGCCACGCGCGACGCCTACGCGATCTTCGAGGACAAGCTTGCCGAGCGCGAGGAACCGGGGCGGCAGATCCAGTCGGCGCGTGCGCTGTTCGACCTGTGGGTGGACGCGGCGGAGGACGCCTACGCGAAGATCGCGCTGTCGCACCGGTTCCGCGAGGTCTACGGCAAGCTGGTCGACGCGCAGATGCGCCTGCGCGGCGGCGTGCAGCGCGAGGTGGAGCAGGCCAGTGCGCTGTTCGGCATGCCGACCCGCACCGAGCTCGACGGCGCGCACCGCAAGATCGTGGAACTGGAGCGGCAGTTGCGGAAGCTGCGCGACGGCATCGAGGGCGCGAATGCGCCGAAGCGCGCGGCCGTCGGGTCGACCACGCCCGCGAAGAAGAAAGGTGCCGCAAGGAAGTCGCCGGCGAAGAAGACTGCCGCGGCGAAGCCCGCTGCGAAGCGTGCAGCAGGGAAGCCGGCATCGGCAGGCAAGCCGGCCGCGGTGAAGAAACAGGCCGCAAAGACCGCGAACAGGAAGCGCTGACATGACCGGACCGCTCGACATCACGCCGGATCGGCTGGCCACCGAAGCGGCAGCATTCCAGCAGAAGCTCGCCGCCGGCCTGCAGACGCTGCGCGAGGTCGACGATGTCGACTACGGCGCCACCGCGAAAGAAGAGGTCTGGCGCGACGGCAAGGTCGTGCTGTATCGCTATCGCGGCGAGGGCAAGCCGACCGCGAAGGTGCCGTTGCTGATCTGCTATGCGCTGGTCAACCGGCCGTACATGGTCGACCTGCAGGCGGACAAATCGATCGTCCGCAACCTGCTGGCGCGCGGCGAGGATGTCTACATCATCGACTGGGGTTATGCCGATCGCTCGGATCGTTTCCTGACCCTCGAGGATTACATCGAGCGTTTTCTCGGCGGCGCCGTCGATTACCTGCGCGATGCGCACGAACTCGACGCGATCAACCTGCTCGGCATCTGCCAGGGCGGCGCGTTCTCGCTGTGCTACGCGTCGCTGCATCCCGGCAAGGTGCGCAACCTGGTCACCATGGTCACGCCGGTCGACTTCCATACCGACGACAACATGCTGTCGAACTGGACCCGAGGCATGGACGTCGACCTGTTCGTCGACACGCTGGGCAACGTGCCGGCCGACCTGATGAACCTGTGCTACCTCACGCTCAAGCCGTGGCGGCTGTTCGCGCAGAAGTACGTGGGGCTGGTCGACATCCTCGACGACAAGCGCGCGCTCGAGGACTTCCTGCGCATGGAGAAGTGGATCTTCGATTCGCCCGACCAGGCCGGCGAGGCGTTCCGCCAGTTCGTCAAGCAGTTCTACCAGGCCAACGGCTTCGTCAACGGCGGTATCGTGATCGGCGAGCGCGAAGTGCACCTGGGGCTGGTCGAGATGCCGGTGCTCAACATCTACGCCGAGCAGGACCACCTGGTGCCACCGGCCGCTTCGAAGCGCCTGAAAGAACTCGTGGGCAGCAAGGATTATTCCGAGCTGTCGTTCCGTGGCGGCCACATCGGCATCTACGTCTCCAGCCGTGCGCAGAAGGAAGTGCCCGGCACCATCCACGAGTGGCTCGCGGCGCGTTCGCGCTGAGCGTCCCGGGATGATGCGGGTATCTCGCCTGCAGGGATTCGTTCGGAGTGCCGGGCTTGCGGCGCTGGCCTGCATCGCGTTCTCCACGACAGGGCCGGCGAGGGCGGCGGACGATGTCGCCGCGCGCGAGATAGGCGCCCTGATCGCGGCCCTGGGGAACTCCGGCTGCCAGTTCTGGCGCAATGGCAGCTGGCACGACGGCGCCGAGGCGCGCGACCACCTGCAGCGCAAGTACGACTGGGCGCGCAAGCGCCACCTCGCGGGCAGCGCCGAGGAATTCATCGAACGCGCGGCCAGCCGAAGCAGCCTCAGCGGCAAGCCGTACCGGGTGCGGTGCCCGGGCCAGCCGGAGGTCGATTCGGAACGCTGGTTCCACGAGGCCCTGCGCCGCATTCGTGTCGACGATGCTTAACGGGCGGCACGCTAGACTCGTTCCATCCTCCGCCACGCCTCCTCGCCGATGCCCCAGACGCAGCGCTTCACCCGATCGATCAACGACCGTGTCCTTGCCGGCGTCGTGGGCGGCATCGCCCACCGCTTCGGCTGGAACCCGACCCTGCTGCGGGCCATCTACGTCATCATCTCGGTGGCGTCGGCCGCATTCCCCGGCATCCTCGTCTACCTGATCCTGTGGCTGCTGATGCCCGAAGGCGACGATTGAACGCAGCGCAAGCCGCGCCGCACATGCCGCGTGCGGCGCTGCGCGTGCTGCAGGTGCTGGGCGTCGCGTGGACGCTGCCGAACACGCTCGCCGGCCTGTTGCTTGGCGTCTTCGGTCTTGCCTTCGGCGCGCACTTGCATGCGCGCCGGCGCGACCTGGCCATCGTGTTCCATCGCTGGCCGTGGGGGCCGGGCGGTGCACTGACACTGGGCAACGTGATCCTGCATACCGGCGACACGCTCGACTCGCCGTGCATGACCTATGCCCACCGCGATGGCCAGGGCAACGAGGCATCGATCGTGCTCGCCGACCACGAACGTGCGCATGTCTTCCAGTACATGGTGCTGGGCCCGCTGTTCCTGCCGCTGTACCTGGCATGCGGCGGCATCAGCGTTCGCAACCGCTTCGAGCGTGCAGCCGATCACTACGCCAGGCATGGGCACGGCTGGTGGCCGTGGTAACGCCGCGCGCAAGCGCGTGCCGACGAACGGTCGGCAAGTTTTACGCCCCGGTAACGGCCACTCCGATACCCTGCACACGTCGAAGAAAAAGCGGAAGGCGAAAGCCGGAAGCAATCGCTTCGGCAAAGAAGGCTCAGCCGATCGGAGCAATCCGGCAGACTGGGCCTTCTACTTTTTCGCGCCGAAGATGCGTGCTGGAAATTTTGTGCGCTGCGAGCACGGCGCGTGTTCTTTCCTGTTCAAGCGGATACCGCGCTTGGTGCAGGTGCCTCGGCAGCATGTGGCCGCAACCGGTTGAACTGCCCCCCACACCGATGTGAATACGGATTGGCGTCGCATGCGCTAGGCTCGCGCAAGCGAGGGGAGGGCAGCGCATGAGCCGAGACGAATTCCGGGCACTGACGCCATGGTCGTTTTTCCTGCCGATGGCGCTGGCGGTCATGCTGGGGGTGCTGGTCGCCAACGCTCTGATCGCGGCGTTCTCCGGAAGCGACGACGCCAACGTGCCCGCCGTGGAAGCGGCGGAAGCAGCTGCGGAGGCCGGGGATGCCGGGGCTGGCGCCGACAAGCTGGGGCCTGCGCCGGCAACGCGCCGGGCGAACGGAGCTGCTGCGGCCAGGGTGGCGCCGGTACTCGCGCCGGTGAGCCTGCCGGGGCCGAGCAGCGCGCGGCGCGACGGAGAAACGCGTGCCTGCATCGGCGGCACGATCGCGGTCCGCGCCGAGAACGGCTGGGAACAGGAAGTGGTGGAAGACGCGCCTGCGCGCTGCACGGCGAGTTCGCGCTGAGCCGGGCGGATCGTCCCGGAGCCCGGGCTTCAGGCGCCGCGTAGGCCCGCCAGCGGCAGGCTGATCAGGCTTTCCCCCAACGGTGTCGCGTCCGGCCCGAAGCGCCGTTCGGCAAACACGATCGCATCATTGCCCACCAGCACCACGCTGCTGCAACGCGTGCCGTAGACCGCGCCGCGCACGAACGGCGGCGACAGCGCGCGTTCGAGTTCCAGCCCCACGCCGGTGTCCGGCAGGCTGGCGTCCGGCGCGACGCTGGTGTCGGCGAGCGCATCGAGCAACGGTGCGAGCGCGGCGATCCCGGGTGCTTCCGCCGTGGTCGCTTCCGGTGATTGCAGCCACGCCTCGAGTGCGCGGGTGGCGTGCGTGCTCTTCGGCCAGGGCGCGTCGAACGCCCCGTTCGACATCGCATGCAGGCCCGGCGCCACCGGGTGGCTGGCGAAGCTGGGGTGATTGCTGGCGAAGACCAGCGAATCCCCGTCCCAGGCCAGCATGTTGAAGCGGCCGAATTCCGCGGCGACCGGCGCGAGCGAAGACAGTGACGCGCCTGCGCGCGCTTCGCCGCGCACGAAATCGCGCACCAGCGCACCGCGGGAACGCGGCGCGGTTTCGCCGGCGATCCCGGCGCGCACGTTGGTCACTGCCGCCAGGCGTCCGCGGGTCGAGACCTGCAACCAGCTGCCGCCCTGGACGAGGTCACGGCCGCCGTAGACCTCTGGCACCTCCGGGTCGAATCCGGCCGCGGCCGTCGGCCGCGCGTGGGCCTCATCGCGATTGGCGATGAGCGCGAGCGGGAAGCGCGGATGCACGTCCCAGGCAATGGCAATCAGGCACATGGGGCGATGCTAGCGCAGCTGCGGATTCAGGCGCTGCTGCGCAAGTTGACGCGCGCGGACAGCTCGGCGGCGGTTTCCCTGCGTTCGCTGTAGCGGTCCACCAGCCAGGGGCTGATGTCGCGGGTCAGCAGGGTGAACTTGACCAGCTCTTCCATCACGTCGACCACGCGGTCGTAGTACGCCGAGGGCTTCATCCGGCCGGCCTCGTCGAACTCCTGCCAGGCCTTCGCCACCGATGACTGGTTGGGGATCGTCAACATCCGCATCCAGCGGCCGAGCACGCGCAGCTGGTTGAGCGCATTGAACGACTGCGAGCCTCCGGAGACCTGCATCACCGCCAGCACCTTGCCCTGCGTGGGGCGGATCGAGCCCTCGGTGAGCGGGATCCAGTCGACCTGCGCCTTCATGATCCCGGTCATCGCGCCATGGCGCTCCGGCGAACACCACACCATCGCCTCGGACCAGCGCACGAGGTCCCGCAGTTCCTGCACCTTCGGATGCGTGGCCGGCGCATCGTCGGGCAACGGCAGGCCGGAGGGATCGAACAGCCTCGTCTCCGCCCCCAGCGCCTCGAGCAGGCGCGCGGCTTCGAGCGCCAGCAGCTTGCTGTAGGAGCGCGTGCGCAGCGAGCCGTACAGCAACAGCACCCGTGGCGGGTGCGTGGCGCTGCCGACCGCCGCGAAACGCTCGGGCAAGGCGCGCTCGAGCAGCGCGGTGTCGACGTTCGGCAGCGTGATCGATTCAGACAACGCGGTTCCCCTGTGCATCGATGACCACTTCGCCGTCTTCCTTGGCGAACGGGCCGCGCTGCGGCGACGGCAGCAGGTCGAGCACGGCTTCCGAGGGCCGGCATATCCGCGTGCCGAGCGGCGACACCACGATCGGCCGCTGGATCAGGACCGGGTGTTCGAGCATCGCGTCGATCAGCGCATCGTCGCCGAGCGAGGGATCGTCGAGGTGCAGTTCCGCGTAGGCCGTTTCCTTCGCGCGCAGTACATCGCGTGCAGGGACGTCCATTGCCGCGATCAGGCCGGCCAGCGTTTCGCGGTCGGGCGGGTCCTTGAGGTATTCGATCACCCGCGGCTCGATGCCGGCATTGCGGATCAGCGCGAGCGTGTTGCGCGAAGTGCCGCAGGCGGGGTTGTGGTAGATGGTGATGTCATTCATGGGTGGGACTCCGGGATTTCGGTTGCATGTTCATGCGCTTGTTCGTACCAGCCACGGGTGCGATTGACCACGTGGACGACCAGCAGCATGACCGGGACTTCGACCAGCACGCCCACCACGGTGGCCAGCGCGGCGCCTGATTTCAGCCCGAACAGGCTGATCGCCGCGGCCACGGCGAGCTCGAAGAAATTGGACGCGCCGATCAACGCGGACGGACACGCGACGCTGTGCGGTTCGCCGGCCCGGCGATTGAGCCAGTACGCGAGCCACGCGTTGAAGAGCACCTGGATCAGGATCGGCACCGCGAGTATGGCGATCACCAACGGCTGCTGAAGGATTGCCTCGCCCTGGAATGCGAACAGAAGGACCAGCGTCAGCAGCAGCGCGCCGATCGACATCGGCGCAACCCGCTTCAACATACGATCGAACACCGCTTGTCCACGGCGCAGCAATGCACGGCGAACCAGTTGCGCGATGACCACCGGGACCAGGATGTACAGCACTACCGACGTCAGCAGCGTGTCCCAGGGCACGGTGATCGACGAGATGCCCAGCAGCAGGCCGACGATGGGGGCGAATGCGAACACCATGATCGTGTCGTTCAAGGCCACCTGCGACAGCGTGAACAGCGGGTCGCCGCCCGCAAGGCGGCTCCATACGAAGACCATCGCCGTGCACGGCGCCGCGGCCAGAAGGATCAGGCCGGCGATGTAGCTGTCGAGCTGATCGACCGGGAGCCACGCCGCGAAGACATGGCGCACGAACAGCCAGCCGAGCAGCGCCATCGAAAACGGTTTGATGGCCCAGTTGACGAACAGGGTCACGCCGATCCCGCGCCAATGCCTGCCGACCTGGCCGAGAGCACCGAAATCGACCTTGAGCAGCATCGGGATCACCATCACCCAGATCAGAACGCCCACGGGCAGGTTGACCCGGGCGATTTCCATGCGGCCGATCGACTCGAAAACGGCCGGGCCGATCTGGCCAAGCGCGATGCCCGCGACGATGCACAGCAGCACCCAGACCGAGAGGTAACGGTCGAACACGCCCATTGCGGCAACGGGCTTCCCGCGAGCGGCCATGTCGCGCTGCATGCTGGTCATGGCTTCAGTGCTCGCCGATTTCGCGCAGCTTGCCCTGTGCGGCAAGGCGATCGAGCTTGTCCAATGGCAATGCGACCAGCAACTCGACGCGCCGGCGCAGTGTCGCGAAAACAGAGACGAACGCGCGCCTGCGCCTGTCCTCGCTGTCGTCTACCGCGGCCGGATCGGGCACGCCCCAGTGCGCGACTGCAGGGTGACCTGGCCACACGGGGCAGGATTCACCCGCGGCGTTGTCGCAGACGGTGATCACCATGTCCATTTCCGGCGCGCCCGCCGTTGCGAATTCGTCCCAGTTCTTGCTGCGCATGCGCTCGGCCGGGTATCCGAGCGATTGCGCCAGTTCCGCTGCCTCGGGCTGGACTTTCCCCCCCGGACGACTGCCGGCGCTGAACGCGCGGAAGCGGCCTTCGCCGAGCATGTTGAGCAACGCCTCGGCCATGATGCTGCGCGCGGAATTGCCGGTACACAGGAACAGCACGTTGTAGACACGTTGATTCATTGCCGGGGCTCAGGCAGTCGAGGAATCGGGGGTGTCGTCGCAGGCAGCCGCCGTGGCGCACGGGGCGCCCCCGCAACAGTTCTCGGTGAGGAAGGTGATCAACGCATTCATCTGGTCGAAGTCCGCGCTGACCCGGATGCTGCGCCCCTCCCGCAAGTCGGAGACCAGCCCGGCCGCGCGCAGGATGTTGAGGTGGGCGGTGAGCGTTGCCGGCGGAATGTCGAGCCGGTCACGCAGCTCGCCGACCGCCAGGCCGGCCGGCCCGGCCTGCACCAGGGCGCGGAACGCGGCGAGCCGGTGCTGGTGCGAGAGGGCGTTCAGGGAGGCGAGGGCGACTGGGGATTCCATGATTCGAATATTCCGGAAATATGGAATTGAAATCAAGCCCCCGATTCGGCATCGCTTGAATCTTGCCTAAACGGCGGATGAACACAGCCGAAGCGCGTCCGGTCAATCGTCGATATCGACCGTCGCGAAACGACGATCACGCAAGATTGTCGGCGGCGGATCGCTCACCAGGGCATCGCGCCACCACGGTCGAACCTGTTCGGTCCAGGACCAACCCAAGCGAGGAATGATCATGAGTTATGTCGATGGTTTCGTGTTGCCCGTGCCCGAAAAGAACCTGGCCGCCTATCGCCGCCTGGCCCGCAAGGCCGGGGCGATCTGGAAGGAGTACGGCGCGCTGGAGTACGTCGAGTGCGTGGCCGACGACGTCCAGCCGGGCAAGCACACCTCGTTCCCGCAGAGCGTCAAGCTCAAGCCCGGCGAGGTCGTGGTCTTTTCCTGGATCGTCTACAAGTCGCGCGCGCAGCGCGACCGGATCAACAAGAAAGTCATGGCCGATCCGCGCCTGGCGAACCTGGGTCCCAAGGACATGCCATTCGACGGTAAGCGCATGTTCTTTGGCGGCTTCAAGCCGATCGTGGAACTGTGAGGAGGACGACGATGGAAATCCGGAATCGCTTTGCCTTCGGGCCGCTCGCGCTTGTCGCGCTGCTGGCGACCAATGGTCTTGCCGCGGCGGCCACCGTCAACTACGAGATCGATCCCGAACACACCTATCCCAGTTTCGAGGCCGACCACATGGCGGGCCTGTCGGTGTGGCGTGGCAAGTTCAACCACAGCAGCGGCAAGGTCGCGCTCGACAAGGCGGCGGGGACCGGGTCGGTGGACGTGGTCATCGACGTCGCCAGCGTTGATTTCGGCCACGACGTGCTCAACGAGCATGCGCGGGGCGCGGAGCTGTTCGACGTGGCGAAGTATCCGCAGGCGACCTACACCGGCCGGCTGGAGGATTTCGTCGACGGCAAGCCCACGCGCGTGGCCGGCCAGCTGACCCTGCACGGGGTGACGCGCCCGGTCGAGCTGAAGGTCAACAGCTTCAAGTGCATGCCGCACCCGATGCTCAAGCGCGAGGTCTGCGGCGCCGATGCACTGGCGACGATCCAGCGCGACGAGTTCGGCATGCCGGCCGGCAAGGATTACGGCTTCAGCATGTCGGTGACGCTGCGGATCCAGGTCGAGGCGATCGCGGAGGAAGCGGCGGCGGCCGCCTCGCAGTAGCCGAAGACAGAAGCCCCTCTCCCGCCTGAGGGAGAGGGGTTGGGGTGAGGGTGCATCAGGTCGTCACGTGGTTGGGCGGCCAGCTGCCTTGTCTTGGCCCGATGAAAAGCCGGGCCCTCACCCGGCGCTTCGCGCCTCCCTCTCCCGCTAAGCGGGAGAGGGGCTGTTTCCCGCGCAGTCGCGTGCCTTGGCCAGCAGCAGTTCGCGTTCGCGCGCGTTGCGGGTCATCTCCGCGGCGCGCTCGAATTCGGCGCGCGCCTCGGCGGGGCGGTCCAGCCTGCGCAGCAACTCTCCGCGCACGCTTGGCAGCAGGTGGTAATTCTGCAGGGCGCGTTCGTTTGCCAGTGCGTCCACCGCGGCGAGCCCCGCGCCGGGGCCCGATGCCATCGACACCGCGACGGCGCGATTGAGCTCCACCACCGGCGAAGGCATCACTTCGGCAAGCGCATCGTAGAGCGCGACGATGCGTGGCCAGTCGGTCGCTTCCACGCTCGTGGCACGGGCATGGCCGGCGGCAATCGCGGCCTGCAGCGCGTAGGGCCCGCGCGCGCCGCCAAGCTTCGTGGCCTGCTCGAGCGCGGCCAGGCCGCGTCGGATCAGCAACTGGTCCCAGCGGGCGCGGTTCTGGTCGGACAGCAGGACCGGTTCTCCGTTTGGCCCCACGCGCGCCTTGCTGCGGGAGGCTTGCAGTTCCATCAACGCCAGCAGGCCGTGGACCTCGGGCTCGCGTGGCATCAGCCCGGCCAGGATCCGGCCCAGCCGCAGCGCTTCCTCGCACAGCGCCGGGCGCAGCCAGTCGTCGCCGGCGGTGGCCGCATAGCCTTCGTTGAAGACCAGGTAGATCACTTCGAGCACCGAGGCCAGGCGTTCGAAACGGTCGTCGCCGCGCGGCACCTCGAACGGCACCTGCTTGTCCGACAGCGTGCGCTTGGCGCGCACGATGCGCTGGGCCATGGTCGCTTCCGGGACCAGGAAGGCACGCGCGATCTCGTCGGTGGTCAGGCCACCAAGCAGGCGCAGCGTCAGCGCGATGCGCGCCTCGCGCGGGAGCACCGGGTGGCAGGCGGTGAACACCAGCCGCAGCAGGTCGTCGCCGATGTCGTCGTCGAGCCGGTCTTCGAGTCCGGACGCGGCCATGTCCTGCTGCTCCTCCAGTTCACGCGCGATCTCCGCGTGCTTGCTCCACTGCAGCTTGCTGCGCCGCAGCCGGTCGATGGCGCGGTGCTTGGCGGTGGCCATCAGCCAGGCGGCCGGGTTGTCCGGCACGCCCGTGTCCGGCCAGCGCTCCAGCGCGGCGACCAGCGCGTCCTGCGCCAGCTCCTCGGCCAGCCCCACGTCGTGGACCATGCGCGCGAGCGCGGCGATCAGCTTGGCCGATTCGATGCGCCACACCGCGTCGATCGTGCGATGGATGTCGGTCGTCGTCATGGCGACCGATCACAACACCGCCGACCCCGCCGCGCAAGCGACGCTGGCTTCACCCGTCGGTTGCGGCGAGTTCCCCCAGCCGCTGCAGGCTGGATTCGAACTCGCGTCCCACCATCCGGTCCATGTTGAAGAACAGGTGCATGACCTTGCCGACGAACGGCGTGCGGCCCGCCATGTGCCAGGTGACGACGGTCGCATCGCCGTCGGGCTGCAGGGTGAATCGCACCTGGTTGCTGGCCCTGATCGGCCGCAGCATGTCCAGCCGCATGTCGATCGCCGATGCCGGCTCGGCGCCGGTGATCGCAAGCCTTCCGGCCCCGGCGCGTCCGCTGCCTGCCCATTCGTAGACCGCGCCCGTACCGTGCGGCGCGCCGCTGTGGGTCTTGCGTACCGCGGGGTCTGGCGGGTCGAACGTCGACCAGGCCTCGTGCGCGCGCAGGTCGCTGATCAACGGGAAGATCCGCCCGGCCGGCGCCTGGAGGCGTGCGCTGCGGGTCACGACGAACTCGTCCGGCCGTCGCGCCGCGACGACGAGGACGACGGCGGCCAGTACGGCCAAGGCTGTGATCGCCAGGATGAGGGCATTCACGACGGGCTCCTTTGCGGGTGGTGCCGGGCGCACGCGCGCGGCGCCCGGTGCATCGATGCGCGGGCAACGGTCATGGCTTGCCTGCGAGTTGCGAACGCAGGCGTTCTTCCTGCTCGCGCGCCTCGGGCGTGAACTGCTCGCCGAAGTCCTCGGCCTCGAAGACCGGGCGGATCTCCACCTCGAAATCGTCGCCATCGGGATTGGGGATGCGCCGCGCCCATTCGACCGCCTCGGCCATCGACTTCACCTGCCACAGCCAGAAGCCGGCGACCAGTTCGCGGGTCCCGGTGAACGGTCCCTCGGTCGCCACCGGCTTCGCCGCGCCCGAAAAGGCCAACCGCACGCCTTTCGAGCTCGGATGCAATCCTTCGCCCGCCAGCATCACGCCGGCGTTCACCAGCACCTCGTTGAAATTGCCCATTTCCGTCAGGGCGCGTTCGCTGGGCATCACGCCCGCCTCGCTGTCCGGGTTGGCTTTCATGATCACCATGCAGCGCATGTCGACTCTCCTGTGATGGCTGGGGAGCATCGGCTGCGTTTTCCAGGGCGCAGGAACCGTGCTCTTGCCCATACGACGAAGCCGGCGCCCGGAAATCGACAGGCCGGACCATGGAGCACAAAAAAACATTCCGGGCATGGCGAGGGCTCTTCTCCCAGCCAGGACCACCGCCGGCGGGACGACCGCAACGATGCAGGTTGCGGCCTGCGAGTGGGGCGGGAAGCGGCTTTCCTGGTGCGGGCGATGCCGCGTGGGTCAACCCTCCGTGGCTTCCTTGCCCGGTCCGGGGTCGTCGCGCGCGCATTCCTCACGCGCCTTGCGGGCGAGGTCCGCGAAGCGCTTGCGCTGCTTCTCCAGCGTCGCGTCGTCGAGTTCCTCCAGCGCGAGCAGCGTGTTGCTCGCCGCTTCGGTGGCGCGGATCAGCTCGTCGAGCTTGATCTGCAGCGCCTCGGTGTCCCGGTTCTGGGTGTTCTGGATCAGGAACACCATCAGGAACGTCACGATCGTGGTGCCGGTGTTGATCACCAGCTGCCAGGTGTTGTTGAACTTGAAGATCGGTCCGGTCAGCGCCCAGACGACGATCAGTGAGGCGGCCATCGCGAAGCACATCGGCTTGCCGGTGAACCGCGCGGCGGTTTGAGCGAAATGCGTGAATGCCGCGGACTTCTTCATGGAGGCCTCGTCGATTGGAGTTCCTGGGTGCCGGTGCCGCAGTGGTTCATCCAAGAAGCCACCCATCATCGGCAGCACCACGCCGTTGACGCAGGAAACGGCCACGGGCGCGGCAAGGAACACCTGGGCCGGTCAGATTTCCTCGGGCTGCGCCGGGCGTCCCATGTCGCTGTCCTTGCCGAATTCGGCGACGTCGCCGGGGGCATGTCGACACCGTCGTGGCGGCGTGGCCCGCGCCGGTGTGCGGGGAGCGTGGTTCAGTCGGGTGTCTTGGCGGGAATGAACGGCGAAGCCGGGTCGCTGGCGGGAAAGGTTTCCTCAAGCGCCTCGTCCTGGTTGTCGCTCTCGTGCTGCTTGCGCTGCTGGCGGCGCTGCGGTGTTTCGGGCGCGCAGTCGTCGCGTTGCTCAGCCGGCAGATCCTTGCGGTCGCGGCAGTTGCTCATCGCGATGCTCCTGCGGCCGGATTCCGGCAAGGGGCGCCAACGCGGGGTCGAAAGCCTGCTGTGGTTCGTGGCATGGCCATGCTCCTGAGCCTGGGACATCAATATCCGCCCGGGGCCGTTGCCGCGGCGTCAAAGCGTGCGCCGGACTTGCCGACGCACGCTTTCGATTGCCACGATGCTCAGGAAGCGGTCATTGCCGCCAGCCGCGCGCGCCGCGCCACGCGCCAGCCGATGATGGCGGCGCCAAGCAGCACGCCAGATGCGATCAGGAACGCGGTGCCCGGATGCGGGAACCACGCATCCGGTCCCACCGAGACCGCGTATACCGCGCCGAAGAATAGCGGCGACAGCACGCCGGCGATCGCGCCGACGCTGTTGTTCGCGCCCTGCAGCTGGCCCTGTTCGGACTCGGAGACGCGTTGGGTCATCAGCGACTGGATCGTCGGCATCGCCAGCCCCCACAGCGCATTGGGCAGCATCGCCAGGGTGAACAGCAGGCCGGTCGGCGCCAGCCCCATGCAGGCGATGCCGACGGCGCCGAAGCACAGCCCGGTGATCATCACCCGCCGGTCGCCGAAACGCTTGACCACCGGGCCGACGAGCACGCCCTGCACGATCATGTCGAGCACGCCGACCATCGCCAGCAACACGCCCACCTGCCACGGGCTCCAGCCGTAGCGGTAGCCGGCGTACAGCACGAACACTGCAGAAAACACGTGGTGGGCGAAGTAGAGCAGGAAATTGACCCCGGCCAGTCCCGTCAGTTCGGGATGCGAACGCAGCAGGCGCAGCGCGCCCAGCGGATTGGCACGATGCCAGGAGAACGGCATGCGCCGTTCGGGCGGTAGCGATTCGGGCAGCACGAACGTGCCGTACAGGAACGCAACCCCGCTGAGCGCGGCCGCCGCCCAGAACGGCGCCCGCGGCGACCATTCGCCGAGCACGCCGCCGAGCAGGGGGCCTGCGACGAAGCCGGCGCTGAAGGCGGCGCCGATCAGGCCGTAGCCGCGCGCCCTGTGCTCGGGCTCGGTGATGTCGGCCATGTAGGCAAACGCGGTAGTGAAGCTGGCCGAAGTCACGCCGGCGATGATCCGGCCAAGCGCCAGCCACCACAGGTCGGGGGCCAGCGCCATGAGCACGTAGTCGATCGCCAGGCCGGCGGTGGAGATCAGGATCACCGGGCGCCGACCATGCTGGTCGGACAGCGAACCGATCACCGGCGAAGCGAGGAACTGCATCAGCGCCCAGAGGGCGACGAACACGCCGTTGATGATGCCGGCGCGCGCGTTGGAGCCAGTGAACTGCTCGATCAGGGTCGGCAGGACCGGGATGACGATGCCCATCGACAGGACATCGAGCATTGCGGTCACGAGGATGAAGGCGATCGCGGCCTTGCTGGCGCGGAATGCGACAGGAGACATGAGGGAGGTTTCCAGGGAGTGCGCCGGTTTGCCGGCGCAGCGTGCGGACGCACGAAAGATCCCGGCCGAACGCCGGGATGCAGGAAGGGACCCGGCCCGGAGGCAGGGGAAGCGCGAGGCTTCAGGTGGTGGCTCTATCCCGCATGGTTGTTGCCCCTCGGCGAACAAGGGGCGCGATGCTACACGATGGCGGGAGGCGCACGCCACCCGGGCGTGCGGTGGTGTTCACGTGATGAAGGTGCGCGTCAGCGCAATTCGCGGAAACAAGCCTGTGTCACGCGGCCGCGGCCGCGTGCGTGGAATCCGGCGTGGCTCAGCGCAGTCCGCTCTTGTGCTTGGCATCGAGCCACTTCAGCGCGTGCGCGGGCTTGTAGCCATCGAGCCACGAGAACAACCCGTCGATGTCATCGCCGTGCCACAGGTCGGCACGCTGGTCCGGGTGCAGGAAGCGCTCCGCGACCATGCGATCGATCATTGCCAGCAGCGGGTCGTAGAAGTCGTCGACGTCGAGGAAGGCGCAGGGCTTCTCGCCAAGGCCGAGCTGGCGCCAGGTGAGCATCTCGAACATCTCGTCCATCGTGCCGAAGCCACCGGGCAGGGCGACGAACGCATCGGCCAGGTCGAACATGCGCGCCTTGCGCTCGTGCATCGAGCCAACGATTTCAAGCTTGGTCACGCCGTGGTGCGCGACTTCCAGGTCCACCAGCTGCTGCGGGATCACGCCGATGACTTCGCCGCTGCCTTCAAGCACCGCGTCGGCGACGATGCCCATCAACCCGACGTTGCCGCCGCCGTAGACCAGCGTCATTCCGTCTGCTGCGATGCGCTTGCCGAGGGCCTTGGCCCGCTCGGCATAGGCGGGCTTGCTGCCGGAGTTGGAGCCGCAGTAAACGCAAATGCTTTTCATGAGGCGGGAATATGGAATGGGGAATGGGGGATGCTGGAGCAAAAGCTCGGACCCGATGGCGGAATACTCGTGCGCTTCGCCTTGCCCGTGTCATTCCGAACGCAGTGAGGAATCTTGACCTGTCGCGGGTGGACTTCTAGCTGCGCTCGAGACGACAAGCCTGATTCTCTTCTCACCCGACTTTTGCCCCAGCCCCCAGGTTGGGGGCTGTTCGCGCCGAAGGCGCGAAGGGGCGGGGATGACGGCATGCTTTGGGGCCCATGCTTCGCTGCGCAAAGCATGGGTGCAAGGCGAACCCTAGTTCGCCTTGTGGATCGCGCGCTTGTCGACCGCCATCGCTGCGTCGTGGATCGACTCGGACAGCGTCGGGTGGGCGTGGCAGATGCGGGCAAGGTCGTCGGCGGAGCCCTTGAACTCCATCGTCAGCACGCCTTCATGCACCAGCTCGGACACGCCCACGCCGACCAGGTGCAGGCCGAGCACGCGGTCGGTTTCGGCGTGCGCGATCACCTTCACGAAGCCCGCCGGCTCGGCCATGGCCACGGCGCGGCCGAGCGCGGCGAACGGGAAGCTGCCGGTCTTGTACGGCGTGCCTTCTTCCTTCAGCTGCTGCTCGGTCTTGCCGACCCAGGCGACTTCCGGCTCGGTGTAGATCACGTTCGGGATCGTGTCGTAGTTGACGTGGCCCGGCAGGCCGGCGATCAGCTCGGCCACCGCGATGCCTTCCTCGAAGCCCTTGTGCGCCAGCATCGGCCCGCGCACGCAGTCGCCGACCGCCCAGACACCGTCGACGCCGGTGTGGCAGTGCTCGTCGACCTCGATCACGCCGCGCTGGTCAAGCTTCACGCCGGTGCCTTCGGCCAGCAGGCCGCGGCTCGCGGCACGGCGGCCAACGGCGACCAGCAGCTTGTCGAACGTGATCGTCTGTTCGCCGTTCTTGTCGGTGTAGGTGACCACCACTTCCTTCTTCTTGCCCTTGCCGGTCACTTCGGTCTTGCTGACCTTGGCACCGAGGCGGATATCCAGGCCCTGCTTCTTGAATTCGCGCGCGGCGGTCTTGGCGACCTCGGCGTCGGCGACGGCGAGGAAGTCGGGCAGGGCCTCGAGCACGGTGACCTCGGCGCCCAGGCGCTTCCACACGCTGCCCAGTTCCAGGCCGATCACGCCGGCGCCGATCACGCCCAGGCGCTTGGGCACGTCGGTGAAGTCGAGCGCGCCGACGTTGTCGACGATGTACTCGCCGTCGAACTTCGCGAACGGCAATTCGATCGAATCCGAACCCGCTGCCAGCACCACGTTGGCGGCCTTGAGCTCGACCTCCGAACCGTCATGCTGCTTGACCTTGACTACGTTGCCCGGCTGCAGCTGGCCGAAGCCGTAGTACGGCGTGACCTTGTTGGCCTTGAACAGCATCGCGATGCCGCCGGTGAACTGCTTCACGATGGCGTCCTTGCGGCCGACCATCTTGGCGACGTCCATCTTCGCGTCCTTGAAGCTGATGCCGTGCTGGTCGAACAGGTGGCCCATGTTCCAGTACTGGCGCGACGAATCGAGCAGCGCCTTGGAGGGAATGCAGCCCACGCGCAGGCAGGTGCCGCCGAGGGCGGGCTTGCCGTCCTTGCCCAGCGCGGCGTCGATGCAGGCGACCTTCATGCCCAGCTGCGCGGCGCGGATGGCGGCGTGGTATCCGGCGGGGCCGGCACCGATGACGATGACGTCGAATTGTTCCATTTGAAACTCCTGGACCGAGTTCCCTCTCCTTCAAGGGGAGGGCTAGGGTGGGGATGGGTTGCCTTGCGGCGTCGATGGGGAAACCCATCCCCATCCCGGTCTTCCCCCTGAAGGGGAAGGAGACAAATCACATGCCGAGCAGCATCCGGTGCGGATTCTCGAGCTGGTTCTTGATGTCGACCAGGAACAGCACCGCGTCCTTGCCGTCGATGATGCGGTGGTCGTAGCTCAGCGCGATGTACATCATCGGCGCGGCGACGACCTGGCCGTTCTCGACGATCGGGCGCTCCTTGATCGTGTGCATGCCCAGGATCGCCGACTGGGGCGGGTTGACGATCGGCGTCGACATCAGCGAGCCGAAGGTGCCGCCGTTGGTAATGGTGAATGTGCCGCCCTGCAGGTCCTCGAGCTTCAGGCCACCCTCGCGTGCGGCCCGGGCGTAGCCATCGATGCCCTTTTCGACATCGGCGAACGACATCCGCTCGACGTTGCGCAGCACTGGCGTGACCAGGCCGCGGTCGGTGGAGACCGCGATCGAGATGTCGGCGTAGCCGTGGTAGATGATGTCTTCGCCATCGACCGAGGCGTTGACAGCCGGGTACTTGGCCAGCGCGTTGGCGGCGGCCTTGGCGAAGAAGCTCATGAAGCCGAGCTTGATGCCGTTGGCCTTCACGAAATCGTCCTGCAGCTGCTTGCGCATCGCCATGACGTTGGTGAGGTTGACCTCGTTGAACGAGGTGAGCATGGCGATGGAATTCTTCGACTGCATCAGGCGCTCGGCGATGCGCTTGCGGATGCGGGTCATCGGCACGCGCTCTTCCGGGCGGGCGCCGCCGGACACGCCGGCGGTCTTGCCGCTGGCGTAGTTGACGATGTCTTCCTTGGTCACCGCGCCGCGACGGCCGGTGCCTTCGACCTGGGCCGGGTCGATGCCTTCCTTCACCGCGGTGAAGCGCGCGCCGGGCGGCAGCTCGCTGCTGGCGGCCGGCGCCGGCTTGGTGGACGCCGGAGCGGCGGCTTCGGCCTTGGCGGCCTGTGCCTTGGGCTGCACTTCCTGCGCGCCGGCGGCGGGCGCTTCCTTGGCCGGGGCGGCGTCGGCCTTCGGCGCTTCCGCGGCCGCGCCTTCCTCGATCACCGCGATGACCTGCTGGCTGGTGACGGTGTCGCCTTCGGCGAACTTGAGTTCCTTGATCACGCCGTCGACGGTCGAGGGCACTTCGAGCACGACCTTGTCGGTTTCGAGGTCAACCAGGTTTTCGTCGCGCTTGACCGCGTCGCCCACCTTCTTGTGCCACGACGCGATGGTGGCGTCGGAAACGGATTCGGGAAGGACCGGAACTTTGATTTCGGTGGCCATGTTGGTCGGCGTCCTGATGGAAACGTGGAAAGGGGAGTGGGGTTACTCGGCGGCGGCTTCGCCGTCGAGCGGATTGACCAGCGCGTCGGCGACCAGTTGGTTCTGTTCTGCCACGTGGTCGTTGAAGTGCCCGACCGCGGGCGACGGCGAGCGCGAACGCCCGGCGTAGTGCAGCGATTGCCCCGCTGCCAGGCAGGCGACGAGGTGGTGGCGGATCTGGTACCACGCGCCCTGGTTGTGCGGCTCTTCCTGGCACCACACCACGTCGGTGGCCTTGGAGTAGCGCTTGAGTTCGGCGGCCAGCAGCTCGCGCGGGAACGGATACAGCTGTTCGACGCGGATCAGCGCGACGTCGTCGGCCTCGCGCTTGTGCATGTCCTCGAGCAGGTCGTAGTAGACCTTGCCGGAGCACAGCACGACGCGTTTGGCCTTCTTCGGGGTACTGGTGCTGTCGGCGATCAGGTGCTGGAAGCTGCCCTTGGCCAGCTCGTCCAGCGACGACACCGCCAGCTTGTGGCGCAGCAGCGACTTGGGCGTCATCACCACCAGCGGCTTGCGCGTGTCCATGCGCATCTGCCGGCGGATCATGTGGAAGGCCTGCGCCGGCGTGGTCGGCACGCAGACCAGCATGTTGTCCAGCGCGCACAGCTGCAGGAAGCGTTCCAGGCGCGCGGAACTGTGCTCAGGGCCCTGGCCTTCGTAGCCGTGGGGCAGGAACAGCGCCATGCCGCACAGGCGGTTCCACTTCGCCTCACCGGAACTGATGAACTGGTCGATCACCACCTGGGCGCCGTTGGCGAAGTCGCCGAACTGGCCTTCCCAGATGTCGAGCGTGTCGGGGTCGGCGGTGGCATAGCCGTACTCGAACGCCATTACCGCTTCCTCGCTGAGCAGCGAGTCGATGATGGTGGCGTCCTCGGGGTTCTTCACCAGTTGCTGCAGCGGCAGGTAGTCGGCGTCGCTCTTCTGGTCGTGCAGCACCGCATGGCGGTGGAAGAAGGTGCCGCGGCCGCTGTCCTGGCCGACCAGGCGCAGCTTGTGACCCTCGTCGAGCACGGTGGCGTAGGCCAGGTTCTCGGCGAAGCCCCAGTCGGCGGACTGTTCGCCGGCGGCCATCTTGCGGCGGTCGTCGTAGATCTTGGCCACGCGCGGGTGCAGCACGATCTCGGCCGGGATCGTGGTGATCGCCTTGGCCAGCTTGTCGAGCGTGGCGCGCTTGACCGTGGTGTCGACCGGGTCGGACAGCTTGCCGGACAGGTACTTCGACCAGTCGATGGTGAATTCGTCGGGCTTGACCGTGGCCAGTTCGGTGGTGACCTTGCCGGCGTCGAGCGTGTCGCGATAGTCGTCGACGATCTTCTGCGCATCGCCCTCGGCCAGCGTGCCGGCCGTGGTCAGGCGCTGCGCGTACAGCTCGCGCGTGGTCTTGTGCGCGCGGATGGTCTGGTACATCAGCGGCTGGGTGGCGGCCGGCTCGTCGGCCTCGTTGTGGCCGTGGCGGCGGTAGCAGACCAGATCGATGACCACGTCCTTGCCGAAGCGCTGGCGGAAGTCGAACGCAAGCTCGGCGCAGAACACCACCGCTTCCGGGTCGTCGCCGTTCACGTGCAGCACCGGCGCGCCGACCATCTTGGCCACGTCGGTGCAGTACAGCGTCGAGCGTGCGTCCTCGGCGGCGCTGGTGGTGAAGCCGACCTGGTTGTTGATGACGATGTGCACCGTGCCGCCGACGGCGAACCCGCGCGCCTGAGACATCTGGAACAGTTCCATCACCACGCCCTGGCCCGCGAACGCGGCGTCGCCGTGGAGGAGGATCGGCAGCACCTGCTTGCGCTGCGTATCGCCGCGGCGATGCTGGCGCGAGCGCACGGAGCCGGCGACCACCGGGTCGACGATTTCCAGGTGCGAGGGGTTGAAGGCTAGTGCCAGGTGGACCGGGCCGCCCGGCGTGGCGATGTCGGCCGAGAAGCCCATGTGGTACTTCACGTCGCCGGTGTGGGCGCGGTCGCTTTCGGCGTGGTCGAACTTGCCCTCGAACTCGTCGAACAGCTTGCGCGGCGACTTGCCAAGGGTGTTGACCAGCACGTTGAGGCGGCCGCGATGGGCCATGCCGACGACGATGTCCTTGACCCCGTTCTCGCCGGCGCGGCGGACCATGTTGTCCAGCAGCGGGATCATCGAATCGCCGCCCTCGAGCGAGAAGCGCTTCTGGCCGACGTACTTGGTGTGCAGGTAGCGTTCCAGGCCTTCGGCCGCGGTCAGGCGCTCGAGGATGCGGCGCTTGTCATCGGCCGTGCGTCCGTAATCGCCGCCAGCCGCTTCCAGGCGCTCGTAGATCCAACGACGCTGTTCGGCGTCGGTGATGTGCATGAACTCGGCGCCGATCGGGCCGGTATAGGTGGCCTTGAGCCGCGCGAGCAGGTCGCCCAGCTTCATTCGTGCGTTGCCGCCGACGCCGCCGGTGCTGAACTCGGATGACAGGTCGCCCTCGGACAGGCGGTGGAAGGCCAGTCCCAGGTCCGGCGCTTCGGGCTTGTCCTGCATCGCCAGCGGGTCCAGCGCCGCGCCCAGGTGTCCGCGCGAGCGGTAGGCGGTGATCAGCCGGCCGACGTTGCGCTCGCGCTCGTCGCCCGCGCCTTGGGACGCGACCATGCCGCGTGCGGCCTGGCGGCCAGCCGCGGCCACGCTCTCGATCACGGCCGAATGCGGGATATCACCGGCCTCGCGGCCCTTGAACCCATCAAACCATGCCTTCCATTGCGACCCCACGCTGTCGGGGGCGACCAGGTACTGCTCGTACAGGTCCTCGATATAGGCGGCGTTGGAGCCGAGCTGGGAGGACTGCGCAAACTGCTTCAGGAGACTGTCCACGTCGGGCGTAATGGGCTCGAAAAGGGGAGGGCAAATGCCTGATTCGACGGGATTTTCGCTGGCCCGTGGAACGGCTCGGGAAAGAATCGCGATTATAGCCCGCGACCTTGCCGCGGTGCATCATGAACCGGCTTTCCATGACAGGGACGCTTCATCCCAGCGGATGCCTGCGGAGCGCCCCATGGGTGCGAAGCTTTCCCGGGAATCGATCCTGCGGAAAGCGCATCGCGCCCGTCGGGCATTCCTACAGGCCCAATGCGCGGTACTCGCTGCACGGGCGTGAGCGTTCCCAGACCGGGCGGAAGTGTTCGGCCAGCTGCCGGGCGCGGCCGGCGGCGCCGGTTTCGGCTTCGCCGTCGAGGCGGTGGCCGAGGGCGCGGAAGTAATAGCCGCCGTCGTCGTTGGCCAGATAGGCCGACGGGTAGCCGCGGTCGACCGGGTCGGCGACCTCGCGGAAGGCGATCGCGCTCGGCAGCCGCTGGGCGAGTGCCAGCAGCGGCGCCGGCGCGCGCTGCGGCGCGGCCGCGTCCTGCAGCAACACCTGCACCTGGATGCCGTCGCCGCGGGTGCCCAGGTCGCGTATCGCGTCGAGCACGCGCGGCGCGTCGAGCAGGCCGGGATCGAGCTCGCGGCTGTAGACGTACAGCCTGCGCCGCGCCTGGCGGATGAGGCCGACAGTGGTGGCCACGGCCGCGTCGCGGCCCTCGATGGCGTGCGGGCGATCGATCCGGCGTCGCATGGCTTGGTGTTCAATCCCTGCCTCGGTGAAGCGTTCGCCGACCGGCACGAAGCCGTGGCGCGCATAGAACGACTGTGCCGAGACCTGCGCGTTGAGGGCGATGTCGTTCCAGCCCAGTTCGCGCGCCTGGCGTAGCAGGGCATGCAGCATCGCGTCGCCGACGCCCGCGCTGCGCCATTCGCGCAGCACCGCCATGCGGCCGATGCGGGCCGGGGCGTCGTCGGCGGGCGGTGGCACCAGCCGGCCGGTGCCGATCGGGACGCCGCCGCGGTCGCGGGCGATGACGTGCCGACACTGCGGGTCCAGCGCGTCGCGTTCCTCCTCGACCGGTATGTTCTGTTCCAGCACGAACACCGCCTCGCGCACCGCGAGCAGCGCGTCGGCCGCTTCCATGAAGGCCACCGTTTCGACCCGGAATGGCCCGCGCGCCTGCAGCGTGCTCATGGCGCGCCGCCGTCGGGTTCGGTGAGGTGGTAGTGGCCGCCTAGCAACAGGTCGTAGACCGCGTCGCGGCCGCGGTCCGAAAGCTTCGTGTAGGACGTGCCGTCGAAGGTGGAGGCCGCGGCGATCGCCTGCGCGTCGCGCACGGGCAGTTCGTAAACGTGACCGGCCGCGTACAGCCGTGCGCCGCGGGTCGCGCGCCGCCAGGCGATGCGCGTCCACGGGTGGCGATGCAGTACGTGGCCCTGCTGCAGGTCCCATTCGATCTCGATCCGCGAGCGCCCGTCTTCGGCCGGCATCGCCTCGCCGCTGCTGCGGTACAGGGTGATGAAGCGGCCGAACCAGTCGCCGAGCCGGTCGGGGTCGTTCATGCGCAGCAGGTTCAGCGCCTCGACCGCGCGCTGCATCGCCGCGCAGTCGATCTCGTTGGCGTCCCTGGCCGGTTCGAGGTCCGGGTCGGCGAAGCGCAGGCCGTCGTCCGACTCCGAAGCCAGGGTGTCGACGAAGTCGCCCAGCAGTTCCGCGGCCGAGGGCGCACGCATGCCGACCGAGAACGTCAGGCAGGGGTCCTCGGCGACGCCGTGGTGCGGCACGCCGGGCGGCAGGTAGAGCATGTCGCCGGGCCCGAGCACCCAGTCGTGGTCCGGCGTGAAGCGCTGCAGCATCCTGAGCTCGACGTCCTTGCGGAAATGCAGCGGCGGGGCGTCCCGGGTATCGATCTGCCAGCGCCGATGGCCCTGCGCCTGCAGCAGGAACACGTCGTACTGGTCGACGTGCGCGCCGACCGAGCCGCCGGTCGCGGCGAAGCTGACCATCACGTCGTCGATGCGCCAGCGCGGCAGGAAGTCGAACTTCGGCAGCAGCGCGGCGATGTCGGCGTCCCACTTGTCCACGTCCTGCACCAGCAGGGTCCAGTCGCGGTCGCCGAGGCCGGGGAATTCCTCCTCGGCGAACGGCCCATGCCGCACCTTCCATGCATCGCGCTCGCGGTCGTGCTGGATCAGCCGCGACAGCGCGGCCTCCTCGCAGGCCAGTCCGGCCAGGTCCTCGGGTTCGATCGGCGAAACGAAGCCGGGGAACGCGTTGCGGACCAGCAGCGGCTTCTTCTGCCAGTAATCACGCAGGAAGTCGGCGGCCGGCATGCCCAGCGGCTGCTGCGAACTGGCGTCGACTTCGATGGGCAGGGCGGTGCGCGGGCGTGCCATTCGGGGGTCCGGGAGTCGGCGGACGCCCATTGTCGCGCCAAATGCGCGATGGCTGCTGACCGCAGCCGGTACGCGCGGCAGCGATGGAACCACGATGATCGGCCGCGGCTGCCGCTACTGCGGGTCGGCGATCTCGTCGTAACCGCGTCCGCGGAATTCGAGCAGGCACCAGCCGTGGCCGAAGGGGTCGGACAGCTGGACGATGCGGCCCCAGGCTTCCTCGCGGATGTCGCCTTCCTGCACCGCTCCGGCGGAAAGCGCGCGTGCCAGTGCGGGTTCGAGTGCATCGACCACCACGTCGCAGTGCAGCGGCGTCCAGTGGCGGGCGTAGTCGCGCGCCGTGTGGGCGGCACCGGTGCTGCCGTCAGGCTTGCGCAGCAGGTAGATCGGGACCTGCGTGCCGGCCAGTTCGAGCACGTCGTGGCCGAAACGGCGCGTGGGCACGAGGCCGAAGGCGGCGACGTAGAACGCCTCCGCGGTGGCGATGTCGGGGACGTCGATGTTGAGCAGCAGCTTCACGACAGCGCCTGCGCGAAGCGGATCTCGAAGCCGGAAGGATCGGCCAGGGTGAAGTCGCGCAGGCCGTAGAAGCGGTCGCCGATCGGATGCATCGGTGTGATGCCCAGCGCCGTGGTCCGGCGCCAGAGCGCATCCACGTCGTCGACCATGATCCGCAGGTTGGTCCAGCGCGGCGCGACGGGCGCATGCACGTTCTCGGCAAGGAACAACCGCTGGCCTTGCCAGTGGACGACGGCGAACCCGTCGGTCCGGCGCAGCAGTTCGAATCCGATCGACAGGTAGAACGTGATCGACCGATCGAGATCCGGACCGACGACCTCGACGATGCCTTGAGCGTAGCCCTGGCCACCCACGCTGTCGGGCGCGTCGCCCACCATCGTTCAGATCGCCTTGGCCAGCGCCCCGGCCAAACCGGTGTAGCTCCCCGGCGTCATGTCCAGCAGCCGCTGCCTGTCGGCATCCGGCAGGTCGAGCGACGCGATGAACTCGCGCATCGACGCCTCGGTGATGCCCTGACCTCGGGTCAGCGCCTTGAGCTGCTCGTAGGGATTGGGCAGGCCATGGCGGCGCATGACCGTCTGCACGGCTTCGGCCAATACTTCCCAGGAGGCATCGAGGTCGGCTGCGAGGCGCTGCGGATTGATCGAGAGCTTGCCGAGGCCGCGCAGCAGGGCGTCGTAACCAATCAGCGCATGGCCGAACGCGGTGCCGAGCGCGCGCAGCACGGTGGAGTCGGTGAGGTCGCGTTGCCAGCGGCTGACCGGCAGCTTGATGGCGAAGTGGTCGAACAGCGCGCTGGCGATGCCGAAGTTGCCCTCGGCGTTCTCGAAGTCGATCGGGTTGACCTTGTGCGGCATGGTCGAGCTGCCGACTTCACCGGCCTTCACCGCCTGCTTGAAGTAGCCCAGCGAGATGTAGCCCCAGACATCGCGGCACAGGTCGATGCAGATGGTGTCGATGCGCTTGTGCACGTCGCAGATTTCCGCGATGCAGTCATGCGGTTCGATCTGGGTGGTGTAGGGATTGAAGTCCAGGTCCAGCGATTCGACGAAGCGGCGCGCGAACGCCGGCCAGTCCACGTCCGGGTAGGCCGCGACGTGGGCGTTGTAGTTGCCGACCGCGCCGTTGATCTTGCCGCTCAGCGACACCGCGGCCAGCTGCTCGCCCTGGCGCTGGAGGCGGGCGACGACGTTGGCGATTTCCTTGCCGACCGTGGTCGGCGAAGCGGTCTGGCCGTGGGTGCGCGAGAGCATTGGCAGCGCGGCGTGCTCGTGCGCCATCGCGCGCAGGGCCTCGATCAGGGCGTCGAGCTTCGGCAGCAGCACCGATTCGCGCGCCTGGCTGAGCATCAGGGCGTAGGACAGGTTGTTGATGTCCTCGCTGGTGCAGGCGAAATGGACGAATTCCAGCGCCGGGCCGAGCTCGGCGTCGTCCTTCAGCCGTTCCTTGATGAAGTACTCGACCGCCTTGACGTCGTGGTTGGTGGTGCGCTCGATCTCCTTGACCCGGGCGGCGTCGGCGACGGAGAAATCGTCGGCCAGCGTGCGCAGGCGCGTGATCGCGGCGTCGCCGAACGGGGCGAGCTCGGCGATGCCCGGCTCGGCGGCCAGCGCCAGCAGCCATTCCACCTCCACCCGCACGCGCGCCTTGAGCAGGCCGTATTCGGAGAAGATCGGCCGCAGGGCATCGACCTTGCCGGCATAGCGGCCATCGATCGGGGACAGGGCGAGCAGTTGCGATTCGGCGGACATGGCGGCGGCGTGGGTCGTGGAGCCGCGCATTCTACTGCGGCTGCATCGCAGGACGGTTGTTGTGCAGGCGAAGGCCCTTGCGGAAGCCTGGAGCCGAAGCCCTCTCCCGCCTGCGGGAGAGGGGTTGGGGTGAGGGTGCTTCAAGTCGACGTATAAGGCCGAACCCTCACCCGGCGCTGCGCGCCTCCCTCTCCCGCAAGTGGGAGAGGGGCTGGAAGCTCTCGTCGTTCCCAGGAGATCCGAGGGGCCGGCGGCGTATCCTGAGGGCATCGCATCAGGAGAACGTCATGGCCACGCAACGCTACCGCACCGAACACGACAGCATGGGCGAGCTGCAGGTGCCCGCCGACGCGCTCTGGGGCGCGCAGACGCAGCGTGCGGTGCAGAACTTCCCGGTGTCGGGCCGCCCGATGCCGCGTGGGTTCATCCGCGCGCTGGGGCTGGTGAAGGCTTCGGCGGCTTCCGTCAACGCCGAACTCGGCCTGCTACCCAAGGGCGTGTCCCGGGCGATCCACGCCGCCGCGCTGCAGGTGGCCGAGGGCGAGCACGACGCGCAGTTCCCGATCGACATCTACCAGACCGGCTCCGGCACCTCGTCCAACATGAATGCCAACGAGGTGATCGCCACGCTGGCTTCGCGTGCCGGCAATGCCGGCTCCGGAAGCAAACACGCGGTGCATCCGAACGATCACGTCAACCTCGGCCAGAGCTCCAACGACGTCATTCCCACCGCGATCCGCGTCAGCGCCCAGCTCGCCGTGGTCGAGGACCTGCTGCCGGCGCTGAAGCACCTGCGCAAGACCATCGACGGACGCGCACGCGCCTTCGGCAAGGTGGTCAAGACCGGCCGCACCCACCTGATGGACGCGATGCCGCTGACGTTCGCGCAGGAGTTCGGTGCGTGGTCGTCGCAGCTCGCCTCGGCGCAGGCGCGGATCGAGGACGCACTCAAGCGCCTGCGGCGGCTGCCCATCGGCGGCACCGCGATCGGCACCGGGATCAACGCCGACCCGCGCTTCGGCAAGGCGATGGCGAAGGCGCTGTCCACGCTGGCGATGACGAAGTTCGAATCGGCCGCCGACAAGTTCGAAGGCCTGGCGTCGCAGGACGACGCGGTAGAGCTGTCGGGCCAGCTCAGTGCGCTGGCGGTGGCGTTGATGAAGATCGCCAATGACCTGCGCTGGATGAATTCCGGGCCGCTGGCGGGACTGGGCGAGCTGGAGCTGCCGGCGTTGCAGCCCGGCAGCTCGATCATGCCCGGCAAGGTCAATCCGGTGGTGCCGGAGGCCACGGTGATGGTCTGCGCCCAGGTGATGGGCCACCACACCGCGATCACGGTCGCCGGCCAGACCGGCAACTTCCAGTTGAACGTGACCCTGCCGCTGATCGCGGCGAACCTGCTCGATTCGATCGGCCTGCTGGCCAACGTCTCGCGGCTGCTCGCCGACACCACCATCGCCGGGATGAAGGTGCGCCGCGACAACGTCGCCGCGGCGCTGGACCGCAATCCGATCCTGGTCACCGCACTCAACCCGATCATCGGCTACGAGAAGGCCGCAGCGATTGCCAAGCGCGCCTACAAGGAAGGGCGGCCGGTGTTCGAGATCGCGGTGGAGGACAGCGGGCTGCCTGCGACGCAGCTGAAGAAGCTGCTGGATCCGGCCGCGCTCACGCGCGGCGGCATCCACGGCAAGTGACGGCGGGAACAGCGTTCAGTCCTTGGGCGTTCAGTCCTTGCTGCGGCAATCGTCGATGTCCGACTGCGTCATCGTCGCGTAGGGCTTGAACGCAGACAGCTGTGCGGCGAGTTGCTGCTGGGTGTCGAACAGCGGCGGCAGCCGGTCGCAGATCTTGCGCGCGTGGGCCTCGAACTTGCGGGCTTCGGCTTCGATCTCCGCTTCGACCTGGTCGCCGTTGCCGGAAAGCGCCCCGCGCAGGGCCTTGCCGGCGGTGCGCAGGCCGAAGTCGGCGCCCTGTGCGCCGATGTCGGCACCGGCAGTGGCGATCGCAATGACGTCGCTGCGATATTCGACCAGCAGCGCGCGTTGCTGGTCGGTGACCTCGACCTTGTCGCCACCGACCAGCAGATCGCCTTGCGGAGTGATCTCCGCCTTCGTGCCGCCGTTGTCGTCCGAGATCGTGAGGTTCCGGGTCGCCATCTGTTCGCGTGCACGATCCATGGCCTTGGCAACCACGCGGCTGATGGCGGATGGCGAGGCATCCTGCGACGCATCATCGCCGGCGGACGCGTGCGTGTCGGTCGCTTGCTGGCGCTGGCAGCCGCCCGCCAGCAACAGGCAGGCGAGCAGGGCGATGACATGTGTTTTGGTCATGGCAATTGCCTCCTGCAAAGTTCGTGGAGACGGCATGGATCGTCAGCGTTTGGCTGACCGTTCGCTGTCGGCATCGCCGTCCGCCGACGCACCTTGGCGGATCAGGTAGGACTTGATCGCCTCGCTTCCGGCCTGGTTGAGCGGCGACCGCCACTGGCCAAAATCGGCAGTGACCCCGAGATTGACGTCGGCACCGTGTTCGACCAGGTACTCGACCGTCCCCAAGTGCCCTCCGCGGGCGGCATTGATCAACGGCGTCTCGTCGCCGGCAACGACGGCATTCGGATCGGCGCCGGCTTCGACTAGTCGAGCCACCACGTCGTCGTGTCCGGCCTTTGCGGCCATGATCAGCGGATTACCGTCGCCGTGCGAAGGCACTTCCACGCCTGCGCCCAGTTCCAGAAGGGTATCGACCATCGCAAGCTTTCCCTGCTTCGATGCGAGAATCAGGGCGGTGCCGTCGCCGGGCACGGCGGCATCGGGATTGGCGCCTTTCGCGACCAGAGTGCGCACGGCCTTGATGTCGCCGCTATCGACGGCTGCGAGGACTTCGGCGGCGGAAGGCGTGGACTGCGCCGCAAAGGGTGCGTCCTGCTGGCAGCCGCCCGCGCCAATCAACAAGGCGCAAGCCATGAATCGAATCGTGGACATCGTGGTTCCTTGTCGGTCCGGATCGGTGGCGCGGATCAGTTTTTCCGCGGAAGCGTGACGCGGCCGGTGACGCCGCGATGGCCGACATCGCCGCTGCCGATCGAGCGCACGTCGAGATCCCCGCGCACGCCATCGGCATCGATGTCGCCGGAGCCGATGGAACCGACGGTGACGCTGCCGCCGATATCCGCGAGTTCGACATCGCCCGAACCGACCGAACCGATCTCCACCGGTCCCTGCGTGGTCCGGATCCCGAGGTCCCCGGAACCGATGCTGCCCACCTTCGATGCGCCGCGGACATTGCGGAACGTCGCGTCGCCGGAACCGACCGACAGCAGGTGCAGCGAGCCGATGTCCTCGGCCTCCAGGTCGCCCGAGCCGATGGCCGCGGTGAGTTCGCCGCGGATGCGGGAGACGTGGACGTCGCCCGATCCCGTGTCGACGCTGGCGGTGCGCGCGCCGTCGACGCTGGCGTCGCCGGAGCCCACCTTGAGCCGCACGGCGACGCTGTCGGGCACGCTGGCCTGCAGCTTCATGTAGGCGTAGTGGTTGCCGAGGAAGATGCCGCCGAAGTTGCCCTCGCGCCGGGCGTGGACGAGCAACCGCTCGCCGGTCTTCTCCTGCGTCAGGACCAACCGGTCCAGGTCCTTCCCGCTCGAGGCGCACGCGCGGCCATCAACCTTGTTGCTGGGCGAAGCGCTGGCGCGCACGTCCAGGTCGTTGCCTCCGATGTCGAACACCACCGTCTTCACGCCCGCAAGGTCGAGCTGCAGGTTGCGTGGCTGGCTGTGCTTGCAGTGGTCATCGTCCGAGGCTTGCGCGGCCAGCGGCAGGAGCAGCAGGGCGCCGAGGATCAGTTTGTGCATGGGAATCTCCCTGGGTTCGTGATGGGGCAGCGGCCCTTGGCGCAGGCGCTGCCCCGGTGCGGCGATTCAGTCGGCGAGCTCGCGGCGGCGACGCAGCTGGATCGCACCGTAGATCATCAGTGCGCCGGCGGCCGCGCCGATCCAGATCGCCGGCGTGGCCAGGCTTGCCAGCTGGCTGGCGGGCGACACGCTGTCGAGGATGTCCTGCAGGTTGTGGCCACCGGTTTGCCCGAAGTCATCGCGGGACACCAGGTCCATGCCCGGCACCGTGCCCAGCAGCATGCGGCTGACGATGTTGCTCCAGAACCAGGAGCTGTCGAGCTTGAACAGTTCCATCAGGTCGAACCAGCTGACGAAGATACCGGCGAACAGCGGCACCATGATCGCCCACAGGAACGGCTTGCTCCTCGACCACGCCGAGCACAACAGCAACCAGCCGACCGTCGGCAGCGCCCACAAGGCATAGACCGGGATCCAGGCGATCGAGCTGGCCATGATCTTGAGCGGGCTGGCCGGGCCCCACAGCAGCGTCACCGGATTGCCGCCGTGGAACAGCACCACGATGCTGATCATGGCCATGAACCCGAGCATGGTGACGAACGACGCGATCAGCGCGAGCACCGGCGCCACCACGACCGCGCTGGCCACCTTCGACAGCACGGTCTGCGCATCGGATACCGGCAGCGACTTCCAGAACAGCACGCTGCGGTCCTTGCGCTCGTCATACAGCGCGCCGAGGCAGTAGAAGAAGACGACGAACGCCAGCACGATGAACGGCCAGGCCGAACTCAGGAACAGGGTCAGGTCGATGCCCTGGGCGAACTGCGCCATGTCCGCGGCGCTCATCTTGCTGGTCAGCTGGTTGATGTCCAGCCCGTTTACGTTGATGCCGTCGAGCTGGAAGTCGCCATTGGCCGCGGCGCGCCGCGCGGCGACCAGGCCGAACACGATCATCATCCCCGTCAGCAGCAGCGAGATGCCGCCGGCGATCAGCGGCGACCACAGGAACCCGCCCTTGTGCTCCCAGAATTCGCGCTGCAGCAGCAGCTTGAACTTGTGGGTGGGATGGACCGGCGCGGCGGTGCGCGGCACGGCATCGAGGTCGGGGGCGTTCATGCGTAGGTCCCTTTCATGGTGGCGACGAACAGGTCGGCCAGGCCCGGCGTGCGGGTCTCGCCGAACGCGGCAAGGCTGGCCTGCGGCACGCCGTCGAACAGCATCACGGTCTTGCCGAAGGGCAGGGCACGTTCATCGATGGGCTGGAGCGCGCGCGCGTTGTCGGCCTGGTCGGCGTTGACCAGCACCTCGACGAAGCGCTCTCCCACCGCGTCCATCGGCGCATCCAGCACGATCTTGCCGGCGCGGATGAACATCACGTCGGTCAGGATGTGCTCGACTTCCTCGACCTGGTGGGTGGTGATGATGATGGTCTTCTGCTCGTCGAAGTAATCCTCCAGCAGGCGCTGGTAGAACTGCTTGCGGTACAGGATGTCGAGGCCGAGGGTCGGCTCGTCGAGCACCAGCAGGCGCGCGTCGATGGCCATCACCAGCGCCAGGTGCAGCTGCACGATCATGCCCTTCGACATTTCCCGCACGCGCTGGTTGGGCTTGAGCTGGGTGTTGGCGAGGAAGCGCTCGCAGCGGGCGCGGTCGAAGCGCGGGTGCACGCCGGCGACGAAGTCGATCGCCTCCCTGACCCGGATCCAGCGCGGCAGCACGGCGACGTCGGCGATGAAGCAGACGTCGTTCATCAGTTCGTCGCGTTGCGTACGCGGATCGAGGCCCAGCACGCTGAGCTCGCCCTCGAACGGGGTCAGCCCGAGCATCGCCTTGAGCGCCGTGGTCTTGCCGGCGCCGTTGGGCCCGATCAGGCCGATGATCTTGCCGCTGTCGATCTGGAAACCGGTGTTGTCGAGCGCGACCGTGGTCTTGTAGGCCTTGCGCAGGTTGCGCGCGGTGACGACATGCTCATGGGCGGCGACGGCATTCATGCGGCACCTCCGCCGAAGGCCGGCTTCAACAGGTCTTCCATCGACAGGCCGAGGCGCGCGATGCGTTCGAGCACCAGCGGCCACTCCTCCTTGAGGAAGCGTTCGCGTTCGTTGGTCAGCAGTTTCTTTGATGCCTCTTCGGTGACGTACATGCCCAGGCCTCTGCGTTTTTCGACGAGTGCTTCATCCGCGAGCTCCTGATAGGCGCGCGAGACGGTGATCGGGTTGAGCTGGTATTCGGCGGCCACCTGGCGCACCGAGGGCAGCGCGTCGCCGGGCTTGAGCACGCCATCGAGCATCATCGCGATGACGCGCTCCTTGAGCTGGCGGTAGATGGGTGCCCCGTCATTCCACTGGATTCCGCTCATGGCTCAGCTCCGGCTGCCGCGGCGCAGGCCCTGCGCGAACGAGAAGTAGGGGACGGCCAGTGCGCCGCGGACCTGGCGCGCGTGGCGGCGTTTCTCCTTGGCAGCCGCGCGTTTCTGTTCGGCTTCGTCCGAGGTGGCTTCGAACGCGGCGCTGAGCGCGGCCTCCGTGGACACCGCAGCGGCGAAGCTCACCGCGCTGGCGATGGTGTCGCCGAGCGAGGCGCTGTCGTCGAGTTCGCTCTCGAGCTGGCGGGCGCGTGCCTCGATGTTGCGGGCGTGGGCCTCGACGGCCTCGGCGTTCGCCTGCAGGGCGTTGGCATCGATCGGGGCCATAGGGCCGGCAGCGGCAAGCGCGACGGGCGTGGAGACGTCCTGGCCGGGCAACACGGGAGAAGCGGCGATCAGCGTGAACACCAGCATCAGGCCGGTGGTGGCGAGGCCGAGCATCGAGTTGTGGAGCTTGCGGTTCATGGGGAACGTCCTGCTCTGGGTAATCGGTGTTGTATGTAACTATAACACCAAGACACGCCATGTCAACGGATTTCGACGGACGGTCGACCCAACTCAAGTCATGGTGGCGGCATGACACTTCTGTTCCAAACATCTCTTTGAATATCAGTCAGTTAAGGAATCTGGCGGGGTGGTTGGGTCATGAAGACGGGTCCGGAACACCCATGCGGGCACCCACATTCCACGCAGGCATTCCCGCGAAAGCGGGAACCCAGAGACTTTTGCCGCCCACGCCGCTGGATGATCTGCCCGGAGCCCGTTTTCATCCCAGCGAAGGCTGGGCCCCTCGGGCGCTGCGTCCCAGCAAGCTGGAAGGGAAAGCCAGGATGATCGGCGTCCGACGGTTGCAAAGAAGCGACTTCAAGCCCTGGCAGGCGGGGCTGCGGGCGCGCCGACTCCGTACGCAGGGCAGAGGCCTGCGTCACGGGAATGAAGAAGGCCTGTCCGCAGGTTCGCGGCTGCTCCGGTGCGGCCGCTTGAGGCGCAGGACGAAACAGCCCACCGCAGGCCTGCAAAAGGACGGCCGCAGCGGCGATTGCCCGTATCGGCCGCGCCCGCGACAATAGGCGACTTCGCGCCGCAATCCGCCGGCGCTGCACAGGAGTCGTTCCGGATGAAGCCCTTCCTGCGCGGAGTTGCCGCGCTGTTGATCGCCCTGGCCGCCCTGCCGGCCGCCAACGCTCTGGCCCAGGACAAGCAGGTCCTGTCGAGCGAGCGCGAGAAAGCCAGCTACATGGTCGGCATGGACGTGGCCAAGTCGCTTGCACCGGCCGCGGACGACCTCGACCTGGCGTCGTTCGAGCGCGCGGTGCGCAACGGCCTCGACGGCGGCGAGCCGCTGATCGCGGAGAAGGACGCCGTGGAGGCCGGGCAGGCGCTGATGCAGCGCGTCGCGGCGCGCAGCGGCCGGCCCGTGGCAGGCATGCCGCCGGGCACCCAGCCGCCGGCGGTGGACAAGGGCAAGGTCGGCCTGCTGCTCGGCGCGGACATCGGCCGCTCGCTGGCGCCGCTGAAAGGCGAGATCGACCTGCCGGTGGTGATGCAGGCCTTGCGCACGACGCTGGCCGGCGGCACCACCCTGCTCAGCGATACCGATGCCGACAGCGTCCGCAAGTCGTTCGGCGAACGCATGCAGGCCAAGCTGCAGGTCGAAGCGGCGCAGGCCGCAACCCGCAACGCCGCCGAAGGCGAGCGCTTCCTCGCCGCGAACAAGTCGGTCAAGGGCGTGTTCACCACGCCGTCCGGCCTGCAGTACATGGTGCTGCGCCAGGGGGCCGGCCCGCGTCCGCGCCCCAGCGACCGCGTCCGCGTCAACTATCGCGGTACATTGCTCGACGGCACCGTGTTCGACAGTTCCGAGCAGCACGGCGGCCCGGCCGAATTCGGCCTCGACCAGGTGATCGCCGGCTGGACCGAAGGCGTGTCGATGATGCCGGTCGGCGGCAAGTACCGGTTCTGGATCCCCGGCGACCTGGCCTACGGCAAGCAGGGCAATCCTTCGATCGGCCCGAACTCGACCCTGGTATTCGATGTCGAACTGCTCGATATCCTCTGATCCGCGCCACCTGATCAAGCCAGCCTGATCAAGCCAATCCGAGTTGCACCAACCCCCATCCCCCTGCCGGCGCATCGCCGGCATCCGCCGCACAACACCGGAGTTGCCCCGCCATGACATCCCGAACCCGTTTCGCCGTCGCCAGCCTGCTCGCCGCATCCCTGGCGTTCGGCTTCGCCGCCTGCAAGCCGATCGACAAGGATGCGAAGAAGGAAGACAAGGCCGGCGCAGCCGCCGCAGGCAACGACGACATCGCCAAGAGCAGCGGGCTGAAGACCGACCGTGAGCAGGCCAGCTACATGGTCGGCATGTCGGTCGGCAAGTCGCTGGAACCGATCAAGGACAACGTCGACGTCGACACCGTGATCAAGGCGATGAAGACCGTGATGTCTGGCGGCAAGCCCCTGCTGACCGACGAGCAGGCGCAGCAAGTCGCGCAGGCGTTCGACCAGCGCCTGCAGGCCGAGAAGATGGCCGAAGCCGAGGCCGCGTCGAAGAAGAACGCCAGTGAGGGCGAGGCGTTCCTTGCCGCCAACGCCAAGAAGCCGGGCGTCAAGACCACCGCGTCGGGCCTGCAGTACCAGGTGCTGACCGAAGGCAAGGGCGCCAAGCCGGCCGCCGACGCCATGGTCAAGGTGCACTACAAGGGCGCACTGCTCGATGGCACCGAATTCGACAGCTCCCACGATCGCGGCGAGCCGGCCGTGTTCTCGCTGCAGCAGGTGGCGCCGGGCTGGGCCGAAGGCGTGCAGCTGATGCCGGTGGGCAGCAAGTACAAGCTGTGGATCCCGAGCAAGCTCGGTTACGGCGAGCAGGGCACGCCCGGTGGCCCGATTCCGCCGAATGCCACGTTGGTGTTCGAAGTCGAGCTGCTCGACATCGTCAAGCCGGACGCAACTCCGGACCCGAAGAACTAAGGAGCGGTACCGCATGCGCGTTGCGATCTTCGGAACCGGCTACGTCGGGCTCGTCACCGGAACCTGCCTGGCAGAAGTCGGCCACGAAGTGGTCTGCGTCGACATCGACCAGGCCAAGGTGTCCGGCCTGGAAAAAGGTGTCATCCCGATCTACGAGCCGGGCCTGGAGCCGATGGTGAAGGCCAACCACGCCGCTGGGCGGTTGCGCTTCACCACCGACGCCGCGCAGGCGATCGCGCACGGCGAGGTGATCTTCATCGCCGTCGGCACGCCGCCCGACGAGGACGGCAGCGCCGACCTGCAGTACGTGCTGGCGGTGGCGAAAACCATCGGCAGCCACCTGCAGAAGCCCGCGGTGGTGGTCGACAAGTCGACGGTGCCGGTGGGCACCGCCGACAAGGTGCGCGCGGCGATCGCGGCGACCCTGGCCGAGCGCGGGGCGCAGGTCGATTTCGACGTCGTGTCCAACCCCGAGTTCCTGAAGGAGGGCGCCGCGGTCGAGGATTGCATGCGCCCGGACCGCATCGTGATCGGCGCCGACAACCCGGCGGCGGTGGAGAAGCTGCGCCGCCTGTACGCACCGTTCAACCGCAACCACGACCGCATCGTCAGCATGGACGTGCGTTCGGCCGAGCTCACCAAGTACGCGGCCAACGCGATGCTGGCGACCAAGATCAGCTTCATGAACGAGATCGCGAACATCGCCGAGAAGGTGGGTGCCGACATCGAGATGGTGCGCCAGGGCATCGGCTCGGATCCGCGCATCGGCTGGCACTTCATTTATCCAGGCGCCGGTTACGGTGGCTCGTGCTTTCCCAAGGATGTGCAGGCGCTGGCGCGTACCGCGCAGCAGAACGGGCACACCCCGACGCTGCTGGACGCGGTGGAAGCCGTCAACGAACGCCAGAAGGCCCACCTGTTCGAACTGATGCTGCGCCACTACGGTGCTGCGTCCGCGCTGCGCGGCAAGACCGTCGCCCTGTGGGGGCTGGCGTTCAAGCCGAACACCGACGACATGCGCGAGGCGTCGAGTCGCCGGCTGCTGCAACTGCTCTGGGATGCCGGCGTGATCGTGCGTGCCTACGACCCCGAGGCGATGGACGAAACCCGTCGCATCTTCGGCGCGCGCGAGGACCTGGCCCTGTGCGAAAGCGCAGACGATGCGCTCCAGGGTGCCGATGCGCTGGTGGTGATCACCGAGTGGAAGCAGTTCCGCAGCCCGGATTTCGGCGGCCTGCGGCAGCGGCTCGCCGACGCGGTGATCTTCGACGGCCGCAACCTGTACGAACCCGATGACGTGGAAGCCGCCGGCCTTGCCTATTACGGCATCGGCCGTGGCCGTTCCATCCGCCTCGACTGACTGCCTGATGCCCAGCGAGCTCTCCACGCAACTCGAGCAGCGCATCGTCGAACTGGAAACGCGCCTTGCCTTCCAGGAACAGGCGCTGGCCGACCTGAGCGACGCGCTCGCTGCCTCGCGCATCGAGGCGGCCGAGAACGCCGAGGTGCTGCGTCGCACGCTCGATGCGGTGAAGCAGTCGCGCGGCGAGTTCTACGCCGATCCCTCCGAAGAGCCCCCGCCACCGCATTACTGAGAGGCGGGATTCGGGTGATCCTGCACGATCACCTGCCGATCCCGATTCATCCCTCCGATCGCGTGCCATGCCAGACTCGCGAGCGTTGCTTCAACGAATCCCAATCCAGTACCCCGATCCCCGCTGCTAATGACCGACACACTCCGCGACCAACTCCTCGGGCTGGGCTTCAAGCCGGCCCCGAAGCCCGCGAAGCCGCCGCGCGACGACAAGGGCAGGGCGGGTGCGCGCGGCGGCAAGCCGTCCGCGCATTCGCACAAGCCCGCGCCGGGAAAGGGGAAAGCGAAAGCCCATCCACGCAGCCCCGGCTCGCGCGAGGACATCGACCTGGCCAAGGCCTACGCGATCCGCGCCCAGCGCGAGAAGGACGAACGCATCGCGGCCGAACGCCTGAAGCAGGAACAGGCCCGCGAGCGCCGCGAGGCCAAGGCGAAGCTGGCGCAGTTGCTCAAGGACAAGGCGCTCAACGACGCCAATGCCGACCTCGTGCGTCACTTCGACTACGGCGGCAAGATCAAGCGCATCCACGTCAACGCCGAGCAGCTCAAGGCACTTAACGCCGGTGAACTTGGCGTGGTCCAGCTCGACGGCCGCTACCTGCTGGTCACCGCTGCGGTACTGGCCGAGGCCGAGGCCACGTTCGCGCCGGCGGTGGCGCTCAAGGTCGATCCGCAGGCGCCGGTGCCGGGCGACCCCTACGACGACCCGCGTTTCCAGGTACCCGACGACCTGGTCTGGTGAATTCCCTGCGTTTTTCCGACGACCGGTAGGCCGGTCCGGCGGCAGCCTTGCGTTCGAACAGGGGCCCGGCTTCATCCGGCTTCCTCTTCGCGGGGATGGCGCATGTATCGCAGCTTCCGCTACTGGGGCTTCCTCAGTTACAGCCACGACGACCGTCGGGTTGCGGAACGCATGCACAAGGCGCTCGAGGCCTATCGCATCCCGACGCGCCTGGTGGGGTTGGACGGCCCGTTCGGGCCGGTGCCTGCGCGGCTGCTGCCGATCTTCCGTGATCGCGACGACCTCAATGCAGGCGGCCGCCTGGGACCGGAAGTGGAACATGCGCTGGCGGCAAGCCGTTCGCTGATCGTGCTGTGCACGCCGTCCGCGGCGGCATCGGCGTGGGTCGATGCCGAGATCGCCGCCTTCATCCGCCTGCACGAAGACGGGCCGTTGTTCTGCGTGATCCTCGACGGCGAGCCACTGGCACCGACGCACGGCGCGGACGCATCGTGCGAGTGCCTGCCGGCGGCCGCGCGCGCGCGTTTCAGTGCCGGTGCCGGCCTCGACCACAACACCCCGGTCGCGGTCGACCTGCGCGAAGACGGCGACGGCTGGCGCCTGGCAGTGCACAAGATCGTCGCCGGCCTGACCGGACTGCCGCTGGACCAGTTGGTCCAGCGCGACGCGCAACGGCGCCATCGACGCATGGCATGGCTGTCCCTTGCACTGATCGCGATCGCGGTGGCGCTGGGGTTGCTGGCGATGCTCGCCTATCGCGCGCGCGACGAGGCACGCGAGCAGCGGGCGCAGGCCGAGGGCCTGATCGAATTCATGCTGGTCGACCTGCGCAAGCGCCTGGAACCGGTCGGCCGGCTCGACGCGCTGGAATCGGTGGGCGAGCGAGCGCTGGCCTATTACGACCGGCAGTCGGTCAAGTCGCTGGATCCGGATTCGCTCGCGCAGCGCGCGCGCGCCTTGCACCTGATCGGCGAGATCGACGACCGCCGCGGCGACATCAAGGCCGCGCGTTCGGCGTTCACGCGGGCGCGAGCCTCCACCGCCGAGTTGCTGTTGCGCGAACCGGACGAGCCGCAGCGCATCTACGACCACGCGCAAAGCGTGTTCTGGAACGGCTACACCGACTGGCAGTACGGCGACATCGCCGCGGCCGAGCTTGCGTTCCGCGAGTACGCGCGGCTTGCGAACGATCTCCTCGCGCATGATCCCGAGAATCCCGACTGGCTGACCGAGGTCAGCAGCGCCCATTCCAACCTGGGCTCCATGCTGCTCGGGCAATTGCGCGCGGCTGACGCCATCCCCCAGTTCATGCAGAGCCTGCGCATCGACCGCAAGCGCGCGACGCTGGCGGATGATGCCGCGCCCGTGCAGCTCGACATCGCCCAGGACCACTCATGGCTGTCGTCCGCGTACTTCGCCAATCGCCAGCTCAGGCCAGCCGTCGCCGAGCGCGAAGCCGAACTGGTCGTCTATCGACGCCTCGCGGCCAGGGCCCCGCGTGACGCCGTCGTGCAGGGCCGGCAAATGCTGGCGCACCGTTTCCTCGCCAAGTTGCACCTGGCCGCGGGCGATACGGGGCGCGCGGGGAGCGAGCTCGCTCGCTCGCTGGAATTTTCCGAACTGCAACGCAAGCTCGATCCCGACAACCTGGATTGGCAGGAATCGGCTGCGAAGGCAAACGTGATGCTGGCACGGATCGCGCGCGTGTCGGGTCGGAGCGCTCAGGCACGGCAGTACCTCGACGCCGCCGCATCGCTCCTGGCCAGGCAGTTGCAGCGCGACTCGATGGCCTGGGAGTGGCGCGTCGATGTCCAGGAGGAAGTCGCGTTCGAACGGGCGGCGCAGATGATCGACGGAAACCGGTTGCCCGCCGCCGAAGGCGTGCTCGTGGCTTCGCAGCAGCGGCTGCAGGAGGCTGCGCTGGAGCCTTCGCATGAAGTCATGACGCTGCGCCATCGGATTTTCAACGAGGCACTGCAGGCCAGGCTCGCCCGGCGACGCGGCGATGCGGGCGCGGAACAGGCGCATTGGCAGCAGGTCATCGCGCTAGCGCAGGGCAGGGAAGGGCGGCTCGACGGAGAAACGACATTCGCGCTGGCCGACGCGATGCACGGCATGCGACGGGAGGATGACGCCAGGCAGCTGCGGTCGACGCTGGCCGCCGCAGGCTACCGGCAGGAATCGGCCGGGGTGGACCGCGCCGGCGTGGTGTTCCAGCGCTGACCGCCCATGGACGCAGCACCCGGCGCCTGCGGTGCGAGGGCCGCGCGGGGCGCCACGGCTGGGGAGCGTTGCGGATGCATTGGCCCGGCATCTAGGGAAGGCGCTCCGCACAAGGCCGTCGGGAGAGGCAGACGGCGTCTTTCCGACTGCTGGCCACAGGAAGACCGGCGCAACGTGCAGCTTCAAGGAGCAGGTATTTCCCGACCAGACGGAGGATCGCACCATGCCCATCGTGAACGAAACCCAGAGTCCCGAAGACAAGATCGTGGAGAGCTTTCTCCGGGATCCGATCATCTTTGTGGACGTCCACGTGACACCGCCGCCACCCGGGGGCGGCAATCCCGGCCACTCGTTCCATCCCGACAAGTACGTCAATGGTGATGGCGACGTCGTCTGCCTCACCTGCGGAAAATGCCAGATCAAGTTCAAGCTCGTCTGGCACCCGAAGTACTTCAAGCGCGTGATGTTCACGGAAGGAATGCCGGATGCCGCCGACGGCGATGGCGCGCTCGATCGGGAGCGGCCGGCGCTGGTGATCGGCCTGCCGGACTCGACAGGTTGCCCCGCCGCGTTCGCCAACCCGCCGTTCCATGACGTGGTTCGTGAAACGACCGGCCAGATGGTCTCGGTCATCAACGACAACCCGGGCGGACCGGACAAGAACCAGTACGCCTACAGGCTCAACGTGCTGGCGACCGAGCATGACGGCACGCAGCGGCTCATCCGCATCGATCCGCGCATCATCAACAAGTAGGAAGCTGCACGTGCCCGCCCCGCAGGATGCCGACGCCATCCCGCTGATCGTCGGCGTCACCAGCCACCGCGACCTGCGCGAGGACGAACTCGCAGGGCTGCGCGGGCAGGTTGCGCGGCTGTTCGATCGCCTGCGCGAGGCCTATCCGGACCTCGAACTCGCGGTGCTGTCGCCACTGGCCGAAGGCGGCGACCAGCTGGTCGCCGAAGAGGGCCTGCGCCAGGGCGCGCGCCTGCTGGTGCCGCTGCCCTTGCCGGTCGACTTCTACCTGCACGATTTCCATGGCGAGGTGCAGCGGTCGCACTTCCTCGACCTGCTGCGCCAGGGCGAAGCGCTGCCGCTGCCCTTGCCCGACGGAGTCGGTATCGAAGCGCTGCGCGAACCCGGGCCATTGCGCGACCTGCAGTACGCGCGCTGCGGCCTGTACGTGGCCGATCATTGCCACCTCCTGCTGGCGCTGTGGGATGGCCGCCCTTCGTCGCGGCTCGGCGGCACGGCGCAGGTGGTCGGTTACTACCTGGGCCAGTCGATGCCGGGCGCGGGCGATGCGCGCACGCGGGTGCGCAGGGTGCTGGCCAACGACGACGACAGCCTCGTGTTCCACGTGCCCACCGGGCGGCGACAGCACCAGGGGGATGTGCTGGCGCCCGACGAGCAGCCGGCGTGGCTGACCTCGCGGGGCAGGAGCCCGGGCGACTTGCCCATGCCGGCGGGCTTCCCCGCCATCTTCGAGCGCCTGCAGTCGTTCGCGCGCGACCTGCGCAGGTATCCGGAGGCGCAACTGCCATCCGCAGAGGCCGACGGGACCGTAGTGCAGCGGCTGTACGTGGGCGCCGACCGGCTGGCCATGCACTTCCGTGAACGCGTGCTGCTGGCCCTGCGCACGACCCATGTGATGGTGGCGCTGATGGGCATCACGTTGCTGGTGTACCAGTACGTGCGTGAGCCGCAGTGGCTGCTGTGGATGTTCCTGGTCGTCTTCGCCGCTGGAGTATTGCTGGCGCACATCGCACGCAGGCGCGAATGGCATCGCAAGTACATCGACTACCGCTCGCTGGCGGAGGGATTACGGGTGCAATGGTTCTGGCGTCGTGCCGGGATATCGGCGACCGGCGACCAGAACTTCGCCCACGACAACTTCCTCCAGAAGCAGGACGTGGAGCTGGGCTGGATCCGCAACGTCATGCGCTTTGCGGGGCTGCAGGTCACCGCGCCGATCGATCCCGGTGATGTCGGCCATGTCTGCGACGAGTGGGTGGGCGAGGACGACGGCAACGGCAACGGCGGGGCGGAGCTGGCCTGGTACACGCGCCGGGCGATCGAGCGCAGCCGGCAGGAGCGGATGACCCGGGTGCTGGGCGCGGTTTGCCTGTGGGCCGGCATCGCGATCTGCCTGCTGCTTGCCCTGGCTTATCCGCGGTTGCCGCTGCCCACGCGCAACGCGCTGGAAATCGCGCTGGGCACCTTGTCGATCATCGCCGCGGTGCGCTCCGCGTATGCGTTCCGGAAGGCTGACAAGGAACTGGTCCGGCAATATCGCTTCATGCAGCGGATCTACCGCAACGCGCGCAACGCGCTGGATGCCTGCACCGACTGGCGCCAGCGGCAGCAGATCCTGCAGGTGCTCGGCGAAGCCACGCTGGCCGAACATGCCGAGTGGGCGCTGATGCACCGGGAGCGGCCGCTGGAACACGGGAAGCCGTGAGTGGCTTGTGACCTGGTAGGAGCGGCTTCAGCCGCGAGCTCTTGATCTTTCTCTTGTGGATGAATACCAAGAGCTCGCGGCTGAAGCCGCTCCTACAGCGTGCGACTGCTACTCCGGGTCGTAGTCCAGGTTCGACGCCAGCCAGCGTTCGGCCTGCTGCAGCGAGGCGCCCTTGCGGCGGGCGTAGTCGGCCGCCTGTTCCTTCGACACCCGGCCGACGACGAAGTACTGGCTCTTCGGGTGGCTGAAGTAATAGCCGGACACCGCAGCCGTCGGCAGCATCGCGAAGCCGTCGGTCAGTTCCATGCCGGCGTTGTTTTCGGCATCGAGCAGCGCGAACAGCGTGCGTTTCTCGCTGTGCTCGGGGCAGGCGGGATAGCCCGGGGCAGGGCGGATGCCCCGGTACTTCTCCGCGATCAGGGCGTCGTTGTCGAGCGACTCGTCCGGATCGAAGCCCCAGAACTCCTTGCGCACGCGCCGGTGCAGGTGCTCGGCCAGCGCTTCGGCCAGGCGGTCGGCGAGCGCCTTGAGCAGGATGGCGTTGTAGTCGTCGTGGTCGGCGTGGAATCGCTCGAGGTGCGGCTCGATGCCCAGTCCCGCGGTGACCGCGAACGCGCCGATCCAGTCCTGCCGGCCGCTGTCCTTCGGCGCGATGAAGTCGGCGAGGCAGAAGTCGGGACGTTCGACCGGCTTGTCGACCTGCTGGCGCAGGAAGTGCAGGGTGGTCAAGCCCTCCCCTTCAAGGGGAGGGTTGGGTGGGGATGGGTTCAAATTGGATCCCGACACATCGGAACCGGCGGAAACACCATCCCCACCCCTGCCCTCCCCTTGAAGGGGAGGGGGAACAGCGCGAACCTCCACGTCATCGCCGATGCTGTTCGCCGGCCACAGCCCGAACACGGCCTTCGCCGTCAGCCACTTCTCCGCAATGATCCGGTCCAGCATCGCGCGCGCGTCGCGGTACAGCTCGCTGGCCGACTTGCCGACCACCTCGTCCTCGAGGATCGCCGGGAACTTGCCGGCCAGCTCCCAGGCTTGGAAGAACGGGGTCCAGTCGATGATCTCGACCAGGTCCTGCAGCGGATAGTCGTCAAAGACGGTGATCCCGGGCTTGACCGGTGCCGGCGGCACGTACTCGTCCCAATGGCCGTCGAAGCGCTGCGCGCGCGCCTTCTCCAGCGACACCAGCCGCTTGGCGTCGCCGCGGTTGCGGTGGCGTTCGCGGATCTCGGCGTAGTCGGCGTCGTTGGCGGCGACGAACGCGGCTTTCAGCTCCTTCGAGATCAGCGACTGCGCCACGCCAACGGCGCGCGAGGCGTCCTTCACCCACACCGTCGGCGACTTGTAATGCGGGTCGATCTTCAGCGCGGTGTGCGCGCGCGAGGTGGTGGCACCGCCGATCATCAGCGGGATCGTGAACCCTTGCCGTTGCATTTCGCGGGCGACGTTGCCCATTTCCTCCAGCGACGGCGTGATCAGGCCGGAGACGCCGATGATGTCGGCGTTCTCGGCAACCGCCGTGTCGAGGATCTTCTGCGCCGACACCATCACGCCCAGGTCGATCACGTCGAAGTTGTTGCAGGCCAGCACCACGCCGACGATGTTCTTGCCGATGTCGTGCACGTCGCCCTTGACGGTGGCCATCACGATCTTGCCGTTGGACTTGCCGACGTCGCCGGTGCGCAGCTTCTCGGCCTCGATGAAGGGCAGCAGGTAGGCCACGGCCTTCTTCATCACCCGCGCCGACTTCACCACCTGCGGCAGGAACATCTTGCCGGCGCCGAACAGGTCGCCGACCACGTTCATGCCGTCCATCAGCGGGCCTTCGATCACGTCGAGCGGGCGCGTGGACTGCAGCCGCGCCTCCTCGGTGTCGCCCTCGACATATTGGTCGATGCCGTGCACCAGCGCATGGCTCAGGCGCGCGCGCACGTCCTTCTCGCGCCACGACAGGTCTTCGGCCTGCGATTGCCCCTTCTTGCCCTTGTAGCGCTCGGCCAGCGCCAGCAGGCGCTCGGTGGCGTCGGGGCGACGGTTGAGGATCACGTCCTCGACGTGCTCGCGCAGCTCCGGGTCGAGGTCGTCGTAGATCGGCATCGCGCCGGCGTTGACGATGCCCATGTCCATGCCGGCGGAAATCGCGTGGTACAGGAACACCGAGTGGATCGCCTGGCGCACCACCTCGTTGCCGCGGAACGAGAACGACACGTTGGAGACGCCGCCGGAGATGTGGCAATGCGGCAGGGTCTTGCGGATGATGCGCGCCGCTTCGATGAAGTCGACCGCGTAGTTGTTGTGCTCCTCCATGCCGGTGGCGATGGCGAAGATGTTGGGGTCGAAGATGATGTCCTCGGGCGGAAAGCCGACCTGCTCGGTCAGGATCCGGTAGGCGCGCGTGCAGATCTCGACCTTGCGCTCGCAGGTGTCGGCCTGGCCCTGTTCGTCGAACGCCATCACCACCGCGGCCGCGCCGTAGCGCAGCACCTTTTGCGCGTGCTCGATGAACGCCGCTTCGCCTTCCTTCATCGAGATCGAGTTGACCACGCCCTTGCCCTGCAGGCACTTGAGGCCGGCCTCGATCACGCTCCACTTCGAGGAGTCGACCATGACCGGGATGCGGGCGATGTCGGGCTCCGACGCGATCAGGGTCAGGAAGCGCACCATCGCCTTCTCGGAATCGATCATGCCCTCGTCCATGTTGACGTCGAGGATCTGCGCGCCGTTGGCGACCTGCTGGCGCGCGACCTCGACGGCCTCGTCGAAGCGGTCCTCCTTGATCAGCTTCTTGAACTGCGCGCTGCCGGTGACGTTGGTGCGCTCGCCGACGTTGACGAACAGCAGTTCGGGAGTGATGACCAGCGCTTCGAGGCCGGAGAGGCGGGTATGGCGGGTTTCGTTATTCATTGGTCTCGGTTCGTCATTCCCGCGAAGGCGGGGCTTTCAACAGACGAATGTCTGATCATCCGGCGACTCTTGCGTTGGCACGCTGCCGGATCCAGGACGGGGGCTGGATTCCCGACGTCGCGGGAATGACGGCAAGTGCAGGTTGGGCGTTCATGCGGCTTCACGCAGCGCGCCGGGCAGCCTGCGCGGCGCGATGCCGGCGACCGCTTCGGCGATGGCGCGGATATGGTCGGGCGTGGTGCCGCAGCAGCCGCCGACGAAGTTGAGCAGGCCGGATTCGGCGAACTCCTTCAGCGTCGCCGCCATTTCCTCGGGCGTCTCGTCGTACTCCGCGAAGGCGTTCGGCAGGCCGGCGTTCGGATGGGCGCTGACGTAGCCCTCGACGATCCGCGCCAGCGTCTCGACGTGCGGGCGCAGGTCCTTCGCGCCCAGCGCGCAGTTGAGCCCGACCGACAGCGGCCTGCCATGCGAGATCGAGGCATAGAACGCTTCGGCGGTCTGCCCGGACAGGGTGCGTCCGGAGGCATCGGTGATGGTGCCGGAGATCATCACCGGCAGTCGTCCGCCGCGCGCCTCGAACACTTCCTCGATCGCGAACAGCGCGGCCTTGGCGTTGAGCGTGTCGAAGATGGTCTCGACCATCAGCACGTCCGCGCCGCCATCGACCAAGCCCTCGATTGCTTCGCGATAGGTTTCGCGCAGCGCGTCGAAGCTGGTGTTGCGGAAGCCCGGGTCGTTGACGTCGGGACTGATGGAGGCGGTGCGGCTGGTCGGCCCGAGCACGCCGATGACGAACCGTGGCTTGTCCGGCGTGCCGGCCTCGGCGGCATCGCAGCAGGCGCGGGCGATGCGCGCGCCTTCCTTGTTCAGTTCGTAGACCAGGTGCTGCAGGTGGTAGTCGGCCTGGCTGATCGCGGTGGCGTTGAAGGTGTTGGTCTCGACCAGGTCGGCACCGGCGTCCAGGTATTCGGTATGCACCCGGGCGATCACTTCGGGCCGGCTCAGCAGCAACAGGTCGTTGTTGCCCTTCAGGTCGTGGCCGCAGCGCGGGCCGTGGCCGTGCTGCGAATCGGCCTGGAGGCTGTCGAAGCCTTCGGCGAAGCGTTCGCCGCGGTAGTCGGCTTCCTCGAGGCGGTGGCGCTGGATCATGGTGCCCATCGCACCGTCGATCACCAGGATGCGTTCGGCCAGCGCGGATTCGAGCGCGGCGACGCGGTCGGGGTGCAGCCAGGGAAGTTGTTTCATCGTTTCACTCCGAAGCCTTGCTTGCCTCCTTCCCCTTCAAGGGGAAGGCCGGGATGGGGATGGGTTTGATCGGGGCGGACGGGAAGCCCATCCCCACCCAACCCTCCCCTTGAAGGGGAGGGCTTTGAATGCCGTGCTGGCGACGGATGCCGTCACGGTTTTTTCGCGATCAGCGAAATCACTTCGAAATGCGGCGGGCGCTTTTCGCGCGTCACCGTTTCCGCGGTCTGCAGGGCGAGGCCCGCCTTTTCGGCGAAGCGCCGCAGTTCCTTTTCGGTGAAGCCGAGGTTGGCGTGGCCATAGGCCTCGACCACGCTGCGGTGCTCGTGGCGGGCGAGGCTGGACAGCAGCAGGCGGCCGCCGGGGCGCAGCACGCGCGCGGCCTCGGCCACTGCCTGCGCGGGCTTGGCGGCATAGGTCAGTGCGTGCATCAGCACCACCAGGTCGAAGCTGCCGGGATCGAAGGGCAGGGCGTGCATGTCGGCCTCGCGCACCTCGACGTTGCGGTACTGGCGCAGGCGCTCGGCGGCGGCGGAGACCACGCGCTTGCTGCTGTCGATACAGACATAGCGGTGCGCGTGCGGCGCCAGCAGTTCGGCCAGAACGCCGTCGCCGGAGGCGATGTCGAGCACGTCGCCGGTTTCGAACAAGGGCAGCACCGAGCGCGCCAGCGCTTCCCAGGTGCGGCCGGGCGAATAGTGGCGTTCCATGTCGCCGGCGACCGAATCGGCCCAGTTCTGGTCCGCGGCGCGCATCGCCAGCACGCCGGCCACGCGCTCGGCGTCCTGGCGCAGCAGCGGGTCGTCGCTGCCGGCGCTCAGGGCCTGCCACAGGCTGCGCTGGGCCGGGTCGAGGGTGGTTTCGTCGAAGCGGTAGTAGGCCGACACGCCGGAGCGGCGGTCCCGCACCAGGCCGGCTTCCTTGAGCTTGGCCAGGTGCGTGGACACGCGCGGCTGGGCCAGCTGGGTGATCGCGGACAGCTCCGCGACCGTCAGTTCCTCGCCTTCCAGCAGGGTCAGCAGGCGGACGCGGGTCGAATCGGCGAGCACCTTCAGGCGGCTCGACCAGCCTTCGAGATCCATAAATATCTTCCTATCGCGATACAGAGATAAGTGTCCTCCGCGAAGACGGGAAGGTCAAGCACGTGGATGAAGTCGCGAGGGCTGGCCGCTGCATGCGGGCAGGATCATGCGCGGATCGGACTCCGGATATGCGCAGCGATGGCCGCGAAGGCTCGCATCGTTGGCTGGAGGTCAGGTCCTCCCTTCGGTTCCGCTCGCCCCCCGGCTACAATTCCGCATCTGACTTCAAGGCGGAGCGCGCAACGTGGATTTTGGGTTCACCGAAGAACAGTTGATGATCCAGGACGTTGCGCGGCGCATCGCGCAGGAAAAGATCGGGCCCAGCGCCGAGGGCTTCGACAAGAGCGGTGAATTCCCGCTGGAGAACATCCGCCTGCTGGGCGAGAACGGCCTGATGGGGATCGAGGTCCCGGCCGAGTACGGCGGCGCGGGCATGGATCCGGTGGCGTACGTGCTGGCGATGGTCGAGATTGCCGCGGCGGATGCTGCGCATTCGACCATCATGTCGGTCAACAACTCGCTGTTCTGCAACGGCATCCTGACCCACGGCACCGAGGCGCAGAAGCAGAAGTACGTCCGCGCGATCGCCGAGGGTGAAGAGATCGGTGCGTTCGCGCTGACCGAGCCGCAGTCCGGCTCCGACGCCACCGCGATGCGCTGCCGGGCAGTGAAGCAGGCGGACGGCACCTATGTGGTCAACGGCAAGAAGAGCTGGATCACCTCCGGCCCGGTGGCGAAGTACATCGTGCTGTTCGCGATGACCGACCCGGACAAGGCCGCGCGCGGCATCACCGCGTTCCTGATCGACACCGCGCGCGAGGGTTTCCATCGCGGCAAGACCGAGCCCAAGCTCGGCATCCGCGCCTCGGCCACCTGCGAGATCGAGTTCACCGACTATGTCGTGCAGGCCGACGAGGTGCTGGGCGAAGAAGGCCACGGCTTCAAGATCGCGATGGGCGTGCTCGACGCCGGCCGCATCGGCATCGCCTCCCAGGCCATCGGCATCGCCCGTGCGGCCTACGAGGCCAGCCTGGAATACGTGCGCGAGCGCAAGGCGTTCGGCCAGCCGATCGGCGCGTTCCAGATGATCCAGGCCAAGATCGCGGACATGAAATGCAAGCTCGATGCGTCGCTGCTGCTGACCTTGCGCGCGGCGTGGCTGAAGGGACAGGGCAAGCGCTTCACCACCGAGGCCGCGGTGGCCAAGCTCACTGCTTCGGAAGCGGCGATGTGGATCGCCCACCAGGCGGTGCAGATCCATGCCGGCATGGGCTACTCGAAGGAAATGCCGATCGAGCGCTATTTCCGCGACGCCAAGATCACCGAGATCTACGAGGGCACCAGCGAGATCCAGCGCCTGGTCATCGCCCGCCACGAAACCGGGCTGCGTTGAACAAAGGCGGCCCGACCATGATTCCCAGAACGGACAGAACCGCCTGTCCCGCCTCGCGCGGCCACGATCGCCGCGAAATCCGGATCGTCGTGCCCGGCGTGGCCAGCCAGTCATGCCCGCCCTGGCCAAGTCCTTCCTGGCCATGCCCTTCCTGAGCCGGGCACGTCCGCAACGCCTGTGTGGTGAACCTCCACCCGGGGCCCGGCATGTGCACGGGCTCCCCATCATCGGATCCTTTCTCCCATGAGTACGCAACGCAAACCCGCCACCTCACGCCCGACCGGGCGCAAGGCCGATGCCCAGCGCCGCAAGCCCAGCCGTGAGGTCGCAGCCATGCTCGACCCCATCTTCCAGGCGGTCCGCAAGCGCGCCGGCAAGACCCGCCAGGACGATGCGATCGCCTTCGCCGACGCCTTCTACCACCGCCTGACCGCGGACGAACTGCCGCTGCACAGCCCCGATGGCTGGGCGGCGCTGGCGACCGACTTCCTGGACTTCGCGCGCAACCGCAAGCGCGGCAGCGCCAACGTGCGCCTGTTCAACCCGAACACGAAGCAGCACGGCTGGGAATCGCCCCACACCGTGCTGCAGATCGTCAACGACGACATGCCGTTCCTGGTCGATTCGGTGACCATGGCGCTGGCCGAGAAGGGCATCGGCGTGCACGTGCTGGGGCATCCGGTGGTGCCGGTCACCCGCGACAAGGCCGGCAAGCTGGTCGAGGTGGGCAGCGGCAATCCGGAATCGCTGATGCACATGGAGATCGATCGCCAGACCGGTGATGCGATCGGCGACATCACGGCCACGCTGCAGTCGGTGCTGGCCGAGGTGCGCGGGATCGTCGCCGACTGGGCGCCGATGCGCGAGAAGATGCTGCAGGTGGCCGATGGCATCGCCACCCGCCGGATGCCGGTCGACGAGGCCGGCCGGCGCGAGGCGCAGGAGTTCCTGCGCTGGGCTGCGGACGACCACTTCACCCTGTTCGGCTACCGCGAGTACGCGGTGAAGAAGAAGGGCAAGGAGGAAATCCTGTGCGCCGTCGAGGACAGCGGCCTGGGCCTGCTGCGTTCTAAGGAAGTCGGCAAGCCGCGCCTGCTCAAGTCGCTGGCCGCCCACTACATGCCGCAGTCGGGCGCGGTCGATGCGCTGATCCTGACCAAGACCAACGCCCGTTCGACGGTGCACCGCCCGGGCTACATGGACTACATCGGCGTGCTCGAGTTCGACGACAAGGGCATGCCGGTCGGCGAGGAGCGCTTCCTCGGCCTCTACACCTCCAGCGCCTACAACCGCCGTCCGTGGGACATCCCGCTGGTGCGCGAGCGCTTCGAGTACGTGATGCGCGAGTCCGGCCTCAAGCCGAACAGCCACAGCGGCAAGGCGCTCAAGCACATCCTCGAATCGCTGCCGCGCGACGAACTGTTCCAGTCCAACGAAGAGGAACTGCTGGCGCTGGCGACCGGCATCCTCGGCCTGCAGGAGCGCGTGCGCAGCAAGCTGTTCCTGCGCCGCGACCGCTACGGCCGCTTCTATTCGGCGCTGGTGTACCTGCCGCGCGACCGTTACAACACCGACCTGCGCAAGCGCGTCGAGGCGCTGCTCAAGCGCGCGCTGCATGCCGACCATGTGGACACCAACATGCAGGTTGGTGAATCGCCGCTCGCGCAGCTGCACATGATCGTGCGCCCGCGCGCCGGCGAGAACTTCGAACTCGACCAGCAAGCGCTTGAGGCCGAACTGGCCGACATCGTGCGCAACTGGCACGACGACCTGCGCGACGCGCTGGTGGCCGCGAGCGGCGAGCAGGAAGGCCTCGCGCAGGCGGTGCGCTATGGCCGCGCGCTGCCGACGAGCTACCTGCAGGAAGTCGGGACCGAGGTCGCGGCCGACGACGTCCGCCATCTCGCATCGCTGCAGGGCCCGGATGATCTCGCGCTGAGCCTGCGCCGGCAGCATGCCGGCGTCGGCGGCCTGCGCCTGAAGTTCTATCGCCAGAACAACGACATCCCGCTGTCGGACGCGCTGCCGATGATGGAGAACATGGGCCTGCGTGTGATCACCGAGCATCCGTACCTGCTGCGGATCGACGACACGCAGACCTACCTGCAGGACTTCGAGGTCGAGGCGGCGCGCGAGTTTGACATCGGCGCGGTCGGCCACGTGTTCGAGGAGGCATTCCTGCAGGTCTGGCGCGGCAATGCCGAGAACGACGGCTTCAACCGCCTGGTCCTCGGCGCCGGCCTGAGCTGGCGCCAGGTCGCCATGCTGCGCGGCTACTGCAAGTACCTGCTGCAGGTCGGCGTGCCGTTCTCGCAGAGTTACGTGGAGGAAACCTTCACCCGTTATCCGTTGCTGGCGCGACTGCTGGTGGAACTGTTCGAAGCCCGTTTCGACCCGCGCAGGGACAAGCCCGGCAAGGCGGCGGACGGCGACCGGCAGTTTGCGAGCCAGATCCAGGCGCTGTGCGGCGATGATGCCGAGGCGCTGAAGACGCTGCGGCCGCTGCTCGAAGCCCGCGCCAAGGGGCGCGACGTGCAGTACGAGGCCGCGCGCGCCGGGCTCAAGGCGCTGCTCGACCGCGTCGCCAGCCTCGACGAGGACCGCATCCTGCGCAGCTTCATGGGCGTCATCGACGCCACCCTGCGTACCGGCTACTACCAGGCCAACGTCGACGGCAGCCACAAGGACTACATCGGCTTCAAGTTCGACTCCGCGCGCGTGCCGGACCTGCCGAAGCCGCGTCCGTACCGCGAGATCTTCGTCTACGGGCCGCGCGTGGAAGGCACGCACCTGCGCTTCGGCGCGGTGGCGCGCGGCGGCCTGCGCTGGTCCGACCGGCGCGAGGACTTCCGCACCGAGGTGCTGGGCCTGGTCAAGGCGCAGATGGTGAAGAACACGGTGATCGTGCCGGTCGGCTCCAAGGGCGGCTTCTTCGTCAAGCAGCCTCCCGCCGACCGTGACGCGCTGCAGGCCGAGGGCATCGCCTGCTACAAGATGTTCATCAACGGCATGCTCGACGTCACCGACAACCTGGTCGACGGCAAGGTCGTGCACCCGCGCGACGTGGTGCGCCATGACGAGGACGATCCTTACCTGGTCGTCGCCGCCGACAAGGGCACCGCCCGGTTCTCCGACATCGCCAACGGCATCGCGCGCGAGCACGGCTACTGGCTCGACGACGCGTTCGCGTCCGGCGGCTCGGTCGGCTACGACCACAAGGGCATGGGCATCACCGCCCGCGGCGGCTGGGAGTCGGTCAAGCGCCACTTCCGCGCGCTCGGACGCGACAGCCAGTCGCAGGACTTCACCTGCGTGGGCATCGGCGACATGTCCGGCGACGTGTTCGGCAACGGCATGCTGCTGTCGAAGCACATCCGCCTGGTCGCGGCGATGGACCACCGCCACATCTTCGTAGATCCGAACCCGGACTCGGCCAGGTCGTACAAGGAGCGCCAGCGCCTGTTCAAGCTGCCGCGTTCGAGCTGGGACGACTACGACAAGGCGCTGATCAGCAAGGGCGGCGGGGTGTTCCCGCGCTCGGCGAAGTCGATCCCGGTCTCGGCGGAAATGCGCGCTGCGCTCGGGCTCGAGGACGGGGTCACCGCGATCAGCCCGAACGAACTGATGAGCGCCGTGCTCAAGGCGCCGGTCGACCTGCTGTGGAACGGCGGCATCGGCACCTACGTCAAGGGCAGCGGCGAAACGAACGCCGATGTCGGCGACCGCTCCAACAACGCGATCCGCGTCAACGGCGGCGAGTTGCGCTGCAAGGTCGTCGGCGAGGGTGGCAACCTCGGCTTCACCCAGTGCGGCCGCATCGAGGCGGCGCAGAACGGGGTGCTGATCAACACCGACTTCATCGACAACTCGGCCGGCGTGGACACCTCGGACCACGAGGTCAACATCAAGATCCTGCTCAACGGCCAGGTGCAGGCGGGCAAGCTGAAGGTCGAGGAGCGCAACAAGCTGCTCAAGTCGATGACCGACGAGGTCGCGGGCCTGGTGCTCAACGACAACTACCGCCAGAACCAGGCACTGAGCCTGATGGAGCGGATGAGCGTGTCGCGCCTGGGCTCCAAGCAGCACTTCATCCAGACGCTGGAATCGCAGGGCCTGCTCGATCGCCAGATCGAGTACCTGCCGTCGGACGCCGAGATCGCCGAGCGCAAGGCGCGCGGCCTCGGCCTGACGCGGCCGGAGCTGGCCATCCTGCTGTCGTACTCCAAGCTGGTGGCGTTCGAGCAGCTGGTCGATTCGGACGTGCCGGAGGATCCGTACCTGTCCAAGGAACTGGTGCGCTACTTCCCCGAGCCGCTGCAGAAGAAGTACGCCAAGGCGATGGAACAGCACCGCCTGAAGCGCGAGATCATCGCCTCCGCGGTGACCAACTCCACCATCAACCGGATGGGCGCGACCTTCCTGCTGCGCATGCAGGAAGACAGCGGCCGCAGCCCGGGCGAGGTGGCGAAGGCCTTCACCATCACCCGCGAGACGCTCGACGCGCGCAACCTGTGGTCGCAGATCGACAGCCTCGACAGCAAGGTGCCCGAAGCGGTGCAGATCGATGCCCTGCAGACCATCTGGTCGCTGCAGCGTTCGATGACGCGCTGGCTGCTGGCCCGTCCCGGCGCGATTCCCGACATCGCGACGGCCGTGGACCGCTACCACGACGGCTTCCGCGACATCCGCGCCGGCGACGCCATCCTCCCGGATTCGCAACGCCCCGCCTATGAGGCCAGCCTGGCCGAATGGAGGGCCCGTGGCGTCCCGACCGAGCTCGCGCTGCAGCTTGCCGCGCTGCCGTACCTGGAGCCGTGCTGCGACATCATCGAGGTGGCCCGCGAGCGAAAGCTCAAGCCGGTGGAGGTGGCCAAGGTGCATTTCCGCCTGGGCGATGCACTGCGGCTGCCGTGGCTGTTCGAACAGATCGACCAGCTGCCGGTGGAGGGCCGCTGGCACGCGGTCGCACGCGGCGTGCTGCGCGACGAACTGGCCGCGCAGCAGCGCGCACTGGTGGGGCAGGTGCTGTCGGTTGCGGGCAGTGGTGTCGATGCCAAGGTGCGCAACTGGATCGGGCGCGACGATGCAGCGCTGCGCTTCACCCTGTCGATGCTCAACGAGCTGGCCGCGCAGAAGACGCTCGACTACCCGACCGCGTCGGTGGCCGTGCGCAGGCTCGCCCAGTTGACCGCGAACGGTTGATGCGGCATCCCGTGCCGGCGGGCCCGCAAGCCCGCCGGCACGGATCGACAGCAGGGGACCGGGCCGCTTCCGTGGCCCGGGTTATGCTCATGGCACGTCCATGGAGCCGCCGATGACCGCGAAACCGCGTATCGCCTTCCTCGCCAGCCAGACCGACGACGCGCAGGCCGCGCTGGCCGCGTTGTCGCGGGCGCACGGGCAGTATCCGCCGGAAGAGGCGGACGTGCTGTGCCCGCTAGGCGGAGATGGTTTCATGCTGCAAACGCTGCACCGCCACGGCGGGCTCGGCAAGCCGGTCTACGGCATGAAGCTGGGTAGCGTCGGTTTCCTGATGAACCACTATCGCGCCGAGGATGCGGCCGGCGGCCTGTTCGAGCGCCTCGCCGCGACCGAGCCCGCGGTACTCAAGCCGCTTGAGATGCTGGCGCAGACCGAATCGGGCGCCAGCGTCGGCTCGCTGGCCTACAACGAGGTGTCGCTGTTGCGACAGACGCGGCAGGCCGCGCACCTGCGCATCGACCTCAACGGGCAGACCCGCCTGGACGAACTGGTCTGCGATGGCGTGCTGGTCGCCACGCCCGCCGGCAGTACCGCATACAACTTTTCCGCGAATGGCCCGATCCTGCCGTTGGGGTCGAACGTGGTCGCGCTGACGCCGATCGCCGCGTTCCGGCCGCGGCGCTGGCGTGGCGCGGTGCTCAAGGCCGGGACCGAAATCCGCTTCCACGTCGTCGATCCCTACAAACGGCCGGTGAGCGCGACGGCTGATTCGCACGAGGTGCGCGACGTGGTGGAGGTGATGATCCGCGAATCGCGCGACCGCACCGTGACCCTGCTGTTCGATCCCGAGCACAACCTCGAGGAGCGGATGCTGGCGGAGCAGTTCACCAGCGGCTGAGCGAATGGCCTTTCGGCCTTTCAACGCTAGTTGCGGATGTAGAGCGCACAGCGGATGCATTCGTTCGGCATCGACCGGGCAACCCGTCAAGTCGCTCCCCGATACTCGCTTGGTTGACGGGCTACCCGGCCGATGCTCCCGACATCGCGGCGCCTGTCGCGGAAAGCGAGAGGCGACAAGCATTCTTCACGATCACCGGAATGTGTGGAGCGGCCCGTGGAATGCGGCCCGACCAGGTGAGTATGGGGGAGCGATTCGGGTCATATGCCGTGCGCCGCCCTGCGCAAATGCCCTACGCCAGCAGGTCCGCCTTCGCCGCGCAGATGAAGTCGTTCTCGCTCAGGCCGCCGACATCGTGGGTCGACCAGCGCACCACGCAGCGGTCGTAGTGCACGCCGAGGTCGGGATGGTGGTCTTCGCGATTGGCCATGTGGGCAAGGGCGTTCACGAACGACATCGTGCGGTAGTAGTCCTTGAACGCGAATGTCCTGGCCAGCGCGTGACCGTCCTCGATCAGTTCCCAGCCCGGGACCTGCGGCAGCAGTTCCTGGACGCGGGCCTGGGTGAGCTTGTGTTCGCTGCCCTTGCGCGGTGTGCAGTGGGCCTGGGCGAGGGGGATCAGATCGGACATGTCGGCTCCTGTCAGTGGCGGGCCGCGGTGGCGGCGTGCTGAACGGGAAATGTTCGCCGCCCCGGTTTTACGGAACCGGAACGAACGCGAATCGGCGGGGTCGCTAGAATACGCTCCACGGCCGGCAACTTCCGAATCCGCGCGGGCTTCCGCGCGCGCCGGCCGCACCAGGCAGGGCAGCAGGCAATGATAGACATCTCACAATCCGCGCAGTCGCACTTCCGCAAGCTGATCGAGCGCGAAGCCGTGCCCGGCATGGGCGTGCGCCTGGCGGCCAAGGATCCCGGCACGGCGCGTGCCGACGTGCGGCTCGAGTTCGCCGAGCCGGCCGACCTGCATGGCGACGAGTGGGCGATCGACTGCGAGGGCTTCACCTTGTGGCTGGACGCCGACAGCGCGCCGTTCCTCGACGGCGCGCAGATTGATTACACCACCCAGGCCACCGGCGGCCAGCTGCAGATCCGGGCGCCGAAGATCAAGGGCGAGGCGCCGGCCGAATCGGCCTCGCTGGTCGAGCGCGTGCGCTGGCTGATCGAACACGAGATCAACCCGCAGCTGGCGCAGCATCGCGGCAACGTAGCGCTGCAGGAAGTCACCGCCGACGGCGTGGTGGTGCTGCGCTTCGGCGGCGGCTGCCATGGCTGCGGCATGGCCGACGTCACCCTCAAGCAGGGCATCGAGAAGACCCTGATGGAGAAAGTGCCCGGCGTGACCGCGGTGCGCGACGCGACCGACCACGACAGCGGCGCGGCGCCCTACATCGCCCGCGGCTCGGCGTGACGCGGTAGCGGCGCCAGCGGCCACTGGATGACTTTCTCCTCTGCCGAACTGATCGACGCACTGCGACGACGCAGGCGCCGGTCGTTGCGGCCGGAGCGGCCGGCGGGCGAGTTCCCGCCGGGATGGGCGGCCTGGTTCGACACGATGGAGGTGCGTGTCGGGGCGGTCACCGGCGCCGCGGCCGAGGCGATCCTTGCGATTTTCGCCGCCCGCGAGCCGAAGTTGCCGCCGCGCGCGATGGCCGAACTCAACCACTGGCAGGCGTTCAATACCCTGTGGCGGCAGCAGTGGCACCCGGCCGGCGAGGACGACGAGCCCGGCATCCGCATCATTGCCAGCGTGGTCACGCTGCTCGTCCACCTGTTCCTTGCGGTGTCCCTGCTGTACCTGGCCTACGTGCGCTTCATGGCGGTTCCCGAGCAGGCCAGCGCGGGCGAGGACGTGATCCAGGTCGAATACATCGGCGAGGGCACGCCGGACGACACCGGCGGAGGCCCGCCGTCGGGCGAGATGCGCGTGCAGGAAACGCCACAGCCCGCCGCCAGCGCCGCGGCCGCGCCGCGGTCGCCGCAAGCCACGGCGCAGAGCGCGCCGTCGCCGCCCCCGGCGGCGGCCGAGGTCGCGGTGGAGCCGCCGGCGCCGTCACCGCCCGCGCAGGCGCCGCCGGTCGAGCAGCCGCTGCAGGTCACGGAAACCCCCGAGCCGGACCAGGCATTCACCGTGCCGCCGGTGAGCATCACCCCCGTTCCGCAGCCGATCACGCCGCTCCCGGACCTGAGCGCGCCTGCGCCCAGGATCGAAATGGTCGAGGTGCCGACGCCGGTGGTGGCCCCGGCATTGCAGCCGGTCAAGGCCGTACCGCCGCGGACGCCATCGCCGCGCCTGCAGCAGCAGCCGACGACGGTCACGATGCGCGAGATTCCGGCGCCGCTGGCGCCGGTCAGCGTGCCGAACGTGCCGGTACGCCCGAGTGCGGCGCCGGACCTGCGCGCGCAGGCGCCGAAAGTCGCCGTTCGTGCCATTCCGGCGCCCAGCCAGGCCCCGCCGGGCGAGGCGACGCAAGCGCAGCCGAGCGCGAATGCGGGTGCGGCGAATGCCAGCTCGCCTTCGTCGTCCTCCACGGCCACGGCCAGCACGTCGAATGGCAAGCCTGCCAGAGGCAGCGAAGCGGCCAGTGCGGGTTCCAGCAAGGCCGGTGTCTCCACCGGGAGTGGTGCGACATCGTCGCCGAAGCCCGGCGCGCTGCCTTCGCCGACGCGCGGCGACGACTGGGGCGTGTCGACGCGTAACCGTCCCGGCGGCCAGGCCGGCACGCCGGGGCTGTTCAACGCCGATGGCACGCCGAAGCTCGCGTCGGGCGATGGCAATGTCGGCGGCGGCCTGCCGCCGGGCACGATCACCGAGGATTTCGAGAAGATCGACCGCAACGGCACCTGGCTCAAGCGCCCGCCGATCGACTACACACCGACCGCTTTCGACAAGTTCTGGGTCCCCAACGAGACGTTGCTGCAGGAGTGGGTGCGCCGGAGCATCAAGGAAGTATTGATTCCGATCCCCGGCACGTCCAAGAGCATCAAATGCTCGGTGGTCCTGCTGGCGCTCGGCGGCGCGTGCGACATCACCGACCCCAACATGCAGGATGTCGAGGCCGAGGCGCGCAAGCCGCCGGACGTGCCGTTCAAGCCCGAGTTGCAGGAGAACCAGGATGCGCTCGCCCGGCCGCCGGGGACGGAGTAGGGCAAGGAGAAAATGCCGACGCAATACGATTCTCGCCATCCGAAGTAGCTTGTAGGAGCGGCTTCATCCGCGAGCTCTCCGGCTCCGAAAAGCTCGCGGATGAAGCCGCTCCTACAAGAGCCGGGAGCGTCGGGCGTACGCCGCCATTTGGCGGTCCCTGCAACGAAGAAGGCCCGCATGAGCGGGCCTTTCGATCAGGACACATCAGCCACGGCGGGCGTCAGTTGTTGACCCCGTGCAGGTCGCGCAGGTGGGTGGGGCGCGAACCGAAGTACGCGGCCACGTCGGCGATCTGCTGGTCGGTCAGATCCTTGGCCTGCTGCGACATCAGCGCGTGCTCGCGGTTGCCGTCGCGGTATTGCTGCAACGAGTGCGCGATGTAGTCGTAGTACTGGCCGCCGAGCTTGGGATAGCTGGCGTCGATCGGGGCGTTGCCTTCCTCGCCATGGCAGTCCACGCAGGACTGGCCGGTGGCCTTGCCCTTGGTGTGGGCGAGCTTTTCGCCGGCGTCGATGTGGCCCTTGGGCAGGCCGGCGGACGAGGTGGTATGGCCTTCGCCGCGGTCCGACGAGGAGTGCTCGGCCGGGGTGTCGCCGCCGGAGCAGCCGGCAAGCACGAACGCGGAGGCGAGGGCGAGGGCAAGGAGGGAGGCTGAATGGGTCATGGCGCGGCTCACTGCTTCAACTCCGAAAGATAGGCCGCGATATCGGCGATGTCCTGCTCGGAAAAACTCTGTGCCTGCACTTCCATCGTGGGATGCTTGCGCGTGCCCTTCTTGTACTCGCCCAGGGCATTGGTCAGGTACACCGCCGACTGCCCGCCGATGCGTGGCACGTGGTAGTTCGGGTATGCGTTCTTGTAACCGGTGACGCCATGGCAGCCCTGGCAGGTGAAAGTGAGCTGCTTGCCGCGTTCGGCTGAGCCGACCGGGGCGGCCGGCGTGCTGGCTGCCGGGGCGGCAGTCGCAGGAGCCGTCGCCGGGGCGGGCTCGCCGGTGGCGGGCGTGGTCTCGGTCTGGGCGAACGCCGCGAAGGAGAGCGCGGCAAGGGCAAGGCTGGCGGCGATCGGCACCGGTCGCGTCATGTCGGGTATCCGCAATCGTGAATGGCTGGAATGGAACTGGCTTGTTCACGCAACCGCAGGTCGCGATGCGTAACCGCAACAGTATAGCGACAGCTTGAGACCAACCCAAAATGCACCTACCTGCCGACGTCCCGGCCGGCGCCCGCCGCCAGTCACCATGACCTCTGGCGCATGCTGTTCCCGAGGTGGGTGATATACCTTGCTACAACACCGTAGGGGTTATCTCAGAAGATGGACAAGAACACCGTGTTTTCGGGCTTTGCGAAGACGCTGCTGGCGGTCGCGCTGGTGGCCGGCGTGGCCTCGGTGAGCGGCTGCAAGGACAATGGGGAAGGCACGGCCCAGGCCAAGGCGCCGGACGCCGAAAAGGCCGCCGATGCGATCCCGGTGGAGGTCGCGAAGGCCTCGCACCGCGCGGTTGCGGCGAGCTACGCCGGCACCGGTGCGCTGGACGCACGGGCCGAATCACAGGTGGTCGCCAAGACCTCGGGCATCGCAATGGCGGTGTTCGCCGAGGAAGGCCAGCACGTGAAGGCGGGGCAGGTGCTGGTGCGCCTGGACGCGGATCGGGCGCGCCTGCAGGCCGCACAAAGCGAGGCGCAGGTGCGCAAGCTCGAGGCCAACTACCAGCGCGCGAAGCAACTGGCCGCGCAGCAGATGGTGAGTGCCAACGACCTCGACCAGCTCAAGTATGACCTCGCCAATGCGCGCGCGGTCAACAACATGGCCAACCTCGAGCTGTCCTACACCAGCGTGGTCGCACCGATTTCCGGCGTGATCGCCTCGCGGTCGATCAAGCCCGGCAACTTCGTGCAGATCAACACGCCGATCTTCCGCATCGTCGACGACTCGCGCCTGGAGCTGACCTTGAACGTGCCCGAGCGCGAGATCGCCACGCTCAAGGCCGGACAGCCGGTCAACCTGCAGGTCGATGCGCTGCCGGGGCAGTCGTTCGCAGGCACGGTGGACCGCGTTGCGCCGGTGGTGGACTCGGGCAGCGGCACGTTCCGCGTGATCTGCACGTTTGCCGGAGGCGGCGCGCTGCAGCCGGGCATGTTCGGGCGCATCCGGATCGATTACGACAAGCGCGCCAATGCGCTGGTGATCCCGCGGGTCGCGCTGCTCGACGACCAGGGCACGCCGGCGGTCTACGCGGTGCGCAAGGGCAAGGCCGTGCGCGTGCCCATCAAGACCGGCTACACCGATGGCGAATGGACCGAGGTGCGCAGTGGCCTGAAACCGGGCGAGGCGGTGGTGACCGCCGGCAAGGTGGCGCTGCGCGACGGCAGCGCGGTGCAGGTGATCGGTGAGCCGGCGGACAAGCCGGTTGCCAAGGCCGCAACCGGCACGGAAGACAAGCAGTGAGTGGCGGCACGCGTGATCCGGATTCGTCCGACTTGCCGCAGCCGGACGACGGCATCGGCCATGGCCTGGTTGGCCTCTCCACGCGTCGCCGCGTCACCGTGGCGATGTTCTGGATCACGATGCTGCTGTTCGGCTCGATCGCGCTGGCCTCGCTGAAGGTCAACCTGCTGCCGGACCTGAGCTACCCCACGCTGACCGTGCGCACCGAGTACACCGGTGCCGCGCCGTCGGAGATCGAAACGCTGATCACCGAGCCGGTGGAGGAAGCGGTCGGCGTGGTCAAGAACCTGCGCACGATGAAGTCGGTCTCGCGTACCGGCCAGAGCGACGTGGTGCTCGAGTTCGCCTGGGGCACCGACATGGACCAGGCCGGGCTGGAAGTGCGCGACAAGATGGAAGTGCTGCAGCTGCCACTGGAGGCCGAGGCGCCGGTGCTGCTGCGCTTCAACCCGTCGACCGAGCCGATCCTGCGGCTGGCGCTGTCGAGCAAGGCCAGGGCCGCGACCGATGACGATGCGATCCGCGAACTGATCCAGCTGCGCCGCTATGCCGACGACGACCTGAAGAAAAAGCTCGAACCGGTCGAGGGCGTGGCCGCGGTCAAGGTCGGCGGCGGCCTCGAGGACGAGATCCAGGTCGACATCGACCAGCAGAAACTCGCCCAGCTGCACCTGCCGATCGAAACGGTGATCCAGCGGCTGCAGCAGGAGAACATCAACATTTCCGGTGGCCGCCTGGAGCAAGGCTCGCAGCGGTTCCTGGTGCGCACCGTCAACCAGTTCGCCAGCGTCGACGAGATCGCCAACATGCTGGTGACCACGCAGGGCGCGGGCAGCAATGCCGCCGAAAGCGCGGCGCAGCAGATGGCGCGCGTTGCCGCCGCCACCGGCGATCCCAACGCGATGGCCGCCGCGGCCTCGGTCGAAAGCGCCTCGTCATCTGGTTCGAGCACGGTCGCCGGCGGCGTGCCGGTCCGGCTCAAGGACGTGGCCACCGTGCGCCAGGGCTACAAGGAGCGCGAGGCGATCATCCGAATGGGCGGCAACGAGGCCGTCGAGCTGGCGATCTACAAGGAAGGCGACGCCAACACCGTCGCCACCGCCGATGCCATCGCCAAGCGGCTGGAACAGATCAGGGCGCAGATCCCGCCGGACGTGGAACTGACCACGATCGACGACCAGTCGACCTTCATCCGCCACGCCATCGCCGACGTGAAGCTCGACGCGGTCATCGGCGGCCTGCTGGCGATCCTGGTGATCTTCCTGTTCCTGCGCGACGGCTGGAGCACGTTCGTGGTGGCGCTGTCGCTGCCGGTCTCGATCGTCACCACGTTCTTCTTCATGGACCAGCTGGGCCTGAGCCTCAACGTGATGTCGCTCGGCGGCCTCGCACTGGCCACGGGCCTTGTGGTGGACGATTCGATCGTGGTGCTCGAATCGATCGCCAAGGCGCGCGAACGCGGGCTCGGCGTGCTGCGGGCGGCCGTCGTCGGCACCCGCGAGGTCAGCATGGCGGTGGTCGCATCGACCCTGACCACGATCGCGGTGTTCCTGCCGTTGGTGTTCGTCGAAGGCATCGCCGGACAGCTGTTCCGCGACCAGGCGTTGACGGTGGCGATCGCGATCGCGATTTCTTTGGCGGTCGCGATGACCCTGATCCCGATGCTCAGCGCGCTCAAGGGCCGGCCGCCAATGGCGTTCCCGGAAGAGCCGCCGCATCCGCAATGGCAGCCGGACCGGAAATGGCAGAAGCCCGTCGCCGCGACCGGGCGCGGGATTGGTGCCGGCACCCGCGGCGTCTTCTTCGGCATCGCATGGCTGTTCGTGCGGCTGTGGCGCGGCATTGTCGCGGTCGTCGGCCCGGTCATGCGCAAGGCCAGCGACCTGGCGATGGCGCCTTATGGCCGCGCCGAGCGCGGCTACCTGAAGCTGCTGCCCAGTGCACTGCGGCGGCCGGGGCTGGTGCTTGGTTTCGCCGCGCTCGCGTTCGGGCTGACGCTGGCGGCGATCCCGATGCTCGGCGCCGACCTGATCCCGCAGTTCGCGCAGGACCGCTTCGAGATGACGGTGAAGCTGCCGCCCGGCACGCCGCTGCGCCAGACCGACCAGCTGATCCGCGAACTGCAGGACGAACACGACAAGGACGCCGGGATCCGCACGCTGTACGGCGTCAGCGGCAGCGGCACGCGACTGGACGCCAACCCCACCGAGAGCGGCGAGAACATCGGCAAGCTCACCGTGGTGATGGCCGATGGCGGCAGCAAGGACGTCGAGGCGGCGGAAACCGAGAAGCTGCGCGCGACGATGCAGCGCCATCCCGGCGCGCAGGTCGATTTCAGCCGGCCGGAGCTCTTCAGTTTCTCCACCCCGCTGGAGATCGAGCTGCGCGGGCAGGACCTGTCATCGATCGAGGACGCCGGCCGCAGGCTTGCGGCGCTGCTGCGCGACAACCCGCACTACGCCGACGTGAAGTCGACAGTTGAGCAGGGCTTCCCGGAGATCCAGATCCGCTTCGACCAGGAACGGGCGGGCGCGCTGGGCCTGACCACGCGCCAGATCGCCGACATCGTGGTCAAGAAGGTGCGCGGCGACGTGGCCACGCGCTACAGCTTCCGCGACCGCAAGATCGACGTGCTGGTGCGCGCGCAGGTCTCCGACCGCGCGTCGGTTGCCGACATCCGCCGGCTGATCGTCAATCCCGGCAGCGCGCGACCCGTGACGCTCGATGCGGTCGCCGACGTGGTCGAGACCACGGGCCCCAGCGAGATCCACCGCGCCGACCAGGTGCGCGTGGCGATCGTCTCGGCGAACCTGCGCGACATCGACCTGGGCGCCGCGGTGCGCGAGGTCGAGCAGCTGGTGCGCGACAACCCGGTCGGCGCCGGTGTCGGCATGCACATCGGCGGCCAGGGCGAGGAACTGTCGCAATCGATCCGCTCGCTGCTGATGGCGTTCGGACTGGCGATCTTCCTGGTCTACCTGGTGATGGCGTCGCAGTTCGAATCGCTGCTGCATCCGTTCGTGATCCTGTTCACCATCCCGCTGGCGCTGGTCGGCGCGGTGCTGGCGTTGCTGCTGACGCGATCGCCGGTGTCGGTGGTGGTGTTCATCGGCCTGATCCTGCTGGTGGGCCTGGTGGTGAAGAACGCGATCATCCTGATCGACAAGGTCAACCAGCTGCGCGAGACCGGCGTGGCCAAGCGCGAAGCCTTGGTGGAAGGCGCGCGTTCGCGCCTGCGGCCGATCATCATGACCACGATGTGCACGCTGTTCGGCTTCCTGCCGCTGGCCTTGGCGGTGGGCGAGGGCGCCGAGGTGCGTTCGCCGATGGCGATCACCGTGATCGGCGGCCTGCTGGTGTCGACGCTACTGACGCTGGTGGTGATCCCGGTGGTGTACGACCTGCTCGACCGCCGCGCGGACGACTACTACCTGGCCCGCGCGAAGCGCACCGGTGCCGAGGATCGCGCCGCGCATGATGCGATCGAGGCGGACGGGGATCCGGCATGAGCGTGCTCCGGCGCCCCTCGGTTTTCTCCCTCCCCTTCAAGGGCAGGGCCGGGGTGGGGATGGGTTCAAGGTCTGGGCGACGGATGGGAAACCCATCCCCACCCAACCCTCCCCTTGAAGGGGAGGGCTTCAAGCCATGAGCGTCGCCGAATTCAGCATCCGTCGCCCGGTCACGACGATCATGTTTTTCGTGTCGATGTTCGTGATCGGCATCATCGCGGCGGTGCGGTTGCCGCTGGAAGCCTTCCCGGAAGTGTCTCCGCCCTTCATCTTCGTTTCCCTGCCGTACACCGGCTCGACGCCCGAGGAAATCGAACGCACGGTGTTGCGCCCGGCAGAAGAGGCGTTGTCGACGATGACCGGCATCAAGCGCATGGATTCCGAGGCGCGCGCGGACGGTGCCCAGTTGTTCATCCAGTTCAGCGACTGGAGCAAGGATGTCGCGATTGCCGCGTCGGAGGCGCGCGAACGCCTCGACGCCATCCGCGACGAGCTGCCGGACGACCTGCAGCGCTATTTCGTTCTCAAGTTCTCCACCACCGACCAGCCGGTGTTGCGGGTGCGCCTGGCCGCCGGCAACGGCATCGACCTGTCCGGCGACTACGACCTGATCGACCGCGAGTTCAAGCGCCGGCTCGAGCGTATCTCCGGCGTGGCCAGGGTGGAGGTGTCCGGCGCAATGCCCAACGAGGTGGAGATCGCGATCGCACCCGATCGCCTCACCGCGCATGACATCGGGCTCAACGAGCTGTCGCAGCGGCTCCAGCAGCTCAACTTCTCCGTGTCCGCCGGCGAGATCGAGGATGGCGGCCGGCGCCTGCGCGTGCAGCCGGTGGGCGAGATCGTCGACCTGCAACAACTGCGCGACCTGGTGATCAACGACCGCGGCCTGCGCCTGGGCGATATCGCCAGCATTCAACTCAGGTCCGCGCGACTGGACATGGGGCGCAGGCTAGAAGGACAGCCTGCCGTGGGCCTGGACATCTTCAAGGAGCGCAGCGCCAACCTGGTCGAGGTCTCGCGCACCGTCCTGGCCGAGATCGAAGCGATCCGGAATGAATCCGCCCTGCGCGACGTGCGCGTGACGGTGATCCAGAACCTGGGCAAGGACGTGACCAGCTCGCTGCTGGAACTGGCCGAGGCTGGCGCGATCGGCCTGGTGCTGTCGGTGATCGTGCTGTTCTTCTTCCTGCGGCACTGGCCGTCGACGTTGATGGTGACGCTGGCGATCCCGATCTGCTTCGTGATGACGCTGGGCTTCATGCACTTTGCCGGGGTCACCCTCAACATCCTGACGATGATGGGCCTGCTGCTGGCCGTCGGCATGCTGGTGGACAACGCCGTGGTGGTGGTGGAAAGCATCTACCAGGAGCGCGAGAAGTTGCCCGGCAAGCCGAAGTTGGCTTCGATCATCGGCACCCGCCACGTCGCCATCGCGCTGACTGCGGGCACCCTGTGCCATTGCATCGTATTCGTGCCCAACCTGTTCGGCGAACGCAATTTCCTGAGCATCTACCTGTCGCAGATCGCGATCACGATCTCGGTCTCGCTGCTCGCGTCCTGGCTGGTGGCGGTGAGCCTGATCCCGATGCTGTCCGCGCGGCTGAAGACGCCGCCGGCGGTGCAGAAAACCGGCGGCCTGATCCCGCGCATGCAGGCGCGCTATGCAAGCTTCCTGCGCTGGACCCTGGAGCACCGCGGCAAGAGCGTGCTCGGCATCGCTCTGATCGTGGCGGTCAGCATCGTGCCGGTCATCCACACCAAGACCAACATGTTCGGTGGCGACGGTGGCGACGAGATCAACATCTACTACCAGTGGAAGGGTTCGTACACGGTGGCGCAGATGTCGGACGAGGTGCGGCGGGTCGAGGATTTCCTGGACAGCAACCGCAAGAAGTTCCACGTCAAGCAGGTCTACTCGTGGTTCAGCGAGCAGGGCGACGCCGGCACGCAGGTGACGTTCGATTCCGCCGACCCGGCGCGGATCAAGTCGTTGACCGACGCGATCAGCAAGGCGTTGCCGAAGTCGGCGCGCGCGGAGATCGGCGTGCGCAACGGCGGCGGGGGCGGGCCGGGCGGTGGCGGGCCGGGGCAGGACGTGCAGGTGCAACTGGTCGGCGACTCCTCGCAGACGCTGGCCGAGCTGGGCCGGAACATCGTGCCGATCCTGGCCAGGCGCAAGGAGTTGCGCGACGTGCACGTCGACGCGGGCGACCAGAACAGCGAACTCAACGTCCGCGTCGATCGCGAACGGGCCGCCGCGTTCGGCTTCAGCGCACAGGAGGTCTCGCAGTTCGTCGGCCTGGCGCTGCGCGGCGCGTCGCTGCGGGAGTTCCGCCGCGGCGAGACGGAAGTGCCGGTCTGGGTGCGGTTCGCGGGCGCCGAGCACTACGGCATGGCCGACATCGCCACTTTCATGGTGCGTGCGCCCGATGGCCGCACCGTGCCGCTGCTGGCGATGGTGGACGTGTCCATCGAGCCGGCGGCCACCCAGGTCCAGCGCACCAACCGCCAGACCACGCTGACCATCAAGGCCAGCCTCGCGCAGAAGGTCACGATGCCCGAGGCCCGCACCGCGATGGAAGACGCGCTGAAGGCCTTCGCCTTCCCCGCCGGGTACTCGTACTCGTTCGATGGCGGCGCCTTCCAGGACGAGGACGAGGCGATGGCGCAGATGATGTTCAACCTGCTGATCGCGCTGGTGATGATCTACATCGTGATGGCGGCGGTGTTCGAGTCGCTGCTGTTCCCGGCAGCGATCATGAGCGGCGTGGTGTTCTCCGTGTTCGGTGTGTTCTGGCTGTTCTGGATCACCGGCACGGAGTTCAACATCATGGCCTTCATCGGCATCCTGGTGCTGATGGGCGTGGTGGTGAACAACGGCATCGTCATGATCGAGCACATCAACAACCTGCGGCGGCGCGGCATGTGCCGTACCGATGCGCTGGTGGAAGGCAGCCGCGAGCGGTTGCGGCCGATCCTGATGACGATGGGCACGGCGATCCTGGCGATGGTCCCGATCGCGATGAGCACCGGCTCGAGCGACGACATGCCCGCCTATTACCCGATGGCGCGCGCGATCGCCGGCGGCCTGGCGTTCTCGACCCTGGTCAGCCTGCTGTTCCTGCCGACGATCTACGCCATCCTCGACGACTTGCGGCATGGCACCGCGCGCCTGATGCGGCGCGCGCGCGGCGTGCCGCAGGTGCCGGTGGGCGCGGTACTGGAGGGCTAGCCCGCGGGCAAGGGATCGCCCGTGGCCATCAGGCCTGGACGGCGACGGCTTGCGCGGGCGGGCACGTCGTCCGCGGCCACCGGTTCGCAGCTGCGCGAGAGCGCGTGTTCGAGCAACGGCCTGAGCCGTTGCAGCTGCGCGGCAAAGGCCTCGCTGCCGCGCCAGCGCAGCTTCTCCGCGTGCGAGCCGAATTCGGTGACGACCACCACTGCCTCGCCGTCGAGCGTGCGAAAGACGCGGCTGCCGCCGCTGCCGTCGCCGTGTGCGGGCCGGCCGGTGCGGTGGATCTCGTCGGCCAGCCGGGCGAGGAAGGCGCTGCGCAACCCCGGGCGTGGCAGGTAGGTGTCGATGACCATGACTGGACCGTCGCGCGTCTCGTCGGCGTCGCCCTGGAGATCCGTGTCATGTCGTTGATGGCGCACCTGGTTCATGCGGCCTCCGCGTACGGAACATGGGCGCGCGCCGTCTGCAGCGCCCACGCCCACCAGCGCAGGCGTGCCAGCAGCATCTGCATGGCGCCTTCAGCCGGCTCCGGATCGAGCAGCCCGCCGTCGTCGTCGAAGCGCCGCGTGGCATGGGCGAAGCTGACGCAGTCGCGCAGCGTGGTCGCGTGCAGTTCGGCGAACACCTGGCGCAGCTGTTCCACCGCGCGCAGGCCGCCCGAGATCCCGCCATAGCTGACGAACGCCACCGGCTTGGCCTGCCACGGCTGGCCGACCTGGTCGATCAGCGCCTTGAGCGGCGCCGGATAGCCATGGTTGTACTCCGGCGTGACCACCACGAAGGCATCGGCCCGCTGCAGGCGCGCCGAGAGTTCCTCGACGCCACCGGCTTCGTCCAGTCGCCGCGGATCGACGACGTCGATGTTGAAGCCGCCGGCATCCTCGATCCGCGACAGCGTCCATTCCGTGACCGTGTCGCAGAAGCGGCCTTCGCGCGTGCTGCCGCAGACCACGGCCAGGCGCAGGGAGGGGGGAATGGGCATTGCGTCGACTCGCTTGCAGGGAGGGAAGCGACAGCGTAAAACCTCAACATTACTTCAGGTCAAGGGGAGTCTATGGCCAAGGCGACCACGACGGGATTGCGTGCCGAACTGGGCGTGGGCGAGCTGGCTGCGCGCAGCGGCGTCGCGGTTTCGGCGCTGCACTTCTACGAGTCGAAGGGTTTGATCCACAGCATGCGCACCGCGGGCAACCAGCGCCGCTATGCGCGCGACGTGCTGCGACGGGTAGCGGTGATCAAGGTGGCGCAGCGGTTGGGATTGCCGCTGGCGACGATCCGCGACGCGCTCGATTCGCTGCCCGAGAACCGTACCCCGACGGCAGCCGATTGGCGCCGCTTCTCGGCCGGCTGGAAGGCCGAGCTCGACGACCGCATCGAGCATCTGGTCCGCCTGCGCGACCAGCTCGACGGTTGCATCGGCTGCGGCTGCCTGTCGCTGAAGGCCTGCCCGCTGCGCAACCCGCGCGACGCGCTGGCCTGCGAGGGCTCGGGGCCGCGCTTGCTGGATCCGCAGGACTGATCGTTCGCGCCTGGATACCGGCGCCGATCAGGCCGGCCCCCGCGCAGCATCGACCGCGGCGCGCGCGCGTTCCCACGACGCCACCGGGCCGAGGCGCCGGCGGAACAGCGGATGGCAGTGCGGATCGGATTCCATCCGCAGCCGATCGAACCGAGACGGGTCGCGGACCGCGAGTTTCGCGAGCAGGTGCTGCCATTCGCATGCCAGCTGGCCGCGGGTCACGGCGATCGGTTCGACCACGCGCACCGGCCCGATCTTGCTGCGGTCGAAGGCGTAGCCGCGCGATGTCGCCTCGGCGTGGACCGCCGCAAGGTAGGCGTTGATCGCCAGCCGCGGCGAGGCGTGGGCATGGAAGCGCTCGAGTTGCGGATGGCGGGTATACCCGCGCGTCCTGCCGCGCAGGACGGCTTGGGCCAGCAGGGCTTCGCGCCACAGGGCGAGCAGCCCTTGGCGATCGAGATACTTCGGATGCAATGACCACAGGCGCATGGCGTGGCGTTCTTCCGGCAAGACCGGGGTGGTGCGGGCTCAGGCGATCAGCTTGCCGACGATGCGCGCGCCCGCCAGCCAGACGCCGATGCCGGTGCCCAGGTTGGTGAGGATGAAGTTGAGCACCACGCGTGCGACCCGGTTGCGGTACCAGCCACGCATGGTCTGCGCGTCGTCGCGCAGGGCCAGGAAATCGCCATAGGCCGGCTTGCGCACGCGCAGTTCGACTAGCGCACTGAAGGTGCCCGAGGGAATGCCGGGGCGGAACGGCTTGAGCGGCGCCGCGATCGCGCCGGCGAGGATGCTGAGCGGGTGCCCACCGGCCAACAGGCAGCCCAGCGCCGCCAGCCCGGCAGTGAACAGCACCCATTGCTGCAGCAGGTCCGCACCGAGCGCGAAACCGCCTCGCCAGAAGCCCCAGGCGATGCCGCCGAGCACCAGCGCGGTGATCACCATGGTGAACCACGGAAGCCTTTTCTTCTTGCGGACGAAGTCGAGCTCCTCGCAGATCGCGCGCGGGTCGCGCGTCTCCTCGCGCAGGTAGCGGGCCAGCCCCTGCAGGTGCCCGGCGCCGACCACCGCCAGCACGTTGCGCGCTTCGCCGCTGGACTCGCGCAGCCGCGACGCCATGTACTGGTCGCGCTCGTCGATCAGGGTTTCGTACAGGGCGGGGCTTTGCTTGGCGAACTCGCCGAAGCTGGCCTCGAGCATGTCGCCCTGCTTGAGCTTCTCGATCTCGTCCTCGCCAACCTCGTCGTCGACCAGCAGGCCGGTGAGCAGGCCACTGACCAGGCGGATGCGGCCGAAGAAGCCGAGCCGCGCCGAGATGCGCTTGAAGGTGACACCAACCTCGCGGTCGATCAGGTGCACGGGCAGGTCGCGTGCGCGCGCTTCGTCCGCGGCGGCCTTGAGTTCGGCGCCCGGCTCGATGCCGAGTTGCTCGGCGAGGCGGCGCTGGTAGGCGGCCAGGCCGAGGTTCGCTGCGAACAGCGCTGCCTTGCCCTCGCGGATCACCTTGACCAGGTCGAGTTTGGCCAGCGCGTCCGGGTCGCTCAGCGCCTGCATGCGCTGGGTGTCTAGCTCGACCGAGACCGCGTCGAATGCGCCGGTATCGATCGCCGCGCGCACCGCGTCCAGGCTGTCGCGGGACACGTGTGCGGTGCCGAGCAGGGTGTAGCGCACGCCGTCGCGTTCGACGATGGCGTGCGGCTGGCCGGCGAGGGCATCAAGGGGGGCGGGCGAAATGGTTTCGATCGTCATCGTGGGCGGTGCTGTGCGGGCGGGGCGCCACGGCATCGCCACGACGGGGCCGGCAGCATAGACGCTCGCCCGCATTGCCCGCAAAGCGCGGGCTGAAGGGTGAGGCGTCGTTCAGGCGATGCCGTAGGGCAGTTCCGGTGTGGACACCACGCGCTGCCCGACCGCCTCGCCGCGCAGGAAACGCAGGGCCGCGGCAATCACGTCCTCGTGCTGGGCGATCCGGTTGTGGCCGAGGCCGCGGGTGCTGAGCAGGCGCGAATCGGGCCAGTAGCGCGCATAGCGCTCGCCTTCGGCCCAAGGCACTTCGCGGTCGTCCAGGTCGTGCACGATCAGGGCCGGGCGGGCGATCCGCGGGGCGTTGTAGTGGGCCTGGAATTCGGTGAACGAGGCGCCGACCATGGACTCGAACATCGCGACCATGCGCCGGCCCAATCGCATCGGTAGCCCGACCACGCGCGCGAAACGCAGTGCCGCGTCGACCGGATCGGCCGCAGGGGCGATGAGCACCGCACGCTCGACCACGAGCCCGCGCGCCATCGCGATCGCGGCTGCGGCGCCGCCCAGCGAATGCCCCACCAGCGCCGCGGCGGGACCGAAGCGACGGCCGATGGCCTCCAACGTTTGCGCGAATTCGGGCAGCGTGGCGCGACGCCCGCTGCTGCGGCCATGCGCCGGCTGGTCGAATGCGACCACGGCATAGCCATCGGCGCGAAGACGCTCGACCCAGGGCAGGAAGCGCGTGCCGTGGCTGGACCAGCCGTGCGCGAACAGCACGTAGGGTTGCGCCTGCGGATCGCCCCAGACGTAGGTGTGGATGTGCTGGCCGGTGAGGTCGAGGTCGGCTTCCGCGGCCTGGCCGGTCGGCGCGGCGAGTGCGCGTGCGCGCGAACTCGGGAACGGCGTGCAGAACAGGTCGCCGGCGCGGCGCAGCGTGGCCTGCGGGCGCAGCACGCTGCCCAGGCGGAAGCTGGCGCGCAGCCACTGGTACTGCGCATACAAACGAACGGTCGTGCTAATTTTGGAGAGGGAAGCGGGCATGACGCACCTCGGGGTGATGGGGCTCAGGGGGAGTGGGCGGTGATCCAGCGCTCCAGGGCGGCGTCACCGTGGCGCCGTGCGCGTTCGTAGCCGAACAATCCCGCCTCGTGGAGCATCGCCAGCGGGATGGCGTAGAGCTCGAACGCATACTGGTCGGTGTCGCCGTCGCGCAGGTGGCCACATTCGATCGCCAGCCGGGCAGCACGCTCCAGGGCGCTGCGCCAGCGCTGTTCGTTGTGCAGGACCTGATCGCGCAGGATGCCGGGGCGACCGTCGTATTCGGTCACCGAACCGACCAGCACGCAGCCGCCTGCCGCGTGCCGCCCCCATTCGAACCAGTTGTGCATGAGCGCGCGCAGGCGCGGGAGGCCGCGCGGTTGCGACAGGGCGGCGATCAGGACGGATTGCCCGAACCGGTGTGCCGCCGAATCCAGCACGGCCAGTTGCAGGCCCTCGCGCGAGCCGAAATGGGCAAACACGCCACTTTTGGACATGCCAACGGCCTGCGCGAGCGGGCCGATCGACAGGCCTTCCAGCCCGGTCTGCCGGGCAATCTCGTAAGCCCGATCGAGGATGGTCTCGCGGGTGGCGGAGCCCTTGGTGGTGGCGGTCAGGCTGGACATGTTGCGGACAATAGCACGACCGTTCGTTTTATCGTGACCGTTCGTCGGGAGGCGCCGTCATGACTGAGGCCGGCGTCGGGACGTAGCCGTGACCTACGGCGATCGGGGGCGCGAGCGGGATCGTTGTGAGGGCGCAATGCCCAAATTTCTCACCGTATTAGCCAGATATTTCAAATGGATGCACGATATTCCAAGCAAAGTGCTTCATCTGAATTCGCGCCAATAAATTCATTTGCGGGCGGCAGTGACCGGACGTCGGGAGGCCCCGACGCCAGCGCCAATCCCGCTATCGATACCGTTTCAGTTGCAGGGTCGGGGCTGTGTCCCCGACGCGGGTCTCAATCCCGATACCGTCTCAGCAGGTCGCCGTAGGCATCGATGCGGCGGTCGCGCAGGAACGGCCAGATCCGGCGGACATGTTCGCTGCGGCCGAGGTCGACATCGCAGACCAGCACGGTCGGGTCGCCGCCGGCTTCGGCGATGAACTCGCCCTGCGGGCCGAGCACATGGCTGTTGCCCCAGAAGTCGATGCCGGTCGCACCCAGCGGGGAAGGCTCGTGGCCGACGCGGTTGCAGCTCAGCACCGGCAGGCCATTGGCCACGGCGTGTCCGCGGTGGCTGAGGATCCAGGCATCGCGCTGGCGGTCTTTCTCGGCCTGGTCGTCGGCCGGATCCCAGCCGATGGCAGTCGGGTAGAGCAGCAGTTCCGCGCCGGCCAGCGCCATCAGGCGCGCGGCCTCGGGATACCACTGGTCCCAGCACACCAGCACGCCGAGGCGGCCGACGCTGGTGTCGATCGGTTCGAAGCCCAGGTCACCGGGGGTGAAGTAGAACTTCTCGTAGAAGCCCGGGTCGTCGGGGATGTGCATCTTGCGGTACTTGCCGGCGGTGGAGCCGTCGGCATCGAACACCACCGCGGTGTTGTGGTACAGCCCGGTGGCGCGCTTCTCGAACAGCGAGCTGACCAGCACCACGCCGTGCTGCTTCGCCAGCGCAGCGAGGCGTTCGGTGCTCGGACCCGGGATGGTTTCAGCCAGGTCGAATTCGTCCACCGACTCGTGCTGGCAGAAATAGGCGCCGTTGTGCAGCTCCTGCAGCAGCACCAGCTTTGCGCCCTGGTGCGCGGCCTCGGCGACGCGCTGCTCGATCACGGCAAGATTGTCTTCGGCGTTGCCGTGGTTGCGTTCCTGCACCAGGGCGACCGGGAGGGTTCTGGTCTTCATGCGTGGATTGTAGGGAATGCAGGGCGGGACGGCATGATGGCCGCAAGCTGTTCATGCCGCGGCACAGCGGCGCAGCGTGTCCCAGGTGCGGGTCGTGGTGGCGTCGCCGAAGGTCTTCGTGATCAGTGCCATGAAGACCGGCGTGCCGGGCGCCGGCACGTAGGCGGTGAACACCTCGCGATCCCGCATGGCGAGGATGCGGGCCCCGGCCTTCGTGATGGGCAGCACCGCTGGTGGCACCGGCACCGCATCGAGGAAGGTCACCACCCGTTTCGCGCCGGGCGGGAGCTCGAAGGCCTGGAAAGGATCGGCATCAAGCAGGGTGCGCAGTTGTGCTTGCGAGCGGATGAAGGTCCTGAAGCTGCGTCCCAGCGTCTCGGCCATCGCTGCTTCGGCTTGGCGTGCGAGCGTCGCGTCGCTGCGTCGCGGCGCGTCGAACACCACGTTGCCGCTGGACAGCAGGGTGGTGACGTTGGTGAACCCGGCGCCCTCGAAGCAGGCGCGCAGGGCCGGCATCCTGGCATTCATGGGGCTGACGCCGCGGAGCAGGGCCACGTAACGGGGCATGGGCGTGTCCGGATGGGGTTGGAAAGGCGGCGACCGGGTGTGGAACGAAGGTGTGCCAGGTTCCGCGGATCTACACCAGACCTTCGGGCAACTGCATGGTGAGGCAGTGCAGGCTGCCGTTCTGCCAGATCAGCGGGCGGCAGGGGACCTGCACGATCTCGCGGCCCGGGAAGGCCTGCGCGAGCACGTCGGCCGCGTCGGCGTCGGCTTCGTCGCCATATGCGGGGATCAGCACCGCGCCGTCGATGACCAGGAAGTTGGCGTAGCTGGCAGCGAGGCGCCGGCCGTCGTCGACGATCGGCTGCGGCCACGGCAGCGGAAACAGCCGGTAGGGACGACCATCGTGGGTCCGCAACGCGGCGATCTCGTCGGCCATGGCCTTGAGTTCGTCGTGATGTGAGTCGGTGGGATCGTCGCAGGCCTGGAAGACGATCGCGTCGCCGGGTGCGAAGCGGGCAAGGGTATCGATGTGGGCGTCGGTGTCGTCGCCCTCCAGATAGCCGTGATCGAGCCACAGCACCCGGTCCTGCGCCAGCCAGTCGGCCAGTTTCGCCGACAGGTCCTCGCGGCTGGCGTCCGGATGGCGCTCGTGCAGGCACTGCCATGTGGTCAGCAGGGTGCCGGCGCCGTCGGTTTCGATCGCGCCACCTTCCAGTGCAAAATCAATTGATTGCCGCGAACTATTGAGAAACGTGTTCACCTCGTCAAGGTTCTCGACAAGGCGGTCGTCGCGGCTGGCCTCGAACTTCCCACCCCAGCCGGTGAAGCGGAAATCGAGCAGGCGGAAGCCGTCGCCGTCGCGCAGGGTGATCGGGCCGGAGTCGCGCAGCCAGGTGTCGTCGTATTCGACCGCGAGGAATTCCACCCGGCCCATGTCGACCCGCGCCGACGCCAGCCGCGCGCGGGCGTAGGCCTCGACGTCGTCGTCGGCCACGCAAACCAGTGCGCGCTGGAAACGGGTGATCGCCGCGACCAGGGCGATGTAGGTCTCCTCGACTTCGCCGAGGCGCTCGGCCCAGTCGGTGCCGGCGTGGGGCCAGGCGACGAGGATGGCGGACTGGGGCTCCCATTCGGCGGGGAAGCGCAGCCTGGAATCGGACATTGGGACCTTCAGGTGGAACCCGCGCGGACGTCGCGCGGGCAGGTGTACGGGCGTGTGTGCAAGATCCGCGTCAGCGGATGGCCGGCTTGGGGCCGACTTCGTTCGGCGCCGCCTTCTGCGCGACGGCGTCGATGACGCGGCTCTTCTCGAAATAGACGACGAAGCCCGGATAGACCCAGCGGTTGATGGTGGGCCACTGGCGCTTCTGGCCGCCGCGGGCATCGAGCTTCTCGCTGGGCGCGCCGAAGCGGGCCTCGACCTGGGCCATGCTCATGCCGCGGGTCGGCATGGCGAGCCGGCTTTCCTGCTGCACGCGATCGACCAGCAGGACATCTGCGGAGGCGGCGCCGGCCATGCCCAGCAGGGCGGCGGCGGACAACGAAATCAGGACTCGCGACATGACGGACTCCCCCAAAGGCTTGAAGATGAATGCCGCAGCGTTGTAGCAGATTACGGCCGGCGCGGGTGGCGTCCACGAATGTTACTGGGCACGGCGTCACGCCTGCGTTTGTGCATCCGGGACGGCAAACAGCGAAAGGCCGCATCGCTGCGGCCCTTCGTCTGCAACACACGGCTCCCGGCAGGGCCGGGGAGGGAATCCCTCAGCGCTGGCGCGCCTTGAAGCGCGGGTTGCTCTTGCAGATCACGAAGACCTTGCCGCGGCGACGAACGACCTTGCAGTCGCGGTGGCGGGCCTTCGCCGATTTCAGGGAGGACAGGACCTTCATGACATACCTCAAAGGACGGTTGGGACGAGCGAGCCCACCATTCTAGCGGATATTTCCTCGCTCGCTCAAGCGCTTGCGGCGAATTTTTCGCGGTGGGCCGGGTTTCCCGCCCGCGCGGGCCCGTAGAATGCCGCGAACCGCACATCGGGGAGAAGCGAATGACGGCAAGCGAGGTTCCGGTCCTGACCATCGATGGGCCGTCCGGCTCGGGCAAGGGCACCATCAGCCGCGCGGTGGCCAGGCATCTGGGCTGGCACTACCTGGACTCCGGCGCCCTGTACCGCGCGGTGGGGGTGGCGGCGGCCTGGGGCGACCTCGACCTCGGCTACGCCGGGGCGCTGGTGCGCTGCACTTTCGACACCGCGGTCGACTTCCGCGAGGACGACAGCGGCGAGCTGCGGGTCCTGGTCAACGGCAACGACGCCACCGACGAGTTGCGCACCGAAACCGCGGGCGCGGTGGCCTCGGCCATCGCCGCGATCCCGGAGGTCCGGACCGCGCTCATGGACCGCCAGCGGGCCTTTCGCCGGCCGCCGGGCCTGGTGACCGACGGCCGCGACATGGGCACGGTGATCTTCCCCGATGCCCCCTTCAAGGTCTTCCTGACGGCGAGTGCAGGGGAACGGGCCGAAAGGCGCTATAAGCAGTTGAAGGACAAGGGGGTTTCCGTTACATTGGACGGTCTTCTACGCGAGATTCTCGCCCGCGACGCCCGTGACGCCAGTCGCGCGGTGGCGCCGCTGCGACCGGCCGCAGACGCCGTCCGCATCGACACCACCGGTATCGGCATCGACGAGGTGGTCTCGCGCGTACTGAACGTAGTGGGCGCGTAGCGCCTACTCCGGATTCCTTCCCTTTCAAGGGGAACGCAAGGATGGGGATGGGTTTCCGTGACGCCGCCGCAAGGCCCGCACTCAAATCCACCCCCGCCCCCAGTCCTCCCCCTGAAGGGGAGGGAGTTCCAATCCCTCCTTCGGGAAGGGCGTCGCATCCCTCCGCTGGAATGGAGGGCGTTCCAGGCCCCGTCGGCTCGCCGCCGGGTTTTCCAACCACAACACTCACGGCCACGCGCAATCCCGCGCAAGCCGACAACGGGTGGACCGGCATGCGCCACGCGCCTCCGGTCTGTGTCATCAACCGAGTATTTTTCCAATGACCGAATCATTCGCAGAACTGTTCGAACAGAGCCAGACCAACCTGGCCAAGCTGAAGCCGGGCTCCATCGTCACCGGCACCGTGGTCCAGGTGCGCACCGACGTGGTCGTGATCAACGCCGGCCTCAAGTCCGAAGGCATCGTGCCGATCGAACAGTTCCGTAACGACGACGGCGAGATCGACGTCGCCGAAGGCGACATCGTCAAGGTCGCGCTCGACTCCCTCGAGAACGGCTTCGGCGAGACCGTGCTGTCGCGCGAGAAGGCCAAACGCGCCATGGTGTGGGACGAGCTCGAGGAAGCCCTCGAAGCCAACGCTACCATCACCGGCCGCATCAGCGGCAAGGTCAAGGGCGGTTTCACCGTCGACATCAAGGACGTTCGCGCGTTCCTGCCCGGTTCGCTGGTCGATGTGCGCCCCGTGCGCGACCCGGTGTACCTCGAAGGCAAGGAGCTCGAATTCAAGCTCATCAAGCTCGACCGCAAGCGCAACAACGTGGTCGTCTCCCGCCGCGCGGTAGTCGAGAGCGAGCATTCGGAAGAGCGCGAGCAGCTGCTCGAGAAGCTGGTCGAGGGCGCCGTGCTCAAGGGCGTGGTCAAGAACCTCACCGACTACGGCGCGTTCGTCGACCTCGGCGGCATCGACGGCCTGCTGCACATCACCGACATGGCCTGGAAGCGCGTGCGCCATCCGTCCGAAGTCGTTGAAGTCGGCCAGGAGCTCGACGTGCGCGTGCTCAAGTACGACAAGGAGCGCAACCGCGTCAGCCTCGGCCTCAAGCAGCTGGGCGAGGATCCGTGGGACAACATCTCGCGTCGCTATCCGTCCAACACCCGCGTGTTCGGCAAGGTCAGCAACGTCACCGATTACGGCGCGTTCGTCGAGATCGAGCCGGGCGTCGAAGGCCTGGTCCACGTGTCCGAGATGGACTGGACCAACAAGAACGTCAATCCATCCAAGGTCGTGCAGGTCGGCGACGAGATGGAAGTCATGGTGCTGGACGTGGACGAAGAGCGTCGCCGCATCTCGCTGGGCATCAAGCAGGTCACGTCCAACCCGTGGGAGACCTTCGCGGCCATCCACAAGAAGGGCGACAAGGTCGACGGCCAGATCAAGTCGATCACCGACTTCGGCATCTTCATCGGCCTGGACGGCGGCATCGACGGCCTGATCCACCTGTCCGACATGAGCTGGAACTCCACCGGCGAGGAAGAAGCGCGCAACCTGAAGAAGGGCGACACGCTGGAAGCCGTGGTGCTGGCGGTCGATCCGGAACGCGAGCGCATCAGCCTGGGCGTCAAGCAGCTCGAGCAGGATCCGTTCGGCCAGTTCATGGCCGCGCATCCGCGTGGCTCGAAGGTCAGCGGCACGGTCAAGGAAGTCGACGCCAAGGGCGCGACGATCGAACTGGCCGACGGCGTGGAAGGCTATGTCGCCGCGCGCGACATCTCCGACGAGCGCGTCGAGGACGCCAGCCACCACCTGAAGGTCGGCGACACGATCGAAGCCAAGTTCACCGGCATGGATCGCAAGGGCCGTTCGCTGCAGCTGTCGATCAAGGCCAAGGACGAAGCCGAGACCGCCGAGACCCTGGCCGAGTACAGCAAGTCGTCCTCGTCCTCGGATGCCTCCAGCGGCACCACCAAGCTCGGCGCGCTGCTGCGTGAGCAGCTCGAGAACAAGTCCGAGTAAGCGGTACACGGTGGTCCGGCACTGGCCGGACCACCGTATCGGCCCGCCACCACGATGACAGCGTCCATGACCAAATCGGAATTGATCGAGATCCTCACCCAGCGCCAGGGCCACCTGAAAGCCGAGGATGTCGACATGGCCGTGAAGTCGCTGCTGGAAATGATGGGCGGGTCGCTGGCCCACGGCGAACGCATCGAGATCCGTGGATTCGGCAGTTTTTCCCTGCACTACCGGCCGCCGCGTACCGGCCGCAATCCCAAGACCGGCGACGCCGTTGCGCTGCCGGGCAAGCACGTACCGCACTTCAAGCCAGGCAAGGAACTGCGCGAACGCGTCAGCGGCGTCACGCCATTGCCGCCGGACGAGGGCTGAGCCCCGGCTTGGCCGGGCCCTGGTTGCCGCAAGTTGGCTCGTCGCAGCCGCGGCGTCGCAAGCCGGCTCGTCGTAAGCTTGGAATCCTGGCTCCACAGGCCCACGCACCATGCGATTGATCCGATTCCTCATTGCCCTGCTGTGCATCGCCGCCGGCGTTGTCGTTGGTGCGCTGAATCCACAGCCGGTTTCCCTCGATTTCGGTTTCGTCACCCTGCGCGGCACGCTCGGCGTTTCGCTGCTGGTGGCGTTGCTCGCCGGTGCCATCGCCGGCGGGTTGATGCTCGCCGCCTCGGTGGTGGTGCCCCTGCGGCAGCAGCTCCGGCGCGAACGCGCGCGGCAGGCAGCCGCGCCTGCAAATCCCCATACCGGCGACTCATGACATGGACTTCATCACCCAATGGTTCTGGCTCTTCCTGCTGTTGCCCATCGCCGCGCTGAGCGGCTGGGTGATCGGCCGTCGTGGCGGTGAACGCCACAGCGATACCCAGGTCAGCCGGTTGTCGACGACTTATTTCCGCGGCCTGAACTACCTGCTCAACGAACAGCCCGACAAGGCGATCGAGCTGTTCCTGCACATCGCCGAACTCGACAAGGACACCTTCGAGACCCAAGTCGCGCTGGGCCACCTGTTCCGCAGGCGCGGCGAAGTCGACCGCGCCATCCGCCTCCACCAGGGGCTCGTGCAGCGCCCCGACCTGAGCGACCCGCAGAAGGTGCAGGCGCTGCTGGCGCTGGGCGAGGACTACATGCGCTCGGGCCTGCTCGACCGTGCCGAAACCGTTTTCACCGACCTGGCCAAGATCGACCAGCGCGCGCCGCAGGCACTCAAGCACCTGATCGGCATCTACCAGTCCGAGCGCGACTGGGCCAAGGCGATCGAGAACGCGTCGCGCTACGAGGCGGCCACCGGCGAGCCGATGGGCAAGCTGATCGGGCAGTTCGAATGCGAGCTGGCCGAACGCCTGCGCGCCGCGGGCGATGCCGCCGGTGCGCGGGAAGCGGTGGCGCGCGCCTATGCCGCCGATTCCAACCTGGTGCGTGCCGGGATCCTCGAGGGGCGCATCGAGGTCGATGCCGGCAATGATGTGGCGGCAATCCGCGCCTTCGAGCGCGCCGCCCGGCACGATCCGGAATTCCTGCCCGAAGTGCTGCCTGCGTTGCTTGCGGCCTACGAGCGCGTCGGCGACGGACCTGGTGCGCGCAACTTCCTTTCGGAGATGACCGAGCATTACCGCGGCATCGCGCCGGTGCTCGCGCTGACCCGCCTGGTCGAAGCCGAGGACGGCGTGGCCGACGCTCGTGCCTACCTCGCGCGCCAGCTCAAGGATCGCCCGTCGGTTCGCGGCGAGGCTGCGCTGATCGACCTGACTCTGGCGGCGGGCGCCGACCCGACGGCAACCCTGCAGGACCTCAAGCACATCACCGACCAGTTGCTGGTGCGCAATCCGAGCTACCGCTGCAACCGTTGCGGCTTTGGTGCGCGCAGCCATCACTGGCAATGCCCGAGCTGCAAGGAGTGGGGCACGATCAAGCCGCTGCTGAACTACGCGGTGGTCTGACCGTTGGGCATGCCGGCGTTCCCGGACACGACCGCCTGGCTCGTGCTGTTGGCCTGCATCAGCCTGGCCGGCACCGTCGTCGCGCGCCGCTACGCACTCTGGCGCGACCTGCTCGACCATCCCGGCGAGCGACGCAGCCATGTCGTGGCGACGCCCCGCGGCGGCGGCATCGGCATCGTGTTCGCCGTGCTCGTTGCCATGGGCCTGCTCGCATACCGGGACCATGGGCAAGTCGTGGCGATGGCGCTTGCGGCGGCGGGCCTGCTGCTGGTCGCCGGCATCGGCTGGCTCGACGACCACCGGCCGCTGACGCCGTGGTCGCGCCTGGCCGTGCACGCGATCGCAGCCAGCCTGCTTGCCATGGTGGCCTATCGCGCAGGCGGGCAGGTGGCAGTAGCGCTGCCCGCATTCGTGCTGGCCATGGTGCTGGTCAATATCTGGAACTTCATGGACGGCATCGACGGCATCGCTTCGCTGCAGGCGCTGGTCGTCGCTGCCGCGTGTGCGCTGCTGGCGAACGACATGGCCTCGCGCTGGCTTTCGCTTGCGCTGGGCGCTGCATGCCTGGGGTTCCTGCCGATGAACCTGCCGCGGGCGAGAATTTTTCTCGGCGACGTCGGCAGTGGCGCGCTGGGCTATATGCTCGCACTCGCGGTGGTGTTGGTGGCAACAGGGGGTGGCAGGGCGTGGTCGCTTTCGACGTGGATGCTGCTGTCGATGCCAGCCTCTGCCTTCCTTCTCGACGCGGCCTTGACACTGGTTTCGCGCATCGTGCGCGGTGAACGCTGGTGGACGCCCCACGTCGGGCACGCCTATCAGCGCTGGGCGAAGGTCGCCGGCAGTCATTGGCCGGTCACGTTCGCCTATGCAGCATGGGCAGTTGCGGGAAGCATGCTGGCGTGGCTGGGTCGGGATTGGCCCGAAGCGACTATCATGTATGTCGGCAGCGCGTGGTACCTGGGGGGAGGGATCCTGTGGCTGTGGTTCCAGTTGTATCGCGGCCATAGGCCGGGTTTGCCGGGAAAAAAGAGCGAATGAGTGCTTGGAAAACGCGGATGGGGGCGGGCTTGCCACGGGCTGCAATCGTGGTGCACGACCTGTTCATGGTCTGGCTTTGCTGGGCCGGGCTGAACCAGTTCCGCTATTCCATGGAGATCGTGTCCCTCGACCTGCCGTTCTGGTCGCCGGAAATGCTGCTCGTCATGTTCGCGCAGGGGCTGGTGTTCTGGAAGGTCGGCCTCTACCGCGGTGTCTGGCGCTTCGCGAGCCTGCCGGACCTGCTCAACATCCTCAAGGCGAGCCTCGCCGGCCTGCTGGCCATCGTGCTCGCGCTGTTCCTCTACAACCGCCTGGACCTGGTGCCGCGTTCGGTACTGGTGCTGTATCCGATCGTGTTGACCGCGCTGCTGGGCATGCCCCGGCTGCTGTACCGGACCTGGAAGGACCACGGCCTGGCACGCACCGACAAGGCGGCATTGCGCGTGCTGATCCTGGGCGCGGGGCAGGCGGGCGAGACGTTGGTGCGCGACCTGCGCCGCGCGGGTGCCTACCAGCCGGTCGGATTCCTTGATGACGCCGCGAAGCTGCGCGGCAGCTACCTGCAGGGGCTGCCGGTGCTCGGCCGGATCGAGGACGTGGACAAGATCGCGCCCGAGACCGCCGCGAAGCTGATCGTGATCGCGATGCCGTCGATCGATGCCGCGGCCATGCGTCGCGTGGTCGAGGCCTGCGAGCGGACCGGGTTGCCGTTCCGCACCGTGCCCCGGCTCGACGACCTGCTCGAAGGGCGTTCGTTGCCCGGCGAACTGAAGGAAGTCGCGATCGAGGACCTGCTCGGGCGGCAGCCGATGACGCCCGACTGGAAGTCCATCCGTGGCTGGCTGGGCGGGCGCAGCGTGCTGGTGACCGGCGCCGGCGGCTCGATCGGTTCGGAGCTGTGCCGGCAGTGCGCCAAGCATGGCGCGCGCCAGATCACGCTGCTGGAGATCGACGAACTGGCCCTGATCACCGCCGAGGCCGAACTGCGCCGTGATTTCCCACAGATCCAGTGCGTGCCGGTGCTTGGCGATTGCGGCGACCCGGCCGTGGTCCGCTACGCGCTGGAGAATTCGAAGCCGGACGCGGTCTTCCATGCCGCCGCATACAAGCACGTGCCGGTGCTCGAGACGCAGCTGCGCGAGGCGATCCGCAACAACGTGCTGGCCACCGAAACTGTCATCGAGGAAAGCCTGCGGGCTGGCGTCGGGACGTTCGTCCTGATCTCCACCGACAAGGCGGTCGACCCGGCGAACGTGCTGGGCGCGAGCAAGCGCCTGGCGGAAATGGTGTGCCAGTCGATGGCCGACTCGCTGACCACGCGCCTGATCACCGTGCGCTTCGGCAACGTGCTGGATTCGGCCGGCAGCGTCGTGCCGCTGTTCCGCGCGCAGATCCGCAGCGGCGGCCCGATCACGGTCACCGACGAGGAGGTCACGCGCTACTTCATGACCATCCAGGAGGCCTGCCAGCTGATCCTGCAGGCCTCGGCGATTGGATCGCAGCAGGCGATCTACACCCTGGACATGGGGGAGCCGGTGCCGATCAGGTTGCTGGCCGAACAAATGATCCGCCTGGCAGGCAAGCAGCCGGGGCGCGACATCGCCATCGTATACACCGGCCTGCGTCCCGGAGAGAAACTGCACGAAACGCTGTTCCATGCTGACGAGCGCTATCGCCCGACCGCGCATCCCAAGATCCTCCAGGCCGAGGCCCGCGAAGTCGTGGTCGAGCAGATCAATGGTGTCTGCGTCCGGTTGCGCGAAGCCACCGCCCGCTACGACCTCGATGCGCTGGCCGCGCTCCTGCGCGAAGCCGTGCCCGAGTTCGTCCCTGCCGATTCGCCGCTACTGCCCCGCAAGGTGGGAACGGTGGTCGCATTCCCAGCAAGAGCATCCCGCAGGACATGAGCAAACGCATCAGGAAGGCCGTTTTCCCCGTCGCGGGCCTGGGGACCCGTTTCCTCCCGGCCACGAAGACCGTTCCCAAGGAAATGCTGCCGATCGTCGACAAGCCGCTGATCCAGTACGCGGTCGACGAGGCGATCGAGGCGGGTTGCGACACGCTGGTGTTCGTCACCAACCGCTACAAGCACGCCGTCGCCGATTACTTCGACAAGGCCTACGAGCTGGAACAGAAGCTGGAGAAATCCGGCAAGCTGGAGCAGCTTGATCTGGTCCGCAACGTGCTGCCGGAGGGCGTGCGTGCGGTCTTCGTGACCCAGACCGAGGCGCTGGGCCTGGGGCACGCGGTTCTTTGCGCGAAACCGGTGATCGGCGATGAGCCGTTCGCCGTGCTGCTTCCGGACGACCTGATCTGGAACAAGGGCGGGCCGGGCGCGCTGAAGCAGATGGCCGACCATGCCGAAGCCAACGGCGTCGGCGCGATTGCGGTGCAGGACGTGCCGCGTGAGCAGACTGCAAGCTACGGCATCGTCGCGACCGACGACTTCAGCGAGCGGACGGGCAAGATCCGCCGCATCGTGGAGAAGCCACGGCCGGAGGACGCGCCCAGCACGCTGGCGGTGGTCGGGCGTTACGTGCTGCCCGGCGAGATCTTCGAACAGCTCGAAAGGACCGGCCGTGGCGCCGGCGGCGAGATCCAGCTCACCGATGCGATCGCCAGCCTGATCGAGAAGTCGCGGATCGACGCCTATCGCTTCCGCGGCACGCGGTTCGACTGCGGCACCCACCTCGGCCTGGTCGAAGCGACCATCCGCTTCGCGCTCGACCACGAGAAGATCAGCGACGCGGCCCGCGACAGCATGGCCAGGACGCTGCACGAACTGGGTGTGATCGACCTCGATTGACCTTGCGCTTCTCTCCCTCCCCTTCAAGGAGAGGGCTGGGGTGAGGATGGGTTTGATTGCGGCTGGGTTGTGGGATTTCTCGCCGCGTCACGCAAACCCATCCCCATCCTTGCCTTCCCCTTGAAGGGGAAGGAATTCCGTATCGTCGCGATACAGCCGCGATGACAGATTTCCTTTCTTGCCTGTCCGGCCACGCGCAGCGCGCGTGGCGTTCATCGTCGCGCAAGCCCATGGCCCGCAAGCGCTCCTCTTCACCCCCTTGAAGGGGAGGGAATTTCGAGCAGACGCTACGCGCCCATGCGCTTCAAAGGGCCTCGAAGATTCCCGCCGCGCCCATGCCGGTGCCGATGCACATCGTCACCATGCCGTACTTCTGCTGGCGACGGCGCAGGCCATGGACGATGGTTGCGGTGCGCACGGCACCGGTCGCGCCGAGCGGATGGCCCAGTGCGATCGCGCCGCCGAGCGGGTTGACCTTGTCCGGGTCGAGCTTGCAATCGCGGATCACCGCCAGCGACTGTGCGGCGAAGGCTTCGTTGAGTTCGATCCAGTCGAGCTGGTCCTGGGTCAGGCCGGCCTGCTTCAGCGCCTTCGGGATCGCCGCGATCGGGCCGATGCCCATCACTTCCGGGCGCACGCCAGCGACCGAGAACGAAACGAAGCGCGCCAGCGGCGTCAGTCCGTAATCCTTGATCGCCTGTTCGGAGGCCAGCAGCACCGCACCGGCACCGTCGCTCATCTGCGAGGAGTTGCCCGCGGTCACGGTGCCGCCGAACTGGCCGTTGCGGAATACCGGGCGCAGTTTCGCCAGTCCCTCGGACGAGGTGTCCGGGCGCGGACCCTCGTCGTTCTCCACCACCAGCTTCTTCAACCGGATGGTGTTGCCGCCCAGGTCGGGCTGGCGCGAGACGACTTCGTACGGGGAGATCTCATCGCGGAATTCGCCGGCCTTGGTTGCTGCCAGCGCCTTCTGGTGCGACGCCAATGCGAAGGCATCCTGGTCCTCGCGCGAGACCTTCCATTCCTCGGCCACCTTCTCGGCGGTGATGCCCATGCCGTAGGCGATGGCGACGTGGTCGTCCTTGAACACGCTCGGCGAGAGCGCGACCTTGTTGCCCATCATCGGCACCATCGACATCGACTCGGTACCGCCGGCCAGCACCAGGTCGCTGTTGCCGAGCCGGATCTGGTCCGCGGCCAGCGCCACGGCCTGCAGGCCCGACGAGCAGAAGCGGTTGATGGTCTGCGCGGCGATGGTGTCCGGCAGGCCGGCAAGCAACACGCCGATGCGCGCCACGTTCATGCCTTGCTCGCCCTCGGGCATCGCGCAGCCGATGATCGCGTCCTCGATGCGGTTGACGTCGATGCCCGGCGCCTGCGCGATCACTGCCTTGAGCACGTGGGCGAGCATGTCGTCCGGACGGGTGTTGCGGAACACGCCCTTCGGCGCCTTGCCCACCGGGGTGCGGGTGGCGGCGACGATGTAGGCGTCCTGGATTTGACGGGTCATGGCGGTTCTCTCTGGAATTCAGCAGGTTTGTAGGAGCGGCTTCAGCCGCGAGCTCTTTCAGGTCTGGTGTGCTGTGGGGGAACTCGTGGCACGAGTCACTCCCGCGAGGCGCCCTAGTTCCTGAGCGGCTTGCCGGTCTTGAGCATGTGCGCGATGCGCTCCTGCGTCTTGGGTTGCTGCGCGAGTTCGACGAAGTGCTTGCGCTCCAGGCGCAGCAGCCACGCCTCGTCGACCACCGCGCCGCGATCGACCTCGCCGCCGCACAGCACGGTAGCGATGCGGGTGGCGATCTCGTCGTCGTATTCGCTGATGAAGCGGCCCTCGAGCATGTTGACCAGCAACATGCGGAACGTGGCGATGCCGACGTCGCCGGCGACGCGGATGCGGCGCGCGGGCAGGGGTGGGCGGTAGCCGCTTTCGGCCAGCGCACGGGCCTGCTGTTTGGCGATGTAAAGCAGTTCGTGGGCATTGAACGCCACGGTGTCCTGCTCGCGCAGCAGGCCGAGTTCCTTCGCCTCGACCGCGGAGGCCGAGACCTTGGCCATCGCCACCGTTTCGAACACGCGCTTGAGCTCGGCGAAGACGTCGCCGTTCGGGCCGGCCGCCGCCGATGCGCGCACGGCCAGTTCCTTCAGGCCGCCGCCGGCGGGCAGCAGGCCGACGCCGGCCTCGACCAGGCCGATGTAGCTTTCGAGATGCGCCACGGTGCGCGCGCTGTGCATCTGGAATTCGCAACCACCGCCCAGCGCCAGCCCGCGTACCGCGGCTACCACCGGCACCAGCGAGTACTTGATCCGCTGGCTCGTGGCCTGGAAGTTGGCGACCATCGCCTCGAATGCATCCACCTTGCCGGCCTGCAGCAGGCCCAGCGCGCCGGCCAGGTCCGCGCCGGCGGAGAAGGGCTCCTTCGGCTGCCAGATCACCATGCCCGCGAAGTCGCGTTCGGCGCGCGCCACCGCTTCCTGCAGGCCGTCGAGTACCTGGTCGGACACCGTGTGCATCTTGGTCTTGAACGAGGCCACGGCGATGTCGTTGCCATCGGTCCACAAGCGGATGCCGTCGTTCTCGAACACCGTCTCGCCCTGAGCGAACGATTCGCCCAGCAGCGGATCAGGGAAGCGTTGGCGCTTGTAGACCGGCAGCGCGGAACGCGGCAGGCGCGCGTTCTTGCCCGGGCTGTAACTGCCCTCGGCCGAATGCACGCCGTCGCGTCCGTCGAACACCCAGTCCGGCAGCGGTGCGCCGCTCATCGCCTTGCCGGCGACGATGTCGTCGGCAATCCACTGCGCGACCTGCTTCCAGCCGGCGGCCTGCCAGGTCTCGAACGGCCCCAGCGACCAGCCATAACCCCAGCGGATCGCGAGATCGACGTCGCGCGCGGTTTCGGCGATGTCGGCCAGGTGGCAGGCGCTGTAGTGGAACAGGTCGCGGAACACCGCCCACAGGAATTGCGCCTGCGGGTGCGGGCTCTCGCGCAGCTTCGCGAACTTCTCGACCGGGTCCTTCGTCTTCAGGATCTCGACCACTTCCGGCGCCGCGGCGCGGTCGGCAGGGCGGTAGTCCTGCTTTTCCAGGTCCAGGACCATGATGTCCTTGCCGACCTTGCGGAAGATGCCGGCCCCGGTCTTCTGGCCCAGGGCGCCCTTGGCGACCAGCGCCTCCAGCCACTTCGGCGACTTGAAATACTTGTGCCAGGGGTCGTCGGGCAGGGTATCGGCCATGGTCTTGATCACGTGCGCCATGGTGTCCAGGCCGACCACGTCCGAGGTGCGGTAGGTCGCCGACTTGGGGCGCCCGACCAGCGGGCCGGTGAGGGCGTCGACCTCGTCGAAGCCCAGGCCGCTCTGCGCGGTGTGGTGGATCGTCGACAGGATCGAGAACACGCCGATCCGGTTGCCGATGAAGTTGGGGGTGTCGCGCGCGTAAACCACGCCCTTGCCCAGGGTGGTGGTCAGGAACGTCTCCAGCCCCTGCAGCACGGCCTTGTCGGTGCCGCGCGCCGGGATCAGCTCGGCCAGGTGCATGTAGCGCGGCGGATTGAAGAAGTGCACGCCGCAGAAGCGGTGGCGCAGTTTCTCCGGCAGCACCTCGGCCAGCTTGTTGATGCCCAGGCCCGAGGTGTTGCTGGCCAGCACGGCGTGGTCGGCCACGAACGGGGCGATCTTTTCGTACAAAGCCTGTTTCCAGTCCATGCGCTCGGCGATGGCCTCGACGATGAGGTCGCACTCCTTGAGCTTCTGCAGGCCGACCTCGTAGTTGGCCGGCACGATGGCCTCGGCCAGGGATTTCGAAGCCAATGGCGCGGGGCTGAGCTTGCCCAGGTTGGCGATGGCCTTGAGCACGACGCCATTCGGATCGCCTTCCTTCGCGGGCAGGTCGAACAGCACGGTGTCGACCCCGGCGTTGGTCAGGTGGGCGGCGATCTGCGCGCCCATGACGCCGGCGCCGAGCACCGCGGCCCGCCGTACAAGCAGTTTGTCAGACATGTTGCGTATCTCCTTGAAAATAAAAAATATTCAGCCACGAACAAATATCTGATGAGCACGGATCAAGCGCTTGAGGACAGCCTTGATCCCTGCCATCGGTGTTCGTCTGCGGCAAAAAGTCAGCTCTTGAACCCCGCCGCCGCGAACCGGATCAGTTCCTGCGCGGCGCGGGCGCGATGGGTGGCGTCGCTGACCCCGGAGGGCCGCTTGATCAGGCCGAAGTCGGCCATCGCGTAGGTCAGCGCGCCGGCCAGGAAGTCCAGCCGCCAGTACAGTTGTTCCTTGCTCAGTTCGGGGACGCAGGTTGCGATCGCCCTGGCGAAGTCGCGCAGCACGTGGCCGTAGCGTTCGGAGAGGAACTTGCGCAGGCCGTCGTTTTTTTCCGCGTAGGCGCGCGCAATGACGCGGATGAAGGCGCCACCGCCGTTGCGGTCCTGGGCGAGGGCGAGGGCGGGCTCGACGAAGGCGGCCAGGATCGCCTCGAGTTCGCCGGGGGCTTCCTCCTGGGCCTGCCGCAGCCGCGCCAGGCGCTGGGCGCTCATGTCGTCCATGCGGCGGCGGAACACTTCGGTGACCAGGTTTTCCTTGCTGCCGAAGTGATAGTTGACCGCGGCGATGTTGACGTCCGCCCGGCTGGTCACCTGGCGTAGCGAGGTCCCGCTGAAGCCGTGCTGGGCGAACAGCTCCTCGGCGGCGCCGAGAATGCGGTCCTTGGTCGAGAACTGGGTGTTGGCCATGGATCCCCTGAACGAATCAAACGCTTGTTTGATCGTAGTCCCGGGCCGGCCACGGCGTCAAACCGGACACCGAATTCGCGTGCGCGGGAGCCGGATCTAGACTAGAATCACCCGCAGCCAAGTCGGCTAAACCCGCGTCCATACGCGGGTTTTTCCATGTTACCCTTTGGGTCGCACCGCCCTGCGGCCCGCCTATCCGGAGAAAATCCCATGGCGCTGGAGCGCACCCTTTCGATCATCAAGCCCGATGCCGTCGCCAAGAACGTCGTCGGCGAGATCTATTCGCGTTTCGAGAAGGCCGGCCTGAAGGTCGCCGCCGCGAAGATGAAGCACCTGTCGCGCAAGGAAGCCGAAGGCTTCTACGCCGTGCATCGCGAACGCCCGTTCTTCAACGCACTGGTCGAGTTCATGATCAGTGGCCCGGTGATGATCCAGGTGCTCGAAGGCGACAACGCGATCGCGAAGAACCGCGAGCTCATGGGTGCGACCAATCCGAAGGACGCAGCAGCCGGCACGATCCGCGCCGACTTCGCCGATTCGATCGACGCCAACGCGGTGCATGGTTCGGACGCAGCGGAAACCGCCGCGGTCGAGATCGCCTATTTCTTCCCGTCGACCGACGTCTACGCACGTTGATTGAAATGCGCTCTTGCCACGGATCAATACGGATTGAGGCGGACTTGGCAGCGGAATGCCTGATCGGGTTTTGCTTCGACTGTTCCTCGCTTTATTCGCGTCGATCCATGGCAAGGGTTTTTGAAGGCACGTGACCGAGTCCATCGCCAAGCAGAACCTGCTCGACCTCGATCGCGAGGGCCTGGAGCACTTTTTCGCCGACGTGCTCGGCGAAAAGCGTTACCGCGCCCACCAGGTGATGAAGTGGATCCACCACCGCCACGTCACCGACTTCAACGAAATGACCGACCTGGGCAAGGCGCTGCGCGCCAAGCTCGAGATGCATGCGGAAGTGTGCGTGCCGCAGGTCCAGTTCGAGAAACCTTCCACCGACGGCACCCACAAGTGGCTGCTCGGCATGGACGGCAAGAATGCCATCGAGGCGGTGTTCATCCCCGACAAGGGGCGCGGCACGCTGTGCGTGTCGTCGCAGGTGGGTTGCGCGCTCAACTGCCAGTTCTGTTCCACCGCCACCCAGGGCTTCAACCGCAACCTGTCCACCGCCGAGATCATCGGCCAGGTGTGGGTGGCGGCGAAACACCTGGGCAACGTGCCGCACAAGATGCGCAAGCTCACCAACGTGGTGATGATGGGCATGGGCGAGCCGTTGATGAACTTCGACAACGTCGTGCGCGCGATGAGCATCATGCGCGACGACCTCGGTTACGGGCTGGCCAACAAGCGGGTGACGCTGTCGACCGCCGGCATGGTGCCGATGATCGACCGCCTCGGCGAGGAGAGCGACGTTTCGCTCGCGGTCTCGCTGCACGCGCCCAACGACGAGCTGCGCACCGAGCTGGTGCCGCTCAACAGGAAGTATCCGATCGCCGAGCTGATGGCCGCCTGCGAGCGCTATGTCACGCGCAAGCCACGCGCGTCGATTACCTTCGAGTACACGCTGATGAAGGGCGTCAACGACCAGCCGGTGCACGCGCGGCAGCTGGCGCGGCTGATGCGGCAGTTCGACAACGCGGTGCAGATGAAGGACGCGGGCAAGGTCAACCTGATCCCGTTCAACCCGTTCCCGGGCACGCGCTTCGAGCGCTCGCCGGAGGCGGACATCCGCGCGTTCCAGAAATCGCTGCTCGACGCGCAGGTGCTGACCATGGTCCGGCGTACCCGCGGCGACGACATCGACGCGGCGTGCGGCCAGCTCAAGGGCCAGGTGGCCGATCGCACCCGGCGCCAGGCCGAACACAACAAGCGGCTGCAGGCGCAGGCGGACTCCGGCGGAGTCGGGGGCACCGATGCGGCCGCATAGCGTCGTCGCCTGCGCGGTTTCGGTGGTGCTGCTGGCAGGCGGCTGCTCGCGGCTGACCTTCGTCAAATCGAGCATGGGCAGTGGTGACTACGAACGCACCTCGCCCACGTACGAATTCCGGGACGATCCCGGCACCAGGCAGCGGACGCAGCTGCGCAGCCACCTCGTCCTGGCCGCGAACGCGCTGCGGATCGACAAGCTGGATGAAGCCGAGTCGCAGGCCCGGGCCGCATTGAAGATCGATGCCGGATCGGCGGACGCCAATACCTTGCTGGCGGTGGTCGAGGACCGGCGCGGAAACGCGGCCAAGGCCGGCGGCTACTACGCGAAGGCGGCAGAGCTGGCCCCGCAGCAGGGCGCGGCGCTCAACAACTATGGTGCCTGGCTGTGCGGCAACGGCCGCGTGGCCGAGTCGCTGGCCTGGTTCGACCGGGCGCTGGCCGACGCCACGTACCGGCAGCGCGCTTCGGCGCTGGCCAACGCCGGGTCGTGCGCACTGAAGGCCGGCCAGACCGCGCGGGTGGAGCGCGACCTGCGCGAAGCGCTGGCGCTGGACCCGGTCGACGCGACCGCGCTGGCGGCGATGGCCGAGTACCAGTACCGCACTGGCCAGTACATGGACGCGCGCGCCTTCTCGGAGCGCCGCCTGGCGGCTGCACCGGCAGCGCCCGCCGTGCTCCTACTTGCGTCACAGATTGAAGAAAAACTTGGCGACAGGGCCGCCGCCGCTCGTTATGTTCAACGTTTGCGGACGGAATTTCCGCAAATGGGGACGCTCCAACCCGGGGATAGCAGTCAATGATGTCGCCCAACGATAATCTGGCGGACAGCGAACGCGGCTGCGGCCAGCGTCTTCGCGCCGCGCGCGAGGCCGCCGGCCTGAGCGTGGCCGAGGTCGGCTCGAAGCTGAAGATGACCTCCCGCATCATCGAAGCCCTCGAGGCTGACGACTGGGCGCGCATCGGTGCGCCGGTGTTCGTGCGAGGCCAACTGCGCAGCTACTCGCGCCTGCTCGGCCTGCCGGTCCAGCCGGTCCAGATGGCATCCGGGGTCGCACCGATCGAGCCGACGCGGCTGGTGCCCAGGACGCAGACACCGCGCATGCAGCGCATCACCGACCAGGTGGGCGGCCGGCTGGTGTACATCGTGATCACCGCACTGATCATCCTGCCGGTCTGGGTCGCGACGCAGTCGCACGTCGCCGGCGTCCAGGACACCGGTGCTCCGCTGGACCTGCCCACGGACAAGCTGGCCGCGAATGCAGCCCCGTCCGGATCCGCACCTGTCGAGCCATCCACGGTGGTGGCCTCGATGGCGTCGTTGCCGCAACGGCATGCCGCCGCCGTACCGACGCTGTCACTGCGATTCACCGGCGACAGCTGGGTCCAGATCATCGGTCCCGACGGCCACAGCGTCGAGGAAGCCCTGCTCAAGGCAGGCGATACCCGCAGCTATCCGGCGGGCGAGGTCGGGCGTCTGGTGCTCGGCAACGCCTCCGCCGTCGAGGTGCGCAGCAACGGCCAGGTCCGGGACCTGGCGCCCTACATGCGCGCGAACGTGGCGCGCTTTACGGTATCCTCTGACGGTTCCCTCGCGCCGGTCTCCGACTGACCCGCAAGCGGGTCCAGCGAGTTCCTGCGTTCCGGCAACGGCGCATGAATCCAGACCATGGCCAGCCGGCCTCGCGCACGGCTGGTCTGGTAGTGTCGGCCCGCCGCGGCCAGCCCATTCCACAGACGCCCCACGCATGCCGGCGGGCGGGAGAGACGCAGTTTTCCCATGGCAATTGACGATCTTCTCGACGAACACGAACAAAGCGAACGCGTCCTGGCCTGGTTGCGCAGCAACGGCGCCGGCCTCATCGGCGGGGTCATCATCGGGCTGGCGCTGATCCTGGGCTGGCAGTGGTGGAGCGCGAAGCAGGCCGCCAACGACATGCAGGCCGGCGACGACTACCAGGCGATGCTCAAGAGCCTGGAGGCCAAGGACGTCAAGAAGGCGCAGGCGCAAGCCGCAGCCCTCAAGGACACGCCTTACGCCCCGCTGGCCGTGCTCGACCTGGCCAAGGCGCAGGTGGAAGCCGGGCAGCGCGATGCCGCCATTGCCACCCTGCGCGCCGCGCAATCCCCGAATCAGGCGCTGGAGCAGGTCCTGCAGCAGCGCCTGGCGCGGCTGTTGATCGACGCAGGCAAGGCCGACGAGGCGCTGAAGGTCCTGGGGGATGCGGACGACCCAGCCAGCCTCGAAGTCCGCGGCGACGCCCAGGTGGCGCTCGGCAAGCGCGACGATGCGCGCAAGTCCTATTCAGAGGTTCTGGCCAAGCTCGACGTCGCTTCGCCGGGACGTCGTCTGGTCGAACTCAAGCTCACCGACGTCGGCGGTTCGGCCGCCAAACCCGAGGCGCGGATTTGATGAAGGCGGATTCAATGAAGGATGCGATGACGATTGCCGGACGACTTCCCGCGACTTCCCGCAACAGGCCGGGACGCGTCCTCGTCCTGCTGCTGTGCGTCATCGCACTGGCCGGCTGCAGCACCATCAAGGGCTGGTTCGGCAGCAAGAAGGACAAGGGCCCCGAGCCCGCGGAGCTGACCGAGTTCGCGCCTTCGGCAACCGTCAGCAAGATCTGGTCGGCCAAGGCAGGCAAGGGCGAGGGCCTGCTCGGCGTGCGCCAGGGCCCGGTGGTTGCCGACGGCCGCGTCTATGCCGCGGCGGTGGAGGGCGGCGTCCGCGCGTTCGACCTGCAGACCGGCGCCACGGCCTGGACCTACGAATCCGACCTCGCGCTCTCCGGTGGCCCCGGTGTGGGCGAAGGGCTGGTCGTGGTCGGCGGGCTCGAGGGCGACGTGATCGCGCTCGATGCCGCCACCGGCGCCGAGAAGTGGCAGGCCAAGGTGGACAACGAAGTGATTGCCGCGCCTGCGGTCGGGCAGGGCATGGCCTTCGTGCGTTCCAACGATGGCCGCGTCACCGCGTTCGACGCGGCGACGGGCGAACGTCGCTGGTTCTGGAGCCATGACATGCCGCTGCTGACCGTGCGCGGCAACGATGCGCCCTCGCTCGGCCCGGGCTACGTCTTCGTCGGCAACGACGACGGCACGATCTCGGCCTTGGCGGTCGCCGATGGCCGCGAGCTGTGGAGCCAGGTGATCGCGCAGCCCGACGGACGCACCGAGCTCGAGCGCATGGCCGACGTCGACGGCACCCCGGTGCTCGACGGCGTCACCCTGTATGCCACCAGCTTCAAGCGCCAGACGCTGGCGATCGAAGCCCCCAGCGGGCGCCCGATCTGGGCGCACGACAGCGGCGGCCCGGGTCGCGTCGGCGTTGCGTCCGACCGGGTGCTCGTCACCGATCCGGACGGCATCGTCTGGGCGCTGGACAAGGGCACCGGCACCGCGCTGTGGTCGCAACCGGCGATGACGCGGCGCAATCTCACCGCGCCCGCGATCCAGGGCGACTATGCGGTGGTCGGCGATTTCGAGGGCTACCTGCACTGGCTCAAGCTCGACACCGGTGAACTGGCCGCGCGCGTGCGCACCGGCCGGGACCCGCTGCGGGCCGCCCCGGTCGTGGCCGACGGCATCCTCATTGCCGAAGACATCGACGGCGGGCTCAACGCCTACCGCCTGGGGCAGTAAGCTGGCCGGGAACCGGGACAGGGGATCGCCTGCGCGATTCCCTTGCCGTACCCGTCCGGTTCCGCAACTTCGCGACTGCCACCCACAAGGATCAAACATGGGAATCGGATGAACGGAACAGTCGCGAGTCGCCATCGATTCCCGACTGCCGATTTTCCCTTCCCGGATCACCCCCATGCTCCCCCTCGTCGCCCTGGTCGGTCGTCCCAACGTCGGTAAATCGACGCTGTTCAATGCGTTGACGCGCACGCGCGATGCGCTGGTGCACGACGAGCCCGGGGTCACCCGCGACCGTAATTACGGCGTGTGCCGGCTCGACGAGGCACGGCCATTCGTGCTGGTCGACACCGGCGGCATCGCCGGCGAGAACATCCACCTGGAAAGCGGCAACCTCGCCGGTGCCACCGCCCGCCAGGCGCGCGCAGGGGCCGAGGAGGCCGACCTGGTGCTGTTCATCGTCGACGGCCGCGAGGGCCCGTCCGCACTGGACGACGACATCCTGCGCTGGCTGCGCAAGGCGTCGCGCCCCACGTTTCTGGTGGTCAACAAGACCGATGGCGTCGACGCGCGCGCGGCGCTGGCCGAGTTCTCGCGCTACGGCTTCGCCGACGTGCTGGCGATCTCTTCCGCGCACCGGCAGGGGATCGACGAGCTGCTGACGCAGGTGTTGGCCAGGTTGCCTGCCGACGGCGACGCGGAAATCCTCGACGACGATCCCGAACGGGTGCGCGTGGCGTTCGTCGGCCGCCCCAACGTTGGCAAGTCGACCCTGGTCAACCGCATCCTCGGCGAGGAGCGGATGATCGCTTCGGATGTCGCCGGCACCACCCGCGATTCGGTCGCCATCGACCTCGAGCGCGATGGCCGCAAGTACCGTCTGGTCGACACCGCCGGCATCCGCCGCAAGTCGAAGGTCGAGGAAGCGGTGGAAACGTTCTCGATCATCAAGACCCTGCAGGCGATCGAGCAGTGCCAGGTCGCGGTGATCATGCTCGATGCCAGCGAAGGCGTGACCGAGCAGGACGCCAGCGTGCTGGGCGCGGTGCTCGACGCCGGCCGTGCGCTGGTGGTCGCGGTCAACAAGTGGGACGGCCTGAGCGACTACCAGCGCGAGCAGGTCGAAGCCCTGCTGTCGCGCAAGCTGGCGTTCGTGCAGTGGGCCGAGGCGGTGCGCATCAGCGCCAAACACGGGTCCGGCCTGCGCGAGCTGTTCCGTGCCATCCATCGCGCGCACGACTCGGCGACGCGCCAGTTCAGCACCGCCGAGGTCACCCGCGCGCTGGAAATCGCGTACGAAACCAATCCACCGCCGGTGGTCCGCGGTCACGTCGCCAAGCTGCGTTTCGCCCACCCGGGCGGCGAGAATCCGCCAACGTTCATCGTCCACGGCACGCGCCTGCGGACGCTGTCCGAGACCTACCGCCGCTACCTCGAGAACTTCTTCCGCAAGCGCTTCAAGCTGGTCGGCACGCCGGTGCGGTTCGTGTTCAAGGAAGGCGAGAACCCGTACAAGGACCGCAAGAACGTGCTGACCGCGCGCCAGGTGGTCAAGAAGAAGCGCCTCATCCGCCACGCCAAACGCGGCAAGTGACGCCACGGCCCGCGCTCCGGCGCGGCTTTGCCGTTGCGTCATCCCCGCGCAGGCGGGGATCCAGCGACTTTGAACAAGAGACCCGCGCTGCAGCGCGGCTTTGCGGTGGCGTCATCCCCGCGGCCGAGGCGCTGCAGGAGCGGCTTCAGCCGCGAGCTCTTCGGCACAGGCCAGAGAGATCAAAAGCTCGCGGCTGAAGCCGCTCCTACAGGGATGTCTTGCTCTGCAGCCGCAGCAGGCGCGCGCATGGCGCTGCAACAAGCCGCACGGCTGACGTGGCAGTGCCCGGCAGGCCCCGGTTCTCAGCAAGGGCTTATCCTGTTCCGTCCACCCCACGCAGATACCACCGGCCCGTGACCGCCCATCTCGTCCCCTCGCACGACGACGCCATCACCCTGGGCATCCTCGCCGGCGGTCGCGCCACGCGCCTGGGCGGGCGCGACAAGGCCTGGATGACGCGCGGTGGCAACCCGCTGGTGCTCGCATTGGCCGAACGGCTGGCGCCGGAAGTGGATGCCACCATTGTCAGCGCCAATCGCAACGCCGAGCGTTACCTGTCGCACGGGCTGCGCGCGATCCACGACCGGGTTGCCGGCATCGGCCCGCTCGGTGGCATCGATGCACTGGCCGCTGCCTGCCAGACCCCCTGGCTGCTGACCGTGCCGGTGGACGTGGTCGACGTGAATGACTGCCTGGTCCGCAGCCTGCTGGCCGCCGGCGCGCAGGGCGCGTGGGCCGAGGACGACAATGGCCCACAGCCGCTGGTCGCGCTGTGGCGCACCATGGCGCTGCGTGAGGCTGCGGCGACGGCAATGGCGTCGGACGACCACGCCGTGCATGCGCTGCAGTCGCGGATGGGCATGATGCCGGTGCGCTTCGCAGGCGTCTGCTTCGGCAACCTCAACACGCCGGACGATCTCGCCGCCGCCGGCGTTGCCTCCTGATCCCCGGAAGTCTCCGCATGTCCCAGGCCAGCACGTTCCCGACCCGCATCGCCTTCGAAGAAGCCCGCGCGATCATCGATCGCGTTGCCGACGCACACCGCATGCCGGCGCAGCGCGTCGCGCTGGCGCGCACGCATGGCTGCATCCTCACGCACGACGTGGTCGCCCAGGTCGCCCAGCCCCCATTCGACAACTCGGCGATGGATGGTTTCGCGTTGCGCCATGCCGACCTGCAGGCCGGCGGCGACATCGCGCTGTGCCTGGTCGGCGAGCAGTTTGCCGGGCGCACGGTCGATCTGACGATCGCCGCGGGCCAGTGCGCGCGGATCACCACCGGCGCGCCGCTGCCGGCGGGGGCCGATACCGTGGTGATGAAGGAAAACACCCGGCTCGATGGCGATCGCGTCGTCGTCCTGGTCGCCCCGAAACCCGGACAGCACGTGCGCCGCGCCGGCGAGGACATGCAACCGGGACAGCATGTGCTGCACGCCGGCGAACCACTGACGCCCACGCGCATCGCGCTGGCGGCCTCGCAGGGATTGGCTGAACTCGAGGTCGCGCGACGCCCGACCGTGGCCGTGTTCACGACCGGCGACGAATTGGTCGAGCCCGGTTTGCCGCTCGCGCCCGGGCAGATCTACAACTCCAACCGCGAGCAGTTGATGGGCCTGCTGCGCGGCGACGGCCTCGATCCGGTAGCGTGGCCGACGCTGCCCGACGATCCGGCGCAGGTGGAGTCCGCCCTGCGCCACGCCGGCCACGCTTTCGACGTGGTGCTGACCTGCGGCGCGGTCTCGGCCGGCGAGAAGGACCACATCCCCGCGCTGCTGCAGGCGCACGGTGCGGTGCACTTCTGGAAGGTGCGGATGAAACCCGGGATGCCGGTGCTGCTGGCGGAGGGCGGCGGGCTCGGCGACGCGCTGTTCCTGTGCCTGCCGGGCAATCCGGTGTCGGTGCTGGCGACCTACCTGACGCTCGGTCGTCCGCTGCTCGACAGGATGCAGGGCAGGGCGGCTGCACGGCCACGCTGGCGGGCGCGCCTGGCGTCGCCGTGGCGCAAGACGCACGAGCGCCTCGAGTTCCTGCGCGGGCGGCTGCGTCCGCGCGACGACGGCAGCCTGGAAGTCGAGCCGAATCCCGCCGACGGCTCGCACCGGATGCAGGCCGCGGCCGATTCCGATGCCCTGATCGTGCTGGGGGAGGGCGCACGCGAATACCCGGCAGGCGCGATCGTGGAAGTGCTGCAGTACTGAGCCTCCAGCCCTTGCAGGAACGGGTTCAGCCGCGGGCTTTTCAGTCCCTCGCGACCGCGACATGGAACAAGAGCTCGCGGCTGAAGCCGCACCTGTCAGAGCAGCATGTCGTGCCGATGTCCGACCGGCGGTCGGGCCCGGCGATGGAACACAGTGGAACAACGGTTTCGATGGCCGTTTTCCGCGATAATCGCGCCATGGCAATCCCGGAAATCACTCCACGCGAAGCACACCTGCGGCAATCGCAGGGTGCGGTGCTGGTCGACGTGCGCGAGGACCACGAGCGCGAACTCGGGATGGCCGAAGGTGCACGCGGCATCGCGCGCGCCGAGCTCGAGGAAGATCCGTCGTTCCACTTCGCCGACCTCGATGCCGAACTGGTGCTGATCTGCCAGAGCGGCGGGCGTTCGATGCTCGCCGCCGAGGTGCTGCAGCGGCAGGGCTATCGCAACGTGGTGTCGGTGCGCGGCGGCACGCTGCGCTGGACCGCCGACGGGTTGCCGCTCACCCGGCCCGAAACCGGTGCCGGGATCGACCAGGATTTCCACGACCGCTACTCGCGGCACCTGTTGCTGCCCGAGATCGGCACGCGCGGGCAGCGGCGGCTGGAGCTGGCGCGGGTGCTGATGATCGGCGCCGGCGGGCTCGGTTCGCCGGCCGCGTTCTACCTCGCGGCCGCCGGCGTCGGCCACCTGCGCATCGCCGACGACGACGTGGTCGAACGCAGCAACCTGCAGCGCCAGGTCCTGCACATCGATGCCGACATCGGCATGCCCAAGGTGAATTCGGCCGAGACGCGACTGTCGGCGCTGAACCCGCGCACCCACATCGAGGCGGTCGCCGAGCGGGTAACGTCGGCCAACGTCGAGCGCCTGCTCGAAGACGTCGACGTGGTGCTCGACGGCGCCGACAACTTCCCGGTGCGCTACCTGCTCAACGATGCCTGCGTGAAGCTCGGCAAGCCGCTGGTCTATGGCGCGGTGCACCGGTTCGAAGGGCAGGTGAGCGTGTTCGATGCCGGCCGCCAGCGCGGCGTGGCGCCGTGCTACCGCTGCCTGTTCCCGGAACCGCCGCCGCCGGAAGCCGCGCCCAATTGCAGCGAGGCCGGCGTGCTCGGCGTGCTGCCGGGCGTGGTCGGCATGCTGGAGGCCACCGAAGTGCTCAAGCTGTTGCTGCACATCGGCGAGCCGCTGGCGGGGCGGCTGCTGCATTTCGATGCGCTGTCGATGCGCTTCCGCGAGACGCGCCTGCCGCCGGATCCCGACTGCGCGCTGTGCGCGCCGGGGCGGGCATTCCCCGGCTACATCGACTACGCCGCGTTCTGCAGCGGCGCCTGATCCACACGAAGCCTGCTCCCGCGAAAGCGGGAAGCTCGCGACTGAACCCACTCCTGCAAAGAAGCGTCGTTGCGGCGTGAATGGCGATAGCCATTGCCTGCATTAGGCTGCGGACTGCTCCCTGGATGCAATCGACGATGAAGCCCGCTTCGATGATGAAACTGTTTCTCACGTGCGGGTTGTGGTGGCTGTCGACCACCCCGGGCCTGGCCGCCGCTGCCGACGTCTGCCCGCTGCTGCGCGCGCAGGTCGATTCGCCCGTGGTGTCCACCCGCATCGCCGCGGCCGCGTGCGAGGAACACCAGCTCTGGTACCGCCCCTTCATCGACCTCGAGGGCCGCTATGCCGGTTCGCGCGTGCGCGAGGCCGAGGCCGGGCTGCTTGCCAACGGCCAGCCGGCGTGGCTGCGGGTGGTGGATTACTGGCGCGGCACCGGGTTGCTCGGGCGGGCATCGGGACGCCCTGGCGCCAGCGATTGCGCCTATGCCGGCATGAGCCAGTACGCATCGCCGGCCTGCCGCGCGTTCGTGGTCGATACGCCGTGGTCGGCGGCCTTCGTGTCGTGGGTGATGGCGCGTGCGCGGGTGCCCGGGTTCAACGGCTCGGCCAGCCATGTGAGCTATGTGCGCGATGCCTATCGCGACCCGGCCGGCAGTGCCTACCAGGTCGCCAACCCGGTGTCCGCGCGGCCGCAGCCCGGCGACCTGCTGTGCTACGTGCGCGTCGCCTCGCGCGTCTATGGTTTCGGTGGCCTTGCCGGACTGCTGAGCAGCAACGAGTCCGGGCTCAACATGCACTGCGACATCGTGGTCGCGGCCAATCCCGGCAACGACGGCCTGGCCTACCTGGTCGGCGGCAACGTCCTCGACGGCGTCACCATGCGCCTGCTGCGGCTCACGCCGGGCGGCCAGTTCGCCAACCTGCCGATGCGCATGCCGGGTGCGGCGGAGTGTTCGCCGGATGCGCCGTCGGCCTGCGATGCCAGCCGCCAGGACTGGGCGGTGCTGCTGCAGCTGCGGCCGGCACAGCAGCTGGCGCAGTTGCCGCCGGCGATGCCGATGGCACCGTCGCCGGCCTCGCAACGTCAGCCGTCGCAGCAGTGCTGCGTGAACTGCGTGGTCGGTTCGGGCATCCCGCGCTGCCCGGCGGGGACGCCGGCGCCCGCGCGCCCGTTGCCGCCCCCGAAACCGGTCACGATGCCGCCGCAGCCGCCGCCGGCGCCAACGAAGTGCTGCGTCGATTGCGTGGTCGGTTCCGGCATCCCGCGCTGCCCGGCGGGGACGCCGGCGCGGCCCTGACCCGGCTGGCTCAGCCCTTGCCCGGCTGCAGGGCAGCGAACGCTGCCAGCTGCTCCGGCGTCGCCTCGCGCTGGTGGCGGGCCTTCCACTGCGCGAACGGCTCGCCGTAGACCGCCTCGCGCGCTTCATCCCTGGTCATCGCGATGCCGCGCGCCCCTGCGGCCTCGCGGTACCAGTCGGCAATGCAGTTGCGGCAGAAACCGGCGCCGATCATCAGGTCGATGTTCTGCACCTCGGGGCGGTCGCGCATGAGGTGTTGCAGCAGGCGGCGGAACGCGGCGGCCTCGATGGCCGTCGTCTCCGTGGTGATGTCGTGGTCGGTCATGCCTTGTTCTCCCGGAGATGATTCCCGTGGGGATGATTCGCGTGGGATCGATGGAATCGGGGACAATAACGCCTTCGCCGCACGCAGGTCCCGCCCGCATGACCGAACAGCACAGCGCCCGCATCCTCGACGGCAAGGGCATCGCCGAGGACCTGCTCGACACGCTCAAGGCGCAGGTCGACGCGCGCCTGGCGGCGGGCAAGCGGCGGCCGGGGCTGGCGGTGGTGCTGGTGGGCAATGACCCGGCCTCGCAGTCCTACGTGCGCAACAAGCGCCGGGCAGCGCAGAAGGTCGGTATCCAGGCCTTCGACCACGATTTCCCGGATGGCGCCAGCGAGGCCGAGCTGCTGGCCCTGATCGACCGCCTCAACGCCGATCCGGCCGTGCACGGGATCCTCGTGCAGCTGCCGCTGCCCGGCATCCCGGACGCCACCGGCCTGATCCACCGGATCGATCCGCGCAAGGACGTCGACGGCTTCCACCCGGAAAACGTCGGCCACCTGGCGCTGCGCCAGTTCGGCCTGCGCCCGTGCACACCGCGCGGCATCACCACGTTGCTGGCCTATACCGACCGCCCGGTGCGCGGGCAGAGCGCGACGATCGTCGGGGTCAGCAACCACGTCGGCCGGCCGATGGCGCTGGAATTGCTGATCGCCGGCTGCACCACCACCTGCTGCCACAAGTTCACCCCGCCGGACGTCCTGCGCCGGCACGTAGGCGAGGCCGACATCCTGGTCGTGGCCGTTGGCCGGCCGGGCCTGATCCCGGGCGACTGGGTGAAGCCGGGCGCGGTGGTGATCGACGTCGGCATCAACCGGCTCGACGACGGCCGCCTGGTGGGCGACGTCGGCTTCGCCGAGGCGGCGAAGCGGGCCAGCTGGATCACGCCGGTGCCGGGCGGGGTGGGGCCGATGACCGTGGCCACCCTGATGCAAAACACGCTGGAAGCCGCGGACGCTGCCGACGCGGGCTGAGCCAGCGCGGAAACTCCAGAGATGCCGCGATGGGAACGGCTTTAGCCGCGAGCTTTTTTGCCTTTCGTCGATCGCACCGCCGGAAACTCGCTGCTGAAGCCGTTCCCACGCACAGACCGTTCCAGATTCGCGAGGTTTCCACCCCTCCGGATCGGCCGCCATTCGCGATACAATGTCGTGCTTCACCCCACCGGCACTCCCATGCTGCGCATCCAGGCTGAAGCACTGACCTACGACGACGTTTCGCTCGTCCCCGCCCACTCGACCGTCCTGCCCAAGGACGTTTCCCTCGCCACCCGGTTCACCCGCGACCTGCGCCTGAACCTGCCGATCGTCTCGGCTGCGATGGACACGGTCACCGAGTCCCGCCTCGCCGTGGCCATGGCGCAACTCGGCGGCATCGGCATCCTTCACAAGAACATGTCCGCCGAACGCCAGGCGGCCGAGGTCGCGCGGGTCAAGAATTTCGAAGCCGGCGTGATCCGCGAGCCGTTCACCGTCGGCCCGCAAACCACCATCGGCGAAGTGCTCAAGCTCACCCGTGCGCGCAACATTTCCGGCGTGCCGGTGGTCGACGGCGGCCACCTGGTGGGCATCGTCACCGGACGCGACATGCGCTTCGAGACCAAGCTCGACGACCCGGTGCGCAACGTCATGACCCGCAAGGAACGCCTGGTTACCGTGCGCGAAGGGGCAAGCGAAGAAGAAGTGCTGCAGCTGCTGCACAAGCACCGCATCGAGAAGGTGCTGGTGGTCAACGACGGCTTCGAACTGCGCGGCCTGATCACCGTCAAGGACATCCAGAAGGCGCACGACAATCCCAACGCCGCCAAGGACGCATCGGAAAGCCTGCTGGTCGGTGCCGCGGTCGGCGTCGGCGGCGATACCGAGCAGCGCATCGAACTGCTCGCCGCGGCGGGCGTGGACGTGGTCATCGTCGACACCGCGCACGGCCATTCGCAGGGCGTGCTCGATCGCGTCGCCTGGGTCAAGAAGCGTTATCCGAAGCTGCAGGTGGTCGGCGGCAACATCGTCACCGGCGACGCCGCGCTGGCGCTGATGGATGCCGGTGCGGACGCGGTCAAGGTCGGCGTCGGCCCGGGTTCGATCTGCACCACCCGCGTGGTCGCGGGCGTCGGCGTGCCGCAGGTGACCGCGATCGACATGGTCGCCGAGGCGCTGCAGGACCGCATCCCGCTGATCGCCGATGGCGGCATCCGTTATTCGGGCGACATCGGCAAGGCGCTGGTCGCCGGCGCATCGACGGTGATGATCGGTGGCCTGTTCGCCGGCACCGAGGAAACCCCCGGCGAGACCGAGCTCTACCAGGGCCGCAGCTACAAAAACTATCGTGGCATGGGCAGCCTGGGCGCGATGGAGAAGGGCAGCTCGGACCGCTACTTCCAGGACAGCAGCGACGCCGACAAGCTGGTGCCCGAGGGCATCGAGGGCCGCGTTCCGTATCGCGGCCCGCTCAGCGGCGTGGTGCACCAGCTCGCCGGCGGCCTGCGCGCGACGATGGGCTACGTCGGCTGCGCCACGATCGAGGACATGCGCACGACGCCGAAGTTCGTGAAGATCACCGGCGCCGGCCAGCGCGAGAGCCATGTGCACGACGTGCAGATCACCAAGGAACCGCCGAACTATCGGGCGGGGTGAGCCCGCCAGATGCGATTCGTGATTGGCGATTCGTGATTCGAGAAGCCGATCCGGTTCCTTGTCATCCCGAGCGTAGCGAGGGATCTGCTTGACCGACGTCCACGCCTGGACAGATCCCTCGCTGCGCACGGGATGACAGCGCCCCCCAATCACCAATCAGGCCCCCATGGACCTCCACACCGACAAGATCCTCATCCTCGACTTCGGCGCGCAGTACACGCAGCTGATCGCCCGTCGCATTCGCGAGCTGGGCGTCTACTGCGAGATCTGGGCCTGGGACCACGATCCGGCCGAGATCGCGAAGTTCGCGCCCAAGGGCATCATCCTGTCGGGCGGTCCGGAGTCGACCACCGAACACGGCGCCCCGGCTGCACCGCAACAGGTGTTTGACAGCGGCCTGCCGCTGCTGGGCATCTGCTACGGCATGCAGACGATGGCCAAGCAGCTGGGCGGCGAGACCGAGGCCGGCGAATCGCGTGAGTACGGCCACGCCGAAGTCACCCTCGTTGCCGCCGACCAGCTGTTCGAAGGGCTCAAGGACCACCCCGGCGCGCCGCCGCGGCTGGATGTCTGGATGAGCCACGGCGACCATGTGTCGAAGGCGCCGCCGGGCTTCACTGTCACCGCGAAGACCGACCGCGTGCCGGTCGCCGCCTTCGCCGACGACAGCAGGCGCTGGTACGGCGTGCAGTTCCACCCGGAGGTCACGCACACGCGCTCCGGGCAGCAGATGCTGCGCCGTTTCGTGGTCGACATCTGCGGTTGCCAGACGCTGTGGACGGCCGCGCACATCATCGACGACCAGATCGCGCGCGTGCGCGAACAGGTCGGTTCGGACGAGGTCATCCTCGGCCTGTCGGGCGGCGTCGACTCGTCGGTGGTCGCGGCGCTGCTGCACAAGGCGATCGGCGACCAGCTGACCTGCGTCTTCGTCGATACCGGCCTGCTGCGCTGGCAGGAAGGCGACCAGGTGATGGCGACCATGGCCCAGCACATGGGCGTGCGCGTGATACGCGTCGATGCGCGCGATCGCTACTTCGACAAGCTCAAGGGCGTCACCGATCCCGAGGCCAAGCGCAAGATCATCGGCAACCTGTTCGTCGAGATCTTCGACGAGGAATCGAACAAGCTCGCCAATGCCAGGTGGCTGGCGCAGGGCACGATCTACCCCGACGTCATCGAGTCGGCCGGCAGCAAGACCGGCAAGGCGCACGTGATCAAGAGCCACCACAACGTCGGCGGCCTGCCCGAACACATGAAACTCGGCCTGGTCGAACCGCTGCGCGAGCTGTTCAAGGACGAGGTCAGGCGCCTGGGCGTCGAGCTCGGCCTGCCGCGAGAAATGGTCTACCGGCATCCGTTCCCGGGCCCGGGCCTGGGCGTGCGCATCCTCGGCGAGGTGAAGCCCGAATACGCCGAACTGCTGGCGCGCGCCGACGCGATCTTCATCGAGGAACTGCGCAAGGCCGACCTGTACGACAAGACCAGCCAGGCATTCGCGGTGTTCCTGCCGGTCAAGTCGGTGGGCGTGGTCGGCGACGCGCGCGCCTACGAATGGGTGATCGCGCTGCGCGCGGTGGAGACCATCGACTTCATGACCGCGCACTGGGCGCACCTGCCGTACGACTTCCTCGGTCGCGTCTCCAACCGGATCATCAACGAGGTGCGCGGCGTCTCGCGCGTGGTCTACGACATCAGCGGCAAGCCGCCGGCGACGATCGAGTGGGAATGAACCCCGCAGCCATGCCAACAGGAAAAGCCTCATGACGCTTTCGCTCCACGACATCACCGTCCCCGCGTTGGTTCGCGGCCTGCAGAACCTGTCGCACCAGATCGACCTGGCGCTCGCCCACGGTGCCGAGGCCGGCATCGACAGCGCGGAGTTCGTGCAGGCGCGACTCGCACCGGACATGTTGACCTTCGCCGGCCAGGTGCAGCGCGCCAGCGACACCGCCAAATTCGGCGCGGCGCGGCTGTCGGGTGGACAATCGCCGTCGTTCCCGGACGACGAGGCGACGCTCGAACAGCTGCAGGCACGCATCGCGGCCACGGTGGACTACCTGCAAAGCGTGCCGGCCGAGTCCATCGCCGGGCAGGAAGCGCGCGAGATCCGCTTCAATGCCGGCAAGCGTGAGTTGCAGTTCAGCGGTGCCGACTACGTGCGCGCGTTCCTGCTGCCGAACTTCTATTTCCACCTGACCATCGCCTACGGCCTGTTGCGCCACAAGGGCGTGCCGCTGGGCAAGCTCGACTTCCTGCGCGGCAACCAGCCGGGCTGAGCACCTGGATGAACCAGGTGGCTCCCGGGGACGCCGACGCGCAGTGGATGCGTCAAGCGCTGGCGCTGGCCGAGCGGGCCGAGCGCGAGGATGACGAGATTCCGGTCGGGGCCGTGCTGGTCGATGCCGATGGCCAGGTCGTCGGCGAAGGCTGGAACCGCAACATCGCCGAGCATGACCCCACCGCGCATGCCGAGATCGTGGCGATGCGGCGGGCGGGCAGGGCGCTGGGCAATCATCGGCTGGTCGGCTGCACGCTGTACGTGACCCTGGAGCCCTGCGCGATGTGCGCCATGGCGATGGTGCACGCGCGGCTGGCGCGGGTGGTGTTCGGCGCCAGCGACCCCAAGACCGGCGCCGCCGGCAGCGTATTCGACCTGCTCGCCGATCCGCGCCACAACCATCGCGTCGAAGTGCGGGGCGGGGTGCTGGCGGAAGAAGCCGGCATGCGGCTGACCAACTGGTTCCGCCGCCGGCGCGGGCAACCGCCGCTGGCCTGAATGCAGCGACGACACGCAGCGGACTATCATGTCCTGCTACTTCCAGCAGCAGGATATCCATGACAAGCAATGGCGGACACGCGCGCGACGGCAGGTTGATCTGGATCGACCTGGAGATGACCGGGCTCGACACCGGCCGCGACTCGATCATCGAGATCGCCACGGTGGTGACGGACTCCGAGCTCAACATCCTGGCCGACGGCCCCCAGTTCGCCATCTCCCACCCGTTGTCCACGCTCGAGGCGATGGACGACTGGAATCGCACCCAGCATGGCAAGTCCGGGCTGTGGCGGCGGGTGCTGGAAGAGGGCGTGCCGATGGCCGAGGCCGAGGCGCGTACGCTGGATTTCCTGCAGCAATGGGTCGGCCACAACCAGTCGCCGATGTGCGGCAATTCGATCTGCCAGGACCGCCGCTTCCTGCACCGGCAGATGCCGTCGCTGGAGCGGTATTTCCACTACCGCAACCTCGACGTCAGCACGATCAAGGAACTCGCTCGCCGCTGGGCGCCGGAAGTGCTGGCCGGCGTGCGCAAGGAAGCCGCACACACGGCGCTGAGCGACGTGCGCGATTCGATCGCGGAACTGAAGCACTACCGCACGGCGATGGGCGTGTTCGGCGCGCCGCACTAGCGCGCCTTGCCGACGTCGCTGCTTTTGTAGGAGCGGCGGAAGCCGCGGGCTTTTTTCCAGAGATCCGGCGTTACGGAAAGCTCGCGGCTTCCGCCGCTCCTGTAAAGAGCGAGGCCGGCTTGTGGCCGGCCTCGTTCCATTTCCGTCAGGAAGCGGCCTTCGACTTCGCCAGCTTCAGCCAGGTGTCGACCACGGTGTCGGGATTCAGCGACACCGATTCGATGCCTTCTTCCATCAGCCACTGCGCCAGGTCCGGATGGTCGCTCGGGCCCTGGCCGCAGATGCCGACGTACTTGCCCCTGCGGCGTGCGGTCTGGATGGCCATCGACAGCAGCTTCTTCACCGCCGGGTCGCGCTCGTCGAACAGGTGCGCGACGATGCTCGAGTCGCGGTCCAGACCGAGGGTGAGCTGGGTCAGGTCGTTGGAGCCGATCGAGAAGCCATCGAAGATGTCGAGGAACTCGTCGGCCAGCAGCGCGTTCGACGGCACCTCGCACATCATGATGATCTTCAGGCCGTCCTGGCCCTGCTTGAGGCCGTTGGCCTCCAGCACCTCGACCACCTTGCGGCCCTCGTCGAGGGTGCGCACGAACGGGATCATCACCCAGACGTTGGACAGACCCATCTCGTTGCGCACCTTGCGCACGGCCTTGCATTCCAGCGCGAACGCCTCGGCGAACGACGGATCGACGTAGCGGCTGGCGCCGCGGAAGCCGATCATAGGGTTCTCCTCGTGCGGTTCGTAGCGCGAGCCGCCGAGCAGGTTGGCGTATTCGTTGGACTTGAAGTCGGACATGCGCACGATCACCGGCTTCGGGTGCACCGAGGCGGCGATGGTGGCGATGCCCTCGGCGAGGCGGTCGATGTAGAACTCCACCGGCCCGGCATAGCCGGCGATGCGCTCGTCGATCTTCTTGCGGACGTCGGCATCCTGGTCGTCGTACTCCAGCAGTGCCTTGGGATGCACGCCGATGTGGCTGGCGATGATCATCTCCAGCCGCGCCAGGCCGATGCCGGCGTTCGGCAGCTGCCCGAAGTCGAACGCGCGCTCGGGATTGGCGACGTTCATCATGATCTTCAGCGGTGCTTCGGGCATCGACGACAGGTCGGTGGTGATGCGCTCGAAGGGCAGGGTGCCGGCATAGATGAAACCGGTGTCGCCCTCGGCGCAGCTGACCGTGACCTCCACGCCGTCCTCGATCAGGTCGAGCGCGTTGCCGGTGCCGACCACGGCGGGCACGCCGAGTTCGCGGGCGATGATCGCGGCGTGGCAGGTGCGGCCGCCGCGGTTGGTGACGATGGCCGCGGCGCGCTTCATCACCGGCTCCCAGTCGGGGTCGGTCATGTCGGCGACCAGCACGTCGCCCGGCTGCACCCGGTTCATGTCGTCGAGCGTGCGCACCACGCGCGCCACGCCGGCGCCGATCTTCTGGCCGATGGCGCGGCCCTCGACGACCACGTCGCCGCGCCTGTCGAGCTGGAAGCGCTCGATCTGCGTCGCCTTGGTACGCGACTTCACCGTCTCCGGGCGCGCCTGGACGATGAACAGCTTGCCGCTGACGCCGTCCTTCGCCCATTCGATGTCCATCGGGCGCTCGTAGTGCTTCTCGATCACCAGGGCCTGCTTCGACAGCTCGTGCACGTCGGCGTCGCTGAGCGAGAACTTGTTGCGCAGTTCCGCCGGCGTGTCCTCGGTGCGCACGCGTTCGCCGGGGGTGTCGGAATAGACCATGCGCAGCTGCTTGCTGCCCAGCGAGCGGCGCAGGATCGCGGGCCTGCCTTCGGCCAGGGTGGGCTTGTAGACGTAGAACTCGTCCGGGTTGACCGCGCCCTGCACGACCATCTCGCCCAGGCCATAGCTCGACGTCACGAACACCACGTCGCGGAAGCCGGATTCTGTGTCGAGCGTGAACAGCACGCCAGAAGCGCCCACGTCGGAGCGCACCATCAGCTGCACGCCCGAGGAAAGGAACACGTCCTCGTGCTTGAAGCCGTGGTGCACGCGATAGGCGATGGCGCGGTCGTTGTAGAGGCTGGCGAAGACTTCCTTGACCTTGTGCACGACGTCATCGGCGCCGGTGACGTTGAGGAAGGTTTCCTGCTGGCCGGCGAACGAAGCGTCGGGCAGGTCCTCGGCGGTGGCGGAGGAGCGCACGGCGACTGCAACGTCGCCGCCGCCATTCTCGCTGCACAGCTGCGTATAGGCCTTGCGGATGTCGGCGTCGAGTTCCGGCTGCAGGGGCGCATCGATGACCCAGCCGCGGATTTCCTTGCCGGCCGCGGTCAGCGCCGGCACGTCCTCGACGTCCAGCGAGGCCAGTCGATCGAAGATGCGCTGGTGCAGGGTGTTGTGCGCGATGAAGGCCTTGAACGCGTCCGCCGTGGTCGCGAAACCGCCCGGGACCGAGACGCCGAGTCCGGCCAGTTCACCGATCATCTCGCCGAGCGAGGAATTCTTGCCGCCGACCTGGGCAAGGTCGGTCAGTCGCAGGTCGTGCAGCCACAGGATATTGGCGCTCAAAACGGGCACTCCGGGTTGTGCAGGCGGGGACGGAACAGTGACAGGGCAGGCGGAGCCGGCCGAAGTTGGCTATTTTAGCCGCCAGCGCAGGGCAGCGGCCACGATCGGGCCGGATTCCACGCATCGCGGCCACGGCCGCTCCCGCACGCATTCACAGGAAAGCGTTTACACATGTCCGAAATACGCCCGGTCTTCTACGTTTCCGACGGCACCGGCATCACCGCCGAGACCATTGGCCACAGCCTGCTGACCCAGTTCGCCGACACCCGCTTCAGCACCGACCGCATCCCCTTCGTCGACAGCCCCGAGCGGGCGCGCGAGGCCGCCGGGCGGATCCGGGCGAAAGGGGAGGAGGTCGGCATCCGCCCGGTGGTGGTGAGTTCCTGCGTCGATCCGGAGCTGACCCGCCTGATCGGCGAAAGCGGCGCGCTGGTGCTGGACACGTTCGCGCCGTTCATCGAGCCGATGGAGCGCGAGCTGGGACAGCAGCGCAAGTCGCAGGTCGGGCAGGCGCACGGCATGGTCGACTTCGAGACCTACCACGCCCGCATCAACGCGATGAACTATGCGCTGACCCACGATGACGGCATCGCCATCAACTACGACGATGCCGACCTGATCCTGGTGGCGGTCTCGCGGGCTGGCAAGACGCCCACCTGCGTGTACCTGGCGCTGCACTACGGCGTGCGCGCGGCGAATTACCCGCTGACCGAGGAGGACCTCGAACACGACCGCCTGCCGCCGCGCCTGCGTCCGTACCGCAACAAGCTGTTCGCGCTGAGCATCGATCCCGCGCGCCTGCACCAGATCCGCGAGGAACGACGTCCGAACTCGCGCTACGCGCAACTGGACACCTGCAAGCGGGAGGTGGCGGCGGCCGAGAGCCTGTTCCGGGCAGAACGCATCCCGGTGCTGAGCACCACGCACAAGTCGATCGAGGAAATCGCCAGCACGGTGCTGACCACGCTCGGCATCCGCCGCGGGATGTTCTGAATCGCGCCGTAGCGCCAGGCCGATCGTGCTTCGATGAAACCGGCCGTGAAGAGCCTTCACGTTAGGCGCCGCGAACACTTCCGTCAATGCTGCCGCGGCGTCATTTCTGCGTGTAGCATCGGGCCATGTCCCGGGTCCCTGTCACCGATCGCACCGCACGCATTCCGAAGCTCAGCCGCTTCGGTTGGCTCATGGGCCTGTACGCGGAAAACTTCAATCGCCTGACGCGCCTGTTCGAGCCCGCCGACCTCGCACCGGGCCGCTATGTCTCGACGATCGGCGACGGCCTCGACCTGCGCCTGGAAGTCATCGAGCAGCACGCCTACACCACCGAACTGCGCCTGACCTACGGCCTGCAGGACCCCGTGACCGGCGAGCCGGATCCCTCGGCCTTCCTGCGCCTGTACCGCGATGCGCGCCAGGTGGAGGCCACGCACTGTTACGTGGGCCGGCGCTGGCAGGACGTGATCGGCATGTATCCGCCACCGGCGGAAGTGATCGGCCATCGCATGCGCATGAACACCTTCCTCGGCAAGTGGCTGCAGTACTTGGCCGAAGGCGGCCACGGCGTGGCCACGCTGCGCGCTGTCGCGGCCGAAACCGAAGCGGCCTGAGACGCGCGACGCATTTTTAATGCTTCGTTCACGGCCTTTACGCGCCGCAAACATCCGGCTGCTAGCATCGCCCTCCAACGCGCCTGAATGCGCATGAGGAGACACCGATGACCAAGCTCGACAAGCCGTTGCGGCGCGAAGTCCAGATCGGCGACAAGGCCTACACGCTCACCATCGATCCCGACGGCCTGAAGCTGGTCGAGAAGGGGCATCGCAAGGGTGTCGAAGTCAGCTGGGCCTCGCTGGCCAACAGCGAAGGCGAGGGCGCTGCGCACACGCCGTCGATGTAAGCGACGCACGCGCTGACCCGATGCTGCAAAAGGCCCGCCATTGGCGGGCCTTTTCGTTGCGGCGCGAAAGCGATCGTTACGTCGCGAAAAGCAATCCTGGCGTCGCGTCCGTCAGCGAAATCCGTCGCGCGATTTCTGCCCGCTCCAGCCATGCCGCGCAATCAGCACGCTGCCGCCGTTTGCAACACGAACCGCGACGCCCGTCGAGTCGCCGCGCGCCCGGTTCTGTTCGGCGGCAAGACGGCTGGCCACGCCGATCGCCTCGAGCTTGGTTGCACGAAGATCCAGCGCCTTGCCCTTCAGGCTGACGACCCAGCCGCGCAGGACAGGTTCCACCGTCAATACCGATCTGGCCATGCCGTTCTCCGCGTTGCTGCGAGCCTTGGTCTGCCAAGATCAACGCAAGCGGCCGCCACGGGCGGCCTGTCGGGCAGGGCAGGGTGGCCGGATCGATGCGTCTTTGTCGAGACGAAAACCCGGCGTTGCGCTCAACACGACACGAGGAAAGCGCACAGAAAACGACGAGGGCCGCCTTCCGGCAGCCCTCGTCGTCGAATCAAAAGTGGCGTCCCCACGGGGATTCGAACCCCGGTGTCCACCGTGAAAGGGTGGTGTCCTAGGCCTCTAGACGATGGGGACGCAGTGGAACTTGCAGCGATTCCAGACAGGCCATGTCCGGAATTTGGTGGAGCCAGGCGGGATCGAACCGCCGACCTCCTGCATGCCATGCAGGCGCTCTCCCAGCTGAGCTATGGCCCCACGGGCTGGAAAGCGCGAAATTCTAGCCAGCGGTTGCCGAACGCGCAAGCGCTGATTTCGATTTCGCCTTGTCGCGTTCACCCGCGGGCGTGGCCAATCGCAGCCGCAGCGCGTTGCCGACCACCGAAACCGAGCTCAGGCTCATCGCCGCCGCGGCCAGCATCGGCGACAGCAGCAGCCCGGTGAACGGGTACAACAGGCCGGCGGCGATCGGTATGCCCAGCGCGTTGTAGGCGAAGGCGAAACCCAGGTTCTGGCGCATGTTGCGCACGGTCGCGTCGGAGATTGCGCGTGCGCGGGCGATCCCGCCCAAGTCGCCCTTGACCAGGGTGACCTGGGCGCTGGACATGGCCACGTCGGTGCCGGTGCCCATGGCGATGCCGACGTCCGCTGCGGCCAGCGCCGGCGCGTCGTTGATGCCGTCGCCGGCCATCGCCACGCGGCGGCCTTCGGCCTGGAGCGTCCGGACCAGTTCCAGCTTGGCGGCGGGGCGGACTTCGCCGTGGACTTCGTCGATGCCCAGTTCGCGCGCCACGGCCTGCGCCGTGGCGGTGGCGTCGCCGGACGCCATGACGATGCGCAGGCCGGCGGCATGCAGCTGCCGGATGACCTCCACGGTGCCGGCCTTGAGCGGGTCCGCGACCGCGACCAGGCCGGCAAGGCGGCCGGCCACGCCCAGGTACATGGCGGTGGCGCCGCGCGTGCGCAGTTCGTCCGCTTGCTGCGCGAGCGCGGAGGGGTCGATGCCGTGCTCGGCCATCAGCGCGTCGTTGCCCAGCACGATCGCGTAGCCATCGACGCTGCCGCGCACGCCCGTCCCGGTCATCGATTCGAAATCCCGCGCCGGCGACAACGCCATTTCGCGGCGCCGCGCCTCGGCCACGATCGCCGCGGCCAGCGGGTGTTCGCTGCCGACATCGAGGCTGGCGGCCAGCCGCAGGACCTCGTCCTCGGTCCAGGGCGCGATGGCGAGCACTTCGCGGAAGGCGGGCCGACCCTCGGTGAGGGTGCCGGTCTTGTCGACCACCAGAGTGTCGACGCGGCGCAGCGTTTCCACCGCTTCGGCGTCGCGGAACAGCACCCCGGCCTGCGCGGCGCGGCCGGTGGCGACCATGATCGACATCGGCGTGGCCAGGCCCAGCGCGCAGGGGCAGGCGATGATCAGCACCGACACCGCGGCGAGGATGGCGTGCGTCCAGGACGGTTCCGGGCCGAACAGGCCCCAGCCGAGGAACGTTGCCACGGCGATGGCGAGCACGCCCAGCACGAACCAGTACGCGACCTTGTCCGCCATGCGCTGCATCGGTGCGCGCGAACGCTGCGCCTGCGCCACCAACTGCACGATCTGCGCCAGCACGCCGTCGCCGCCGGTCTTCTCCGCCCGCATCACCAGTGCACCGGTGCCGTTGAGGGTGGCGCCGATGACCCGGTCGCCGCCGGATTTTTCGACCGGCACGGGTTCGCCGGTGAGCATCGATTCGTCGACGTTGGAGCGGCCGTCGATGACCACGCCGTCCACCGGCACCTTCTCGCCGGGACGCACGCGCAGACGGTCGCCGACGTGGATCCGGGCGAGTTCGACGTCTTCTTCACCACCATCGTCGCGCAGGCGGCGGGCGGTTTTCGGCGCAAGCCCGAGCAGGGCCTTGAGAGCGGCCGAGGTCTGTGAGCGCGCCTTGAGTTCGAGCAACTGGCCGAGCAAGGTCAGCGAGACGATCATCGCCGCCGCCTCGAAGTAGACGCCGACCACGCCGTGGTCGCGGAACGAGGCCGGGAACAGATCGGGCGCCACCGTCGCCACCACGCTGTAGCCGAAGGCGGCGAGCACGCCGGTGCCGATCAGGGTCCACATGTTGGGGCTGCGGTTGCGGATCGACTGCGCCCAGCGCTGGAAGAACGGCCAGCCGGCCCAGAGCACCACGGGCGCGGACAGGGCGAGTTCGATCCACGGCTGCGTCGCCGGCGGCACCAGGGCGAACGCGTGCCCGGCCATTGCCAGCACCATCGTCGCCAGGCTCAGCGGCAGGGTCCACCAGAAACGCCGGCGGAAGTCGGTCAGCTCCGGGTTCTCGCCGTCGTCGAGCGACGGCAGCATCGGCTCCAGCGCCATGCCGCAGATCGGGCAGGTGCCGGGGCCGTCCTGCTCGATCTCGGGATCCATCGGGCAGAAGTAGCGCGTGCCCGGCGGCGGAGGCGGGGCGGGTTCGGCCAGTTCCGGATGCAGGTAGCGCGCCGGATCGGCGACGAATTTCGTCCTGCAGCCGGCGCTGCAGAAGTGGTAGTCGACGCCGTCGTGGGTGGCATGGTGCGGGGTGGTCGCCGGATCGATGGTCATCCCGCAGACGATGTCGATGGCCTTGCCGTCGGCGATCCCGGCCTGCGTGTTCCCGCAGCAGGTGTGCGCGGCGTGGTCGTGGGCGGTCATGCCTGCGGCCTCCGGGCGGACGCGCCGGCTGTGGCGGCGTCGCTGGTGGTCAGCGCAGCCATGATCGGGCAGGTGGCCAGCGGGCCGTGGCCGGGGCAGGCATCGACCAGGCCGCGCAGGGCATCGCGCATCCGCGCCAGTTCAGCGAGCCGCTCCTCGACGACTTGAAGTTTTCTGGAAGCTTTTTGCTTCATCTCATTCATATCATTGGATGAAGTTGAGCTTATGGCCATAAGTTCACCTATTTCCTCAAGTGTGAAACCGAGGGTCTTGGCGCGGCGGATGAAGTTCAGGCGGGTAACGTCGTCATGTGCGTATTGGCGGTAACCGCTGGCACTGCGTGCCGGCTCCGGGATCAGGTGCTGGCGTTCGTAGTAGCGGACGGTGTCGATGGGCACGCCGGCCTGGCGCGCGAGCTGGCCGATATTCATGGCGATCTCCTGGGGCAGGGCGCCATCTTAAACCTTTGACCTTGGTCAAAGATCAAGGGTTTGGCGCGATCGCCCGGGAGGACGCGGAACCGGAAGCGGACGCTGGCGACCCGGGCGTTGTTGCCGGCATCGTGGCTCGCGGCCTCAACCTGGTCGGTGGTACCGCCGAAGCGGTCGGCTGCAGATTGGCGCGCGCCTCGGGTTCGCTGATTGTTCTGGGTCGGCTATCTGGAAGGATCGAGCGTCGATGGAGCTTCATTCAAGGCTCCATCACATGGTGTACGACGCCTGTAAGCCTTGGGCGCTTCCGACGAATCGTTCTTGCGCGGGAATGACCGGCGAAGATCTCAGCATCGTCTTCAAGTCTTGCGGCGCAAGCGTTTTTTGACGCGCTCCGTCCACAGGAAGCCCGCCAGCCGGTGCGGGCTGATCCGGTCGCCATCGGGCGACACCAAGTCTTTTCCTGCCATCCGCCAGCCGGCCCACGGGCCGTGCAGTTCGTGCTTGTTGTAGACGACGCGCTCGTAGTGCTGGTCGGGATGCTCAGTCTTGCACTGGAAACACGTCGTGGTTTTGGGCTTGCGTGCGCGCATGGATCCCCCTGATCCGTGGCGGCGGGAGCTCAAGCCGCAAGCGTGTGGCGGGAGGGTGGACCTAGGGGAAAAGTTTCGGATTGCCCGCCATGCCACCCGATCAGTTATTTCGCATAATGTATACGTTAGGTGCGCGATCACTCGTCATCGAGCTGTTTTCTAGGGGTTTTGCGTGTCCTTGAAGCGAGAGGGATAGCGCGAAAAAAACGAGTGCCGCTGTCGATGCCAGCTTGCGCCACACCGCCTTTTCTTCGCGGCTGACAGCGCGCTCTTCTCCGACAACACCCAGCACGTGTGCCAGCGGCAGGCCGCTAAGTCCGGCAATCGTCGCGCACTGCACAGGGTCGGGCAGGCGGTGCCCGTTGCGATAGCTCGAAAGCGCTTGCTTCGAAATGCCTAGGCGTTTTGCTAGCTCTCCGTCAGTCCTCGCCCCGCATACTTCTTTGCACTTGTCAAGCAATTTATTTATGTTCATGAAGTCCTCGGGGTGTTGACTATGTGTCCTCGCCCAGCGTACAACTACGCCCGTCCTCGGGGCGAGTACCCAAGGATTGCCCCCAGCCCGGTTCCCCTGCCGGCCGGGGGCTTTCAAGGGGCAGGGGAGGGGAGTCCTTCATGCGACGCGTCATCGAAGCGGCCGGCGACGCCGCACAGGAACGGTTCGAAGAAGCCAGCTGTCGCGCAGCTGCATACCTTGCGGGCGATACCCGCGACCTGTTCGACACCGCGAACGAAGAAGCCGTTTTCTGGCGTGGCGTGATGCTTTCGTGTGACCGTGCCTTGGTCGAGGAAATCGCCCGTGGCTGACCGAATCACGCAAGTGACGATGTTTCGGAGCGCGGAATTAGCGCGGGCTGCGTGCGATTTCTACGTCGAAGATGGTGTGGAAATTTCGGGGCAGGGCGCGTACCTGCTGACGGAATTGGACACGGGCACGGGTCAGGTTCGCAGGCAGCTTTGTAGCAGCCGTGACGCTGCTGCCGCGCTTTCGGCGGTGTGGGATGCGTGACGGCTACTGGATCGAAGTCGCCACCGTCAACGGCTGGCGACCTGTCGGCTTCTACGGCATCAACGAACCTGCGGCCATCGACTCGGCCCGCTGGTATGCGCGCCTTTGTCGCAAGCGTCATCAGTACCGCGTGTGTCTCCGCACTGGTGGCCTGCTGGCGGTGATTCATGGCTAATCCCATCGAGTGGCTGCGCAACTCGCATTGGGCTGTGCAGCTGCTGGTGATCTATGTGGCGTGTCCGGTGCTTGTCGGCGCGCTGCTCGGCCTGTTGTTGCGGATGCTGCGCTGGTGGCTCGCGTGAGCGCTGTCAGCCTCCCGCTTTCCGCTGCGGCTTCGGCCGCGTCCGCACGTGCGTCCGGCGCTCTGGCCGCGTGCCTCCCGTTCTCTTCGAAGGCCGGCCGCGAAGCGGCTGGCCTTGGGCTTGTCCCTTCTTCAACAAGTGACACGCGGTCGGTGAATCGCGTGTCGATCGAGCTTGATCAAAATCGAATCCGAGCCATGCGGCTGCGGAAATCAGTCATTACGGGAGCGCGGTTGCATGACCAAGAAGCGCGGCAAGGGTCGGCGCGTGGCGCGTGGTACATGCTCACCACGACCTACGCAGAGGGAAGTGACGCAAGCCCTCGTGATATTAGCGAGCTGGTTAAGCGAATCCGGGGCTACTTCAATCGCCTTGCAAGACGAAAGGGGATGGGGGGTGCGCGCTTCCGTTATCTGTGGGTCGGGGAACTCACCAAGCGACTCCGGCCCCATTACCACCTCCTGATTTGGATTCCTCGGGGCTTCTTTCTGCCGAAGGCGGATCGTCAGGGGTGGTGGTCGCACGGCTCGACCAAGATCGAGAAGGCCCGCAACGCTGTGGGCTATCTCGCCAAGTACGCAAGCAAGTTCTGCGCGGCCACGGCTGAAGCCTTTCCGAAGGGCTTTCGCACGCACGCGGTCGGCGGCTTGGGCGATGAATCCCGGCGTGAGTTGCGCTGGTGGAAAGCACCGAAGGATGCGCGCGATGCCCTGGGTGTCGATGCGGACATTCGCAAAGTTCCCGGCGGTTACGCCGACAAGCACACCGGCGCCTTCTGGCCCTCGCCGTGGCGTGTGTTCTTCGAAAAGGGCCGAGTAATCGCATGGAAATTGGAGTCTCTATGAACTGCATCGTCATCAAGTCGGGCACGGCAACGCCGCGCATCATGAAGCGCAAGGACGGCACGCAAGTGGTGTTCAAGGAACAGAGCGCGGCCATCGAGAAGGGCGAGGATTTCCCCGTCCCGTTCACCATCAACCTTGGCGACGATCAGCCGCCATACCCGCCGGGTCGCTATTCGCTCGACGTGTCGTCGCTGGAAGTGGGCGACTTCAAGTCGTTGAAGGTCGGTCGTCGTGTCTACCTGACGCCGGCACCTGCTCCGGCTTCGAAGTAAGTCATGGCCGCGCCACTCGTCCTTGCATGTGACGTCGCCGATTACAACGCGACAACGTACGAGTGCGCGGCCCCTTATTTCACCGAACAAACGACAGTCTTGCCAGCGCTGTCGATTGAGGACGCGCAGTTGATCGGGGCGGCTGTTGCCTACCTGCTCGCCATCGCGTTCGTGTTCCGCCTGCTGCGCAAATTCCTACAACAGTCCTAGGAGGACAAACATGTTCCAGAAGATTAAGGCCCGTTTCGCGGGCAAGGCTCCGGCGCTGGCCGGCGTGGGTACCGCCCTGGCCGTCACCGGTTCGGCGTTCGCCAGTGCGCCCGCCGTCGACGTTTCCGCGGTGGTCACCGCCATCGAAGCGGCCGGCACGCCCATCGCGGCCATCGGTGCTGCGGTGCTGATCGTGATGGTCGGCATCAAGGTCTACAAGTGGGTGCGCCGCGCGATGTAACAACCGGCGTGAGCCGGGTCACGTCGGGGCTTCGGCCCCGGCATTTCTTCAAGGGGTAGGGCATGGGTTGGGTGTATCTCTGTGCGTTCGTCCTGGCACTCGTCATCCTCCTGGGTGGCGACTGATGCGCTGGTTGCTTCGCGTCGCCGCGTCGGCCGCCGTGCGCCGTCTGGTGTACCTGGCTATCGCTGCGTTGATCGGTTTGCTTGCGATGTGCGGCAAGGCCCAAGCGCAGTACGTCGATTGTTTTACTAACGCAACATCCGGAAACTGCGAGACGAGGCAGGATGCTTATGGGGCGTCACAAGGTGCAGCGGAATCTTTCAGGTTGGGGACGGGTAATCCTTCGGCGTTCTCGGTTGTGTTTGTTTTTGATCAGCGTCCTAGCCCGCCTTCGGGTTCTGTTCGTTATGCTGTGCAACGAATATCGGACGGCGCGACGCTTCAGACGTACACGCGCTCTTACGTTGCGGGTTGCCCGGTGGGTAAGCAGTGGGATGAAGGTAGTCACAGCTGTCTCGATACACGGTGTGCAGATTCTGAAGTGGTAGTTACTAGTGCAGGCGCGCGTGGCACGCTTCAATGTCAGTTTGCAACGGGTGTTACTGGTGACCCGGTGCGTTGTGAATACATCGCGCAAACGATTGCGCCTGGACAACCGAATAGCGGCTACGTTGGTTTGGTGCCAACGGGTGCGACGTGCGATTTAACTGACCCGTGCCCATCGGGCGGGGCTGCTTATGATCAAGGCGTTGGCACGTTCGACCAGCATGTCTGCTACCCGAAAAAGGAGTGTGCGGCAGGTGTGCCCGTCGATCCGGTCACAGGAAATTGCACCACGCCGGACACGTGCCCGGAAGGCAAAGAAAAGGGGCCGGACGGCGCGTGTCGTGAAGTAGCGAACGATTGCCCTGGCTTCGGTACGGTGAAGGGGCCGGACGGGTCCTGCGTCGATGATCCGAATATCTGCAAGCCCGGCACCGCGAAGGGTGGGGACGGTACGTGTAAGCCGGACACTGACGGCGACGGAGTGCCCGATGAGGACGATGGCACGCACAAGGCAACGGACGCGGTGAGTTGCGTGTCGCCGCCTGTTTGCTCCGGTGACGAAATCATGTGCTTGCACGCCAAGCAATTGTGGCGGATCGACTGCAACACGCGAAAGAACGCGAACGTGGTTCTGGATCAGTACTGCAATGCGCCGCCCGTCTGCGAAAAAGTCGCTTTGGGCGATGACAACCGCACGACCGGCTGTAGCGCGGCGGAAGAAGCGGGCTTGTACTTGCAGTGGCGGCAGGTCTGCGAAACCGAAAAGTCGAATGAGATTCTTGAGCGCATCGCCGAGAACGGAAAGACCGGTGGGTCGAGTTGCGGCCCCGGCACGATGGACACCGATTGCAACGGTCAGCCGGACTGGACGCAGAACCCGGCCGATGGTCTCGGGCAAGCGGGTTTGAGTGATCCCGGAGAAGCCGCCACGCCTGCTGACGTGGTCGTGGAAGGCGACGCCATCGGTACAGGTGGGTTGAACGTGACTGGCTTCGGCTACGGCAGCACGTGCCCGACCATTCCCGATGTAACGATCAACGGGCAGACGTTGCATTTCGATACTTCGGTGTTCTGTAACTGGCTGCGCCTGGGTGGGCAATTCGTGCTGATTGCGGCCGCGTTGCTGTCGCTTAGCATCATGACGAGGGGGCAAGGGTAATGCCTGCAATTCTTGCTGCGCTTTTCACTGGCCTGCGGTGGTTGATCCTGTCGAAGCTGGGCCTGTTCTTGGCAACTGCGCTTCTCTGGCTCGGGATCAATTTCGGCACGATGAAGCTTGTCTTGCAACCGACGCTCGACCTGTTGACGAACTTTGCCAGCGGTGGCGGCACGGGCGGCGGCGAGTACTGGATCATCGCGCGCCAGTGGGCGGGCGTTCTGAATTTCGACAAGGCGTTGACGATGGTCATCAGCGCCTACGTAACGCAGCGCACGCTGATGGCGGGGCGACTGTTCATGTTTAAGCGCGGCATAGGGGCCGGCTGATATGCCTATCGAGTCTTACACCGGCCTACCGGGCCACGGCAAAACATCGCTAATGATGGAGCGCCTCATGAAAGAGGCGGCGAAAGAGAACCCGCGTCCGCTGTGGGCGGCTGGTATCGACGGCCTCGAACCTGGGCTTGCGAACGTGCTGGCCGATCCGCGTCAGTGGAACGCGGTCCGCGAGGGCGAGGTGTGCCATTGCCACGACACCGAGAACAGCGCGGCGTGCGATTCGCACGTCATCCCGAACGGTTCGCTGATCTTCATCGACGAAGCATGGAAGTGGTTCGGTCATTTGCACAACGCAACCCGGCAAGGTACGCCGGATCATGTGCTGCAGCTGGCCGAGCATCGCCATCGCGGAATCGACTTCGTGTGGACGTACCAGATGCCGGCGCAGATTTACCCGTTCGCCCGGTCGCTGTGCGCCACGCATTACCACACGGTGCGACGTTTCGGCTCGCAAGTCATCGATGTGTTTCAGTGGGAGGAGTTGAACGAGGAGGTCAAGAGCCAGGCGAAGCGAGAGTCTGCGCAGCGCGTGACCCGTGCGCTCCCGAAAACCGTTCGCGGCAAGTACAAGAGCGCCGAAGAACACACGATCAAGACGCGCATCCCGCTCAAGGTCATTCTGCTGCCGGTGATGCTGGTGGCCGCTGCCGGCCTGTTGTATTTCGCTATCGGCTTCCTTCGGCCCGACGCCTTCGCTTCCCGCATGACGGGGAAAGGCCCGAACGCGGCGCAAGCCGCGTCGGGCCAATCCGCCACGCGCGGTGCAGGGGGTGGGGGCCTTCCTTCCGGTGAGCCGCTTTCACCGTTCGACTATGCCAAGCAACACCTGCCGCGATTCCCGTCGATGCCTTGGACGGCGCCGGTCTACGACAGTCGCCAAGTGATTGCCGATCCGGAGGTGTATTGCATGGCGTCGGGCGCTGGCATCGACGCGCTCGGCCGGCACGCGCCGGCATCGTGCAGCTGCGTCACGGAGCAGGGCACGCGCTACGCGATGGCGGAATCGGAGTGCCGCACGCTGGCGAAGAACGGGCCGGTCTACAACCCGTATGGCACCCGGCGCAACGCGCCGTCGATGCAGGCCGAGTTTTCGCCCGGTCCGCAACCGGCATCGGCGTCGGGTCCTGGTGGCGTGGGGGTAGGGCAGGACACGTTCAGGGCACAACAGGCGCGCTACGGCCAGATGCGGCGCGCACCGATCCCGGCCGACTACGAAGGGAGCAATATTTTGTGAACGCGCAAGCGCAAGCGGCACCGCTCCGGCTGACCTACGACAATGCCGAGGCGCTTAAGTGGCTCGCGTTCGCGGCGATGCTGGTCGATCACGCGAACAAGGTCTTTGCGGACGGTGCCTGGGCGTGGGCGGTGCCGGTGGGGCGCGTGGCGTTCCCGGTGTTCGCGTTCTTGATCGGCCGGCATCTGCTGTCGGAGCGCTTGCTGGTGCGGCTGCTCGCGGTCGGTGCCGTTGCCGCGGTGCCGTACATGCTCGCGCTGACGCCGGGAAGCCCGCTGCCGCTCAATATCCTGTTCTCGTTTGCATTCGCCGCCGGCGTTGCGCGTCTCTGGACAGATGGCCGGCGCAACTATGCCGGCGTGCTGTTCGTGCTAGCGGTGATGGTCTGCGACTACACGTTGCCGGGGATGCTGCTGATTCTGTCGTGCTGGGCGTGGTGGCAGGAGCGCACGCGCGCGACCTGGGCGATGCTGGCGTCATCGTTGCTCATGGTCTGCCTGCTCAACGGCAATCTCTTTGCGCTGCTGGCGGTGCCGATGGTGCTGCTGGCTGCGGCGTGCGACTGGCGGGTGCCGCGCGTCCGTCATTTCTTCTGGATCGCGTACCCGGTGCACCTGGTCGTGTTGGCAGCGCTGGCGTTCGCTTTTCGGGTGTAGGGCAGCGCCCTACGGAGACGCTTGTTCGGGGTCGTGTGAAAAAAGCGGAGAGGATCCTCTCCATGTTTCGCGATCCGTTCCCGGTCGGAACCTTCCCCCTGCAAACCGCTTTTGTGGCCTGTAGGCTGTCGCTATTTCAGGGGAAAGCGTATGCGCCGCGAAGAACCGAAGTTCAATCCTGATGCCGTCGCAGATATCGATCTGGAACGGCCGTTGCGGCGCTCACATCGAGCCGAGCGTTCTGCCGGTATCGACTGGCGGCTGGTGTGGTCTGTCGTCCTGGCCTTGTCGATTTTCAAGCTGATCGAAGTCGTTTTTGCCGTGGTTTTCGCCGGCATGGCGCTTTCGACGCTGTCGCGCTCGCTGGGCGGCTAGGCGCTGCCGACGAATCTTTCCCGTGCTGGGATGATGGCAGCTGCGTTTCGCTCCAGGACTTTAGTTTGTGGGGCAGACCGCCGCAGCTTTCGCTTGGCATGTTCTGTCCATAGGAACCCGCGCAGCCGGTGCGGGCTGATCCGGTCGCCATCGGGTGACACTAGGTCTTTTCCTGCCATCCGCCAGCCGGCCCACGGGCCGTGCAGTTCGTGCTTGTTGTGGACGACGCGCTCGTAGTGCTGTTCGGGATGCTCGGCCTTGCAGCGGAAGCATGTGGTCGTTTTGGGGGTTCGATTTCGCATGGCGGCCGGAGCTTAAGCCGTGAGTGTGTAGCGGTGGGGCCGGCCTAGGAAAAATTCTCGGATGCGCCGTAGGAGCCTGCCTACTGCATTTCGCATAATGTATACGTTAGGTGCGCGATCACTCGTCATCGAGCTGTTTTCTAGGGGTTTTGCGTGTCCTTGAAGCGAGAGGGATAGCGCGAAAAAAACGAGTGCCGCTGTCGATGCCAGCTTGCGCCACACCGCCTTTTCTTCGCGGCTGACAGCGCGCTCTTCTCCGACAACACCCAGCACGTGTGCCAGCGGCAGGCCGCTAAGTCCGGCAATCGTCGCGCACTGCACAGGGTCGGGCAGGCGGTGCCCGTTGCGATAGCTCGAAAGCGCTTGCTTCGAAATGCCTAGGCGTTTTGCTAGCTCTCCGTCAGTCCTCGCCCCGCATACTTCTTTGCACTTGTCAAGCAATTTATTTATGTTCATGAAGTCCTCGGGGTGTTGACTATGTGTCCTCGCCCAGCGTACAACTACGCCCGTCCTCGGGGCGAGTACCCAAGGATTGCCCCCAGCCCGGTTCCCCTGCCGGCCGGGGGCTTTCAAGGGGCAGGGGAGGGGAGTCCTTCATGCGACGCGTCATCGAAGCGGCCGGCGACGCCGCACAGGAACGGTTCGAAGAAGCCAGCTGTCGCGCAGCTGCATACCTTGCGGGCGATACCCGCGACCTGTTCGACACCGCGAACGAAGAAGCCGTTTTCTGGCGTGGCGTGATGCTTTCGTGTGACCGTGCCTTGGTCGAGGAAATCGCCCGTGGCTGACCGAATCACGCAAGTGACGATGTTTCGGAGCGCGGAATTAGCGCGGGCTGCGTGCGATTTCTACGTCGAAGATGGTGTGGAAATTTCGGGGCAGGGCGCGTACCTGCTGACGGAATTGGACACGGGCACGGGTCAGGTTCGCAGGCAGCTTTGTAGCAGCCGTGACGCTGCTGCCGCGCTTTCGGCGGTGTGGGATGCGTGACGGCTACTGGATCGAAGTCGCCACCGTCAACGGCTGGCGACCTGTCGGCTTCTACGGCATCAACGAACCTGCGGCCATCGACTCGGCCCGCTGGTATGCGCGCCTTTGTCGCAAGCGTCATCAGTACCGCGTGTGTCTCCGCACTGGTGGCCTGCTGGCGGTGATTCATGGCTAATCCCATCGAGTGGCTGCGCAACTCGCATTGGGCTGTGCAGCTGCTGGTGATCTATGTGGCGTGTCCGGTGCTTGTCGGCGCGCTGCTCGGCCTGTTGTTGCGGATGCTGCGCTGGTGGCTCGCGTGAGCGCTGTCAGCCTCCCGCTTTCCGCTGCGGCTTCGGCCGCGTCCGCACGTGCGTCCGGCGCTCTGGCCGCGTGCCTCCCGTTCTCTTCGAAGGCCGGCCGCGAAGCGGCTGGCCTTGGGCTTGTCCCTTCTTCAACAAGTGACACGCGGTCGGTGAATCGCGTGTCGATCGAGCTTGATCAAAATCGAATCCGAGCCATGCGGCTGCGGAAATCAGTCATTACGGGAGCGCGGTTGCATGACCAAGAAGCGCGGCAAGGGTCGGCGCGTGGCGCGTGGTACATGCTCACCACGACCTACGCAGAGGGAAGTGACGCAAGCCCTCGTGATATTAGCGAGCTGGTTAAGCGAATCCGGGGCTACTTCAATCGCCTTGCAAGACGAAAGGGGATGGGGGGTGCGCGCTTCCGTTATCTGTGGGTCGGGGAACTCACCAAGCGACTCCGGCCCCATTACCACCTCCTGATTTGGATTCCTCGGGGCTTCTTTCTGCCGAAGGCGGATCGTCAGGGGTGGTGGTCGCACGGCTCGACCAAGATCGAGAAGGCCCGCAACGCTGTGGGCTATCTCGCCAAGTACGCAAGCAAGTTCTGCGCGGCCACGGCTGAAGCCTTTCCGAAGGGCTTTCGCACGCACGCGGTCGGCGGCTTGGGCGATGAATCCCGGCGTGAGTTGCGCTGGTGGAAAGCACCGAAGGATGCGCGCGATGCCCTGGGTGTCGATGCGGACATTCGCAAAGTTCCCGGCGGTTACGCCGACAAGCACACCGGCGCCTTCTGGCCCTCGCCGTGGCGTGTGTTCTTCGAAAAGGGCCGAGTAATCGCATGGAAATTGGAGTCTCTATGAACTGCATCGTCATCAAGTCGGGCACGGCAACGCCGCGCATCATGAAGCGCAAGGACGGCACGCAAGTGGTGTTCAAGGAACAGAGCGCGGCCATCGAGAAGGGCGAGGATTTCCCCGTCCCGTTCACCATCAACCTTGGCGACGATCAGCCGCCATACCCGCCGGGTCGCTATTCGCTCGACGTGTCGTCGCTGGAAGTGGGCGACTTCAAGTCGTTGAAGGTCGGTCGTCGTGTCTACCTGACGCCGGCACCTGCTCCGGCTTCGAAGTAAGTCATGGCCGCGCCACTCGTCCTTGCATGTGACGTCGCCGATTACAACGCGACAACGTACGAGTGCGCGGCCCCTTATTTCACCGAACAAACGACAGTCTTGCCAGCGCTGTCGATTGAGGACGCGCAGTTGATCGGGGCGGCTGTTGCCTACCTGCTCGCCATCGCGTTCGTGTTCCGCCTGCTGCGCAAATTCCTACAACAGTCCTAGGAGGACAAACATGTTCCAGAAGATTAAGGCCCGTTTCGCGGGCAAGGCTCCGGCGCTGGCCGGCGTGGGTACCGCCCTGGCCGTCACCGGTTCGGCGTTCGCCAGTGCGCCCGCCGTCGACGTTTCCGCGGTGGTCACCGCCATCGAAGCGGCCGGCACGCCCATCGCGGCCATCGGTGCTGCGGTGCTGATCGTGATGGTCGGCATCAAGGTCTACAAGTGGGTGCGCCGCGCGATGTAACAACCGGCGTGAGCCGGGTCACGTCGGGGCTTCGGCCCCGGCATTTCTTCAAGGGGTAGGGCATGGGTTGGGTGTATCTCTGTGCGTTCGTCCTGGCACTCGTCATCCTCCTGGGTGGCGACTGATGCGCTGGTTGCTTCGCGTCGCCGCGTCGGCCGCCGTGCGCCGTCTGGTGTACCTGGCTATCGCTGCGTTGATCGGTTTGCTTGCGATGTGCGGCAAGGCCCAAGCGCAGTACGTCGATTGTTTTACTAACGCAACATCCGGAAACTGCGAGACGAGGCAGGATGCTTATGGGGCGTCACAAGGTGCAGCGGAATCTTTCAGGTTGGGGACGGGTAATCCTTCGGCGTTCTCGGTTGTGTTTGTTTTTGATCAGCGTCCTAGCCCGCCTTCGGGTTCTGTTCGTTATGCTGTGCAACGAATATCGGACGGCGCGACGCTTCAGACGTACACGCGCTCTTACGTTGCGGGTTGCCCGGTGGGTAAGCAGTGGGATGAAGGTAGTCACAGCTGTCTCGATACACGGTGTGCAGATTCTGAAGTGGTAGTTACTAGTGCAGGCGCGCGTGGCACGCTTCAATGTCAGTTTGCAACGGGTGTTACTGGTGACCCGGTGCGTTGTGAATACATCGCGCAAACGATTGCGCCTGGACAACCGAATAGCGGCTACGTTGGTTTGGTGCCAACGGGTGCGACGTGCGATTTAACTGACCCGTGCCCATCGGGCGGGGCTGCTTATGATCAAGGCGTTGGCACGTTCGACCAGCATGTCTGCTACCCGAAAAAGGAGTGTGCGGCAGGTGTGCCCGTCGATCCGGTCACAGGAAATTGCACCACGCCGGACACGTGCCCGGAAGGCAAAGAAAAGGGGCCGGACGGCGCGTGTCGTGAAGTAGCGAACGATTGCCCTGGCTTCGGTACGGTGAAGGGGCCGGACGGGTCCTGCGTCGATGATCCGAATATCTGCAAGCCCGGCACCGCGAAGGGTGGGGACGGTACGTGTAAGCCGGACACTGACGGCGACGGAGTGCCCGATGAGGACGATGGCACGCACAAGGCAACGGACGCGGTGAGTTGCGTGTCGCCGCCTGTTTGCTCCGGTGACGAAATCATGTGCTTGCACGCCAAGCAATTGTGGCGGATCGACTGCAACACGCGAAAGAACGCGAACGTGGTTCTGGATCAGTACTGCAATGCGCCGCCCGTCTGCGAAAAAGTCGCTTTGGGCGATGACAACCGCACGACCGGCTGTAGCGCGGCGGAAGAAGCGGGCTTGTACTTGCAGTGGCGGCAGGTCTGCGAAACCGAAAAGTCGAATGAGATTCTTGAGCGCATCGCCGAGAACGGAAAGACCGGTGGGTCGAGTTGCGGCCCCGGCACGATGGACACCGATTGCAACGGTCAGCCGGACTGGACGCAGAACCCGGCCGATGGTCTCGGGCAAGCGGGTTTGAGTGATCCCGGAGAAGCCGCCACGCCTGCTGACGTGGTCGTGGAAGGCGACGCCATCGGTACAGGTGGGTTGAACGTGACTGGCTTCGGCTACGGCAGCACGTGCCCGACCATTCCCGATGTAACGATCAACGGGCAGACGTTGCATTTCGATACTTCGGTGTTCTGTAACTGGCTGCGCCTGGGTGGGCAATTCGTGCTGATTGCGGCCGCGTTGCTGTCGCTTAGCATCATGACGAGGGGGCAAGGGTAATGCCTGCAATTCTTGCTGCGCTTTTCACTGGCCTGCGGTGGTTGATCCTGTCGAAGCTGGGCCTGTTCTTGGCAACTGCGCTTCTCTGGCTCGGGATCAATTTCGGCACGATGAAGCTTGTCTTGCAACCGACGCTCGACCTGTTGACGAACTTTGCCAGCGGTGGCGGCACGGGCGGCGGCGAGTACTGGATCATCGCGCGCCAGTGGGCGGGCGTTCTGAATTTCGACAAGGCGTTGACGATGGTCATCAGCGCCTACGTAACGCAGCGCACGCTGATGGCGGGGCGACTGTTCATGTTTAAGCGCGGCATAGGGGCCGGCTGATATGCCTATCGAGTCTTACACCGGCCTACCGGGCCACGGCAAAACATCGCTAATGATGGAGCGCCTCATGAAAGAGGCGGCGAAAGAGAACCCGCGTCCGCTGTGGGCGGCTGGTATCGACGGCCTCGAACCTGGGCTTGCGAACGTGCTGGCCGATCCGCGTCAGTGGAACGCGGTCCGCGAGGGCGAGGTGTGCCATTGCCACGACACCGAGAACAGCGCGGCGTGCGATTCGCACGTCATCCCGAACGGTTCGCTGATCTTCATCGACGAAGCATGGAAGTGGTTCGGTCATTTGCACAACGCAACCCGGCAAGGTACGCCGGATCATGTGCTGCAGCTGGCCGAGCATCGCCATCGCGGAATCGACTTCGTGTGGACGTACCAGATGCCGGCGCAGATTTACCCGTTCGCCCGGTCGCTGTGCGCCACGCATTACCACACGGTGCGACGTTTCGGCTCGCAAGTCATCGATGTGTTTCAGTGGGAGGAGTTGAACGAGGAGGTCAAGAGCCAGGCGAAGCGAGAGTCTGCGCAGCGCGTGACCCGTGCGCTCCCGAAAACCGTTCGCGGCAAGTACAAGAGCGCCGAAGAACACACGATCAAGACGCGCATCCCGCTCAAGGTCATTCTGCTGCCGGTGATGCTGGTGGCCGCTGCCGGCCTGTTGTATTTCGCTATCGGCTTCCTTCGGCCCGACGCCTTCGCTTCCCGCATGACGGGGAAAGGCCCGAACGCGGCGCAAGCCGCGTCGGGCCAATCCGCCACGCGCGGTGCAGGGGGTGGGGGCCTTCCTTCCGGTGAGCCGCTTTCACCGTTCGACTATGCCAAGCAACACCTGCCGCGATTCCCGTCGATGCCTTGGACGGCGCCGGTCTACGACAGTCGCCAAGTGATTGCCGATCCGGAGGTGTATTGCATGGCGTCGGGCGCTGGCATCGACGCGCTCGGCCGGCACGCGCCGGCATCGTGCAGCTGCGTCACGGAGCAGGGCACGCGCTACGCGATGGCGGAATCGGAGTGCCGCACGCTGGCGAAGAACGGGCCGGTCTACAACCCGTATGGCACCCGGCGCAACGCGCCGTCGATGCAGGCCGAGTTTTCGCCCGGTCCGCAACCGGCATCGGCGTCGGGTCCTGGTGGCGTGGGGGTAGGGCAGGACACGTTCAGGGCACAACAGGCGCGCTACGGCCAGATGCGGCGCGCACCGATCCCGGCCGACTACGAAGGGAGCAATATTTTGTGAACGCGCAAGCGCAAGCGGCACCGCTCCGGCTGACCTACGACAATGCCGAGGCGCTTAAGTGGCTCGCGTTCGCGGCGATGCTGGTCGATCACGCGAACAAGGTCTTTGCGGACGGTGCCTGGGCGTGGGCGGTGCCGGTGGGGCGCGTGGCGTTCCCGGTGTTCGCGTTCTTGATCGGCCGGCATCTGCTGTCGGAGCGCTTGCTGGTGCGGCTGCTCGCGGTCGGTGCCGTTGCCGCGGTGCCGTACATGCTCGCGCTGACGCCGGGAAGCCCGCTGCCGCTCAATATCCTGTTCTCGTTTGCATTCGCCGCCGGCGTTGCGCGTCTCTGGACAGATGGCCGGCGCAACTATGCCGGCGTGCTGTTCGTGCTAGCGGTGATGGTCTGCGACTACACGTTGCCGGGGATGCTGCTGATTCTGTCGTGCTGGGCGTGGTGGCAGGAGCGCACGCGCGCGACCTGGGCGATGCTGGCGTCATCGTTGCTCATGGTCTGCCTGCTCAACGGCAATCTCTTTGCGCTGCTGGCGGTGCCGATGGTGCTGCTGGCTGCGGCGTGCGACTGGCGGGTGCCGCGCGTCCGTCATTTCTTCTGGATCGCGTACCCGGTGCACCTGGTCGTGTTGGCAGCGCTGGCGTTCGCTTTTCGGGTGTAGGGCAGCGCCCTACGGAGACGCTTGTTCGGGGTCGTGTGAAAAAAGCGGAGAGGATCCTCTCCATGTTTCGCGATCCGTTCCCGGTCGGAACCTTCCCCCTGCAAACCGCTTTTGTGGCCTGTAGGCTGTCGCTATTTCAGGGGAAAGCGTATGCGCCGCGAAGAACCGAAGTTCAATCCTGATGCCGTCGCAGATATCGATCTGGAACGGCCGTTGCGGCGCTCACATCGAGCCGAGCGTTCTGCCGGTATCGACTGGCGGCTGGTGTGGTCTGTCGTCCTGGCCTTGTCGATTTTCAAGCTGATCGAAGTCGTTTTTGCCGTGGTTTTCGCCGGCATGGCGCTTTCGACGCTGTCGCGCTCGCTGGGCGGCTAGGCGCTGCCGACGAATCTTTCCCGTGCTGGGATGATGGCAGCTGCGTTTCGCTCCAGGACTTTAGTTTGTGGGGCAGACCGCCGCAGCTTTCGCTTGGCATGTTCTGTCCATAGGAACCCGCGCAGCCGGTGCGGGCTGATCCGGTCGCCATCGGGTGACACTAGGTCTTTTCCTGCCATCCGCCAGCCGGCCCACGGGCCGTGCAGTTCGTGCTTGTTGTGGACGACGCGCTCGTAGTGCTGTTCGGGATGCTCGGCCTTGCAGCGGAAGCATGTGGTCGTTTTGGGGGTTCGATTTCGCATGGCGGCCGGAGCTTAAGCCGTGAGTGTGTAGCGGTGGGGCCGGCCTAGGAAAAATTCTCGGATGCGCCGTAGGAGCCTGCCTACTGCATTTCGCATAATGTATATTATGTCAAATAAAGTATGCGCAGTGACCGAAGAACCGGCCGGCCCTCCCGATTGGCGTCAACGCCCCCACCAGCCCTGCCACAAAGTGGATGACGAGAAATCCTGTCCAGGCGGAAACCTGGCAACCCGGAGGAAAGTCCATGCAAGGGAATCGCACCGTTGTCTGTCTGCATTGGCATGTCGAGCATCCGGAGGCCCACCACGAGCGCGTTGTGCACAATCGCACGCCGTTGTTCGGGCCGTGGGCCGGTTGGCGGATGGCCGGCCGCGACCTGGTGTCACCCGATGGCGACCGGATCACGGCGCGTCGCCTCATTGGCATCCTCTGGGCCGAACGGTCGCGCCGGCGGATCCTGAAGACATTGCCTCGGCAACGGCCGTCGGTGGTGGTCCTCCCGGCGCGTGAATCGTTCACGGACATCGCCTGACAACGACGGTCCCGGGCGGGAGCGGCGCCGACCGGTTCGCAACCGGCTTTCCGGGCCATGGGCTACTTGCAGGCGTCGTAGACCCGGTGGTTCCAGCGGGAAAGCTGCTCCATGGTGACCTTGATTCCGCGCCGACGCTGGAAGTCGTCGCGGGCGCGTTTTTCGCGGGTGCACGGGTCGACGGCCTGCTTGCGGCGTTTCGAGCGGAGGCGCGTCGACTTTCGTTTCGCGTGGGCCCGGCGTGGGTGCTGAGACTGCGTGGCGCGCGGAGGCCTGCTTTCGCTTGCGGTCGCTGGTTGATGGTCCCGGGAGGCCGACGCGGTGTCGGCTTCCATTTCACGCACGGCAACCAGCGTTTCGCCCGGCAGGCAGGTGCCGCTGCGGTAGGCAGTGGTGCCGCCCTGCCCGGTGCACTGGTGCAGGGTCTGCGACTGCGCGCAGAAGCAGGCGCCCAGCAGGCAAAGCAGCAACAGAACGGGCTTTCGCATCGTGACCTTCCCTGGTCGTGTTCCGACAGGGACACAGGATCGGTGGATCCGGGGGCTGGGACAAGCCGGATTGGCCGCGTTGTCGGGTCAGGAAAGTGCGGGGATGCGCGTACGGGTTTTCCGGGTCGCGGGGTTGCGGGGAAAGCTCGCGACTGAAGCCGCTCCTGCAAGAGCCGGAACGTTCAATCCTGGATCGGAGCATCCGCCAGCCACAGTTCGACCGCATGCTGGGCGTAGTCGTCGCGCAGCGGGATCGCCAGGCCCGGTTGCTCGACGCCGTCCACCAGCAGCCGTTGTGGTCTGCCCTGCCCCGCACCACGGTGCACCTGGATGCGGTACACGGTGTCGCGGTAGCGGTAACGGATCGTGTAGCCGGGCCATTCGGGCGGGATGCACGGCGCCAGCCGCAGGGTGCCGCCTTCCAGCCGGAGGCCCAGCAGGGATTCGATGACCAGCCGGTACATCCAGCCGGCCGAGCCGGTGTACCAAGTCCAGCCGCCGCGGCCGACGTGCGGTTCGACCGCATAGACATCGGCCGCCACCACGTAGGGCTCGACCTTGTAGGTGGCGATGCGCTCGGCGGTGTCGCCGTGGTGGATCGGGTTGATCATGCGAAACAGTTCCCACGCGCGCGCGTGGTCGCCGAGTTCGGCGAACGCCATCGTCGCCCACACCGCGGCGTGGGTGTACTGGCCGCCGTTCTCGCGCACGCCGGGCACGTAGCCGCGGATGTAGCCGGGGTCCTGCGCGGTCTTGTCGAACGGCGGGTCGAGCAGTTGGATGAGGCCGGCATCGCGCCGCACCAGGCGCTGGTCCAACGATTCCATTGCCTGGCGGGCGCGCACCGGATCGGCCGCACCGGACAGCACCGACCAGCTCTGCGAAATCGAGTCGATGTTGCACTCGTCGCTTTCGGTCGAGCCCAACGGCGCACCGTTGTCGAACCACGCGCGCCGATACCAGGCGCCATCCCAAGCCTCGGCTTCCAGTGCCTGGCGCAGCTGCGCGGCGCGGTCCACGCAGCGCTCGGCGAACAGCAGGTCGCCACGGTCGCGCGCGAGCGCATGGAAACGGTTGAGCACGTCGTACAGGAAGAACCCCAGCCATACGCTCTCGCCGCGGCCGCCCTCCCCCACCCGGTTCATGCCGTCGTTCCAGTCGCCGGTGCCGATCAGCGGCAGGCCGCGTTCGCCGAACAGGTCCAGCGCCCGCTGCAGGCCGCGCACGCAGTGCTGGTACAGCGTTTCGCGCAGGCCAGAACGCGACGGCAGGTCGTAATAGGACTCCTCGTCCGGATCGACCTGGCGGCCTTCGACATAGGTCAGGCGTTCATTGAGGACGTCGCGGTCGCCGGTGGCTTCGACGTAACGGCAGGCGGCCAGCGGCAGCCACAGGTAGTCGTCGGAGCAGCGCGTGCGCACGCCGCGGTCGAGCGGCGGATGCCACCAGTGCTGCACGTCGCCGTCGATGAACTGGTGCTCGGCGCACAGCAGCAGGTGGCTGCGTGCGAGCTTGGGCTCGGCATGCAGCATCGCCATCGAGTCCTGCAACTGGTCGCGGAAACCGAACGCGCCGCCGGACTGGTAGTAGCCGCTGCGCGCGAAGTAGCGGCAGCCGATGGTCTGGTACAGCAGCCAGCCGTTGGCGAGCAGGTCCACGCTGGGTTCCGGCGTTTCCACGTGCACCGCGCCGAGCGCGCGCAGCCAGCTGATGCGGACCTCGTCGAGGGCGTCCCAGGCCGCGTCGTGGCCGCGGGTCTGGCGCGCCGTGGCCAGGGCGTCGGCGTGCGAACGGCCCGCGCCGAGGCGGAACACCACATCGCGCGATTGCCCGGGCGCGAGGTCCAGCGCAACCTGGATCGCCGCGCAGGGATCGAAGCCGGCGCCCATTCGTCCGGACAAGCGTTCGCGCGTCATCGCCGCGGGGCTGCGCAGGCTGCCGTTGCGGCCGATGAACTCGCCGCGGTCGCCGCTGACGCTGCGCCGCGTTTCCTCGCCGTGCCAACCGCCGGCATCGATGTCGGCATCGAAGAATGCAACCCGCCCGCCGAACTCGGTGTTGTAGGCGTTGCGCGCCAGCACGGCGCCGTTCTCGCGGTCCGGCTCGGCTTCGGTGACGACGTGCATCTGGGTGCGCGCGTGCAGGTCGCCGAGGATCCATTCCACGTAGCCGGTCGCACTGAGCCTGCGGGTGCGGTCGCTGGTGTTGCGCACGCGCAGCACGCTGAACTTCACCGGGGCCTCGCGCGCCACGTAGACCCAGAGTTCGCTGGCGATGCCATCGTGTTCGTGTTCGTAGACGCTGTAACCGAAACCATGGCGCACACGATAGGCGCCTTCGCCGCAGGGAAGCGGCGTCGGGGACCAGAAGCGGCCGGTCTGCTCGTCGCGCAGGTAGAAGGCTTCGCCGCTGGCGTCGCAGACCGGGTCGTCGTGCCAGGGCGTGAGGCGGTATTCGTGCGCGTTCTCCGACCACGTGTAACCGGTGTTGGATTCGCTGGCCACGCAGCCGAACTGCGGATTGGCCAGCACGTTCGACCAGGGCGCCGGCGTGGCATCGCCCGCCTGCAGGTCGATCACGTATTCGCGGCCATCCGCGGAGAAGGCGCCGATGCCGTTGCCTTCGCGCAGTGGCCCGGCCACCGGATCGAACGGCCAGGGGTCGAATGCCACGTCGCCACCGCGGTTTGCGCTGGCGTTCTCTGCCGGCGTCGGCAGTGCCATCAGTTCGTACTGGGTCGGCTGCGGCTGCAGCGGCGGCACGACCACGTCCGGTGGCGGCCGGCGCGAAACCTGCTCGGCCAGCGTGCCCTGGGTGTCGCTCACGATCACGCGCGCCACCGACTGCAGCAGGATGCGGTCTTCCTGCGGCAACTGGTGCGCCGGGCGCACGAAGATGCCGCCGGGGCGATCGATTACGTTGGCTTCCACGCCCGCGGAGATCAGGCCCATGATCTGGTCCTGCAACTGCTGGCGATAGCCGCCCTGCTCGTCGTTCCAGATCACGAGGTCGGTGGTCAGGCCCTTGAGCCGCCAGTAGGCGTAGGCCTGCACCATCTGCCGGACCAGTTCGATGTTTTCGGCATCGGCGATCTGCACCAGCACGATCGGGTGGTCGCCCGAGATCGCCTGCCCCCACAGCCCCGACTGGCCGCGCCGGTTCTGCAGCAGCAACGCCTGCTCCGCGCGCAGCGCTGGATTCGCGTACAGCACCAGCCCGGCCAGGCGCTCGTACAACTGCGCGTCGGCCTGCGAGGCGTTGATCTGCCGGCGCACCACCTGGCTGTGGGTCCAGGCCAGGTCGAACACGCGGTCGGCCAGGCGCCGGTCGCGGTACTTGTCGACCAGTGCGGAGCAGTCCTCGCGCGCCGCGCCGATGCCGCTGACCATGTCGATGGTCGCGCTGCGGTACGGGGCAAGCGTGATCCGGCTGCGGATCGCGACGATCGGATCGAGCACCGATCCCTGGCTGCCGGACAGTGCGCCGGGCTCGACCAGCACCCGCGGTGCGCGCGCGTCGCGGCCGCGGCCGATGAACCGGGAGCGGTCGGTTTCGTAGGAAATCTCCTCGACATCGGCGTCGTGCACGGCGACAAGGTGGAACATCCACGGCGGCACTTCGTCCTGGGCACGCGCGCGCCGGGTGCACAGGATCGCCTGCCGCTCGGGCACCAGTTCGGTCTGCACGAACAGGTTGCTGAAGGCCGGATGCAGTTCGTCGGAGATCGCGGGTGCGAGCACGACTTCGGCGTAGGTCGTGATCTCGATGCTGCGGGCGCTGCGCGACTGGTTGGTCACGTGCAGCCGCCGCAGCTCGATGTCGTCCTCGGGCGAGATCGCGATTTCCAGATGGGTTTCGAAGCCATGCTGGCGGCCGCGGAACTCAGCCTTGGCATCAGAGAAGATCGCCTCGTAACCGGAGACCTCCACCGCCGTCGGCTGGTACGAAGCGGACCAGAAGCCGCCGCTTTCCACGTCGCGCAGGTAGCACCAGCTGCCCCAGGGGTCGCGCGTGCCGTCCTCGCGCCAGCGGGTCATCGCCATGTCGTGCATGCGGCTGTAGCCGCTGCCGGCGCTGGTGAGCATGGCGTGGTAGCGGCCGTTGGACAGCATCTGCACTGCGGGCCGCGGCGAAGACGCGTTGCGGAAGATGCGCAGGCGGGTCTCCGTGGCATCGGGCGCGATGGCCGCGCCCTCGACTTCGGCCGTGTTGGGATGGAAGGCGCCGGTGCGCGGGATGCGTTCCTGCAGCAGCAGCAGCGTGGCCTGGAATTCCGGATCGGCGAGGAAACGGCGCTGCATCGGCTGGTTGTGCAGCAGGTAGTCGAGCGCCAGCAGGCCCATGCCCTGGTGGTGGGCCATGAACGAGCGCACCAGGGCGCGCGACTGTCCGCGCGGCAGCCGCGCGGGCGTGTAGTCGATCGCCTCGTACATCCCGTAGCGGCCGGCGAACCCTTCCTGCGCCATGCGCTGCAGGTTCCGGCAGGCATCCGCCGGCGCCACCATCAGCGCCATCATGCTGGCGTAGGGCGCGATCACCAGGTCCTGCGCCAGGCCGCGCCGCAGGCCGAGGCCGGGAACGCCGAACGCGCGGTACTGGTAGTTCATGCGCGCATCGACGGTGTTGTAGCCGGACTCGGAAATCCCCCAGGGCACGTCGCGCTGGCGTCCGTACTCGATCTGCCTTGCCACGGTGGCCTTTGCGGTCTGGTCGAGCAGCGAGCCCTCGTAGCTGGGCATCACCAGCTGCGGCATCAGGTACTCGAACATCGAGCCGCTCCACGACAACAGCGCAGGATCGCCGTCGACGTCGGTCAGCAACCGCCCCAGCGTGAACCATGCGTCCTGCGGAAGCTGGCCGCGGGCGACGCCGATGAAACTGCACAGGCGCGCCTCGGAGGCCAGCAGGTCGTAGTAGCCCGGATCGCTGCGGTGCTCGTCGACGTTGTAGCCGATGGTGAGGAGGTGGCGGCTGCGGTCGTAGAGGAAGTCCAGCTCCATCTGCGCGCACTGCCCGGCGACATGCGCCAGGCGTTCGAACTCGGCGATGCGCGCACGCGCCGCGTCCTGCGCTGCCGTGGCCTGCGCGTCGCCCGGCAGAGCCTGGGAGAGCTCGCGCAGCGTCGGGATGGCGGCCATCGCCTGCGCCGGCGCGAGCCATGCGATCGACGCCGCCGCCGCGTGGCACTGGTCGAGCAGCTTGCGCAGCCAGTAGGCCGCATCGGTCGGCGCGCCCGCCTCCGCATCGGATTCGGCAGCGTCCGGTGCGGGCGGCCGCGCCAGCGTCGCTAGCTCGGCCAGCGCTTGCGACGCCTCGCCGCAGGTGGTCGGTGGCGAGAGCGACAGCGCGTCGAGCTTCCGGCGCAATGCGTCGGGCACGTCGCCGCCGGCTTCTTCCAGTACCGCCAGCGTGTCACGCAGGCCCTGCCAGGTCGCGGGTGCGAGCAGCGGCGCGTCGGCCTGCGCCAGCAGCCCCTGGCGCAGCGTCAGCAGGTGCCCGGCGAGGTTGCCGCTGTCGACGGTGGAAACGTACAGCGGCGGCAGCGGGCGCAGGGTCTCGGTGTCGTACCAGTTGTAGAAATGGCCGCGGTGTCGCGGCAGCGACTCCAGTGCGTCGAGCGTCCTGGCGATGCGATCGGCCATGCCATCGGCCTGCAGATAGCCGAAGTCGTGCGCGGACAGGTTGGCCAGCAGCGCGAGGCCGATGTTGGTCGGCGACGTGCGCCGCGCGACCAGCAGCGCGGGGTGTTCCTGGATGTTGTCCGGCGGCAGCCAGTGGTCGGCTTCGGTGACGAAGTCCTCGAAGAACGCCCAGGTGCGTCGCGACAGGCGGCCGAGGAAAGCGCCCTGCTCCGCCGACAACTGCTCCGCCCTGCGCGCGCGTGGCCGTCCGGTCCACCAGCCGAGCCAGGGCGACAGCAGCCACAGCGCCAGCAGAGGCGCCGCGATCGGCAGCGACGCCGGTTGCATGCGTGCCAGCGCGACCGCGACCGCGATCGAGAACAACGGTGCGAACCACATCTGGCGCAGCGATGCGGCAAGGCCATCACCCAGCGTCTTCTCGACCTGGCTCGACGGGCTCCACTGCAGCATCCGCCGGCGCGACACCAGCATCCGCCACAGCGTGCGCACGATGGCGTCGAGGCTGTAGAAGGCCTCATGCGGCAGGAATGCGGCACCAAGCGTGGCCCGCGCCAAGTCGCGGCCGGCGGCCTCGGCGCGGTGCCACAGGTGGGCGCGCCATGGCAGTTCGCGCGGTTTGTCGAGCAACGCCGTCAGCGCCGCGATCAGCGGCGCCACCAGCAGCGTCGACAGCACCCACAGCGTCCAGCCCAGCGCATGCGGCGCAAGCAGCCAGCCGAGCACGAACAGCGCGGTCGTCGCCGCCGGCACCAGGCTGCGGCGCAGGTTGTCGAGCAACTTGCCGCGCGAGAGCATCGACAGCGGGTTGCGCTCCACCCGGCGGCCGCCGAGCGGTACCCATGGCAGCAGCCAGGGCAGCAGTTGCCAGTCGCCGCGGATCCAGCGATGCCGACGTTTGACGTCGAGCGCGTAACGGGCGGGATAGTCCTCGTACAGCTGCACGTCGCTGACCAGGCCGGCGCGCGCGTAACAGCCTTCGAGCAGGTCGTGGCTCAGGATCTGGTTGTCGGGGAAGCGCGCGGCGAGCGTGCGTTCGAACGCGCCGAGCTCGTAGATGCCCTTGCCGACGAACGAGCCCTCGCCGAACAGGTCCTGGTACACGTCCGACACCGTGCGCGTGTAGGGGTCGATGCCCGGCTCGCTGCCGTACAGGCGTGCATACCAGGAGCGGCGCTCGCCGCCCATGCTGGCGCCCACGCGCGGCTGCAGGATGCCGTAGCCGCCGGACACCACGCGTCGCGCAGGGTCCAGCCGGGCGCGGTTGAGCGGATGGGCCAGCGTGCCGACCAGCTCGCGCGCGGCATCGCGCGGCAGCCGGGTATCGGTGTCAAGCGTGATCACGTAGCGCACGCCCTGCAGCGACTGCGCATCGCCGACGATGCTGGAGAACGCCGCTGCATCGCCCTCGTGCAGGAAGGCGTTGAGCGCGGCGAGCTTGCCGCGCTTGCGCTCGTGCCCCATCCACGCGCGCTCGCGCGGGTTCCACGTGCGCGGCCGGTGCAGCAGGAAAAAGATGTCGCGGTTGCCGGCGTGGCGCGCGTTCAGGGCCTCGATCGCGTGCTGCGCCTCGGCCAGTACGACGGCATCGCCCGGAAGCACTTCCTCGTCGGCATCCAGGAAGTCGGTCAGCAGCGCGAAGCACAGGTTGTCGTCGCGGTTGGCGAGAAACCGCACCTCCAGCGCGTCGGCCAGCGCGTGGACCGATTCGACGTCGCCGATCATGCTCGGGACCACCACCAGCGAGCGTGCGTGGGGCGGGATTCCGGTCGAATAATCCAGCCGCGGCAGCGCACGCGGTGCCATCAGGATGGTGGCGAACCAGTTCACCAGCACCACGCCCAGCTCGCTGAAGGCAATGATCCCCAGCGCGCCGGCCAGGTACAGCAGGCCGCGCTCGTCGAGGATCGCGCTGGCGTCCTGCATCAGCCCGCCGGTGAACACGGCCACGATCGTGGCGATCGGCAGGATGTAGACCAGCAGCGGCACGCGTCCTGGCCCGCTGCGGATCTTGCCCAGCGGCCCGGCTGGCAGCTGCAGTGCCCGCTCCAGGCGCGGCAACCCGGCGTCGACGAGGTAGTAGCCGATATGCAGGGCGATGTCGTCGCCGTCGGGTTGCGCGGCCGCTTCGCGCGCGAGTTCCAGCGCCGCACGCGCGACGTCGCACTCCTCCCGCTTCCCTCGGCGCGCGATGCGCTCGACGACGTGGCGATAGCGGTCGCGGGTGGCGAAATCCATCTGGCCGTACGTGCCGTCGGGATCCTCGCGCAGCGTCGCCTCGACCACGCTCATGCTCTCGACAAACTCGCGCCAGTCGGTCATCGAAAGCAGGCGCAGGCTGCCGATGCTGTTGCTGATCGAGACCTGGTCGGCGGCCTGCTGCCGGTTCTCGGCCTGCACGAGCTGCGCGATGCCCTGTTCGTGGTCGGCCAGCCACTGCTCGATCCAGGTCAGCGGCAGGCTCAGCGCCGCACCCTGCCCTTGCAGGCGGCGCACGATCTCGGCGACGAAGGCGCTGCTCGGCGGCGGCTGCGCGCGCGCCATGTCCGCGATCACCAGCACCACGGACTTGGGGTCGGACTCGGCGATCGCGGCGAAGCGGTCGCCCCACAGATCGGCCAGGTCGCGGTCGATGCGGCCGGCGATCACCTGCGCACTGACCCTGCGCAGGTTCTCGATCAGCGCCAGCCGCAGCATGATCGGGATCGCCCACAACTCGCCGAGCGTGAGCGGGGTGACGGCCTGGTACGCGGCGATGAAGCGACCCAGGCTCTCGACATCGACGCGGCCGTCGCCGTGCGAGATCGCGTTGAGCGCGATGTCGTACACCCGTGGCAGCTGGTCGGATGGCCCGCCCTCGAGGCGCGGCAGTTCGCGGCTGTAGCCCTTGGGCAGGTGGCGTCGCGCGATCCGGACCTGCTCCTCGATCAGGTAGAGATTGTCGAGCAGCCAGTCGCCGGCCGGAGTCAGCCGGCGCTTGGCATGCGCGGCGTCGCCGAGCAGCCGGCTCGCGCGTTCGATCACCGCTTCGTTCGCGCTCAGGCGCGCCAGCAGCAGGTCGGCGCTGCGGCGACCACTGAGCTTGTGCGCCTGCGCCAGCACGCGGCCGTGGCGTTCCATCTGCTCGGCGCTGAACAGCTGCGCGCGCAGCGGAAGTTCCTGCAGGCCGGGCGCTACCGCCGCACGCGTCCGGCGCGCGGCGCGGCGCGAGAGCCACTGCCGGGCGGTTTCGCCGGGGCGCCTGCGGGGAGGAATCACGCGCCTGCCATCCGTGTCAGCCGCCGAGTTCGACGACTACGTGATGCACGGCGCCGTCGTCCTGCAGCGGTATCACGCACGGGTCGACATCGAGCGCGCGGCCATCGAGTTCGCAGCGGGCGATGCCGCGGCAGACGCCATGCGGGTTGGCGACTTCGATCAGGTAGCGGCTGCCGCCGTGGCGGTAGTCGATCGAGAAACCCGGCCAGCTGCCGGGGATGCAGGGATCGAGCCGCAGGTGGTCGCCCTGCAGGTGGAAGCTCAGGATCGCCTCGAGCCCGGCCCGGTACAGCCACGCACCGGAACCGGTGTACCAGGTCCAGCCGCCGCGGCCGACGTGCGGTTCGACCGAGTACACATCGGCGGCCGCGACGTAGGGCTCGACCTTGTAGCGGGCCACGCCTTCCCGCGTCGAAGCATGGTGGATGGGGTTGATCAGCGAGAACAGGTCGAACGCGCGATCGCCGTCGCCCAGTTTCGAGAAGGCGAAGATCGACCATTGCGAACCGTGCGTGTACTGGCCGCCGTTCTCGCGCAGGCCCGACGGATAGGCCTTGATGTAGCCCGGGTCGTGCTCGGTGTGCTGCAACGGTGGCGTGAACAGCAGCGCGAGCTTCTCGTCGCGCAGGATCAGCTGGCGCTCGACCTGTTCCATCGCCGAAGCCGCGTGTTCGGGATCGCCGCCGCCGGCGATTACGCTCCACGACTGCGCGATGGCGTCGATGCGGCACTCCTGGCTTTCGTGCGAACCCAGCGGGGTGCCATCGTCGTAGTAGCCGCGGCGGTACCACTGCCCGTCCCAGCCGCCCGCATCGAGCCCCTTGCGCACGGTTTCCGCAACCTGTTCCCAGCGTGCTGCGCGTTCCGGCTCGCCGCGCGCCTTCGCGTAAGGCGCGAAGGCATCGATGGTGGCGCACAGGAACCAGCCCAGCCACGAACTCTCACCCCTGCCCTGCTCACCGACCCGGTTCATGCCGTCGTTCCAGTCGCCGGTGCCGAACAGCGGCAGGTCATGTGCGCCAAGCGTGAGACTGATGTCGATCGCACGCGCACAGTGTTCGTAGAGGCTGGCGTCGGTGTCGGCAGTGGTCGGCCGGTAATAGGCCTCGTGCGCGCCGGGTTCGACCTGCGGTCCTTCGATGAAAGGCTGGCGCGTGTCGAGCACCGCGGTGTCGCCGGTGGTGTTCATGTAGTGGCAGGCCACGAACGGCAGCCACAGGCGGTCGTCGGTCATCCGCGTGCGGATGCCGTCGCCGCCGGGCGGCAGCCACCAGTGCTGCACGTCGCCTTCCTCGAACTGGCGTCCCGCGGCGCGCAGCAGCTGCGCGCGGGTTTCGTCCGGGCGCGCGATGCAGGTGGCCATCACGTCCTGCAGCTGGTCGCGGAAGCCATAGGCGCCGCTGGCCTGGTAGTAGGCGGTGCGGGCCCAGACCCGGCAGCACAGCGCCTGGTACAGCAGCCAGCCGTTGAGCAGCAGGTCCATCGCGCGGTCCGGTGTGCGCACCTGCACGGTGCCGAGGATGTCGTTCCACTGTTGCGTGGCCGCCTGCAGGACCGCGTCGAGATCGGCGTCGCGATACCTTCGCACCAGCTCGCGCGCGGCGTCGGCGTCGGCTGCATCACCGAGCAGCAGCACGACTTCGTCTTCGCCGTCCGCCGGCAGTTCGATGCGGGCCTGCAGCGCGCCGCACGGATCCAGGCCGGCGCCGGTGCGGCCCGACAACGGCGCGCCGGTGCGCAGCGCCGCGGGTGAAGCGAGGTCGCCGTGGCGGCCGATGAAGTCGAGGCGGTCGCCGCCGTGCGACGCCTGACGCCCGCGCAGGTCGATGAAGGCCACGCGTTCGCCGAACTCCGCCCGCCAGGCATTGCTGGCGAACAACGCGCCGGTGTCCGTATCCATCGTGGTGGCGATGAAGGGCGCCGGCCGGGTCCCGTTCGGCCCCAGTGCCCACTGCACGAATGCGGTGACCGAGAGCGTCCGCGTGCGCCCGGAGCGGTTGCGCAGCCGCAGGCGCGAGATCTTGAGGCCGTCGTCGACCGGTACGTACTGAAGCAGGTCGAGTTCGATCCCGTGTTCGGCGTGCTGGAAGCGGCTGTAGCCGTGGCCGTGGCGGGCGACGTACTCGCCGTCGTCGCCGCAGCGCGGCAGCGCGGTAGCGGTGAACAGGCGGCGGTCGTCCTCGTCGCGCACGTACAGCACTTCCTGCGGCGGATCGGAGACCGGATCGTTGGCCCACGGCGTGATCGGATTGCGCTGGCTGTTCTGCGACCAGGCGTAGCCACCGCCGGCCTCGGTGGCAGTGAAGCCGAAATCTGGGTTGGCGACCACGTTGAGCCACGGCATTGGCGGCAGCACGCCGTTGCGGATGATCGTCACGTACTCGCGGCCGTTCTCGGCGAAGCCGCCGTGGCCGTTGAAGAATTCGAGGCTGCCCTCGATGGTGGACTTGATGGCGTTGTCGGGTTCGCCGTGCGTCGGGCGCGAACCGACGCTTGCCGCGACCACGGCTGCGCTATCGGTCGCATCCGCGCCGGCCGGCAGCGCGTCGACCTGCACGGCGAGTGGTCCGTCGCGCTGGTCGAGGACGATGGCGGCGGCCGTCGCCAGGCCTGCCTGCAGTGCCGGCGTGGCCTGGTCGGCGCGCAGCGCAAACAGGTTCGGCTTGCCGTCCTCCGGCGGGAACCGTTTCGCGTGCGCGTCCAGGCAGGCCTGCAACGAGGCCTGGAATGCAGCTGCCTCATCGTCGGCCGCTTCGGCGAGCACCACCAGGTCGGCGTCCACGCCATGCGCCTGCCAGTACGCGCTGGCGCGCAGCAGCTCGTCCACCAGCGCGAGCCCGGCGTCGTCCTCGATCCGCAACAGCACGATGGGGCGGTCGCCGGAGATGCCGCCGGCCCACAGCGTGGGTGCACCGCCCTGCCCCGCCGCGAGCAGGTCGGGCGCGGCGCGCAGTGGCGGGTCCGCATACAGCAGCGCGGATGCGAGGCGCTGGAAGCGCTGCGCCTGCGCGTCGTCGATGCCGAACCCGGCCAACCGGGCCTGTGAATGCCGCGACGCACTTTGCGATGCACGCGCAAAGGCGCCAGCGTCGCGGAAGCGGTCCGCGACCGCCAGCACTTCTTCCCTGGATTCTGCGGCCACCGTCCACAACTGCAGCGTGGCGGACCCGCCCGGCGCGAGGCGCACGCGCCGGCGCAGGCAGAACACGGGGTCGAGCACGGTGCCAACGGTTCCGGGGAGTTCTGGCGTCGCCAGCGCCGCAGGCATGCGCTGGTTACCGCCTCGGCCGATGATGCGCGCGCGATCGGTTTCCCACTGCGGTCCGTCGCTGGTCCCGCTTTCCACGTCGAGCCACTGCGCGGCGCAGGCCGAGGGGTCGCCCGGGCTGCGTACCCGGCGCGTGGCCAGCAGCAACTGGCGCTCGGCCAGCCATTCGGTGCGCACGAACATCTTCGAGAACGCAGGGTGCGCCGCATCGCCCTGGGACGGGGCCAGCACCAGCTCGGCATAGGTGGTCAGTTCGACGGTGCGTTCGCGGTCGCCGTCGTTGCGCAGCGTGATGCGCCGCACGTCCGCGTCGGCGTCGCCCGCGACCAGCACTTCGGTGGTGGTCTCGATGTCGCCGTCGCGGCGGCGGATGCACACGCGGTCGGCGTCGAACTCGACCGCATGGTCGTCCGGCGTGCCGCCGACCGGTTGCAGCCCTGCGGACCAGGTCGCACCGCCGTCGACGTCGCGCAGGTAGAGCCAGCAGCCGCGGTCGTCGCAGGTCGGGTCCGCGCGCCAGCGCGTAATCGCACAATCGCGCCATTGGCTGTAGCCGGCGCCGGACGCGGTCAACATCACGGTGTGGTGGCCGTTCGAGAGCAACTGCAAGCGTGGTGCCTGGCGGGAGGCCGAAGGCGCCGTTCTCCCGGAAGCGTGATCGTGCATGGAACGTGGACTCCTCCCGGGCGATTGCCCTTTATGACACGTTCGCGGTCATGGCCGGGTCAACGCTCATGGCGAGCTAACGAAACGCCGCCTACACTGCGCTGCAAGGTGCCGAAGACGATCCACAACAGCGCCGCCGCGGCCGTCGCGGCCAATGCCGCGGCCATCGTCGACGACGGGATGCAGCCTCTGCCGGCCATGGCGGCCGACGCACTGCTCGACCGCTACCAGCGGGCGGCCTTCGGCTATTTCCTGCGCAACCGCAATCCCGCCAACGGCCTGTATGCCGACACGTCGCGTGCCGGTTCGCCGGTCAGCATCGCGGTGGTCGGGTTCGCGCTGTCGTCGTACCCGGTGGCGGTCGAGCGCGGCTGGATCGGGCGCGCGGAAGCGGTCGAACACTGCACCGCGGCGCTGCGCTTCTTCCGCGACAGCAACCAGGACGGCACCGCCGGTTCCACCGGCTACAAGGGGTTCTATTTCCACTTCCTCGACCGCGACGCCGGCACCCGCGTGTGGCGCTGCGAGTTGTCGATGATCGACACCGCGCTGCTGATCGTCGGCGCGCTGGCCGCGAGCCGCTACTTCGACGCCGACATCCCCGCCGAGGCGGAGCTGCGCGGGATCGTCGACCTGCTGTACCGGCGCATCGACTGGCGCTGGTCGCAGAACGGCGGCAGCACGATCATGCAGGGCTGGAAGCCCGAATGCGGCTTCCTGCACTACGGCTGGGAGGGCTACAGCGAGGCGATCATGCTGTACGTGCTGGCCCTCGGGTCGCCTACGCACCCGATCGGCGACGACTGCTTCCACGCCTGGACCAGCACCTACCAATGGGAAAACCTCTACGGCCACGGCTTCCTGTATGCCGGGCCGCTGTTCATCCACCAGTTCTCGCACGCATGGATCGACTTTCGCGGCATCCGCGACCGCTTCATGCGCGGCAAGCAGTGCGACTACTTCGAGAACAGCCGCCGCGCCGTCCACGTGCAGCGCGCCTATGCGTGCATCAACCCGCGCGGCCACGCCGGCTACGATGAGGACTGCTGGGGATTCAGCGCCTGCGAGGGGCCTAGCGACGAAGTGCAGGAGGCCGATGCCGAGCCGCGCCACCTGTTCGGCTACACCGCCCGCGGCGTGCCCTACGGGCCGGACGACGGCACCCTGTCGCCGCCGGCGGTGCTGGCCTGCCTGCCGTTCGAGCCCGACCTCGCGCTGGCTGCGATCCGCACGATGTGCGATCGCCACCCGGAAATCGTCCACGAACACGGCTTCACCAGCGGCTTCAATGCCGACCTGCGCGATCGCGATGGGCGCGTCTGGGTGTCGCCGGGCCTGTTCGGGCTGGACCAGGGAATCATCGTGCTGATGATCGAGAACCACCGCACCGGGATGTTCTGGGAACTGATGCGCGGCTGCCGCTGCATCGTCGACGGGCTGCGCCGCGCCGGCTTCGACGGCGGCTGGCTGGATGCGGCCGCGCGCGACCGGGAGGAAGCCTGATGCACCATCGCGATTCCGGCGCCGGCATCGCGGTCGATCCGGCCGTCCGCGACGAGCTTCGCCACAACACTCGCCCCGCGCAGTGGCGCAACCCCGAGCCTGCGGACCGCTACGGGCTGGTCGTGGTTGGTGCCGGCGCCGCGGGGCTGGCAGCTGCGCAGGAAGCCGCAGCCACCGGCACACGCGTCGCGCTGGTCGAGCGCGACCTGCTCGGCGGCGACCGGCTCAACTTCGGCTGCGAACCGTCCAAGGCCCTGGTTCGCACCGGCCGCGCCTACGCGGAGATGCGCAATGCCCGCAACTACGGCGCCGTCGTGCCGCCACGTATCGAGGTGGACTTCCACGCCGCGATGGAGCGCGTGCTGCTGCTGCGCGCGCGCCTGAGCCGCGCGACCTCGCCGCGGATGCTGAAGGAAGCCGGCATCGACCTGTTCTTCGGCCATGCCATGTTCAAGGCCCCCGACCGGCTCGATCTCGATGGCGTGCAGCTGCGCTTCGACAAGGCGTTGATCGCGACCGGCGCCGAGCCCGACGTGCCCGACATCCCCGGCCTGCGCGACGTGGGCTACTTCACCAACGAAACCATCTTCGGCATCCAGTCCCTGCCGCGGCGGATGCTGGTCATCGGTGGCGGCCCGCTGGGTTGCGAGCTGGCACAGGTGTTCCGCCGCTTCGGCAGCAGCGTGATCATCGTCCAGCACATGCCGCTGTTCCTGCCGCACGAGGAGCGCGACGCCGCGCAGATCCTTTCGGTGGCATTCGCGCGCGACGGGATCGAGGTGCGTCTGAACACCGAAGTGACCGCCGTGCGCCGCGTCGGGGACGAGATCCACGCCGACCTGCGCAGCGACGACTACGTGACCAGCGTGGCTGCCGATGCGGTGCTGGTCGGCACCGGTCGGGTGCCGCGCATCGATGACATGGGGCTGGATGCGGCGGGCGTGCGCCACGATGCCGTCCATGGCATCCGTGTCGACGAGCACCTGCGCACGGACAACCCCGCGATCTACGCGGCCGGCGACGCCTGCATGGCGCAACGCTTCACCCATGTCGCGGTGGCCACCGCGCGCATGGCGGTGGCCAATGCGCTGCGCGGCGAGCAGCAGGTGCTGGACGACCTGGTCATCCCCTGGTGCACGTACACCGACCCGGAGATCGCGCACGTCGGCCTCTACGTGCGCGAGGCGATGCGCCGCGACATCGCCGTCTCGACCAGCACGATCCCGCTGCACGTGGTGGACCGGGCGGTGCTCGACGGCGACGATGTCGGCTTCATCAAGCTCCACGTCGCCGACGGCTCGGACCGGATCCTGGGCGCGACGATCGTCTCCCGCTGTGCCGGCGAGCTGATCGGACAGGTCACCCAGGCCATGGTCAACGGGGTCGGCGTGCGCGGGCTGGCACGGGTCATCCATCCCTACCCCACCGAATCGTCCGCGATCGGGGCGGCGGCGCGGGCCTGGTGCCGGGAGCATCCGGTGTCGCCACGGAAATAACGAACATCGCGGGCGGCGGGTGCGGCATCATCACAACGGGCGCGCCATCCGCTTCAATCCATCGACTGCAGAAATGAGGGAAGAAACAATGGAACTCGGCATGATCGGCTTGGGCAAGATGGGCGCGAACATGGCGCAGCGCCTGGCAGGTGGCGGCCATCGCGTGGTCGGCTTCGACCCCAACCCGGAGGCGCGCGCGCGCGTGGAGGCGTTCGGCGCGGGATCGGCCGCTTCGCTGGAGGAACTGGTCGGCAAGCTGCCGGCGCCGCGCGTGGTCTGGATGATGGTGCCGGCCGGCGACATCACCGGCAGTACCGTCGATGCATTGATGAAGCTGCTGGCGCCGGGCGACACGATCGTCGACGGCGGCAACTCCAACTACAAGAACACGCTGGACCGCGCCAGGGCCGTCGCCGACAAGGGGCTGCACTACATCGACTGCGGCACCAGCGGTGGCGTGTGGGGGCTGGCCGAGGGCTACAGCATGATGGTGGGCGGCGAGAAGGACGCGGTCGAGCGCCTGCGCCCGATCTTCGAGACCCTGGCGCCGGGCAAGGACCAGGGCTGGGGCCGCGTTGGTCCGGTCGGCTCGGGCCACTTCACCAAGATGGTCCACAACGGCATCGAGTACGGACTGATGCAGGCGTATGCGGAAGGCTTCTCGATCCTCGGCCACAAGACCGACTTCGGCCTCGACCTGCACCAGGTCGCCGAGATCTGGCGCCAGGGCAGCGTCGTGCGCTCGTGGCTGCTGGACCTGACCGCCAATGCGCTCGACAAGAATCCGAAGATGGACGGCATCGCCCCGTTCGTGCCCGACTCCGGCGAAGGCCGCTGGACCGTGGCCGAGGCGATCGACCTCGACGTGCCGGCGCCGGTGATCACCCAGTCGCTGATCGAACGCCTGCGCTCGCGCGACAGCGACTCGTTCGCCGACAAGCTGCTGTCGGCGATGCGCAACGAGTTCGGTGGGCATGCGATGAAGAAGGAGTAGCCACAGGCTGCTTTGCGTAATCGCACTTGCACTTGCACTTGTAGGAGCGGCTTCAGCCGCGAGCTTTTCGCTACGGCCCCTCTCCCTGCGAAGCTGCCGAGGGCACCTCTAAGCACCCCTCCTCGACCTCCCCTGGCTTCGCAGGGGAGGGAGCAAAAGCTCGCGGCTGAAGCCGCTCCTACAAGAGCAACCAACACGCAACCGGCAATCAGGAACCAGCCGTCAGGATTTCGACTTCTTCAGCGCCCCGCCCTTGTGCACGGCCACGTGGTCGGTCTTGTCGCTTTTGATCTCGTACTGCGGGTCGTCCTTGCTGCAGTGCCGGGTATAGCCGTGCCAGTCGAAGTCCTTGACGTGCACCTTGATGATCGTGCCGCTGACGTGGCCGGCCTCGGAGTTCCACGTCACGTGGTCGCCGACCTTGAATTCGTGTGCCATCAGGTCGCCTCCTTTCCGAGCAGCTTGCGCGCCCGCGCGCAGACGTTGTCGACGGTGAAGCCGTAACGTTCGAGCATCTCGCTTCCCGGCGCAGACGCGCCAAACCGGTCGACGCCGAGCACGTCGCCACGGTCGCCGACATAGCGGTGCCAGCCCTGCGGCGAGCCTGCCTCCACCGCCAGCCGTGCGCCTACCGAGGGCGGCAGCACAGAATCGCGATAGGCCTGTGGCTGCCGGTCGAACAGTTCCCAGCTGGGCATCGACACGGCGCGAGCCGAGATGCCCTCGCCCTGCAATGCTTCCACGGCGGCCAGCGCGAGGCCGGTTTCCGCGCCGGTGCCGATCACGACGACATCGGGCTTGCCGCCGTCGGCATCGAGCAGGACATAGGCCCCCTTGCGCACGCCGTCGGCCGCTGCGTACCTGCCGCGGTCGAGTGTCGGCACCTTCTGCCGCGACAGCGCCAGCGCGACCGGGTGGTCCTTCGCTTCCAGCGCGACGCGCCAGGCGACGGCCGTTTCATTGGCGTCGGCGGGCCGGATCACCAGCAGCTCCGGCACCGAACGCAGCCCTGCCAGCTGCTCGACCGGCTGGTGGGTGGGCCCGTCCTCGCCCAGGGCGATGCTGTCGTGGGTGAACACGTGCACCACGTGCAGGTGCATCAGCGCCGCCAGGCGCATCGGCGGACGCATGTAGTCGGAGAAAATCAGGAAGGTCGCGTCGTAGGGAATGATGCCGCCGTGCGCGGCCATGCCGTTGCAGATCGCGCCCATCGCGTGTTCGCGCACGCCGAAGTGCAGGTTGCGGCCGGCATGACTCCAGCCGCCGCCGGTGGATCCCTGCTCGTCCTCGCCGGGCGTGGCACGCGGGTCGAAGTCGCCCAGGCCTTTCACCGCGGTGTAGGTCGAAGGGTCCAGATCCGCGGAGCCGCCGGTCAACGCCGGGAGATTCGGTGCGATCGCCGACAGCACCTTGCCCCCGGCCTCGCGCGTGGCTATGCCCTTTGCGTCGGCGGGGAACACCGGGATGTCGGCGTCCCAGCCGTCGGGTAACTTCGCTTCGAGGCTGGTGCGCAGTTCGCGCGCTTCATCGGCGAAGGCCTCGGCATAGGCGTCGAAACGCCGCTGCCACGCGTCTTGTTCGCGCTTGCCGCGGTCGAGTGCGGAACGGAAGTGCGCGATCGCGTCGTCGGGCAGCAGGAACGGCGGCTGTTCCGGCCAGCCGAGCTTGCGCTTGGTAGCCGCGACGTCCTTTTCGCCCAGCGGCGAACCGTGCGCCTTGTAGCTGTCCTGCTCGGGCGAGCCGTAGCCGATGTGGGTGCGCACCAGCACCAGCGAGGGTCGCGTGGTTTCGTCGCGCGCCCGCTGCAGGGCCTGTTCGATGGCGGCCACGTCGTTGCCGTCGTCCACTGTCTGCACGTGCCAGCCGTAGGCGGCGAAGCGCGCAGCGCGATCTTCGGTGAAGGTGATGTCGGTGCCGGCGGCGAGCGTCACGCTGTTGTCGTCGTACAGCACGTTGAGCTTGCCGAGCTGCAGGTGCCCGGCGAACGACGCGGCTTCGGAAGCGACTCCCTCCATCAGGTCGCCGTCGCTGGCAATCACCCAGGTGCGATGGTTGACGACGACGTGGCCGGGACGGTTGTAGCGCGCCGCCAGCTGCGCCTCGGCCATCGCCATGCCTACGGCGTTGGCCAGGCCCTGCCCGAGCGGCCCGGTGGTGACCTCGACGCCCGGCGTGTGGCCGCGCTCGGGATGCCCCGGAGCCTTGCTGCCCCATTGCCGGAAGCGCTTGATCTCGTCGAGCGGCAGGTCGTAGCCGGTGACGTGCAGCAGGCTGTACAGCAGCGCCGAGCCGTGGCCCGCGGAGAGCACGAAGCGGTCGCGGTCCGGCCACAGCGGGTTGGCCGGGTTGTGCTTCAGGAAGTGCTGCCACAGCACGTAGGCCATTGGCGCGGCGCCGAGCGGCAGGCCGGGGTGGCCGCTGTCGGCCTTCTGCACCATGTCGACGGAAAGGAAGCGCAGCGTGTCGATGCAGCGCTGGTCGATGGTGTCGGATGGATGGGCGGGTGACATGGATGTCCTCCTCGCAGCGCGCCTGGCAGGGGCGCGGGGTTACGGCTCCTTGCCCGGGGCCGATGCCAGCGCCGCATCCACGATCCCCTGCGCCTCGGCAAGGATCGCCTGCAAATGTGCGCGGCTTTCGAAGCTTTCGCCGTAGATCTTGTAGATATCCTCGGTGCCCGACGGCCGCGCGGCGAACCAGCCGTTGTCGGCGACGACCTTGATGCCGCCGATCGGCGCGTCGTTGCCCGGCGCCTTGTCCAGCACCTGGCGGATGGGCGCGCCGGCGAGCGTGTCGGCATTGAGTTGCCCTGGCGCGAGCTTTGCCAGCACCTGCTTCTGCTGCGCGCTGGCCGGCGCTTCGACGCGGTCGAAGAAGGCCTCGCCGAAGGCATCGCACAGGCCGCGATAGTGTTCGGCCGGATCATGTCCGTGGCGCGCGGTGAGTTCGGCGGCGAACAGCGCCGGCGCCATGCCGTCCTTGTCGGTCGTCCAGACGCTGCCGTCGCGGCGCAGGAAGCTGGCGCCCGCGCTTTCCTCGCCGCCCAGGCCCAGCGACCCGTCGAACAGGCCGTCGGCGAACCACTTGAAGCCCACAGGCGTCTCGTACAGCTTGCGCTGCAGTCGCGCGGCGACGCGGTCGATCATGCTGCTGCTGACGACGGTCTTGCCGACCGCGGCATCCGCGCCCCACTGCAGGCGGTGGCGGAACAGGTCGTCGACCATCGCCGCCATGTAGTGGTTCGATGGCAGCAGCCCGGCCTTGCTCACCACGCCGTGGCGGTCGTGGTCGGTGTCGCAGGCGAAGGCGACGTCATAGCGGTCCTTCATCCCGATCAGCCGCTGCATCGCGTACGGCGAGGACGGGTCCATGCGTATCTGCCCGTCCCAGTCCAGGGTCATGAAGGCGAAGGTCGGGTCGATCTGTTCGCTGACCACGTCGAGGTCCAGCGAATAGCGTTCTGCGATGCGCGCCCAGTAGTGCACGCCGGCACCGCCCAGCGGATCCACGCCCAGGCGGATGCCGGAGCCGCGGATCAGGTCGAAGTCGAGCACGTTGCGCAGGTCTTCGACGTAGTGTTCGAGGAAGTCGTGTTCGCGCGTGGTCGCCGCCTTGCGCGCCTGCGCCAGCGGCACGCGGGCCACGCCCTTGAGGCCGGCTTCGAGCAGTGCGTTGGCGCGGTCCTGCACCTGGCGGGTGATCGCGGTGTCGGCCGGCCCGCCGTTGGCGGGGTTGTACTTGAAGCCGCCGTCGCCGGGCGGGTTATGCGAAGGCGTGACGACAATGCCGTCCGCCAGGTTTGATGTGCGGCCGCGGTTGTGGACGAGGATCGCGTGCGAGATCGCGGGCGTCGGCGTGTACTCGTCGCCTGTCGCGATCCGCACCTCCACGCCGTTGGCCGCCAGCACTTCCAGCGCACTGTCGCGCGCCGGCGCGGACAGCGCATGGGTATCGATGCCGAGGAACAGCGGCCCGTCGATGCCCTGCGCCTTGCGGTACTCGCAGATGGCCTGTGTGATGGCCAGCACGTGGAACTCGTTGAAGCTGCCGTCGAACGAACTGCCGCGATGGCCGGAGGTGCCGAACGCCACGCGCTGCGCGGCGACTGACGGATCCGGCTTCACGTCGAAATAGGCCGCGAGCAGTTTGTCGATGTCGACCAACTGCGCGGCCTGTGCAGGCTTGCCCGCCAGCGGGCTGATGTTCGTGCCCATCAGCGTGTGCCCCGCTGTTCGAGGTAGCGCCGGATCAGCGCGTTGGTGGAGCTGTCGTGGCGGAGCTCGGGCGGGTTTTGGGTGGACAACTCGCTGGCAGTCTGTTTCGCCAATACCTTGCCCAGCTCCACACCCCACTGGTCGAAGGAGTCGATGTCCCAGACCACGCCCTGCACGAACACGCTGTGTTCGTACAGCGCGACCAGCGCGCCGAGCGCGTGCGGGGTCAGCCGCTGCGCGAGGATCGTGCTGCTCGGGCGGTTGCCCTCGAAGGTCCTGTGCGGTACCAGCGCCTCGGCGACGCCCTCGGCGCGGACTTCGTCGGCGGTCTTGCCGAACGCCAGCGCTTCGCCCTGCGCGAACAGGTTGGCCATCAGCAGGTCGTGCTGCTCGCGCAGGGGGCTGAGCGGTTCGCAGAAGCCGATGAAGTCGCACGGCACCAGCCGCGTGCCCTGGTGGATCAGCTGGTAGAACGAATGCTGGCCGTTGGTGCCCGGCTCGCCCCAGTACACCGGGCCGGTCGGGTAGTCGACGCGACGGCCGTCGAGTGTCACCGACTTGCCATTGCTCTCCATCGTCAGCTGCTGCAGGTAGGCCGGAAAGCGCTTGAGATACTGCGCATACGGCAGCACTGCCACCGTGTCCGCGCCTAGGAAGTCGTTGTTCCAGATCGCGACCAATGCCATCAGCACCGGCAGGTTGCGCTCGAACGGCGTGTCGCGGAAATGCGCGTCCATCGCGTGGAACCCGGCCAGCATGTCGCGGAAGTTGTCCGGGCCGATCGCGATCATGGTCGACAGACCGATCGCCGAATCCATCGAGTAGCGGCCGCCGACCCAGTCCCAGAAGCCGAACATGTTGTCGGTGTCGATGCCGAACCCGCGCACGCCCTCGGCGTTGGTCGAGACCGCGACGAAGTGCTTCGCGACCGCGGCCTCGTCGCCTCCGAACGCATCGAGGCACCAGGCACGCGCGGCGTGCGCATTGGCCAGCGTCTCGAGCGTGGTGAAGGTCTTGGAGCAGACGATGAACAGCGTCTCGGCCGCGTCCAGACCACGCACGGCTTCGGTGAAATCGGTGCCGTCGACGTTGGAAACGAACGCAAAGTGCATGTCGCGCTGGCTGAAGTCGCGCAGCGCCTCATACGCCATCACCGGTCCCAGGTCGGAACCGCCGATGCCGATGCTGACCACGTTGCGGATGCGCTTGCCGGAATGGCCGGTCCATTGCCCGCTGCGCACGCGGTCGGCGAAGGCGGCCATGCGGTCGAGCACTTCGTGTACCTGCGCGACCACGTCGACGCCATCCACGTCCAGGTGCTCGCCCTTCGGCATGCGCAGGGCCACATGCAGCACCGAGCGGTCCTCGGTGCGGTTGATGCGCTTGCCGGCGAACATCGCCGCGGTGCGTGCGCGGAGGTTGCAGGCTTCGGCGAGGTCCAGCAGCAGGCGCAGCGTCGTGTCATCGATGCGTTGCTTGGCGTAGTCGAGGTACAGGCCTGCCCCTTCGGCGCTGAATCTCTGCCCGCGTGCCGGATCGGCGGCGAACAGTTCGCGCAGGCCGGTGGCGGAAAACGCCTGTGCATGCGCCGCAAGCGCCGCCCACTGCGGGCGCTGGGTCAGCGGAACCTGATTGCCGGGGGACGACGTATCCATGGCCACCCTTGCTCAGCCGCCGCTGCCGGCCAGCGCCTGCGCCTTGTCGGCGATGCGCTGCATCAGCTGGTGCCAGGATTTGACGAACGAATCGGCCCCTTCGCGCTGGAGCTGGCCGGCCAGCGCGTCGATGTCGACGCCGGCTGCGGTGATCTTGCCCAGCGTGTCGGCGAAGTCGCCGCCGTCTTCGGCCATCGCACCGTCCACCTTGCCGTGGTCGGCGAATGCGCGCAGGGTTTTCTCCGGCACCGTGTTGATGGTGTCCGGCGCGGCCAGCGCTTCGATGTAGAGCGTGTCCGGCGCGGCCGGATCCTTGGTGCCGGTACTGGCCCACAGCAGGCGCTGCGGCCGCGCGCCGGCGGCCGCGAGCTTCTTCCAGCGATCCGAGGCCAGCAGTTCGCGATAGGCACGATAGGTCTGTTGACCCACGGCAATCCCGAGGCGGTTGTGCAGTTCGACCGGCAGCTGCGCCGCGCTGGCCTTGTCCCAGCGGCTGATGAACAGCGAAGCCACCGAGCCGACCACCGGGTCCAGCCCGGCGGCGATGCGGCGTTCGATCCCGCGCATGTAGGCTTCGGCAACGGCCATGTACTGCTGCGTGGAGAACAGCAGGGTCACGTTGATCGGCACGCCGGCGAAGATCGACTCCTCGATGGCCGGCACGCCCTCGGGCGTGCCCGGGATCTTGACGTACAGGTTGTCGCGCGCGCCATCGGCGCGGATGCGGCTGGCGGCCTCGATGCTGCCGGCGGTATCGGCGGCCAGCAGCGGCGAAAGTTCCATCGACACCCAGCCATCGACGCCGCCGGTCGCGTCGAACGCGGGCCGGAACAGGTCCGCGGCGCGGCGCAGGTCTTCCAGTGCGAGCTCGATGAACAGCGCTTCGCCTTGCTTGTCTGCGGCGGCCTTCTCGCGGATGCCCGCGTCGTAGGCGCCGCTGTTGCCGATCGCCTCGTCGAAGATCGTGGGGTTGGAGGTCAGGCCGGTGATGCCGTACTCGTCGATGTAGCGCTGCAGCGTGCCGTCGTCGAGGATCTCGCGGGTGATGTTGTCCAGCCACAGGCTCTGGCCGAGGTCGCGCAGGGATTGCAGGTGGGTCATGTCGGTTCCTGTCATTGCGATATGGATTCTGGCGTGCCGTCCGGCGCTGCCTGGTGGCAGGCCCGAGGGCCGAATTGTTGCAGGTCGAAGGTGGCCAGTTCGCCGATGTCGTCGATGGCCATGTCCGGTGCCGGCTCGATCGGCTGGCCCGCGGCCTCGTCGGCATAGTGTCCCTGGCGCACGAAAACGGTGGTCAGGCGCGCGCCCATCGTGGACTTCATCGCCGCCAGCAGCTTCGGCTTGTCGTCGACCATCACGTAGTGTCGCGCCGGGTAGCGCAGTTGCACTGCGTCGAGCATGTGCTGCTTGTGCAGGTAGATCAGCACCCTGCCCCGCATCGCCTCCCATAGTCCGGAGCGCTGCACCTTGCGCGGCTGGAACACCACGTCGCCGTCGGACAGGATCACCGGCACGCCGACTGCGTGAAGCCGTTCCACCGCTTCCAGCGCGCCCGGGTAGACGCGCTCGGCGAACGGATAGTCGAGCATGTAGCCAGACATGCGCAGCAGGTCTGGATCGTCCTCGCGACCCTCGCGGAAGGCCTGCAGTGCGGCGAGGTAATCGGCGTAGCCCAGCCTGCGGCGCTCGCTTTCGTACAGGGCCCAATAGGCGGCGCGGCCGTCGGGGCCGAAGTCGCGCTGCAGGCGCGCGTCGAGATCGGCCTTGAAGCGGTCGTTGTCGAGCAGGGTGTTGTCGACATCCAGCAGGAAGACCACGTCGGCGACGGGTTCGTGGCCTAGCATGGCGCGCTCGTCTCAGGCTGCGGATCGTGCCAGCGCTCTTCGCCTTCGACGATGGAAGCCGCGGATGCGGGGCCCCAGGTGCCGGGTTCGTAGGGCTCCGCTGCGGGATGGTCGCGCAGGACGGGATCGACCACGCGCCAGGCGGCTTCCACCGCGGCGTCGCTGGTGAACAGCCCGGTGTCGCCGCGGATCGCGTCGCCGAGCAGGCGCTCGTAAGGTGATTTCTCGTCGCTGTGCTGGTGGCGGGCGGTCAGTTCGACGTCCTCGCCGCGCATCTCGTCGCCGGCGCGCTTGACCCGCACGCCGGTGGCGATTACCACCTCGGGGCTCAGGCGCAGGCGGAAATAGTTCGAATGGGCCGGCAGGGTCTCGTCGAAGATCGCCATCGGCGGGCATTTGAGGTCGACGACCACCTGGGTCGAGGTGATCGGCAGGCACTTGCCGGCGCGGATGTAGAACGGCACGCCGGCCCAGCGCCAGGTGTCGATGTGCAGGCGCAGCGCGGCGAAGGTTTCGACGTCGGAATCCTTCGCCACGCCCGCTTCGTCACGGTAGCCGCGGAACTGGCCGCGCACCAGCTCGCCGGCCTGCAGTGGCCGCATCGCGCGGAACAACCGCAGCTTCTCCAGGCGGATCGACTCGGGATCGCGGCCGGTCGGTGCGTTCATCGCCAGCAGCGCAACCACCTGCAGCAGATGGTTCTGGACCACGTCACGGATCGCGCCGACCCCGTCGTAGAAACCGCCGCGGCCCTGCACGCCGAAATCCTCGGCCATGCTGATCTGCACGTTGTCGACGTGGTCGCGATTCCACAGCGGTTCGAGGAAGGCGTTGGCGAAGCGGAAGTACAGCAGGTTCTGCACCGCTTCCTTGCCCAGGTAATGGTCGATGCGGAAGATCGAGGCTTCGTCGAACACTTCGTGCAGCGTGGCATTGAGCGCGCGGGCCGAGGCCAGGTCGCGGCCGAACGGCTTTTCCACCACCACCCGCGCGCCTTTCGCGGAACCGCTGGCGTCGAGCGCCTGGACTACGGGCGCGAACAGGTTCGGCGGGATCGCGAGGTAGTGCAGCGGCCGCTGCGCGTCGCCCAGCGCCTTGCGCAGGCGTTCGAAGGTGCCGGCATCGTTGTAGTCGCCGTCCACGTAGCGCAGCAGCGAAGCCAGTTTGGCGAAAGCGGCCTCGTCGACCCCGCCGTTGTGCTCGATGCTGTCGCGGGCGCGTTCGCGCAGCTGATCCACCGTCCAGCCGGCGCGGGCCACGCCGATCACCGGGATATCGAGGTCGCCTCGCGCCACCATTGCCTGGAGCGCGGGAAAGATCTTCTTGTAGGCGAGGTCGCCGGTGGCGCCGAAGAACACGAATGCGTCGGAAGCGGGGGGCAAGTGGGTTCCATTCCAAGGCTGGTGCACGCTGCATGCTAACGGCGGCGGGGTTAATAACGGGTCATCGCGTCCATGGCCAGGACGCCCGCGCGCGCCACGAAACCCGTAGGAGCGGCGAAAGCCGCGACCTCTCGACCGCACCCGGAAATTGGCGTTGGCGAAGAACCGCATGCACGGCGCCGGCAACGAGACCACGCGGACGCCGCCATCACCGCAGCTGCTGAGCGACAATGCGTCCCAGTGTCGCCAGCGCCGAATCGATGCGCGGTTCGAGCGGATGCCCGCAGTTCAGCCGCAGGCAATGGCCGAAGCCGCGGCTGGCCGAGAACATCGGCCCGGGCGCGATGCTGATCCCGAGGCTGCCCGCCTGCCGCTGCAGCAACAGCGCGTCGCCGCCCGGCGGCAGTTCGATCCACAGGAAGTAGCCGCCGGCCGGGCGCGTGACCCGCGTCCCGCGTGGGAAACTGCGCGCGACCAGGGCGATGTACTGCTCCTGCTGCGCCGCCAGCGTGCGGCGCAGGCGACGCAGGTGGCGATCGAAGCTGCCACGTTCTAGATAGCGGGCCAGCCCGATCTGTGCCGGTACGTTGGTGTTGAGGGTGGTGGTGAGCTTGCGCCGCGCCACCGCCTGCGCACGGCGCCCGGCCGCGACCCAGCCGATGCGGTAGCCGGGCGCCAGCGACTTGGAGAACGACGAGCAATGCATCACCTGCCCGTCGCGGTCGAAGGCCTTGGCCGGCAGCACGCGGCCGGCGCCGTGGTGCAGTTCGGCGTAAACGTCGTCCTCGATCAGCGGGATCTCGTGGCGCGCCAGCAGCGCGACCAGGTCCCGCTTGCGCTCGTCGGGCATGGTGGAGCCGAGCGGGTTCTGGAATGTCGGCATCAGCCAGCAGGCGCGCGGGGCGTGGCGTGCGATCGCGGCTTTCATCGCATCGAGGTCGACGCCGGTGCGCGGATGGGTCGGCACCTCGATCGCGCGCAGGCCGTTGCGTTCCAGCGACTGCAGCGTGGCGTAGAAGCACGGCGACTCCACCAGCACCGCGTCGCCGGGCCGGGTCACTGCCGACAGGCACAGGTTCAGCGCCTCCAGTGCGCCGTTGGTGATCACGATCTCGTCGGCCGGCACGTCCATGCCGTCGATCAGGTAGCGCAGTGCGATCTGGCGGCGCAGTTCGGTGTTGCCGGGCGTCAGGTCGTCCACCGTGCTCCACGGATCCAGGTGCACGGCGGCCGACGCCACGGCGCGCCCGACCCGTTCGAGCGGGAACAGCAGCGGACTGGGGAAGGCCGATCCCAGCGGCACCACGTCGTGCGTCATTGCCGATTCGAGCACTTCGAAGACCAGCGCGCTGACGTCGACGTCGCGCGATTCGCCGTCCGGGCGGGACGCGGCCTCCGGCTCCGGCGGCAGGCGCGCGGCCGCCTGCGCCACGTAGTAGCCCGAGCGGGGCCGCGATTCGACCAGTCCACGCGCCTCGAGCAGGTAGTAGGCCTGGAACACGGTCGAGGGACTGAGCTTGCGCGCGGCGCTGGCCGTGCGGACCGACGGCAGGCGTTCGCCGGGCTTCAGCAGGCCGGCGTGGATCGAGCGTGCGATGTCGTCGGCCAGGGCCTCGTAGCGTTTCATGGCGGGCTCCCGGGGCGGGTCGCTCACTCCATCTGATACGGTTTTTTACCGAAAAACTGATTCTATTGAAACTGATTCGGTTCGACTAGCATGCCGCGGTGCCCTCCCCGTCCCTGCCCGCCGCCATGCCGCCCCAGATCGAACTCAACCTGGCCCTGATCCTGTTCATCCCCTGGTTCTCGATCCTGGCGGCCCTGTTCTGGCTGTTTCCGCGCCAACCGCGCGGTTGGCGCAGGCGGTTTTTCGACCTGGCCAGCCTGGTGCTGGCCGTCGCCGCAGCCGCGGCTGGCACCCACTGGGGCATGCTCCACGCCGATCCGGGCGCCACCGCGATCTGGAAACAGGTGCTGGCCACCTCGGTCGGCTACGGCATGTTCCTGCTGGTGCTGACTGCGGCGATCGTGGCGCGGCGCCTGGTGCTGCGCGAGCGGGCATCGGCGAGGCGCCTTCCTTCCGGGGCACCTTGCCCATGAAAACCCTGCTCATCGTCGGTTTCCTCGGCGTGATCCTCTACCACCTCGGCGCCGGCCTGTACTACATGCTGGTCGACAAGGGGGCGAGCAAGCGCACGGTCAATTCGCTGACCAAGCGGATCGGCTTCTCCGTGCTGCTGATCGTGCTGGTCGCCGCGGGCATCGCCGGCGGCGTCATCCAGCCGCATGGCGTGGGGGGCTGAACCGGTACGATGCGCCAGGAATCCGGGACGCGGACGGGCGATTGATCCAGATCAAGTTTGCCCACGTCCACCTTCGGGACAATATCGGGGCAGCGAAATCAAGGTGTTTCCATGAGCATTGAAGCCATACAGCCCGCGCCGGCAGGCGCGTCGGCCGCGACTGTGCGCGCCGAACCCGCCGGGACCTACAACGACAAGGTCGTGCGCCAGTTCGTCGTCGCCACGATCCTGTGGGGCATCGTCGGCATGGCGGTGGGCGTGCTGATCTCGGCGCAGCTGTACTGGCCGGCTCTGAATTTCGACATTCCGTGGCTGAGCTACGGCCGCCTGCGGCCGCTGCACACCAACGCGGTGATCTTCGCCTTCGGCGGCTCGGTGCTGTTCGCCACCAGCCTGTACGTGGTCCAGCGCACCTGCCACGTGCGGCTGATCTCGGACAGGCTCGCCAGCTTCGTGTTCTGGGGCTGGCAGGCGGTGATCGTGGCCGCCGCGATCACCCTGCCGCTGGGCATGACCCAGGGCAAGGAATATGCCGAGCTGGAATGGCCGATCGACATCGCCATCGCGGTGGTCTGGGTGGCCTACGGCGTGCTGTTCTTCGGCACCATCGCCAAACGCCGCGTGAAGCACATCTACGTGGCCAACTGGTTCTACGGCGCCTACATCATCGCCGTGGGCATGTTGCACATCGTCAACAACCTCGCGCTGCCGGCCAGCCTGACCAAGTCCTATCCGGTCTACAGCGGCGCGGTCGATGCGATGGCGCAGTGGTGGTACGGGCACAACGCGGTGGCGTTCCTGCTGACCACCGGGTATCTCGCGATGATGTATTACTTCGTGCCCAAGCAGGCCGGGCGGCCGATCTACTCGTACCGGCTGTCGATCGTGCACTTCTGGGCGCTGATCTCGGTCTACATGTGGGCCGGCCCACACCACCTGCACTACACCGCGCTGCCGGACTGGGCGCAGTCGGTGGGTATGGTGTTCTCGCTGATCCTGCTGGCGCCGAGCTGGGGCGGCGCGATGAACGGCATCCTCACGCTCTCGGGCGTCTGGTACAAGCTGCGCACCGACCCGATCCTGAAGTTCCTGATCGTGGCGATCAGCTTCTACATGATCGCGACGTTCGAGGGCCCGATGCTCTCGATCAAGACGGTCAATTCGCTCAGCCACTACACCGACTGGACCGTGGGCCACGTCCACGCCGGCACCCTCGGTTGGGTGGCGATGATCTCGATCGGCTCGGTCTACGCGCTGCTGCCGCGGCTGCAGGGGCTGAAGGAGATGTATTCGGTCAAGTGGATCGACGTGCACTTCTGGATGCACACCCTGGGCGTGGTGTTCTACATCGCCTCGATGTGGATCGCCGGCGTGACCCAGGGTCTGATGTGGCGCGCCACCAACGCCGACGGCACGCTGACCTACAGCTTCGTCGAATCGCTCAACGCCACCTACCCGTACTACCTGGGGCGCCTGTTCGGCGGCCTGCTGGTGCTGGCCGGCATGTGCCTGATGGCCTGGAACATGTACAGGACCGTGCAGCTGGCCAGGAATCCGGCGCCCAATCCGGTGCTGCCGCCCGGCGCAGCCGAAGCGCGGGCTTGAGGACGACCCGATGAGCAATATTGGACACGAGAAAGTCGAGAAGAACATCGGCCTGATGGCGGTGCTGATCACGGTCGCGCTGTCGCTGGGCGGGCTGGCCGAGATCGTCCCGCTGATGTACCAGGCCGAGGCGATCAAGCCGCTGCCGGGCGTGGAGCCCTACCCCGCCCTGCAGTTGGCTGGGCGCGACGTGTACGTGCGCGAGGGCTGCTACAACTGCCACTCGCAGATGATCCGCACGCTGCGCTTCGAAACCGAGCGCTACGGCCACTACTCGCTGGCCGGCGAATCGGTCTACGACCGGCCGTTCCAGTGGGGCTCCAAGCGCACCGGGCCGGACCTGGCGCGCGTCGGCGGCCGCTATTCGGACGACTGGCATCGCGTGCACCTGATCAATCCGCGCGACGTGGTGCCCGAATCCAACATGCCCTCGTTCCCGTGGCTGGCGAAGAACACCCTCGACGGCGCGCAGATCACCGCGCACATGCGCGCACTGCAGCGCCTCGGTGATCCCTACACCGACGAGCAGATCGCCGCGGCCGCCGCGGACGTCGCCGACAAGACCGAACTCGACGCCGTGGTCGCCTACCTGCAGGCGCTCGGCAAGCACGCGCCGCGGGGGGAGTGAGCCATGTTGTCCGGAATCGTGACCTCGATCCTGCTCCTGCTGTTCCTGCTTGGCTGGGCGTGGGCGTGGAGCCCGCGCCGCAAGGCCGACTTCGACGCCGCCGCCAGGCTGGCGATCGATGAAGACGTGCCGGAGGAGCGCCCGTGAGCACAGGTTGGTCGTGGTACGTCATCGCACTGGTGGCGCTGAACCTGCTGGGCTGCGTGTGGCTGCTGTGGTGGACGGCCAAGCGCCGCCCCGGCGACCCGAAGCCGGAGGAAACCAGCCACTACTGGGACGGCGACATCACCGAGTACAACAAGCCGATGCCGCGCTGGTGGATCAACGGCTTCTACCTGCTGCTCGCGTTCTCGGTGGTCTACATCTTCTGGTACGGCGGCCTCGGCGGCTACGAGGGCTACGGCAAGTGGAGTTCGGCCGGGGAACACGCATTGGCCAAGGCGGCCGATGATGCCCGGCTCGAGGAAACCTTCGCGCCGTACAAGGGCCAGCCGATCGATGCCATCGCGAAGGACCCGGCCGCGATCAAGCTGGGCCAGGCGATCTTCAACAACAACTGCGCGACCTGCCACGGCTCGTCGGCGCAGGGTGCGATCGGCTTCCCCAACCTGCGCGACGACATCTGGCACTGGGGCGGCAGCCCCGACGACATCCTGACCACGGTGCTCGACGGCCGCGAAGGCGTGATGCCCGAATGGGGCACCGTGCTCACCGGCATGGGCGGCGACAGCGCGGTGATCTCGGTGGTCGCCTACGTGCGCTCGCTGTCGGATCCCGCGCGCAGCAAGGACTACCTCGCGGTGCAGGGCCAGCGCCTGTACGAAGGCGTCTGCGTCGCCTGCCACGGCGTCGAGGGCAAGGGCAACCAGGCGCTGGGCGCGCCGGACCTGACCGACGACTACTGGATGTATGGCGACAGCACCGCGCAGCTGAGCGAATCGATCGCCAAGGGCCGACACGGCGTGATGCCGGCCTGGCGTGACATGCTGGGCGAAACCCGCTCGCGGCTGGCCGCGGCCTATGTGTGGTCGCTGTCGCATCCCGATGCCGACGCCACCGGCACCGCGCCGGCAACGCAGGAGACAGGCAGCCAGTGACCGATTTCACCGAGCCGAAATTCGACCACCCGCCGCGCCCGATGGCGCAGCGGGTCGGCGCGATCGTATGGCCAAGTTTCTTTGCCGCGGGCGTGGCGACGATGGCGTTCTTCGCCTTCGTCGATCCGCTGGCGCTGCGCGACATGACCTTCCCGGACATGCCGATGACCCGTGGCCTTGGCTACAGCATCGGCTTTTTCATGTTCTGGATCGCGACCGCGTCGTCGAGCCTGTTCACCTGGATCCTGCTGCGCCCGGCGAGCCGCTTCAACCGGCCCATCCCGCACAAGTGAGCCTGCTGCAGTGAGCAAGAAGATCGACCTGGACCTGCTCGACGAGGGCGGCTCCGTCTATGCCAGCGAGCGCAAGGTCTATCCGCGCGATGTCGCGGGCACGCTCAACCGCCTGCGCGTGGCCGCGGTGTTCTGGCTGTTGGGCATGTACTACGTGTTCCCGTGGCTGAAGTGGGATGGCCACCAAGCGGTGCTGTTCGACCTGCCCGCGCGCAAGTTCCATGTCTTCGGGCTGACCTTCTGGCCGCAGGATTTCACCTTCCTGGCGATGCTGCTGATCATCCTGGCGCTGGTGCTGTTCTTCGTCACCGCCCTGCTCGGCCGCGTCTGGTGCGGATACGCCTGCCCGCAGACGGTGTGGACCGAAGTGTTCCTGTGGATGGAGCGCTGGACCGAGGGTGACCGCGCGAAACGGATGAAGCTCGACGCCGGCCCTTGGACGCGCGAGAAGCTCCTGCGCAAGGGAAGCAAGCACGCGCTGTGGCTGGTGTTCGCGCTGTGGACCGGCTTCACCTTCGTCGGGTTCTTCACCCCGATCGTGGACCTGGGGGCGCGGCTGTGGCCCTTCGACTGGAACGGCTGGGAAATCTTCTGGGTGCTGTTCTACGCCCTGGCCACATGGGGCAACGCGGGCTTCCTGCGCGAGCAGGTCTGCAAGTACATGTGCCCGTACGCGCGCTTCCAGGGCGCGATGTTCGACCGCGACACCCTGATCATCGCCTACGACCCGATGCGCGGCGAGCCGCGCGGCCCGCGCAAGCGCACGCTCAAGGACGTGTTCACCCGCGCCCGCGGCCTGCTCGACGTGGCGACCGCTTACGACTACGTCTTCCGTGCCACCCGCCACCCCAGCGCCGCCGACAACCGCCTGCAGGCGGCCGGCACGATCATGCTCGCCAACGTGGATGCGGAGGCCAGGCCGCTGCCGAAGTTCGCGTCCGAGGAACTGGGCGACTGCATCGACTGCACCATCTGCGTGCAGGTCTGCCCCACCGGCATCGACATCCGCAACGGCCTGCAGTACGAGTGCATCGCCTGCGGCGCCTGCATCGACGCCTGCAACGACGTCATGGACAAGATGGGCTATGCGCGTGGCCTGATCCGCTACACCACGCAGAACGCCATCGACGGCGGGCAGACGCGCGTGGCGCGCCCGCGCATCGTGGTCTACACCGTACTGCTGGTGGCGCTGGTCGCCGCCTGGGCCTGGGGCGTGACCACGCGCAGCAGCCTGATCGTCGACGTGCTGCGCGACCGCAATGCGCTGTACCGCAGCGCCGCCGACGGCAGCATCGAGAACGGCTACACGCTCAAGCTGGTCAACAAGGTGGGCGCGGCGCGCGCGTTTCGCGTCGAGGTCGCATCGAAGACGCCGGGCATCGCCCTGCGCGAGCTGGACCAGCCGATCCGCGCGGAGGCCGAGGAAGTGCTGTCGCTGCCGGTGGTGCTGACCGCACCCGCATCGGTCAAGGGCCGCCAGGACGTGGTCTTCATCGTGCGCAGCGAGGACGGCGCGGTGAGCGAGACCGTCGACAGCACCTTCTTCGGGCCACTGTGATGAACGACCAGCACCGCCATCCCCTGCGCGAACCGATGGTCTGGGTGGTGATCGCCCTGCCCCTGGCGGCGGTGATCGCCAGCATCTGGCTGGTGGTGCTGTCGTCGCGCGGCGGCAGCATCGACTCGGTCGCCGATGAAGTGCAGCGCACCGGGCAGATCCAGACCACGGACCTTGGCCCCGACGAGCGCGCCGCACAGCTCAAGCTGGGCGCGGTGCTGCAGTCGGAGGAAGGCGTGTTGCGGGTGTTTCCCGTTGGCGATGGCTTCCGCCGCGACGAGCCGCTGCGCCTGCAGCTGCTGCACCCCTACAGCGAGGATGCCGACCAGGTGATCGTGCTGGAACCCGACAAGCTGGGCTGGCATGCCGCGCACGCGCTCGATGCCGGCCACGACTGGAACCTGCAGCTCGGCGACGAAGCCGGAAGCTGGCGCCTGCGCGGACGCCTGCCGCGCGGGCAGCACGCCGCGCACATGGGGCCCGCGCTGGAAGCGAAGTGAACGCGCAGCCCGACCACGCCTGCTTCCACTGCGGCGAACCGCTTCCCGACCATCCCGCCACCGCGACCATCGACGCCGAGCCGCGTTCGTTCTGCTGCGACGGCTGCGCGGGCGCGGCGCAGTGGATCCGGGACGCCGACCTCGGCGATTACTACGCATTGCGCAGCGCGCCGGCAGGACAGGTCGGCGTCGAACCGGTGGACTTTTCGGCCTGGGACCGCGACGACCTGCTGCACGAGCACGTGCATGCGGTCGAAGGCGGCCGCGAGATCACCGTGCTCACCGACGGCATGCGCTGCGCTGCCTGCGCGTGGCTGATCGACCGCGCCCTGCGCCGCGAACCCGGGGTGCTGGACATCAGCGCCAACGCGGTCACCGGCCGCATCCGCATCGCATGGGACCCGGCGAAGGTGGTGCTGTCGGCGCTCCTGCAGCGCATCGCCGCGCTTGGCTATCGGCCGTACCTGAGCGGCGGCGAGGCCGGCGAGCAGGCGCGCCGCGCCGAGCGCAACCGCTGGTTGCTACGCCTGGGCCTGGCCGGGCTCGGCGCGATGCAGGCGATGATGTTTGCAGAAGCCCTGTACTTGGACTTCAACAACACGATGCCGATCGCCACCCGCGACTTCTTCCGCTGGGTGACGCTGCTGGTGTCGTCGCCGGTGGTGTTCTGGGCGGGCTGGCCGTTCATCGCCGGTATGTTGCGCGAGCTGCGCGGCCGCCGGCTGGGCATGGATACGCTGGTCGCCAGCGCCACCCTGCTCGCCTACGGCGCCAGTCTGGTCGAGACGATCCGCGGCGGCGCGCACGTCTGGTACGACGCTGCGGTGATGTTCGTGTTCTTCCTGCTCGCAGCGCGGATGCTGGAACAGCGTGCGCGCAACATCGCCAGCGCGCAGGTCGATGCGCTGGCGCGGGCGCGCCCGGTGATCGCGATTCGCGAGCTCGCCGACGGCGGGCGCGAGGCGGTGCCGGTGGCGGCGCTGCGCGTCGGCGACATCGTCCGCGTCGCGGCCGGCGACGCCTTGCCTGCCGACGGTCGCCTGCTCGATGACGAGGCCTGCTTCGAAGAAGCGCTGCTCACTGGCGAATCCACGCCGGTCCGCAAGCGCGCCGGCGCCGACGTGTATGCCGGCACCGTCTGCCGGGAGCATCCGGCGCGCGTGCACGTGCGCGGCGTGGGCGCCGACACCCGGCTGTCGCAGCTGGCCCGGCTGGTCGAGCACGCGCAGGAACACCGGCCGCCGCTGGCGCGCCTGGCCGACCGCATCGCGGGCTGGTTCGTGCTCGCGCTGCTGCTGGCCGCGCTGCTGGTCTGGCTGGGCTGGCGCATCCACGACCCGTCGCGCGCGCTCGAGGTGACGCTGGCGCTGCTGGTGATCAGCTGCCCGTGCGCGCTGTCGATGTCGATCCCCGCCGCGCTGGCGGTGGCCCACGGCGCACTGGCGCGGATCGGCGTGCTGGCGCTGCGGCCCGACGCGCTGGAAACCCTGGCCGACGTCACCGACGTGGTGTTCGACAAGACCGGCACCCTCAGCGACGGGCGTCCGCGCCGCGCCTCCGTGGAAACCACTGGCGGCTTCGATGTGCAGCAGGCCTTGCGCATCGCCGCCGCGCTCGAACGCGACAGCGGCCACCCGCTGGCGCACGTGTTCGCCGATGTCGAAGGCGCACCGGAAGCAAGCAACGTGCGTGCGGTGCCCGGTGCTGGCATCGAAGGCGTCGTCGATGGCGTTGCGTGGCGCCTCGGGCAGTCCGGGTTCGCCTGCGGCGGCGACGATGACGGCGACCTGTGGCTCGGCGACGGGCACCACGGCGTCGCGCGTTTCGGCGTGCATGAGGCGGCGCGGGCCGAAGCCGCCGAAGCGATCGCGGCGCTGCGTGCGCTGGGGCTCCGCGTGCACCTGTCGAGCGGCGATTCGGTCGACGCGGTGGCGCGTTTCGGCCAGGCGCTGGCGATCGATGACGTCCACGCGCGACAGACGCCCGAGCAGAAGCTGGCCTTCGTCCGTGCGCTGCAGGCCGAAGGCCGGCGCGTGGCGATGGTCGGCGACGGACTCAACGATGCGCCGGTGCTGGCCGGCGCGGACGTGTCGCTGGCCGTCGCGGATGGAGCGGCCCTGGCGCAGCGCGCCGCCGACCTGGTGGCCACCCATCCTTCGCTGATGCGCGTCCCCGAATCCGTGGCGCTGGCGCGGCGCACGCGCAGGATCATCCGCCAGAACCTGGCGTGGGCGCTGGGCTACAACGTGCTGGCGCTGCCGCTGGCGGCCGCTGGCCTGGTGACCCCTTGGCTGGCCGCACTGGGCATGGCGGCCTCGTCGCTGACGGTGACGCTCAATGCGCTGCGACTGGCACCGCGGCGGGAATCGCGGCAGAAGCCGCAGCCGCGTCCCGCAACTGCGATGATTGCGGCCGCTCCTTCGCAGGCGGACTGACGATGGCCATCCTGCTGTTCCTGATCCCCATCAGCCTGCTGCTGCTCGGCGTGGCGGTCTGGGCGTTCGTGTGGTCGGTGCGTGGAGGTCAGTACGACGACCTGGACACCGCGCCGCTCGACATCCTGCGCGACGATCCGCCGCTTTCCGCCCCTGCGCCGGAACAGAAAGATCCCCCGGCTGACGCGCTCCGGTCAAACGATGCCGATTGACTGGCTGACCCTGCTCGCGGCGCTACTCAGCGGCCTGACCGGCGGCCTGCACTGCGCGGCGATGTGCGGCGGCATCGCGACCTCGTTCCCGGCAATGGGCGCCCGCGGCGACCTGCGCTACGTGATCGAACCGAACCTGGGCCGGGTGCTTGGCTACGTCATCGCCGGTGCGGTGGCCGGCGGCATCGGCGGCGGCATCGTGGCCGTGGCGCGGATGCCGTGGCTGTCGACCGGACTGCGCGCGGCGGTCGGCCTGGTGCTGGTGCTGGCGGCCGTGCGCCTGCTCGACAGCCGCGGGCGACTGGCGTTCCTGCGCGGCAACGGCGCGATGTGGCGCTGGCTGCGCCCGCTGCAGCGACGCCTGCTGCCGGCCAACAGCCACGCGAAACGGATCGCCCTGGGCGTGCTCTGGGGCTGGTTGCCGTGCGGGCTCAGCACCACCTTGCTGGTGGCGGCCTGGCTGCAGGCCGATGCGCGCAACGGTGCGCTGACGATGGCGGCGTTCGGCCTCGGTACGTTGCCGGTAATGCTGCCGCTGACCTGGTCGGGGGCGCGCCTGAAACTGTGGCTGCAGCACGGCCGCTGGCGGATTGCTGCCGCGCTGCTGATCCTCACCGCCGGCCTGCTGACGATTGCCGCACCGTGGCTGATGCACGTGCCGGCACTGCACGACGCGCTCGCGGCGCTGGGCTGCACGCCGGCGCCGCGCTGACGGTCGGGTCAGGCCCGGCGCCTCAGGCGTGGCGCCGCTGTTCTTCCGGCGGCTCGCCGCCGTGCGCGAGGCGGACCAGTTCGGCCGGATCCAGGACATCGACCTGGCGCCCGGACACCGCGATCACGCCGTCGTCCTGCAGCCGGGTGAAGCCGCGGCTGACGGTCTCGATCGCAAGCCCGAGGTAGCTGGCGATGTCCTCGCGGCTCATCGCCAGCCGGAACTGCAGCGACGACTGGCCGATGTGGGCGAGGCGTTCGCCCAGCCCGTGCAGGAACAGCGCGATGCGCTCGTTGGCGTGGCGCCGCGCGAGCATCTCGGCGTGGTCGCGGTCCAGCGCGATGCTCTGGCCGATCACGCGCATCAGTTGCCGCTGCAGCCCGGGCAACTGTGCGGCCACCGCGGCCAGATCGTCGACCGGGACTTCGCACACCTCCGCCGGGTCCAGCGCGACCGCCTCGCAGCGGTGTTCGCCGTCGGCCAGCGCATCGAGCCCCATCAGCTCGCCGGGCAGGTGGAAGCCGATCACGCGCTCGTCGCCCGCTTCGCTGAGGCTGACGGTCTTGAATGCGCCATTGCGCGCGACGTAGATCGACGACAGCACGTCGCCGTGGTGGAACAGGCGTTCGTCGCGTTTCAGCGGGCGCCTGCGGCGCACCACTTCGTCCAGGCGCGCCATGTCGTTCACGCCGATGCCGGCAGGCAGGCAGAGTTGCCGCAACGAGCAGTGCCCGCAGCTCCGGCGCAGGGTGGCGAGGTCGATGGGCGTCGGGTCGGCCATGGCCCATTCTAGCCTTGTGGCGACGGGGCCTCGCCGCGCCATCGCGCCCGCGGCATGCCCGGTCAGCCGGTGGTGAACCCGAAACTGGCCGGCATCCGCACGTAGAACAACGCCAGGCCTTCGGCCGCGACGCGCGCCAGCAGGCGCCCGGCGTCGCTTTCCTCCAGTGCGAACACCACTTCCACCGGGAGAGTGCCCTGCAGCTCGACGAAGGCCTGCCGGTGGACCTGGTGGTGGTGGCCGTAGCCGCCGATCGAGCGGAATACCGAGCAGCCGGGCAACTGGAGCTCGCGGGCCAGTTCGACCAGCCATTCGTGCACCAGGCGGCCCTCGTGGCGCAGGTTTTCCTGCAGGTAGAACTTCAGGTAGATGCCGTCCATCGTGTCCTCCCGGTCTTTCAGGCGGCAGCAGCGCGCAGCGCCCGCAGCGTGGACAGCCCCAGCACCGTCATCGAAAACGAGCCGAGCACGTGCAGGGCCACGGTCGCCCCCGCCCAGGCGTACTGCTGGCGCAGCAGCATCTGCACGGTTTCTGCGGAAAACGTGGAGAACGTGGTCAGGCCGCCGAGCAGCCCGGTGATCACGAACAGGCGCCATTCCGGCGACAACCCCGGCGCGTGCGCGAACCAGCCCAGCGCCAGGCCGATGCCGTAGCCGCCGATGAGGTTCGCCGCCAGCGTACCCAGCGGCAGCGTTGCGTGATGCGGATTGAGCCAGAGCCCGAGGCCCCAGCGCAGCCAGGCGCCGATCGCGGCGCCGCTTCCGATGGCGAGCAAGGATGGGAACATGGATGTCTCCTGCGGTTGGCGCGGGCAGGAGGACGAAGATACGGCCTACCGTCCCGCAAGGGATCCGGTAGGCATCATCAGCCGCAGGCGTCGCGGTGGTTCGGGGAGGATGCCATCTCCTGAATGGCGATCATGCGCCGCCTTCGCCCCTGGCGCGATCCCGGGCTGCGCGCAGGCGATCGAGTTTCTCCTTGAGCTTGATCTCCAGCCCGCGCTCGACCGGCTCGTAGTACACGCGCTCGCCCATCGCGTCCGGGAAGCCGGTCTGGCCGAGCGCCACCCCGCCGTCGGCGTCGTGGTCGTACTGGTAGCCCTGCGAATAGCCGAGCTGCTTCATCAGCTTGGTAGGCGCGTTGCGCAGGTGCATCGGGACTTCCTGGGTGCCGTGTTCGCGCACGTCACGCTTCGCCGCACCGAACGCGACGTAGCCTGCGTTCGACTTGGCGGTGCTGGCCAGGTAGATCACCAGTTGCGCCAGCGCCAGGTCGCCCTCGGGGCTGCCGAGCCGGTCGTAGGTGTCCCAGGCCTCGATGGCCATCGCCAGCGCGCGTGGGTCCGCAAGGCCGATGTCCTCGACTGCCATCCGGGTCAGGCGCCGAGCCAGATAACCCGGATCGCAGCCGCCGTCGAGCATGCGCGCGAACCAGTACAGCGCCGCATCAGGATTGGAGCTGCGCACCGACTTGTGCAGCGCCGAGATTTGGTCGTAGAACTGCTCGCCGCCCTTGTCGAAGCGGCGGGTACGATCGGCCAGGACCTGTTCGAGGATGGCGTCGGTGATGGTGCCGCCCTGCCCTTCCTCGCTCTGCCCAGCAACGGTCTCGCCGGCGAGTTCGGCGGCGATCTCGAGCAAGGTCAGGCCGCGGCGCACGTCGCCGTCGGCGGCGGTGGCGATCAGCCGCAACTGGTCGTCGCCGATGGACGCGCCGCGTTCGCCGAGGCCTCGTTCGCTGTCGTCCAGCGCACTGTGCAGCGCGGCGCGAATGTCGTCCGGCGACACCGCCTCCATCACGTGCACGCGGCAGCGCGAAAGCAGTGCGGAGTTCAGTTCGAACGACGGGTTCTCGGTGGTGGCGCCGACGAAGACGATCGTGCCGCGCTCGATGTGCGGCAGGAAGGCGTCCTGCTGGGTCTTGTTGAAGCGGTGCACCTCGTCGACGAACAGCACCGTGCGCCGGCCCTCGGCAAACCGGTGCGCGGCTTCGGCCAGCACCTGGCGGACTTCCGGGAGCCCGGACAGCACGGCGGAGATCGCCTTGAACTCGGCGTCGGCATACTTCGCCAGCAGCAGCGCCAGCGTGGTCTTGCCGCAGCCGGGCGGGCCCCAGAGCACCATCGAATGCACGCGGCCGGATTCGACCGAACGCCGCAGTGCGGAGCCAGGCGCCAGCAGGCGGCGCTGGCCCACCATTTCGTCGAGCGTGCGCGGGCGCATGCGCTCGGCCAGCGGGCGCAGTTCGTCGCGGTCGACGTGGAGCAGGTCGGGTGTGGATTCGGTTCGGGTGGTCTTGCGGGCCAAGGGGTTGCGACGATGCAGGAGGATCGCAACACGATAGCAATTTGGCGTCGCGGCCGGTCGCAGCTGATCGCTCGAACGGAGCCTTCGCACTTGTAGGAGCGGCTTCAGCCGCGAGCTTTTCCGGGTGGCGGAGCAACCATCCAGGAGCTCGCGGCTGAAGCCGCTCCTACAAACGCAAAAGCCTGCCGCGCCCGCCCTTCGGCGATCTCAGCCGCCGGCCAGTGCGCCCAATTCCTGCATGCCCGCGCCCGGGCCGAGCTCGTAGTTCACCCGCAGCCAGGCCTTGCTGCGACGGTCGTACAGCGCCTCGATCTGCGCCGGCGAAGTGCCCTCGGCGCCGAAATCGGCAATGCCGCTGGCATTGATCCGCAGGTAACGGCTGCCCGCCTCGACGGTGGTGATGCGGTCCAGCTGCAGCCGCACCACCTGGCCCGTGAATTCCTGGCCCAGGCGTTCAACCACCCGGTCGTCGAGCTCGCGCACCAGCGTGGTGTCGTTGGGCACATCGCGCTCGCCGCTGGTGACACCGCCAAGGGTGATGTCCGGGTAGGCGGCGCTGTTGAACGTGGTGTCGTACAGGGTGCTGAAGCGGAATCCGATCCAGTCCTCGTCGCCCTCTATCCGCGCACGTCCTTCGCCGTTGACGATACGGTCGCGGATGCTGGCAGGCTGGACATTGACCCTGTCGAGCATGATCGACACGGATCGGCCGCCGAACTGTTCGGCCAGCGCAGTGATCAACACGCCGGCCACCGCGCCGTTGATCGCCTCCGTGCCGCCGACGGCAGACGTGGGTGCGGTAGGTACCGGGACCGGATTAGACGCCTGCGCCGTTGCCGCCGGCAGCATGCCGGAGCCGAGCAACAGGATCAGGAGCAGTGGCAAGCGTCGCATGGCATTCCCGTCGGCTGCCGGCGTATCGGTCGTGACTCCGGCTTCACCCTGCGAGAACGTAGACGGCCGCGCGAAGCGGCCGTCCCTTCCACCTGCCGTTCAGTCAGCCGGCGTCGACCACGTCCACGCCCTTGCCGGGCGTGTAGCGGAAGGTGCCCTTGGCGAACGCCGGATTCTTCTTCCAGCCGCTGAAGCCGATCTCGGTGCGCTGGCCCAGCATGTCGACCACTTCCATCTTCGCAAGCCCGTTGGCGTCGAAGCCCAGCCGCGCACGCTGGAAGCTGGCGTTCTCGTCCTGTTTCGGGGTCAGTTCCAGCCAATCGAGGCCGCCCTGCTCGCCGCCCTCGACGACGTTGAAGTCGCGATCCAGGCGGGCCGGGTCGATCAAGGTCGCCAGCGGCGAGTTCTGCTCCTCGGCGCCTTGCGCGCGCACGCTCACCTGTGACAGGTCGGGATCGTAGACCCAGACCTTGCTGCCGTCGGCAATGACCAGTTGCTCGTACGGCTTGACGTACTCCCAGCGGAACAGGCGCGGCGCCGACAGCGCGAGGCGGCCGCTGGAGCTTTCCTTGAGCTTGCCGTTGGCATCGAAGACGGTCTGCGTGAACTGGCCTTCGAGGCCCTTCAGGCCCTGGGTGAACGCATTGAGGTCGTCGCGCGCGCCGGCGAAGGCCGCGGTCGAGAACAGCAGTGCAAGCAGGGCAATCGATCGAATGGCGCGCATGGAGTGTTCCTCTAAAGGGGCGCGGCAAGTGTGCCGCCGGCTTGCTGAATACGCATGAAAATCGTCATGCCGCGGTTGCCCGCGGCTCAGTTGCCGGCCGCACGGCGACGGTGCCGTGCGCCACGTCATCGTCTCCCTGGCTGCGATCGACGCCGTTGTGGCGCTTCCGGCCAAACAGTTTGGCCGGGAATCCTGGACCGGTACGGAACCACAGAGATGAGCACCGCGTCATGGGTAGCCCTGCCGACATTGCGTACTTTGACATGGCAGTCACGAGGCTGCGTAGGGAAAAAGGAGCTTTCATGAGCAGGAAATTGCTTTTCGCCACGGTTCTGGTCGTCGCTGGTGCGGCCGCCATCGGCCCAAGCGCCGCCAATGCGCCGCCCCTCGGCACGGAACAATTCGAGGAATGGTTCGACAATGCCGGAAACATGGTCGGCTACGTGCACTGGACCTGCGACGGCCAGCGCGAGACCTGGGGGAGCCGCAACGGGCGCCTCACCGTCACCAGGCTGGCCTGCCCGAGTCCGTAAGTCGCACCGTGGCACCGGTGCAAGCAAAGCCCCATCACCATGCGGTCTTTCGCTGAACACCTGCCACATGGACAAGCGCCTCCGGGATGCCGGGGGCGCTTTCTTCGCAAGTGGCGCTACTTCGGCGGCGGTGGCGCCAGCACTGCGCGATCGCCATTGTGCTCGGGCGGTGACACCACGCCTGCGGCCTCCATTGCTTCGACCAGACGCGCGGCACGGTTGTAGCCGATCTTCAGCCGCCGCTGCACGCCGGAGATGGAAGCGCGCCGGGTCTCCGTGACGATGCGCACGGCCTCGTCATACAGCGGATCGCTTTCGTCGCCGCTGCTGCTTGATTCCGGCAGGCCGGTCGCGCCGACCACGACGCCGTCGCCCATGGTCTGCACTTCTTCCAGCACGCCCTCGATGTAGTCGGGGCCGCCGCCGCTCTGCTTCAGATGGTCCACGACCCGGTGCACTTCCTCGTCGGACACGAAGGCGCCATGCACGCGCTCGGGCAGCGCGGTGCCCGGCGGCAGGTAGAGCATGTCGCCGTGGCCGAGCAGCGTCTCGGCACCGGACTGGTCGAGGATCGTGCGCGAGTCGATCTTGCTCGACACCTGGAAGGCGATGCGGGTGGGAATGTTGGCCTTGATCAGGCCGGTGATCACGTCCACCGACGGCCGCTGCGTGGCCAGGATCAGATGGATGCCGGCGGCGCGCGACTTCTGCGCCAGGCGCGCGATCAGTTCCTCGACCTTCTTGCCGACGATCATCATCATGTCGGCGAATTCGTCGATGAAGATGACGATGAACGGCAGCGGCTCCAGCGGCAGCGCCACGTCGCTGGATTCCGGATTGGCCTTGAACAACGGGTCGAGCATCGGCTGGCCGGCGTCCTGCGCGTCCTTCACTTTCTTGTTGAAGCCGGCGAGGTTGCGCACGCCGACCGCGCTCATCAGCTTGTAGCGACGCTCCATTTCCGCCACGCACCAGCGCAGGCCGTTGGCGGCCTCCTTCATGTCGGTGACCACCGGCGCCAGCAGGTGCGGGATGCCCTGGTAGACGCTGAGCTCCAGCATCTTCGGGTCGATCATCAGCATCCGCACGTCTTTCGCCGATGCCTTGTACAGCAGGCTCAGCACCATCGCGTTGACCGCGACCGACTTGCCCGAGCCGGTGGTGCCCGCGACCAGCAGGTGCGGCATGCGTGCGAGGTCTGCCACGGTCGGCCGGCCGGCGATGTCCTTGCCCAGCGCCAAGGTCAGCGGGCTGCCGGACTTGTCGTATTCCTTCGAGCGCAGCAGTTCGCTGAGGTAGATCATCTCGCGGTGCGTATTCGGCGTTTCCAGGCCGATCACCGACTTGCCCGGGATCACGTCCACCACGCGCACCGACTTCACGCTCAGCCCGCGCGCGATGTCCTTGTCCAGCGAGCTGATCTGGCTGACCTTGATGCCCGGCGCCGGCTCGATCTCGAAGCGGGTGATGACCGGGCCCGGGTAGGCGCCCACCACCTGCGCCTCGATGCGGAAATCCTTGAGCTTGAACTCGATCTGCCGCGACAGAGTTTCCAGCGTGTCCTCGTCGTAGCCCTTGGGCTGCGGCTTGGGGTCGTCGAGCAGCGCCAGCGGCGGGATACCGCTGCCGTCGCCGACGTGGAACAGCGGGATCTGCTGCTCGCGCCGGGCACGGTCGCTCTTCTCCACCTGCGCCGGCGCCGGCGGCTCGATCTTCACCGGCGCGCGTTTGGCGCGCAGCTCGGTTTCGATCTTGCGGGTCTCGGTGCGTTCCTCGCGGTAGGCGCGCGCCTCCTGCCACTCGGCGGCCTGCTGGCTGCCGCGGCGGAACAGCGCCGGCAGTTTCAATACCCAGTGGCCGATGCGATCCATGACTGCCAGCCACGACAGGCCCGTGGCCAGCGTCACCGACACCAGCAGCAGCGCGAGCAGGAACAGGTTGCCGCCGACCGGCCCGAACCCGGCATACAGCGAGTTGCCGACCAGCCGGCCGAGGATGCCGCCGCTGCCGCCGGAGAAGTTCTCGGCGGCGCCGAAGCGCAAGTACAGCAGGCCGGTGGCCGAGACCAGGAAACCGACGATGCCCACGAGACGCAGCGCCGGCCCGAGGTCGGCCTCGCCATCGCCATCGCTGTCCATCCCGAACAGCGCGATCCAGGCGATCGCACCCAGCATCACTGGCAGCAGATAAGCGACGTAGCCGGTGAGGTGCAGCAGGATGTCCGCCAGCCAGGCGCCGACGCGGCCGCCGACGTTGTGCAGCGGCGCGGTCACGCTGCCCGAGTGCGACCAGCCGGGATCGTTGGGCGAGAACGAAAACAGGCTGGCCAGCAGGTACAGCAGCAGCGGCGCGATCAGGATCAGCGCGATGTCGCGCCAGAGGCGTTGCCGACGCGGATTCGGCGCGTTCGCGGCGTCCTTCGCCGCGCTCGCGCGCTGCCGCTTGCTGCGTTCCGTGATCGGGCGTGCCACCGTGTGGTCAGACCTTAAGAAGACCCTGCAATTGGATGATTCTACGCAATTATTGTCCGATTGCGACCACTGTCGCGGTTTATCGAAAGCCTTGGACAACCCGGCCATCCCGGTCCGCGGGAACAGCCATGGCCACGATTGGCCTGATCCGAACCGCCGCCATGGGCGCCCCCACAGCTTGTTGGAGGGGGCTAGAGCTTCATCCCCGCGAGCGCCGGGTGCACCAGCTTGCCGCCCTCGACGTTGATGCCCCGCACCAGCGCCTCGTTGCCGCGCCAGTCGTTGCCCGACGCCAGCTTGTTGACCCACGGCAGGATCGCCGCACAGATCGCCTGCGACGAGGTCTGCGGCACCGCGCCGGGCATGTTGGTCACGCAGAAGTGGGTCACGCCCTCCTCCACGTAGGTCGGTTCCTTCCAGTTGGTCGGCCGCGAGGTCTCGAAGCAGCCGCCCTGGTCGATGGCGATGTCGACCAGCACGCTGCCGTCTTCCATGTTCCTGAGCATCTCGCGCGTCAGCACGTGCGGCGCCCTGGCGCCGGCGACCAGCACCGCGCCGATGACCAGGTCCGCGGCGGCGACTTCGCGCGCGACCACGTCGTGGTACGGATACAGCGCGGTGACGTTGTTGCCCAGCCTCATCATCTCGTCCATGCGGTCCTGGCGCATCTCGAACACGGTCACGTTGGCGCCCGCGGCCGCCGCAAGCGCGGCCGATGCCCCGCCCGCCTTGCCCGCGCCGAACACCACCACGTTGCCGCGCGCGGTCGAAGGCAGGCCGCCGAGCAGCTTGCCCTTGCCACCCATCGGCTGGTGCAGCAGGTGGGTGCCGACCTGCACGCCGATCTTGCCGGCGACGATCGACATCGGCGCCAGCAGCGGCAGGTCGCCGTTGGGCAGTTCGACGGTCTCGAAGGCCACGCCGGTCAGACCGATGTCCAGCAGTTGCCGGGTCAACGCCGGCTCGGCCGCCAGGTGCAGGTAGCAGAACAGCAGGTGGTCTTTGCGCAGGTGCTGCAGGTCGCCGGCGATCGGCTCCTTGACCTTGACGATCATCTCGCCCTTTTCGTACAGCGCAGCAGCATCGGGCGCGATGTTGACGCCGAGCGCGGTGTAGTCGGCGTCCTTGAAACCGGACTTCACGCCCGCGTCTTTCTCGAGCCAGACCTCATGGCCGCGCTTGACCAGGTCGCCCGCGGCGGCTGGCACCAGTGCAACGCGGCCTTCGAGTGTCTTGGTTTCCCTGGGTACGCCGATACGCATGGTTCTCTCCGGATTCACGGTCGCAGGCTTGGTACCGGCGGACCCGACAAGGTGAAAGCCCGCACAGCGATGCGCGGGCTCTGTATTCGTTCTTGCGTGGCGGCAATGCAACGCATGGCGGCACGCTCAGGTCTGCTGCTGCACCTTGATAAGCGGCGTTGCGGTCGCCAAGCTATCGGTTCCGCAACGTCGCCCGGGTGGTGGTGTTTCCACCGCTTCCAGGCGCGTTTCATTCCGTTCGCGAGTATACATGAGCACTTCCAAGCACTGCCGCCTGCTGATCCTCGGTTCCGGTCCCGCCGGCTGGACCGCCGCCGTGTACGCGGCGCGCGCCAACCTCAAGCCCGTGGTCGTCACCGGCCTGCAGATGGGCGGCCAGCTGATGACCACCACCGAGGTCGACAACTGGCCCGGCGATGCCCACGGCCTGATGGGCCCGGACCTGATGGCGCGCATGCAGGCGCATGCCGAACGCTTCGAGACCGAAACGATCTTCGACCACATCCACACCGCGGACCTGTCCCAGCGCCCGTTCCGGCTCAAGGGCGACAACGGCGACTACACCGCCGATGCGCTGGTCATCGCCACCGGTGCGACGGCCAAGTACCTCGGGCTGGAGTCGGAGGAAAAGTTCAAGGGCCGCGGCGTGTCCGCATGTGCCACTTGCGACGGTTTCTTCTACAAGGACATGGACGTGGCCGTGGTCGGCGGCGGCAACACTGCGGTCGAGGAAGCGCTGTACCTGTCCAACATCGCCCGCAAGGTCTACCTGGTGCATCGCCGCGACACCCTGCGCGCCGAGAAGATCATGCAGGACAAGCTGCAGGCGAAGATCGCAGCCGGCAAGATCGTGCCGGTCTGGCACCACGTCGTCGACGAGGTGCTGGGCAACGACGCCGGCGTGACCGGGCTGCGGCTGAAGTCGGTGCTCGACGACAGCACGCGCGAGATCGACGTGCACGGTTTCTTCGTCGCCATCGGCCACACCCCGAACACCTCGTTGTTCGAAGGCCAGCTGGCGATGAACAACGGCTACCTGGAGATCCGTTCCGGGCTGGGTGGCGGCGCCACCGAGACATCGGTCAAGGGCGTGTTCGCGGCCGGCGACGTCGCCGACCAGCATTATCGGCAGGCAATCACTTCGGCCGGCTTCGGCTGCATGGCGGCGCTGGATGCGGAGCGGTTCCTGGACAAGGGCGAGTAGCCACGCTTGCGGACTGCCCTATCGGCAGTCCGTGTGGCTGCGAGCGCCCGGCCATGGATGGCCGGGCCGGGCGTTCCGAAGCCGGCATGAGTTGCGCCATGGATGGCATCGTGATCGCATGACGAAGCGATTGGCGCCACTACGATGAAGGATCCTTCTTCATCCGCGAAATCCGCAGGTTCCGCCTCCATGCCGACCATCCGCATCCTCGAACGCCTGGCCGACGTGCCGGCTACCGTCTGGGATGCCCTCCAGGACGGCCGCAACCCCTTCATCGCCCACGCCTTCCTCGAAGGCATGGAACGCCACGGCTGCGTGCGGGCGCAGTGGGGCTGGACGCCCCGGCACCTGACGCTCTGGGAAGGCGATGACCTCGTCGCGGCCGCCCCGGCCTACCTCAAGGACAACTCGCACGGCGAGTTCGTGTTCGACCACGCCTGGGCGCATGCCTATGCCCGCTACGGGCAGGACTATTTCCCCAAGCTGCTATGCGCGGTGCCCTACTCGCCCGTGACCGGGCCGCGCCTGCTGGCGCGCGACGAAGCCTCCCGCCAAGCCCTGCTCGAGGTGCTCGCGGCGACGGCGCGCGACGCCGGCCTGTCCTCGGCGCACGTCAACTTCCACACCGAAATCGAGGATGCGGCGTTCGGCCCGGAATGGCTGCAGCGCACCGACCTGCAATACCACTGGCACAACCGCGACGGCTGGTGCGATTTCGACGGCTTCCTTGCGGCGATGGACCACAAGCATCGCAAGAACATCCGCCAGGAGCGGGCACGGGTGGCGCGCGCCGGCGTGACGTTCCGCGTCGTGCACGGCGACGAGGCGACAGCTGCGGACCTCGACAGCATCCATGCGCTCTATCTGCAGACGTTCGCCGAGTACGGCAACCATCCCACGTTGACCCTCGACTTCGTCCGCCATCTGGCGGCGACCATGCCGCGCAGCCTGGTGCTGTTCCTCGCCGACCAGGAGGGCGAAGCCATCGCCGGCGCGCTGTGCCTGCGCGGCGGCGACACCCTGTACGGCCGCTACTGGGGCGCGTTCCGGCAGGTGCCGGGACTGCACTTCGAAACCTGCTACTACCAGGGCATCGAATACTGCCTGCGCGAGGGGCTCACCGCGTTCGAACCCGGCGCCCAAGGCGTGCACAAAATCGCGCGCGGCTTCCTGCCGACGCCGGTGCGCAGCCGGCACTGGATCGCCGACCCGGCGTTCGCCACTGCGCTGCGGAGCTGGTGCGAAGAAGAATCGGCCGAGGTTGGCCGGCACGCGGCGGCGCTGGCCAGCCACTCTCCGTTCCGTTCAACCGGATAGTCCCAGATTGCACGCCACTCTCATCCGGACACCGCTTCCGGCACGGATAACACGGAGCCCCTGTAGGAGCGGCTTCAGCCACGAGCTCTTTCCCGGCGGTCCAGCCAGATCAAAAGCTCGCGGCGGAAGCCGCTCCTACAAGGTTTTGCGGTTGCTGCACGAGTCCACCCGCGCAGTTCCTACAATGCCGCCAATGAACATCGAATCGCCCGCCTGGCTGGGCAACGATCCGCAAGCCCCCTTCCCGCCGGTGTCCCGCGCCCTGCGCGAGCCGGACGGCCTGCTGGCGGCCGGCGGCGACCTGTCGCCGGCGCGCCTGCTCGATGCCTACGCGCACGGGATCTTTCCCTGGTACTCGGAAGGCCAGCCGATCCTCTGGTGGTCGCCCGATCCGCGCATGCTGTTCCGCAGCGACGGCGTGCGCCTGTCCTCGCGGTTCCGGCGCGGCCTGCGCGGCAGCGGTTGGCAGGCCTGCGCCGATACCGCGTTCGAGGCCGTGATCGACGCCTGCGCCGGCACCCCGCGCCCGGGGCAGCGCGGTACCTGGATCACCCCTGCGATGCGCGCGGCCTATATCGAACTGCACCGCCTCGGGCATGCCCACAGCGTGGAGGTCTTCGATGGCGACCGCCTGGTCGGTGGCATCTACGGCGTCGCCATCGGCCGGATGTTCTTCGGCGAAAGCATGTTTTCCATCGCCAGCGGCGGGTCGAAGGTGGCGCTGGCCGCCCTCGCCCACCGGCTGCGGCAGTGGGGCTGGCCGCTGATCGATGCGCAGGTCGAGAACGACCACCTCCGGCGGCTGGGCGCCGAAGCCTGGCCGCGCGAGCGCTTCATCGCCACGATCGGCGACCTGTGCGGGCAGCCCGGCGTGCCGGGACGGTGGACGGAGCGATTCGGCAGGCTGTCGGCCAGCGAACTTGCTGCCCCGCCGACCGGCGGTTAACGGAAATTTTGCGCCACGGGCCGCCGCGTGGCAGAATACGCGGCTTGTCGGCCGTTTCCTCGCCCGACCTTACGCAGCAGTCCAGGACGCATGGCGAAAGACGACGTCATTGAATTTGAAGGCACGATCTCCGAAACCCTCCCGAACACCATGTTCCGGGTGAAGCTGGAGAACGGCCACGAGATCATCGCGCACATTTCCGGACGGATGCGCAAGAACTACATCCGCATCCTCACCGGCGACAAGGTCAAGGTGGAAATGACGCCTTACGACCTGACCAAGGGCCGCATCACCTACCGCATGCGGTAAGTGGATCGGCGCGACGGCGCGCGATACCGTAAAAAAGGAAGGCGGCCAGCGGCCGCCTTTTTCGCGTGCGGATCACCACCCGCCGATCTCCCCCACTCCAGCAGCAGCCAACCATCTTCAGCGTCGGCGTCGGCCATGGAGAGCGAAGTCCGGGGCCCGTGGGCACGGGTGCGTCGCCCGTGCCCACGGCGGCGTGCCGAAACACCCGCTCTACACGGTCACCGGCAACAGCTTCTCCGGCTCGGCCTGCACGTCCAGCACGATCTCGCCGTCGACCACGTCGACGCCAACGCGCCCACCCTTCACCAGCTTGCCGAACAGCAGTTCGTCCGCCAGCGGGCGCTTGATCCGGTCCTGCAGCAGGCGGGACATCGGGCGGGCGCCCATCAGCGGATCGAAACCGTGCTGCGCCAGCCAGTCGCGGGCCGCAGGGGTTGCCGACAGGGTCACGCCCTTCTCGTGCAACTGCGCCTCGAGTTCGATCAGGAACTTGTCCACCACCCGCAGGATGTGGTCGAAGCCCAGCGCCTGGAACTGCACGATCGCGTCGAGGCGGTTGCGGAACTCCGGGCTGAAGCCCTTGCGGATCACTTCCATCGCGTCGGTGCTGTGGTCCTGGGTGGTGAAACCGATCGTGCGCCGCGCCGCCTGCGCCGCGCCGGCATTCGTGGTCATCACCAGGATCACGTTGCGGAAATTCGCTTCGCGGCCGTTGGTGTCGGTGAGGATGCCGCGGTCCATGACCTGCAACAGGATGTTGAAGATGTCCGGGTGCGCCTTCTCCACCTCGTCGAGCAGCAACACGCAGTGCGGCGTCTTGACGATCTTTTCCGTGAGCAGGCCACCCTGGTCGAAGCCGACGTAGCCCGGGGGCGCGCCGATCAGGCGGCTGACCGAGTGCGACTCCATGTACTCGCTCATGTCGAAGCGCACCAGTTCGATGCCAAGCTGCAGCGCGAGCTGCTTGGTCACCTCGGTCTTGCCCACGCCGGTGGGGCCGGCGAACAGGAAGTTGCCGATCGGCTTGTCTGGATTGGCCAGGCCCGAGCGGGCGAGCTTGATCGCCGAGGTCAGCGATTCGATCGCCGGGTCCTGGCCAAAGATCACCATCTTCAGGTTGCGCTCCAGGTGCTGCAGCACGTCCTTGTCGGAGGCGCTGACCTGCTTGGCCGGGATGCGCGCCATCTTGGCGACGATCAGCTCGATCTCCTCGACGTCGATCAGCGTGTTGCGTTCCTCGTCGGATAGCAGCTGCTGGCGCGCGCCGGCCTCGTCGATCACGTCGATGGCCTTGTCCGGCAGCAGGCGGTCGCCGATGTGCTTGACCGACAGGTCGACGGCGGCCTGCAGCGCATCATCGGTGTAGAGCACGTCGTGGTGCTCCTGGTAGCGCGGGCGCAGGCCGCGCAGGATCTCGACCGCCTCGCCCACGGTGGGCTCGACGATGTCGATCTTCTGGAAGCGGCGTGCCAGCGCGTGGTCCTTCTCGAAGATGCCGCGGTATTCCTGGAACGTGGTCGAACCGATGCAGCGCAGCTCGCCGGAGGCCAGCGCCGGCTTGATCATGTTGCTGGCATCCATCGTGCCGCCGGAAGCGGACCCTGCGCCGATGATGGTGTGGATCTCGTCGATGAACAGCACCGCATCGGGCACCTTCTTCAGCGCCGCGAGCACCGCCTTCAGGCGCTTCTCGAAGTCGCCACGGTACTTGGTGCCGGCGACCAGTGCGCCGAGGTCGAGCGAGTAGATCGTCGCCTCCTGCAGCACCTTGGGCACGTCGCCCTCGACGATGCGCCGCGCCAGGCCCTCGGCCAGCGCGGTCTTGCCCACGCCGGCCTCGCCGACGTACAGCGGATTGTTCTTGCGCCGGCGGCACAGCACCTGGATGGTGCGCTCGACTTCCTCTGCGCGGCCGACCAGCGGGTCGATCCGGCCTTCCTGGGCCAGCACGTTGAGGTTTATGGCGTACTCGGTCAGGGCATCGCCCTTGGTCTCGGCTTCCGCAGCCTCGGCCTTGGCAGTGAGATCCTCCATGTCCGCCGATTCGCCCTCGCCCTGCTTGGCGATGCCGTGCGACAGGTAGTTCACCACGTCCAGCCGGGACACATCCTGCTGGTTGAGGTAGTAGACGGCATGCGAGTCCTTCTCGCCGAAGATCGCCACCAGCACGTTGGCGCCGGTGACCTCCTTCTTGCCCGAGGACTGCACGTGGTAGACCGCGCGCTGCAACACGCGCTGGAAGCCGAGCGTCGGCTGGGTATCGCGGCCGTCGTCCTCGGGCAGGCGCGACACCGAGCTGGCGATGGCCTGTTCGAGGTCGCTGCGCAGGCGGTGGAAGTCGGCGCCCGTTGCCTTGAGCACGGCTTCGGCCGAGGGGTTGTCGAGCAGCGCGAGCAACAGGTGTTCGACCGTCATGTACTCGTCGCGCGCCTCGCGGGCGCGCTTGTAGCACTGGCCGATGGTGTATTCGAGATCCTTGCTGAACATGGGGCGGGAGCCTCCGGAAATCACTACAACCCAGATGGGGGTGGCCGCGGGGTTTTCCACATCCCCGCCATGGCTTCCTTGTAGGTCTTTTCCCGCCCGGCCTGCAAGTCACGCAGGACATGCCACAACTTCGGGATTCAGCGTTCCGCCGCTGGCCCGATGCTCAGGCCTTTTCCATCGTGCACAGCAGCGGATGCTGGTTGAGCCGGGAATACTCGTTGACCTGTGCCACCTTGGATTCGGCCACTTCGCGCGTGAACACCCCGCATACGCCGCGGCCGCGGGTGTGGACGTGCAGCATCACCTGGGTGGCCTTGTCGAGGTTCATGCCGAAGAACCGGATCAGGACGTCGACCACGAAGTCCATCGGCGTGTAGTCGTCGTTCAGCAGCAGGACGGAATACAGCGGTGGCCGGGCCACCTCCGGCTTGCCGGTTTCCACGGCGACGCCGTGCTCTCGATCCTGTTCGTGCTCGTTTGCCATCCGGCAATTTTATACGAGCGCGGCGCGCGGCGGCGTGGACGCAACCGCCGTGGGCAAACGACAATGGCAGGATGTCCCAGCGCACAAGCCGTTTCTGGCAGCCCGATGTCACCGTCGCCACCGTCGTGGTCAACGGCGGCCGCGTGCTGTGCGTCGAGGAACGCAGCAACGGGAGCCTGGTGATCAACCAGCCGGCCGGCCACCTGGAACCGGACGAAAGCCTCGAGCACGCCGCCCTGCGCGAAACCCGGGAGGAGACCGGTTGGGACGTGCGCCTGACCGCCTTCATCGGCGCCTACCAGTGGCAGGCCCCCATGCAGGCCGATGGCAATGCGGGCCGCCATTACCTGCGCATGGCCTTTGCCGCCGAACCATTGCGTCACGACCCAACGCGGCCGCTCGACGACGGCATCGTGCGCGCGCTGTGGATGACGCCCGCCGAACTGCTGGCCGAACGCGACCGGCACCGCAGCCCGCTGGTGTGGCAGGTGGTTGCGGACCATCTCGCCGGCCAGCGCCATCCGCTGTCGCTGCTGCGGCAGCTGCCATGAGTGCGCCACGGATCATCGTCGGCATGTCCGGCGGCGTCGATTCCTCCGTGGCGGCGCTGCTGCTGCGCGATGCCGGCGAGCCGATTGCCGGCCTTTTCATGCAGAACTGGGCCGACGACGGCAGCGGCGACTGCCGCGCCGAGGACGATCGCCGCGACGCGGTGGCGGTCTGCGGCCGGCTCGGCATCCCGATCCATTTCCGCGATTTCTCCGGCGAATACTGGGACGGGGTGTTCGCCCACTTCCTCGCCGAGTACGCCGCCGGGCGCACGCCCAACCCGGACGTGCTGTGCAACCGCGAGATCAAGTTCAGGCATTTCCTCGATGCCGCGCGCGAGCTCGGCGCCGAACGCATTGCCACCGGGCATTACGCCCGGGTCGACAACGACCGCGGAAGCTGGCGCCTGCTGCGCGCGCGCGACCGGGGCAAGGACCAGAGCTACTTCCTGCACCAGCTCGGGCAGGCGCAGCTTGCCGCCACCGTGTTCCCGCTTGGCGACCTGCCCAAGACCGACGTGCGCCACATCGCCGCCGAGGCCGGGCTGCCGACCGCGGCGAAGAAGGATTCCACCGGCATCTGCTTCATCGGCGAGCGCGACTTCCGCGAGTTCCTGTCGCGCTACCTGCCTGCCCGGCCCGGCGAGATGCGCACGCCCGACGGCCGCGCGGTCGGCACCCATCCGGGCGTGTTCTATTTCACCCTGGGCCAGCGCGAAGGCCTGCAGATCGGTGGCCTGCGCGGATTCGAAGCGGCACCGTGGTTCGTGGTCGGCAAGGACGTCGAGCGCAACGTGCTGGTCGTCGACCAGGGCAGCGACAGCCGCTACCTGTTGTCGGACACCACCTGGACCGAGGGCGCGCACTGGATCGCCGGTGCGCCGCCGGCGGCGACGTTCACCTGCAGTGCGCAGACGCGCTACCGGCAGCACGACCAGGACTGCGAGGTGGAAGTGCGCGACGACGGCAGCCTGCGCGTGCGTTTCGCGCAACCGCAGCGCGCGGTGACGCCGGGACAGTCGCTGGTGCTTTACGATGGCGACCATTGCCTGGGCGGCGCAGTGATCGCCGCCACCGACGCGCCGCTCGAACAGCGGCGCCACGACACGAATCCGGGAGCAGTGCGGCATGATGCATGAACGGGTCCTCGCCCTCGCCGGCCTGGTGCAGGGGCTGAAGCAGGTGCGGCGCATCGCCGAGACCGGCCAGGCCGACGCGTCGGTACTGGCGACCGCGCTCGACAGCGTGTTCCGCATCGACGCCGAGTCCCCGGCGGCGGTCTATGGCACCGTCACCGACCTGCGCCCCGGCCTGCTGCTGCTGCGCGACTACTTCGGCAACCAGAACAAGGACGAAGCCCTGCCCCGGCTGGCGCTGGCGGTGTTGCAGATCGAGCGCCGGTTCGTGCGCGACGGCGCGATGGTGCAGCAGGTCCAGGACGGCATCGCCGCAGCCGCACCGCTGGCCGAGCGCCTCGGCAGCAGCCACCCGGAGGTGCTGGCCGCGCTCGGCAAGCTCTATGCCGACACGGTCAGCAACCTGCGTCCGAAGGTGATGGTCCAGGGCAATCCGCATTACCTCGGGCAGGCCGACATCGTGTCGGAAATCCGCGCATTGCTGCTCGCCGCACTGCGCTCGGCGGTGCTGTGGCGGCAGATGGGCGGCAGCCTGTTTGATTTCCTGATCGCCCGGCGGCAGATGATCGCCGTGATCGAGCGGGAGAGCGACCTGAGATAACGCCCGGGCGCCGGCATCGGCTCTGGAGGCCTGCAGGAATTCGCAGCGGCTTCAGCCATGGCAGGACCGCGGATCAGCCCCGCGTCGCCATCGGCACGATCAGCTTCAAGCCCTTGAAGTAGTCGCGGTAGAAGCGGTCGTCACGGGTAATCAGGCCACTGCACTGCATCAGCGCATGGGCGCCGGTCAGGAAGTCCGGCACGGCGCGGACGTCGCCGCCGCCGCGCTGGCGGTGGCGGCGCTGCATCTCGCCGGCGCGCAGCGCCGACCTGGCCTCGGTGGGCAGGTAGCGGATGCTCATTTCCTCGAGCACGGCCAGCGCCTCGGAGCCGTCCTTGAGCGCGCTGCACAGTTCGGCCAGCACCACGTCGCAGACCACCACCGGGCCGCTGCCCAGGCATTGGCGCAGGCACAGCTCCACCGCGTCGGCATCCGGGCCGTCGGCCAGCAGGTCGATCAGGGCGGGCGTGTCGATCGCGATCATCGGCCTGCTCCAGCCAGGCGTGCCCCGGTTGGGCGTGCCCCAGCTCGGCCTGCTGCGGTCAACATGAGCTAGCGCTGCGCTGGGTCGCCGGGCTTGCGCCCGCGGATAGTGGTCATCGCCTCGCTGGTGTCCGCGAACCCGTCCAGCTTGAAGCGGCCACGGGCCCGTGAAATCGCATCGTCAACACTCTTGCGCAGGATAATGCGGCCACCATCCAGCTCCACCTTCAGGATGGTGCCCTTGCTCAGGCCCAGGGCATCGCGCACCGCCTTGGGCAGGGTGATCTGGCCGCGCTCGGCTACCGTCGCCTCCATCAGGGCATTCTCCGGAGCATGAAGTATGGATGGAGTCTACATACTTCAAAAAACATACTCAATCCGGCATACTGTGCGGATTCCCAGCCCCCTCCGGCCACCCCGCCAGGGTCTTCCGCCCCCAGCCACAGGAGTTTTCGCCCCATGAGCGATTCCTTCGCCACCCGCGCCCAACTGGACGTCAACGGCAAGTCCTACACCTACGCCAGCCTGCCCAGGCTTGGCGAGAAGTTCGACATCGCCCGCCTGCCCTATTCGATGAAGATCCTGCTGGAGAACCTGCTGCGCCACGAGGATGGCGGCATCACGGTCGGCAAGGAGCACATCGAGGCGGTGGCCAAGTGGGATCCGAAGGCCGAGCCGGACACCGAGATCGCCTTCATGCCCGCCCGCGTGGTGCTGCAGGACTTCACCGGCGTGCCCTGCGTGGTCGACCTGGCCGCGATGCGCGACGCGGTGACCAAGCTCGGCGGCCAGCCGGACCAGATCAACCCGCTGATTCCCTCGGAGCTGGTCATCGACCACTCGGTGCAGGTCGACGTGTTCGGCCGCCCGGACGCGCTGGACCTCAACGGCAAGATCGAGTTCGAGCGCAACAAGGAGCGTTACGGCTTCCTGCGCTGGGGCCAAAAGGCGTTCGAGAACTTCAAGGTGGTGCCGCCGAATACCGGCATCGTCCACCAGGTGAACCTCGAGAACCTCGCCCGCGTGGTGATGGAGCGCGACCTGGACGGCGAAGCCTGGGCGTTCCCGGACACCGTGTTCGGTACCGACTCGCACACCACGATGATCAACGGCATCGGCGTGCTGGGCTGGGGCGTGGGCGGCATCGAGGCCGAGGCCGCGATGCTGGGCCAGCCGTCGTCGATGCTGATTCCGCAGGTCGTCGGCTTCAAGCTCACCGGGCGCCTGCCCGAAGGCGCCACCGCCACCGACCTGGTGCTGACCGTCACCCAGATGCTGCGCAAGCACGGCGTGGTCGGCAAGTTCGTCGAGTTCTACGGCGACGGCCTGCAGCACCTGCCGCTGGCCGACCGCGCCACGATCGCCAACATGGCGCCCGAGTACGGCGCGACCTGCGGCATCTTCCCGGTCGATGCCGAATCGATCCGCTACCTGCGCCTGTCCGGCCGCAGCGAAGAACAGATCGCGCTGGTCGAGGCCTACGCCAAGGCGCAGGGCCTGTGGCACACGCCGGAGTCCGCGCACGCCGAATACTCGGCCACGCTGGAACTCGACCTGGCCACCGTGCAGCCCTCGCTGGCCGGCCCCAAGCGCCCGCAGGACCGCGTCCTGCTGGGCGACATGAAGGCCAACTTCCACGACAACGTCGGCGGCATGACCAAGGGCCGCCAGGCCAAGGTCGGCTGCGCGGTCCACGAACTCGAAGCCGAGGGCGGCGACCAGCCGCAGGCGCAGCGCCTCGCCGCCAAGCCGATCTCGAAGATCCGCCTGCAGGACGAGGACCACGAACTGACCGACGGCTCGGTCGTGATCGCCGCAATCACCTCGTGCACCAACACCTCCAACCCGGCGGTGATGCTCGGCGCCGGCTTGCTGGCGCGCAATGCCGCGGCCAAGGGCCTGAAGGCGGCGCCGTGGGTCAAGACCTCGCTCGGACCGGGCTCGCTGGTGGTCACCGACTACCTCAAGAAGGCCGGCCTGATGGATGACCTGGAGAAGCTCGGCTTCTACGTGGTCGGCTACGGCTGCACCACCTGCATCGGCAACTCCGGCCCGCTGCCCGAAGCGGTGTCCAAGGGCATCGCCGAGAACGACCTGGCCGTGGCCGCGGTGCTCTCGGGCAACCGCAACTTCGAAGGCCGCATCCACGCCGAAGTGAAGATGAACTACCTCGCCTCGCCGCCGCTGGTGGTGGCCTATGCGATCGCCGGCACCATCGACATCGACCTGACCAACGATCCCATCGGCCACGACCCGGCGGGCAACGCGGTCTACCTGCGCGACATCTGGCCGACCAACAAGGAAATCGGCGACATGATCGCCGCGACCGTCGGCCCGGAACTGTTCGCGCAGAACTACGCCGACGTGTTCAAGGGCGACAGCCGCTGGAACCAGATCCAGTCGCCCGACACCCTCGCCTACCAGTGGGACGAGGCCTCGACCTACATCAAGAACCCGCCCTACTTCGACGGCATGACGATGGACGTCGGCGACATCGACGACATCCACGGCGCACGCGTGCTCGGCCTGTTCGGCGATTCGATCACCACCGACCACATCTCGCCGGCCGGCAACATCAAGCAGGATTCGCCCGCGGGCCGTTTCCTGCAGTCGCGCGGCGTGCAGCCGGCCGATTTCAACAGCTACGGTTCGCGCCGCGGCAACGATGACGTGATGGTGCGCGGCACCTTCGCCAACATCCGCATCCGGAACCAGATGCTGGACGGCGTCGAAGGCGGCTTCACCAAGTACTTCGGCAAGGGCGACGCCGCGGGCGAACAGCTGGCGATCTACGACGCCGCGATGAAGTACAAGGCCGATGGCACGCCGCTGGTGGTGCTGGCCGGCAAGGAATACGGCACCGGCTCGTCGCGCGACTGGGCGGCCAAGGGCACGATCCTGCTGGGCGTGAAGGCGGTGATCGCCGAAAGCTTCGAGCGCATCCACCGCTCCAACCTGGTCGGCATGGGCGTGCTGCCGCTGCAGTTCAAGGACGGCCAGAACGCGCAGTCGCTGGGCTTCGACGGCTCGGAAACCTTCGACATCATCGGCCTGCAGGACGGCGCGTCGAAGACCGCGACGGTCACCGCGACGAAGGCCGACGGCAGCACCAAATCGTTCGAGGCCCACGTGATGCTGCTGACGCCGAAGGAAGTCGAATACTTCCGCCACGGTGGCCTGCTGCAGTACGTGCTGCGCCAGCTGGCGGCGAAGAAGGCGGCCTGATCTCGGGCGCCGGGTCGGGCGGAAGCCCGGCCCGGCGCAGCCAATCGAAAAGGAAAAGGCGGCCTCCGGGCCGCCTTTTCGCATTGGCATCAACGGCACGAATGGCCGCGACCGGTTTTGTAGCGACCCGCTCGCTAGGGCGCGTTCCACGACAGGCTGGTCATCCGCCAGTCGCCATCTTCCAGGCGCCAGCCCGAAGTGACGGCGTGGACGCGCCCGGTGTCCGGCAGCAGCCCGCCGCTTCCGCCGGTCAGCACCACCGTGGTGCGAACGGTGGCGTGATCGCCCTGCAGCTGGATGTCGAGCGGCCCCGGGGTGATGCCGATTTCGGCATTGCGCATGAAATAGACCGCGGCAAGGCGGCGCGCGCCATCGCGGTCGAGACCGTCATTGCCGACGAAATCCCGGGCCAGGAACTTCGCCATTCCTCCCGCGTCGCGCGATTCGATCGCCGCCTGCAACGCGGCGACGTCCCGGCGCAGCGCCTGCTCGGCGGATTCGCGGCGGCAGCCAGGGACGAGCGCCAGCACGGCGAGCAAGGCGCCCAGCGCAGGCAGCCATCGGACCCCGCGAATCGCGTTGTGCGGCTTGATCGGGTGCATGTGCGTCGTCACTCCCGGCGTTGACCCCAAGCGACCAAGGCTACCTGTTCGCAGGTCTCCGGGACAGGCGTCCGTACGGACGCGCACGCCGCCTTGCGGGGGCCTAGAGCCTATGCTCCAATCGATCAAGGCACGTCCGCATGGTTGCGGTCGGCAATGGAACATCGGAGAGAGAGGAACATGACGATCGAACGCCCCTGGCTGGCCCATTACCCCGCTGGCATCCCGGCCCAGATCGATGTCGAAGAGTTCGCCTCGATCCCCGCGGTGCTCGAGGGCTCGATCCGCAAGTACAGCGACCGCCCGGCCTTCACCAACATGGGCAAGACGCTCACCTATGCGCAGATCGACGCGGCCAGCCGCCAGTTCGCCGCCTACCTGCTCGGCGAACTGAAGCTCAAGAAGGGCGATCGCGTCGCGATCATGATGCCCAACTGCCTGCAGTACCCGATCGCCACCTTCGGCATCCTCCGCGCCGGGCTGACGGTGGTGAACGTCAACCCGATGTACACGCCGCGCGAACTCAAACACCAGCTGGTCGACTCGGGCGCGACTGTCATCCTGGTCCTCGACAACTTCGGCTGCACCGTGCAGCAGGCGCTCGAGGGCACCGCCGTCAAGCAGGTGATCACCACCGGCCTGGGCGACCTGCTCGGCTTCCCCAAGGGCGCGATCGTCAATTTCGTGCTCAAGTACGTGAAGAAGATGGTGCCGGACTACGACCTCGCCGGCGCCGTCCGCTTCAACGACGCGCTCACGCTCGGCCAACGCCATGAACTGCCCGAGGTGTCGATCACCGCGGACGACATCGCCTTCCTGCAATACACCGGCGGCACCACCGGCGTGGCCAAGGGCGCGATGCTCACCCATCGCAACCTTGTGGCGAACATGCAGCAGGCCGCGGCCTGGGTCAGCCAACTGGTGAACGAAGGCGGCGAGATCATCATCACCGCGCTGCCGCTGTATCACATCTTCTCGCTGACAGCGAACGGGCTGGTCTTCATGAAGATCGGCGCGCTCAACTACCTGATCACCAACCCGCGCGACATGCCGGGCTTCGTCAAGGAACTGTCGAAGGTGAAGTTCACGGCGATCACCGGCGTCAATACCCTGTTCAACGGACTGCTCAACACGCCGGGCTTCGACAAGGTCGACTTCTCCCAGCTGCGGCTGACGCTCGGCGGTGGCATGGCCGTGCAGCGCGCCGTGGCCGAGCGCTGGAAGCAGGTCACCGGCGTGACCCTGGTCGAAGCCTACGGCCTGACCGAAACCTCGCCCGCGGCGTGCATCAACCCGATGGACCTGGCCGAATACAACGGCTCGATCGGCCTGCCGGTCCCGTCCACCGATGCCTGCATCAAGGACGAGAGCGGCGCGATGCTCCCGGTGGGCGAAGTGGGCGAGCTGTGCATCAAGGGCCCGCAGGTGATGAAGGGCTACTGGAACCGCCCCGACGACACCGCCCAGGTCATCGACGCCGACGGCTGGCTGCACACCGGCGACATGGCGAGAATGGACGAAAAGGGTTTCTTCTACATCGTCGATCGCAAGAAGGACATGATCCTGGTGTCGGGCTTCAACGTGTATCCCAACGAGGTCGAGGACGTCATCGCGATGATGCCGGGCGTGCTCGAGGTCGCGGCCGTGGGCGTGCCGGACGAGAAGTCCGGCGAGGCGGTCAAGCTGGTCATCGTCAAGAAGGATCCCGCGCTGACGGTCGAGCAGATCAAGGCGCACGCGCGTGCGAACCTCACCGGCTACAAGCAGCCGCGCTACGTGGAGTTCCGCGACGAATTGCCCAAGAGCAACGTCGGCAAGATCCTGCGCCGCGAGCTGCGGGAACCGTCCGCCTGAGCAGGGCGGGCCCAGGGTGATGTGATGCATCACCCTGCCGTGGCTGGAGGGATTACGGCCCCAGAAGTGCGGAAATCCGGCCTTGGCGGCCGAAACTGCCCCTGAAACCGCTTGCAGTGCGCTCGATCTTGGGCGGACCATGTGGCGTCGGGCGCATTCGTCTTCTCTTCATACATCCTTCCGCTGTCCCGTTGCGCGACCGGCCGGACGGCTTATATCAGGGGTATCGCCATGTCCATTCTTGAAAGCGCTGTCTTTGGCCACGACACGTCCATCGTCCGTCGTGTCACGGACGAGCACACAAACGTCGATTGGTGCTACATGCACGCCAATCCCTCAGGCATCTATCACCCGTGTTTTTCCGAGCGGTTGTTGGGTGAGCTGAAGCGCACACAGGAAGCCATCCGCCGCTCGCTCGCTGCCGATAACGGATCCTCCGCAGGCATCCACCACCTTGTGCTGGCATCCGACGCCGAGGTGTTCAACCTGGGGGGTGACCTCGCGCTGTTCTCGCAGATGATTCGCAATGGCAATCGGGGGCGCCTGCTCGACTATGCGCGGCTCTGCGTCGAGGTGGCATACAACTTTTCCCATCTCTACCAAGATCGCGTACATAGCATCGCGGTGGTACAGGGCGAAGCGCTGGGCGGCGGTTTCGAGGCCGCGCTGTGCTGCAACACCATCATTGCCGAGGAAGGCACGGGGATGGGTTTCCCCGAAGTCTTGTTCGACCTGTTCCCCGGGATGGGCGCCTACACGTTCCTGACCAGGCGCGTGCCAGCAGCCAAGGCTGAACGCATGATGCTCGATGCGCGCATTTATTCGGCCGGGGAACTACTGGAAATGGGGGTCGTCGACTACGTGGTGCCCAAGGGCGAGGGACTGATGGCTGCGCAGGATCTGATTCGCCGCAACCAACGCATCAGCAATGCGCTGCGGGCCATGAACACCGTACGCCAAGCTTGCCGACCGGTCAGCCTCGAGGAACTGCTGTCGGTGACCACGGAGTGGGTGGATGCGGCCATGCGCCTGAACGAGCGTGGCCTGAGGACGATGGAGCGCCTGATCCGCGCACAGCAGCGCCGTGCCGAGTCGCAGTTGCACCAGAGCCAGCCGGTCTTCGCAGTCCAGTGAAACGCCGGTGGATGATGGAGCCGCAGTGCCACGCATCGACGATACACGGGACAGATGTGCGGCCTTGCCGCGCAACCATGCCGACGAGGCGGAAAGGCGTGGGTGCGCCGGTTACTGGCTGTCGGTTTCGGTTTCGTAAACCAGGTCGCCGCGCTCACGCAGCGCGGTGATCGCCTGTTCCAGCTGTTGCCGCACGATCCTGGTCATGCCGGCGTGCTCTCGCACCAGCTGATCCGAAGGCATCCGCATGCCCTCGGACGCACTGTCAGCCAGCCGAATGGCGCCCATGTTGCTCGCCGCACCCTTGAGCCCGTGGCAGGCATCGCGGAAGGCATCCCATTGGCCTGAGGTCCCGGCGATCTCAAGGTCGGCGATGCACTTGCGGGCATCGCGGGCGCATTCGCCGAGAAAACGCTGCACGAACTCCTCTCCGAGACCCATTTCCCGCAGTTCATCGAGGATGTGCTGTGAAATGACGCTCTTGTCGGCGGTCGGTTGTGGTGCAGAAGATCTTGTTTCCGCACCACCCGAAGCGACGCCATCGGCGATTTCGGCGATCTTCTCGAGCAAGCGGTCGACTGCCACAGGCTTTGTCATGAACGCATACGCACCCGCGCGCTCGCACTCGATGCGTGCCTCGGCGGTGGCATCGGCGGTGAGTACGATGAACGGCGTGCGCTTGCGGCCCGCTTCCATGAAGCGTGCCTGCTTGATTACTTCCAGACCACTGGCGCCTGGCATGTGCAGGTCGATGATGACGACGTCGCACCTTTGTGACTCGATCGCATCGAGCACGCGCTCGCCGTCGTCGACGAGCAGCGGTCGGTGGCCTGCTTTCTCAAGCAGGCGGCGCATGACCATGAGGTTCGCCGACTGGTCGTCGGCGACAAGGATTCGCATCGGCCGAACGCGTACACGGTGCCTTACGAACGGATCGTCGAAGGCAATGACATTGTTCGCCACCGAATCGTCGCGTGTTGCGATTCCGAAGGGAATGTCGACCCAGAAGTGCGACCCCCGCCCGACCTCGCTCTCGACACCGATCGTGCCACCCATCAGTTCAGTGAGCGCCCTGGCAATCGTTGTCCCCAACCCGGTGCCACCGTGGCGACGGCCCAGGCCGCTCTCGGCCTGTTCGAAAGCATCGAAAATGTGCACCAGCGCCGCGCCGGGAATGCCGATTCCGGTGTCGCGCACGGAGAAGCGCAATCTTGCCGCCCCCGGCTTCGCCGACAGCATGGAGACAGTCAATACCACCCGCCCGCGCTCAGTGAACTTGATGGCGTTGGAGAGCAGGTTGACCAGTATCTGGCGCAGGTGGTTGCTGTCGCCGTGCAGCGCCGTGGGCACGTCGCTGCCAATGTCGAGTTCGAGCGCCAAGTTCTTCGATTGTGCCCCGGGCCGGAGCATGACATGAATGCTCTTGACCAGTTCGGCCAGCGAAAAATCCGAGTCGTTGCGGCTGAACTTGCCCGCCTCGATCTTGGAAATATCGAGTACGTCATCGACCAGAAGTTGCAGGGCGCGCGCAGATGTCTGGATGACATGTGCACTGTCGCGTTGCTCCGCGGTCAGCGTGGTGGTGACCAGCAATTCGGACATCCCGATGATGCCGTTCAGCGGCGTGCGGAACTCGTGGCTCATGTTGGCAAGGAAGCGGGACTTGGCTTGATTGGCCCGATGCGCCTCCTCCGTGACCCGGTGCAGGTTCTTCATCAGCGAAGAAAGATAGCCGGGAATCGCGACAAGCCCGAGCCACAGGCCACCGGCCAGATAGGGCTGGTCGCGCCAGAAAGGATTGAACAGGATCACCGCGAGGAAGGCGCTGGCCGACAGGAGCGAGGCCGAATACAGGTACCGGGTGCCGTACCTCATGCCGTTGCCAATGGTCACCCACAGGATGAGCACGTAAAGCGGCGACAGCGCTGGCGCGTTCAGCGACATCAAGATCGCAAGCGTCGCGTAGTCGGTCATCATCCCGATCCAGCGCCGCACGTGGGATACGCCCGGATTGGCCACGATCGCCGAGATGATGCCAAGGGCCGCGACGGCTTCGGCCAGCATCACCAGGATCATCGTATCGACGTGGGCTTCGCCACTGTACCGACGCAGCGCCCACAGGTATGCCAGCAGCAGGCTCGCAATGGTCAGGCGCACGATTGCCTGCCCGTGCTCGCTGTCGGGACGATTCTCGAAGCGTGACTTCAATGCTCGCGTGACGGCGATCATTTTGATGCTTATTGCAGGTCGGTGTGCACTGTGCGAATCGGGCCTGCGTGCGCGCAGATATCGACCAGTCGAGCCCGGTTGCGCAGCAGCGCATCCACGCATTTCGGATCGAACAGCTTGCCGCTCTGCTCGGACATGAATTCCAGCGCCTCGTCGAAGCTCCATGCCCGCTTGTACGGGCGGACCGAGATCAGCGCGTCGAACACGTCGGCGACGGCGACGATCCGGGCCTCGATCGGAATCGCGTCGCCGGCCAAGCCGTCGGGATAGCCGCTGCCGTCGTAACGCTCCTGGTGGCGCAGCGCGATCGTCGCGCTGACCTGGATGAACCGGTTCTGGCTGCCGCTGAGAAGTTCGTGGCCGATCTCCGGGTGCCGGCGCATCAACCTGGTTTCTTCGTCGGTCAGCGGCCCGGGCTTCATCAGCAGCGCATCGGGGATCGCGATCTTGCCCAGGTCGTGCAGCGGCGCGGCCAGTTCGATCATCCGCACCTCGTCCTCGAACAGGCCCATTTCCTCGGCAACCATGCCGGCGATGCGGGCCAGGCGCTCGAGGTTGGCGCTGGTGCCGGCGTCGCGGTAGGCGATCGCCCGCGCGAGCCGGGTCAAGGTCTCGCGCTCGCGCTCCTCGACCTCGTTCATGCTCGACAGCAGGCGTTGTTCCAGCGACAGCGCACGCTGTTTCACCGACTCGGCCTGCTGGCGCAGCTGCAGCAGGTTGCGACAGCGGGCGCGCAGTTCGCGCGGGCGCACCGGCTTGACCAGGAAATCGATGACGCCGGCGTCCAGCGCGGCCTGCCGGATCGGCTCGTCGCCGACCACGGTCACCAGCACGATCGGCACGTCGCGGTGCAGCAGCGGGCGGCGGAAGCGGCGCGCGAACTCCAGCCCGTCGATGACCGGCATGCGGTAATCCAGCAGCAGTAGGTCCGGGCGGTTGTCCTCGCACCAGCGCAGCGCGTCCTGGGGGTCGCCGAAGTCGAGCACGTCCAGTTCGGGGCTGATGTCCTCGAGGATGTGGCGCAGCATCGTGCGCGCGGATGTCTGGTCGTCGACGATCACGATGTTCACGTGTTGTCCGCTCCTCGAACGCAGTTGCCTTGCCAGCCCCACATACTCACCCGGTGATACAGGGCAAGCAAGTCCCCTGCCCCGCCGGCAAGCCCCGATCTGGCGCGACCGGCCACGTTTCCCCGCGGAGGGAAGCGGCGCGATCGGCGGTGTGAGGTCAGAAAATGCCCCTTCCCGTCATGCGCTCCCATTGCCGCCTCCATCGATCTCCTTTTCCCTTCCCTTTCCTTCCATTTCCTTTCCTTGTCTTCCCTGCGCGGCAGGCCGGCACCTCAGCCGGTCGCCTCGGGGCGCATGTAGGGGAACAGCAGGACATCGCGGATCGACGCCGACCCGGTGAACAGCATCACCAGGCGATCGATGCCGACCCCCAGCCCGCCGGTCGGCGGCAGGCCGACCTCGAGCGCGCGGATGTAGTCGGCGTCGAAGTGCATGGCCTCGTCGTCGCCGCCGGCCTTGGCTTCGACCTGGGCGCGGAAGCGCGCGGCCTGGTCCTCGGGGTCGTTGAGCTCGGAGAACCCGTTGGCCATTTCCTTGCCGCCGACGAACAGTTCGAAGCGGTCGGTGATGCCCGGTTCACTGTCGGACTCGCGCGCAAGCGGCGATACCTCGACCGGATAGTGGGTGATGAAGGTCGGCTGGATGAGCCCGGTCTCGACCGTCTTTTCGAAGATCTCCAGCAGCAGCTTGCCCCAGCCGTAGCCGGGCTTGACCGCAACCTTCAGCCGCGCGCAGTGCGCGGCAAGCGCGGCGCGGTCGCGGCAGTCGGCGACGCTGATCTCGGGATTGAGTTCGCGCACGGCCTCTTCCAGCTTCCAGCGGCGGAAGCGCGGACCCACGTCGATCGCATTGCCTTCCCACTCCAGCACGGTGCTGCCCACGGTCTCCTGCGCGACATCGCGGATCAGCGACTCGGTCAGGTCCATGACCTCGTCGTATCCCACGTACGCCTCGTACAGTTCGAGCATCGTGAATTCGGGATTGTGCCGCGTGCTCACGCCTTCGTTGCGGAAATTGCGGTTGATCTCGTACACGCGCTCGAAGCCGCCCACGACCAGGCGCTTGAGGTAGAGCTCAGGCGCCACGCGCAGGAACAGGTCGAGATCCAGCGCGTTGTGGTGGGTGGTGAACGGCCGCGCGGTCGCGCCGCCGGCCAGGTAATGCATCATCGGCGTCTCGACCTCGAGGAAGCGCCGGGCATCCAGCCAGCGCCGGATCGCGCCGATCACCTGCGAGCGCTTGACGAAAACCGCGCGTGCCTCGGGCGTGACGATCAGGTCGACGTAGCGCTGGCGATAGCGCTGTTCCACATCGGCCAGCCCGTGCCACTTGTCCGGCAGCGGCCGCAACGACTTGACCAGCAGCCGCAGCGTGTCGGCCTTGACCGAAAGCTCGCCGGTCTTGGTGCGCATCAGGGTGCCGGTGGCCGCGACGATGTCGCCCACGTCCCAGCCCTTGAATGCGTCGTAGGCTTCGCCAAGCGTGTTGGCCTGCAGGAACAGCTGGATCCGGCCCGAAACGTCCTGCACCTGCACGAACGCAGCCTTGCCCATCACCCGCTTGGCCAGCAGGCGGCCCGCCAGCGCGACGCGCCTGCCCTCGCCTTCCAGCGCCTCGCCGGTCCATTGATCCGCATCCGCGTAGGCGTCCTGCAGGTCCTGTGCATAGTCGGCACGGCGGAAGTCGTTCGGGAACGCCACGCCCTGCGTACGCAACGCCGCGAGTTTCGCGCGGCGCTCGGCGATCAGGTGGTTCTCGTCGGCGGCGGGCTGCGGGGACTGCGTCTGGTCGGTCATGGATGGAAATCGGTTGTGGTTGCAGGTCGGGGCCAGCCCCGACGCCGGAAATTACGGGGGAAGCAATGCGTCCGGTCGGGGTGGTCGCCGTGCGTCGGGGACGTAGCCCCGACCTACGACGATCGACAGAGGGTTATACCGCGTCGGAGCGTTTGGAACCCGCCTCGAGCCCGGACTTCAGGCTCGCCTCGATGAATTCGTCCAGGTCGCCATCAAGCACCTTCTGCGTGTCCGAACGCTCCACGCCGGTGCGCAGGTCCTTGATCCGGCTCTGGTCGAGCACGTAGTTGCGGATCTGGCTGCCCCAGCCGATGTCGGACTTGGTGGCTTCCAGCGCGTCGCGTTCGACGTTGCGCTTCTGCACTTCCAGTTCGTACAGCTTCGCGGCCAGCATCTTCATCGCGGTGTCGCGGTTCTGGTGCTGGCTGCGGCCGGTCTGGCAGGCGACCACCGTGTTGGTCGGGATATGGGTGATGCGTACCGCCGACTCGGTCTTGTTGACGTGCTGGCCGCCGGCGCCCGACGAGCGATACACGTCGGTCCGCAGGTCGGCGGGGTTGATGTCGATCTCGATGTTGTCGTCGACTTCGGGCGATACGAAGACCGAGGTGAAACTGGTATGCCGGCGGTTGTCGGAATCGAACGGCGACTTGCGCACCAGCCGGTGCACGCCGATCTCGGTCTTCAGCCAGCCATACGCGAACTCACCTTCCACCCGGATCGTCGCGGACTTGATGCCGGCCACGTCGCCGCCGCTGGCCTCCATCAACTCGGTCTTCCAGCCGCGGCTCTCGGCCCAGCGCAGGTACATGCGCAGCAGCATCTCGGCCCAGTCCTGCGCCTCGGTCCCGCCGGCGCCGGCCTGGATGTCGACGAAGGCGTTGGCCGAATCCATCTCGCCGGAGAACATGCGCTGGAACTCAAGCTTGTCGACGCGGCCGGCGAGCTGTTCGACGTCATCGACCACGGCGTTTGCCGTGTCCTCGTCGCCCTCGCCCTCGGCCAGGTCCAGCAGTTCGCCTGCGCCAGCCAGCCCTTCAGTCAGGTCGCGGATGCCGTTGACGGTCTTGTCGAGCAGCGAGCGCTCGCGCCCCAGGGCCTGCGCCCGCTCCGGGTCGTTCCAGACGTCCGGGTTCTCCAGCTCGCGCTCTACTTCCTCCAGGCGCTCGCGCTTGGTGTCGTAGTCAAAGAAACCCCCTGAGCGCATCCAGCCGACCGGTCAGGTCGGCGATGCGCTGGCGCACGGGATTGAGTTCGATCATGGCGGTCGGAAACGTGAAAAATGGCCGTGAATTCTAGCAGGGCGGCCGCCCCGGCTGCGCCGACACGCGCGCACCCCAGGCGTGGCGCAGGCGTGGCGGTGGATCAGGCGCTTCTACGCCGCTTCGCGATGCACCACGATCAGCTGGATGGCGTTGCCGCCGCGGTAATCGTCGGGCGCGAGGCGATAGGCGATGCGGATACGGTCCGGTGGTGGCGTGCCGGCCCAGCCGCCGAACTCGATCGCCTGCAGCCGCTGGCCGCCCAGCCCCAGTTCGAGCTTGAGGTGCTGGGTGCCGACTGGCCGCCACGACAGCACGGTGAACTCGCCGTCGAACAGCGGCTCGGGGAATCCCTGCCCCCATGGCCCGCCGTCGCGCAGTGCACAGGCGTTGTCGATGTCGAACGCATCGGCGGGCAGCTCGCCATCGCTGGCGATGGTGTCGCGCAGCAGTTCGGGCGTGATCATCGCGCTGGCGGCTTCGAGGAAGGCCACCTGGAATGCCTCGAAATGCGCCTGCGGCAAGCTCAGGCCCGCAGCCATCGCATGGCCGCCGAAGCGGTCCATGAGGCCCGGCCGCATGGCTTCCACGCGTGCGAGTGCATCGCGGACGTGGAAGCCGGGGATCGAGCGTGCCGAACCGCGCAGCAGCGTGCTGCCCGGTTCGCTGGGTGCGAAGGCGATCACCGGGCGATGCAGGCGCTCCTTCAGTTTCGACGCGACCAGTCCGATGACGCCGGGATGCCACTGGGCGTCGAACAGGCAGTGGGCGACGCGTGGCGCGGCGGCATTGGGCACCGTTGCCAGCGCCACCTCCGCTTCGCCGACCATTTGCTGCTGGACCGCGCGGCGCTCGGCGTTGATGCCGTCGAGCACGGCGGCCAGTTCGCGCGCCTGCGCGGGGTCGTCGCAGAGCAGGCATTCGATGCCCAGCGCCATGTCCTCGAGGCGTCCCGCTGCGTTGAGCCGCGGCGCGACCGCGAACCCGATGTCGGCGGCGGTCAGGGTATCGGCACGCCGCCGCGATACTTCGATCAGTGCCTGCAGGCCGGCGCACCCCTGCCCTGCGCGCAGGCGCCGCAGGCCGGCGGACACGAGTGCGCGGTTGTTCGCGTCGAGCGGCACGAGGTCGGCGACGGTACCGACGGCGACCAGGTCGAGCAGCGTCGACAGGTCGGGGCCGCCATCATCGAAGCGCCCTGCCTCGCGCAGGCGCCTGCGCAACGCCAGCAGCACGTAGAAGATCACGCCAACGCCGGCCAGCATCTTGCTGCCGAAACCGTCGCCGCGCTGGTTCGGGTTGACGATCGCGTCGGCCGGCGGCAATGCATCGCCGGGGAGGTGGTGATCGGTGACGAGAACTTTCCAGCCGTGCGCCTTTGCCGCTGCGATGCCGGCGTGGCAGGCGATGCCGTGGTCGACGGTGACCAGCAGTTCGGGCTGCAATGCGGCCAGTTCCTCGACCAGCGCCGGCGACAGCCCGTAGCCGTGCACCATGCGGTTGGGCACCGCGTGCGACACGCGCGTGGCACCGAGCATGCGCAGGCCACGTACGGCGGTGGCGCAGGCGGTGGCGCCATCGCAGTCGAAATCGCCCACCACCAGGATATGCCCGTTGTTGGCAATGGCATCGGCGAGCAGCGCGGTGGCGGCGTCGAGCCCGAGCAGGCCGTCTGGAGGCAGCAGGTCGGTCAGGCGCGGCCGCGCAGCGGCATGGTCGTGCGCGCCGCGGGCGCTGTAGACGCGGCGCAGCAGCGGCGACACCGAGGCAGGCCAGTCGTCCCCGACCACGCATTCACGGCGATGGATCGTGCGCGCGATGGTCACGCGTCGAACCGCGCCAGCGGCCGGCGCCAGAAACGCCAGCGCTGGCCGGGCGCAAGCGTCCACTGCCGGCCGTCGGCGAAATCCAGCACCAGGTTTTGCAGCTCGCCGCGCTGCAGCGCCGTGCAGGCCGGCTGCAGCCAGTCGCGCTCCAGCACGGCGAGGTCGCGCGCACCTTGCAGGTCGAAGACAGCATCGTCGGCGTCGATGCCGAAGCTGCCGGGTAACGCGCGGGCGATCCCGGCGGCATCGGCAAGCGCAAGCGCGATCTCGTCGCCGGAATGAAGCGCGACATGCGGTGAGGCGACTGCATCCGGCAGCGCGCCTCCGCCCCAGAACCACAGCGAGTTCACCGGTGCCCTGCCCTGTGCCACGCGCTGCGCGTTGCGCGGATGGTTGTGCAGCAGGACCTGGGCTTCGCCGAGCAGCGTGCGCCAGCGGCGGCCCTCGCTGCCCTCGGCGAGGTGGTCGAACAAGTCCGCGCCCAGCGCCTCGGACGGCTCGGCGAATGCCGGCAGCTTCGCGCCCTGCGGCAGCCGCAGGTACCAGCGCGACGGGTGCGGCGCGTCGATCGGGAAACCGGCATCGCCGAACATCGGCCTGAGTTCGGGCAGGAAGGCCGCGCGATCGTCGTCGTCCAGCCCGAGCGATGCGCCGATGGCGAGCAGGCGCGCGCCGTTGATGTCCGGGCGCACGTACGCCGGGTCGGCGCGCAACCAGCTGGAAGCTGCGGCGTCGCCGGCATCCATCTGTCGGGTCAGGGCCGCCATTGGCCAGTGATCCGGCGTGAGCCGGAAATGGCGCCGCAACTGCGCGCGCCGCCCTTCTTCCCCGGCTTGCGCACGGTCGGCGCGGCCAAGCGCGCGGGCGACATCGGCGCCTGCCTGCTGGCCGCCGAAGCGCGTGGCTGCCGGCAGCAGGAAGGTCGCCCGGGCCATGTCAGCCGACGTAGCGGACTTCGACGATCTCGAACTCGCGGGTGCCGCCGGGCGCCTCGATCGTCACCTCGTCGCCTTCGTGCTTGCCGATCAGCGCACGAGCGACCGGCGACGAGATCGCGATCTGGCCCTGCTTGATGTCGGCTTCGAGGTCACCGACGATCTGGTAGCGCTTCTCTTCGCCGCTGTCGGCATCGGCCAGCAGCACGGTCGCGCCGAACACGATGCGGGTGCCGGCATCGAGCGCGGAGATGTCGATGACCTGCGCATGCGACAGTTCGCCCTCGAGCTGCTTGATGCGGCCTTCGATGAAGCCCTGCTGTTCGCGGGCGGCGTGGTACTCGGCGTTTTCCTTCAGGTCGCCGTGCGCGCGCGCCTCGGCGATCGCGTTGATCACCGCCGGGCGCTGGACCGACTTGAGTTCTTCGAGTTCCGCGCGCAGGCGCTGCGCGCCCTGGGTGGTCAGTGGTGCTCTCATGCCTTGCTCAACTCCTGGTGCAGTTCCTGCAGCGCCCACACGGGGCCGCTGCTTCGATACTCGAGAGAATGCAACAAGGCCCTGGCGCCGGCAATGGTGGTCGAATAGGTCACGCCCTGTTGCAGCGCTTCACGACGGATCGAGAACGAGTCGGCGATGGCCTGGCGGCCCTCGGTGGTGTTGACGATGTAGTTGATCTCGCCGTTCTTGATCAGGTCGACGATGTGCGGCCGGCCTTCGGCCACCTTGTTAATGTGCGCGCACTCCAGGCCGTTCTCGCGCAGCCACGCGGCGGTGCCGCCGGTCGCCACCAGTGAATACCCGCGCTCGACCAGGTCGCGCGCGACCGGCAGCACGCGCGACTTGTCGGGGTCGCGCACGGAGATGAAGGCCTTGCCGACCGGCGGCGTGCGGATGCCGGCCGCCTCCTGCGCGCGCGCGAACGCGGCACCGAAGTTGCGGCCCACGCCCATCACCTCGCCGGTCGAACGCATTTCCGGCCCGAGGATCGGGTCCACGCCCTGGAACTTGGCGAACGGGAAGATCGCCTCCTTCACGCAGTAGTAATCGGGCACGATCTCTTTGGTGACGCCCTGCTCGGCGAGCGTCATTCCGGCCATGCAGCGCGCAGCGATCTTCGCCAGCGGCCGGCCGGTGGCCTTGGACACGAACGGCACGGTGCGCGAGGCGCGCGGATTGACTTCGAGCAGGAAGATCACGTCCTCGCCGTTCTCGTCGACCTGCACCGCGAACTGGGTGTTCATCAACCCGACCACGTCCAGCGCACGCGCCAGGGCGGCCACCTGTTCGCGCAGCCGTGCCTGTGTGGCAGCGGACAGCGAGTACGGCGGCAGCGAACACGACGAATCACCGGAATGCACGCCGGCTTCCTCGATGTGCTCCATCACCCCGCCGATCAGCACCGCGCCGGTGCGGTCGGCGATGACGTCGATGTCGACCTCGACCGCGTTGTCGAGGAAGCGGTCGAGCAGTACCGGCGAATCGTTGGACACCTTGACCGCGTCGCGCATGTACTTGGAGAGATCCGCGTCGGCGTGGACAACCTCCATCGCGCGGCCGCCGAGCACGTAGCTCGGGCGCACCACCAACGGGTAGCCGATTTCGCGCGCCAACGCCAACGCCTCGTCCGGATTGCGCGCAGTGCGGTTGGGCGGCTGCAGCAGGCCAAGCTTGGTCACCAGTTGCTGGAAGCGCTCGCGGTCCTCGGCCAGGTCGATCGACTCTGGCGAGGTACCGATGATCGGCACGCCATTGGCCTCCAGCGCACGCGCAAGCTTGAGCGGCGTCTGGCCGCCGTACTGCACGATCACGCCCTTGGGCTTCTCGAGCTCGACGATCTCCAGCACGTCTTCGAGCGTCAACGGCTCGAAGTACAGGCGGTCGGAAGTGTCGTAGTCGGTCGAGACTGTTTCGGGGTTGCAGTTGACCATGATGGTTTCATAGCCATCCTCGCGCAGGGCGAGCGCGGCGTGCACGCAGCAGTAGTCGAATTCGATGCCCTGCCCGATCCGGTTCGGCCCGCCGCCGAGGACGATGATCTTGTCGCGAGCGGTCGGTTGCGCTTCGCATTCGTCCTCGTAGGTCGAATACAGGTAGGCGGTGGTGGTGGCGAACTCGGCCGCGCACGAGTCCACGCGCTTGTAGACCGGGCGGATGCCGAAGGCGTGGCGCAGGGCGCGCACTGCCTTCTCGTCGGTCTGCACCAGCTGCGCCAGGCGCGCGTCCGAGAAGCCCATGCGTTTGAGTCGGCGCAGACGCGGTGCGTCGAGCGCGGCGACGCCGGCGGCGGCGACCTCGGCTTCGACGGCCACCAGTTCCTCGATCTGGTCGAGGAACCACGGATCGACGAACGACAGGCCGAATACGTCCTCCACCGACATCCCGGCGCGGAATGCATCGGCCAGGTGGAACACGCGCTCGGGGCCGGCCTCCTTGACCTCTCGACGCAGCGTCGCAAGGTCGTCCTCGCTGTCGAGATCCAGCCCGGTGGGATCGAGCCCCGCCTTGCCGGTCTCCAGCCCGCGCAGCGCCTTCTGCAGCGATTCCTGGAAGGTGCGGCCGATCGCCATCACCTCGCCCACCGACTTCATCTGCGTGGTCAGGCGCGAGTCGGCCTGCGGGAACTTCTCGAACGCGAAGCGCGGGATCTTGGTGACCACGTAGTCGATCGCCGGCTCGAACGAGGCCGGAGTGAGCCCGCCGGTGATCTCGTTCTTCAGTTCGTCGAGGGTGTAGCCCACCGCCAGCTTGGCCGCGACCTTGGCGATCGGGAAACCGGTGGCCTTCGATGCCAGCGCGGACGAACGCGACACGCGCGGGTTCATCTCGATCACCACCACCCGGCCGTTGTCGGCGTTGATGCCGAACTGCACGTTGCTGCCGCCGGTATCGACGCCGATCTTGCGCAGCACCGCGATCGAGGCATCGCGCAGGCGCTGGTACTCCTTGTCGGTCAGGGTTTGCGCCGGCGCCACGGTGATCGAGTCGCCGGTGTGCACGCCCATCGGGTCGAAGTTCTCGATCGAGCAGACGATGATGCAGTTGTCCGCGGTGTCGCGGACCACTTCCATCTCGAACTCCTTCCAGCCCAGCACCGACTCCTCGACCAGCACCTCGTGCACCGGCGAGAGCTCGAGGCCGCGCTTGACGATGTCCTCGAACTCTTCCTTGTTGTAGGCGATGCCGCCACCGCTACCACCGAGGGTGAAGCTCGGCCGGATGATGGTCGGATAGCCGACGCGGGTCTGGATGTCGACCGCCTGCTCGAAGCTGCGCGCAACCTCGGCCTTCGGGCATTCCAGCCCGATCTCGGCCATCGCCACCCGGAACAGCTCGCGATCCTCGGCCATGCGGATCGCATCGCGCTTCGCCCCGATCAGTTCGACCCCGTACTTCTCGAGCACGCCGTTGTCGGCCAGGTCCAGTGCGCAGTTGAGCGCAGTCTGGCCGCCCATCGTCGGCAGCAGCGCATCGGGCTTTTCCTTGGCGATGATCTTCTCGACTGTCTGCCAGTTGATCGGCTCGATGTAGACCGCGTCGGCCATTTCCGGGTCGGTCATGATCGTGGCCGGGTTGCTGTTGACCAGCACCACCCGGTAGCCCTCGTCGCGCAGCGCCTTGCAGGCCTGCGCGCCCGAGTAATCGAACTCGCAGGCCTGGCCGATGACGATCGGGCCGGCGCCGATGATGAGGATGGTCTTGAGGTCGCTGCGCTTGGGCATTGCTCGATGTTCCGGGGGATCAGGGGGTCAGGAGATCAGGGGGTCTGCGCAGTCGCCTGCTTGTTGCCGATGTGACTGTCGAAGAAGGCGAGCATCTTCGTGTAGAGGTTCACGTTGTTGTCGATGTCGCGGAAGCCATGGGCTTCCTTCTTCTCGACCACGATCTGCTCGGGCTTCTTGCCCACCGCGGCCATGCGATCGACTAGTTCGTGCATGTTCTTGATCGGCACACGCTCGTCCTTGGCACCGTGCACCAGCATGATCGCGGCCTTGATCCGGTCGACGCCGTAGATCGGCGACTGCGCGTGTCGTTCGGCGGCCGATTCCGGGAACACCGTATTGAGGTAGGCACGACCATACTCGGACTGCGAGGTGTCGCTGTTGTGCCGCTGCACGTCCATGTCATAGACGCCTACGTAGCCCACCGAACACTGGTACAGGTCAGGCTCGCGCACCACGCTCATCAGCGCTGCGTAGCCGCCGTAGGAGGCGCCGTAGATGCACACCCGCGATGGGTCGGCAATGCCCTGCGAGACCGCCCAGCGCACCGAGTCGGTGAGATCGTCCTGCATGGTTGTGCCCCACTTGCGGTAGCCAGCGGAGACATAGGCGTCGCCGTAGCCGCCGGAACCGCGGTAGTTCATCTGCAGTACCGCGTAGCCACGGTTGGCAAGCAGCTGGACCTCCGGGTTGAAGCCCCACTCGTCGCGCGGGCCGTGCGGACCGCCGTGCGGGTTGACGACCAGCGGCAGGTTCTTGCCATTACTACCGGCCGGGATCGTGAGGTAGCCGTGGATGACCATGCCGTCGCGGGTCTTCACATCCACCGGCTTCATCACGGACATCTGTTCCGGCTTGATCCATGCCATCGAGGAAAGCAGGAACCTGGCCTGCCCGGCCTTGCGGTCGAACAGATAGACCTGGCCCGGGTCACGATCGCTGTAAACGTGCATCAGCACGCGGTTGCCATCCTCGGAGATGCCACTGAACGCCACCACCTTGCCCGGGAACGCCTTCACCAAGCCTGCAAACAGCGCCGTTTCCGGATGGTCGGGGGCGATGAAATCCCAGTACGGAACGCCGTCATCGTAGCGGACCGCCAGCAGTGTCCTGTGGTCACTGCTCCACAACAGCCTGCTCGCATCCACGGTACCGTTGCGAGAGACTTCCTTGCCCTCGCCCGTCACCGGGTCGATCCGCCACAGCGATTGCGGGCCGCCTTTGACACTCTTGAGTACGAAAGCCTGCTTGTTGTCGGCGCTGAAGCCAACCGGCTGCATGCTTGCGCCGACAAAGGGGGCCGCCTTGTCCACCATCGACCACTTGTCGCCGTCGCGGCGGTAGACCACGCTGGAGCCGTCGCCCATCCCGCCGAAGCTGTAGCGCACGTTGGCCTCGTGGTCGACAAGGAAGCTGCCGAAGTCCAGCGGACTGGACGCGGCTCGCGTGATCTTGCCGTTGTAGACATTGAGCTTGAACAGGAAGGCATTCTCGATCGAGCGCGTGACCAGCACCGAATCGCGCTCGCCGGGCAGCGTGTCGACCAGCCCATAGAAATTGCCGTGCGGGATCGCTATCCGGCGGGTGCCGTCGATGTTGGAGGCATACATGTCGCGCAGGCCGACCTGGAAATCGAAGCGACCGGTCTTGAAGCTCGTGGCGTACAGGATGCGTTCGTCGTTGGCCCAGGTGACCCGCTGGAAATAGTAGTCCTTGCCGTAGTCCCAGCTGCCGACCACGCTCTTGTCGTCGACCTTGAGCACCACCAGCAGGCTGCGATCGCTGCGCGGCATCACTACCGCGATGTGCTCGCCGTTCGGCGAAAGCAGGACGCTCTCGAACTCCGCGTCCTTGAAGAAGTCCTTGATCGGCACGTCCGCCGCCACTGCCATGCCGGGCATGATCATCAGCAGCAGGATTGCAAGCAGGTATCGCATTTGGGTTTCTCCCCTTGGTGATGCGTGAAGTCCGTTTACAGGCTCTGTTTACAGGCGTGGTATCAGCGCGGTGCCGTCCGCATCGATTCGATGAAACGGTCGAACAGCGGTCCCACATCCTGCGGTCCGGGACTCGCTTCCGGATGTCCCTGGAAGCTGAACGCCGGTGCGTCGGTGAGTTCGATGCCCTGGTTGGAGCCGTCGAACAGCGAGCGGTGGGTCACGCGGGCGGTGCCCGGCAAGGTGGCTTCGTCGACCGCGAAACCGTGGTTCTGCGAGGTGATCATCACCCGGCCACTGCCGAGGTCGATCACCGGGTGGTTGGCGCCGTGGTGGCCGAACTTCATCTTCAGCGTGCTCGCGCCGATCGCCAGGCCGAGCAACTGGTGGCCGAGGCAGATGCCGTACAGCGGGATCTTCTTCGCGAGGAACTCGCGGATCGCGGCGATGGCGTAGTCGCAGGGCTGCGGGTCGCCGGGGCCGTTGGACAGGAAGATGCCATCGGGCTTGAGCGCCAGCGCTTCGGCGGCCGTCGTCTGCGCCGGCACCACGGTGACGTCGCAGCCGCGTTCGGCCAGCATGCGCAGGATGTTGCGCTTCACGCCGAAGTCGTAGGCAACGACGCGATACTTCGGTTCGACGCGTGCGAATTCGCCGCTGTCGAGATCGAGCTGGCCGTCGCGCCACGGGTACGCGCTGCGCGTGCTGACTTCCTTCGCCAGGTCCATGCCTTCGAGGCCCGGGAACTTGCGTGCCGCCTCGAGCGCCTTGTCGACGTCGATGTCGCCCGCCATCAGCGCGCCGTTCTGGGCGCCGCGGTCGCGCAGCAGCCGGGTCAGCTTGCGGGTATCGATGTCGGCGATGGCGACGATGCCGCGCGCGCGCAGCCATTCGGGCAACGAGCCTTCGCTACGCCAGCTGCTCGGCCGGCGCGGCACGTCGCGCACCACCAGGCCCGCGGCCCAGGCCTGCGGGGCCTCGTCGTCCTGCGCGGTGCAGCCGGTGTTGCCGATGTGCGGGTAGGTCAGGGTGACGATCTGGCGCGCGTACGACGGGTCGGTGAGGATCTCCTGGTAGCCGGTCATGGCGGTGTTGAACACCACCTCGCCGACCGACAGGCCGGGCGCGCCCACGGAAATGCCCTCGAACACGGTGCCGTCTTCGAGTGCGAGGATTGCGGTTTCTGTCACGGAGTTTCGCCTACGTCGGGTTGCAGAAAACCGCCGACACGGTGCGCAACCGGCCGGAGGCGAGAGGAATCAGGCGAGCGGGAATGATACCGGCGCGACGCCGGCCGCGCCAGAGTTTCCGTGCCGCCTATCCGCCGCGGAACGGGGGGCGCGGCTTCACAGCACGTCGCGCAGGCGTCGGACGCCCGGCGGGCCCCCGGCGAGTGCCAGCGCGGCGTGCAGGGCGCCGCTGGCGAAGATGTCGCGGCTGCCGGCGCGGTGGACCAGTTCGAGGCGCTCGCCGGCGGTGGTGAACTGGACGACGTGCTCGCCGACGATGTCGCCGGCGCGAATGCTGGCGTAGCGCGGCTGCGCGCCCTCCCGCTGCGCCGCCGCGCCGAGCGCCAGCGCGGTGCCGGAGGGGGCGTCGAGCTTGCGGGTGTGGTGCATCTCGACGATGTCGCAGTCCCAGCCTGGCAGCGCGCCTGCCGCGCGTTCGACCAGTTCCTCCAGCAGCGCCACGCCGAGGCTGAAATTGGCCGACCACAGCACGCCGATGCGTGCGCCGGCCCCGTTCATGGCCGCGTGCTGCGCTTCGGACAATCCCGTAGTACCCGACACCAGCCCCGCGCCGCGCGCCAGGCAGGCGGCGAGGACCGCGTCGAAGCCGGCCGGCAGGCTGAAATCGATCGCGACGTCGAAATCGGGCGCGCCGCCCAGTTCGGTCGCGGCGAAGTGCGGGACGCCATCGACCACCCGCTGCGACGGCGAGCGCGCCGATACCGCGGCGACCACGCGGCAATCGTCGCGCTGCGCGCACAGCCGCAGCAGGGCCTGTCCCATGCGGCCGCCGGCGCCGTGGATCAGCAATCGGGTCGATGCATTCATGTTCGCAGGCTAATCGGGCACCGGGTGCGCCACAAGCCCGGTGCCGGCGACGCGCGTTCCAGCGCTAGACTTCGCGTGACGTCATGCTCCCGGTTGGCTCGATGCCGCCCGATTCCCCCTTTCTTGATCCCCACCGGCTCGAACGCGCCGACGTCGTGGTCGCGCACGACCCGTTCTGTTTCGTGGTGGCGCCGGCACAGCTGCCGGAGGCCGACCGCGAGGCCTTACTGCGCGACTTCCCGCGCTACGGCAGCGCCGGTTTCTTCCCCTACCGGGAACAGGATTGCGGTCCTTCCATACGGGCGCTGGTCGCCGAGTTCAGCGGCGGCGCGTTTGCCAGCGCGCTTGGCGCGCGGCTCGGCATCCCGGATCTGGCGGGCTTCCCGGTGATCGTCACCCTCAGCGATTCGGTCCATCGCCGCCACGGCACGATCCATACCGACAGCACGTCCAAGATCGCGACCGCCCTGCTCTACCTCAATCCATCGTGGCCGGAGAACGGCGCCGGGTGCCTGCGGCTGCTGCGGCGTGGCGACGACATCGACGCGCTGGCCGCGCCGGCGATCCCGCCGCTCTACGGCACCCTGGTCGCCTTCCGGCGCGCGGACAATTCCTGGCACGGGCACCTGCCCTTCGAAGGCGCAAGGCGCGTGCTGCAGGTGGCCTGGCTGGCCAGCGCTGCCGACGCCGCGCGCAAGGACCGGCGCGGGCGGCTTTCACGGATGGTGAAGACGCTGGCCGGTCGCCTGGATCGGCGCTGGGGCGCCCGGCGCGGGATCGACGCGCACCATTGAGAGTTTTTGCGGAGCCCAGCAGGAGCGGCCTCAGCCGCGAGCTCTTTTTCCTGTGCGAAATGAATCGAGCAGAAGAGTTCGTGGCTGAAGCCGCTCCTGCAAGATCAGCCGCCCTGCGGGATCAGCCGCGCCGCAGCAGCGATGCTACGAGACCATCCGGTCCCAGAAGCCCTTCACGCCGTCGAAGAACGTGCTCGATTTCGGTGAATGCCGTCGTGCGCCGTCGCCGACGAACGTCTTCTCGAAATTCTCCAGCAACTCGCGCTGCTCCGGGGTCAGGTTGACCGGGGTCTCCACTACCGCCTTGCAGTACAGGTCGCCGGTGCTGCGGCTGCGCACGGACTTGACGCCCTTGTCGCGCAGGCGGAACACCTTGCCGGTCTGGGTTTCGGCCGGAATGCGGATCTCGGCTTCGCCATTGAGCGTCGGCACGCGGACCGTGTCGCCAAGCGCGGCCTGCGAAATCCGGATCGGCACCTCGCAGTGCAGGTCGTCGCCGTCGCGCACGAAGATCTCGTGCGGGCGCACGCGCACCTCGACGTACAGGTCGCCCGGGGGCGAACCGGGCGGGCCAGCCTCGCCCTCGCCGGACAGGCGGATGCGGTCGCCGTTGTCGACGCCCGGCGGGATCTTCACCGAGAGGACCTTTTCTTCCTCGACGCGGCCCGCGCCGCGGCATTCCGGGCATGGATTCTGGAAGGTCTGGCCGCGGCCATGGCACTGCGGGCACGGCTGCTGCATCGAGAAGATGCCGCGCTGGAAACGCACCTGGCCGCGGCCGTGGCAGGTTTCGCAGGTATGCAGCTTGCCGTCCTCGGAGCCGGTGCCCCGGCACGGTTCGCACTCGGCCAGGGTCGGGATCTCGATCCGGCGTTCGATGCCGGCGACGGCTTCCTCGAGGTCGAGCTCCATCACGTAGCCGACGTCGGCGCCGCGTCGCGGCCCGCGCGAGCCGCCACCGCCGAAGATGTTGCCGAAGATGTCGCCGAAGATGTCGCCCATGTCGGCGCCGCCGAAACCGCCCGGACCTGCGTTGCCGCCGCCCATGCCGTGTTCGAACGCCGCGTGGCCGTGCTGGTCGTACATGCGGCGCTTGCCGCTGTCCGACAGCACTTCGTACGCCTCCTTGCACTCCTTGAACGATTCAAGCGCGCTGGCGTCGCCCGGATTGCGGTCCGGGTGGTACTTCATCGCGCAGCGACGGTAGGCCTTCTTCAGCTCGTCATCGCCGGCATCGCGGGCCACGCCCAGGATTTCGTAGTAATCGCGCTTGCTCATGGACGCTGCTTTCCTTCCCCATTACAACGACGGGCAGGCGCGTGCCTGCCCGTCGTCAATGCCGATCGTCGATCAGGCCTGCTTGTTGTCGTCGTCCTTGACCTCGGTGAACTCGGCGTCGACCACGTCGTCGCCCTTCGGCGCGTCGCCGTCGTTGCCGCCCGCTTCGCCGGACGGCTGCTGGGCGGCGGCGACCGCCGCGAACAGCGCCTGTGCGGCTTCCTCGAGGGTCTTCGACTTGGCTTCGATCTGAGCCTTGTCGTCGCCCTTCATCGCGGTCTCGACTTCGGCGATCGCGCCTTCGACGCGACCGATCACGTCGCCCGGGACCTTGTCGCCGTTGTCCTTGATCGCGCTGCGCGCGCCGTGGATCAACGCGTCGGCCTGGTTGCGGGCGGTGACCAGGTCGTGGAACTTCCGGTCTTCCTCGCGATGCGCCTCGGCATCGCTGACCATCCGCTGGATTTCCTCGTCGGACAGGCCGGAACCGGCCTTGATCTCGACCTTCTGTTCCTTGCCGGTCTTCTTGTCCTTGGCCGTCACATGGACGATGCCGTTGGCGTCGATGTCGAACGACACCTCCACCTGCGGCATGCCGCGCGGCGCGGAGTCGATGCCGGTGAGGTCGAACTTGGCCAGCGACTTGTTGTAGCGGGCCTGCTCGCGCTCGCCCTGCAGCACGTGCACGGTCACCGCGGACTGGTTGTCCTCGGCGGTGGAGAACGTCTGCGAGGCCTTGGTCGGCACCGTGGTGTTCTTCTCGATGATCTTGGTGAACACGCCGCCGAGGGTCTCGATGCCCAGCGACAGCGGGGTCACGTCGAGCAGCAGCACGTCCTTGACGTCGCCGGCCAGCACGCCGCCCTGCACCGCGGCGCCGATGGCGACCGCTTCGTCCGGGTTGACGTCCTTGCGCGGCTCCTTGCCGAAGAACTCGGCCACGGCCTGCTGCACCTTCGGCATGCGGGTCTGGCCGCCGACCAGGATCACCTCGTTGATGTCGCTGGCGCGCAGGCCGGCGTCGTTGAGGGCGGTGCGGCAGGGTTCGATGGTCTTCTTGATCAGGTCCTCGACCAGCGCCTCGAGCTTGGCCCGGGTGAGCTTGATGTTGAGGTGCTTGGGGCCCGAAGCGTCGGCGGTCACGTACGGCAGGTTGACCTCGGTCTGCTGCGCGCTGGACAGCTCGATCTTGGCACGCTCGGCGGCGTCCTTCAGGCGCTGCAGGGCGAGCGGATCCTTGCGCAGGTCCAGCCCCGAGTCCTTCTGGAACTCCTCGACCAGGTAGTCGATGACGCGCTTGTCGAAGTCCTCGCCGCCGAGGAAGGTGTCGCCGTTGGTGGACAGCACCTCGAACTGCTTCTCGCCGTCGACGTTTGCGATCTCGATGATCGACATGTCGAAGGTGCCGCCGCCCAGGTCGTACACGGCGATCTTGCGGTCGCCGCCTTCCTTGTCGAGGCCATAGGCCAGCGCGGCCGCGGTCGGCTCGTTGATGATGCGCTTGACGTCGAGGCCGGCGATCTTGCCGGCGTCCTTGGTCGCCTGGCGCTGGGAGTCGTTGAAGTAGGCCGGCACAGTGATCACGGCCTCGGTCACGGTCTCGCCCAGGTAGGCCTCGGCGGTCTTCTTCATCTTCTCGAGGATGCGCGCGGAGACTTCCTGCGCGGAGAGCTTCCTGCCGTCGCTGGTCGCGACCCAGGCGTCGCCGTTGTCGTGCTCGACGATCGCGTACGACACCAGGTCCAGGTCTTTCTGGACCTCGGCGTCCTTGAACTTGCGGCCGATCAGGCGCTTGACCGCGTAGAAGGTGTTCTTGGAATTGGTGACGGCCTGGCGCTTGGCGGACGCGCCGACCAGCACTTCGCCGTCCTTGGTGTAGGCCACGATCGACGGCGTGGTGCGATCGCCCTCGCTGTTCTCGATGACCTTGGCCTTGCCGCCGTCCATGATCGCCACGCACGAGTTGGTCGTGCCGAGGTCGATGCCGATGATCTTTGCCATTGTGTGGTTCCCTCTCGGAATTGCCTGGGTTGCTTGTCTGGGTTGTCTGGGGGCGGCCGGGCCGCCCATGAACGCTTATCTGGGGTCGCGGGCAGGCGGTTCAAGCGTTTTTCTTGAATGCCCGCGAACGCGCCCCCCGCCGGGCGCCGGTCAGTCTTCGCCCTTGGCCACGGCCACCAGCGCCGGGCGCAGCAGTTGCTCGTGGAGCATGAAGCCCTTCTGGAAGACCTGAGCGACCGCATGCGGCTCGATGCCATGGGCCTCGACCACGCTCATCGCCTGGTGGTGCGCCGGGTCGAAGGCATCGCCGGCCACGGGCGCGATCTCGACCAGGCCGTTGTTCCCCGCCACCCGCGACAACTCCCGCAGGATCAGGACCACGCCGTCGCGCAGCGGGTCGGCGTCCGGGGCATTGGCCAGCGCGGCCTCGAGGCTGTCGAACACCGGCAGCAGGTCGCCGAGCAGCTGCTTGTTGGCGAAGCGGCAGGCGTTGCGGACATCGCGCTCCATGCGCTTGCGCTGGTTTTCGATGTCCGCGCGCTCGACCAGGGACTGGGCACGGAGCTGTTCGAGCTCGGCCTTGAGCTGCTCGATCTGCGAATCCTGTTCGAGGGCGGCGGCATTGTCGGTGTCGGTGTCGGGCGTGGTGATGTCGTCGTGTTCTGGGTGCATGGTCATCGGGTCGGAGGAATGTCTCGGGAATGTCTCGGAACGGGAGTGGCCTGCGCCCTTCCACCAGCGCGGTCGACGGGCAGGTTCGACATGCGCGCTGATGTGTGGGCCGGGCTGCAAAAATCCAAGCCCGGGACAGCCTGGCGGCAGCCCCGGAAGGTGCACCCGGCCGGGAATGGCTGCCTGGGCGGCCGCCAAGGATACGGGGCCGGGCTTCAGCTGACGCGTTCGGCCATCGTCCGCGACAGTGCCTGGGCAGTCGCCTGGACGGTGGTGATGACGCGGTCGTAGTCCATCCGGGTGGGGCCGATGACGCCCAGCACGCCCAGCACCCTTCCGCCGCTCGCGTAGGGAGCCGCGATCAGGGTGCACTGCTCCATCGACGTGACCCCGGACTCCTCGCCGATGAACAGGCGCACGCCGTCGGCGCGCAGGCAGCCCTCCAGCACCTGCAGCAGCTCGCTCTTGCGCTGGAACGCCTCGAACAGCTCCCGCAGGCGCTCGACGTCGGCCAGCCCCTGGGTCCCGCCCATCAGCTTGGTCTGGCCGCTGACCAGCATGTCCTCGTCGTCGACCGGCTGCAGGGTGGCCTGAGCCAGCGCCACGGTGGCGGCCATGCGGCGGTCGACCTCGCGACGTTCGTCGTCGAGTTCGGCCACCAGCCGCTCGCGGATCTCGGCCAGGCCGAGGCCGGCGTAGTTCTGGTTGAGGTAGTTGGCGATCCACTCCAGCTCGCTGGCCGACAGCGGGCGCGGCACTTCCACGGCCCGGTTCTGGACCTCGCCGTCGGTGAACACCAGGATCGCCAGCACGCGGCGCTCGTCCAGGCGCACGAAGTCGATGTGGCGGAAGGCGAAGCGGTCGCGGCGCGGCACGGTGACCAGGCCGACGAAATGGGAGATGTCCGACAGTCGCGACGACGCGTCGCGCAGGACTTCCTGGGTGGACCCATGCGCGGCCAGGCCCTCGTGGATCAGCTGGATCTGGCGCTCCGCCGGGGGACGCCATTCGATCAGGCTGTCGACGAACACCCGCAGCCCGCGCGCGGTCGGCACGCGCCCGGCCGAGGTATGCGGCGCGGCCAACAGCCCGATCTCCTCGAGGTCGGACAGGATGTTGCGGATGGTCGCCGGGCTGACATCGAGCCCGGCATGGCGCGCCAGGGTCTGCGAGCCCACCGGCTGGCCGTCGCGGATGTAGCGGCCGATCAGCGCACGCAGTAATTGCCGCGTGCGCGGGTCGAGGGCGTCCTGGTTGTCGATCCTGCGCGTCATGCCCTTGGATATAAGCCCGGTCGGTGGCGGGCGCAAGCGGTCGCGATGAACGATCGGGCAAGTAGCAGCCCGGCCAATGCCGGTCGCATGCGGCGAGACGCAGGCCGTCTCTCATTGCCGCGGCGGCACGCCCCCTTGGCCATTCCCCCCACACCCCTGCACAATTCGCGCGCATGCTCACCCACCTCGCCATCCGCGATTTCGCCGTGGTCACGGCAGCCGAACTCGAGTTCGGCGCGGGCCTGACCGTCATTTCCGGCGAAACCGGCGCCGGCAAGTCCTTGCTGGTGGATGCGCTGGGCTTCCTGTCCGGGCAGCGCGCCGACAGCGGCATGGTCCGCCACGGCGCCGAACGCGCGGAACTGCACGCCGAGTTCGACCTCACGACCTCCGACGACGCCCGGCAATGGTTGCGGCAGGAGGAGTTCGACGATGGCGACGCCTGCCAGCTGCGCCGCACCCTGCGTGCCGACGGCGGCTCGCGTGCGTGGATCAACGGCCGGCCGGCCACCCTGTCGCAGCTCGCCGCGCTGGCGGAGCGGCTGGTCGAGATCCATGGCCAGCACGAACACCAGGCGCTCCTATCCCGGCCCAGCCAGCTGGCCCTGCTCGATGCCTGTGGCAGCCACGATGCGCTGCTGGCGGCCGTGGTCGACGCCGCCCACCGCTGGACCGCGCTGCTGCGCGAGCGCGAGACGCTCACGCGCGCCCGTGAAGGCCGCCCCGGCGACGTCACCGAACGTGGCGACTGGCTGGAACACCAACTCGCCGAACTCGACCGCGAGCCCATCGACCCGGCCTCGATCGCCGAACTCGACGCCGCGCATCGCCGCCAGGCCCATTCGACCGGGCTGATCACAACCTGCGAAGCCGCCCTCGCCCACCTCGACGGCGATGGCGCCATGGCGCTTCCGCGGCAGCTGCAGCAGCTGCGCGGCGAACTGGTGCGCGCGCAGGAGCACGAGCCGCGCCTGGCCGACGTGGACGCCATGCTCGATGTCGCCGCGATCCAGATCGACGAAGCCGGGCTGCTGCTCGAACGCATCCGCGCCGACCTCGACGTCGACCCGGCGCAGTTCGACGAACTCGAGCGCAGGCTCACCCGGTTGCACGAGCTGTCGCGCAAGCACCGGGTCGCGCCGGAAGGCCTGGCGGCGCAGCGCGATGCGCTGGCAGCCGAACTCGAATCGCTGCGCAACGCCGCCGTGCGCCTGCAGGCGCTGGACGGCGAGATCGCATCCGCGGCCGCCGACTGGGGCAAGGCGGCCGACGCCCTCGGCAAGGCGCGCGCGAAGGCCGGCAAAGCGCTGTCGAAAGCCACCACCGCGTTGATCGCCGAACTCGGCATGGGCGGCGGGCGTTTCGAGGTCGCGCTGGAGCCGGTCGAAACCGGGCGGCCCGATCCGCAGGGCGGCGAGCGCGTGGAATTCCTGGTCTCGGCCAACGCCGGGCAGCCGCCGCGGCCGCTGCGCAAGGTGGCCTCCGGCGGCGAACTGTCGCGCATCTCGCTGGCGATCGAGGTCGCCGCGCTCGGCCACGACGCGGTCCCGACGATGGTGTTCGACGAGGTCGACTCCGGCATCGGCGGCGCCACGGCGGACATCGTCGGCCAGAAGCTGCGTGCGCTCGGCGGGACGCGGCAGGTGCTGTGCGTGACCCACCTGCCGCAGGTGGCCGCGCAGGGCCACCGGCACTACCGCGTCAGCAAGGCGGAAAGCGCCGGCGTGACCCAGAGCGCGGTCCGCTTGCTGGACGCAGCCCAGCGCCAGGAAGAGCTGGCGCGCATGCTCGGTGGCGTGGAAGTCAGTACCGAGGCCCGCGCCGCGGCCAAGCGGCTGCTGCACAACGCCTCGTAGGTTGGGATTACACCCTCGACGCTCTTCGCCCCGCATCGACGCTGCCGGTGCACGGCTTCCGCTAGACAGTGACGGGCTCCCGCGGGAACGGCTTCAGCTCCCACAGGATCCGGCGGCTGCCCTGCGCTTCGATCAGCGCTTCTTGCGCACGTACAGCACCAGCGAGTGTTCCTCGAGGTGATAGCCGTGCTTGGCGGCGACCTCGTGCTGCAGCTTTTCGATCTCGGGGCTCTCGAACTCGATGATCTTGCCGCTGTCCACGTCGACCATGTGGTCGTGGTGGCCACCGCGGTCGATTTCGTACACCGCCGTCCCGCCTTCGAAGTTGTGCTTCAGCACCAGCCCCGCCGCCTCGAACTGAGTCAACACGCGATAGACGGTGGCCAGCCCGATCTCGTCGCCGCTGTCGAGCAGGTGGCGATAGATGTCTTCGGCCGTCATGTGGTGCTGCGCGCTTTTCTGTTCCAGCAGCTCGAGGATGCGCATCCGCGGATGCGTCACCTTCAGCCCGGCCTTGCGCAGTTCTTGGGATTCCATGGCGCCTCCATTCACTGGCGGTTTATGGCGTGGTCTTTCCGTGCGCCCTGCCCTGCAAGGCGACGGCGCCGGCCGAAGCGGCATCCCGGTATGCCGGATGCACGCCGGAGTGCCTCGAATCCCCTCGTTGCATGCGCCGTGGATCGCATCGGAACGGTCGCCAGCGGGCACCGCGACGGGGGGCGGGAGTGTATCATCGGCGCGGTCTCCAGCCTGCGGTTTCCCATGCGCAAACTCCTGATCCTCGTCGTCACCGCCCTCATGGTTTCCGGTTGCGGCATCGTCTATCGGCAGCCGATCTACCAGGGCAACCTGCTCGAGAAATCGGCGATCGACCAGTTGCAGCCCGGCATGAGCAAGCAGCAGGTTCTCGGACTGCTGGGTTCGCCGTCGATCGCGGACCCGTTCCACAACCAGCGCTGGGACTACACCAGCACCCAGCGCACCGGCCGTACGGGCCACGTGGAACGCAAGAACCTGGTGCTGTATTTCGAGAACGACACCCTCGCCCGCTGGGACGGCGACTACTTCCCCGAACAGGACGAGCAACTGTCGAAAGACCTGCGCAAGTCGTTCGGCCCGAACCTAGCCAAGGACAAGAAGAAGGGCCGCTGAGGCCACGCGCTCTCGGGCGTCCTCTTACCCGCGCCCAGGCGACGTTTCGCCGCGACTCAGCCCGGCTTGCCGGCAGCAGCCCGTCGCCGCCTGGCCTCTTTCGGATCCACCTGCAGCGGCCGCAGCAGTTCGACGCGGTCGCCATCTTGCAGCAGCGTTGCGCCGCTCGCGCGCTCGCCGTGGACCGCATAGCCGCTGATCCCTTCGATTCCGAAGCCGCTGGCGACCACCGCGTCCTCCACCGTTGCGCCGGCGGGCAATTCGAGCGTCACCGCCTCGGCGCGTCGCGGCCAGCCGCGGATGACCTGCACGTGCAGCGTCGCCGGCATCATTCCGCGCCGCGGTCGGCCACGCGCACGAAGTCGTCGACCATGCGGTCGGCCAGCCCCTGGAAACCCAGCGTCATCGCCGGCGCCAGCAGGCGGCTTTGTGGCTCGAAGTCCAGCGTCAGCGTCACCTTGCAGGCGCATTCATCCAGCGCATGGAATTGCCAGCGCCCATCCAGGCGCTTGAACGGGCCCGCGCGCAGGGCCATCGCGATGTGGTGCGGCGGCGACAGCGTGTTTTCGGTGGTGAACCAGGTGCGCAGCGCACCGAAGCCCAGTTCCAGCCGCGCGACCACGCGGTCCTCGCCCGTTTCCAGCACCTCCGCCGCCTCGCACCAGTCGAAGCGGCGCGGATAGGCGGCGATGTCGTTGACCAGCGCGAACATGCGCGCTGCGGAATGTTCGACGAGGGCGCTGCGCTGGATGGTCGGCATTCGGATCTGGATTCGGATTCTGGCGTCGGGATCGCGGCGGGCCGGCCGCGCAAAATCTCGCGGCAAACTGCGACAATGCCGCCATGGGCAAGAAGAAAGGCGACAAGGATAAGGCAAACGGCGGCGGCACCGTTGCGCTGAACAAGCGCGCGCGCCACGACTACCACCTCGAGCAGCGCTTCGAGGCCGGCCTGGCGCTGCAGGGCTGGGAGCTGAAATCGATCCGTGCGGGCCGCGCGAACATCACCGAAAGCTACGCCGTGGTCCGCGGCGGCGAGCTGTTTCTGTTCGGCGCCCAGATCTCGCCGCTGATCCAGGCCTCCACCCACGTCATCGCCGACGACCGTCGCACCCGCAAGCTGCTGCTGCACCGGCGCGAGATCGACGAACTGGTCGGCCGCGTCGAGCGTGACGGCTACACGATCGTGCCCACCGCGTTGTACTGGAAGGGCAACAAGGTCAAGGCCGAGCTGGCGCTGGCCAAGGGCAAGCAGTCGCATGACAAGCGCCAGGCCACCAAGGAGCGGGATTGGGCACGCGAGAAGCAGCGTGTGCTGCGCCAGCACAACAAGAACGCCTGACCCGCGGCACCAGTGGCCGCATGCAAAAGCATGCCCGCCCGATGCCGCTGCCTTTGCTCTTTCCTTCGCGGTTGCCCGTGCCTTTCCGGGGCCCCTCCGTAGCGGCGGAGCCGGCGGGGTGTGCTTTCTTTGCGCCAGGTTTCTTTGCACAAGCAAAGAAAGGTGGCTCGCGCCGTCACGGCGCGAAACGCTCTTGATTTTGCAGGCTTGAAAGCCCTCCAAGAAAAGCAGTTCGCTACGCTCGCACCTAGCCCGCTGCTGCGACCTCGCGCGGCAACGTAAAGCGGAACGTCGCCCCCCCACCCGGCCTGCCCTCCGCGCCAACGGTACCGCCGTGGCGCTCGATGATGCGCTTGACTGATGCCAGCCCGATGCCGTGGCCCTCGAACTGTTCCTGGTTGTGCAGCCGCTGGAACGGGCGGAACAGCTTGCCTGCGTATTCGGGCGGGAAGCCCGCGCCGTTGTCGGTGACATGGAAGGTTGCCTGCTCGCCGGGCAAGTCCTCCCTGCCGACGACGATGCGGGCATCAGCGACCCCCGCGGTGAACTTCCAGGCATTGCCGATCAGGTTCTGCAGCAGGTTGTGCACCAGGGAGGCGTCGCCAACGGCGCGCAGCCCGGGTTCGATCTCCACGTCGACCTGCCGCTGCGGCTGCGCGACGCGCAGTTCGGCGACCACGTCGCGCGCGATCCGGGTGATGTCGAGCGGCGCCAGCGTCAGGGTGCTGCGACTGACGCGCGACATTTTCAGCAGCGCGTCGATCAGGTCGTCCATGCGGCCGGCCGCGCTGCGCACCCGCGTCAGGTAGTCGCGGCCGACCTCGTCGACCTTGTCTGCATAGCGTTCGCCCAGCAGCCGGCTGAATCCCTCGATCGTCCGCAGCGGCGCGCGCAGGTCGTGCGAGACGCTGTAGGCAAACGATTCGAGCTCCTGGTTGGCGTGGGTCAGCTCGCGCGTGCGCAGCGCGACGCGCGCTTCGAGGGTGCGATTCAACGCCTGCTCCCGCGCATGGGCGAGCACGCGCTCGGTGATGTCCTCCACCTGCACCAGGCTCGCCACGTCCTGCCCGATCTCTCCAGAGACCGGCGCGTAGGTCAGGTGGGCATGGCACAGCTCGCCTGCCGTCGTCCGCCACTGCCGCGTGGTGCGGAACACGCCTTCGGCCAGCGCCGCGAACTCGCGGCTGCGCCGGGCCTCGTCCTGGGCATCGATGAAGTGGGATCCGAACATCGAGCCGACCAGGGCATCGGTAGTGGTGTCGAAGATCGCCGCGAGCGCGGGGTTGGCGTCGACGATCGCGCCCTTGCGGTCCAGCAGCGCCTGGCCGATGGCCGAGAACCGCATCGCGTTGCGGAAGCGCAGTTCGCTGCGCTGGTAGGACTCGGCAAGGAGCGCGGCCTTGCGTTCGGCCAGTGATTCGGTCCGCGCGAGCACCAGGGCGACGCCGAAGAGCAGCAGCGAGGCGATGATGCCCGCGCCCAGGGTCATCCTCAGTTCCGGCGTGCGCGCCGCCAGCGCCGCCCCGGTATCGGCGCTGAAATCCAGCTCCCATCGCCGGCCGTACAGTTCCAGCGGCATGGTTCGCCGGAAGTCGTTCTCGTCGCCCCGCGCTGCCAGATCGGCATGGTCCGCGTACAGCACCGCGCCCGAGCCTTGTCCCGCACCGCCGTCGCGGATGGTCAATGCCGCATGGCGCCGTGTGGTCCGCAGGGCGGCCGCGACGAACCCGGACATGTCCAGCGGCACGTAGATCCAGCCTTGCAGGGCCGCGCGCCGTGCCGACAACGTGGCCGGAATCCCGAACCGGTAGACCGGCGCGAACATCACCACGCCCGTGGCGGGGCGACCGGCGTCCCGGCCCAGTTGCAGCGGGCCGCTGATGCGCACGGCGTTGTCGTCGCGCGCGCCGGCCATCGCCGCATGCCGCACCGGGTCGGCGAACAGGTCGTTTCCGATCACCGCCCGATTGGCCGGTGTGCGCGGCTCGAGGTAAAGGATCGGGCCGTAGCGGTCGCGTATACCCGCGGGCCGGACGATGTAGAACCCCTGGCCTGCGTCGCGCATCTCCAGTTGCAGCGTCTGCAGTTCGGAGCGATCCAGGTACGGGGCGTAGCCGAGCCCCAGCATGTCCGGATAGCCCGCCTCGATGTTGAGTGCGTCGACATAGCCCTGCCACTGGCCGGCGCTCGGGCGATCCACCGACGCGAACAGGGACACCCCGCCTCGCGCCACCAGCTCGTAGCTGGCCAGCCGCTGCCGCAGGAGCTCGGCGATGGCATCGGTTTCGGCGGCGAACTCGGCCTGCACCGCCTTGAGTTCGCGCTGCTGCGCACTGCTCCAGTACAGCCACACCAGCAGCAGCGAGGCCACCAGCGCGAACACCGAGAGGATATAGCCATGCAATGGCGCCCGGAGCCGTGCCCCGAGGGAATCCAGGTCCATGCCGCGCAGGAGCTTCATCGGATTCAGCATAGCCCGGACCAGCGCCGTTGCGCGCGTGAACGGCCTCCGCGCTGGATGTCGCCGCCCGCTTGCGTGGGCCCCGGTCGCCCCTATACTGGCGTGGTCAGCGTGATCGACATCCCGGGGGTGCACTGGCTTCGACGGGGGTCGCGAAATCGCCTGGCGCATGCCGAGGGGGTAGCTTTCCTCGTAAATCCAGCTGCAAAACTCTAGTTGCCAACGACGACAACTACGCTCTCGCCGCTTAAGGCGTAAGCCCCGAACCCACTTGTGTCCGTGCTCGTGGATGTAGGGTCATCATCACGGAACCGGCTGTGACGGCTGCCTGTCAGTCACGGTTCAACCAAAACAGGCTGGTGTCCCGATGCGCTTTGCGCGCCGTGCTGTCGGGAGACGAGACCTAACGGAGCGCTAAGCATGTAGTGCCGGGGATGGAGTGCCTTCGGACGCGGGTTCGATTCCCGCCACCTCCACCACATCTAGATGCCGGGTCATCCCGGTGCATCACGGAACCCCTGAGAAATCAGGGGTTTTTCTTTGCCTGTTGTCATGCCATGCCACTGGTGGGAATCGGAAAACACCCAACTTTGGCGGTACGGATGGCGGTAAAGATGGTGCATCGGGACCCCGATACCGCCAAAGCATGGCGGTACGGGTACCACCAACATCTAGAGGACACCGACATGGCCAAGACAATCAAGCCGCTCTCTCCCTCGCAGGTCCAGAACGCGAAGCCGAAGGAGGCGCCCTACAAGCTGCGCGACGGCAACGGCTTGTACCTGCTGGTCAAGGTGAGTGGCAGCAAGATGTGGCACTACGACTACCGCCGGCCGGCGTCTGGCCAGCGGAACACCGTCTCGTTCGGCCCCTACCCCGAAATCACCCTGAGCCGTGCCCGGGAAAGGCATTCGGAGGCCCGCCGCCTGCTGGCAGAGGGCTGCGACCCCAGCGAGAACCGAAAAGCACAGCGCCAAGCCCACGCCGCGCGCGCTGCGAACAGCCTTGAGGTCATCGCTCGGGAGTATCAGGCGAAGAAGGCCAAGGAACGGACCGAGGGGACCTCCAGCCGCGCCAAGGCGTGGATGGAGCAGCACGTCTTCCCCCTGATTGGTGCCCGCCCCATCGACGAAATCGAGGCCCCTGAACTGCTGGCAGCCCTCCAGCGCATGGTCAAGCGCGGCACGGTGGACAGCGCTAACCGGGTGCGCGCCGAACTATCTGGGGTGTTCTGCTTCGCCATTGCCACCGGCCGGGCCAAGCATGACCCAGCCCATGCCCTGCGCCACGCCCTGCCCAAGCACACGAAGACCCACTTCGCGTCCATGACCCGGCCGGATGACATCGCAGACCTGCTGAAGGCAATTGACGGCTACATGGGTGACCCGCTGACGCTGGCGGCGCTGAAGCTCTCCCCCGTTCTGTTCCAGCGCCCCGGCGAGCTGCGCGGCATGGCATGGGCGGAGGTGAATCTGGAAGCAGCCGAGTGGCGCATCCCGGCCATGCGCCAGAAGTTGCCCAAGGCCCAGAAGGAAAATCCGCGTACGCCCGACCACGTCGTGCCGCTGCCGAAACAGGCGGTCGCCGTCCTGCGCGAGGTGCACGAGTTGACCGGGCGGGGCAAGTACGTGTTCGCGGGCCGGCTGACCCCCACCCGCCCCATGTCCGAGAACACGGTACGCAACGCCCTGCGCCGCCTGGGCTTCACCAACGAGCAAATCACCCCGCACGGCTTCCGGCACACGGCCAGCACCCAGCTCAACGAGATGGGCTGGAACCCGGACGCCATCGAGCGCCAGTTGTCCCACCGGGTCGCCGGCGGCTCAGTCCGCGCCACGTACAACCAAGCCGAGTATCTGGAGGAACGCCGGGAGCTGATGCAGGCGTGGGCTGACCGGTTGGATGCCCTGCGTACCGGATCGAATGTCATCCCGATTGGCCGCAAGCGCGCCTGACCGGGTCATAGCCGGAAGCGAACGCCTCCTGTCTCCGGGGCATAATCAGCGGCTCACGGTAAGGGGAAGCCGTCGGAATGACGCCGGAAAAGTTCATTGGCCTCCTTCTGGCTCTGAACCAAGCCCGCGCCGGTTCGGAAAAGTGAAAACCTCGCGGATGTAACTGGCCAGAACTGGCCAGCCCTGCAAAAGTCGGAAAATCACGCAAGAGCGAGGGAAAACGAAGGATAGCTTGGATGTTCGCCCGCCGAAGGTCGACGGAAGGACATTTCACATGAAGAAGCAAGACTCCCCCCTCGTCGCGGCGGTCCCCGCCGCTCCCGAGCACGACCACATCGTGTTCGCCCCCAGCGACCTCCTGAACGAAAAGGAGGTCGCCACCATGCTGGGCATCGCCACCGGCACCGTGCGCAATTGGCGGTCCCTGCGCATCGGCCCGACCTACGTGAAGCTCGGCAAGCGCGCGGTCCGCTACAGGCGCGTCGACGTGGAATCCTTCATCACCAGCGGCATGGCCCGGATGGAGGCGTAGTCATGGACAACTCCACGCTCCACGACGTCGATGCCCCGCCCAACGCCGCCTCGTGCCCCTTCCTGAAGTTCACCGCCGCCCTCCTCCGCTCGATCACGGAGATGTACCGCCGCGCTGACGGGAGGCTGAAATGATGAACGACGACAAGCGCAACCACCCCGACGGCGAGCGGGACGACGAAAGCGGGAATCCGCCGGCGCCGGCGCCCGGTCCGTCTACGTACCGCTGGCTCCGCAGGAACACGAAGCGCTTGGCCACATTCGCCATGCTCCTGCACGGCCTCAAGGCATCGCGCCTCGATGTGTTGGCCGGGGCCAGAACCTATCGCGGCGCCGCCGTCGTGCTGGCACTGAAAGAATCCGGCTTCCCCATCGTCTCGGAACTCCGACCTCACCGGACGGCCAATGGCGCAGCCACCCGCATCGCCTACTACTCGGTCCCCGCCACCGAGCGGGCGCACATCCTGGCCGACACCCATCGCAAGGCGGTTTGGCAATGATCGTTCGCGGCCCGCTGCCCGAAGCGAGGTACTACGTGCTCCGCAACGAAATCGCGGACGACAGCAGCCTGAGCTGGGCTGCACGGGGAGTGCTTATCCACCTGCTCACGAAGCCGAGTGATTGGCGGGTGAGCGTCGCCGCACTGGTCAATCAGACCAAGGGAGCACGTATCAAAAGTGGACGGGACTCCGTGTACGCGCTGCTGAAGGAATTGGAAAAGGCTGGATACGTGAAACGGGAACGGACTCGCTCGGCCGATGGAAAGCTGGGGGAAGTGGATTACATCGTCTCGGAAGGCAGGTTCCAGCCACTTCCGGCTCAGCCGGACACGGCTAATCCGACAGAAGTAATTACTGAAAGAGCAGTAAGAACGAATTTCAAATCTAAAGATTTGACTCCTCCGGAGAGGACTCATCGCAAAAAACGCGATAAGTCGCCCACCAGAGAAGCAAAGGTTGCCGAAGCAAAGATTCCCAACCACCCGATCTGGAATCGCGAACTTTCCAGGCTGACCGCTGAGGGCGTCTCGATCAAACGCGCGCGTGCCTGCCTGGCAAAGCTCGTCGATGCGCTCAACGAGGGCGAAGCACTGGATTTGCTGGAATCGGCCCGTGAAGCAGGCAACACGGGAAGCATGGTTATCGACGAAATCATGCGCCGCGTTTACGCCGAGACCCGCTAGCAATCTGCTTGCAAGCAGCTTCAGAACTTCCAAGGATAGAAACAGTGCAAATTGAACCCAGAGGCCGCGTGGCGGAACGCCATAGGAGCGGCACCCGCCCCCTGATCGGCAGCGTACCGGCACTGTCGATCAGCATCCTCCACCTTCACGGCTGGCGGTATACGGAGCGCTACGGGGACGCCAGACGCGCAGGGCGGTTGGCTTTCAGTCGTGGCGGAGTCGCCATTGGAGAGGTGGATTACAGGGCCAGTATCGGTCAGGAATCTGGGACGCTGACCTTGAGGTGCAGCTTCAGCAACGATGCCTGCGTAACCGAGGAGCATGTCGAAATCGTGAGCGTTCCAAATGTTTGGGGCGGCAGGCATTGGTTCTTCGCATGTCCGGTAACCGGAAAGCGCGCACGGAAGCTCTACCGCTGGCCGGGGCTTGGCTTCAGTCACCGGGAGGCATCGCCGATCCCGCCGGTCTACGCCTGCCAGCAGGACAGCGGCCTAGCGCGTACAGCGAACGCCATGCATGAAATCCGCAGGCGGCTTGGCGGTGTGCCCGGCAATGTTGAGAAACCCAAGGGAATGCCTCGGAGAACCTTCCTCCGCCTGACCATGCGCTACGTAGAGTTGCACGAAAGGTTCTGGCGCTTGTCTCGGCCCAGCTTCGCTCAGCTCGACTGATTTAGGCGCAGTCCTAGTAATGGTCGGACGACACGGCTCGCCGCACCACCGGGCTAAGACGATTGAAATGCGTCCGGTGCTGGCACGTAGATGGACACTGCCAGCTCAAGGGTGAGGATGGGGATTCGCCTCACCGCCGGAGCAGACATTTTAATCCAGCTCTTGACGCCCGTTCAGGGCAAGCGCCCCTCCCTTCGTGTAGACACGCAGGTGCCTTTCGTCCAGGGGGAGCTGCCGGTAGGCATTGACGGCCGCTCGCCATGCGGCTCAGGGCAACCGGCTGGCCAAATGCCATAACCTTGCTCGCGCCACTGATGGCCGCTCTTCCGGCCTGCTGGAATGCATCCAGCAGCGCCAGTGGGAAACCGCAAACAGAAGCGGCGACCGTCAGCCAAGTCGATGTAGTACGCGCCGGCGCGTGTGGCCCCATGCGCCGCCGCATACGGCTGGACCTGGAACGGGCCGCGGTGTGGATCACCAGGTCAACGTCGAGAGCAGCCAAGGCTTGGCTGACGTCGGGGCATTGCAGTCGATCGTGGCGGCGCTGGCCTGTTCGCCCAAGATGTCCGCGAATCGTCGGCCCTGCCCGGCATCGCGTCCCGCTACCAGCAGCTCGATGTTCGCGTCGCCCGCCATTGCACAACAGGCGCGGGCGCCGAAGTTTCCGTAGCCGCCCGGTACCAGACTCTTCATTCGTTTCGAGTGCCCCTTGGCTGCAGGAAGCAGCATCGCAGACCAGGCTCGTATGGCGCACCGTCGAATCGACCTCGGCTAGCGGGGTTTGCCAGCCGGCCTATGGGTGAGCGCAGCCGCGAAAGACTGCTAGCGGCCAGGAGCGGACATCTCGTTAACGATTGAACGATGCTGAGTTGTGAAGCAACTTCTGCCCCAATTCGTTCTTAGGCCGCAACGTGGCCGAGGCGAGCTTTGAGAGTCCCGAAAGCAATGGAACCGTGGAAGCGGCAATAGGCAGATCTCTTCGATTCACAGGAAATGCTCCAGCTGTCGAGGCGGCTGTCACTCGGATCCGTCCCGAAGTGGACGCGGGAAGGAGCTCACGTTCGGCGACCGCCGGCTACGTTGGTTTTGCGACCATCAATGCCAGGACAATGAGCAGCGCAGCAGGGCGACAATTCCAACGCAGTCTGCCCGGTAGTCGCTTCCACACGAGCAGCGCTGCGGTGTCCACGGCTAGCGTCAGGCCAAGCACGAAAGTGGAAGTATGGATCCAGGCAAGCGGCCACCATCCTCCCAGTCCCGCGACGATCACGCCCGTAAGCATCGTCGCCAACATCGCCAAGCTGGTCGCGTGATCCAGAATCAGTAACCAGCGAGAAGGCGTGGTGCCGCGTCGTCGCCACTGCCAGCCCATGACAGGGACCGCTACCGCAAGCAGGATGGTTACCACCGCACTAGCGACGTGTATCTGGTGGATGGCCGGGTACGAGGTCATTGGTCCGCCTCACGCTTGCATCTATTGCAATTCGGGAAGCGGCTCAAAGCCTCGCTCCCATCAGGGCCGCCGACAGCAGGAGCGCCACCAGCAAGCCGACGACGCCAAACGTCACTGCGATTGCGTGCCCGGTACGCCTGGCCGCGCCATGGCCCAGGGCGACGACCCGCGCGCCGAGCCCAACGTGCGCGATGACGGCCAGCACGGCCAGGAAGTAGTGCGGGATCAGGCGCACGTTCCAGGGATCGCCAATCAAGCCCGCATCGCCGCCCGCAGCCCAGGTCCAGTCCGGATCGATCCCGAGGACACCGCGGGCCATCCAAAGGGCAGCGATCAGGTGCGACAGCAGGAACGCGCCGAGGTTGGCGCCAAAGGCAACCTGCAGGACCCTGTACCCGTCCATTTCCAGCCGCCGGCCGTAAATGCGCGCAAGCGCCACGCCACTTCCGACCAGCCACGCAAGCAGCGCAACCAGTGACACTTCGATCCAGGGATCGCGATACCAGGCGCGCAAGGTCAACTGTACGACGCGGTGCGCATCCGCACCCCACCAAGCCGTCAGGTGATTGCCAAGGTGCAGGCCCACGTAGCCCAGCAGGACCAGCAGTGCGGCGATGCCGTGTCCAATGCGCAGCCAATCCGGAACTGGGGTCGCCGCGCACGCGCGATCGCGGAAGCACAGCCACGGCGGGATGGACGCCGCCCACATTACCCACCAGACAAGGTGGTCCCACCCGCCGATGCCGGCGAGGAACGTCACCACACCGGTTCCCGTGAACAATGGCGGTGCGGCGACTACCAGCAACGCCAGCCGGCGAATCCGGTAGCCGTCCGCGTCCTCTCGTCCTCGCATCGCCAGCAGCGCCGCCAGGCCCAGGCCCGGCACGGCGAACGGCAGCACGAAGAGCAGCGCCAAAATCACGCCTTGCTCGATTGCAGTTGTCGCGGAGGGTGGAGTCGCCTGTCCCGCGACGAGAAACAACAGCCGCAGCAGGATCGGGTATGCCATCGCGGCGGCGACCAGGACGATGGCGATATGGCGTATCGAAATGGTCGGGCGCGTCAGTGCGTTCGATGCAATCATTGGGCCTTCGGGATCCGGATAGAATGTCGTTGTAGTCGAGCTTCCCCAGTGTGGTCAGCGCCGTTGCGACGCGAAATGGGCGGTCGCTCACTTCACCCGTAACCGAACCGACCGAATGGCACGCCTCCACAACCTCGCCGGAATCGAAGCGTTCGTGCGTGTCACCGAACTGGGCAGCTTTGCGGCAGCCGCGGCTGCAATGGGCATCTCGTCGCCGGCGGTGAGCAAACGCGTCGCTGTGCTGGAAGGACAACTCGGCGTGCGGCTACTCAAGCGCACCACGCGAAAGCTCGCGACCACGGCCGAAGGTGCCCTTCTGCTGGAGCGGTTCCAGCAGGCGCTTCGCATGCTGGAGGCGACCGAGAATGAGCTGCCCCGGCTGCGCGACCGTCCGCAGGGTCTGATCCGGGTGAGCTGCACACACGGACTCGGCCACCAATGCGTGGTTCCCGCGCTGGCGCCGTTCCTGGCGCGCCATCCGGAAATCGAGATCGATCTCACGCTGGATGATGCCTATGCGAACCTGGTCGACGATGGCGTGGACCTGGCCATCCGCAATGGGCGACTGGACGACGCTGGTTTCGTTGCGCGCAAGCTTGGCCCCATGGCGCTGGTGGTGTGCGCCTCGCCGGACTATCTCGCCACGCATGGCACCCCGTCACATCCGGACGAACTCGCCGCGCATGCTTGCATCAGCTTCCGGCGCAAGGCAGACGGGCGCGCGTTTTCCTGGGAGTTCGAGCATCAGGGCCGCCGCTTCAACAAGGCGGTCACCGGGCCGGTTGTGGTCGACAGCATCCTTGCAGCCGCCATCTTGGCCGAGCAGGGTGTCGGTCTGGCGCAAATGGGCGACTATTTGGCGCGCCCGCTGATGCATACCGGACGTCTGGTGCAGGTCATGGAACCGTTTGTCGCACGCGATCGCGCGCATTGGCTCTGCTACCGCGACCGCCAGCACCTGCCGCATAGAGTGAACTTACTCGTGCAGCACTTGATTGATAGCTTCTCTGCCGAAAATACGAACTGAAGCAGACGCTTTTATAGCACTTGCGGGGAAACGTCAGCTTTGGGTCGGGAGCAGCTACCTCTTACCCGCGATAACGTCCCCTAATCCCCGACACATTCAATGTCCGAGACCGGCGAGCAACGGTCATTCGTTAAAGCTTGAATTAGGCCGCCTTGCGAAGCGGATTCCGCTTGAATTGATTGCTAGATACCACCATGACTCACTCAGTTCGCTGCGCAAAGGACCAGCAATGGCACCAGGAAGAACAGCAATATTCCGATCTTGTAGGCAGCCATGCTCGCGTAATGAATGGCGTCGAATAATTCGACAGGAATCTTGAACCATCGACCATGAAGTTTGTACATCCAGTCATGGGCAGATGCGAAAACGCCGAACCAGACGAGCAGAACTGCATAGTTGATTCCTACACACCACAAAAGAATGTCTTTGAGTTCGTTCAATGTCACGGCACAATCTCCTGCTGAATTTAACACCTTGATCAAGCAAACCCGCGAACGGGCGCCGCTTGAATGAACTGTCAGGTCTCGGCACGAGTTCCAGCTGGTCGTGTTCGCCGGGTTCGCCTCGAGCACCGCTGGTGACTAACCTCTTGCGCAGTTCGTAAGCCGCGCTCTTGCCGGCGTGTCCAGCGCCCAGATAGGGTATCTCGTCCGTGGCAACCCATTTAGCACTACATCTTCGCCAACAGTTGGCCGAGGACATTGACCCTGGTCATGGGGTCATGGCTCGGGTGTGCCGGTGTCTGGCTTTCCATGATCCAGTTCCACGCGCGCCGCAGCAGCAAGCGCCTGGTACTTTGTTCTGAACGCATCGAGGCTTCTATCCTCGAGTTCTTCCAGATCAAGCAGAGCGTTGTGTGCGCCTTTGGTTGCCCGGATCAACTCATCCAGCTTCACCTGAATGGCGTCGGTGTCTCGGTTCTGGGTGTTCTGGATCAAGAAGACCATCAAGAAAGTGATGATCGTCGTACCAGTATTGATCACCAACTGCCATGTGTCGCTGAAGCCGAACATTGGGCCTGTCGTTATCCAGACAACAATGCTGGCAACGGCAAGGGTGAACACACGGGGCCGGCCGCAAAAGTGGGCAGCGGCCTTTGCGAATCTCGAGTACCAGGATGTGCTTCGCATACGACGAAACCCTCCAGACACATTGACGCATGCAACCGAGAAAGCGTACTGACCGCTATCGCCGCACGCTGACTCGACACTTTTTGCCGAGGAAGCAAGGCGCTACCGCGACATGAGTAGTGGTACGCGGGCTGTTTTCAAAATCTTGCGTGTGGCCCGGCCAAAGCCGAACTCCCCGACCCGGGGATGCGCACAACCGCCGACGACCAGCAGGTCTGCATCCAATGCACGGCAACGACCCAACAGTAGTTCACCTGCGTCGCTGCCCGCGTGCTGCTCAAGCAGCACCGGAACGCCGTTGCGTGCCAAGTGGGTCGCCATGTCCGCGCCTGGCTCTTGTCCATAAGCGCCTCGCAGGCGTGCGCCCGGCACTACTACCAGATGTACAGACTCCGCAGTCGTCAAGAAGGGCATCGCATCAGCGATCGATCGTGCGGCTTCACGTCCCCCGTTCCACCCGACGACGATCCGCTGCGCGCGATGTTCCTTGGACCAACCCTCCGGCAGGAGCAGGCAAGGCCGTCCAGACCCGAAAATCATCTGCTCGGACAGTCCGAGCCTTGTCACGCCAGCCTGCTGAAGAGCCGGGGGACCAAGCACGGCAAGGCTTGCGTGGCGCGCATGAAGCATAAGGTCTTCGCCGTCTTCGCCTTCGGAGACGCGCCACTCAGCAGTGAAGCTATGGTCATGGACCAGGGCGTCGAAGGTGTCTCGTGCTTTCGCCAGCGCCTTCGTCGTGCGCCTTGAATGCTCCTCGAGCATGCTGGCAAAAGCCGGGCCCACGGCGAACCCGGCGTGGGGGTCCAAAGCGAGCTCACGGACAACAAACGTGGCAATCAAATGGGCCTGCCAGCGCCTGGCCAGCGCCGCGGCGAAGCCAAGTCGTGTATCCGAGCCTTCCGACGGCTCAAGGAACACGACCAGGTCCTTTGGCACGGAAATTTGCATCTTCGGTCGGCTCTGTTCTCCGTCCGTGACAGTATCCCGTCAGCACCGATTCGGTTGCTTGACCTGCATCAATGGATTTGCAAAAAGACTTCTTCGGACGTCAGCTTGACAGGAGAACGCCGGCGAATGCTCCCACCATGGCGATGGCGCCTGGGATTAGACGGATGGCATAGGCGGAACCTCCCTTGCTCCATGCTACTGCGCACTTGAGCAACGTATTGGAAGCCAGAGCCACAAGCAGGCCAAGCGCGGCAAGGTCCAGATCGGTTTTCCGCGACGCTATTGACTGTGCGGCCGAAGCCGCCGCTGCATGTACATCGGCCAGCCCCGATAGACCTAGCACCCAGAGTGTGCTGGCCTGGCCCAACGTGTCCCGCAGGATCGCAGCCACCAACATGATTCCCGCAAGCACTGCGACAAAGCGCAGCGCTGCTAGCGGCTCGAAGGGTCGCTTGCCTGCAAACTTGCCCACATCAATCGGAGAGCCAAATGCCCGCCAACTCGAAATGAGCGCTATGACCGCCGCCACCAATCCGGAGGCAATCAGCGCGGGGGCCACATGCTGAAGCAGCGGAGGTGCAATTGCGCCAAGCACCACAGCGAGCTGAATGATCGTGGCGACATTGGACATCAATCCGGCGGCCGCCGCAGCCGGCGCGATCGCAGGCAATTTCCTGGCACGCTCTGCCATGGTTGCAATGGTCGCGGTACTGGAAACGAAACCTCCCACCAGACCCGCAATAGCCAAACCAACGCTCGATCCGAATGCCCGCAACAAGACGTAGCCAAGCGACGAGATCGACATCACCGCGACGACGAGTATCCACAAGCGATAGGGGTTTATTGCCTGCCATGGGTCGATCGTACGATCGGGCAATAGAGGCAGCACGACGAAGGCGGCGCCTGCCAGCACGAGCAGGTCATGAAGCTCCTGTTCCGACAGCAGTTTCGTGCTGATGCGGTGCAAGCGATTCTTGCTGGCCAGGACTATCGCGATCAAGACACCTAGCCCGCCCGCCAGCGCGGCCGAGCGCATCGCGAGGATGCCCAGCAGGAATGTCGCCAACATGGCGATCTCAGTGGTCAGGCCGGGATCTCGACTCCGGCTTCGCCAGTAACTCGCGATGGTGGCCATTGCGACAAACAGTCCGGCGACGATGATCCCAATGCCACCGATCCGTTCTGCGATTGCTCCGGAGACGCACAGGAGCGTAAACGTCCGGATGCCTGCCGGCTCCCGATTGGGGCCGCTCCCCTTCGCACGCTCGCGTTCGAGTCCGACGAGCAACCCAACGCCAACTGCGACCACGATGCCCACGACGTTCGCAGCCACGGCGGCCCCCATCCCCTCCTGGTTCACGCCAGCACCGTGCCGAGAACACTGCACAAGCCGTGGGTGACCGCCGTCGCTGTGAATTCGATGGGCAATCGTCGGCCGTCGGAGAACGGCGCGCTCCGACCCACCTCATGCGTCATCCCTGATCTCATCGCGAACATGACCATGCCACGAATATCCAAACTCAGAAGAGGTGATCCAATGGCCCTGCGACGACATCCTAGGCCCACGGCTCCGCCACCCATTTGACGCAGGTCAAATCAGCGCCCCAAGACACCAGGGGATCGCGAGTACAGCCGCCCTGCCCTAGACAACCGGTCTCACGCTGGCCCGCCAGACACACTGCCACTCATCGTGTTCATACCAGCCAACCTGTGCTTCCGCGGGAATCGCGATCCCCTTAAGGCGCTGGTATGCACCAACGCGCGCCTCCCATGCATAAAGCTGATATTCGGTGCCAACTCGGCGCCACCGGCCCCCGGACGAGATCTTGACCACTGCCGCATCATCGTCGAAGTGAAAGTCGACGGACGCGTTGACGCCATCAACTTCGATCGAGGCGCGTGCACAGCGGTCGGACACGTGGGCCCAAGTGACCGCGGAGCTAGCCAGAAACGCCGGGTACCAAACCGCCTCGGCAAGTAGCCGCTGCGTGTTGGCCAGGTCAATACGTCGATCGCCCCCTTGCGAGGCGAGGACAATCAGAGACCTAAAGCGGACAGACCCCGATCCCTCGCCATTCAAAAGGCGGTCGGTCACCTCCAGGAAGGGGTGCCCGAACAGATATATCCTTGCGTTCCAGACGAAGGACATCGCTTCCGGTGTAATCCATTGCGTGGCCTCAAACCGCATCCAACGAGAGCGTGTCGTTCTGCGTAGCTCGCCCCTCTGTTCAAGCTGGACGTGGCCTGCTGGCGTCCTGGAAGTTCCCAGCGCGTACGTCAGATAGCGCCCGACAATTGCTGGCAGGTGTTGAAAATCATTCTCAGGTAAATGGGCTGACATGGCAGTCGGAGAACCCTTTTCCCGGCACGCGATCCGGACCGCGATATTGCGGCCGATCATTCTGTCACGCTGCGCCCGCTGAGGCCTGATCTTGATCAAATGTGGACTGTTCCCAGCCCGCCAGGTGCTGTCCTCTCCGGAGTTGCAGCCCGTTTCCAATGGCGCCATGCTGCGCTGGTCCAGGGCTTAGGCAGTAGCCACTTTCGGAATCCACCGACGATAGCCATGCCATGACCGTCTCCAAGACTCCCCCTACCCCCGATCGCCGAAGAGTTCTGGTCGTCGACGACGACGCCGACATCACGACCTTGCTGGAGCGATATCTGACCGGCCATGGGTTTGACGTGACATGTGCAGCAGACGGCGCGCAGTTGCGTAGCGTGATAGCAGAGCGCGCGATCGACCTGGTCCTGCTCGACCTGAGCCTACCTGACGAAGACGGACTGTCACTGCTTCGGTACCTGCAGACAGCCTGGCGGGGTCAAGTCATTGTCGTCAGTGGACGAAGCGATGCTGTTGAGCGAGTGGTTGGTCTCGAACTGGGCGCTGACGACTATGTAACCAAGCCATTCGATTTTCGCGAACTCCTTGCGCGAATCCGCTCTGTTCTGCGGCGAGCACCTTCCGGACCTTCGATCGTGGATCCCGAGTCGGCACCTTGCCTCCGCTTCGATGGCTTCGCGCTCGATACATCCTCGCGACGACTGACAGACCGTAATGGAGCCGAGGTTCCGCTCACGACCAGCGAGTTTGAACTGCTCAAGACACTCCTGGATAGACCTAAGCAAGTGCTGACGAGGGACCAGCTCATGAACAGCCTCTACAGTCGAGAGGCAGGCCCGTTTGATCGAGCAATTGATGTCAGCATCGGGCGCCTCAGGCGAAAGCTGGAGTTCGATCCATCTACGCCACAGTTGATCAAATCGGTAAGGGGCGCGGGCTATATGCTCGCCGTCGATGTCTCCCGGCTCTAAGCAAAACGCCCATGTTTCCTGAATTGTTCGACGCAGTTCCAGATGCTTTGGTCGTCGTTGACGGACAGGGTCGCATCGTCAACGCCAACAACCAGGCGGAGCGCTTGTTTGGTTATCCAAGACATAGCATGGTCGGCATCGAGATCGAGAAACTCATTCCGGAGAATGCCCGCGCTCGCCACCGCTCGCATCGCGATGGATACATGGCTCGACCTCACGTAAGGCCGATGGGAGCAACCGGCCAGACACTGGTCGGGCAGCGCCGCGATGGCGTGCAGTTTCCAGTCGAGATCGCGTTGAGCCCCATGCATGACGAGCAGGGGCTGAACTATCTGGCCTCGATTCGCGATATTTCCGAAACCCAGCGCGCCCGCCAGGCGTTGGTCCGGGCAAGCTACGACACGCTCGTTGCACGCATTGGCCAGCTTGCCCTGGAATCGGATGACGAGAGCGGTGTCATCGAACGCGTGCCTTCCTTGCTGGCGGACGCGCTGTCCATTGAGGCAGTGGCCATCGCGTTCGTTGCCTCGGATGGGCAAACGATCGAGGTACGCGCATCCGCTGGGCTGGACGCTGGGCTGGAGGGTGACGATTCCGCATCTTCGGTCAGCGCCATCGCAAGAAGCTTGTCGGCGACCCTTGCGGGCGCACAACCCCTCAGTATTGAAGACTTTGCTGCCGCAGGCGCCGAAGCAGCCGAATTTCCGATCAGATTGGGCCCCGGCGGGAGCGGTGTACTCATGCCCTTGTTCGATCGCAGTCGGCCGATGGGCGCATTGATCGCCGCATCGACCGAACCGCGTCGATTCGATCATGATGCGCTCCACTTGGTACAGTCGGTAGCCAATCTGATCGCGGCGCTGGTGCAGCGTCGGCGCACCGAGGAGCAACTCGCCCATTCGCAACGACTTGATGCTATTGGCCAACTCACCGGCGGCATCGCACATGATTTCAACAACCTGCTGACCGTGATGTCAGGAAGCCTGCAGTTGCTCGAGGACGAATGTGGGCAAAGCGAGGCTGCAGGCGAATTGATCGCCAGTGCGTTGCGTTCCGTCGGACGCGGCGCCGAGCTCACCGGAAAGCTTTTGGCGTTTGCCCGCCGTCAGCGCCTGATGCCGCAACCTGTCGACCCGCGATCGCTCTTGCGTGACGTCGAACTGATGCTGAAACGCACGCTCGGCGATACCATACGCCTTCAGGTCAGCAGCACCAGTGACCTGCCCTCCGCTTTCGTCGACCCGACGCAGCTCGATGCAGCGCTCGTCAACCTGGCATTGAACGCGCGGGACGCGATGCCGGTCGGCGGGGAGATCGCAATCGATGCTCGGGTACGCCACGTGGGCGACGAAAGTGCCATCCCCGATCTACCCGCAGGGCAGTACGTTCTAATTGCTGTGACTGATACCGGGCGCGGGATGACGCCGGACACATTGGTTCGCGCGATGGACCCGTTCTTTACGACCAAAGAAGCTGGACGCGGCAGCGGGCTCGGTCTGAGCATGGTCTACGGCTTCGCGAAGCAAAGCGGCGGACATCTGCGAATCGAAAGCACGCTGGGGTACGGCACGCGCGTCGAGCTTTACCTGCCTGCGGCTCCGGGCGCCGCAATTAAGCCCACTCCCGCCAAAGCTCTCGCTTCTGAAGCAGCTGGAGAATGTGTACTGGTGGTCGAGGATGACGCCGGCGTGCGCAACATTGCCGTGGCGTTCCTGCGCGCATCCGGCTATGAGGTGCGGGCCGTCGACAGCGCGGAGGCCGCAATGCAATGCCTCTCCGAGAATTCTGACATTGACCTGCTTTTCAGCGACGTCATGTTGGGTAACGGTTCCAATGGCAAGGAGTTGGCACGCGCCGCACGTGCGATGAGACCCAACCTTGCCGTGCTTTTGACTTCAGGCTATGAGGACGACGCGATTGCCAAGGCGGCCGGGGCAGACGCACTCGAACTGCTGCGTAAGCCCTATCGCCGCGAGCAACTTGTATCGGCAATCAGGCGAACGCTCCAGGCCCGGAGCAAGCAGTGACCGCTGTCAACGACAAGGACGAGCGGTAGTTCCGTACACCATTGACCGTAGTCCCGCCAGATTCTCGAGGCGGATCTCGCGACCTGCCACTTCGATCATGCCTTGCGATTGCAGGTGCGACAAGGCGCGGGTGACCGTCTCGAGTTTGAGTGACAAGAAGTTGCCCAACTCGGCGCGCGTCATCCGCAACATCAACCGATGCGCGCTGAACCCGAGTGCCTGGAGGCGTTGCCCGAGGTCGAGGAGGAAAGCAACGACACGCTGCTCGGCAGATAGTGTTCCGACCGTCAGCATCCATCCCCAGTCACGGCGAATTTCACCGGCCAGGATCGATGCAATTCTCTGCTGGAACTCGGGCAGGTTGTTACACAACTGCGTATAGGGCAACTCCCAGATTTCACCGGTATCGAGCGCGATGGCGTCGCACGTGTAGCTGGCCATGTCCAGGGCGTCGAGTCCAAGCAAGTCTCCGCGCATCCGGAATCCGGTGATTTTCTCGCGGCCGTCCTCGCTAGTCAGGCAGGTCTTGAAGAATCCGGCGTGCACCAGGAAGAGCGACTGTCGAGGCTGACCGGCGCGAAAAACATACTGCTTCGCATGAATGCGACGGCGCTGTATCGGCCATTCCTGAAGCAACGCCTCCAGGCTACGGGTTTCGTTCGCCCGCCCCTGCTGCTGAACATGGAAGCTCGTCTCGGGGCGGGTATCCGGCTCAATGGTGTTGTCGTGCAGCATGGCGGCAACTCGATTTGTGGGGACGCTTGCAGACTAAAGCGGCTGCTCGACGGGACGATATGGATCTGGTAACTGCCGGTAACGGTTTGTAACAAGGTCCGCCGTATTGACCGCGGTCAATACGCTGGCCGGGGCCCGCAATGACACTGGCGCACCCGAAGGAAGACACTCTTGAGGCTCCCCTTGCCGCTCCGTACCCGGTTCACCCATCCAATCGCCGTGGATACTTGGGATGCGTACTTTCGTCGGCGTGTCGGTAATGACCTGCGCGAGCACACGATCGACGAGACTTGGGCGCGTGTTGCCCAAGAGGTGGCAGGCACGGAGAGCGAAGGCAACGATTCCTGGTCACGCAGATACATCTCCACGTTCCGGAAGTGGCGTCTGCTACCCGACGAGAGACTCCTCTCAGATGCTCATGCAGTATTTTCAGGCATGCCACCGGAACCAGCGGCGGTGTTGAATGCCGCGGTCTTCGTTCTGGATCCGAGAACGGAGCACGCGCGCTTCGACGCGGACGGGTTTGCAATCGCCGCTGCTTTGGCGGTTCGCTTCCTGGACGACGCATCCCTTGCATCGCCGCAACGAGCTGGTGAGCCTCCATGCCTGCGGATCGGCATGCTCGGCGTCGCTGATGCCGTGTCCGACATGGGAATGGCGTATGGCAGCGCCGACGCAGTACGCCAGGCCGCAGCGATGGCGGCGGCTCTGGCGACAGGCTGTCTCCAGGGTACGGTCGCATTGGCAGTGGAACGCAGCCCATACCCCGATGCGCCGCTGGAGGAACTCACCGCGATATGGCGCGGGCGCGGAATGCCGCCTGAACTGATCGAGGCGGCACACCGGCACGGCGTGCGCCACCTGCAATTGACAGCGATCGATCCGCATCCACTTCTGGCACGGCTTGCCAACGATGCCAGCGACGGCGTCGATCCGAAGAATCGATCTGTGCTCACCACCGTGTGCCGCCCGACTTATCCGATGTCGGCAAGTAGCGCAGGGATGGCTCGCGAGCGACTCGATGCGATGCGGCGGGCCGTACAGCCTTGGATCGACATTGAGATCGACTCCCGCAACGAGGGTGTTGAGGAATTGCAGGCCCTCGGCGCCTAGTGCGAGAACAGGACTGGAATCTGCGCGTTCTCGAAAAGGAACCGGGTGACACCGCCGAATACCTGCTCCGTGACGCGTCGGCGTCCGTAGCCTCCGGCCACGATCAGATCCGCATGGCTCCGCGTCGCGTAAGTCAGAATTTCCTGCCCGCTGGAACTACCGCGGGACCTCAAGACCTGATTGACGGCCAAGCCATGATGGGTGAAGTAGCGCAGGACGTCGGCGTCTTCGTCTTCGAGTCTGGCTTGATCGCTTGCGCTGCCCGTAATCGTCAACAGGTCGATTATCCTGGCTTGGCGCAGCAGGGGCATGGCGTCATGGAGGGCACGCGCTGCCTCGCGTGCCGGCTTCCAGGCGACGACGACATGCTCGAAGCCGGCAGTCGGGTTCGCCATCGGCGGGACGATCAGGAGTGGTCGGCCAGAGCCCAGCAACGCGCTCCCGAACAGGCGCTTCTCAGGCTCTTGCGCTTTATCGCTCCTGCCCAGCACGACCAGATCAGCCAGCCGGGCGTGAAGAATCGTCTGCTCGGCCGGAGTCAGCCAGAACGAACCGGCCACCCGCACGGAATGCGCGACGGCCTCGTGCTTGAGCACCTCACTGACGTCACGGGCCAATGCAGCGGCCGCGCTCTTGGTGGTCTCGTCCAGCGTGTCGTAGATGCCGGCCGGGAAGTACTCCCAGCCACTGACCATCGGGCTGATGGCGTTCAAGCCGACCAAGGCGGTGACGTGGCCGGCTTCGCGCTCCGCGATGGCGCAGGCGGCATGCAGCGCACTGCGGTCGATCGTGCCCAGCACCAGGGGTACCAGCAGACTCTTGAACATGGCGGCTCTCCCTTCGTATGGGCCTCATGCTGATCGGATAGTGCGATGTCTGGATTGACATGCATCAACATCGAAGGTGATCGGTTGTTGACATATGTCAATGCCTGGAAAGCCGGCCAGATTATCGTGAACCTCGATCGTCCCTGCGAGACAAAAGATGAACACGACGTCGAACCGTTCTTCACAGGTCCCCGAAGAGCTGCGCTGGTCCGAGACATTGCGCGATCGCAGCCACGTGCTGATCCGGCCCATCACAAAGCAGGACAAGGCCAGCGAGCGCGATTTCATCGAGGGACTGTCTTCCGAGAGCAAGCGCTACCGCTTTCTGGGCCAGATGAGCTCCCCGAGCGACCGTATGCTCGAGCGCTTCACCGACATTGATTACGTACACGACATGGCCTTCGTGGCTGTTGTCCAGGACGATGCTCGCGAGCGAATCGTCGGCGTCAGCCGCTACAGCACGGATTCGACCGGCAAGCGTTGCGAATGCGCGGTCACCGTTAGCGACGAGTGGCAAGAGAAGGGCCTGGGAACAAAACTGATGCAGCACCTCATCGAGGTTGCACGGATGCAAGCCGTGCACACCATGTTCTCGGTCGATTCCGCAGAGAACATCGCCATGAGGGACCTGGCGCGGTTCCTGGGCTTCCAGACCCGGCCCGACCCGGATGATGCCGCCCAGGTGATTCATGAGCTAGCGCTCAACGTCGCATAGCCCTTCCAGCGCCATGACGATTGCGGGCTAAGGGACTAACTGGAATGCGGCCCCTTGGCTTGAGCGCGCCTGCACTGGAGGTGTTTCCACCAGCCTTTGGCCATCCGTGCCGAGGCGATCCCGCGCGCACGCTCCACCGCATCTCTGGGTTGCTCGATCTCCAGCCGTGAACCGGGCTGCACGACGGCTGTAATCGCCTGCGGCTGCTTCATCGCGCATTCCATTGCCTTGAACACGCCGTCAACCATCAGTGTGAAAAGAAAACGGGAATGGTTGCGCCGATCAGCAGTTCGCGGGTGACGCCGCCCATCGCCCACTCGCGCAATCTGGAATGTCCGTAGCCCCCAACCACCAGGAGTTCGGCGCGCATCTCGCGCGCGTGTTCCAGAAGGACTGCACTGACCGAGGTGGCCTTCGATTCACGCACCACGACATTGACCTTGACGCCGTGCCGGGCAAGGTGCGAGGCGATATCCACACCGGGCTGTTCCCCATCTCCGCGGTCGCCGCCGACGGGATCCACGACCAGCACGTCGACGGCCTCGGCTGAGGCCAGGAATGGCAGTGCATCATGGAATGCGCGTGCGCATTCGGTCGTCGGCCGCCACGCAGCCACGATGCGCCGCGGCGGCATCGGTGTTTTGCAGCGTGGCGGAATGACAAGAACGGGGCGTCCAGATTCGAGCAGCAAACTTCCGAAGTAGGTGCGTGGTACGACCCCCTCTGCGGTGTCGCCGATCGAACCGGCCACGATCGTCAGATCCGCATAATGCGCGTGATGCGCCGCCATGCGGGCCGGCTCCACCAGCAAGGATTCGACCAGCCTGACCTCGGTCGATACTGGCTCCCTTTCCAGCCGCGCCTTGAGTTTGGCGACGTTGCGCTCGCCCTGTTCCCGAAGAGGGTCATATGCCTCAGCGATCGCAACGTCCGGCATCAGGCCCCACGGCGATGCCAGGGGCATTGGCAAGCCCACCAACTCCAGGACGGACAGATGGGCGCCCTGGCTCGCCGCCAGGTCCAAGGCGACATTGAGGGCATCGACGTCACCGACGGACGCGGTCATGGGAACCAAGATGTCTTTGAACATGAGCTACTCCAAGCGGATGAGACGTGATGTTGGAGTGTTGAGTAGAAAGCTTGGCGCCTCTCTGGACCTTGACCTGCATCAATACCAGGCCAACCGGCATCACTGGACAGCGTTCTGCGGCTGGTGGCCATGCCCTCATCCTGATCGTTGATCTGGATCAACTCGGTCACCGCGCCTGGTACGGAAAATGCAAGCGGAAACCTCGAACTTGCTTTAGACCCCCGCGTCGATGCAGCGGCTATCGCTGTCAAAGTCGACGATCGCATCGTCACGTTGACTCGCGGCTGGCGTCAAGGACGTCGACCACCGGGTTACCGTCCGGTGAATGGGACTGGATCAGTGGACTTCGATGCCGACCTGGGGCGTTGCTATCGAAGGCTTGGACCGCAGGCGAGTCGCACCGGAATTCCAGGCCGAGGTCGTCGAGGTTCGATCGCCGCGGCCTGACTGCTTTGATAGGCCGCTTGGACGCCAAGGTACGGACCACCCTCTGGAAGAGATCGCCGGCATGGCGGAGATCAATGACTGAACCCGGAAAGCGTTCGAATCCAGACTGGCGCACCCCACTGGAAGTACTTCGCCGAGGCTGTACGCTGGACGAGCCTTACCATCGCCAGCAAGGTGAGCTGATCCGGCGCAGGGTGAGCTCGCTGGCGGCGGCAGTGGGCGTGCTCGCGTTGGCCTGGATCCCGATCGACCTGCTCAGCCTGCAGGCCGACGAGTACGTTCCGATCGCGCTGCTGCGCCTGCTGCTCGCCGCCGCATTGGCCGCGCTGGTCGTTAACCTCCGCCGGCTGCGGCCACTGTTCGCGCTTGCCGCTTGCATCGCCCTGCAATGTGCGGGATTCGCGGCAATGCAGGCGTGTCTGCAGCAGGAATCCGTGGGCGTGCTGCGTGTCGGCTACGGCCTGTTTCCATTCGTCGTCGCCGTGCAACTGGCGATCTTCCCACTGCCCTGGTCGTGCACGTTGCGACTCGCGTTGCCGATCGTGCTGCCGGTGGCAGCATCGATTTTCAGCGGCGAGCTCGGCAATGGCCCAGCGCTATGGAACGAGCTGTGGTTGCTTGCACTGCTGCTTGCCTTGGCTGCCTGGTCGAGCGACGCGCAGCTTTCGCTGATGCGCGAATTGCTGCACGCGCGCCGCGATGCCAGTCACGACGCCTTGACCGGTTTGTTCAACCGGCGGGCCGCCGCCGAACGCCTGGCCCTCGAACGCGCCCGCGCCACGCGCCTGTACACTCCGCTGTCGGTACTAATGCTCGACATCGACCATTTCAAGCGTATCAACGATCGCTGGGGCCATGCTGCCGGTGACCGGGTCCTGCTCGCGCTGGCCGACGTACTGCGACACGGGCTGCGCGCCAGCGATCTCTGCGTACGCCACGGCGGCGAGGAATTCCTGGTGATCCTGCCGGGGGATTCCGCGACACAGGCGTTCGAAGGGGCCGAGCGCATCCGCAATGAAGTCGCGCAGCTCGAGGTACCGCTGGACGGCGGCATCGAATCGATCACCGTCAGTATCGGTATCGCTACGTTCGATGGCATCGAATCCGGAGGGCAGTTGATCGCACGCTCTGACGCCGCGCTGTACCGCGCGAAGCAGAACGGACGCAATCGCTCGATCGCGGCAGATAAAGTCCGGTCGGTCGCCAGCGCGGCTGAGGGTCACCCTGCCGGCGAGATCGAAGCCTCGCGGTGACCACGAGGTGTTGCGACAACCCCTTGTTCCGATTCTGAAGTTTCACGCGGTCGACGCGACGCCTCAAGCACCTCCGCGGATACGCCTGAATCACCGGACTGCCGCGCGCGGCCGACCAGTGCAGTGCGCAGAAGGCGACGATTTCGGTCGCCGCCAAGCGCAAGCTCGATGTCGTTCTGGTCGCTTGGTCAACCCGCCACTCCATGGCGTCCGTCGGCCACGATCTATCGTCACATGGTTTGATGCAGATCAATGGCCCGTTGCGGGCTTGCCCGCACACTGACTGCGCCGAACGGGCCTGACGCCCTCGATCATGAGTCCGATATGCGCATCCTGATTGCCGTTGACGGCAGCGAACACTCCTCCCTTGCACTCCGATACGTGGCACGACTGGCGAAGGATCTGAAACAGCCACCTGAAATCCACGCCTTGTTTGCTGACGAACCCCTGCTCAGAAGTGTGGCGCTCGACCTGGGGACTGAAGGCGTGGCGCGCTACCACGCCGAAAGCGCCAAGTTGCCGTTCGCGCAGACCCGCCGGATTCTGGGGCGGGCAAGCCTGCCCTATGAGGAGCATCTGCTGGTGGGCGATCCGGCCGAGACGATCCTGAAGTTCTCGAAGTCCAAGAAGTGCGATTTGGTGATCATGGGATCACACGGGCGCAGTGCCCTGAAAAGCCTGCTGCTTGGATCGGTGACGAGCAAGGTGCTCGGGCATGGTCACATTCCGCTGACGATCATTCGGTAACCCAATGCAAACACCGCCACCGCTGTTCGCGCCGAGCGTTTGCGACCTGCTGATTCGGGGTGCGACGCTAGTGGTGACCGATGAGGGAAGATGGCCCGGTGCACATGTGAATTTGACGGTTCTGCAAGCCGGCGCCACACCATGACAGCGGTCTCGACGACACCAGGGTCTGCCTTCGGTCTCCAGTTCCTCGGCGCCAACGCGACGGTGACCGGTTCGCGCTACCTGGTCGAAGCAGGTCGGTTTCGGATCCTGGTCGATTGCGGCTTGTTCCAGGGCTACAAGCCCCTACGCCTCAGGAATTGGGCGCCGTTCCCGATCGATCCCGCAGCGATTGACGCGGTGATCCTCACCCACGCCCATCTCGATCACAGCGGCTACCTGCCCCGCCTCATGCGATTGGGCTTCAAGGGCCGGGTCTGGTGCACTCATGCGACCAAGGGTCTGTGCGGCATCCTGCTGCCCGATTCGGGGCGACTGCTGGAAGAGGAAGCCGGCTACGCCAATCGGGCTGGCACTTCCAAGCATCATCCGGCAGAGCCGCTCTACAGCGAGCACGATGCCAGCCAGAGCTTGCGACAGGTGCACGGCGTTTCTTTCGACGAAGCGTTCGAACCAGTCCCAGGCGTGCGCGCGAGCATGCGCCTGCAGGGCCATATTCTCGGTGCCGCAGCGGTGACTCTCGAGTACCAGGGCGTGCGCATCACCTTCAGCGGAGATATCGGTCGCCCGCATGATCCGGTCATGCTGGCACCTGCGCCGCCCGCGGACTCGGACTGGATCGTCACCGAATCCACTTATGGCGACCGGGCGCATCCGCCTGGCACGCTCGAGCAGGAATTGGGCGAAGTCCTGCGTCGCGTGGCCATACGCGGCGGCGTCGTGGTGATCCCCGCGTTCGCCGTGGGCCGTGCGCAGCTGTTGCTGCACATCATCGCGCAGCTGCAGGGTTCCGGGCAGGCGCCGGTCGTGCCGGTGTACTTGAACAGCCCCATGGCCAGCGGCGTCACCGAGTTGTATCGGGTGCATCCCGACCTTCATCGCATAGGCGGCGCCGACCTGGACGCGCTCGAGCGGATGACCAAGGTAGTCACCAGCGTCGAGGCGTCCAAGGCGCTCAACCGGCGCAAGGGGCCCATGGTGATCGTCTCGGCCAGCGGCATGGCGACCGGTGGACGGGTCCTGCATCACCTCATCGCATTCGCACCAGATCCGAGAAACGCGATCGTCCTGTGTGGCTTCCAGGCCGGCGGCACGCGCGGTGCCGCCATCGCGGCCGGAGCTTCGACGGTCCGGGTCTACGGGCAGGACGTCCCGATTCGCGCCGAAGTGGTGCAGCTCGCCGCCGCCTCCGCGCACGCCGATGCCGGCGAGATCCTCGACTGGTTGCGTTCGGCGCCGCGCCCGCGCGGCGTGTTCGTGACCCATGGCGAGCACGATGCAGCCGACGCATTGCGCGTGCGCATCCAGCGCGAGCTCGGCTGGACATCGCATGTGCCGGAATACCTAGAGCGCGTCGAATTGACGTGATACGTCAGGTGATGTCACCCAACAGATGGCCGGGAGATGTTCCCGTCGCCGGCATCGTCACGCTGGGCGCGGACGTCTTTGGACGAAGGCGTCGACGCAGAAGCCACAGAGCACCGCCAAACAGACCCGCGGCTGCAATACCGAAGACGACAAACTAGCCGAGGCGCGCATCTACGATGCTCCCGCCCATCAGCACCGTGCCGACCGCATAAGGTCCCTCTGCCACCGCCACGGCGGTTGCGTAGATGCGGAAGCGCACGCGCAGGAGTCCGCAGACATAACCTGGCAGTTCCGAAGGTAGAGCCAGTTGCATCAGCAAGACCAGCGACCAGCTCGCATTGGCCGGCATCGTGTCCAGGAAGGCGTCCATTGCCGACGCGCCGCGACGCGTCGCCAACAGTGGCTTGCGGAACATGCGGCCCGCGACGTAGGTAGCCGTGCCACCCAGCCACCATCCGCACCAGAGCAGGAGGATCGTGCCGGCACTGCCCCAAGCGTAGACCGCGGCGGGCACCAGGACAGCGCTCGAAAAGAGCGCAAGCATCGCCGACAGCGCCGAGACCGCGACGAACAGGCCGCGACCGAGCAGCGGATGGTCGGCCAGCACCGGCTCGACCAGGGCCAGTGCGTCATTGAGGATCTGACGCATGGCCGGGATCGAAAGCAGCATCGCAACCGCAATCAGCAAGAATGCGATTAGAACACCGCGCAAGCGATGCCCTCCCAGAAGTACTACGGGATGATCGTCTTCCGGAGCAACTGCGACCGAGCCACGCGGAGACTGAGAGGCGCCCCGGCCCTTGTCGGGAGTGTCAGCCACGTCGCCGTCTTGCCACGAGGAAAGCGACCGCTGCGGCGAGGATAAGGACCGTCCCCACGGTCGACCCGGGACGACGGCCGATGCCGTGCTTCGGGTGCCTGCCAGCCTTCCATCGCCGAAGCGCGGTCCTGCCCTGTAGGTCCGGCAGGCCGATGCGGGCATCCTCCGGGCTACGGCCAAACCGCTGCGAGGCTCTCGTCGCCCGATCGGTGCTGCGATCGGCTAGATGCTCGAGCCGGCGGTCTAGCTCGCGTACGACGTTGCGCATCCGCTGCCGCAAGCGCTCCGCTTCCTTTTGCACCATGATGGTCTCCGGCGATGGCCGCTTCGTTGCTGCGCTCAGTTGTCGCGCTTGCCGGTCTCTTCCGGCTCGACCGGCTGGGTTTCTTCCTGGCTAGCCGGGGCTGCTTCATCGGCAGAGTCCCAGAGACGACGCACCTTCTCCGCAAGCGTCTCGTAGCTTCCAACGAACTGTTTTCTGCTTCGCTCCCACGTGTCTTCTGAAGCGTCCTGCATCGCCCGATAGCGCTCGGCCGCATCGGCGCGTTGCCTGCGAAGCTCCGCCAGCAAGCGATCGCGGCGCTCGTGGGCTTTCGTGGACCTGAGTTCGACCCCGCCTTCCAAGGCGCGACGCGCATCCTCAACGCGCCGGTCCATCGCATCCAGCGCCGATCTTGCGCGCTGCAGCGCTTGGCTGCGTTCGGCCCGCGAGTACGCGCTGATCGCCTTCGAGGCTTCTTCGACCTCGCGGCGCATGTCCTCGCGACGGGCGTCCCGCTCGGTGCCCTGCCGCGTCTGGGCATCTTTCGCTTGCCCGGATGCGGTCGATGCCGGCGCTTGCGCGGCCACCGGGCCGATCGCCAATGCGAGCAGAATCGACGCACTCATTTGCCGGATCTTGTTCATAGCTATATCTCCCTGGTGTCGCCGGCAGGGCCGGCATTTCAATGGGCTTCGGTTGAGCCCCGTCCGCCGTCCGTCATCGGCAAAGTCAGTACCAACGCAAAGTTGTCGTACTTCGCCACGCATCGGCCGCTAACGGCTTTCCCGGGACAAATGAACGCGCGGAAGCTCCTGGCGATACATTGCCCGGCATGGACCTTCTTCCGATTCCCCCGTGCCGGCGCGCGCCGACTCCGTTTCGGGCGGCCCTGCGAGCGAGATTCCGTTGGGTCAGGTGCGTCATGGGGCTGCTGTGGATACGAGCTAGGCCTGGTGATCGGTATCCGCAAAAGTAGGCGCATCGGTGCGAAGCGCATTGATCAGGATCAACGAAATGGCGGGGCAACCGGCCTGGAATGATCCCTGCGCGGCTACCCCGCCCATTGACCTCGATCAACATCTTTCACGGTGGCAATTGCTCCACTGGCGTCATTTCCCCCAGTAGGCAATCGACATGAACAGGGTCGGAAACAAAGTCTGCATCGTCACCGGCGCCGCGCTCGGCATCGGCAATGCCTGCGCCCGACGGCTCGCTGAAGAGGGTGCGCGGCTCGCCTTGTTTGATCTTGACGACCAGACTGGCACTGCGCTCGCGGCCGAACTGCAGGCCACTGGTGCGGAGGCACGCTACTGGCATGTCGATGTCTCCAGCGAACGCGCGGTGCAGGGTGCGATCGACGCCGTCGCTGCACATTTCGGCGCTGTGCACGTGCTGGTGAACAACGCTGGCATCGCCGGCGCCAACAAGCCCACGCATGAGATCAGCGAGGAAGAGTGGGATCGGGTTCAGGCGATCAACGTGAAGGGCGTTTTCTTCTGCACCAAGCACGCCATTCCTCACCTACGCAAGGCCCAAGGCGGCAGTATCATCAACCTGTCCTCGATATACGGGCTGGTCGGTGCCGCGGATCTGCCGCCCTACCATGCATCGAAGGGAGCGGTCACGCTCATGACCAAGACCGACGCACTGTTCTATGCCAGTGATCGGATCAGGGTGAACTCGGTCCACCCCGGCTTCATCTGGACGCCATTGGTGGATGCACATCTGCGTGCAAGCGGAGCCACGGATATCGATGCCGCGCGGCGCGAGGTGGACCAGTTGCATCCACTCGGACATATGGGCGAGCCGGACGACATCGCCTGGGGCGTGGTCTACCTGGCCTCGGACGAGTCAAAATTCGTCACGGGCTCTGAGTTGTTGATCGACGGCGGCTATACGGCTCGTTGAAGACCGCTGCAGACGCAGTCGAATCAATGCACGGCGATCGCGGACAATCAGTGCCCATGGCGCCGCGAGACGAGCCGAAATCCGCACGCGATGACTGCGATCGACGCCTCGTGCCGCTAGCGCCGAATCTTCTGCGCGTCACGGACATCCCCATGCTTGCCGAAGTTGGCCTGGTCGAGAACACCGCCGATGAGCACAGCGGCGCCCCACTCGACCCTTTCGTGAATGGGCAATGCGACACCATGAACAGTAGCAGTCAGCCTCAGGGGCCACGCCGCGGCGCGGGTATCGAGTGTGCAGCGCGCCAGACGCGCTCCTGGATTCCCACAGGGAGTAAAAAACAGGCTGGCCGACAGGGCAGTTGACGATGGCAGCGGAAGGTGCGCCATCCTGTTGTTCCAGGGTGGCGCGGATCGGCTGGTCCAGCCTTATCGCGGTCTCCGGCAGTCGCGAGTCAGGGCGTGGCTGCGCGGCGTCCCTGCGCCGTCAGCAGCACGTAATACAACAGCGGGATCACCACCAGCGTCAGCACGGTGCTGACCAGGATGCCGAAGATCAGCGACACCGCCAATCCATTGAAGATCGGGTCATCGAGGATGAAGACTGCGCCCAGCATCGCCGCCACGCCGGTCAGCATGATGGGCTTTGCGCGCACCGCGCAGGCTTCCACGATCGCATCCTCCGCGCTGCGGCCTTCGGTAATGGCCTGGTTGATGAAATCCACGAGCAGGATCGAGTTGCGCACGATGATGCCGGCCAGCGCGATCATGCCGATCATCGAGGTCGCGGTGAACTGCGCGCCGAGCAGCGCATGGCCGGGCATCACCCCGATCACGGTCAGCGGAATCGGCGCCATGATCACCAGCGGCACCAGATAGCTGCGGAACTGCGCGACCACCAGCAGGTAGATCAGCACCATGCCCGCTGCATAGGCGATGCCCATGTCGCGGAAGGTCTCGTAGGTGATTTGCCATTCGCCGTCCCATTTGATGGCGAAGCCGCTGGTGTCCTGTGGCTGCGCGATGAAGGTCTGGCCGAGCTTCTGTCCACCGACGCTGGCGTCGCGCAGCTGTCCGACCAGATCGAACATGCCGTACAGCGGGCTGTCGATCTCACCGGCCTCGTCGCCGGTCACGTAGACCACCGGCAGCAGATCTTTGTGGTGGATGGCACCATCCCACGGCGCCTGCCGTACGGTCACCAGCTCCGACAGCGGCAGCAATTGTCCCGATCCGCCGCGCACGCGCAGTGCGAGCACGCCCTCGATGCCGGCTTGATCCAGTGCCGGCAGGCGCAGACGCACCGGCCGCGGATACTTTGAAGTCCCGTCGTGCACATAAGCTGCATCCAGGCCGGACACGGCGGCGGCCAGGGTATCGGCGATCGCCGACTGCGGCACGCCCAGGCGCGCGGCGCGAGCGCGATCCACGACCAGGATCTCGCGTGGCGCATCGCTTTCCACGCTGGTGTCGACGTCGACGATGCCTTCGGTCTTCTTGAAGCGCTTTTCCAGCTCGAGCGCCAACTTGCGGCTGCGCGCATAGTCCGGGCCATAGAGTTCGGCCACCAGCGGCGACAGTACTGGCGGTCCCGGCGGCACTTCCACGACTTTCACCGATGCGCCGTGGCGTGCGCCGACCTCGGCCAGCCTCGGGCGCAACGCGCGGGCGATCTCGTGGCTCTGGCGGTCGCGCTCGTGCTTGTCGACCAGGTTGACCTGCAGGTCGCCGACATTGCTGCCGCTGCGCAGGAAATACTGGCGCACCAGGCCGTTGAAGTTCATCGGCGCGGCAGTGCCGGCGTAACCCTGGTAGTCGAGCACTTCCGGCACCGTGTCGACCACGGCGGCGAGTTCGGTCAGCAGTGCATTGGTGTCTTCCAGCGTACGGCCCTCGGGCAGATCCACCACCACCTGCAACTCGGACTTATTGTCGAACGGCAGCATCTTCAGCACCACCAGTTGGAATACCGCCAGCGATGCAGCCAGCCCGACCAGCACGGCCATGCCACCGAACAGGAGCTTGCGGCGCCGGCTACCCGAGCTGCGATCGAGAAACGGACGCATGAACCTGCCGAAGAGGCGATGCAGGCGCGTCGCTCCCCCAGCCGCTGCTTCGGCGCCATGGTCGTCATGCGCGGCAGCCTTGGCGTGCCGCGACAGCAGCTTAAGAGACAGCCACGGTGTTACCACCAAAGCGATCGCCAGCGACAGCAGCATGCCCACCGACGCGTTGATTGGGATCGGCCGCATGTACGGCCCCATCAGGCCCGACACGAACGCCATCGGCATCAGCGCTGCGATCACGGTGAACGTGGCCAGGATAGTCGGCCCGCCGACCTCGTCCACCGCCGGTGGTATCGCTTCGCGCAGGGTCTTCCCACGGCCGTCCTTCCCGGGCATGGCCATGTGCCGATGGATGTTCTCGACCACAACGATGGCGTCGTCGACCAGAATTCCGATCGAGAAGATCAGCGCGAACAGCGAGACGCGGTTGAGCGTGAAGCCCATCGCCCAGGACGCAAACAGCGTGATCGCCAACGTCAGGACAACCGCGCTGCCGACCACGACCGCTTCGCGCCAGCCCAGTGCGAACAGCACCAGCAACACCACCGAGCCGGTGGCGAACACCAGCTTCTGGATCAGCTTCTGCGCCTTGTCCGTGGCCGTGCGGCCATAGTCTCGGGTGATGGTGACGTGCACGCCTTCCGGAATCAGTTCGCCTTCGAGCTGTTCGATCCGCTCGGAGATGGCCGCGGTGATGTCGGCGGCATTGCTGCCAGGCTTCTTGGCGATGGCGATCGTCACCGCCGGCGCCACGCCGGAAACGGGGCCATCGCGGCCGGCGGGCGCACCATGCCAGGCGTAACGCGCGGCGACATCGGCACCTGCACGTACGTCCGCAACATCGGCCAGATGCAGGGGTCGGCCGCCGTCGAGCCCGATCACCAGATCGGCGACGGCATCGGCATCTGCGAGGAATTCGCCGGCGGTCACGGGCACCGTGCCTTGCGGGCCGACGCGCTCGCCCACCTGGCGCACCGCGTTGGCGGCCTGCAGCGCTTGCGTCAGATCGGACACGGCCAGACCGTAAACGGCGAGCCTGGCCGGATCCAGCGTCACCGCCACTACGCGATCCGGTGCGCCGATGGTGTAAACGTCACGCGTGCCGGTAACGCGCTTGATCTCGGTTTCGAGCGTATGCGCGACTTCGGCCAGTTCGGTGGCGCCGCGCTGCGGGTCGTCGGTCCACAGCGTGAGGCTCATCACCGGGACGTCGTCGATGCCCTTGGGCTTGATCAACGGTTGTCCGACACCGACGCCGGCCGGCATCCAGTCCTGGTTGGAGAAGACCTGGTTGTACAGGCGCACAATCGCCGGTTGGCGTTCGACGCCGACGGTGTATTCGACCGTCAACACCGCCATTCCCGGGCGGCTGATCGAGTAGACGTGCTTGATGCCCTCGATTTCCGACAGCTTCTGCTCCAGCGGCGTGCTGACCAGCTGTTCGACATCGCGTGCGTCCGCACCGACGAACGGCACGAACACATTCGCCATGGTCACGTCGATCTGGGGTTCTTCCTCGCGAGGCGTAACGAGTACCGCGACCAGGCCCAGCAGCAGGCCCAGGATCGCCAGGATCGGGGTCAGCGGATTGGACTGGAACGCGGCGGCGATGCGACCGGGCAGCCCCAGCTGGGCGCCATCAGCCATGCCCGGCCCCGGCGGCCGTCCTGCGCTGCGCCGCGAGCGCCTGCCCGGCTTCGACAGGATCGAGCGCGATCTTCTCGCCGGCTTTAAGTCCTGCGATCACTTCGATCTCGTCGCCGACGCGCTGGCCGAGGCGGACCTGGCGCAAAGCGAGATGATGGCTGTTGGCCAGCACGTAGACGCCGCTGACTTCGCCGCGTTGCACCAACGCACCGGCCGGAATGCGCACCATGCCCACGCTGCTGGCGATCGGGAACACGACTTTGGCGGTAATGCCCGGCTGCGGCGCGTCGGCGACGCCCGGCAGCAAGACACGCACGCCCACGCTGTGGGTGGACGGATCAGCCGCCGGGAACACGATCACCTGCGCGGCGTCCAGGCTGCGGCCATCGGCCAGAAAGATCCGTGCACGCTTGGCGGTCCGGATCGCGGCAGCATCGGATTGCGGCACCAGCACCTCGATGCGCAACACATCGGGCGCATACAGGGACAGCAGCGCCTGGGCCGGCATGACACTTTCACCGGGTTCGACGTCGCGTGCACTGACGATGCCGGCGAAGGGCGCGCGCACCACCGTGTATTCAGTCTGCTGTCCCGCCTGCGCCAACTGCGCACGCGCGGCATCGCGCGTGGCGACGGCGCTGTCGCGCGCCGCGCGCGCCTGGTCGATCTGCGCGCGCGAGATGTACTGGCCAGAGGCCAGCGCGGCGAAGCGCCGATAGCTGGCTTCCGCTTCCACCGCTGCAGCTTCCGCCGCCCGCAGTTGCGCGCGTGCAGTATTGGCACCGGCCTGCTGCTCGACCGCAGTCAGGCGAAGCAAGACATCGCCGGCTGCGACGCGATCGTTCACATCGACATTGACCGAGGCGACGCGGCCGGATGTCTGCGCCGTGAGCGTCGCCTGCTGCACGGCTTCGACCACGCCGTCCCACGCGCGGCCGCGCGTGCTTTCCGCGGTGTGCACCGTGACCGTTGCGAGCGCGGGCAAGGGCGGCAGATCCGAAACCGGTGGCTCGCTCCCGCAGGCCATCAGTGCCAGCAGCAGGACGACCACGAAGATCCTTTGCGTTCGCATGGGCGTATATCCGTTGCTCGGCCGATTACCTGAAGCCGCAGCCAGGCGCTCTGCCTTTGCCGACGCCGAGCTTGCGCAGGATCATCGCCGCCGGACAGAAGCCGGTGATGCTGGATTGCAGCAGGTTCAGGCCGACGAAGGCGGTCAGCAGCCACCACCACGGCGAAACGAACTGGGTCAAGGCAATGCTGATGAGGATCATCACGCCCGCGACGGCCATGACGGCACGGTCCAGGTTCATTGGAGTTCTCCTCTGGAATGGATGGGTTCACGATCATCCCGCCCGCGGCGACGTCGCGGCAGCATCAGAAGCACCGTGTTGTCGCGCAAGACGTAGTGGTGGAACAGTGCCGCGACCGCATGCAGGCCGACGAGGTAGTAGCCGATGGTGCCGATGGTCTCGTGCACGGCTTGGATCGAGTCGGCAAACGCCGCGTCGGTTCCGACCAGGGCGGGAAGCTCAAGTCCGAAGAACGGTACCGGCTTGCCCTCGGCGCTGAGCAGCAGCCAGCCCAGCAGTGGCATCACGATCATGAAGATGTACAGCGCCAGATGCACCACGACTGCCAGCCGATGCTGCCATCGACCAGCCGCGGGCCGAACCTTCGGCGACGCTCCCGCCATCCGCAGCGCCAGCCGCAGCCACACCAGCGCGAAGACCGCCAGGCCGAGCATGAAGTGCCACTGCTTGAGTGCCTCCCGCGGATCGCTCCCCTTGGGGTATAGCTCGCGCAATTCGATGCACGCATAGATGGCCACCAGCAACAGGAGCATCAGCCAGTGCATGGCGATCGACAGCGAGCTGTAACGGTCCGTGGTGTTCTTCCAGTGCATGGCTGTTCGCTCCCTATCAGGTTCGCCGCGAGTACCACTCACGTGCCTGACTCGTCGTCGTAACCGGCTTTCAGGCGCTCGATGCCGAGCGCCTTCATCATGTACTTCTCGTAGACCGGCTCTGAAGTGCCGTGGCGCATCTTGTAAAGGAAATACTTTTCGAAACCGACCTTGGCTACGTGCACCCATTTGCCGATTTTTGTCCAGGTCACGTTGCGCGGCGGGATCTGCGGCAACGCGACGAATGCCGCGCCGGTGTCGCCCATGTCCGCCAGGCACACCGCGTTCCACGTGCCTTCGAATTCGGCGGGCTTGCCCTGCAACTCGGCCTCGATGTTGCAGACGATGGTGGTGACCATCGACTCGATCATGAAACCGGTCTTGGGTGCGCCGGTGGGAATCGGAGTGACCTCCACCGGCGGAATCGCCACGCAGACGCCGGCCGCGAAAATCCGGGGGTACTTCGGACTGCGCTGGTGCTTGTCGATAGTGATGAAGCCTCGCGGGTTGCACAGGCCTTCGACCTCCGCCACGGCATCGACACCCTTGAATGCAGGCAGCAGCATGGAGAACTTGAATGGCAACGTCTGCTCGCCCAGCGGCTGTCCCCGCGCGTCGTGTTCGACTACGACGGCTTCGCCCGCCCGTACTTCCTTGACCTTGGCATTGGTGATCCATCGGATGTGCCGCTGCCGCATCTCCGACTCCATCAGGCCCTTGGAGTCGCCGACGCCGCCCAGGCCCATGTGACCGATGTACGGCTCGCTGGTCACGTAGGTCATCGGCACCTTGTCGCGTAGTTTGCGTCTGCGTAGGTCGGCATCGACGATCATGGCGAACTCGTAAGCCGGACCGAAGCAGCTCGCGCCCTGGACCGCGCCGATGACGATCGGCCCGGGGTCCTTCAGAAACGCCTGATAGGCGGCCCACGCATGTTGCGCGTGGGGCGTGGTGCAGACCGATTGCGTATGTCCCGCCGCCGGGCCCGTGCCCGGCACTTCTTCGAAGGCGAGCCGCGGACCGGTGCAGATCAGCAGGTAGTCGTAATCGAAGCGCTGGCCGTTGGCCGTCTCGACCCTGTGGTTGCCGGCGTCGATGCGAGTGGCGCGATGCGGCGCGAAGGCGATGTCCTTCTTTGCCAGGTACGGACCCGCCGGGAAGCTGAGATCATCGGCTTGGCGCCAACCCACGGCCAGCCAAGGATTCGACGGCGTGAAGCTGAAGCGTTCGCCATCGCCGATGACGGTAATCGCGTGCTCGCTGCCCAATCGCCCGCGCAGCTCGTAGGCCGCGCTCATGCCGGCAAGGCCGGCCCCCAATATGACGATCTTGGCCATGGCAGTCTCCCTCGATGCTGCATCTTGGCCAGTGGCCGGCGGCAAGCATTGATCTCGATCAAGCCTTCACCATCGAGCCGCTGGCCCCTGCAAACTGCCTATCGGCATTGACAACCATTCCCGTTCTCATGTTGGCATCTCCCGGGGAAATGTACGGGGGAACCTTTCCCAAGTAGCGCCATTCCGGCCACGTGTTTGACCTGCATCAACCCGGGTACGAGTTCAACCGCGCACAGTGCACTATCGCCACTCAAGGTCCAAGGTCAGGACAGTGCAGACGCATGATCGCCCTGCTCCTGCAATCGTGGGCACCGCGACCACGACGAGTGCAGGCCTGACGAGCGCGCAAGCGGCGGAAAGGCTGCTTCGCGACGGTCCCAATGCAGTGCCGCACCCCGACCGACGCCGCTGGACTGCGATGCTTGGCAGCGTGGTGCGCGAACCAATGCTCCTGCTGCTGATCGCGGCGACCGTCCTGTACCTGCTCATCGGCGAGGCCCGCGATGCGGCAACACTCGCCATTTCGGTCGTCCTGGTCGTGGCGTTGACGCTCTACCAGGAACTGCGTTCGGAACGCGCACTGCAGGCACTGCGCGACCTCGCCAGTCCGACCGCGCATGTGCGCCGCGACGGGACGCTGCAACAAGTGTCGGCGACCGAACTCGTCGTCGGGGACTTGGTGCGCGTCGCGGAGGGAGACCGGATCCCCGCCGACGCGCGCATGCTCGCAGGAAGCGACCTGCACGTCGACGAATCGCTGCTGACCGGCGAATCCACGCCGGTCGCGCACGACGCGCACGCCACGGAGGCCGGCGGCGCGAACCTGGCTGGCGGCACTCTGGTGGTTCGCGGCGAAGCGACGGCCGAAGTGATCGCGACGGGCGCGCGTACGCAGATGGGGCGCATTGGCGCGAGCCTCAATACGATCCGCTCCGAACCAACGCTGCTGCAGGAAGAGATGCGCCGCCTGGTCGTGTTGTTCGCGGCCGTCGGCATTGCCTCGTGCGTCGTGCTCCTGGTGCTGTACCTGGCCTTGCGCGGGGGATGGGAGCAGGCACTGCTCGCCAGCATCACTTTGGCGATGTCCAACATCCCGGAGGAATTTCCCGTCGTACTGACGGTGTTCCTGGCGCTGGGCGCCTGGCGAATGGCCCGCAAGCGCGTCCTGGTACGGCGACCGCCTGCGATCGAAGCGCTGGGCACGGTGACGGTACTGTGCACCGACAAAACCGGCACGCTGACCGAGAACCGAATGGCGGTGGCACGCTGGGCGGCGGACGAGGCGTTGGCGGTGTCCGCATTGGGATCCGCTCCCGGCCCCGAGGCGCAGGCTCTGCTGCAATGCGCGTCGCTCGCCAGCGATGCTGATGGGCTGGATCCGATGGACAGGGCGATCCAGGCCGCCGCGCACCCGTCCGGCGGGAATCGCACGGCGACGGCCTGCGTCCGCCATTACCCTGTGTCGCCGCAGCTGCCGGTCTACGCGAATGCATGGCGACAGGCCGGCCGGTCCGGGCTTCTGGTGGCCTGCAAGGGCGCACCGGAAACGGTCGCGGCATTGTGTGCGCTGCCACAAGCGCAGCATGCGCGTGTAATGAGACAGGCCGAAGCAATGGCAGCGGACGGCTTGCGCGTGATCGCAGTGGCACGGTCGGAGTACGGTGACGAATCTGCTTCGCCGCCCGCGTCAATCACGGACCTCCCCTTCCAGTGGCTGGGCCTGCTCGGCTTGGCTGACCCCTTGCGCACTGCCGTTCCCGCGGCGGTTGACGAGGCTCGCGCCGCAGGCGTGCGCGTGATCATGATGACCGGCGACCACGCCGAGACCGCACGCGCAATCGCTGCCGCGGCGCGCATCGATACCTCTGGCGGAGTCGCACTCGGCCGCGACCTGGACGACCTGGATCCTGCCGGACTCTCCGAACTACTCGAGCGAACGCAGCTGTTCGCACGGGTGCGCCCGGAACACAAGCTGCGACTGGTCGAGGCGCTCAAGGGCCAGGGGGCGATCGTCGCGATGACCGGCGACGGCGTCAACGATGCCCCTGCCCTCGCCGCCGCGCACGTCGGCATCGCAATGGGCGGACGCGGGACCGACGTGGCGCGCGAGGCTGCGGCCATCGTGTTGCTGGATGACGACTTCACGTCCGTCGTCCGTGCCATCCGGCTGGGCCGCGGCATCTACGACAATATCCGTCGCGCGGCGCGCTACATCATCGCCGCGCACGTCCCCATCACGGGCCTCGCCCTGATGCCGCTGTTGCTGGGCACACCGCTGATCCTGCAGCCGCTGCACGTGGTGTTCCTGGAAATGATCATCGACCCGGTGAGCTCGATCGTGCTCGAACGCGAGCCCGCGGCCGGCGACATCATGCACCGGCCGCCACGGTCGCCGCATGCGCGGCTCATCGGGCTGCGCACGCTCCTGGCCAGCATGGGTCGGGGCCTGATCGTTCTTGCAGCTGTCGCAGCCGCCTACACCGGCGCGGCATATGCGGGTCTTCCGTCACCGCAGCGAGGTGCCCTCGCCTTCATCGCACTGGTGGCGGGCAACCTCGGGCTGGTCGTGCTGCATCGCAGCGGGCCGGCCTTTCGCAAGCTGCAAAGGCACGACATCGCCTTCGGCTTCATCGCAATGCCAACGCTAGCGCTCCTTGCGGCGATCGCATTGCGACCTGCCGTGGCGGCCTGGTTCGGCTTCGCGCCGCCGCCGCTCCCGGCGGCAGCACTGGCCCTGCTGCTCCCCTGGGGCGCACTGTGGGGAACGAGCTGGTTGGGCGCTCGCTTGCGACGCACGTCCGGGCGCGCTTCGGGACAGGAAGGCCGATCAACTTGACCTCGGTCAATGTCCGGCGCTGAAGTCGCGCGCCTGATATGCCGCAATGACATCGAAGAGATCGTCCATGGTCATTCAGAAGATTGTGATGCGAGGCACCTGCCGCGACGCCAGTGCCATGGCCACCCTCCTGGCCGGGGTTGAGGGAGTCCGGAAATTGAAACAGACCATCGAGTCGGTTCCCGATGGGTACGAGCCTGAAGATCTCCTGCCCGACGACGCGGTCGTCGTGCATTCGCTCGTTGTCGATCTGCCGGACCATTTCACCGCGCGTCGCGTGTGCGAATTCGCTTCGATCGTCGCGGATCTTCTGGACGTCACCATCGAGTTCCGGGAACCGGCGAACGCCGGCTCCATCGCTGCCCGGAGCCCGATCGGCAAAGCTGTCCAGGCCCGTTGGTGACGCAGGATGCCGGTCGATTCCGGCAGACTCAGGGCACGAGTACCGCCGCGCCCTGGAAACGCCCTGCCCGCAAGTCGTCGAGCGCCTGGTTGGCCGCTTCCAGCGGATAAACATGCGTTCTCGTGCGTATGCCGGCCTTGGCCGCGAACGCGAAAAACTCCCTTGCATCCTGCCGAGTCAGGTTGGCTACCGAGAGCAGCTTGCGCTCGTTCCAGAGCAGGCGATAGGGAAACGCCGGGATATCGCTCATGTGGATGCCGCCGCAAACGACGCGGCCGCCCTTTCGCACCGCAGCCAACGCAAGCGGCACCAGTTCGCCGATCGGGGCAAAGATGATCGCAGCGTCGAGTTCGACCGGACACGAGCGATCGGAATCATCGACCCAGTTCGCGCCAAGAGAACGGGCGTGGTCCTGCGCGGCCGAATCCCCCGGGCGCGTGAATGCGTACACTTCCCGCCCCTGCCAGCAGCAGACCTGCGTGAGGATGTGCGCGGCAGCGCCGAACCCGTACAGGCCGATCCGCCGCCCGTCTCCGGCCATGCGCAACGCGCGCCAGCCAATCAGGCCGGCGCACAGCAACGGCGCAGTTGCCACCGGGTCGTCGAAGCCGTCCAGCCGCAGCGTGAAAGCCGCATCGGCCAGAACGTGCGTGGCGAAGCCGCCATCGCGCGTGTATCCGGTGAAGCCAGGCCGGTCGCACAGGTTTTCATCGCCGGCAATGCAGAACGCGCAAGTTCCACAGGCATGGCCCAACCACGGAATACCCACTCGCTGCCCCACTGCTGGCGTGATCACGCCTTCGCCCACCACATCCACGATGCCCACGATCTCGTGTCCCGGTATCACGGGGCAGCCAGCGGCGAGATCGCCGTCCACCACATGCAGGTCCGTCCGGCATACGGCGCATGCCTCGACACGCACCCGGACTTCGCCGGGGCCTGGGAGTGGTTCGGGCCGATGCTCGAGTACGAGTGGTTGACCGATCGCCAGCAACGTCATCGCTCTCATGCTGCCTCCAGGGTGCTCGACCGGCGCACGACGCGGGTCATGGATGGCGCGACGGTCGCGACGTGAAAGCCACGCCAGCCCGGTCTCGAATCTGCCCCCCGCAACTGGACGTTTCATTGATTCAAATCAAGGCGTTCTCCGCCAGCCATAACGATCATGCCAAAGCAACATCTCCCCCGAGGAATATCGACATGAACGACAAAGAATTGCGACAGAACGTGATTGACGAACTCGAGTTCGAGCCGAGCATCGATTCAGCCGACATCGGCGTGGCCGCCGAGAGCGGTGTGGTGACCCTGTCCGGGCACGTACCGAGCTACGCCCAGAAGCTGGCAGTGGAACGGGCTGTCTGGCGAGTCAAGGGCGTCAAGGCAGTCGCCCAGGAAATCGAGGTTCGCCTGCCTTCCGACAAGCAGGTCGCAGATGATCAGATCGCCCAGCGTGCCCTCAATATCCTGGCCTGGAGCACCATGGTCCCCCACGATGCCGTGCAAGTGAAAGTGACGGATGGCTGGGTCACCCTGAAGGGCAAGGTGAACTGGTACTACCAGCGCAGCGCCGCGGAATCCGAGGTGCGCAAGCTGTCCGGCGTCAAGGGTGTGATCAACGACATCGCGCTTGCGCCGGCCGTGCAGCCTGGCGACGTGAGGCAGCGGATTCTCGATGCGCTCAAGCGCCACGCCGAAGTCGAATCGAGCCGCATCCGCATCGAGATTCGCGATGGCGGCACCGTTTGCCTCGAAGGCGAAGTCGACGACTGGGATGAGCGCCAGGCCGTAAGCCGCGCGGCATGGTCGGCGGCAGGGGTGCATGCGGTCGACAATCGGATCCGCATCTCCTGAATTGCCGAAGCGGCTCATGCTCGGGCGGGCCTCTGCCCGCCCGAGTGCTGCGTTTCGAAACTACTCGCTTGGCCAAGCTCTCGTGCTCGCAGAGCTACGGCTGTGTCGGGACCGCTTGCTATCAATAATGATTTGCCGTGTTCTTGGCTTGGTTCATGGTCAGCTCGTGGGTGTGCCAGGCAATCGTCTGGGCTTCATCCGATGGAAGCGTAATGATGCTGTTGATGCCTATGCCCGCCATGCCTTCGCAGATCGACGCTCGCGCTTGCGCATCGTTCTCGCCGATGCCGCCGGTGAACACCAGCAGATCCGCTCCGCCCAATACCGAAGCCATTGCTGCAATTTGCTTGCGCACCGATTGGCAGAACATGGCGATTGCCAGTCGCGCCTCCGGATTGTGCGGCACCGCTAGGCGCAATTCGCGCATGTCACCACTAACGCCGGACACCCCCAGCATTCCAGATTCCCGATGGATCATCGTGTCGACGCCTGCGGCGTCGTAACCGAACTCGCGAAGCAGATACACCAGGACTCCAGGATCGATATCGCCGCATCGTGTGCTCATCATCATCCCACCAGCTGGCGTAAGACCCATGCTGGTATCCACCGAACGTCCCTGGGCGACCGCAGTCACGCTGGCCCCATGGCCCAAGTGCGCAATGATCAGGCGAGGCGGCACTGCGTCGCCCAGCTGGTGGACGATGGATTCGCACGAAAGGCCATGAAAGCCGTAGCGCTCGATACCCTTCTCGCGAAACTGTCGCGGGATGGGAAGGACACGCGCCAGCAAGGGCATGTCGGCGTGAAAGGTCGTGTCCAGGCATGCGACGTGTGGAAGGTTGGTGAAGTGCTCGCGCGCCATGCGTAGCAGCATCAACGCCGGCGGCAGGTGCAGAGGCGCAAAAGCCGTGGCGGCCTCCAGCTGCAGCATCACGCCTGTGTCGATCAGCGCATGACGCCGGCAATCGGGCCCACCATGGACGATGCGGTGTCCGACCGCTTCCGGTGCCGGCAGGTCGTGGCGCTCGAGCAGCGCGACGATACGGTCCATCAGGGGCTCCCTTGTTTCGGCATCCGTCTCGATACGTAATGGCTCGCTGCTGGCATCAGCCGGATGGAAATTTCGATATCCACCGTCCGCGGCAGCCTCTGCCGTTCCAGACAGCAATGTCTTCACTGATTGCCGGTCGACCGAGTAGAAGCCGAACTTCAACGAAGACGAACCGGCATTGAGCGCGAGTATCGGCCGAGGGGACGGTTGGATCAGCTTCATGGCGTCCAACGCCAGTCGCGTATCTCGGGCAGATCCTCGCCGTGCTCGTGGATGTAGGCCTTGTGCCGGGCAATCGACTGGTCGTAACGCAATGTCGCCTCGTCGATCATATGGCTCAGTCGTGGTACCCGATAGATCGCGTCGAGGGCCAGGCGATACCGGTCGATGTCATTGAGCACCGCCATATCGAAGGGCGTGGTGGTGGTGCCTTCCTCCCTGTAACCCCGTACGTGGAAGTTGTCGTGGTTGTGCCGTCGATAGACCAGTCGATGGATCAGGGACGGGTAGCCATGGAAAACGAACACCACCGGCCGGTCGCGAGTGAATATCGAATCGAACGCTTCGTCGCTCAGTCCATGCGGATGCTCGGATGGCGGCTGCAGTGCCATCAGGTCCACGACGTTGGCGACACGGATCCGGATGTCCGGCACGTACTCGCGCAGCAGCGTCGCCGCCGCCAGGGCTTCCATCGAGGGCACGTCGCCGGCGCAGGCGAGCACCACATCGGGATCGCCGTCGTCATTGCTGGCCCATTCCCAAACGCCGGCGCCCACGCCGCAATGCGCTATCGCTGCGTCGATGTCCAGCCACTGCGGCTGCGGCTGCTTGCCGGCGACGATCAGGTTCACGTAGTCGCGGCTACGCAGGCAGTGGTCGGCAATCGACAACAGGCAGTTCGCGTCGGGCGCCAGATAGATGCGCACGACGTTGGAAGTCTTGTTGGCTACCACATCCAGAAAGCCGGGATCCTGATGGGTGAATCCGTTATGGTCTTGTCGCCACACGTGCGACGTCAGCAAATAGTTCAGTGATGCCACGGGCTTGCGCCATGGTAATTGCCGGCAGACCTTGAGCCATTTGGCATGCTGGTTGAACATCGAGTCAACGATGTGGACAAATGCTTCGTAGCATGAGAACAGGCCGTGGCGCCCCGTCAACAGGTAGCCTTCCAGCCAGCCTTGGCATAGATGCTCGCTGAGCACCTCCATTACCCGCCCGTCGGCCGCCAGGTCGGTCTCGCCTTCCTCGATATCCGCCATCCACGCCTTGCCCGTCACCTCCACGACCGCGCCCAGCCGGTTCGATGCGGTTTCGTCGGGTCCAAACAGGCGGAAGTTCCGGCTCGCCAGGTTCTGCCGCATGACTTCGGCAAGGTAGTCGCCCAGGACGCGGGTCGTTTCAGCACTCCCCGCGCCAGGGGTGGAAACAGGAACCGCGAAGTCGCGGAAGTCGGGAAGCACCAGGGGCTCCAGCAACAAGCCTCCGTTGGCGTGCGGGTTCGCGCTCATGCGCTGCTTGCCGCGAGGCGCGATGCTGGCGATCTCTTCCCGTAGACGTCCGTCGGTATCGAACAGTTCTTGCGGCCGATAACTTCGCAGCCACTGATCGAGCAGTTCGACGTGACCGGGCGTCTCGAACTCCGCGATCGGCACCTGATGGGAACGCCAGTTGCCCTCCACCTTCTTGCCGTCCACGGTCTTGGGGCCGGTCCAGCCCTTTGGCGTCTTGAACACGATCATCGGCCATCGCGGCCGCCTCGGCGGACGCGGCGCATCGGGCGCGCGCGCGTGCACCTGGATGCCGCGGATGGCGCTCAGCACTGTCTCCAGCGTAGTAGCAAAGTGTTCATGCATCGCATCCGGATCGTCCCCGACTACGAAATGCGGCTCGTAGCCGTAACCGCGCATCAACTCGGCAAGTTGCTCGTTGCCTATGCGCGCAAGCAAGGTCGGATTGGCGATCTTGTAGCCGTTCAAGTGCAGGATCGGAAGCACCGCGCCATCGCTGGCGGGATTGAGGAAATTGCACGAATGCCAGCTCGCCGCCAGCGGGCCGGTTTCCGCCTCGCCGTCGCCCACCACGCAGGCGACGATCAGTTTCGGGTTGTCGAACGCGGCGCCGTACGCATGCAGGAGCGCGTAGCCCAGCTCACCACCTTCGTGGATCGAACCAGGCGTTTCGGGCGCCACGTGGCTTGGAATGCCTCCCGGCCAGGAAAATTGCCGGAACAGTTTTCGTATGCCGTCGCGGTCGGAGCCGATATCGGGATAAATCTCACCGTAGGTGCCTTCCAGATAGGTCGATGCCACCAGCGCCGGTCCGCCGTGCCCTGGCCCGATGATGTTGATCATGTCCAGGTCGTGATCGACGATGAGCCGATTGAGGTGCACGTAGATGAAGTTCAATCCCGACGTGGTACCCCAGTGGCCGAGTAGTCGAGGCTTGATATGTTCACGTGCCAGGGGCTCTTCCAGCAGCGGATTGTCACGCAGGTAGATTTGCCCCACCGACAGATAGTTCGCAGCGCGCCACCACGCGTGCATCAGTTCCCTGCGCTCCGGCGACAACGTATTCATGACGAATCCACCATGTTGGGCAGCGAGCGCAGGTCGGTCGGCATCTGACTGATGACATCCCGACCTGCCCTGGCGATGCTCGGGTGCGCTGCGTAGAGAAGATCCTTGCAAATTGCGCACCAAGAGCCCGTGAACCCCGAGACGAGCCGCCAGCGGAAAGCCAGCTGCCGGCGGCGTCCTCATTTGGCTACTGCGGGCGACGGCGGCCATTGATCCAAATCAAGCCCCGGGCTTCTATTTCCCGACAGACTTTCCGACAAGACGTCGCGATCGCCACGAACAAGGACCACTTGACCTTGTCTTCGATTTTCCGCTACTGCCTGACACTGCTTTTCGCCATCGCTTCGGTGCCATCGCAGTCTCAAGAATCGCTGCAGCAGCTGCCGGACCAGGGCTATATCTGGACGCCGCAACTGTCGCCGCAGGGTCCCACGACGATCGTGGTCAGCCTGCAGGAACAACGCGCTTACGTGTACCGCAATGGTGTGCGTATCGGCATATCGAAGGTGAGCACTGGCAAGCCGGGCTACGAGACCCCGACTGGCGTATTTACCATCCTGGAGAAACACCGCGAGCACTACTCCAATCGTTACGACAACGCGCCCATGCCGTTCATGCAGCGGCTTACCTGGGATGGCGTGGCGTTGCACGCCGGCAACGTACCCGCGTATCCGGCTTCACACGGCTGCATCCGACTGCCTTACGCGTTCTCGGAAATTCTGTTCGGCATCACCGCCCGCGGCATGACGGTGGTCGTGAGCGACACGGCGGCCGCCCCGGCCGTGGTCTACCCGGAATTGTTCGCCGTGAGCGGCGCTATGCCGGCGGCGCCGATTGCTCCGATGCAAGCGTTCCTTTGGGTCCCGGATCGTTCTCCCGCCGGTCCGATGACAATCGTGCTCAGTACGCACGAGCGGGAAATCCTGGTAGTGCGCAATGCCGTCGAAATCGGCCGTGCACCCGTCGAGGTGGCCGATGGCGTATTGCAGGGCACCCGCGTCTACCTGCTGCTCCGGGGCGCCGGTCCGGAGGCCAGCAGCGTCGTTCCCGGGCGACCGGCGCTACGCTGGCTCGCGGTCTCCGACGGGATGCCCGAGGCGGCTCGGCCCGACCTGCGCCGGCTGGTGGCTGCAGGGCAGTTGCGTATCGATCCGGGCTTCGCCGCGCAGGTGTACGAGGCCTTGGTGCCCGGCACCACTCTGGTAGTGACCGACGAGCCGATCAGGCCGCCGGGGCCCGCCAATCTCACTATCCTGCAGGGCGCACAGGCCGCCGAAAAAGCATCGGCCCGTTCACCCTGAGCCGGCTATGCTGGCGGCATGCTTCGGATCGCCTGTCTTGTCCTGACCCTGCTGGCCGCCATGGCGGCCCACGCCGCGCCGCCGGCTGTTTCCCCGGCCTTGGCTTCGGGCGGGCTGCTGTCCCGGTTGCAGGCGGCAGCTCCGGGTATCGACCGCACGGCGCTTTCGTTGGCACTGGATGCGCGCGACTGCGCTATCCAGTCCGGCGCCGTGTCTGCTTCCCAGCGTCTGGCACTGATCGATTACTCGCGACCTTCGACCGAACGGCGTCTCTGGGTGTTCGATCTGATGCATGCGCGCCTGCTGTACACCGAGTTCGTGGCGCATGGCCGCGGTAGTGGCGAGAACTTCGCCACGGCTTTCTCCAATCGCGACGGCAGCCATCAGTCGAGTCTGGGCTTGTTCGTCACCGCCGACACCTACATCGGCGGCAATGGCTATTCGTTGCGCATGGATGGGCTGGAACCGGGCATCAACGACAAAGCGCGGGCACGGGCCATCGTCATGCACGGCGCACGTTACGTGGATCCAGGCTTGGCCTCGCAACAAGGTCGGCTGGGCCGCAGTTACGGTTGCCCGGCACTGCGTCCGGCCGTGGCGCGGGAGATGATCGATACGCTCAAGCAAGGGCAACTGCTGTTCGCGTATTACCCCGATCGCGACTGGCTGGCGCATTCGCGCTTTTTCCGATGCCCTGCTCAGGCGCTGGCCAGCCGCTGATATCGCTGCCATCGGCCGGGACTCCAGCCCGCGTACCCGCGGTGCCTGCGCCTGTTGCGCGGAAGTCTTGTCATTCCTTGCTCGCGTTCCTATCGGGTCGAATCCCGGGAAGCCGGCAGACAACGACGGCGATCAATGCCCCCAGCCCAGCCATGGCCGAATCCTTCTGGGCGTCCCACACGTCTCCCTGTGCGCCCAAGTAGGCCTGTCCCAGGTCGCCACCAAAGATTGCGGCCGCAGCCCACTCGATCATCTCGTAGATCGTCGAATGCGAGATCATGAATAACAATGGCACCAGCCAACGCCAAAAGCGTCGCTGCGGAGCACGGGCATCCAGCACCTCGATGGCGGCGGGCGTGACCAGCAGTCCATAGGCAAAATGCACAAGCCGGTCGTAATGGTTGCGGCCCAAACCAAGCGCGTCGCTGACGGTGTGGCCGGTGAGCATTTGCGCCCAGCGATCGTAGGGTACTTCGGCGTAAGTGTAATGCGCCCCGACCGCGTGCAATCCGAAGAATACGAACAACAACGTGTAGGCTGTGTTGGACAGCCGCAGCCGCGGATAGGACCACACAAGGAGCGGCACGGCGACGAAAACCAGCAAGTTCTCAAGCAGCCAGTCTTGCCGATAACTGGGCCGGACCGCCAGCAGGAACCACCACAGCAAGAAGGCTGCCAATAGCACGAGCGGATATCGCGCGGACGCTTTCGATCTCGGCTCGGAAAAGTCCATGCAGGCAGTATCGCGGCACCGGGAAGTCAACACCAGCCGGCGCTCCGCGAGCCGGAGACGTGAAGCAGGAAACCCTGCGGGTCTCTCAGAGGCAGGATATCTGCCAGACCGAGTTCCACCAGTTGCCTGTGCGCCACTGATGGCCTGAGTGTCGTCATGCCGCTTTCCTCAGAAGCGATCATCCGAGTCAACGTCTGCTTTCGGCCAGCAGCGGACATCCACGCCGTTACCGGCTCTTGTGACTGATTGGGGACCATCAAAACTTGCTCTCGTGCAGTTCGTTGGCCCGTCCAGGGTAGAGGTAAATCTCGAGCGAAGGTGTGATGCGCACAACCAAGGTTGTGTGCCAGTACCGGGACCTACGATCTCCGTGACCCGTATCTCTGCGTCGCAGACGAATCAGGCACAGCAGGTCGCAGTTCTGCGCGCCCAGGAAGCCCCGAATGAAGCTGGATCGGCAGCTTGCGCGATTCCCGGTGGAACGCTCACCTTCGTCACGTTCTGCGGATTGACACCACGCCTCCGCGTGCAAGACGGTGGCGCCCAAAGCATCGATCCACTCGCGCCCGAAGGGGTCCTTCATCGTCAGGCCACCAAAGCGAATCGCTTCAGCAGTCAACCGCGGCCGCTCAGCCGCGCCAATGACGCCGAAGACGTCGGTCCGGTCGAGGCCGGCCCGGGCATTGGTGTTGACCAACCAAGGACGAAACGGCGCCTTGAACTTCAGCCAGCGCGGATCGCTCTCCTCGTAGTCCTCGATCTTCGGGGCATCGGCTTGAAACGGATCTTCAGCAGCCAGTTCCTTGGCGACGTTGCCGCTCTGCGCGAAGGGCACCATCGACGACCGCACGTGGACGCCGATGCCATCCATTGAGGTCCAGTCCCCATCAACCACCAACCAATCTCCCACCCCTGCTCCGATGCCCAGAAGCGCGCAAAGCCTGGTTGGGTCGGCAGTCAGTGCCACGCCGTCCTCGGTCACTTCGCGCAAGTTGACGCGGGTGGTGGCCTGGCGCCAATCGGTACCATCGGCCAGCCACTGTCCATCGTCGCGCGCCAGTACCTGCTCGCGCAGCCATGCCTGCCACGGGTGAGCCTGTCCGTACGGCGACATGGCCACCGGATGGTCCCGCAGGAACTGCCCGGCCACGCCGTACAGGGCATGCCAGACCAGCTGTTCCCCATAGTGATGCTGCGCTTCCGACATTTCGCCGTGGCTACTCCGACGCGAGTCCGAGCGACCACCGAGATCGTACATACTGGTGACGGCAGGGTCGTGCTTGTGGACCCACGCGCTAAGCGCGTCCCGCGTCACCCAGCGGTTACGGTCGAACAGGGTGGCCAATTCCGACACTTCGGTCTTATCGAAGTCGTATTCCAGGCTGACTTCCGAGACGGGCGCAGGAATATGGTCGGGTCGGGATTCGTAGAACGATGATCCCCCACCTTTGCCTTTGACGAGCGGATACCCAGACTGATTCACGCGACGCAGTAGCGCCTGTGTTGCTTTGGACAGCTTCAGCGCGCCGCCGCGGTGGCATGCCAGCAAAGCCTCCTTCGCAAAGTGCTGTCGCAGTACATGAGGATCGGCCTGGTTGAGCGCGATGTCCTCAAGGAATTGGCGGTGGGGAGCAATGGCAGATGGAACCTCCATCGCCACACGAGCCATGGCGATCAGCAGCCACAGTTGGGCATGGAGGTAAAAGAACGGCAGTTCCGGGGCGCCAAATGCCCCGGCGGTTTTGTCGCCGAAGCGTGCCACCACGCGGTCCAGAACGTCGCTTCGTCCCAAACGCACGGCCGATCGCAACGCGTGGGCGGACATCCAGCGTCGCTCGGCGCGTGGCGAGCCGAGCCCAAACCACACGAGTCCAGCCGTGACCTCGATGGCGTCGTCCTCGGGATAAAGACTGGGATTCCATTCGCCGTCGACCACGAGCGGGGCCAGCTTGGCCGCTCCGCCCCGCAACAACCGAGCCAGGGCGGCTTGACCCGCGCCGGGTTCGGCCTTTTTGTTGAAACTCGCCGCCACGCTTAGCCAAACAGCGGCCGGCACCTCAACCTCGGGTCGCGAATACTCCTTGAGCAGCCCCGCGACCAGAGCATGACCATCGACGCCCGTCAGTTCTGATAGCCGATTGAGCTGGAAACTGGACAACTGCCCGAAGGACACAAACTCCGCCGGATTGGCGTGAATGATCCACTCAGCGCACTGCGACCAGATGCGACCAACGGCATCCGAAGACCCCGACCACGCGGTCTTGCACTCCTCCAACTCGTGGAACTTGTCGTACAGATCGAGCTGCTCTTGCCGGGCAATCAACTCGATGTATTGGGTCATGCCCGACAGCGGGACCTTGGCGCGCAGGACCTCAAGAAAGTCCCGTTCCAAGCGTCGGCCTTGGAGCACGCCATCGAGCGCCACGAGCGATTCACCGATGCCGGCATCGTCGAGAGGATTGAGCGATGCCGCGCGCGATCGGGCCGCGGCAATCTGTTTGGCTTGCTCCGCCTCCCACTCGGTACGATCAGGCACGGGCGTGGGAGATCGCCAGTTGTTGAGCGAGTTGAACTCCTTCGTCGCCTCGGCGATCGCCTCTCCCGCAACCAGCAGCTGCGATTGCTCGGCGGAGGATTCGCCAAAGACCCGCGCGGCGAGGTGCGAGAGTGCCAAGACATCGTCCGACCCGTATCCGCCGGGATTGTTTTGCTGATAGTGATGAATCAGCTCCGTGGCCAGCGTCGCAGTGACCGCCGTTAGGTGTTGCATTAACGCCTCGACAAACTGCGCGGTTCCACAGACACGCAATTCCGCAGGCGAGCTCACCCGCAGCATCGTGAGGGCCAACGCCGGCTCAAGGTCGCCGTTATCGACCAGCGCCTTGAGGTACGGGAGCAAGGTGTAATCGAGGGAGATTCGTTCGCGGTCCTCCCACCGCGCTAGCCGCGCCAAACCCTTGGGTCCGGCGGCCTGCGCCAACGCATGGCCATAGCCGGCCCAGTCAAACTTGTATTCTTCACCCAAGTTCAGATCGCAGATGTTCGACAGGGTGTGGCTGTCGGAATCTGCCAAGCGGCCGCCGTGCAAGGTCGCTGCGATGTGCATCAATTCGCTGACGAATTCCCAGTCACCCGATCCAACGGCGTCGACCTGTTCCAGGCCGCGGTGAAAGTACTCGGCGGCATCAGCCGGACTGGCCGGAACGATCGCCCGTGCGAGCTGTGCAAAGGAAGCGGCGCGCTCGTTGACGTCGTCCAGGCGCTCAATCGCTTCCCGGGCTCGGACCGCACTCTTTCCCGCAACCATCTGAAAAGGCGCTCGTCGGGCCAAGATGCCGACCAGTTCGATGACATGGGACACCGGCGCCACGCCCGTCGCACTGACCGCATCAACGTAGTCACGAACCTCTTGCGCATCGTGGCCAGCGTCCACGGACACAGCCAGCGTGAGGAGTCGTTCGCCCACCGCGTTGAGCTGCCGCTGAGCAGACAAACCGCCTAGGTAATAGTCGTTGCTGGTGCGCAGGCGATTCCATTCGGCCAGCAACGGGCGCAATCGCCCCTTGGCTCCGCTGGGCGACCGGCTAATCGCCAACGAGAACGCCTGCGCCACCGATACCCAAGTGCTCAACCGCGAGTCGAGAAACCGCTCGGCGCGCTGCAGATTGTCGTGACGCATCCGGTGGGCGGGGTCCTCCGTCGGCGCTTGCGCTTTGGCAGCCTCGCGCATCACGTCCTTCATGGCGGATCGGAAATCCTTGCCCTGAAGCGCCGGCGACACGCCTGCGGCCGCCGCGGATAGCTCCTTCGGCAGCAGCATTCGTTCCTCGACCGGCGTTCCTTTGGCGAGGGCGCGGAGCACTCCTGCAGCAACGAACGGATATGTATCTCGCGTCCAGTACTCGTCCAGAAAGACATGCAAGCTGGGAGTCGGAACAGCGGCCGCATCGAGGATCGCGATCGCCTCGGTCGACATGCCCAAGACCACGGCCACAGCAGCTGCCCGCAGCATGCCGCGCAAGATGGGAGGCTCCTTGGACTGGTAGTCGGCTTCGCCCAAGTCGGCTTTGGCGCAAACCGCGGCCAGCCGGCTGACCAGTTCCCGCTGCAATAGTTCGTCGCCATCCGCGTGTGCGATTGCTGCAGCCAAGACACCGGCCCCCGTGGCGTCCGATGCAAGCATCTCCCTGAGCGCCGTATCGGGCACGCGGCCCGCGGAGGCACCGGCTTGGACGAGCGAGAACAGCTGCTCCGCCACTTGGAAGCCGTACCAGTCCCGCCATCCCGCCAGATCTCGCGCGGCTGCCTCTCCCCCGCCTCGAGCCAGCCAAGACAGCGGGATCGACGCCATATCGAGTGCGGTGGGGCCTTCGTCACGACGGCGTTCCTCCCGCTCCTGGTCGTAATAGTGACGACGCCACTCCGAAACCCGATGGGCGTGGCGGGTGGCATCGGGCACCTCGCCAGCCAAGACGTGCGCGATGGTCAGCCGCGCATGTCTGGCGCCAGGCCAATCCGTACGCGCTTCGAAGAGGCGACGCAGCGAGTCGGCATCCGCGATCGCCACGGTCAAGTCGGGATGATCGAGCAGGTACTGGGTGCCGCGCTGATTCATAGCGGCCAACGTCGACAGTTCGACCAGCAGCTGCACGAGCCGGCCGTTGTCTTCGTGGTTCGCGGCGAAGGCCACGGAGGCGCGGATTCGCGCCTGCCGAATGGCCTGCTTGCCGGCCGCACTGGTGATGGCAGCCGGAAGGCGCTCGTCAAAGGCGAGCTCGAACAATTGATCCCCGTCGCCCAGTTGCTGGAGCAGGTCCGGCAAGGTCGTTGCGGCGTAAACGGAGCGATCCTGCATCGCCAGCAGATTCTTGGCCAAGCGTCGCTGCGTCACTTCATTCGCGGCGTAGGTTTCACGAATCAGTCGCTCGGTCGGCTCGTCGCGAATCATCAAGCCGTACTTGGTCTGATCTAGTAAGGGCGACAGATCGGCGGCGAAGCTGTTGACCGCCCCTTCCGCCAAGCCATTGGCCTCGGCGAATTCGCGCACGGGAACTGGTGGCGGCAGCGTCGCAAGTCCGGCAAGGAAAGACGAGATCTCGTCCTCTTGATAGCCCTGCCGTCGAGCTTCCGCTAGCGCCTTGGAAATCTTCGACCAAAGCAGGTCGTCCAATTGGATGACCTTGTTGATTTCCGATGGTGCCAGGAGTTCTGGACCCTCGTCGACCAGATGCTCGAGAATGCGCGCGTTTCCGCGCGAGCGGGATTGGGCGACCTGCAGCATCCCGTCTGTGAGCCCGTCGATACGACCTTGTAGGTATGCGCGGGTTTCGCCCGGTGTGAACGGCTGGAGCTGGAGGCGTTCGCAGGACGCCCCACCGATGGCGTTCGTCAAACGATAGCCGCGTGCGCTGACCACGACCTGCACGCCGGGGATTGGTCCGGCGAGAGTAAGGTCTTCCAACAGCAAGCGAGGAAACGCCGTTTCGCCGCGCAAGGTGGCGTGCTCACCGGCGTTGTCGATCGCGTCAAGCAGCAGGACGAGCTGTCGATCCGGCGTTGCCTCCCGGAGCGTCTCGGTCGCTTGTGCGAGCCGCGATCGAAAGGTCCGGATCAGGTCGCCGTCGCTGGCGTTGCCGGGAAGTATGGGATCGCACAAACCACGGCAAGCAAGCAGGTTGGCGATGTGGACCAATCCACGCTGCGGCAGGTGTCTGGAGTCCGACGTGGCGCGGTACTGGCCCATGCCAAAACAGTCAAAGAGCACGACGTCATGGTCCTGGCCAAGCTTGGCCGCCAGCGACTGCATGAATACGGTCTTGCCGACGCCGCCGTCCGCGTGGATCAACAGTGGCCGCGTAAGGGCCGGCACCTGATCGGCAACCGACGCCAGTTGCTCGCGCTCCACTACCGGACCGACGTCCGGGAAGCTCTCTCGAACCGGCAGTAGGTCATCTTCGTGCTGCAGGTCCAATGCGGTCAGGACATCGGCGCGCAGAATGACGTTTCGATGCTGGGCCAAGAGCCCGGCCTTGGCGCGCGCCAACTCTCGCAGGTTGCTGAGCCTGATCCGGGAGTTGGGATCACGCGCCACCGACCAATCCGCCAAAGCGATGGCCAGCTCATGCTTGCTCTGGCGCAAGTCGCCGGAAATTCCCGTCAGGCGAAGGCGCGCGGCGAACTCTGAAAGATCCTTGCCCTGCAGATTGATAGCCTGAGCCAGTTGTTTTGCTTGTGCCTTGGCGACGCCCTTCAGAGTGACTCCGTCTCGGAGGGCGACGACGGCCTGTTCGAGCTCAGGAAGGATCGGGCGGTTGGTGATGAGCTCGAAGCGAAGGCGGTTGCGGGTCGGGCCGACACCGTGCTGGCGCTTGTGCGCGCGGTATGTGTGGGCGAATTTTTCGATCGTGTGCTTGGCGTCGGCCGCGCGAAAGGGCTTGAGCTCAGAAGCCTTGGAATACTTGACTTGGACCACCACGACGCGGTCCGCGCCCCGAAATGTCGCCGTGTTCCCGTAATAAAGCACCGCATCGGCGATTTCGGTCGCCTCTTGGGATGCCTGGTCGCTGGGAGAAAATCCTTCGATCGCGATCCCGACGAATCCATCTTGGGCAAGCAACAGCCCCAAGCTTTTACGAGCAACCCAAGCCTCGTGGAACTCATGACCGTCCCTCGAAGCGCGAACGCTGTCAACGCGAATGCGAGATTTTGCCACTGCGTTCCTTTTTTGAAGTTTCCAGCACGTAAGGCGTGGTGAGCGCATCGAGCTCCACATCAAACGTTCAAGCGCCCAAATGCTTCGACTATAGCCACTCTAATGCGACGCATGGATGGATTCGCTGCGCTCACCACCTCTACACAATGTCCGCTTTGGTTCGAAAGCGGGCCCCCTGTCAACGTAGCGACCCATGGTCCACGCGCGCCGCTCGCCTTTGCACTAATCGACGTCTAGGCGACGGTCACACGCTCAATCCAGGCGAGGCGCCGTGCGTCCCCAGTCTCTTGTAGCACCGCCTTGAGCCCATCCTGCCGGTCAAATGCATGGAGCAACAAGGGGCCGAGGGCGGCCATGGGCGACTTCGTCGCGTGCATGTCGCGTAACAGGGCAAACGATCGCTCGTCGAACTCAGCGAGCACGTCGGAACAGTAACGCGCCGCATGGCTGATGCCTGACAGGTACATGGCCTTGGGCACCTCGTAGGCCGGCCAGTGCAGCGCCATTCGAAGCGGCCAATCGAGCATGTTGCGTTCGCCCCACATGGCGTCCTTCGGCATCATCTCGTTGGCGACTAGGCCCAGCGTCAGCGATTGCGCCAGCGCATTGAGATACGGCTGCATCTGCTCGAGCGTCGGGCGCGTGTAGATCGCATCATGCGGTTTCGCCTGAGCACTGCCGAGGCGTGCAAGCACCTTGTCTTCCAGCTCGAGCACAGCTGCCTCTAGTTCGCCATGCTCGGCTGAAAACGACTCGCGCCCGATCAGCTCTACATGGGCGGTATCCCAGATGCCCAGGTCGACCGTCCACACATCACCCCTCCTATCGATAGAGCCCACCACAAGCACATCGGCGTGGGCTGCCATCTGCGTGGCGGTTTCTCGCTCACCCGCCTCGTCTTGCGCACTGAACACAACCGGTCCACCGCCCATGACGACAGCGACCAGCGATTGAGCGTGTACAGGCGTCCATTCGTAGGCGCTTTCGGCCAGATACAGCGGGATCGCACGACTCAAACGTCCGACGTCGTCTTCCCGCTGCTCCTCGGCCTGCTCAGCACCGCTCATGACCTTGCCGAGCATCAGGAACATCACCCTGCGTGCATTGATGGCCTTCGGCGAAAACAGCCACTGCGGGTCGCGCAAGCCGTACATCCAGATGGGCAACTCGAAGGGCATCTGTACAATCTTAAGTCCTGATTCCTCCACCGGGCGCGCAGACGTCATCTCGCGACGGCGTTCCTGATATTGGCTAGCCATCGCATCCAAATGCTGTTTGAACGGTGGCATGTTGAGCGCGTACAGGCGTTCGAGCAGCGCCTCGCCTTCGTCGAATCTGCCCAAGTGCAGGTACGCCTGAAGCAGGTTCAATCCGACTTGTGGACCGTGTACGGCGGGGTCGTAGTACGGCCCAGTAAGGTCGGCGAGCTCTGCGAGCTTACCGGCATTGCCGAGATCGCCCGAGATTGTCAGCAGTGCGTCCCGGTTCTGTGCTGCATGTGCGAGAACAGTGCGGAACAGATCGAGCGCAGCCGACACGGCGCCTGCAGCGAGCCGGTGCCGTCCTAGGTAGAGGGTGGCCCGCCAGCTTCCCGGGAGCGCCGCCACCTTTTCGAGCGCCGCCACATAGCCGGTGTCTCCTCCCCGCTCGCGCTCGCGAGCAAGCCACCATCCCAGGCCGTTGTCTTGGTTGGGGTCAAGAGCGATGGCCTTCCACAGCATGGCGTTGGCCTGCTGCTCGTCTACGCGCGACTCCAGAACCTTAGCGAGATTGGTAAGGATTGTTCCGGTCTCACCGACCTTGGCGACCGCGTCGCGCAGGACCCGCTCGGCCTCGTCAAGTGGGCCGTGCTTCATCAGCACAATTGCGCGGATCACATGGCTGCGCTCGACGATAGGGTCGATTTCTAGCAGACGCCTGGACGCCGGCTCGACTTCGGCGATGAACTCATCATTCAGCGCGTTGACGATTAGCTGGTAGAGCTCGTCGGGATTGTTCCACCTCGTCGCAAGCTGGGGCAGCAACATCCTGTCGCGCCAGTCCGTGCGAGTGACCTGCAGTTCTCGGCCGTGCACGTCATATACGGTGATGAGCTGGGGCTGCGCATCTTCTGACGGCGCGTCCCGCCGGGCAGTGACATGCGGCTCGGAATCGACAGGCTTACCGGTCAGGCTCTGAATCAGGCGCTTGAACATCGCTTCTCCGTGGGCTGGCCCAGAATCGGGGCACCGGCGCCAAAGCGATCGACCGTCTCCCCGAAGCCGGAAGGCACATTCTGCACGCTACATCCACTCTTCGCCGCACCCGCACACGTTGGCCGCTTGATCCAGCACGACGACATGGCTCCGATTGCTACAAAGTCCGCTATCGAGCTGCCCACCGCAGAGCAAGTCCTGCCAAGGCATCTCAAAGCGATCCGGCGAAATCGCGATTCCTAGGCACCGTAGTGGCGAACAAGGGTCCCCAAGCATACGTTCGCATGCAGCGTTCGCCCGTCATTGCCATTTAAATATCTGCGCTGCCTCGGAAGATGCCTAGCCATAACACCGCACCTAAGAATTATTCCTAGTTGATTCTCCATGTGGGGCCTAGTGCGCCGGACACCACTTAATCTGCCCCGCGATTCTGAGGGCGTATGCTTACAAACTGGAAATAGGGGCCGACGCCGGCGTGGGGCGGCGGGGAATTGGGGGAGCAGCAGTGGTGGCAAAACGATCGTTGGGAGGCGGTGTGTGGCTGTTTCTTGGGGCTCTTGTCCTGATTGCCGCGGTGCCCAGAGAAATCTTGATTGGCCTAGCAGTGGTGGCTGGCGCCGGATTTGTGTCCTACCTCGCCAACAAGCACCTAACTAGTAAGGCCAGCGCAAGAGCCTCCAACATGAAGCCGCCGCCTCGTGAACCGACACTTGCAGAGCTAACTGGCAGGATCGATCGGGTTCCGATGTATCGAACGCAGAGCCAGCCAAGCTCTGGCCAGACCTCCGGCACGGCAACGCCCAGCGCACCAAGGTACAGCCGCTCTATCGCGGCACCGGCGCAAGCCGAAGAGTTCTACTCCGCTCCAGCCGCGGCGTACAAGCCAACTCCCTCCTACGCCATCCCCAAAGTACCTTCGGGCTTTGGAGACGGGCGCTGGGTGCCGCCTGGGGAAAGCATCCAGGTGGCCGGCGTGACCTTGCCTGGCGGGATGATTTATGTGGGTGGACGACTGCGAGCGCCCAGCGGCATTACCGACCCATGCCTGATCAGTGGTCAGTTGAACGTGGCGAGCGTGGGCAACTACCGCTCACGCCAAATGGGCTATTGGCCCAACTATGCCGACGCCTCAACGAACGAGCGGCGCGCTTACCTCAACTGGCTATCGGAGGGTCGATCCCATCCCGACTGCGACATCGGCTATGTCTTCCTGTTCTTCTATGGCCTCGAACGCCGGGTCATCGTGGACTCGCGCGACGACCCCGCAGCTAAGAATGACTGGCCGGCCATCATTGCCGAGCTGCGGCGACTCCTTTCGATCTACGGAGAGAAGTCGGGGTCGTTCAAACGATATGCCGGTGAGCTCCTGAGTTGGATCGAGCTCGACGGCGCGTCGAGCCAGCTTTACAAGAAGCCGGTTCCAGAGTTCCCCAAGACCTACGAGCTGCCCCCATACCTCCGCCTAGCACTCGGGCAGGCCGCGATCGATCGTGCCCCCCTCCCCGCCCACTTGGCGTTTGCCTGGGTGCGATTGAATCCAGAGACCTATCTACGCACCGCCGCCACCCGGTGCCCCGACGAGTTCGAGCGCCTGTTCATTCTGCGCTATCACGAAGTTCTTGGGCCGGGTCTCGTGCTGCCGAAAAACCGGACCAAGTTGAAGTTCGTCTACCAGGCCGCCTCGGCCGGGCTTCATGGCGCCAATATCACTCTGGCATTTGGTAACGTCCCTGACGTCACCGCTCTTACCGCGCCTATCAAGAAGCTGGTGGAGGTCGCAAACCAGTGCACGGACGAGCTCGGGTCCTACAGTCGGCTGGTGGGTAAGGACCCTTCGGCCGCCGGCGGTCTGGAAGGACTACTCTTGCTGCCCGCGACGCTGTGGCCGCCAGCCACCCAAACCAAGCTACAGACCCTGACCGCTCGCATGCGCGAAGGCCGCCTGTCGCTGCCGCTGCAAGAGTTGCTGGAGACTTTGGGCGGGGCGAAGCAGTCGGTTAACCGGGATCGTGTGCGCGGGCTTGCCCGGGCCCTAGAGGGCGCCGAGATCGGCTTCGAACCGCATGTGCTCGCCGGTGCCCGGGCGCCGGGGGAGCGGGACACGGTGGTGCTGTTCGCCCAGCCCCTGATGGATGCAGCCGTAGGCTCGGGTGCCGAGTATCAGACAGCAGCTCTGACCCTGCAGCTGGCCGCTGCCATGGCCCAAGCCGACGACGACTTCAACGAGCACGAGATTGTGCATCTGCGTGCCGAGATCGAGGGGTGGGCACACCTCACACCCGCCGAGCGACGCCGGCTCCACGCGCACCTGCAATGGCTGACCGCGTCGCCCCCGACCTTGGCTGGCCTGAAGAAGAAGCTCGAACCGCTGCCTATCTCAGCGAGGGAGATGCTTGCAGCTTTCATGGCCACACTGGCCCAGTCCGATGGCTTCGTGTCGCCGGATGAAGTCAAGTTCCTGGAGAAGGTCTACAGGGCGCTCGGCGTCGAACCTAAGCGCGTGTTTAGTGACATCCACGCCGTCGGCGCCGGTGGCGCGCCGGTGTCGACCACGCACGCCGAAAAGCAAGGTTTTCGTCTGGATGCCGATCGCATCGCGGTTTTGCAAGAAGACACCGCGCGGGTCTCGGCGTTGCTGTCGAAGATCTTCGCCGACGAGGCAGCGGGCGCGCCGGCACCGCCGCCTGCAGCTGCGCCGGAGCCCGAGCGCGAAGACGAGGCGAGCTCGCCGCTCGGTTTGGATGAGGTCCACTCTGCCCTGTTGCGCCTGATGCTGTCTCGACCGAAGTGGACGCGATCGGAGCTGGAGGATGCGGCCGCCGATCTGGACCTTATGCTCGATGGCGCCTTGGAGCAGATCAACGAAGCGGTCTTCGATGTCTTCGATGAGCCGCTATGCGAAGGCGACGACCCTGTGGCTGTGAACATCAAACTACTTGAGAAGATCGAAACATGAACGCGCCTATCCGCCCCAAGGATCGCGACGCCGTCATCCAGTCCTTGCGCGCAGGCGTCGTCCCGCGCGCAGGCCAGCATCTGATCCAGGTCGCCCGCGGTCGGGAGATCGAAGCGCTGGTGTCGGATATCGACCGCGTGGCGGACGGCGGCTCTTCGTTCCGCTTCGTCATCGGCGAATACGGCGCAGGCAAGACTTTCTTTCTGAACCTCATTCGTGCGATCGCCATGGAGCGAAAGCTCGTAGTGGCGAACGTTGATCTCAATCCCGATCGGCGATTGCATGCCTCCGGTGGGCAGGCCCGCTCGCTCTATGCAGAGCTCATGCGCAACCTGTCTACACGCACCAAACCCGAGGGGGGCGCCCTTGCCGGCGTAGTCGAGAAGTTCATTGCCACGGCCAAGTCCGAAGCCAAGGCGCAGGGCATCGCGACCGAGCAAGTTATCCGCTCAAAACTGGAGCAGCTGACCGAGCTCGTCAACGGCTATGACTTCGCCGATGTCATCGCAGCCTACTGCCGTGGTGCGGAGGAAGGTAACGATCAGCTGAAATCCGATTCCATACGCTGGCTTCGTGGCGAGTTCGCGACCCGGACCGATGCCCGAGCTGCCTTGGGTGTGAGGACCATTGTCGATGACGCCTCGGTCTACGACCAGCTCAAACTCGTGGCCCGCTTCGTGCGCCTGGCTGGTTACGCGGGGCTGTTTGTGTGCCTGGACGAGCTGGTCAATCTCTACAAGCTGGCCAACTCGCAGGCACGCAATTCCAACTACGAGCAGATCCTGCGAATGCTCAACGACTCACTGCAGGGCACTGCCGTGGGCTTGGGCTTTGTCCTCGGCGGCACGCCAGAGTTCCTCATGGATCCGCGACGCGGCGTCTATAGCTACTCGGCGCTCCAGAGCCGTCTGGCCCAGAACGCCTTCGCTACGGGCAACTTGGTCGATTACACGGGCCCTGTCCTTCGCCTTTCCAGTCTAACCCTGGAAGACTTTTACCTGCTGCTGGGCAAGATCCGCCATGTGTATGCAGGGGGCAAGGCGGAGCATTACCTGCTGCCGGACCCGGCCATCGCGGGCTTCATGGAGCACTGTGCCAACCGCATCGGGGACAGCTTCTTCCGCACCCCGCGCACAACGATCACTTCCTTCATTAACCTGCTGGCCATCCTGGAGCAAAATCCAGGCACGGATTGGAAGAGCCTGATCGGCGAGGTGCCGGTCGAAGCCGATCAAGGGGGCAAGAACGACCTGGCGGTCGATCCGGACGACGAGTTGGCCTCCTTCAAACTCTGATCCGCGATGTCGGCCTCCCAAGCATTTCTGCAGTTGGACCCTCGTATCCAGCACTACCTGTGGGCCGAGGGCTGGGGCGCACTGCGCGAAGTCCAAGAACGGGCTATCCCGCTGATCCTGCCGGGCGACCGGGACGTCATCGTGGCAGCGAGCACCGCCTCGGGGAAGACAGAGGCTGCCTTCCTCCCTGCGCTGACCCATTTGCTCCAGCAGCCCGATGATGGCCTGATCATCTACATCAGCCCGCTCAAGGCCCTGATCAACGATCAGTTCGGACGCCTGGATCGCCTATGCGAGAACTTGGAAGTTCTAGTCTGGCCGTGGCATGGGGATATCACTGCTACCAGCAAGCGGAAGTTCGTGCAGAAGCCCCGCGGCGTGCTCCTGATCACCCCAGAGTCCTTGGAAGCCACACTGTGCAACCGCGGCACTAGTATTGCTGGCTTGTTCAAGAATACGACCTTCTTTGTCATCGATGAACTACACGCCTTCATCGGCACGGAGCGCGGCAAGCAGCTGCAGTCGCTTTTGCATCGCATCGAAACCGCGCTCGGGCGCAATGTGCCCCGGATAGGACTGTCGGCCACGCTGGGCGATATGAGCTTGGCGGCCCACTTTCTTCGGCCCGATCTTCCGGTCGCCATGGTCGATGTTCCATCGACCGGCGGACAGCTGCTGATTTTGGTCAAAGGGTTTGAGGAGCCGCCGGCTGAGGGTGGGAAACGACGCAAGAATGACCCGGAGACCGAGCGGGCGCCCCCGGCCATCGCCGAACATATGTTCAAAGTGCTGCGCGGTTCCAACAATCTGATCTTTCCGAACAGCCGCCGGGAAGTCGAACGCTACACGCATCTGCTCAACACGCTGTGTGAGCAAACCCAGGCGCCCAAGGAGTTCTGGCCACATCATGGCAGCCTGTCGAAAGAAATCCGCTATGAAACCGAGGCCGCCCTGAAACAACGTGAGCGCCCCGCCACGGCGGTATGCACGAGCACGCTGGAGCTTGGCATTGATATCGGAGCGGTTAAGAGCGTGGCCCAGATCGGCACCCCGCCGTCCGTTGCGAGCTTGCGGCAGCGCCTGGGTCGTTCCGGCCGGCGTGAAGGTGAGCCCGCGATCCTACGCGGCTATGTAATCGAGGACGCCTTGGACGAGAAGGCCGATCTGGCAACCCGACTTCGGCTGGACACGGTGCAGACAGCGGCCGCCATCTCTCTTCTGCTGGAGCATTGGTTCGAGCCGCCGGCCGTGCACGGCGCGCACTACTCCACGCTCGTCCAGCAACTCCTCTCGGCCATCGCACAATACGGCGGACTCCAAGCTGGCCAAGCTTTCCTATTGCTTTGCGCCCAGTCCGCGCCCTTCGAAGGGGTATCCAAGGACAGCTTCGCCGAACTGCTGCGAACTTTGGGTCAAGATGAAATCCTGACCCAAGATCATTCAGGCTTGCTACTGCACGGGCGCATCGGCGACAAGATCGTTAATCACTATTCGTTCTACGCAGCCTTCGCCAGTGACGAGGAGTTCCGCATCGTTTCAAGCGGCAAGGCACTGGGAACGCTACCCGTGTCGCAGATGGTGAGCCCAGGCCAACGCATCCTATTTGGAGGACGCACTTGGCTCATTGAAGAGATCGACGAGCCACACAAGACTATCCATGTGGCACCAGCTAAAGGCGGGGCGCCGCCATTGTTTGATGGTGGCGGCGGCCGTGTTCACACCCGGGTGCGGCAGCGCATGCGGGAAATCTACCTTCAGACAGGTGCCTTGGGCTACTTGGATTCAGAGGCGCAGCGCTTTCTGGACGAAGGTCGCACGGCCTTTCAGGATCTAGACCTCCAGCATCGGACTCTTCTCGACCAGGGCAGCCAAGCGATCTTGCTCACATGGCTGGGCGACTCTGCCAACGAGGCCATCGCTTGCCTTTTGATGTCCCGAGGCGTTGGCGCATCAGCAGGTCGTCTAGGGGTCGAGATCCAACGCACCGGCCGTGGCTTGCACGAGATCGAGGATCTGCTGACAGATGTCGGCTCTGAAGCTGCTCCGTCTGTCGACGAGCTGCTCGCAAAGGCCAACAATCTCGCACGCCAGAAGTGGGACGGGTTGCTGTCGCCAAAGCTGCTTCGGGAAACTTACGCTAGTTCCAACATTGACCTAAACGAAGCCATGACCTGGCTTCGAACCACGCTCGAATACACCACTACCCAACAACGGCCCCCAAGCTCGGGCCTAACAGATCAACCTCTATGAGCCAGAGCGTGCTTGCCGACAACTGGTCACTTCAAGATGTGTCCCTGCTTCTGACAGACGGGCTGCCAACCGACGAGGCACAAACGCTTACTCTCACAGCAAGCGGACATGGAGCCGCATCAATCCCAGCGGCGATAACCGCGATTGAGGGATTATTTGATCTACTCACGGACATCGTGCTTAGGGATCAGATCCTCGTCGACAAGGACTTTGCCTATGCATGGGACGAAAACGGGACCTATGCGGATCTCTTGCGGGGTCAGATAGTCAAACCCTACGGATTCCTAGACTACCGCGACCGCTTCTCGGATACCCGTGCCGTAATCTTGGATCGCCTGTTGATTACAGACTCACTTCGGGAGGCCCAGGCAAAGAATGAGGAAAGCTATGCCCTCACCCGTCGATCCCATGATCCTTGGTTAGGCCAAGTCGTATGGGGCGGAGCCGGCATGATCGCTCGCGCGAGCGCCTTCAACATTCCTTATGCACCCCATCCCGTTCGTCGCCGGTTCTTTGAGCTTGCCGGTATGGCGCTGTCTGCATCCTCGGCCACCGCGAATCTGACCAGCTTCGTCGAAGAGCAACGGGCAACCGTCAGAAATGCAATGCGTGGTCAAGACAGGCTTCACAGCCTCGTGATCAGCATGGATCCAGTCCCAGTGATGGTGATCGCCGAGAGCTCGTCCCTCTCAGATCTCATACCAACCGCATTACAGTTGCGATCAAGTTTCACTGGCCTGAGAAACTGGCTAGGCGCTTACCAGGTTGAGCTCGAAAAGGACGATTTCCGGGCGATCAAATCGCAACAGCGCCTACTGAAATCTGTCGGTCAATACGTGACCGCGGAGGTTGGAAGTTCTTGGGCTGACCTTGCCACATTGAAGGCAGGACTCACCGCAATGGATCTGTCAGTCCAGGCCAAGCCTATGAATCATCTTCTGAACAGGTTTGGCGTAAGGTCGACCATCAATCGACTCATTTTCCAGCCGAATGGGCGCGAGCACCTGACCAAGCTTCTCAGGTTCTTCGATCACGAAAACTCTAAAACGGGAGTTGCCGTGAACCGGCACTTCCTGGAAAGCAGATCGAACTAGGGGCCCGCGTCCTCTTCCGTCACCTCTCTACCCCGAGCGATGCGGGCCTATACCAAGTGAGCTGCTTCCTGACTCGGACGCAACAGTCGCTTGTCGGCAGCCAGTTTAAGCCTCGCGCACAATCCCAACGCGACCTCGCTGGACTCTGGCAGGCTCAGCGTCGACAACCCGCGCCGATCTGCCGTTATGATGGGCAAGGGTTCTAGACGTGGTGGTTGGTCGATCCGCTCGGTGGGGACATTCTCGGGTTGCCGACCAATAGTGGGTGTCCCTTGCGAATAGCGGTATTTTTGGCGGTATCTGAGAAACGCAAACTCACGGATACTCCTAAAATCAAGCCATTTTTCGCTTGAGTTCGATTCCCGCCACCCCACCAAACCAAAGGGCCACCCTCGCGGGTGGCCCTTTTTTTCGCAGTTTGTTGTCCTTGTGGAAGCTTCCCTCTTCCTTACGAGCGCACCGGCACCAGGGTGATCTCGACCCGGCGGTTCTCGGCGCGGCCGGCATCGGTGTCGTTGCTGGCCACCGGATGGGTCTCGCCGGCGCCGACGGTGATCATGCGGTCGCGCATGATGCCGCGCGCGTTGAGGTAGTTGGCCACCGCCTCGGCGCGCTTCTGCGACAGCTGCTGGTTGTAGGCGTCGCTGCCGACGCTGTCGGTGTGGCCGGCCACCTCGATGATGGTCTGGTTGTACTGCTGCAGCGTGCTGGCCACGTTGTTCAGCACCGGATAGAACTGCGGCTGCACCTCGGCCTTGTCGAAGGCGAACGTCACACCACCGGGCATGTTGAGGGTGATGTTGTCGCCGTTGCGCACCACGTCGACGCCGGTCCCTTGCATCTGGCTGCGCAGTTGCGCTTCCTGGCGATCCTGGTAGGCGCCGACCGCCCCACCGGCGAGGCCGCCGACGCCCGCGCCGACCAGGGCGCGCTGGCGACGCTCGGTGGCATCGCCGCCGCTGAGCAGGCCGGCGACGGCGCCGATGCCGGCACCGATCAGGGCACCGCGGCCGGTGCGGTTGGGGTCGTCCGGCGCGCTGGTCTGGCCGGTGTACGTGGCGCAGCTGCTCAGCAGCAGGCTGCCTGCGAGTGCGGTGACGATGGCAGCGGTGGTGGACGGTCGCATGGGGGTCTCCTGATCGTTCGGATGAACGTGAATGGGGAGGCCCAAGCTAAACACGCCGCCGTCGCCGCAGGGTGATGGCTGTGGCCTGATCGCCGCGGCGATCAGGCGCGGTTAACGATGCGCACACATGTTGCTCAGAGCAACGCCTCGGCGCCTGCAGGATCGAGTGCACGGTCCCAGTTGCCCATCAGCGCCAGGTACAGGAGCTTGTCGAACTCGGTGCCGAAGCGCCGGGTCACGGCGTCGGGGTCGGGGATCAGCTTGGCGTCGGCGATCAGGCCGAAGTGCACGCGTCCGTTGTAGCTCATGATCGAGACGCCGACGCCGATCGACCCGGTCTGCGGGACCCAGAACATCATCTCGCGCAGCCGGCAGCCGGCCAGGTACAGCGGCTGCGGCGGCCCAGGAACATTGGTGGCGACGGAGGTGGCCTTGCGGCTGAACAGTTCCAGCGCCAGCTCCTGCAGCGGCTGCGGTGCCATTCCAATTGCGGCAAGAAGGCCATATGCAACAATGGCTTGACGCGAACTCTTCAACTGGTTCATGCAGTCCGAAACCAGTGCCAGCCGACGTACCGGATTGCCCTCGCCCACCGGCAGGTCGAGGAACACCAGTCCGAAATGGTTGCCCAGCTTCTTTGCGTGTTCCAGCGGCCGCAGGTTCACCGGCACGGTGGCGCGCAGGGTCAGGCCGTCGACGTCGTCACCGCGCTCGATCATGTAATCGCGTAGCGCGCCGGCCGCCGCCGCCATCAGCACGTCGTTGACGGTGCAATCGCAGGCACGGCCCACCGCCTTCACTTCTTCCAGGTCGATCGGGTCGGCCCATGCGACGCGCTTGCTGACGCCCAGGCGTCCGCGCAGCATCGATGGCGGATCGTCCGGCAGCGCGAGCGCGTGCACCAGTTCGCGTGCGATTTCGCCGCCTTCCTTCGCCAGCATTGCGGCCAGCGTCGGGTCCTGCATCATCTCCATGCCCTTGCCGAACACCTTGCCGCCGAGCCGGGCGTAGCGCTCCACCGCACCGACCCGCCGCGCGACCTCCGCGCCGTCCTGCTTCAGCCAGGCCTTCGCCAGGTCCTTGCCCTTGCCGGCGCTGCGTTCGGTGTCGGTCAGCGACAGCAGCACCTGCACCAGCGCGATCCCGTCGGCATAGCTGTGGTGCAGGCGCGCGACCAGCGCCGAGCCACCGGCGTAACGTTCGACCAGGTGGAACTGCCAGAGCGGCCGGTGCTTGTCGAGCGGGCTGGATGCGAGCTGGCTGACGAAGCGTTCGAGCGCGCGCTTCTCCGCGCCATCCCGTGCCGGCCGGCGACCATCACCACGCCCCGGCAGCGCGGCAAGCTGCACGTGCCAGTCGAGATCGAAGTTCGCATCCTCCTGCCACGCCGCACCCGACGGGGTGTCGACCGCCTTCTGGCGGAAACGCGCGTAGGCGAGGAAGCGCTTGGCAATGACGCGCTTGAGGCGCTCGAGCGACATCGGCTCGGCGAACATCAGAACGCCGGTGATCATCATCGGGTTGGTCGGCCGCTCCATGCGCAGCCAGGCGGTGTCGACCCGCGACATGGGTTCGCGGCGCAGCGCCTTGCGCGGCTTTTTCGTGGCCATCCGGATCTCCCGACAAGTCGCGCGAGTGAATCACGCGGCCGTCGGCAGCGTCAATTTTGTGCGCGCATCCGTCATCGCGCCGCATGCGGCGCAAACGCTCAGGCTTCGACGAAGCGCACGCGCCGGGTGATCGAGCAGGTCAGTTCGTAGGCGATGGTGCCCGACGCATCGGCTACGGTTTCGATCGGCAGCCCTTCGCCCCAGAGCACCACGGGATCACCCGCGCGTGCATCCGGATGGTCCCGCAGGTCGATGGTCATCAGGTCCATCGATACGCGTCCGACGACCTGCGCCGGGGCGCCGTTGACCAGCACTGGCGTTCCGGCGGGCGCGAGCCGCGGATAGCCGTCGCCGTAACCGACCGCGGCGACGCCGATGCGCATCTCTTCGGGTGTTTCCCAGGTGGCCGAGTAGCCGATCCGCTCGCCCTTGCCGATGCGGTTGACCGCGAGCAGCCGGGTGCCGAACGTCATTGCCGGCCGCAAGCCGAAGTCCGCCGCGGGCTTGCCCTTGACCACCGACATCCCGAACAGCGCGCCACCGGGCCGCACCCAGTCGCCGTGCGAACCGGGCCAGCCCAGGATGGCGGCGGAGTTGGCCAGCGACCTCGGCCCCGGCAGGCCCGCGGTGGCATCGGCGAACACCTGCAACTGCTCGCGCGTCTGCCGGCCGTTGCTCGATGCGCCCTCGAACTCGTCGGAACTGGCGAAATGGCTCATCAGGACGATGTCGCCGGTCACGCCACGCGCTGCGGACAGCCGCGCATGCGCTTCACGCACCCTGTCCGGCTCGAATCCGAGTCGGTGCATGCCGGTATCGATCTTCAGCCAGCAGCCGATCGGCGCGCCTTCGGCCTGTTCCAGCATGTCCAGCTGCGCGGGATGATGGACGATGCTGTCGGCACGCAGGCGGCGCAACTGGTCCAGGTCCTCGGCCGAATCGAAGCCCGACAGCACCAGGATCGGTTGCGACAGGCCGAGCGCTCGGATCCGCTGCGCATCCTCGATCGCGGCCACGCCGAAAGCATCCGCCTCGCGCAACGCGGACACGGCCGTCTCCAGCCCGTGCCCGTAGCCGTCGGCCTTGACCATCGCCATGACCCGGCTCGAAGGCGCATGGGTGCGCACCAAGGCCAGGTTGTGGCGGATGGCCGCGGTGTGGATGGTGGCGGTGACGGGGCGCGACATCCGGCGCATTTTAAGGCCTCGGCTCCCGCGGACATAGGGCGGGCCCGGACAATCGCCGCCACTCGGCCAAGGCGGAATGACGGAGCGGGTTGTTCGGACCTTCCGTCATGCTGCCGGAAGACGAGCACGGGTTGCCGCCTGCAACCCGGCGCCCGGCGCGAGCCGTTACTCGAAGCTGCCGACGGCGTCGTGCGCGAGGTTGTCGAAGCGTGTGTACTCGCCGAAGAATTTCAGCTTGATCGACCCGGTAGGGCCGTTACGCTGCTTGCCGATGATGATCTCGGCCAGTCCCTTGTCCGGCGAATTTTCCTTGTTGTAGTACTCGTCGCGGTAAATGAAGATGATCACATCGGCGTCCTGCTCGATGGCGCCGGATTCGCGCAGGTCGGCCATTACCGGGCGCTTGTCGGTGCGGGTTTCCAGCGAGCGGTTGAGCTGCGACAGCGCGATCACCGGCACGTTGAGCTCCTTGGCCAGGCCCTTGAGCGAGCGCGAGATCTCCGAGATCTCGGTGGCGCGGTTCTCACTGTTGCCCGGCACCGCCATCAGCTGCAGGTAGTCGATGACGATCAGTCCCAGGTCGTGCTCGCGCTTGAGTCGTCGCGACTTGGCGCGCAGCACCTCCGGCGACAGCGCCGGGGTGTCGTCGATGAAGATCTTCGACTCCTTGAGCATCCGGATCGCACTGCTGACGCGGCTCCAGTCCTCGTCCTCGAGCTGGCCGGTGCGCAGCCGGGTGGCGTTGACCCGGCCGTTGGACGAGATCAGGCGCAGCGCGAGCTGGCTGGCCGACATTTCCATCGAGAACACCGCCACCGCCTTCTTGGTCTTGATCGCCGCGTACTCGGCGATGTTCAGCGCGAAGGTGGTCTTGCCCATCGCCGGGCGGGCCGCCAGGATCAACAGGTCGGTGGGCTGCAGGCCCGCGGTCATTTCGTCGAATTCTGTGTAGCCGGTCGGCATGCCTGTGATCCCGCCACCGTTGGCGTAGCGCGTCTGCAGGACGTCGAAGGCCTCGCCCATGGCCTTGTTGATCGGCGTGAAATCGGTGCGGCCGCGCGCGCCGGCCTCGGCGATCGCGAACACCTGCTGCTCGGCGCTGGCGAGGATCTCGCTGCTGTCCCGGCCCTCCGGCTGGAAGCCGTCGTTGACGATGACGGTGCCGACCTCGATCAACTGCCGCAACACCGCCTTGTCGCGCACGATCTCGGCGTAGGCGACGATGTTGGCCGCCGAAGGCGTCGTGCTGGCCAGTTCGACCAGGTAGGCGCCGCCGGCGACCTGTTCGGCCAGGCCCTGCGACTCGAACCATTCGCCGAGGGTGACCGCATCGTAGGGCCGGCTCTTTTCCGCCAGCTCGCGGATCGCCCGATAGATGAGCTGGTGGTCGCGACGGTAGAAATCGCCATCGACCAGGTGGTCGGCGATGCGGTCGTAGGCATCCGGTGCCAGCATCAGCCCGCCGAGGACGGCCTGTTCGGCCTCCACCGACTGCGGCGGCACGCGCAACTGCTCGATCCTGCTGTCGCTGCGTGATTCATTCCCAAACCGGGGACGTGCGGACATCGTGTTGTCTTGCTCCTGCGAAGCGAAAGCCGTGAAGGGAATAAGGGGGATCGATTTTCGTGACTGGCCAGGCATCGTAGGCGCTCGGCTTGTGGGTTCGCGACGGAACAACCTGTGGATAAGACAGGTTTCTTAGCCGGTCGTCGTCTCACCAGCTGCGATGACGCCTGGTTGCCTTCCCTTGTAGGAGCGGCTTCAGCAGCGAGCTTCTTGTTCTTTGGCGAAGAATCAAGAGCTCGCGGCTGAAGCCGCTCCTGCAATGATCCCCCAAGGCCCGCGAAGGCCGTGGCAACAAAAAAGGGCGCCGGAAGGCGCCCTCTTCGTCGAACGGGGTGCAGCGATCAGGCGGCTTCGGGCGCCACGATCACCTTGACCGTGGTCTCGACGTCGGCGTGCAGGTGCACGACAACCTCGAACTCGCCGGTGGTGCGGAACGCACCCTCGCCCAGCACCACTTCCGATTTCTCGACCGGGGTGCCGGCCTTGGTCAGGGCTTCGGCGATGTCGCGCGGGCCGACCGAGCCGTACAGCTTGCCTTCGGTCGAAGCGTTGGCGTAGATGGTGACGCTGGCGCCTTCCAGCTTGGCGATGCGATCGGTGGCTTCACTGTGGATCGCGGCAGCCTTGGCCTCGTAGTCGGCGCGCTTGGCCTCGAACTCGGCGACGTTGGTGGCCGTTGCCGGCACCGCCTTGCCCTGCGGGACAAGATAGTTGCGGCCGTAACCGGGCTTGACGTTGACCTTGTCGCCCAGGTTGCCGAGGTTGGTGACTTTCTGCAGCAGGATCAGTTCCATGGTGGTACTCCGTATTCGTTAGCAGCGCATGGCGCCGCAACTTTCAGCTGTCCGAACGGACGGGATTCTTGAAGCCTTTCGCCATCATTCAGGGCAAGGCCGGGTTCTGAAGCCCTCCCCTTCAAGGGGAGGGTTGGGTGGGGATGGGTTTGCCTTCGACCGTGGAGCTGAAAAGAAAGTCGCAGCGTCACGAACACCCATCCCAATCCTTGCCTTCCCCTTGAAGGGGAAGGAAACCGGAGCCTCCCTGCGGGAGGCAGGCTTTTTACACGTTGTGGTTGTCCGTGTACGGGATCAGGGCCAGGAAGCGTGCGCGCTTGACCGCGGTGGCCAACTGGCGCTGGTAGCGCGACTTGGTACCGGTGATCCGGCTCGGGACGATCTTGCCGTTCTCGGTCAGGTTCTGGCGCAGGGTGTTGAGATCCTTGTAATCGATCTCCTTGACACCCTCGGCGGTGAACTTGCAGTACTTGCGGCGGCGGAAGAACTTGGACATGTCAGGGCTCCTCAGGCGGCTTCGGCGGTGTCGTCGTCGGCGGATTCAGCGGGCTTGCCGCTGCCTTCGCCTTCATCGTCGTCTCGGCGACGGCGCTCGCCACGTTCGGGCTTGTCGCCCTTCTCGTCCTTGTTCTTCATGATCAGCGACTGCTCGGTGTCGGCCTCGTCGCGGCGCATCACCAGGTGGCGCAGCACGGCATCGTTGAAGCGGAAGCCTTCGACGAGCTCGTCGAGCACGGCCTGCTCGACTTCGATGTTGAGCAGGACGTAGTGGGCCTTGACCAGGTTGTTGATCGGATAGGCCAGCTGGCGACGGCCCCAGTCTTCGAGGCGGTGGATCTTGCCGTTGCCGGCCTCGATCAGCGCCTTGTAGCGCTCGATCATGGCGGGCACCTGCTCGCTCTGGTCCGGATGGACCAGGAACACGACTTCATAGTGACGCATGGTGTTTCCTCGTGGATATTCGGCCGTTGCCCGGAGAGGGCAGCGACCCGGATAGCCCCCCGACGATCCGGCACGGATGCGGTGGGGCAAGGTCTCCCGACGCGCGGGAGCCGGATATTGTCGCAGTTCAATGGCCGGGGAGCAACGATCGGGATTGCCGAGCGACGGCGGTTGCCGTAGGTCCGGGTTGCGCCCCGGACAGCTTTGCCCGCGGGCTCTTCACGCCCTGCAGCGAGGAACCGTCGGGGGCAGCCCCGACCTGGGACAGCCCTGCCTGCCCTACTCCTGCGCCGCGATCCAGGCGTCGATGTGCTTCTCCAGTACGTCCAGCGGTACCGAACCGGTTTCCAGCACGGCGTCGTTGTAAGCCCGCAGGTCGAACTTCGGCCCCAGCTCCCTCGCGGCTTTCTCGCGAAGCTCCGAGATTTTCAGCTGGCCGATCTTGTAGGCCAGCGCCTGCCCCGGCCAGCTGATGTAGCGGTCGATCTCATTGACCACGTCCTGGCGGGTCTTGGGCGAGTTGTCCATGAAATATTCGATCGCCCGTTCGCGGCTCCAACCCTGGCTGTGCATGCCGGTGTCCACCACCAGCCGCACCGCGCGCCACATGTCGTAGGCCAGCTGGCCCATGCGGTCATAGGGGTCGTCGTACAGGCCCATGTCGTAGCCCAGACGCTCGGCGTACAGGCCCCAGCCTTCACCGTAGGCCACGAAATAGGCGGTGCGGCGGAACATCGGCGCGTCCGGCAACTCCAGCGCACGGGCGAACTGGAAATGATGCCCCGGCACCGCCTCGTGCAGGCTCAGCGGGATCATCTCCCAGGTCGGCCGGGTCTCGGGCTTGTACAGGTTGACGTAGTAGTAGCCGGGCCGCGAGCCGTCGGCAGCGCCGGGCATGTAGTACGCGGTGGTGGTATCCGGCGCGATGTTGTCCGGGATCGGGCGCACCCCGTACGGCAGCCGCGGGATGGTGTGGAAGACCTTCACCAGCTCGGGGTCGATGCGCTTGGCGACCGACCGGTAGCGCTCGAGCAGGGCTTCGGGCGTCTTCTCGAAGAACTTCGGGTCGGTGCGCAGGTAGGTGAAGAACTCCGCCAGCGTGCCCTCGAAGCCGGTCTCGGCCTTCACCTTCTCCATCTCGGCGCGGATCCGCGCCACTTCCTTCAGCCCGATCTCGTGGATCTGCGCGGGCTTGAGATCGGTCGTCGTGTAGTAGCCGGCCAGGTAGGCGTAGTAGTCCGCACCGTCGGGCTGGTCGGTCACGGCGATGCTGTCGCGCGTCTTCGGCAGGTATTCGTCGTTGAAGTACGCCTGCAGCGTGCGATAGGCGGGCACGACCTTTTCGCGGATCGTGCGCTGCGCATCGGCGACCAGCGCCTTGCGATCCGATTCCGGCACCGCATCGGGGAATCTGGTGAACGGCCGGTAGAACGGGCTCCTGGCAGGCTCATCGACGATCTGCGCGGCAATTTGCGCCGGCACGCGTTCCATCACGACTTTGGGCGGCACGCTACCCGCCTTCACGCCCTCCTTCATCAACGCGATGGCCTGGTCGACCTGCTCCGGCATCGCGGCCATGCGCGCCAGCCAGTCGCGGTAGTCCTTGGTCGAGGCGAACGACAGGACCTCGGCGATGCCATCCGCGGTCTGGATGCCGCCCTGGTGGCTGATCGGCTGCAGGTAGCCGCGGAAGCGCTGGGCGGCGATGGAGTGCTCGAGCTGCCATTCGAAGGTGTCGTAGTTGAGGCGGTCGGCCGCGGCCAGCGCCTCGCGATCGATCGTGCGCAGTTGCTCCAGCGCGGCGCGGTCTTCGGCTTCGCGCTTCCCGATCGCCTGGATGCTGTTGTCGCTCCAGCGGTCGTTGAAGCGCTTGTCGCCGTTGTAGGTGGCATTCTCGGGGCTTTCGCGCAGGCCGCGTTCCCACTGCGCGGCGAAGAACGCATCCAGGGCCTGCTTGGTGGCGCTGTCGGACACGGCCGGCGGGGTTTCCACGGCGCGCAGGGTCGAAACCGGAATGGCGGCAATCAGCGCGGCCAGCAGCAGGTGCTTGAACATGGAGACTCCCCGGAGCGGAAGCCCGGGAGTCTAGCGCGCGGATGCTGTTGGCCAACGTGCCGAAGGTTGGGCGTTGCCGGCCTTGGAGCAGGCCCTTGTAGGAGCGGCTTCAGCCGCGAGCTTTTGATCTTATGGGAGTGCAACCAAGAGCTCGCGGCTGAAGCCGCTCCTACATGCGCGGCCTACGCGGCCTTGTCGGCGTCGGTGGTGAAGCTCTCGCCGCAGCCGCATTCGGCCGAGACGTTGGGGTTCTCGAACACGAACTGCTCGTTCAGGCCCTGCTTGAGGAAATCGATCCGGGTGCCATCGACCAGTGCCAGGCTGTCGGCGTCGACGAGGATGCGTACGCCGTCGTGCTCGAAGGCGGTATCGCCGTCACGCTGCTCGCGGGCCAGTTCGATCAGGTAGCCCCAGCCCGAGCAACCGGTGCGCCTGACGCCGAAGCGCAGGCCCACGGCCGATTCGTCGGCGGACAGGAAACCCCGGATGCGCTCCAGGGCGGCGGGTGCGAGATGGATCGACATGGCAGGCATTCTAGCCCTTGCGGCTCCGGTAAACTGTATGGCTCATATCGGCACGATCGAGCAGGGATTCAAGGCATGACCACGGTGAGTGTTGCGCAGGCGCTGGCAGGCAAGGTGGCCGAAGGCGGCGAAGTCACGGTTCGCGGCTGGGTGCGCACACGGCGCGACTCCAAGGCCGGGCTGTCGTTCGTCAACGTCAGCGACGGTTCGTGCTTCGCCCCGATCCAGGTGGTGGCGCCGAGCGCGCTGGCCAACTACGAATCCGAGGTGAAGCGGCTCAGCGCCGGTTGCTCGGTCATCGCCACCGGCACGCTGGTGCCGTCGCAGGGCCAGGGCCAGAGTTTCGAGATCCAGGCCGACGCGATCGAGGTCGTGGGCTGGGTCGACGACCCGGAAACCTACCCGATCCAGCCCAAGGCGCACTCGCTGGAATTCCTGCGCGAGGTCGCGCACCTGCGCCCGCGCACCAACCTGTTCGGCGCGGTCACCCGGATCCGCGACTGCCTGGCCAAGGCGGTGCACCGCTACTTCCACGAAAACGGCTACTACTGGATCAGCACCCCGATCATCACCACCTCGGACGCCGAAGGCGCCGGGCAGATGTTCCGCGTCTCCACGCTGGACGCGGCCAACCTGCCGCGCGACGGCAAGGGCGAGGTGGATTTCTCGCGCGACTTCTTCGGCAAGGAGACCTTCCTCACGGTGTCCGGCCAGCTCAACGTCGAGGCGTACTGCCTGGCGCTGAGCAAGGTCTACACCTTCGGTCCCACCTTCCGCGCCGAGAACAGCAACACCACCCGCCACCTGGCCGAGTTCTGGATGGTGGAACCGGAGATCGCCTTCGCCGACCTCGCCGAGGACGCGCGCGTGGCCGAGGAATTCCTCAAGTACCTGTTCCGCGCCGTGCTGCACGAGCGCGGCGACGACATGGCGTTCATCGCCGAGCGCGTGCAGAAGGACGCGATCACCCGGCTGGAGATGTTCGTCAACGCGCCGTTCGAACGCATCGACTACACCGACGCGGTGGCGCTGCTGCAGAAGTCGGGGCAGAAGTTCGACTTCCCGGTCGAATGGGGCCTGGACCTGCAGACCGAACACGAGCGCTGGCTGACCGAAGTCCATGTCGGGCGCCCGGTGGTGGTGACCAACTATCCCGAGCACATCAAGGCGTTCTACATGCGCCTGAACGACGACGGCAAGACGGTCGCGGCGATGGACGTGCTGGCGCCCGGCATCGGCGAGATCATCGGCGGCTCGCAGCGCGAAGAGCGGCTGGACGTGCTGGACGCGCGCATGGCCCAGTTCGGCCTCGACCAGGCGCACTACGGCTGGTACCGCGATTTCCGCCGCTACGGCACCGTGCCGCACGCAGGCTTCGGCCTCGGCTTCGAGCGGCTGGTGGTGTACGTGTGCGGGCTGTCCAACATCCGCGATGCGATCCCGTACCCGCGCGCGCCGGGCAACGCGGAGTTCTGAGATGGTGATCATGTTCTTCGCGCTGCTGTTCGTCGCGGCCGCCATCGCCGGCGCCACCGCGTTCGTGATCTTCTGGCCGCTGGCTCTGGTGCACCTGCGCGACCGCCATCCCGACGTCAAGGCGCGCCTGGGCGATGGCGCCTTCATCAAGCCCGATGCCCTGTGGTGGCTGTTCAGCGGCCGCTACCGGCAGGTACGCGATCCGCAGTTCACCGGCCTGGCCACGCCCGCGCGCGTGGCGCTGACGGTGATCGTGGTCGCGCTGGTCCTTGCCGGCCTGTTGTGGCTGCTGTCGATCGCGGTGTCGCCATGAGCGACGAGGCGATGGTCCACGGCCCCGCGCAGTGGTGGCTTGCCACGCTCGGCCGCACCCTCGTGTGGGCCCGCCTGCGCGTGCGCGAGGCCGGCACCGCCGAGGTGCTCGACAGCGATGGCAACACCCTGGTCTACGACAGCGAGGACACCGCCCGCGCGATGCTGATGGACGCCGAGTTCGTCTCGCTCGACGGACTCGACGAACAGGACGCGCTGGAACGCGGCTTCTCGCTCGACGAACTCTCGCCGCCGTCCGGCGGCAGCGACGACGAACTGCGCCCGCGCATGGTGCAGAAGCTTGGCGGCAGCGCCTAGGCCCGCAATGTACACGCCGCGTGCCTTCGTCGACACCGACCTCGCGCGGCTCGATGCACTGGTGGCGGACGATCCGTTCGTCACCTTGCTGACGGTGGCCGACGGCGGCGCGCCGCAGGTCACGCACCTGCCCGTGCTGTATCGCCGCGACGGCGACGACGTACTGCTCGAGGGGCACTGGGCGAGGCCCAATCCGCAGGCCCGGCATGACGGCGCAGCGTTGATGATCGTGCACGGGCCGCACGCCTACGTCTCCCCCGGCTGGTATCCCGACAAGGAAGAACAGGCGCGCGTGCCGACCTGGAACTACGCCGTCGCCCACCTGCACGGGACGCTGGAACGCTACGACGACGAAGCCGCCCTCGCCGACCTCGTCATGCGGATGAGCGCCCGCTTCGAAAGCGCCATCGGCAGCGACTGGACATTCGAGCCCGGTCGCGAAGACCATCGGGTGCAGCTGCGGGGCATCATCGGTTTCCGCTTCGTACCGCAGCGGATCGAGATCAAGTCCAAGCTCAGCCAGAACCATCCCGAGGCCAACCGTCGCGCGGTCGCGGACGCCCTGCACGCACAGCCCGACGCACGTGCGAACGCGATCGCCACGCTGATGCGGGCGCGCGAAACCTGACCACACCGGAGCTCCCATGGACCTGAACCTCAGCGGCAAGCACGCCCTCGTCTGCGGCGCCTCCGAAGGCATCGGCCGCGCCACCGCGCACGAACTGGCCCTGCTCGGCGCCAGCGTCACCGTGCTCGCGCGGCGCGCCGAAGCCCTGCAAGAAGTGGCAGCCGCCCTGCCCCGCACCGACGGGCAGGCGCACGACTGGATCGCCGCCGATGTCTCGCAGACCGATGCGCTGCGCGAGCGCGTCGAGGCGCTCGCCGCGTCCGCGCCGGTGCACATCCTGGTCAACAACACCGGTGGCCCACCCGGCGGCTCCGCGCACGGCGCCGCGGTCGAGGCCTACCTGGACGCGTTCAACAAGCACCTGGTCGCCAACCAGACCCTGCTGCAGGCGGTCCTGCCGGGCATGCGGCAGGCGCGCTGGGGCCGCATCGTCAACGTGATCTCGACGTCGGTGAAGGAGCCGATCCCGGGGCTGGGCGTGTCCAACACCATCCGCGGCGCGGTCGCGTCGTGGGCCAAGACGCTGTCGCGCGAACTCGCCGCCGACGGCATCACCGTCAACAACGTGCTGCCGGGTTTCACCGAGACCGGGCGCATCGAGCAGATCGTGCGCGGCAAGGTCGCGGCGGAGGGCCGGTCCGAGGACGACGTGCGCGCAGCCATGCGTGCCGGCGTGCCGGCCGGGCGCTTCGCCACGCCCGAGGAAACCGGTGGCGTGATCGCCTTCCTGTGCTCGCCCGCGGCGGCCTACGTCAACGGGGTCAGCCTGGCGGTGGACGGCGGGCGGATGAATTCGATCTGAGGAGCGAGCCAACCGTGAATCCCTTGTAGGAGCGGCGGAAGCCGCGAGATTTTGCGGTTGGACGAAAGAAGCTCGCGGCTTCCGCCGCTCCTACAAGAACTGGCGATTCCTATATCCCCCATGCCCGAAGGCCCTGAAATCCGTCGCACCGCCGATCGCCTCGCCGAGGCCGTGGTCGGCGAACGACTGGTGTCGGCGTGGTTCGCATTCCCCGAACTCAAGAAATTCGAGACGCGCCTGACCGGCTGCGTCATCGAATCGATCACGCCGCACGGCAAGGCCCTGCTGACGCGATTCGACAACGGCTGGACGCTCTACAGCCATAACCAGCTCTACGGCGTGTGGCGCATCACCGATGCGGGCCAGCGTCCCGACACAGGTCGTTCGCTGCGCGTGGCGCTGGAAACCGCGCACAGCGCGGTCCTCCTGTACTCCGCGTCGGACGTGGCGATGTGGCGCAGCGATGACCTGCACGCGCATCCGTTCCTCGCGCGGCTGGGGCCGGACGTGCTCGATCCCGCGCTCGACGAAACCGCCGTCGCCGGGCGCCTGCGCGATCCGCGCTTCGCAGGCCGCTCCCTTGGCGGCCTGCTGCTCGACCAGGGATTCCTCGCCGGGATGGGCAACTATCTCCGCTCGGAAGTGCTGTTCGCCGCGCGCCTGCGGCCGGCGCGACGTCCGCGCGACCTCGACGCGCGTGAACTCGCCGCACTCGCGCGCGAACTGCTGGCGGTCCCGCGCCACAGCTACGCCACGCGCGGCATCGCGCCGGCCGGCGGCATGCGCGCCGACTACCTGACCGACACGCCGGACGCATTCCGCTTCCTCGTCTTCGGTCGGGAAGGCGAGCCCTGCCCCGTTTGCGGGACGCGCATCGCACGCCGGGAAGCCGGGGCGCGGCGGCTGTACCTGTGCCCGCGCTGCCAACATTGAAGGCGATCGGGCCTGGCACGCCCGCAGGAGCGCCCCATGGGCGCGATTGCCTTCGACGGGGAAGCATCGCGCCCATAAGGCGCTCCTACCGGGGCACCTGCAGCGGTTAAGCTACGCGGATGCAGCAGTTCGCCCACTGGATCGACGGCAAAGCCCGTGAGGCGTCCACGCGGCGCTGCCTCGACGTGTTCGATCCGGCCACCGGAAAGCCGTTCGCGCAGGTCGCCGACGGCAGCGCCGAGGACGTCGAAGCCGCGGTTGCCGCCGCCGCGGATGCCTTCCCGGGCTGGTCCTCGCTGGCCAACGCCGAACGCGCGCGCTGGCTGGAACGCCTGGCCGATGCACTGGAGGCGCGGCTGGACGATTTCGCCCACGCCGAGTCGCGCGACGGCGGCAAGCCGTTCGCCCTCGCCCGCGACGTGGAGATCCCGCGCGCGATCTCGAACCTGCGTTTCTTCGCGCACGCCGCCACCCAGTTCGCCAGCGAATCGCACCACGGCGAGGCCGGGCTGAACTACACCCTGCGCCAGCCGCTGGGCGTGGTTGCGACGATCTCGCCGTGGAACCTGCCGCTGTACCTGTTCACCTGGAAGATCGCGCCGGCGCTGGCCGCCGGCAACACCGTGGTCGCCAAGCCTTCCGAGGTCACGCCGATGACGGCGACGATGCTCGGTGAACTCGCGGCGGAGATCGGACTCCCTGCGGGTGTGCTCAACGTGGTGCATGGCCTCGGCCCCGCCGTCGGCGAGGCGATGGTGGTGCATCCACGGGTCAAGGCAGTGTCGTTCACCGGCAGCACCGCCGTCGGCCGGCGCATCGCCGGCATCGCGGCACCGATGCTGAAGAAGGTGTCGCTGGAACTCGGCGGCAAGAACCCGACCCTGGTCTTCGCCGACAGCGACTGGCGTGGCCAGCTCGACACCATCGTGCGTTCGGCGTTCCAGAACTCCGGGCAGATCTGCCTGTGCGGTTCGCGCATCCTGGTCGAACGGGCCATCTATGCCGAATTCCGCGATGCGCTGGTCGAACGCGCGCTGGCGCTGCGGGTCGGCGACCCGATGGACCCGGACGCGCGGATGGGCCCGCTGGTGTCGCAGGCGCATTTCGACAAGGTCGTGGCCGGGATCGCACGCGCCCGCGAGGAAGGCGGCCGCGTGCTGTGCGGCGGCAACGCGCTCGACCGGCCCGGCTGGTTCGTCGCGCCCACCGTGATCGAAGGCCTCGGCCCGGACTGCGCGACCAACCGCGAGGAGATCTTCGGCCCGGTCGCGACCCTGCAGCCCTTCGACGACGACAGCCAGGCGCTGGCGCTGGCGAACGCTTGTGAGTACGGCCTTGCCGCATCCATCTGGACCCGCGACCTCAACCGCGCCCACCGCCTCGCCGCCGGCATCCAGGCCGGTATCGTCTGGATCAACTGCTGGCTGATGCGCGACCTGCGCACCCCGTTCGGCGGCATGGCCCAGTCCGGGCTGGGCCGCGAAGGCGGGCTCGAGGCCATGCGCTTTTTCACCGAACCCCGCAACGTGGGCATCTCACTGGCATGAAGCGAACCCCCGCATGAAACAGGCACTCGACATACTGCTGCGCAACAACCGCGCCTGGGCCGAGGGCGTACGCAGCGAAGACCCGCACTTCTTCGAGCGCCTGTCCGCGCTGCAGGCACCCAAGTACCTGTGGATCGGCTGCTCGGACTCGCGCGTACCGGCTAACCAGATCATGGGCCTGGCGCCGGGCGAGGTGTTCGTCCACCGCAACATCGCCAACGTGATGGTGCACACCGACCTGAACTGCATGTCGGTGATCCAGTTCGCCGTCGACGTGCTGAACGTCGAGCACATCCTCGTGGTCGGCCACTACGGCTGCGGCGGCGTGGATGCGGCGCTCAACGGCCTGCGCATCGGGTTGTCCGACAACTGGATCCGGCACGTCGGCGACGTCGCGCAGAAGCACGCCGCACTGCTGGAAGGGTTTCCCGCCGAGCAGCGCCCCAATCGCCTGTGCGAGCTCAACGCGATCGAGCAGGCCGAGAACGTCTGCCTGTCGACCGTGGTCCAGGACGCCTGGGCGCGCGGACAGAAGCTTTCGGTGCATGGCTGGGTCTACAGCCTGGCCGACGGCCGCGTGCGTGAACTGGGCATGGACGTGGATTCCGCCGCGGCGCTGACGCCGACCTATGCGCGCGCGCTTGCGCAGCTGCGCGAACGCCAGGTCGAGGAAGCGCCATGAGCGACGTGATCGACGCCAGCGGCGCGCCGCGCCCGGTGGGCATCTATCCGCACGCGCGCCGTGTCGGCAACCTGCTGTTCCTGTCGGGCATCGGCCCGCGCGACCCGGCCGGCAACGGCATCCCCGGCAACGAATACTTCGCCGACGGCCGCGTGCGCAGCCACGACATCGCCGCGCAGGCCCGCGCGGTGTTCGCCAACGTGCGCGCGGTGCTCGATGCCAGCGGTTCACGCTGGGAGGACCTGGTGGACATTACCGTCTACCTCACCGACATGGCGCGCGACTTTGCCGCCTACAACGCGGTCTGGGCCGAGCATTTCCCCGACCCGGCCACCGCGCCCTGCCGCACCACGCTCGGCATCGACGCGCTGCCCACGCCGATCGCGATCGAACTCAAGTGCGTCGCCGCCTTCAAGGAGTAAGCCATGCTGCCCGCCCCGCTGAACCTCCAGGCCTGGATCGACGAACACCGCCACCTGCTCAAGCCGCCGGTGGGCAACAAGTGCATCTACGACGGCGATTTCATCGTGATGGTGGTCGGCGGCCCGAACGCGCGCACCGACTACCACTGGGACGAGGGCCCGGAGTGGTTCTACCAGCTCGAGGGCGAGATGGTGCTGCGCATCCAGGAGAACGACAAGCCGCGCGACATCCCGATCAAGGCCGGCGAGATCTTCCTGCTGCCACCGCGCGTGCCGCATTCGCCGCAGCGCATGGCCGACTCGATCGGCCTGGTGATCGAACGCAAGCGCCTGCCGCACGAGGACGACGGCCTGATGTGGTTCTGCGAGCAGTGCAACCACAAGTTGTACGAGGAGTTCTTCTTCCTGCACGACATCGAGAAGGACTTCCCGCCGGTATTCGAACGCTTCTACGCCTCGCGCGAGCACCGCACCTGCAAGCAGTGCGGCCACCTGAATCCGGCGCCATCGAAGTACGAGTTCCCGGATACCTGACCGTCGCTCCGTCCCAGCACTTTTGTAGGAGCGGCTTCAGCCGCGAGCTTTTGACATCCCCGCGCAAGCTCGCGGCTGAAGCCGCCCCTGCAACAGCCGGGATCGTCGAGAATGCGTGAATACCCGCCAGGAATCGCTCCGTGCTGCGCTCCCTGATCGACCTCAAGCCCCGCGACGTTCCGCTCCGGGTCGCGCTGCGCAACACCATTGCCGTGGTGGCGCCGCTCGCGGTCGGGCTCGCGATCGACCAGGTCCCCGCGGGGCTGGCGATGACCACCGGCGCGATCAACACCATGTTCACCGACCAGCCCGGGCCCTACCGGCAGCGCATGCAGCACATGCTGATGGCCGCTGCCGCCGCGGGTCTGTCCGCCCTGGTCGGCATCCTGGTCGGCGGGCACATGTGGTTGTTCGCGCTGGCGGCCGCGCTGGCCGGGCTGCTCGGTGGCCTGCTGGTGGCGCTCGGACCGGTCATCGCGCGCGTGGGCATGTCCAGCATGATCGTGCTGATCATCACCGCCGACATGCAGGTACCGACGGTGCACGCGCCAGGCGTTGCCGCCCTGATCTTCGCCGGCGGCGTGCTGCAGATGCTGATGGCGGTCGCGGCCTGGCCGTTGCAGCGCTATCGGCCCGAGCGCTTCGCGCTTGCAATCGTATTGCGGCAACTGGCGGACGTCGCGCACAGCCGCCCCGACACGTCATTGCCGCCGCCGGTGTCGATGGCCGCCATGGAGGCCCTGGAAACGCTGCATGGCGAGTATCGCTCGCGTGGCCGGGCAATGCAGTCCTTCCGCATCATCGCCGAACTGTGCGAGCGCGTGCGCATCGAACTACTGTCGCTGGGCGACGTACTCGAACGCGTCGAGGACCCCGACGCCATGGCCCGCATCCGCAGCGTCCTCGCCGGCGCCGAAGCCATCCTCGGCCACCTGTCCGATGCAATGCAGGCGGCGGAGAAACCGTTGCGCGCCGAACAGGAGGTGACCACGCTCGGCGCTCGCGTCGATGCGCTGGCGCACGCGGTCGACGCTGTTTCCGGTGCCCGCGACCGGCGCCTGCTGCGCATCGCAGTGCTCCGCGCGCAGGGGCTGGCCGGCCAGCTGCGCGCACTGGTGCGCAACAGCGACTGGGCCAGCAGCCGCGGCGAGATCCGCGCCGAGCTGGCCGATGCGAAGCTGCCCGCGGCGCTGCGTCCCGGCAATCCGCTGCAGACACTGCGCGCCAATCTCGACCTGTCCTCGGTGGCCATGCGCCATGCGATCCGCTGCGCCGTCTGTCTCGGGATCGCCGTTGCCTGCGAGCGCCTGCTGGAGATTCCGCATGGCGCATGGATCCCGATGACCGCCGCCATCGTGCTGCGGCCCGACTTCGGCGGCACCCTGCGCTTCGGCCTGCTGCGCGTGGCCGGGACCTTCGGCGGCCTGCTGCTGACCTCGCTGGTGGTGCACCTGGTGGTCGACAACACGGTGCTGTCGCTGCTGCTGATGGCGCTGCTGTGCATTGGCTTCCGCCTGCTGGCGACGGTCAACTACGGCCTCGGCGTGGCGATGCTGACCGGCATGCTGGTGCTGCTGCTGGCGTTCGAGGGCATCCCGCCCGGAGACGCCATCCACATGCGCGTGCTGGGCACGACGCTGGGCAGCGCGCTGGCCCTGGTCGCCTACCTGCTGTGGCCGACATGGGAAGGCCAGCGTTCGGACATCGCCCTGGCCAGGCTGATCGACGGCTACCGCGCCCACATCCTGGCCGTGCTCGGCAACGACATCGGCGCCCTGCACGAGACCCGCACCACCGCCCGCGCCGCGCGCACGCGCGTGCTGGCCTCGCTCGACCGCATGCGTGCCGAGCCCGGGCGCGAACGGGCCGCCGAACTGGTCGCGACCGAATCCTTCCTCGCCAACGCCCACCGCCTGATCCGCACCTCGCTGTCGCTGGAAGCCGCGTTGCGCGACGAAGGCACGTTGCCGCAGCTGCCCGAGCTGTCCGCCTTCGCAAGCGAAGTCGACGCCTCGCTTGCAGCCATCGCCGACGCCCTGCGCAACCGTACGCTGCCGCAGGTCCGCTCGCCCCGCGTCGCCGAACGCCAGCTCGCCAAGGCCCTGTCGCGCGACGAGGCGCTTGCCGCCAGCCCGGCCGGCATGGCGCTGGCCGACACCTGCGACCGCATTGCCGACAGCATCGACACGCTTGCCCACCTGCTCCGCCAGGCGCGGGCGCACGACGCGAAGGCGATCGCCGAGCCGGCCGGGTAAACTGGCCGCCATGCTCAAGATCGACATCCACGCGCATTACCTGCCCCGCGACTGGCCGGACATGGCGAAGAAGTACGGCGACGACCGGTTCCCGGTCATCCACCACACCGACGACGGCCGCCATCGCATCTACAAGGACGGCAAGTTCTTCCGCGAGATCTGGTCGAACACCTGGGACCCGCAGCAGCGCATCGACGAGTACGCGCGCTTCGGCGTGCAGGTGCAGGTGATCAGCACGGTGCCGGTGATGTTCAGCTACTGGGCCAAGCCGCACCACGCGCTGGAGCTGCATGCCGCGCTCAACGACCACATGGCCGAGACCCTGCGCACGCACCCGCGCCACTACGCCGGGATCGGTACCGTGCCGCTGCAGTCGCCGCGGCTGGCGATCCAGGAGCTGGAGCGCTGCATCGACCAGCTCGGCCTGCAAGGTGTGCAGATCGGCTCGCACATCGGCGAATGGAACCTCGACGCGCCGGAACTGTTCCCGTTCTTCGAGGCCGCCGCCGACCTGGGCGCGGCGATCCTCGTGCATCCCTGGGACATGATGGGCGCCGAGTCGATGCCGAAGTATTGGCTGCCCTGGCTGGTCGGCATGCCGGCCGAGCAGTCGCGCGCGGCGTGCTGCCTGGTGTTCGGCGGCGTGCTGGAGCGGCTGCCGAAACTGAAGGTCTGCCTCGCCCACGGCGGCGGCAGCTTCCCCTACACCATCGGCCGCATCGAGCACGGTTTCAACATGCGCCCGGACCTCGTCGCCACCGACAACCCGCGCAACCCGCGCGAGTACCTCGAACGCCTGTACTTCGATTCCTGGGTCGCCGATTCGCGCGCGTTGCAGTACCTGCTCGACACCTGCGGCGTGGAGCGCGTGATGCTCGGCACCGACTATCCGTTCCCGCTCGGCGAACAGGTCCCGGGCGCCGGCATCGACGCGATGGAACTCGACGACGCCGGCAAGGCGCGCCTGTTCCACGGCACCGCGCTGGAATGGCTGGGGTTGCCGAAGTCGCGATTCGCCTGACCGTGCGTGGAGACGTCGTCGCCACGCGCACGCCCCTGCCACTTCCCGCCGCGCGGCATTGCGCGCTACCCGGAACGACCCGATGACCGAACTCTTCTCCGACGACCACGCGAACGCGCAGGACGCCGCCGACCCGTTGCGCGATCTGCGCGATGAGTTCCTGATCCCGCGGCACGACGGCCGCGACCAGGCCTACTTCTGCGGCAACTCGCTGGGCCTGCAACCCAGGTCCGCCCGCGCGCACGTCGAGGAAGTGCTGGACAAGTGGGCGCACGAGGCCGTCGAAGGCCACTTCACCGGGCAGGCGCAGTGGATGCCCTACCACGAGCTCGTCCGCGACGGGCTCGCGCGCGTGGTCGGCGCGCTGCCGTCGGAAGTGGTGGCGATGAACTCGCTCACCGCCAACCTGCACCTGATGATGGTGAGCTTCTACCGGCCCACCCGCGAGCGGCCGGCGATCCTGATGGAAGCCGGCGCGTTTCCCTCGGATCGCTACGCACTCGAATCGCAGGTGCGCTTCCATGGTTTCGACCCCGCGACCGACCTGATCGAACTGCAGCCGGACGAGCCCGACGGCACGTTCTCGATGCAGGCGATCGAGCGCGCCATCGCCGAGCACGGCCCGCGCCTGGCATTGATCGTCTGGCCGGGCGTGCAGTACCGCAGCGGTCAGGCCTTCGACCTGCGCGAGATCGCGCGCCTGGGCCACGCCGCCTGTGCGGTGGTCGGCTTCGACCTCGCCCACGCCGCCGGCAACCTGCCGCTGCAGTTGCATGATGCCGACGCGGATTTCGCGGTGTGGTGCCATTACAAGTACATGAATGCAGGACCCGGCGCGGTTGCCGGTTGCTTCGTCCACGAACGCCACGCCCGCAGCGACCGGCCGCGTTTCGCCGGCTGGTGGGGCCACGAACAGGCCTCGCGCTTCCGCATGGGCGCCGACTTCGTGCCCACGCCCGGCGCCGACGGCTGGCAGCTGAGCAATCCGCCGATCCTGGGGCTGGCGCCGCTGCGCGGTTCACTGGAACTGTTCGACCGCGCCGGCATGCCCGCGCTGCGGGCCAAGTCCGAGCGCCTGACAGGCTATCTGGAAACCCTGATCCGCGAACGGCTGTCCGGCACGCTGCAGATCGCCACCCCGCGCGAACCCGAACGTCGCGGCGCCCAGCTTTCGCTGCGCGTCGTGGAAGGCCGCGGCCTCACCGGACGCGACGCCGGCAGGTCGCTGTTCGACTTCCTCGCCACCCAGGGCGTACTCGGTGACTGGCGCGAACCGGACGTGATCCGGATCTCGCCGATGCCGATGTACAACACCCACGCCGACGTGCTGCGGTTCGTGCGCGCGGTGCAGGCGTGGCGTGGGGAATGATCCCTACTGCATCCACCACGAAACCGTTATTTCCGCGAATTTCGGGATGACGGTTTCCGGGAGCCGAATTGAACAGGACTGACTCGAAATCCCTCACCATCATCGGCGCCGGCCTCGCCGGCGCACTGCTGGCCACCCTGCTCGCGCAGCGCGGCTGGCGGGTGGAGGTGTTCGAACGACGTGGCGACCCGCGCCTGCACGGCTACGCCGGCGGGCGTTCGATCAACCTCGCCCTGGCCGAGCGCGGCCTGCATGCGCTGCGCGCCGCGGATGCCGATGGCGCGGTGCTGAAACAGGCGGTGATGATGCGCGGGCGCATGGTGCACCCGCTGCACGGGCAGCCGCAGCTGCAGCGCTACGGTCGCGACGACAGCGAAGTGATCTGGTCGGTCAGCCGCGGCGAGCTCAACATCACCCTGATCGACGCGGCCGAAGCGGCGGGGGCCACCCTACATTTCGATCGGGGGCTCAAGTCCGTCGACTTCGACGCGCGCACCGCCACCTACCGTGGCAACGGCCAGCTGCACACGCATCCGTTCAACGCCCTGCTCGGCTGCGACGGCGCCGGCTCCACGCTGCGCGCGCAGATGGGCGCGCGCAGCGATCTCGGCGAGCGCACCGAATGGCTCGGCCATGGTTACAAGGAACTGGAAATCCCGCCCGCACGCGACGGCGGCTTCCGCATCGAACCCAACGCGCTGCACATCTGGCCGCGGGGTCGCTACATGTGCATCGCGCTGCCCAACGACGAGCGCAACTTCACCGTCACCCTGTTCATGGCCCTGCACGGCGACGGCGGCAACGACGACCCCGATTTCGACTCGGTCGCCACCGCGGCGGACGCACGCGCGCTGTTCGAACGCGACTTCCCCGACACGTTGCCGCTGATCCCGGAGCTGGAAAGCGACTTCGAGGCCAATCCCATCGGCACGCTGGCCACGCTCCGCCTCGACCGCTGGCACCTGGATGGCGACGCGGTGTTGCTGGGCGACGCCGCGCACGCGATGGTGCCGTTCCATGGCCAGGGCATGAACTGCGCGTTCGAGGACTGCGTCGCGCTCGCGGACTGCATCGAGGGCCACAACACCCTGGCTGGCGCCTTCGCTGCATTCGAGACCACGCGCAAACCCAACGCCACCGCGATCCAGGACATGGCGCTGGAGAACTACATCGAGATGCGCGACCTGGTCGACGATCCAGACTTCCTGCTGCAGCAGGCGCTGGAACGCAAGCTGCAGGAACGCCACCCCGGCCGCTTCGTGCCGCACTACTCGATGGTGACCTTCATGCGGATCCCGTACGCCGTGGCGCTGGAGCGCAGCAACATCCAGCGCGGGATCCTGGTGGCGGCCACGCGCGGGCTGGATTCGCTCGACGGCGTGGACTGGGATGCGGTCGACGCCGAAGTCGAACGGCAGCTGGCGCCACTGGTCGACAATGCCTGACACCGGCCGGTCGCGCCGCCTGCGACGGGCTTGCGGCAAGATGTCCGGTACTCGCCCTTGTGGGAGCGGCTTCAGCCGCGAGTTCTGGCTTTGGCTCCTCCCCCTGCGACGGCAGGGGGAGGCTGCGAGGGGGTTTCCACGGTTCGCATTGATCCCGAAGGGCACCCCTCCCCAGCCCTCCCCTGCCTTCGCAGGGGAGGGAGTCGAAGCTCGCGGCTGAAGCCGCTCCCACAAGAACAGGAATAGCAGGACGCCCCGCAGACTCGAACCCATGCCCGCCAGTTTCCTCTTCTACGACCTCGAAACCTTCGGCACCGACCCGCGCCGCAGCCGCATTGCGCAGTTCGCTGCGATCCGTACCGATGCGCAACTCAACGAGGTCGAGGCGCCGGTCGAGTTCTTCGTCAAGCCGGCGGACGACCTGCTGCCCTCGCCCATGGCCACGCTGGTCACCGGCATCACCCCGCAGGATGCGCTGCGCGATGGCGTTACCGAGGCCGAGGCCTTCGCCCGCATCTTCGAGGAAATGGCGCGCCCGGAAACCTGCACCCTGGGCTACAACTCGCTGCGCTTCGACGACGAGTTCGTCCGCCACGGGCTGTTCCGCAATTTCCGCGATCCCTACGAGCGCGAGTGGCGCGGCGGCAACTCGCGCTGGGACCTGCTCGACGTGATGCGCCTGGCCCACGCGCTGCGGCCCGACGGCATCGAATGGCCGAAACGCGACGACGGCGCAACCTCGTTCCGGCTCGAACACCTCGCGGCCGCCAACAACGTGCGCATCGGCGACGCGCATGAGGCGCTGTCGGACGTGCGCGCGCTGATCGGCATGGCGCGCCTGCTGCGGCAGTCGCAGCCGCGGCTGTGGGAACACGCCGCGCGACTGCGCGACAAGCGCCACGTCGCCACCCTGCTCGATTCCATCGCGATGACGCCGGTGCTGCACGTGTCGCAGCGCTATCCCGCCGCGCGCCTGTGCGCGGCCGCCGTGCTGCCGCTGGCGCGCCACCCGCGCATCGACAGCCGCGTGATCGTGTTCGACCTCGACAGCGAGCCCGACGCGTTGCTCGACCTCGAAGCGGACGCCATCGCCGACCGCCTCTACGTGCGCGCCGCCGACCTGCCGGAAGGCGAATCTCGGGTGCCGCTGAAGGAGGTCCACCTCAATCGCTGCCCGGCGCTGATCCAGTGGGCGCACCTGCGGGAGCCGGATTTCCAGCGCCTGGGCATCGATCCCGCGGCGGTGGAAGTCCGCGCCGCGCGGCTGCGCGCCGCGGCACCGGCACTGGCTGAAAAGGTCCGCCGCGTCTTCGCCAATGTGGCCGAGCGCGAGCCAGCCGACGCCGACGCGTCGCTCTACGACGGCTTCATCGGCGACGGCGACAAGCGCCGCTGTGCCGATGTCCGCGCCACCCCGCCGCAGGCGCTAAGCACCCGCGACTTCGGGTTCCAGGACCCGCGCCTGACCGAGCTGCTGTTCCGCTACCGGGCGCGCAACTGGCCGGAAATGCTGTCCGCCGACGAGCAGGCGCGCTGGAACGAATACCGTGTCCATCGCCTGGTCGACGACTCCGGGTTGTCCGAGGTGACCTTCGCGCAGTACGAGGCGCAGATCGCGGAACTGCGTGCGGCGCATGCCGACGACGGCGCCAAGCAAATCCTGCTCGACGGGCTCGAGGATTGGGGGCGCCGATTGCGGGCTTCCCTTCCATGATCCGTGGGAGCAGCTTCAGCCGAGGGCTCCTGGTGCACCGGATAAAGCGCGCGGCTGACTCCGCTCCCACGCGAGTGCTTCACGACTTTCGACACCGGATGACCGGCCTGCCATGACGACCTACTTCTCCGACAAGAGCTTCAAGTTCCTGCGCAGCCTCGCGCGCAACAATGAGCGCGCCTGGTTCCAGGCGCACAAGGCCGACTACGACGCCCACGTGCGTGGCCCCTTCCAGGCGCTGCTGGCGGACCTTCAGCCGGAGCTGCGCACGGTGAGCGAGCATTTCCGCTCCGAACCGAAGACCGTCGGCGGTTCGCTGTTCCGGATCCAGCGCGACACCCGCTTCGCCAACGACAAGACGCCATACAAGTCGTGGCAGGGCGCGCGCCTGTTCCACGAGCGCTCGCGGCAGGTGCCGGCGCCGTCGTTCTACCTGCACCTGCAGCCGGGCAACTGCTTCGTCGGCGCGGGACTGTGGCATCCGGAAACGGCGACGCAACGGCGGGTCCGGCAGTTCATCTTCGACAACCCCGGCAGCTGGCAACGAGCGGCGCATGCGCCTGCCTTCCGCCGCCGATTCGACCTCGAGACCGACGAGATGCTGGTGCGGCCGCCGCGCGGTTTTCCCGCCGACTTCGCTTTCATCGATGATCTTCGCCACAAGAATTTCGTCGCTTCGCGCGCAGTCGAGGACAGCGTGATGAGCGGCCCCAGGCTGCGGCAGACGCTGGCGAAGGACCTGCAGGCGCTGGCGCCGTTCATCGATTACCTGTGTGCGTCACTGGACCTGGAGTTCTGAAGAAAACTCGTGGAACGCCCATGGGCGTTCCTACAAGGGCAGTGGGATCGTCATAGAATCCCGAGACGGTCACGGGAGTATCGACGATGAAGAAATGGCTCTGGCTCGCCGCCGCTGTCCTGGTCGCCCTCCTCGCCTGGACCGCAAGCGGCCCCTACCGGACCGTCAATGCCATCCGCGATGCCGCGCAGGCACGCGATGCCGCAGCGATGGCGAAGCAGGTCGACTTCCCGGCGCTGCGCAGCAGCCTCAAGGCGCAGCTCGGCGGTCATCTGTTGCGGGAAGTCGGTGCGCCGTCGCCGGACAATCCGTTCGCGGTCTTCGGGCTCGGCATCGCCAACGGGCTGGTCGGCGGGCTGGTCGATACGATGGTCACCCCCACGGGGCTCGGCGCGATGATGGAAGGCCGCAAGGTCTGGGACCGCGCCAGCGGCCTGCCGCCGCCCTCGAGCGACGAGGCGCGTACCTCATCGGAGCCGCGCCCGTTGCAGGACGCGCAATACCGCTACGAATCGCTGTCGCGTTTCACCGCCACCGTCCACGACGACCAGGGCCGTCCGGTGGTGTTCGTGATGACGCGGCATGGACTGGACTGGAAGCTCTCCGACATCCGGCTGCCGTTGCAGGAACCCGCTCCGTAGGAGACAGGCCGGTCGGCAAGTAACGAGTCAGGGGTTCGACACGCCATGTGGCACGTGCCCGGTGGCCACGTGCTTGCGCGCCGAGTCGATGTTGTGCAGCGAATCGTCGAAGAAGATGTCGGCACCGAACACGTCCAGGAACGGCCCCTTGGCGCGCCCGCCGAGGAACAGCGCCTCGTCCAGGCGCACGCCCCATTCGCGCAGGGTGCGGATCACGCGCTCGTGCGCAGGCGCCGAACGCGCGGTGACCAGCGCGGTGCGGATCGGCGAATCCTCGCCCGGCGGATAGGCGGCCTGCAGCCGGTGCAGCGCGTCGAGGAAGCCTCGGAACGGCCCACCGGGCAGCGGTTCGCGCGCGCGTTCGCGCTCGTGGCGATGGAAAGCCTCGATGCCGCGCTCCTGCGACACGCGCTCGCCCTCGTCGTCGAAGATCACCGCGTCGCCGTCGAAGGCGATGCGCAGCTGGTCGTGTCGGTGTGCCGGCGCCTTGGCCGGCAGGATCGTCGCCGCGGCGACGCCGTTTTCGAGCGCGCCGCGCACCGACTCCGGATTGGCCGACAGGAACAGCTGCGCGCCGAACGGCTTGATGTAGGGCCAGGTCGGCGCACCCGAGGTGAAGGTTGCGCGCGAGATCGCCAGGCCGTGGTGCTGGATCGAGTTGAACACGCGCAACCCGGTGTCGGAAGAGTTGCGCGACAGCAGGATCACCTCGACCCGCGGCGAGTCGGCCGGCGCGCCCTCGTTGAGCGCGAGCAGCTTGCGCACCAGCGGGAAGGCGATGCCCGGTTCGAGCACGTCGTCCTCGCGGCTGCGCTGGTGCTCGGCGTAGACATCGATGCCCCGCGCCTCGAACAGGCTGTTGCTTTCCTCGAGGTCGAATAGCGCGCGCGAGGAGATCGCGACGGTGAGCAGGTCGGCGGGGGTGTCGGACATGGCCGCATTGTGCCGCGAATCGGTCGCAGCGGTTGCGACGCTGCGTGTGGTTTGCGGGGAGGATTTTGTGGGAGTGGCCATGGCCACGATGCTTTCCGGGGGAAGCCGGTGAAAGCATGGCTTCCCGGCGCGGAAGCTGGACGGCATCGCGGCCATGGACGCTCCCACGCATGGCCGGGTGCTCCCAGAGGTGGCCGAGTGCCCCACCGATGGAAGGACACGGCGTTGGCGGGCATCATCGACGCGCCCGCCCCTTCCAGAGACCACCGGCCCATGACGATCCCCACCGACTTCAACGCCTTCCGCATCCACAGCGACGACGCCGGTTATCGCAGCGGCATCGAGCGGATATCGCTCGGCGACCTGGCGCCCGGCGAGATCGTCATCCGGGTCGCGCATTCGTCGGTCAACTTCAAGGACGCGCTGGCCGGCACCGGCAAGGGCAAGATCCTGCGCCGGTTCCCGCTGGTGGGCGGCATCGACGTGGCAGGCCATGTGGTGGCGTCGACCGATGCGAAGTTCCGCGAAGGCGACACGGTGCTGGTCACGGGCTCCGGCCTGAGCGAGACCCGCGACGGCGGCTATGCCGAATACGCGCGGATCGAAGCGCGATGGGCGGTCGCATTGCCTTCGGGGCTGGACCTGCGCGAAAGCATGATCCTCGGTACCGCCGGTTTCACCGCCGCGCTCGCGCTGCTGCGCATGGAAGAAAACCGGCAGGCGCCGTCGCTCGGGCCGCTGGCGGTGACCGGCGCGACCGGCGGCGTCGGCTCGCTGGCGGTCGACATTTTCAGCAGCGCCGGCTACACGGTGCACGCCGTCAGCGGCAAGCCGGAACATGCCGATTACCTGCAGGCGATCGGCGCCAGCGAAGTGCTCGGCCGCGATGCGCTGGCCAGCGCCCGGCCCCTGGAATCGACCCGTTTCGGCGGCGGCCTGGACAACGTCGGCGGGCCGATGCTCGCCAGCCTGCTCGCGCAGACCGCGCCCTACGGCAATGTCGCCAGCGCCGGCCTCGCGGCCACGCATGACCTGCCGGCCACGGTGATGCCCTTCATCATCCGCGGCGTCTCGCTGCTGGGCGTCGCCTCGGCCGGCACCGCGCGCGACATCCGCGACGAAGTCTGGCGCCGGCTGGCCTCCGACTGGAAACCGCGCCACCTGGACCGCATCTGCACGCGCGAGGCCACGCTGGAACAGCTGCCCGCGGTATTCGACACCATGCTGGCCGGTGGCTCGATGGGACGGACGCTGGTCAATCTCCGGGAACCCGTCGCAGCGGGCGCGTGACCGGCCTGCTTGCGGCCACCACGGCCCCGGCTACAATCTCCACGCACCCAACGGGGAACATCATGGCGCGCATTCTGATCGTGGACGATTCGCCCTCCCAGCTGATGGGGATCCGGCGCATCGTTGAAAAGCTGGGCCACGAGGCACTGACCGCCGAGGACGGCGCCGCCGGTGTCGAGGTCGCCAAGCGCGAACTGCCCGACCTGATCCTGATGGACGTGGTGATGCCGAACCTCAACGGTTTCCAGGCCACCCGCTCGATCACGCGCGACCCGAGCACCAAACACATTCCGGTGGTCCTGGTGACCACCAAGGACCAGGACACCGACCGCGTCTGGGGCATGCGCCAGGGCGCGAAGGCCTACCTGACCAAGCCCTTCTCGGAGTCCGAACTGGCGGAGGCCATCGCCGGCATGATCGGCTCCGGTGCGCCCGACACCCCGCCCGAGCCGCCCGCCGCGGCCTGACCATCCCTTCCACAGGGTGGCCCGCTGGATACGACCCGAGCCGCTCCCCGGTATTCGCCTGATTGGTCCGCATCCCGCGGGCTTTTCCATGCACCCCGGCGATCGCGAAGAACGCTTTTTCGCTTTCCGCGACAAGCACCGCGATGTCGGGAGCATCGGCCGGGTGACCCGCCAACCAAGCGAGTATCGGGGAGCGACTTGGCGGGTTACCCGGCCGATGCCTCACGGATACATCCGCTCTGAACGATATGCAGCCGCATGAGTCCGGCCGCTCTCCACCAAAACATCAGCATCAACAGCGTCCGCTCCAGCGACGCGATCCCACCGATGCCACGGGGATTTCTCGTCACCGAGCGGTGACGCCCTACTCCCGGCGCCAGTCGCCGGCGAAGGCGTCCCGCAGGCCTTCGTAAGCCTCGCGCTGGCCGTCGCCATGCGGCGTCGGTGCCTGCACTTCCAGTTCGACGATCTGGTCGCCGGCCGCGGTCGAAGCGGCGCCGTTGGGCAAGCCGCGACCGCGCAGGCGCAGCTTGCGACCGGCTTCCGAATTCGCCGGGATCTTCAGCTCGACCTTGCCACCCAGCGTCGGCACGCTGATCGTCGCACCGAGCGCGGCTTCCCACGGCGCCACCGGCAGCGTGTAGATGATGTTGCGGCCGTCGACCTCGAACTGCGGATGCGCCGCGTACTCGATCTCCAGCAACAGGTTGCCGCCACCGGTGCCCTGCCCGGCCAGGCGGATCGCCTGCCCCGGCTTGATGCCCTTGGGCACGCGCACGTCGAAGGCCTTGCCGTTGAGCCCGACGCGGACGCTGTCGCCGCGGTACACCGCCTCCAGCGACACCGCCAGGCGCGCGCGCAGGTCGGCGCGCCCCTGGTGGCCGCGCGCCTGTTGTTGCGAGAACCCGCCGCCGCCCTGGCGCCGGAACAGGCTTTCGAAGAAGTCGCTGAAGCCGCCGCCCGCGCCGCCGCCGGCGAACACCTCGTCGAAATCGAAGCCTTCGCCGCCGCCCTGCCCGTAGCCGCCCGGAGGCGGTTGCACCTCGTCGCCGGGACGATAGCCGCGGGTGCGCAACTGGTCGTAGGCCGCACGCTTCTGCGGGTCGCGCAGCGCCTCGTAGGCCTCGTTGACCGCCTTGAAGTTTTCCTCGGCGCCGGCTTCCTTGCTGACATCGGGATGGTACTTGCGCGCCAGCCTCCGGTACGCCGTCTTGATCTCGGCGTCGCCCGCGCTCGGTTCCACGCCCAGGATGTCGTAGTAGTCCTTGAACTGCATCGTGTCGGTGTCTCCAGCGAAAGCGGCCCGCGACGTTGCCGCCGCGAGCCGGGATTATCCGCCTTCCGCCCGCTTGCGCGGTGAAAGGCCTACTGCACGGTCTCGACGCCGACGCGGATGCGGCGCGGCGTGGTTTCCGGCTTCTTCGGGATGCTGACTTCCAGCACGCCGTTGCGGCCGCTGGCCACGATGCCGTCGGCATCGGCGCTGTCGGGCAGCGCGAAGCGGCGGTTGAAGCTTCCGTTGCGGCGCTCCACGCGCGTGTAGTGCGCGCCTTCGGCGACGACCTCGGCCTTGCGCTCGCCCTGGATGGACAGGATGCCCTTGTCCATCTGCACCTCGATGTCCTGCGGGTCGATGCCCGGCAGGTCGGCGCGGATCACGAAGCGGTCGGTTTCCTCGCGGATGTCGACCTGCGGCAGCCACTGCGCGCTGGCGGAAGCGGACTCGGCGACTGCGCTGGCCAGGCGCCGGGCCGGCCACTGGCGGTAATGGACGATGTTCATGCTGCGATTCCTCTGGATACTGGGCGGCGCCAATTGCCGCGATGTCCACGAGGTAGGTGCACGGCGCGGGATTTCAAGCCCGTCTTGACGCCGCCTTTCCCCCTGCGCACTAGACTGCGTTCACTTCAACAGGATCCCCCCAATGCCCATCCAGCCCGGCGACTCCATTCCAGAAGCACGGCTCCAGCGCATCGACGAAGGCGTCGAGATCATCGATACCCCCACCCTGTTCGACGGCAAGAAGGTGGTCCTGTTCGCGGTTCCCGGTGCCTTCACCCCCACCTGTTCGGAAAAGCACCTGCCCGGTTTCATCCAGCACTTCGACGAGTTCCGCAAGCGCGGCATCGAGGTGCTCTGCATGTCGGTCAACGACCCGTTCGTGATGCAGGCCTGGGGCCAGAGCCAGCACGCGCCGGAGGGCCTGCTGATGCTGGCCGACGGCAACGGCGAGTTCGCGCGCGCGCTGGGGCTGGAGATGGACGCCAGCTCCTACGGCATGGGCATGCGCGCCAAGCGCTTCTCGCTGTATGCCGAGGACGGCGTCGCCCGCATCGTCAACGTCGAGGCGCCCGGCGAGTTCCGCGTGTCCTCGGCCGAACACCTGCTCAGTCAACTTTCCTGACCCGAGGAGCCAATCGATGGCCAAGCAAGCCGCGAAGAAGAAAGCCGCCAGCCCCGCCTCTCCGCTCACCGCCACAGCGACCCTGCGCGCACGCGCCCGCAAGAACATCGACGACGGCGCGATCACCGACAGCTACGCCGCCGATCGCAAGGTGGTGATCCGCATGCTCAACGACGCGCTGGCGACCGAGTACGTCTGCGTGCTGCGGTACTACCGCCACTACTTCATGGCCAAGGGCATGCTGGCCGACGCGGTCAAGGCCGAGTTCCTCGAGCATGCCCAGCAGGAGCAGGCCCATGCGGGCATGCTGGCAGAGCGCATCGTGCAGCTTGGCGGCGAGCCCGACCTCAATCCCGACACCCTGACCGCGCGCTCGCACGCCGAATACAAGGAAGGCAAGGACCTGCGCGACATGGTCAAGGAGAACCTCGTCGCCGAGCGCATCGCGATCGACAGCTACCGCGAGATGATCAACTACGTCGGCGACCGCGACACCACCACCAAGCGCATCCTCGAGCACATCCTGGCGCAGGAAGAGGAACACGCGGACGAGTTCTCCGACCTGCTCGACGGCTGGATTGGGTGAGCGAACGCGCTTAGCCGATGCCCTATCGGCATCGGCTGCGTTCGCGAACGCACGGCCATGGATGGCCGGGCTGGACGACCCGAAGCCAGAACGCTGCGCCATGGACGGCTGCGATATGCGATCAAGACAATCGGCACTGCCGCGCGCCTTGGCGAACGCCCGGCCAAGGATGGCCGGACCGGTGGTTCCGAAGCCCTGATGCTTCGCCATGGATGGCCGCAGGCAAGTCAATCGAAGCAACGTGATGCCCTATCGGCATCGGCTGCGTTCGCAAACGCCCGGCCACGCACATGTGGCCGGATGCAAAGCTGGAGATTCCGCTTCTCTTTTGTAGGAGCGGCTTCAGCCGCGAGCTCTTGCGTGACGAAGAAGCGAGAGAATTCAAGCGCAGTGAGCTTCCCGGCCCGGCGCTGAAGAGCTCGCGGCTGAAGCCGCTCCTACAGGGCCGCGGCGCCTAGGGAGGAAGCACGCGGAACTGCAGGCTGGCCCATGCCCCGCTTTCCGCGAGTGCGGTCAACGTGTGATCGCCGGCTTCGCCAAAGTCGTGCGCGAATGGCCGGGCGCCTTCGGACTCCCCGATCCGGCGCCCGTCCAGCAGCCACTGCACTCGCGAACCGCTGCCCAGCGCACGCAGCGACAGCCGCACCGCGTGCTGGCTGCCCGGGGCGCGCGCCAGCGTTGCGCGGTCGTTGATGCCCTCGATGCGCAGTTCCTCCACCGCGCCGCGCCCGTCGGCCATGCAGTCATCGGCCAGCGGCGGCAGCCGTGATGCGCGTCGTTCGGCCGCCGACAGCCATGGCGACGCCAGCGCGGGCCAGCGCGCGATCTCGGTGCTGCGCGTTTCGTGCGGCAGCGAACAGGCGGCCGACACCCGTTCACCGGTTGCCGTGTCGGCATCGAACCGTTCGCGCCCGGCATTCCACAGGCGCGCGCCGCGTTCGGCGAAGGTCGTGGGCACGACTCCGTCCAGCGTCCATGCCTTCATCCTGCGCTGGCACAGGGCGGCCGGCTGCGCGTCCGCTGCGATGCCCAGCGGCCAGCAGATTTCGGTTTCCGCAACGTTATGCGGCGGTGGGCGCGGCACGCTGTCGCCGCGCCCACGCGGCAGGCTGTCGACGACCTCGAACATCAGCGGCAGCGCCGTGACTGCGCCGTACTGTCCCGGCAGCGGCGTCCCGTCTGGCCGGCCTACCCAGACCCCGACCGTGTACCGGCGCGTGCTGCCGATCGCCCATGCGTCGCGGAAGCCGTAGCTGGTGCCGGTTTTCCACGCCACCCGCGGCCGGCCGCGACGGTCGAAGGTGTCCTCGCGCTCGCCCGGGCGCGGATTGGCCTCGAGTATCGTGCGCACGATCCATGCTGCACCCGGCGACACCACGCGCCGGTCGATGCGCGGATCGGAGGGCGTGTAGCGCACGCGTCCGGCGATGCCGCCGCGATTGAGCGCCGCGTACGCGCCCACCAGGTCCTCCAGCCGCGCGCCGGTGCCGCCGAGAATGACCGACAGGTTGGGTCTGGCGCCGCGCGGGTACTTCAGCGAGATGCCGGCATTGTCCAGGCGCGCCGAGAATCGCGCTGGGCCGACGCGATCCAGCAGGTCGACCGCGGGAATGTTCAGCGACAACCGAAGAGCCTCGGCCGCGCCGACCGGCCCGTTGAACGCGGCATTGAAGTTGCCGGGCCGATATCCGCCGAACGACTGCGGCGCGTCGACCAGCAGGCTTTCGGAATGGATCAGGCCGTCGTCCAGCGCCATGCCGTACAGGAACGGCTTGAGCGTGGAACCGGGCGAGCGCCACGCCTGCACCATGTCGACGTCGCCGAGCCGGGCCTTGTCGCCGAACGCGACCGAACCGACGTAGGCACGCGCCTCCAGGGTCGCGTTGTCGACCACCAGCAGCGCGGCGGAGGTCCGGGGCGGCAGATCGGAGAAGTAGGCAGTGACACGTTCCTCCAGGGTGCGCTGCAGGCCGGGATCGAGCGTGGAAGGGATGCGCGCGGATGCGGGATGTTCGTTGCGCAATCGTTGCGCCAGCAACGCCGCGGAGAGCGGCGCATGCAACGTGCGCGAGACCACCGCCTCGATCTTCGCGTCGCGCACCTGCGCCGGTGTCCAGACACCGAGTTCGGCCATGCGATCGAGCACCTTGTCGCGGGCCACGCGTGCCTCGTCGGGATGCCGGTCCGGCCGCCAGCGGCTCGGCGCCTGCGGCAACACGGTCAGCAGTGCGGCCTCGGCGCGCGACAGGCGCGAAGCCGGCTTGCCGAGATAGGCACGGCTCGCGGTCTCGACCCCCTCGATGGTGCCGCCGAATGGCGCGCGTTCGAGATACAGGGTCAGGATCTCGCGCTTGGACAGGTGCGCTTCGAGCTGCAGGGCGCGCAGGACCTGCTTGAGTTTCACCCACGGCGTGCGCGAATGCCGGCCGTCGGCGGGCCGGTCGAGGATGCGCGCGACCTGCATGGTCAGCGTCGAGCCGCCCGACACGATGTGCCCGCGCAGCAGCCACTGCCTGCCGGCGCGCAGCAGCGACACGGGGTTGACTCCGGGATGGCGCCAGAACCAGCGGTCTTCGTAGTTGAGCAGCACCTGCAGGTACAGAGGCGAGACCTGTTCCGGCGTGACCGGGTAGCGCCATACGCCTTCGGCGTCCGCGAACGCACGCAGCGGCGTGCCATCGCGCGCGACCACCAGGGTGCTGGTGTCGCGCTTTTCAGGCAGGGGCAGCGGGAATGCGAGGTCGAGGACCAGCAAGGACAGCAGGATCGCCACCGTGCCCCAACGCAGCCACGGGAGCATGCTGCGCCAGCCGTGGCGTGCGGGACGCGAAGCGCCGGGCGAACTGGATTGTTCGCTGAGGCTCTTCGCGGTGCTCGCGGCCTCGCGGGCACTATCGGCATGCCGTGCGCCGGAATTCCAGCGCAAGCGGTAACCCAGCGCCTTCAGTTTTTCCAGTATTGGTCGACGTTGGAACGACAAGTCACTAGGTTCCCGCTTGCGCGGGAATGACGATCAAAAGCGCAATTGCTTCTTCCCGATTCCCGATTCCCGGGCGGTCGCAACCCGCCCTGACCTTGGCTTCGGCCCTTCTCCGGCCTGCGGGAGAAGGGCTCGACCCAGTGCTGCTGGAGCACAGCCTCAATCACGACTGCCTGTCGCAGACCACAAGCCACGAGTCGCCGGGCTTTCGCGACTCACGGCTGCACCACCGTGATGCTCGCCGGCACCGACTTGCCAACGCCGCGCAGTTCCGGACGGTACATGTCCTCGACCAGCGGCGGCGGCGCTGTGTAGGTGCCTGGCGTTACCGCGCGCACGAGGTAGAACACGCGCGCGGGACGGCCGGCATACAGCTTCAACGCGGCGACGTAACGATCCTCGCGGTATTCCTCGTGCACCACGTCGGCGGCATTGGCGCGATTGGTGATCTCGATGCCATCGACCACCACGTCGGCCCACTGTTTCTCGTCGCCGAGGTTGAAGTTCTCGACCTCGAGCCCTGCAGGCAGCAGGTCGGTGAGCAGCGCATCGGCCATGTCGCGATCGGCAGTCATGCTGACCTCGACGATCAGCGCCTCGCCCTCCTTCAACGGCCCGGGCCTCCACGCCTTGCCGTCGGTGCCGTACCACTTGCGCTCGACCTTGATCTGGCTGAAGTCCGGCTCGGGCGCGGTGCGCGGTACGCCGGCGACTTCCAGGCTCGCGTACAGCGGCGGCGTGCCCTTGGGGTCGAAGCGCACGCCCTTGGCCAGCGTGTCGTAGTCGAACATGCGGCCCACGATCTTCGCGGCCGCGGCCGTGTCTTCGACATCACCGACCTGCCAGGTGCCGGACACGCGCTTGTCCTGGCCGGCCATCAGCGCCTTGCCCAGCCGCACCAGCGCCACCTGCTCCTGCGTGCTCAGGTAGAGCCAGCGGCTGTTGCGGCGCGCGTCGAGTTCGCGACCCAGGTCGACCGCACGCGCGTCGTACGCCGGCTTGGCGTAACCACGCTCGTGGGTCAGCGCGATCATCAACGCGATGTCGCGCAGCGGACTGCCGTAATCGCCCAGGTAGCCCGGGCGATCGCCCTTGAACGCGAAACCTTCGGCAATCGACTTCTCGCCGCGCGTCTTGTCGCCCTGCATCGCCAGTGCGAGTCCGAGGTGCACCAGCGGCAATCCGGTCAGCGTCTTCTTGCGGTCGTTGTCGTACAGGGCGCGCAGCGTGCCGAGCGGTGCACGGTTGACCCGCGCCAGCACGTAGCCGGCATGCGCCTGGTAGGCGAACTTGAGGTGCGAGCGATGGTCGCGGCCATAGAACTCGTTGCCGCCGGCCAGCAGATCCTCGTTGAGGCGCTGCAGCGCTTTCTGCAGCACGTTGTCGGGGACCTGGAAGCCGCCCTCGCGCGCATCCAGCAGGAACTCGACGATGTACGGCGTCAGGTTCGGGCTGACATAGTTGTCGTCGCCCCACATCGAGAAATGCCCGGAGCTGACCTGCATCGAAGCCAGGCGACCGAAGGCGCCTTCCATCCGCGCGCGGCGCCTGTCGGCGTCCAGGCCAGTGGCGCCCAGCATCTTCGCCGTCGCCGGATCGAGTTCGAGCGCGGCGTAGCCCTTGCTGGCGGTCTGCTCGGCGCAGCCGTAGGGATAGTTCAGCGCACCCTGCAACGCGCTGGCAAACGGAATCGGCGGGATCGCGCTGACCGTCATCCGCGCGTTGACCGAACCGGGCATGAGTCCACTGGCGAAATCCGCGCCCAGCGACACCGCGGCCAACTGGTCCAGCACCTGGGTGCGCGCGCGCAGCACGCCTGGCCAGGCCGGGCGTACCGGCAGGTCGTAACGCCGGTCGACCTTGAAGCCGTTGCCCTCCACGCGCACGCGCACGTTGGCGGTGCTGTAGCCCTCCTTCGCGGTCAACGGGAAACTCAGCGTCGACTTGCCCTCCACCGCGATCTTCGCGTCGCGCACGTTGTCGCCGATCGACACCGGGCCGATGCCGTCCACGCGCACCTTGAAATCGCCGGCCTTGCCGGTGAAGTTGGTCAGGTCGAGGGTGACCGTGCTGCTGTCGCCAGGCGCGAGCACGCGCGGCAGGCTGGCTTCGGCCACGATCGGCGCGCGCACCACGGTTTCGACGTCGCGATTGCCGTAGCGATCGGCGGAGAACACCAGGGCCGACACCCGCAGGGTGCCGTTGAAGTCCGGCACCGGCAGGTCGATGCGTGCATTGCCCCTGGCGTCGAGCTTCACCGGGCCGGCGAACAGATCCACCGTCTGCACCCGAGCCGTCGGCCGCCGCGCCTGCGGCAGCGCCTCCAGCGCCATGTCGCCGCCGAAGCGCAGCTTGGCCATGCCGCCCTCGAAGCTCTCGATCACGCGGCCATACAGGTCGTAGGCGTCGACGCCCAGGCGCCGTTGCGCGAAGAAGTGCTTGTTGGCATCGGGCACCGGGAAGCGGGTGATGTTGAGGATGCCCACGTCGACCGCGGACACCGTCGCATAGGCCTGCTGGCCGGCGAGTTCGGGCACGCTCACGATCACCCGCATCGGCTGTTCGGGGCGCATCTGCTTCGGTGCCTTCAGCCCGACCGCGACGCGACGCGCCTTGCGGTCCATCGGCACCCAGGCCACGCCGACCGCGCGCGCCGGCGTGATCTTGCTGGGTACGCTGCCGCCGCGGAACACCAGCGCGGTGACGTAGACGTCATGCCGCTCCCAGTCCTTGGTCACCGGGATCTCGAACGTGCTGCCACCGGCCTTGACGTCGATGTCCTGCACGTACAGCAGCTTGTCGCTCTCGACCAGCAGCACGCCCTTGCCGGCGTGCGGCGGCGTGATGGTGGCCTTGAGCGTGTCGCCGGCCTTGTAGCCGGTCTTGTCCAGCGACAGCTTGACCTTGTCGGGGCGTGCATCCAGCCCGCGGTTCTGGTCGTCCCAGCTCCAGCCGGCGCGGAACGGATAGCGCATCGTCAGGCCGGTCGCCGGGTCGAGCACGTCGACGCGGTACTCGCCCCACTCCACCGGGAAATCGAGGCGCACCGCGGTGGCCGCGGAATCGATCGTCTTCGTCTCCACGTTCTCGAACCGGCGGGTGAAGTCGTAGTCCCAGCCGTCGTCTTCGTCGTAATTCCAGTGGTAGTCGCGATGCTCGCGCACCAGCGTGACCTTCAGCCCCTTGCCCGGGCGCGGCCTGGCGTCGCTACCCACGCGCAGCAGTTCAAAGCCTGCGTTGCCGTTGCTGTCCGCGCCATCGGCGTCGTCGAACAGCGGGCGCACGCCGACCAGCGCGTCGGCCGGCCACATCACCCGCTTCAGCGAACGGTTGACGCTGCGGCCGCCGGTCTCGTATAGGCTGCCGGACACGACCACCGCCACCGGCGTCACCGGCTTGACCTCGTCGGGAAGCGGGATGTCCTGCGCCAGCTTGCCCTTGGCGTCGAGCTTGGCGTCGATGACGTCCTTCGCCTCCCTCGGCAGCTCGACGGTCGGATCGCCGAAGAAGTAGCCGGGCAACTGCTCGAGCGGGTGCTGCTCCGCCGCCACCGCGAGCTTCGCGCTGAAGCGGTTGTCCGCGGCGGGCGCGCCGTACAGGTAGGCGCCGGTCGCTTCCAGCCGGAACGGCTGTCCGGGCTTGAGCGCGGCATCGGCGGTGGCGAGGTCGAGCTTCATGCGCTCGGGCAGGAACTCCTCGATCCGCAGCGTCATCCCCTCGACCGCTTCCGCGCTGGCCGGATCGGTACGGAACTCGACCCGCCAGCGCCCGGTCGGCGCGTCCACGGGAATGGTCTTCTCGAACTTGAAGTAGCCCAGTTCGCCGGCCTCGATGCGACTGTCAAGGAAGGTCTTGCCGTCGGGCTGCTTGAGCCGGACGAAAAGTGGTTGCGTGCGCGGCTGCCCATCCTTGCCCTTCGCCGCGACCGGCTTGCCGTCGTTGTCACGGAACAGGGCCGACACGCGCACGGTCTCGCCGGGACGGTACAGGTCGCGGCCGGACCACGCGAACACGTCGAACCAGGCCGATTCCCGGCCGGCGACCGCGAATTCGGAGAGATCCAGCGCAGGCTGGTTGAACGGCAGCAGCGAGATGTCGCTGCCGCGCCGGGCGACCAGCACGTGCCCGGATTGCAGCTTGTAGTTCAGCAGCGCATTGCCGTTGCCGTCGGTCTCGCCCTTGAGGAAGGTGTCGCCCTGCGGGTCGAGGATCCGCAGCTCGACGCCGCCCACAGACCCGCCGTCGCGCAGCGAGGCGGTGTGCACGTACAGCTTGTCCTTGTAGGCCCGCGCATGCAGGCCGATGTCGCTGACGGTGAAGAACGCGGTCTCGAACTGGTCCTGGAACTGGCCCGAGCGCTTCATCACCGCGAAATACAGCCCCGGCTCCTGCAGCTCCGGGATGTTCTGCACCGGCAGGTAGGTCAGCGCGCGCTCGTTGCGCTTGCCGCCGAGCACGAAGCGGTTCACGTAGACCGACCTGGCCAGCTTCGACAGCGGCACGTGCCCGTTGTAGTCGCGCTCCAGCTCCCAACTGCCGCGGCGCCCACCGCGCTGGTATTCGCTGAAGAACTGCGCCAGCGATTTCTCTTCCACGCGGAGGAACTCGACATCGACCTCGTCGACGTTGACCGACACCACCGGCAGCCCGCGCGACTCCTTCGCCGGCAGCACGCTGCCCTGCGAGGCGAAGCCCACCGCGGGATCGAGTTCGCCGGTGAACACCTTCTGCTCGATGTCCTTGCCGAGCTTGCTGCCGTCCGCGGCAGTGAGTGCGCCCGAGATGCGCAGCGTGTAGTTCTTGTTGGCCTCGACGAACGGGAACCGCAGGGTCTTGCCATCCTCGTCCAGCGACCAGCTGCTCTTGTCGCCCACCGGCTCGGCGAAGGTCAGCAGCTTGTCGAAATCCTGGGTGCCCACCAGCGGCTGCGAGAACTCCAGCGCGATGGCCAGCGACTCGCGCCCCTGGTCCGGGTAGGCACGCAGCAGCGCGAATCCCTCGACCTTCGCGCGTTCGGCCTTGACCGGCTCGCCGCTGGCTTCCGGAAGTTGCCCGTGCGGGCTGCGCTTGCAGGCCACCAGGCCCACGGCAAGCAACAGTACGAAAGTCCATTTGGCCACGGCCGCGGCCACCACGAAGTCGCGCTTGCGCATGTCAGGTCCATCTCCCGGGTCGTCCCGAGTATATGACGGCCGTTGGAGATTTTCGGGGCCACCATGCGGCGGCCTGGCACCTTCCGCAGGAGCGGCTTCAGCCGCGAGTTTCTGCTCTGGTCTTGTAGGAGCGGCGGAAGCCGCGAAGCTTTCCCGGTAAAGCCATCGCGGCTTCCGCCGCTCCTACAATGCGCCCCAAAAGCAGAAGGCCCGGCGAGCCGGGCCTTCCATTGCATCGGCAGGGCTCAGCCCGCTGGCGGCGGCGCCTGCGTCTCCGCTGCAACGCCGTCGGCGTCCTCGACGTCCTCCTCGTCCAGCGACGCATCCACGCGCTCGATCGCCTGCAGGGTTTCGTCGGGGGCCAGCCGGATCAGGGTCACGCCCTGGGTGTTGCGGCCGACCTGCGAGATCTCCGAAGCACGGGTGCGCACCAGGGTGCCGCCATCGGAAATCAGCAGTACCTCATGGCTGTCCGACAGCTGGATCGCGCCGACCAGCTTGCCGTTGCGGGCGGTGGTCTGCAGCGCGATCACGCCCTGGGTGCCACGGCCCTTGCGCGGATAGTCGGCCTCCGGCGTGCGCTTGCCGTAGCCGCGCTCGCTGGCGGTGAGGATGTCGCCATCGCCCTCGACCACGATCAGGCTGCGCACTTCCTCGCCGTCGGCCAGCTTCATTCCGCGCACGCCGGTGGCGGTGCGGCCCATCGGGCGCACGGTGCTGCCGGCGAAGCGCACGGCCTTGCCGTTGCTGGCGAACAGCATGATGTCGCGATGGCCATCGGACAGCGCCACGCCGACCAGCGAATCGCCATCGGCAAGGTTGATGGCGATCTTGCCGCGCTGCAGGCGGTAGGCGTACTCGGTCAGCGGGGTCTTCTTGACCGTACCGTGGCGGGTGGCGAAGAACACGAACAGGTCCTCGCTGTACTCGCGCACCGGCAGCACCGCCTGCACCTGCTCGTCGGCCTCCAGCGGGATCCAGTTGATGATCGGACGGCCGCGCGCATGCGAGCCGGCCTCCGGCAACTGGTGCACCGGCAGCCAGAACACGCGGCCGGCGCTGGTAAAGGTCAGCAGGGTGTCGTGGGTGTTGACCAGCCACAGCTGGTCGATGAAATCCTCTTCCTTGGTCGCCGCCGCGTTGCGGCCGCGGCCGCCGCGCTTCTGCGCGCGGTAGGCGCTCACCGGCTGGCGCTTGGCGTAGCCGGCGTGCGACAGCGTGACCACCACGTCCTCGGGCGCGATCAGGTCGAGGATGTCCAGGTCTTCCTCGCTGGCGCGGATCTCGCTGCGGCGCGCATCGCCGAACTCTTCCTTGACGTTGCGCAGCTCGGTGCGGATCACCTCCAGCAGCACGTCGGGATCCTCGAGGATCTCGATCAGGCCGCGGATGGTGTCCAGCAGCAGCCTGTATTCCTCGGTCAGCTTCTCCTGCTCCAGCCCGGTCAGGCGGTGCAGGCGCATCTCGAGGATCTGCTGGGCCTGGGTCTCGGTCAGCTGGTAGCCGGTGTCGAGCAGGCCCACGCCCGCAGGCAGGTCCTCGGGCCGCGACGCATCGCTGCCGGTGGCGGCGAGCAGCGCGCCCACCAGGCCCGGTTCCCAGGTGCGCGCCAGCATGCGTTCGCGCGCCTCGTTGGGATTGGCCGAGGTCTTGATCAGCTCGATCATCTCGTCGATGTTGGCCAACGCGACGGTCAGGCCTTCGAGCACGTGTGCGCGGGCGCGCGCCTTGCGCAGCTCGAAGATCGTCCGGCGGGTGACCACCGCGCGGCGATGGCGCACGAACGCCTCGAGGATCTGCTTGAGGTTCAGCAACTGCGGGCGGCCGTCGACCAGCGCCACCATGTTGATGCCGAACACCGACTCCATCTGGGTCTGCTGGTAGAGGTTGTTGAGCACCACGTCGGCCGATTCGCCGCGCTTGACCTCGATGTAGATGCGCATGCCGTCCTTGTCGGACTCGTCGCGCAGCTCGCTGATGCCCTCGAGCTTCTTTTCCTTGACCAGCTCGGCGATCTTCTCGATCAGCCGTGCCTTGTTGACCTGGTACGGGATCTCGGTGACCGCGATCGCCTCGCGGCCGTTGTCGGCCACTTCGATCTCGGCGCGTGCACGCATGCGCACGCGGCCGCGGCCGGTGCGGTAGGCCAGGTGGATGCCGCCGACGCCGTTGATGATGCCGCCGGTGGGGAAATCCGGGCCGGGGATGTGTTCCATCAGGCCTTCGATGTCGATCGAGGGATCGTCGATCAGCGCGATCAGCGCGTCGATCACCTCGGACATGTTGTGCGGCGGGATGTTGGTGGCCATGCCCACCGCGATGCCGGCCGAGCCGTTGACCAGCAGGTTCGGGAACCGGGTCGGCATGACCGTCGGCTCCTGTTCCTTCTCGTCGTAGTTGGGCTGGAAATCGACGGTTTCCTTCTCGATGTCCGCCATCAGCTCGTGCGTGAGCCGCGACATGCGCGCCTCGGTGTAGCGCATGGCCGCGGCGGAGTCGCCGTCCACCGAACCGAAGTTGCCCTGCCCGTCCACCAGCATGTAGCGCAGCGAGAACGGCTGCGCCATGCGCACCAGGGTGTCGTACACCGACTGGTCGCCATGCGGGTGGTATTTGCCGATCACGTCACCGACGATGCGTGCCGACTTGAAGTACGGCTTGTTGCTGTGCGCACCAAGTTCGGTCATTGCGAACAGCACGCGGCGGTGGACGGGTTTCAGGCCGTCCCGGACATCCGGGAGCGCGCGCCCCACGATCACGCTCATGGCGTAATCGAGATAACTGCGGCGCATCTCGTCTTCGAGATTGACGGGGATGATTTCCTTGGCGAGCTCGGCCATTGCAACTCTTTTCGGTGTGGATCGGGAGCGTGTCGGGCATCGCGCGAAACGGCTCCGCGCAAGCATCGGCACAAGGGCGGAATTGTATCACAAAAGCACCCTTCGATGGCAGCCGATTCCCACGTGGAAACAAGGGTTTGCGGTGGTTTTTTGAGTGCCTGCGCGGTGCTTGCGAAAAGCAGCGCCAAGCCGGGTGACGGCTGCATGCGGAGCGGCGGGTCTGGACCCGCCCTGCGCGTCGCCAAATCCCCGTGAGAAGGGTTTCAGCCGCGTGCTCTTGATCTCGCGAACCCGTTTCCCGGAAAGCTCGCGGCTGAAGCCGCTCCCCCCGGGTTTGTCGTTGCCTTAGCCGAACATCGCGCGCATCGCGGCTTCGTCTGGATGCTCGACGATGCCCTGTTCGGTGACGATCGCATCGATCAACGCGGCCGGAGTGACGTCGAACACCGGGTTCCATGCCTGGATGCCGTCGGCAACGATGCGGTTGCCGCCGACGCCGAGCAGTTCGGCCGGGTCGCGTTCCTCGATTTCGATCAGGTCGCCGGAGGCTGTGTCCATGTCCACCGTCGACGACGGCGCCACCACCATGAACTTCCGCCCGTGGAAGCGCGCGGCGATGGCCAGCTGGTAGGTGCCAATCTTGTTGGCGACATCGCCGTTGGCGCAGATGCGGTCGGCGCCGACCACCACCCAGTCCACCTGCCCGTCTTTCATCAGGTGCGACGCCGCCGCGTCGGCGATCAGGGTGGCATCGATGCCGTCCTGCTGAAGTTCCCAGACGGTCAGGCGCGAGCCCTGCATCCATGGCCGCGTCTCGTCGGCGAACACCTTGCCGATGCGACCCTGGGCGACGCCGGCGCGGATCACGCCCAGCGCGGTGCCGAACCCCGCGGTGGCCAGCGAGCCGGTGTTGCAATGGGTGAGCACGCCGCTGCCCGGTGCGATCAGGCCGGCGCCGAGTTCGCCCATGCGGCGGTTGGCGGCCAGGTCCTCGGTTTCGATCGCGCGGGCCTCGCGTTCCAGTACGTCGCGCCAGTCCTTGCCGGTGCCGGCGAGCGCGCGCCGCATCCGCGCCAGTGCCCAGGCCAGGTTCACCGCCGTGGGTCGCGCGGCGTTGAGGCGCTGCAGTGCCGGCTCGATCGACGCCAGCGCCGTGTCGCCATCCACGGCGTCGATTTCGCGCGCCGCGAGCACCGTGCCCCAGGCCGCGGCGATGCCGATCGCCGGCGCGCCGCGCACCGCCAGCGCATGGATGGCCGCCGCCACTTCGTCGCTGGTGGTGCAGGCCACGTAGTCGACGTCGAACGGCAGGCGCCGCTGGTCGAGCAGTTCAAGCGATTGGCCCGTCCAGCGAATCGGGCGGATGCGGTCGTAGCGCGCGTAGTCGATGGTGGAAGCTGCGGTGTCGTGCATTGGGCCAGTTTACCGGGCACGACGCGACGTGGCGTGTGCCCAGGGCGGATATCAGGCCCGAAGCAGCGGAGGCCTGATCAGCGGACCCGGAACTCCGCGCGGCAACCGCCGCTGACCCAGATTCCGCCGCGGTCCCAGCCCCAGTTCTGGCCCTGCACGCAACGCGTTTTCGACAGTTGGCGAACGATGTCAACGCCGCGGCGAACGCTGACGTTGCAGCGGCGCTGGCGCCTTTCCTGCGACTCGCAGCGCACGGTCTGCCCGTAGTCGCCACCGGCCCCGGGCCGGTCGCCCGGGCGGTAACCGCCACCCGCGCCGACCACGAACTCGGCGCGGCACCCCTGGGAGACCCAGATGCCGCGGCTGTCGTAGCCCCAGCTCCGGCCCTGGACGCAGGGCGCGTCCGAGAGCCTGCGGCTGATGCGCACGCCGCCGCGCGTGTCGACGTTGCAGTGGCGGGTGCGCTTGTTGTCGGACTCGCAGCGGATGCTGCTGCCGTAGCCGTCACCCGGGTAGGCATTGCCGCCCGGATAGGCATTGCCGGGATATCCGTAGTCGCCCGGATAACCGCCGTAACTGTCCCCTGGATATCCGTAACCCACGCAGCCTGCAAGGCAGGTGGCTGCCAGGGCGATGACAATCCGAATGGCCATGTTCATGGACAACCCCTCGTGGCGGATGGGATGAATCTACAACCTCTGTGTGAACGAGAACGCAAAACCACGGGTTCCGATGACAGCGCCGATTCCGCCGTTCAGGCACGCGTAAAGTCGAACGCGAGCACGTCCGCGATCGCAGGCGTGCGCAACATCGCCATCAACAGCCGGTCGACGCCCAATGCAACGCCGGCGCACGCCGGCAGGCCATGCGCGAGCGCGTCGAGCAGGCGCGCATCGACGGCCGGCGCCTGCGCGCCGCGATTGCGCCGGACCATGAGGTCGCGTTCGAAACGGCCCCGCTGCTCATCGGCATCGGCAAGCTCGTGGTAACCGTTGGCCAGTTCCAGCGGACCGAGATAGAGCTCAAAACGCTCGGCGACCGGCGGGTCTCCTGCATTCGTGGGCGGGCGGATGCGCGCAAGCGCGCACTGCGACGCGGGATAGTCGCGGACGACGAGAATCCGGTCAGGCGACAATCCCGGCTGGATGCGATGGGTCATCAGCAGGTCGAGCCAGTCGTCGCGCACGAGGCCCTCGGGATCGATGGTGACGTCGCCGAGCGCGTTGCGCAGGGTCTCGTCCGGTGCCGTCATCGGATCGATGCCGAGCTCGCGCCGGTACAGCTCGCGGTAGGTCACCGACTCGTCGCTGGCGTCGCGCCCCACCAGCGCCAGCGCCATGCGCACGACCTCCACGGTTTCGGCAGCGAGTTGTACATGGTCCATGCCGAGGCGGTACCACTCGAGCATGGTGAACTCGGGGTTGTGGCGGCCACCGGCTTCGCCGTCACGGAACACACGACCGAGTTCGTAGCAGTCGCCGAAGCCGGCGCAAAGCAGGCGCTTGAGCGGATGTTCCGGCGACGTGCGCAGCCAACGCGTGCGCGGCGCGCCGTCGGTGCGGCCGGAGAATTCCAGCGAAAACGAGGCGATGTTGGGCTCGGTGTTGCCGGCCACGGACATCATCGGCGTTTCGACCTCGATCACGTCGCGCCGGGAGAAGAAATCGCGGACCGCGGCGTTGAGCCGGGCGCGCAGGCGCAGCGCGTCGAACGAGGCCGAGGGTTTCCAGCCGGTCATGTGCGACAGGTCACCGATTCCGGCGGCAATGGCTCCCGCCACGACTGCCATGACCCGCTTCCACTGTTCATTCGTGCTCCTGCAGGAACGCCAGCAGCTTCGCCTCGTCCCAGATCTCGACGCCCAGTTCCTGCGCCTTGGCCAGTTTGCTGCCGGCGGCCTCGCCCGCCACGACGAACGAAGTCTTCTTCGACACACCACCCGAGACCTTCGCGCCCAGCGCTTCGAGACGTTCCTTCGCACCGTCGCGCGTCAGCGATGCGAGGGTTCCGGTAAGCACCACCGTGCTGCCGTCGAGCGGGCCGGCTTCCGCTTCGCAAACGCCGGCGGTTGCTTCGCGCAGGCTGGCGAGCGCGCGCGTCGTGCGCTGGACCAGCGCAAGGCCGTCGTGTCCGGCCAGGAACGCGCGCACGGCCTCTGCGGTGTCTTGCGGCAACCCGGCTGCCGCGAGCGCTGCGACCTCGGCGCCGGCCACCGCCTCGATCGAATCGAAGCCGGCTTCGAGCTGCTCCGCGCGCTTCGCGGTCAGCCTGGGGATGTTCATCTGTGCAAGCACGCGGCCGGTCGCAAGCGCGGCGCGCAACTTCGCACTCGGCGGATGGGTGTCCGCGATCCGCACGCCACGCGCGAGCAGGTCGTCGATCACCTTCTGGTTCCCGGGCTGCTCGAAGAACGCATCGATCGCGCGCGCGACTTCGTCGCCGATGTCCGGCACCAGCTTCAGCAGCGGCCATGGCGTGTGGCGGACGAGCGCCAGATCGCCGAACCAGGCGGCGAGCGCCTTGGCGGTGCTCTCGCCGACGTGCTGGATCCCGAGTGCGTACAGGAAGCGTTCCAGCGTGGTCTGCCGGCTGGCATCGATCGCCTCGATGAGGTTCTCGGCCCACCTGGTGGCGACCTTGCCTGCCTTGACTGTTTCGGGCGTGGTGCCATCGCGCTCATCGGCGCGCCGCTTCATCTCCAACAGGTCGTCGAGTTCCAGCCGGTAGAGATCCGCGACCGATTCGAGATAGCCGAACTCGCCCAGCGCTTCGATATAGCGTTCACCGAGGCCATCGACGTCCATCGCCCGCCTGCTGGCGAAATGGAACACCGATTGCGTGCGCTGCGCGGCGCAGGCCAGCTCGCCGGTGCAGCGGGCGACGGACTGCCCTTCCTCGCGCACGATGTCGGAGCCGCAGATCGGGCAATGCGCGGGCATCGCCCACGGCGTCGTGCCCGCCGGTCGGAGCTCGGGAATCACCCGCACCACTTCCGGGATCACGTCGCCGGCGCGGCGGACGATCACGGTGTCGCCCACGCGCACGTCCAGGCGCGCGACCTGGTCGGTGTTGTGCAGCGTCGCGTTGGTGACGGTGACGCCGCCGACGAACACCGGCACCAGCTTCGCCGCCGGCGTGGCCGCGCCGGTCCTGCCGATGTTGATGATGATGTCCTCGACGACCGTCGTCTGCTCCTGCGCCGGGAACTTGTGCGCGATCGCCCAGCGCGGCGTGCGACCGACGAAGCCCAGCTCGCGCTGCGAGGCCATGTCGTCGACCTTGTAGACGACACCGTCGATGTCGAACGGCAGCGCATCGCGCTGCGCCCCGATCTTCGCGTAGTAGGCAAGGCAGCCCCTGACGCCGCGCGCCGTCGACACCAGCGGGCTGACCGGAAAGCCCCATTCGCGCAGCTTCCCCAGGACTTCGGAATGCCGGTCCGGCATCGCCCCGCCCACGACCGCGCCGAGCGCATAGGCGTAGAACGACAGTGGCCGCTGCGCGGTGATGCGCGGATCCAGCTGGCGCAGACTGCCGGCCGCGGCGTTGCGCGGGTTGACCAGCGGCTTGATGCGTCCGTCCGAGGCGCGCGCCTTCTCGTTGTAGGCCTCGAAGCCGGCACGCGGCATGTAGACCTCGCCACGCACTTCCAGCACCCGCGGCCAGTCCTCGCCGCGCAGCTTCAGCGGGATGGTCCGGATGGTGCGCAGGTTGGCGGTGACGTCCTCGCCGCTCTCTCCGTCGCCGCGCGTCGCGCCCTGCACGAACACGCCATCCTCGTAGCGCAGGCTAATCGCCAGGCCGTCGAACTTGGGTTCCACCGAGAACAACGGATCGGCCACGTCCAACCGCCCCTCGATCCTGCGTTCGAAGTCCTCGACCTCGGCCTCGCTGAAGGCGTTGGCCAGCGACAGCATGCGGACCTCGTGGCGAACCTCCGCGAACCCGCGCGACGGCGCCGCACCCACCCGCTGCGTGGGCGAGTCCGGCGTGGCCAGGCCAGGGTGTTCGGCCTCCAGCGCCTCGAGCTCGCGCATCAGACGGTCGTACTCGGCATCGGGGATGCCGGGATCGTCGAGGACGTGGTAGCGATGGTTGGCGTCGTCAATCAGGCGACGCAGTTCGGCGGCATGGGCGGCGGCTTTGGCAGGCATCGGGGAATTCTATGGCACCTGTGCCCGACACCTGTAGGAGCGGCTTCAGCCGCGAGCTTTTTGCCGTCCCGCGAAGGTCCATGGCCCCCCGCGTGACCAGACATGCGCCTGTTGAAAGCCGCGGGGATGACGGGCGGCTTGGCTTGTAGGAGCGGCTTCAGCCGCGAGCTTTCTACCGGCCTGGGAAGAGCTCGCGGCTGAAGCCGTCCCTACGAGTCCAGCAGGGTTCCGCGGGCTACCAGCGCGGCGAGCGGGTGATCGGCGGCGCTTCGTGCTGGCGGTCGTAGGTGCGCAGTTCCTCGCGCAGGTGGGCGATGCGCTGGCGGCCGAGGGCGTTGCGCGATTCGTCCAGCACCACGCCGTCAAGCAGTTCGGCCATCCGCCGGGCGGTCGGTTCCATCGCTTCCCAGGCGTCGAGCGCGTTGATCGGCGCCGGCAGGGTCAGGAAGAAAGCGATCGCGGGGGTTTCCAGCGACTGGATCTGGGCCATGTCGAAACTGCCCGGCTTCATGATGTTGGCGACGCTGAACACCGGGCCACGTTCCGGGTGGGCCTCGACCAGGCGGTGGAACACGTTCATGTGGCCGTAGGTCAGCCCGGCCTTCTCGGCAGCCACCACGATGTCCGGCCCGCGCAGCACCTCGCCGGCCTTGGCGGCGATGTACAGGGTCACGATCTTGTCGAAGTCGTCGTCGCCGCGCTTGCCCACTTCGCTGGCGGCCATCGCGGCGGTGCTGCCCACGGCGCGGTCGAGCAGTTCCATTTCCGCCTGCACCACGGTTTCGCTGCCGGTGTCCGGCGCTTCGGCCAGTTCGTTTTCGATCTGCGCGCCGAGCGTGGGCTCGGTGCGGCCGCCGCGTTCCTCCGGCTTGAGCCGGCGGCCCTGCCCCTTGCGGCGCGGCCGGCCGAAGAAATAGATCGCGGCGATCAGGACCACGCCGGCGACGAGGATCCCGAGGCGCAGCAGCCAGGCGTCGGACATTGTGCGGTTCTCCTTAGGCGGCGCCGGCCAGGCGTGCGGCTTCGGCGAGGTCGACGGATACCAGGCGGCTGACGCCCGGCTCGCGCATGGTAACGCCGGACAGCTGCTGCGCGGCTTCCATCGTTGCCTTGTTGTGGGTGACGAACAGGAACTGCACCTGCTCGCTCATCTCGGACACCATCGCGGTGAAGCGGCCGACGTTGGCTTCGTCGAGCGGCGCGTCGACCTCGTCGAGCAGGCAGAACGGCGCCGGGTTGAGGCGGAAGATCGCGAACACCAGCGCCACCGCGGTCATCGCCTTCTCGCCGCCCGACAGCAGGGTGATGTTGGACACGCGCTTGCCGGGCGGGCGCGCCATGATCGTGACGCCGGTGTCGAGCATGTCCTCGCCGGTGAGCTCGAGGTAGGCGTGGCCGCCGCCGAACAGGCGCGGATACAGCTCCTGCACGCCGGAATTGACCCGGTCGAAGGTGTCCTTGAAACGGCCGCGGGTCTCGCGGTCGATCTTGCGGATCGCGTCTTCCAGCGTCTCCAGCGCGGTGGTGAGGTCGGCGTCCTGCGCGTCGAGGTAGTCCTTGCGCTGCGCAGCTTCGGCGTGTTCGGCGATCGCAGCGAGGTTGACCGGTTCCAGCCGGCGCAGCTTGGCGTCGAAGTCGGTGACCATCTTCTCCCACGCGGAGACTTCGGCCTCGGCGGACAGGCCGGCGACCACGTCGTCGAGCACGAAGCCGGCCTCGGTCACGGCGGTCGACAGCTGTTCGGCGTGGATCACGAGCGCCTGCTGGTCGAGCTTGCGCTGCGAAATCGCCTCGCGCTGGGTGAGGGACTGCTCGTCGCGCTTGTGGCGGATCTGCTCGAACTCGCGCAGTTCGTTGTCGATGCCCTCGAGCGCGGCGCGCGCCGAGGCCAGCGCCTTCTCGGCGGTGACGCGCTGTTCGAGCACGACCTGACGCTGGCGTTCCAGCGCCTCGGCCGGGTCTTCCTCGCCCGAGGACAGCTGCGTGGCGAGTTCGCCCAGCCTGTTGTCGAGCTGGCCGCGCTGGCTGCCCATGCGCTCGAGCGACTGCGCGAGCGCATTGACCTGGGTGCGCTGCGATTCCAGGGTCAGCGCCAGCGCGTGCGCGGTTTCGCGCGACTCGCGGGCGACGGTGCGGGCCTGGTCCCGGGCATCGACCAGGCTGCGGCGTTCGGATTCCAGCGCCTGCCGCGTGCCTTCCAGCTCGGCCATGCGCGACACGGCATCTTCGAGCTTGGTGCGCGCCTCGCGCGACTGCTCGCGGCTGGTGTCGAGGGTCTCGACCAGTTGCTCGACATCGGCGTCGATCCGGGCGATGCGGTTGCGCGCGGATTCCAGTCGGCCCTGCTGGCTTTGCAGCTGGCCGGCGAGTTCGGACACGCTGCGGTGGGCCATGTACAGCCCGCGCTGCGCGTCCTCGCGCTGCTGCTCGGCGGCGAGCAGGCGGTCGCGCCAGGCGGCGATGCCGCGTTCGAGTTCGTGTTCACGTTCCTGCAGGGTTTCGATCTCGACCCGCAGTGACTGGATCTCGCGTTCGCGCAGCAGCGCACCCTGCTTCGCGGCGCCCGAGCGCAGCACGCGCACCCAGCCGGCACCGAGGCGCTCGCCGTGGCGGGTGATGACCGAATGGTCGGCGTGCCCGCCTTCGACCAGTCGCGCCTGCAGGGCGCGTGCTTCGTCCAGCGTTTCGGCGACATGCAGCCGGCCCAGCAGCTGGCGGATGGCCAGCGGGCCCTGGACCTTTGCGGCGAGCGAGGTCGGCGCGAAGTCGGCATCGCCGGCCGCGGACGACACCAGCGCGAGCCGGCCTTCGCCGAGGCCGCCAAGCGCCTCGACCAGCGCTTCCGGGCTATCGACCAGCACGCCTTCGATCAGCTGTCCGAGCGCGCCTTCGACGGCGTTCTCCCAGCCGGCTTCCACCTGCAGGCGCTCGCCCACGCGTGCAGCGGAGTCCAGGCCATGCTGGCGCAGCCACTCCACCGCGGCGCCCTGCTCCTGGCCGAGCGCGGCGTGCTGCAGGGTTTCCAGCGACGACAGACGGCCGCGTTTTTCCTGCGCCTGCTTGCGCACTTCGGCCAGCTCGGTCTGCGCGGTGCGCTGCTGGTCCTGTAGTTCGGTGACCGCCTGCTTGCGCTGTTCCAGTTCGCTGCCGAGGGTGTCGAGTGAGGCTTTCTGTTCTTCGTGCTGCACCTCGATGCCGGCGAAGGCTTCGGCCAGCGCGGCGAGGTCGAGCGCTGCGCGTTCGCTGGCCAGCTGTTCGCGGCGGCGGTCGGCTTCGAACGCCTGGCGATCGAGGTAATCGACGCGGGTGCGCTCGACGTCGCCGGCGCGCGCGGCCTCGGCCTGTTCGCGGGCGTGGGCGTCCTGGCGCTGCTGCCAGTCGGCGAGCGCGGCCTCGGCATCGCGCAGGGCATCCTGGCGGACGCTGTCTTCCTCGCGCAGCTGTTCGAGCTGCGGTTCGGCGTCCGCAATCGCTTCCTGCAGCACCTGCAAGCGCGATTCGTCGCCCTGGATGTGCTGGCCGATCTCGGCCAGCGCGGCCTGGGCCTCGTCACGGGCGCGCTGCAGGCGCTGGGCCATCTCGCGCTGGTGCGCGATCTGCTGCTCGATCCGGGCGAGGTTGCCGCCCACTTCGTAGCCTTCGGCCTGCGCCTTGTTCAGCGCTTCCATCGCTTCCTCGCGGCGCACGCGGCCGGTCTCGATCTCGCGCTCGGCCTCGCGCTGTTCGGCGATCAGTTGCTGCAGCCGGGTCTCTTCCTGCGACAGGCCCTCGCGCAATGCGGCGAGCTGGGCGTCGAGGCCACGGTATTCCAGCGCCTTCCATTCGGCGTCGCGGATCCTGCGCTCGGCCTGGATCTCGGTGTACTGCTCGGCCTGCTTCGCCTGCCGCGCGAGGTGCTGCAACTGCTTGCCGACCTCGTCGCGCAGGTCGGTCAGGCGTTCGAGGTTCTCGCGGGTGTGGCGGATGCGGGTCTCGGTTTCCTTGCGGCGCTCCTTGTACTTGGAGATGCCGGCGGCCTCCTCCAGGTACACGCGCAGATCTTCGGGGCGCGCCTCGATGATCTGGCTGATCATGCCCTGCTCGATGATCGAGTAGCTGCGCGGACCCAGGCCGGTGCCGAGGAACAGGTCGGTGATGTCGCGCCGCCGGCACTTGCCGCCGTTGAGGTAGTAGTTGCTCTGGCCGTCGCGCGAGACCGAGCGCTTGACCGAGATCTCGTTGAACGCCCCGTACTCGCCGCTGATGGCGTGGTCGGAGTTGTCGAAGATCAGCTCCACCGTGGCCTGCGACACCGGCTTGCGCGCGGTGGAGCCGGAGAAGATCACGTCGGTCAGCGAATCGCCGCGCAGGCGGCTGGCCGAGCTTTCGCCCATCACCCAGCGCACCGCGTCGATGATGTTGGACTTGCCGCAGCCGTTCGGACCGACCACGCCGGTCATGTTGGTCGGCAGGTGCAGCGTGGTGGGATCGACGAAGGATTTGAAGCCGGACAGCTTGATCGTGGACAGGCGCATGCGGCGGTCGGGTGCCTCGGCGCGGCGCCGGAAACCGGGGCTGCGCTAATGGTTGAGAATCTGGATTGTGTTCAGGCGCCAAGTCATTGATTCAACTAAGGCGCCGCAGTCAATAACCCTGCGTTGACTGCGAGTATAACGGCCCGCGCCCGGGAGCAACGGATCGGGCGCGGCGCAGGCCGCGCCGGCCTGCGGCTGGCGCCTGCGCGCCGCCGCGCCCCGGAATCATGCTGCTGGCCCCGCCGCACGCCAGGCCGCCACCGCCGCGCCTACGCGGCACCGAGGGCTTCGAGATACCGCCGGCGCCAGGCGTCGATGTCGTTCTCGCGCAGGTAATCCATCATCGCCTGCCAGCGCTCGATGCGCTGCAGCCGCGGCATGTGCGCCGCGGTGGCGATGGCATCGGCCACGCCGTCGAAGTCGTACGGGTTGACCAGCAGCGCCTGGCGCAGTTCGTAGGCCGCGCCGGCCAGCAGCGACAGCACCAGCACGCCCGGGTCTTCCGGGTCCTGGGCGGCCACGAACTCCTTCGCTACCAGGTTCATGCCGTCGCGCAGCGGGGTCACCAGGCCGATCCGCGCCATCCGGTAGAAGCCGGTCAGCGTGGCGTGCGCGAAGTTGCGGTTGACGTAGCGCAGCGGCGTCCAGTCCGGCGCCGCGTGCTGGCCGTTGATGTGGCCGGCGATCTGCTCGAGTTCGTTGCGCAGGACCTGGTATTCGGCGACCTCACCGCGCGAGATCGGCGCGATCTGCAGGTACGTCAGGCCGCCCTTCTGGTCGCCGTGCCGCGACAGGTAGCGTTCGAAGCCATGGAAGCGCTCGGGCAGCCCCTTGGAGTAATCGAGGCGGTCGACGCCGATGACCAATTGGCGCGGCTTCACGCTCTCGCGCAGCGAACGCACCGTGGGTTTCGACATCGCCTGCCGCGACTGGGCGGCGATGTGCCCGGTGTCGATGCCGATGGGAAACGCAGCAGCGCGGAAGCGGCGCCCGCCCGGCGCTTCCAGCACGCCCCCTTCGAGCACCCGGCCGCCGCCGAACAGGCGCACGTAGTCCTGGAAGCGTTCGACGTCCCGGCCAGTCTGGAAACCCACCAGGTCGTAGGCATACAGCGTCGAAAACAGGTGCGCATGGTCCGGCAGTGCCGCGGCCATGTCCGCCGAGGGCATCGGCACGTGCAGGAAGAAGCCCATCCGGCAGTCGATGCCGCGCGCGCGCAACAGGCTGGCCAGCGGGATCAGGTGGTAGTCGTGGATCCACACGATGTCGTCGTCGCGCAGCAGCGGCGCCAGCTTGTCGGCGAACAGCTCGTTGACCCGGCCGTAGCCGACCCGCGTCTTGCGGTCGTAGTCGACCAGGTCGAGCCGGAAGTGCAGCAACGGCCATAACGTGCGGTTGGAGAAGCCGTTGTAGTAGGCGTCCAGGTCGGCGCGCGACAGGTCCATGGTGACGTAGCGGATGTCGCCTTCGCGCGCTTCGTGCAACGCGCCGCTGGCTTCCCGCACGGACTTGCCGCTCCAGCCGAACCAGAGCCCGCCGCGCTCCTGCAGCGCGGCCTCCAGCGCCACCGCCAACCCGCCGGCACGGCTCACGCCCGGCGCGGCGACGCGATTGGACACGATGACCAGCCGGCTCACGAGAAATCCTGCCAGGGCCGCGACAGCCGCATCGCGGCCATCACCAGGCCGACGTGCGAGTAGGTTTGCGGGAAATTGCCCCAGGCCTCGCCGGTGTCGAACGCCAGGTCCTCCGACAGCAGCCCGAGGTGGTTGCGACGCGCCAGCACGCGTTCGAACAGCTCGCGCGCTTCGTCCTTGCGGCCGATGGCGGCGAGCGCGTCGATGTACCAGAACGTGCAGATGGTGAAGCTTGTTTCCGGCGCGCCGAAGTCGTCCTCGGCGAGGTAGCGGTACAGGCCGTCACCGCGCTTGAGGGTGCGGCCGATCGCCTCGACGGTGGCGACGAAGCGCGGATCGTCGGCCTTCACGAACCCCAGGTCCGCGAGCAGCAGCAGCGAGGCGTCCAGGCGCTCGCCGTCGAATACGTCGACAAAGTGGCCCAGCGCCTCGTTCCAGCCGCGTTCGAGCGCCAGCTTGCGGATGGCATCGGCGCGCTCGCGCCAGAGCCGGTGTCGGTCTTCCAGCCGCAGCGCGTCGGCGATCATCGCCAGCCGGTCGCAGGCGGCCCAGCACATCACGCTGGAATAGGTGTGCACGTCGGCGCGGCCGCGGAATTCCCACAGCCCCGCGTCAGGCTTGTCGTGCAGCGCCCAGGCGCGTTCGCCCAGCGGCTCCAGGCGGCGGAAGGTTGCCTCGTCGCCGGTGTTCTCCAGCCTGCGGTCGAAGAACATCTGCGCCGAGGCCAGCATCACGCTGCCGTAGGTGTCGTGCTGCTTCTGCAACCAGGCCAGGTTGCCGCGGCGCACCGGCCCCATGCCGCGGTAGCCGCGCAGCGCCGGCATTTCCTCCTCGGCCAGTTCGCCCTCGTAGGCAATGCCGTACACCGGCTGCATGTCGCCATCCTCGCCGGTGGCGAGGTTGAAGATGTAGTGGATGTATTCCTCCATTGACCGGGTCGCGCCGAGCCGGTTGAGCACCCGCACCACGAACCCGGCGTCGCGCAGCCAGCAGTAGCGGTAATCCCAGTTGCGCTGCGTGCCGGGCGCCTCGGGAATGGAAGTGGTCAGCGCGGCGATGATGCCGCCGCTGTCCTCGTACTGGCAGAGCTTGAGCGTGATCGCGCTGCGGATCACCGCCTCCTGCCATTCGGCCGGGATCGACAGGTAGCGCACCCATTCGTGCCAGTACTCGCGGGTGCGCAGCTCGGCTTCGCGAACGAATTCCGCGACCGGCCGGGTCAGGGTTTCGTCCGGGCCGAGCACGAAGTGCAGGTCGCGATCGAGCACGATCGACAGCTCGTCGCGCAGTGCGCGCAATGGCATGTCGGTGGTCACGCGCAGCACCATGCCGGGCAGCAGGAAACGCATGTGGTTGCTGCCCCAGGTGTGCTCCGGCACGCGCGCGCCCCAGTCGGCCAGCGGCCGCAGGCGCACGCGGATCCGCGGGCTTCCGGACAACACGCGCACCCGGCGCGCCAGCATCACCGGGCGATAGAAGCGCCCGTGCTGCCGCCAGCGCGGCGCGAAGTCGATGATCTCGATCGCGCCGTCGTCGCCATCGCGCAACACCGTGCGCAGGATGGCGGTGTTCTTGTCGTAGGCCTGCTCGGACGACGCCAGCCCGTCCAGTTCGATGTCCCAGGAGCCGCCATCGAGCCGCGGCTGCAGCAGCGCGCAGAACGCCGGGTCGCCGTCGAACGCGGGCAGGCAGCACCAGACCAGCCGTGCCCGGGCGTCGAACAGCGCGCCGAAGCTGCCGTTGCCGATCAGGCCGAGCGCCAGGTCCTGGGTCTGTTCGCGTTGAACGGAATCGGACATTGGCTTACCCCGCCCCGCGCTCCACGCCCAGCCACGCGCGCACCGCCGCCGGATCGCACAGCCGATGGCGCGCGACGCTGGGCGTGCGATCACCGACCAGCACGCTCAGGCCACCGTGCGCATTGACCACCTCGAAGCCGCTCTCGTCGGTGAGATCGTCGCCGGCGAAGACCGGCATTCGCCCCTGGAACGGGGGCGTATCCAGCAATTCCGCGATCGCGCCGCCCTTGTCGATCCGTTCGCCGTCGTCGGCACTGCCCGGGTACAGCTCGACGACCTGCTTGCCGTGCTGCAGCCGGTAGCCGGGCAGTTGTTCGAGCGAATGCGCGGCGAACGCGAGCAGCGCCGGCTCCGCGTCGGGCGCGCGCCGCCAGTGCAGCGCCAGTGCCGGCCCCTTGTCCTCGACCACGGTGCCGTCATAGACGGCGGCCAGGCGCGCGGCGGCCTTGCGGACGCCGGCCAGTTCCGGCGGCGCCTCCCCGGCGACGAATTCGACTCCCGCGTGACGCTGCTCCACGCCGTGCAGCCCCACGGCATTGAAACGCGACGGCACGAACAACGCGTCGAGCGTGGCGATGGTGCGGCCGCTCACCAGGGCGAGCGCGCCGTCGAGACGCGATTGCAACGCCTCGAGCCGTTCGCGCAGCCCATCCGGCACCACGACCGCATCCGGCGTGCTGGCCAGGTCGAGCAGGCAGCCATCGACATCGAGGAACAGCGCCCAGTCGTCGGCCGGCGGTGGCGGTGGCGGTAGCGCGTCGTGGAGCAACACGTCGTCGATGCCGGAAGCACCGATTTCTTTCAGATCATTGTTCTGCATCCGCACCATCATGGCGCGTGCGGCCGTAAACCGATGTGAATCGTCAGCCCAGGCGCTTCCCGCTTTCTCCATCGAAGAAGTGCGCGCGCGCGGGCACGTGGGCGAGATGCACGATATCGCCGGGCACGGGCAGGTCGTGCGGCGGCTGGCGCAGGATGATCTCGCTGTCGCCGCAGCGCAGGTTGACGAACGCTTCGTTGCCGACCGGTTCCACCGCCTCCACCTGCGCAGGCAGCACGCCTTCGCCCTCGCCGTCGATGCGCATGTCCTCGGGCCGCAGGCCCACCGTCAACGGTCGCCCGACCTGCGCCCGCAGCGCGTCGCGCACCGCATCGTGCGGGGACAGCGGCAGCTCGACGCCGTCGCCGACGCGCAGCCACAACCGCTCGCCGTCGCCTGCAAGCTCGCCCTGAAACAGGTTCATCTTCGGGCTGCCAAGGAACGTGGCGACGAAGACGTTCGCCGGCTTCTCGTACAGTGCCATCGGCGTGTCGAGCTGCTGGATCTCGCCGTCCTTGAGCACCACGATGCGCTGGCCGAGGGTCATCGCCTCGATCTGGTCGTGGGTGACGTAGACCATGGTCGCGCCGAGCTGGCGGTGCAGGCGCGCGATCTCCACCCGCATCGACATGCGCAGCTTGGCGTCGAGGTTGGACAGCGGCTCGTCGAGCAGGAACACCTGCGGCTTGCGGACCAGGGCACGGCCGAGCGCGACGCGCTGGCGCTGGCCGCCGGACAGCAGGCCGGGCTTGCGGTCGAGCAACTGGTCCAGTTCCAGCGTCTTCGCCGCCTCGGCCACGCGTCCGGCAATCGCGGCCTTGTCGTGGCCGCGCAGCTTCAGCCCGAACGCGAGGTTCTCGGCCACCGTCATGTGCGGGTACAGGGCGTAGTTCTGGAACACCATCGCGATGTCCCGGTCCTTCGGCGAAACCTCGTTGACCACGCGATCACCGATTTTCAGCGTGCCGGAAGTGATCGTTTCCAATCCCGCGATCATCCGCAGCAGCGTCGACTTGCCGCAGCCCGACGGCCCGACCAGGACCAGCAGCTCGCCGTCGGCGACCTCGAAACTGGCGTCGGCGACGCCGACGTAGCCGTTCGGATACACCTTGCGCAACTTGTCGAGCTCGACGCTGGCCATGCGTTCTCCGGTTCGCGGGTCGATGGACCCTTTGTTGTCGACCGTCGCGGTTCTGGCAACGGCCGGATGAATACGTTGTCAGCTCGCCGGTTTCCGGCCTCCCGGACATTACACTCGCGCGATTCGATACGGTATTCTGGCATGTAATCGTTTTCATGCCGCAACAGTCCACGCGAGGAATCATCACCGATGGTGCAGGCGCAACAGAAGGATTTTTCATTTCCGAAGGGATTCCTGTGGGGCGCGGCCACCGCGGCCCACCAGATCGAGGGGTCGCCACTGGCCGACGGCGCCGGGCCCAGCATCTGGACCCGCTTCGCGCACACCCCCGGCATGACCGTCAATGGCGACACCGGCGACGTGGCCTGCGATCACTACCGGCGCTGGAAGGACGACGTGCGCCTGATGCGCGACCTGGGCCTGCAGGCCTATCGCTTCAGCGTGTCGTGGTCGCGCATCCTGCCCGAGGGCACCGGCCGGGTGAACCAGGCCGGCGTGGACTTCTACTCGCGCCTGGTCGACGAACTGCTGGCCAACGACATCGAGCCCCTGCTCACCCTCTACCACTGGGACCTGCCGGCGGCGCTCGACGACCGCGGCGGCTGGCTCAACCGCGACTGCGCGGACTGGTTCGCCGAATACGGCAGCGTGCTGTATCGCGAGCTCGACGGCCGGGTGAAGAAGTGGGTCACGCTCAACGAGCCGTGGGTCGTCACCGACGGCGGCTACCTGCACGGCGCGCTGGCGCCCGGTCATCGCAGCAAGTACGAGGCGCCCATCGCCAGCCACAACCTGATGCGCGCGCACGGCGCCGCAGTGCAGGCCTATCGCGCCTCCGGCAAACACGAGATCGGGCTGGTGGTGAACATCGAACCCAAGTACGCGGCCACCGATTCGGCCGACGATGCGGCCGCGGTGAAACGCGCGCACGCCTACATGAATGAGCAGTACCTGCACCCTGCCCTGCTCGGCCGCTATCCGCCGGAACTCAAGGAGATCTTCGGCGACGCATGGCCCGAGTTCCCGCCCGACGACTTCAAGCTGATCACCCAGCCGCTGGATTTCATCGGCATCAATTACTACACCCGCAGCGTGACCAAGGCCACGGAGAGCTATCCGCTGGACGCTTGCGCCGTGAAGCAGCCGCTGGGCACGTACACCGAAACCGGCTGGGAAGTTTTCCCGCAGGGCCTGACCGACCTGCTGCTGTGGTTCAAGCAGACCTACGGCGACACGCCGCTGTACGTCACCGAAAACGGTGCGGCATTCTTCGACCCGCCGGTGGCCGGTACGGATGCCTCGGGCGCCCGCCGCGTGCGCGATCCGCTGCGCACCGACTACCTGCGCCAGCACCTGTCGGCGATCCACGACGCGATCGCCGCGGGCGTCGACATCCGCGGCTACATGGCGTGGTCGCTGATGGACAACCTTGAATGGTCGCTGGGCTACGGCAAGCGCTTCGGCCTCGTGCACGTCAACTACGGCACCCAGGAGCGCACCCCGAAGGACAGCGCACACTGGTACTCTCGGGTGATCGAGACACATGGCGGTTCACTGGCCGAACCGCTGCCGTGAGATCCGGGAATCGGAAATGAAGCATCAGGAACCGGAAGCATCGCTTCCGGCACGGACACGACCAATGCCATGCCGCGCATCCATTGGCGCGCTCGCCGCCCTGGATTCCTGATCGCTTTTCCGATTCCCCATTCCCGACTTCCCATTCCCGCGAGCGTAGCGAGCCATGCACGACACCCTGCTGCTGTTCGGCGCGACCGGTGACCTGGCCCAGCGCTACCTGTTCCCGTCGCTGCTGCACCTGCTGCGCGACCGGCTGCTGCCGCCGACGTTCCGGGTGGTGGCGGTCGGGCGCACGGAGCACGACGACGAAGGGTTCGGGCACTGGCTGCGCGAGCGACTGGGCGATGTCGATGCCCGCGACGCGGACGCACTTGACGACCTGCTCGCGCGCATCCGATACCTGTCGCTGGACCTCAACGACGCCGAGGCGATGGCCGCGGCGCTGTCGCAGTATTCGGACCGGCCCAGCGTCAGCTACCTGTCGACGCCGCCCGACCTGTTCGAACCCGCCTGCCGCGGGCTGAAGGCGGCAGGCCTGCTGGAGGGGCAGTCGCGGCTGGTGCTGGAAAAGCCCATCGGCCGCGACCTGGCCAGCGCCTGCGCGATCAACGCCACGCTCGGCTCGGCGCTCGACGAATCGCGGATCTTCCGCATCGACCATTACCTGGGCAAGGCGCCGGTACAGAACCTGCTGGCACTGCGCTTCGGCAACACGCTGATGGAAGCGGTGTGGCAGCACCGCTGGATCGCGTCGGTCGACATCCTGGTTGCCGAGACCGCCGGCGTCGACGGACGCGAGGGCTACTACGCCAACTACGGCGCCCTGCGCGACATGGTGCAGAACCACATGCTGCAGCTGCTGGCGCTGATCGCCATGGAGCCACCGTCGGAGCTGTGTGCCGACTGCGTCCGCGACGAGAAGACCAAGGTGCTGCGCGCGCTGCGGCCGATGACTGTGGCGGACGTTGCTGTCGACAGCGTCCGCGGGCGCTACGCAAACGGCGTGGTCGACGGCGAAGCGGTCAACGGCTTCACCCACGACAGCGATGTCGAAACCTTCGTCGCCCTGCGCGCCTACATCGACAACTGGCGCTGGGCCGGGGTGCCGTTCCGCCTGGTCACCGGCAAGCGCATGCCCTCGCGCACCACCGAGGTGGTGGTGTCGTTCAAGCCGGTCTCGCACTGGGTGTTCGAACGCCCCGACCGCGAACGCGCAAGGCCCAACCGCATGCGCATGCGCCTGCAGCCTGAAGAAACGATCGAACTCGGGCTGATGGGCAGCCTGGCGGCGCCGGAATGGGGCGCCACCGAACTGCAGCCGATGTCCCTGGACCTGTCGATGTCCTCGACACCCACCCGGCGCATCGCCTACGAGCGCCTGCTGGTCGACGCGCTCAAGGGCGACCAGACGCTGTTCGTGCGCGATGACGAGGTCGAGGCGGCCTGGCGCTGGATCGACAGTGTCAGCAGCGCGTGGCAAGCGGCATCGACACCTGCGCAGGACTATCCCGCCGGCTCCTGGGGACCAGCTGCGGCATCGGGCTTCCTGCCGGTGACCCTGTCGGGCAACGGGCATCGGAAACAAGCCGGGAAACAAACCGGGGGACGATCCGGAGAACTGGCAAAGTGAGCGACACCGGCCAGCACGTGCTGCTCGCCGACATCGGCGGCACCAACGCGCGCTTCGCGCTGGCCGACACCACGGCCCGGATGCCGCTGCGCGAGGACAGCGTGAAAAAATACGCTGTCGCCGATTTTCCGTCGCTGGGCGATGCCGCGCAGCACTACCTCGCCGATGGCGGCACCGCATGGGCCAGCGGCGAACCGGTCCGCAGCGGTGTCTTCGCCGTGGCCGGCCGCGTCGAGGATGGGCAGGCGCGCATCACCAACCATCCATGGGTGATCTCCGCACCGCGCATCCGCGAGATGATCGGCTTTTCCGTCCTGCGCCTGGTCAACGATTTCGCCGCGCAGTCGATGGCCATCCTGGCGCTGCGCGACAGCGACGTGGTCGCTATCGGAGGCGCGACCTGGAGCCCCGAAACCGAAGCAGCGGCCGATCGCACCTACGCCGTCATCGGCCCCGGCACCGGCCTGGGCGTCGGCATCCTGGTGGTGCGCGACGGCCACCACTGGCCGCTCGAAACCGAAGGCGGACACGTCAGCTTCCCGCCCGGGACGCCGGAGGAGATCGCCATCCTCGAACGCCTGTCGGCGCAGTTCGGCCGTGTCTCCAACGAGCGCCTGGTCTGCGGGCCCGGCCTGGTCAACATCCATCGCGCACTGAGCGAGATCGCCGGTGTCGATCCCGGTCCGATGCAACCGGCCGACGTCACCGCTGGCGCCGAGGCGGGCGATGCCCGCTGCATGCGCGCGGTCGACGTGTTCTGCGCGGTGTTCGGCGCGATCGCCGGGGACCTGGTGCTGACCACCGGCGCCTGGGACGGCGTGTTCCTCACCGGCGGCGTGGTGCCGAAGATGCTCCATGCGCTGCAACATTCCGGCTTCCGCCAGCGTTTCGAGCACAAGGGACGGTTCTCGCCGAACATGGCCCGGGTACCATCGATGGCGGTGCTGCATCCGCATGCGGGCTTGCTCGGTTGTGCGGTCATTGCACGACAATCGACGGCGACAACAATGGCCACGACATGAACGAGCACGCCGACTACAAGCCGGACATGGAGATCGCGGGCCCGCGCGTGCATTTCCTGTCCTACCAGAGCGCCGAGCAATGGGCGTGGGCAGGCGCCGTCACCCTCGCCGCCGAGCTGCGCCGCGCGCTGGAACAGCGCCCGCGCGCGCGGCTGTTGCTGTCCGGCGGCTCGACGCCGGGGCCGGTGTACCAGGCGCTTTCGCGCGCACCGCTGGCCTGGGATCGCATCGACGTGGCGTTGGTCGACGAGCGTTGGCTGCAGCCGGACGACCCCGACAGCAATTCCCACCTCGTGCGCACCACGTTGCTGCACGACAAGGCGGCCAACGCGCGCTTCGAGACGCTGACCCGCACTGGCCGCAGCATCGAGGAGGCCGTGGCCGCGGCCAACCTGCACGCCGCCCAGGTGCCTGACGCGGTGGTGCTCGGGATGGGCGACGACGGCCATACCGCATCGCTGTTTCCCGGCCTGCGCGGGCTGGACCAGCTACTCGCCAGCCCCTATCCCTATGTCTCCGTCGATGCCGCCGGCTGTGCCGGCGCCGGCCCGTGGCCGCGTCGCATCAGCCTCACGCCGGCCGGGCTGGCGCCATCGCGGATGCGGCTGCTGCTGATCCGCGGCGAGCACAAGCGCCGCCTGTTCGAACGCGCGCTGGACGGCATCGATGCGCTGGAACTCCCGATCCGCCTCGCCTTCACTACCCCCGGCGCGCGGCTGCGCGTGCACTGGTGTCCGTGACCGCGGCGCGCGCTGGCCGTCGGCGCGGTCGCTCTTTACCACATTGCCTGGAACAACCGCGGCCCTTCTTTCGAAGGGCCGCGGCATTCGTTGCCAGGGATTGCTAGAGCTCGGGCAGCGTCGGCCCACCTTCGCCCTCGCAGGCGTAGAAACTGATAGACGAATACTGGGTCCGGGAACCCCAGTCGATCGGATATGGTCCGTTACGGCAGGTTGCATCGCCGTAGACATCGACGCCCACGATCTGGTCCCGGGCGGCCGTCGCGTAGTAAGTCGTCACCAGCAGCGAGCCGTATGGCGGCATCGGCAATGCCATGCTCGCTCCCGATGACAGTGCCGCAGTAATGACCAGAGCCGGCAGCAGCTTCCTGCGGCCGGTTCCCGAAGTTTCCTTTCGTTTCATGTCGGTACTCCTCCCTTTTTGTCCGAATGGACGCGGCCACCTATAGCGCGGTCCATGCGCAAGGTTCCATGACCGTCTTCCGGTTTCGAAGCCGCTCCTCTCGTGCAACTGCGACCCCGTTCGCACTGCGGCGCGACGCGTTCGCTACAAAAGCCGCTGCCACCTGCTACTCGACCCGGATCGTCACCTTCGCCGGTACGGCATGGATCCGCAGTGCATGGATGCCCAACTCCCCGCCCTGCCAGCGCACCGGCTTGCCATTGATCGTCGCCTTGCCCGGCTCGCCGGCGTAGGGCCACGTAAACACGAGCCCCCCGGTCGGCATCTCGGTCCCGGCATCGATATCAAGCTGCAACAGGCTCCCCTCGCGTCGCAATGAGTATCCCAGCGCACCCTGCGGTGTGCGCAATCCCCGGATCGCCACACCCTTTCCTTCGAACCACTCGACCGGGATCCCCGCCGCCAGCTCGATGCTGTCGTCGGACTCGCGCGTGTACGCGAACATGTCCAGCGCAGAGCGTACGAAATCCGACGCCACCCAGGCGTGCGGCAGGTCACCGACGAAGAACGGCTTGCGCGGGGTGCGCGAGACCACTTCCGCCCACTGGTTCCAGGCCAGCGGCGCGCGATCCTCGAAGAAGAACTGCACCGCGTCCCATGCGCGTTCGCGCCACCCCAGGCGCACGAAGGCCGAGACGTTGCGCCACTCGTAGGGCGTGTAGTCCTTCCATTCGCGCTGACCCGTCTCGCGCTGGCGGAACTCGCGCCAGTAGCGTTCGAAGGTGCTCTGCAGAAGCGCGGTGTAACGCAGCCGGTCGCTGGGCCGTCCCACGGGCTCGGCGCCCAGCGCCAGTGCCATCGTGGTGGAGGTCGGATCGAAATCGCCCAGCTCGGCGGCGCCCGGCAGGTAGTCGATGTCGTGCTGCGCCACCGCCGCGAACAGGGAGGCCTGGAGGTCGGCGTGGAACTGGTCGCGCGAAGCCGCCATCCGTCGCGCGTCCTCGTCCTTGCCCAGCGCCTGCGCGATCTGGACCGCGTCCTTGTAGCCGCGCAGTGCCCAGAAGTCGTCCCAGTACGAATGCATCGGCTTGGCCGAATAGCCCTCATGGCTGATCGAGACCGGCATCAGCCCGTAGAACGCCGGATTCTTCGCGCGATTGGCTTCGGTGCGTTCGCTCAGGCGCAGCTTTTCCATGTACCCGAATGCAGCGGCCACATGCGGCCACATCTTCGCCAGGAACGCCTTGTCGCCGTCGTAGCGGTACAGCTCGGCGATGTTGAAGATCAGCTCGCCATGGCTGTCGTTCTCCGGCACCGGGTCGCTGCCGCGGTCGTCGACGCAGCACGGCACCATGCCGTCCTTGAACTGGTACGGCGCATACCAGTCCACGTACTCGCGCACCGCGTCGGTCCGGCCCATGCGCAGCAGGCCCTCGGAAATCATCGCGCCATCGCGGATCCAGCTGCGCGCGTACGAGCGCGTGCCCGGCTGCAGGCGCGGACCGATGCGCGAGATCAGCATGTGCGCGGTGGCGGTGCGCAGGGTGTCGGCAAGCGCCTGCCCTTCTGGCGGAACGTCGATGCGCACGTCGCCGAGCCGGTCGCGCCAGGCCTTCGCGGCCTGGGCCTGCAGCGCCGAGGCGTCCCACTCGTTGCTCTTGAACGGGATGTCGCCGATCAGCGGCGCGAGCAGGTCCACTTCGCGCGATTCGCCCGGCGCCAGCTGCATCCGGTAGAGCAGCGCGCCGGACGCCAGCCCGGTGGGATCCTCGACCTGCGTGGTGGCAGGCAGTTCGCCGCCGGCCAGCAGGCTGGCCGCCATGCCGGCATCGAACGTGCTCGCGAAGCGCGCATCCGGAAGCTGCCGCGCGAACAACCGCGGCTCGCCGTCGACCTCGGTCACGATGCGGCCCAGTGCAAGGCGATCAATCCGGCTCACGCCGCCGATGGTGTTGAGGAACTGGCTCGGCGGGTTCACCTGCAGCGGCCGGAGCGCCAGCGCCAGCGTGTACGTGCGCGGCTGGTCGGTGGTGTTCTCCAGGCGATAGCGCGCCACCAGCTGCGCCAACTGCGCATTGCCATGGGCGAATGCTGTGACCCGCAGGCCAAAGGCCGGATGGCTCCAGTCCACCGCCGGTATCGGCAGGTAGCCGTCCTGCAGCGACTGCGAAGCCTTCACTCCGGCCCAGCCGACGAGTTCATGGTCGAGCAGCACGAACGGTTCGATGCTGAAGCCGCCCTTCGCCACCTCGATCGCGCCGTCCTCGCCGATCAGCCCCTGCTCGCTGCCGCCGTCGACGCCGAGGATCGTCCAGTACGGCTGCTCGCCGCTGAAGCCGCGCGGGAACCAGCCACGCGGCGAATGCGCGGCCACGGACTTGATGAAATCGTTGGGAATCGCCGCGAACGCGAGCGGCTCGACCTGCACATCCTCCAGCATGCGCGCCTGCCCCGGCCCGTCCTGGACGAGGATGCCGACATAGCGCGCCTCGGATTCGGGCAGCGCGATCCAGTCCGTGCTGCCGTTGCCATCGACCACCGTGCGGACGTCGCGGAACGTTTGGGCATCGTCCGACAACTGCACGACGTAGCGCGATGCCTGCGCACCCCCGCGCCAGCGCAAGGTCAGCCCGCCGAACTCGCGCACGCTGCCCAGGTCGAGCAGGAGCCGCTCGCCATCCTTGCCGTTCCACGCAGTCTTCGCATTGCCGTCGATCGCGGCGCCCGCATCGCCGGTCGTGGCCGTCGCAGTGGCGGTCAACGGGCTGTCGTCGGCCTTTTCCAGACGCTGCATCCGCAGCGAGTCGAAGCAGACCGAGCCCTTGCCGCCAACGCGGTTGTAGACGGTGAACTCGAGCTTCGCGCTGTGGCGCAGCACGCGATCCGGGCTCGGGCCCCAGGCCTTGTCGATGTGGCGCTTCTTGTAGCGCACGCCCGTCCATCGGTCCTGGAAGTCGACGCCGGTCCGATTCACCCACCACACGTTGTCGCCGCTGTCATCGACGAACTTCATCTGCAGGTCGTTGGCCGGGGAATCGCCGCGCAACTGGAAGGTGAAGGCATAGTTCTCGGGGTAATCGATCGGCAGGTCGCGCTGGATGCCGGCGTAACCGGACACGCCATTGAAGTCGTAATCCAGGCACAGTGCCCTGCCCTCCGCGCCATCGACCAGGCGCAGCTTGCCGCTGACCTGGTTGGAGGTGACCAGGCGCCAGGGAGTGGTGTCCTCGAAGCCGTCGAGGAGCCGTGACTCGCCGATGAGCTGCTGGGCGAATGCGGGGGTGGAAACCAGAACAAGCAGCATGCCAATGATCTTCATCGCACGTTTCAATTCACACTCCTTGGATTGCTGCCATCCATGGCATGACTTCACAGGCGCGGATCGCCCGGCCCGCCCATCCGTGGCCGGGCGTTCGCCATCGCGCGAACCCATGGTTCGCAAGCGCGATGGCTCACCCCTTCACGCTCCCGAGCAGCAGCCCCTGGATGTAGTGGCGCTGAAGCGCCAGGAACAGCAGCAGCACCGGCACGATGGTCACCACCGATCCTGCCATCATCAGTTCATTGTCCTGCACGTGCTCGCGCGACAGCGAGGCCAGCGCCACCGGCAGGGTCTGCAGGCTCTGGTCGCTGAGCACGATCAGCGGCCACATGAAGTCGTTCCATGCGGCCATGAAGCTGAAGATCGCCAGCGTGACGATGATCGGCTTCAACGCCGGCAGCACGACCTGGAAGAAGATCCGCATCTCGCCGGCGCCGTCGATGCGCGCAGCCTCGAGCAGTTCGTCCGGGATCGAGCGCGCGTACTGCCGCACCAGGAAGATGCCGAAGATCGTCGCCATGCCCGGCACGATTGCGCCCATGTAGGTGTTCACCAGCCCCATCTGCTTGAGCAGCAGGAACAGCGGCATCATCGCCACCTGCGCCGGGATCACCAGCGCCGCCAGCAACAGCCGGAACGTGCGCTCGCGCCCGGCGAACTTCAACTTCGCGAACGCGTAGCCGGCCATGGTGTTGAACAGCAGCGCCAGCAGCGTGACGCAGGTCGAGACCAGGAAACTGTTGAACAGGTAACGCCCCATGCCCGCCTTGGCGAACAGTTCGTGATAGTTGCCAAGCGTGGGCGTCGCCGGTAACAGCGGCGGCGGGAAATGCGCGGCCTCGCCGGTCTGCATGAACGAGACCGACAGCATCCACAGCAGCGGCGCCAGGCTGAGCACGGCCAGTGCGAGCAGCAGGCCGTTGACCACGGCAGTGGCGAGGGGGCGATTCATTCCACCCCCTTCCTGCGTGCGAACCACAGCAACCCACTGGTCACCGCGACCATCAGCACGAACAACAGGAACGCCACCGCCGATGCGTTGCCCAGGTTCCACCACTTGAAGCCCTCGTCGTACATCAGGTAGAGCACGCTCTTGGTGCTTTCCAGCGGCCCGCCCTGGGTCATCACGTAGGGTTCGGCGAACAGCTGGAAGTAGCCGGACATGGTCAGGATGCCTACCAGCAGCAGCACAGGCCCCAGCATCGGCAGGGTCACGTGGCGGAACTGCCGCCATACACCGGCGCCGTCGATGCGCGCGGCTTCGTATAGATCTTCCGGGATCGACTGCAGCCCGGCGAGGAAGATGATCATGTTGTAGCCGAAGTTCTTCCACACCGCGAACAGGATGATGGTCGGCATCGCCCAGTGCGGGTCGCCGAGCCAGTCGACCGGTTCGATGCCGATCGACGACAGGCCCCAGTTCACCAGCCCGTAGCGGGTGTGGAACAGGTAGCGCCAGATCACCGCCACCGCGACGACGGTGGTCACCACCGGGGCGAAGAATGCGGTTCGGTAGAAGCCCTTGAAGCGTCCGAGCTTCGAATGCAGCAGCACCGCGGCGCCCAGCGACACCGCGATCGACAGCGGCACGCCGACGACCACGAAATACAGCGTATTGCCCAGCGTCTTCCAGAACAGCGGGTTGTGCAGCAGGCCGATGTAGTTGTCGAAGGCGACGAAGCGCAGGTTGTCGATGTCGGCCAGCGCGTAGATGTCGAAGTCGGTGACGCTCAACGCGAGCGCCGCGACCACCGGCAGGAAGAAGAACACCGCGATCACCAGCAGCGCCGGCGCAGCGAAGGTCCAGCCGGCGAGCGCGCGGGTCACGGCATCGCTCCGGTCGCTGCGCGACCACTGCCCTGCTCCAGCATCCACCGCCGCTTCTCCAGGATCGCATCGGTGCGCCGGTCGAGTTCCACCGCTGCCTCGTCCACGCTCAGGCGCCCGTTGGCCACCAGTTCCCCCACCAGCTTCAGCTCGGTGGCGATGCGCTCCCACTCCGGCACCTTGGGCGTCGAGACCGCGCGCTCGAGCTGGATGCGGAACGCACGCGCGTACGGATCATTCGCCAATGCCGGGTTCTCCCACGGCGACCGCCGCGGCGGCAGGTTCCCGGTCATGCCGTGGAACTTCACCTGCACCGCCGGATCGGACAGGTAGGCGATCAGCTTCCAGGCAGCCTCCTTGTGCTCCGACTTGCGGAACACGACGAAACTGGTGCCACCGGCTACCGATGCACCGGGGCCGTCGGGCCCGGGCAGCGGCATCGTCATCCAGGTGTCCGCCAGCGCCGGGGGCAGGCGCTTCTTGAACTCGGCGATGTTCCACGGACCGTTGATGTAGAACGTGTAGTAGCCCTTGCCGAACTCGTCCCAGACATTGGAGATCGCGGTGTTGCCGACCCTCGGCGCCCAGTCCTTGTCGAAGATCTCCTTGTAGAACGCCAGCGTGCGCTTGAACCCTTCGCTGCGGAAATTGCCGTAGCGACCGCCGTCGCGCAGCAGCGGGTCGTGGATGGCGAGGTTGAGCAGCGGTTCGAACTCGTTGAGCGGCAGCAGGATCGCGTAACGCTTCGGCCCGACCTCGCGCTTGACCGCGGCCATCGCCGTGCGCCATTCGTCCCAGTCCGTCGGCGGCTTGTCGATGCCCGCCTCGCGCAGCAGGTCGGCGCGGTAGAACGGCAGCCGCGTTTCCACGTACCAGGGCACGGCGTAGGTGACGCCATCGATGACGCCGCTGTCCCACGCGCCGGCGTAGTAGTCGGCGGCATCGAAACCGGGCGTGGCGGAGATCCGGTCGTCCAGCGGCGCCAGCGCGCCGAGCAGCGCGAACTCGGGGATCCAGGTGTTGCCCAGCGGCGTCACGTCCGGCAGCGAGTCGCCGGCGAACGCGGTCAACAGTTTCTCGTGCGCCGAGAGCACCGGCATCTGCTGCAATTCGACATGGATGCCGGGATTCTGCCGCTCGAATTCAGGCAGCAGCCGCGCGACCTGTTCGCCCTCGAAGCCCATGACCCAGAACGTGATGGTCTCGCGCGCCGGCTCCTGCCGTGCGCAGCCCGACAGCAGGGCGACGAGCAGGCATGCCGAAGCGCGCCAGACCGGCCAGGTTCCCGGCGCAGGAAGGGAACGGCGGCGTGGCGATGGCTTGGATTGGCGCATGTCGGCAGTGTATCCGCTGCGATTGCAGGTTCGATTTGGCGGCTTGCGGTGCCTTCAGCGGCGGCCTCACCGGCGCTGGCGCGTTGTCGCCGCCGGGCTCGCCCGCCTTCGTTCCGCCAGTCTGTCCAGGTGCCGCAGCCTCCGCATCGCCCTGCGGCTTGTCCTTCTCCGCATCCAACCAACCGCCGGTGAAGCCCGCGCGTTCCAGCCCGGCGCGGACATAGGGATCGCGCTTGATGACGTTCCAGACGAACTCGTTCCGATAGTTCGCGATCATGGTCAGGATCGGGCCCTGGTCGATGCCGATGTAATCGCTCGCCACCCAGCCCTTGTCCGGGACCAGGCGCCCGGTCTTGAGCGGGATGTCGTAGTTGAAGCTGGGATTGAAGGAATCGAGGAATCCGTAACTCGAATACAGGAAATCACCATAGCGCTCGTGCATTTCCACGGTCGCCGGGATCACCACTTCCGGCGCGAACACCAGCGAGCCGATCGCCGCGGTCGGCGCGATGGTGCCGTCGTCGTAGGCGTCGCGCAGGCCGGCGCCGCGTGCGCTGTAATGGCGGAACTCGCGCTCCTCGCCGTTGTACAGCTGCATCGTGCGCTGCGGACCGTCGCTGGCGGTCAGGCCCCAGACGTTCTCGCCGTAACCCTTCCACTTCATCGGGTTCTCGATGGCGTAGGTGCGCTGCGCCAGCGTCGCCCGGCGGCTGTTCTCGAAATAGTCGATGCCTCGCGCGCGCATGTACTCGTCCTGGATGCCGCGGAAATCGATCCACACCTCGCTGTACTGGTGGCCGAACTGTGGCGCGAAACTCAGGTATTCCTGGCCTTCGTAGTGGCCCCAGCCCCGGTCATAGGTGCTGGTCCAGGCGGCCCAGGCGTCCGGCTCGATCGGATGGGTGGGCGACCCCAGCGCCAGGATGTAGACCAGCATCGCCTCGTTGTAGCCTTCCCAGTCGTGCTCGATGAACCCGGTCTCCGGATACCAGCCCATCGAGATCAGCGGCGAGCGCACCTGCAGCCAAGGCCACTCGACACGCCGGTAAAGCTCATCGGCGATCTCCCGGATCGCCTGTTCGCGCGGGTCGTCGCGGTCGTAGTACCCGCGCGTGAACAACACGCCCATCATCATCAGCGCCGTGTCCACGCTCGACAGCTCCACCCAGGGCTCGTAGCGCTGTCCCTTCTGCATGTCGAGGAAGTGGTAGTAGAAACCGTGGTAACCCGAGGTGCCCTCCTTCTGCGGCCCCATCTTCGCGTCACGCAGGAATTCCAGCGTGGTCAACGTGCGGTCGACCGCCTGGCGCCGGCTCACCCACCCGTTTTCGATGCCGATCGGATACGCAGTCAGCGCGAACCCGATCGAGGCGATGGAAGCGAACGGCCGCGACGGGAAGCGGTCCGGCGTCATCCCGTTGACCTCGTTGGTCGTATCCCAGAAGAACTGGAACGTGCGCTTCTCGATGTCCTTGAACAGCGGCGGCAGCGCGGGCTGCGCACCAACCGCCACCTCGCCTGGCTCCTGCGACGGCGGTTGCGGCACCTGCACCACCGGCTCGGCCGGGCGCTCTTGCTGCTGCACGGATGGCCGCGCTTCCGGTTCGTCGATCTTCTTGCATGCCGCAAGCGGAAGGACAAGGCATGAAATCAGGACCAGCGTGAAGGAAAAACTGCGGTGTCGCATTGCGCCAGGGCACCTCTTGTGCATTCGTGGAACGGGAAAAGCCAGGCCGCCCGGTGCGGGCGGCCTGTCATCGATCGATCACCAGTCGAGGCCGAACGAGAGCTTGAACATCCTTGGCGGCCAGATCGTTCCAACGCCGTTTCGATTTCCGAAGTTGGGGTTGGGCGCGCCTGGCGTGCCACGCCAGTTGTCGTAGTCGGTGTAGTTCTTCCAGTTGAAGACATTGAAGACGTCGCCGCGCACGTAGAAGCTCAGGTCGGTTCCGGTGTTCCAGGTCTTCTGCAGGGCGATGTCGAGCTGCTTGAAGCCGATCGTTTCGTCGGCGATGAAGGAATCGAAGTAGCAATTGTCCGTGCTGGTGGTGTTGTAGCAGTTCGTCGAATCCTTCGGGTTCGGGCTCGCCAGCGTCAGTTTGCTCGAGAGCGTCATGCCCCAGAAATCCCCGAACGCCGTTGCGACGAGGCGATGCTTCGGAATCCCAACGGAGGTGATGAAGGGCAACCCGTCGAGGTTCGGGTAGTCGAAGGTGAAATGTTCATCGTTGTTTGCCGCGTTGAGGCGATTTTCCTTCGCATCGCTATAGGTGTACGCGATGGTGCCCCCCCACGGCGACTCCTCCGAGTAGGGCTTGTCGATCGAGAGCAGCAGCTGGTTGAGCTTGGTCTCGATGCCGTTGTCGCCGACCAGCAGCCTGCCATAGCCAGGGATCCCGAAATCCCAGGGCTGGTGCCCCCAGGTAGCGTCGGGAAAAGCCGGGTCGCGATAGCTGCCATCCGGCCAACGGTTGCCAAGCGCGAAGACGACGCCGTCGTAGCTGCGCACATGGGCGATTGTCGCCGATGTATTCCAGTCGTGGTTCCACACCGTGACCGTGTTGCGCATGCCCAGGCTGAACTGGTCCGAATACGGAGTCTCAAGATCGTTGTTGATCATGAACACCTCGGCGCCCAGGTTCGGGTTCGCCGCGACCAGTGCGTAGAGGTTGGCCGGATCGTAGTAGGCCGGATCCCATGCCACGCAGGTGCCGGTTCCGACCGTGCACGGATGGTCGGGCGTATTGAAGGAGTAGCGATAGCCCGGGAACGTCGACTTGGATTGCTCGAGCGCCAGGTAGTCGAACAGGTTGCGGTCATAGGAGCGCCCTGCGCCGCCGAAGATCACGTGGCGCTGATCCGCGAAGAGGTCGTAGGAGAAGCCCAGTCGCGGCGCCCAGTTGTTCTTGTCGGGCTTGCGGTTGCTGCCGTCGCTGATGTAGTCCTCGATGTCGTAGTCGACATTCGGCCCGTGGACGTTGCTCCAACCGCGCAATGCGGCGACCAGGCCGGGATCTGTCACGTAGTCCTCGAAGCCAGGCGTTTCTTCGTAGTCGTACCGGATGCCGAGGTTCAGCGTCAGCTTGTCCGTGACCTCCCAATCGTCCTGGAGGTAGATTCCGTACTGCTTGTTGCGTGAACTGATGTTGCGGTCGCCGATGCCGGGCAGCGGCGCGCCGAACTCCACGTCCCAAGGAATGAAGTCGTCGATCGCCGTCCGCCCTGCGTCGATGTTCTCGCCCAGGTCGTAGCGGAACTGCGGGTTGTAGGGCTGCTGCTCGAAGGCGTTGATCTTGACCGACTTGTACTTGATGCCCGCCTTGATCGTGTGCCCCTCCAGGCCAGTGAAGGTGAAGTCGTTCTGGATCGATTCGCCCTTCTGGCCCTTGTCCTGAAAGTCGCGGCCACCGCCGATGTTGAGCAGGGTGTCGCCGTCATTCTGGTTGGCCAACGTCGACCGGATGGACCTGCCCGGTCCCATCGTGATCGGGCGCGGGCTCCATTCGTCGTCCTCGGAAGTCAGGTGCAGGTCGTTCAACCAGCTCATCCCGCTCCATTGCCAGCGCAGGTCGACGCGGGTGCTGTCGTTGGTCTTGGCGGTTCCGTAGGAGGGAACATTCGGGCCGTCGCCGACACCCGTGATCTCCGTTTCCTCGCGCTTCTTCGCGGACAGCTCGACCAGATGGGCATCTCCAGCCTGCCAGGTCAGCTTGCCGAAGTAGTTGTCCTGCTTGAATGGCGCATTGGCCGCACCAAGGTAGGACAGGATCTCCGGCGTCAGGTAGGCCGGATCGAAGTTGCTGGTTCCCAGGCGAACCGTGCGCGGGCGATCGATCTCCTTCGCCTCGTATGTCACGAAGAAGAACAGGTTGTCGCGGACGATCGGCCCGCCGAACGAGGCGCCGTACTGCTCCTCCTTGGAAGGCACCTTGAAATCGCCCTTTTCTTCGGCAAACGTCGGCTGGCGCCAACCGTCGTTCGTGTAGTCCCAGAAGAAGTGGCCTTCGAATTCATTGGTGCCCGACTTCGTGACCGCCGTGACCGCGGCGCTGGAAATCTGGTCGTACTCGGCCTTGTAGTTCGACGTGATGACCTTGTACTCGCCGATGGCCAGCTGCGGGAACGGGCTGCCGCTGGAAGAGTCCTGGCCGCTGACACCGCCCTTGAGCACGTAGTTCTTCTGTCCGATGCCGTCGATGAAGACGTTGATGCCGTTGGAATTCTGCGCGCCGCCCCGCAGCTTGCTGGTACCGTCCGAACCGGTTTCGAAGATCATGCCCGGCACGGTGTCCGCGAACGCCAGGAAGTTGCGCGACGCCTGCGGCAACGCCTCGATCTGCTTCTGGGTGACATAGGTGGCCACCTCGGATGTCTTCGTTTCCACGACCATCGGCGCCGTGACGGTCACGGTCGCCAGGTCGGTCGCCTCGCCCGTCGGCGCCGTTTCGGCCACGCCGCCCACGCCCAGGTTCACCGTCGCGGTCTGGCCGATCTGCACGGTGATGTTCTGTGAACTGGTCTGGCCGTTGGCAGTGACATCCAGGCGATAGCTGCCCGGCGGCAGGCCGTTGAGCGAATAGCTGCCATTGCCCGTGCTTTGCACACTGCGTGTCAGCCCCGTCGCCAGGTTGGTTGCCGTCACCGTGGCGCCGCCCGCGGGCGTCGAATCAGCGGAGACCTGGCCGCGGATCGTGGCCGAGGTGGATTGCGCCAGGACCTGTGGCGCGGCCAGCAGCATGCAGCTGGCCAGTGCACAGGCCAGCAGCGTGCGGTTGTGTCTGCGTGTGGAACGATGCGTGGACTTCATGACGTCTCCCCTCCCAGGGCCGGTCAATGTGGGACATCTGCCATCGGTGATCTTTTTGTAGTGGCCGTGATCGTTGTGTTCACACGCCCCCGGGCCGCTCAGGCAACAACGTGTTTGCGGATTAGCGCGTCTTCCTCCCGCTCGCTCCGGCGACGCTCGAGTCGCGCACCATCAACTTCGGAACCAGAGGCTCCATCTGGCCCATGTCATCGCCCGGATCGGCGTCCGGCGCCATGCTGTCCAGGAGCGTGCGCAGGGCGCGGCCGCCGAGTTCGGCGATGTCCACGCGCATCGTGGTCAACGACGGGTGCACGTAACGCGCAAGCGGGATGTCGTCGAAGCCGGCGATGGCGATGTCGCGCGGCGCCTGGACGCCGGCGTGGTTGAGCGCGAACAGGCAACCCAGCGCCATCATGTCGTTGGCGGCGAAGACCGCGTCCGGGCGATCGGCGCCGGCCAGCAGTTCGCCGCCCGCGCGATGGCCGGAAGCCTCGTGGAAGTCGCCTTCGAGGATCCATGGCCGCGCATCGGGCAGGCTCGCGGCGAGTTCGTCGCGATAGCCACGCAGGCGCTCGGAGGCGTCGAAATTGTTGTCGGGGCCCGAGATGAAGGCGATCCGGCGATGCCCCGCCGCCACCAGGTGCCGCACCATCTCGCGTGCGCCACCATAGTTGTCCACGCTGACCGCCCGCAGGTCCGTCTCGGCGAGGCTGCTGTTCATCAGCACGGCCGGCATGCCGGGGCTGAGGTTGTCGCGGACCATCCCGGTGTCGCCCACGAACGGCGACATGACCAGCAGGCCATCGACGCGGCCACGCATGGCGCGCAGCGCCGCGCCCTGTTCGGCCGGGTTGCCGTGGTAGCTGGACACCAGCAGGTGCAGGCCGCGCTCGCGGGCGCCGTGGTCGATGCCGCGCATCAGTTCGGAGAAGAACTCGCCATACAGGTCCGGCAGCACCACGCCGATGGTGTGGGTGCGGCGGCTGCTGAGGCTGCGCGCCGCGTGGTGCGGGCTGTAGCGCAGTTCATTGGCGACGCTCAGTACGCGCTGGCGCACGGCCTCGGCCACGTTCTCGTGCCCGTTGAGGGCCCGCGAGACCGTCGCCACCGATACGTTCGCCTGCTTCGCGACGTCTTTGATCGTGACGCTCACCCGCCCTCCCGTGCCCGGTTGACTGCGGCGGACTGTAAACGTTTCCAGAGATCAAAGTAAAGCCAGGGTAAAACCCTTGAAGCCAAGGCCTCGCAGGCTACGACACCCCGTAAAAACAGGGCTCGCGCATGCTGCAACGCAGCAGCCGCCATCGCCGCCGATCACATGCCGGCGGGCGTCCGGGCGTGAATGGACAAAGCGTGGATGTCGGTTGTCATCAGGGCGCCGAGCGCGTCATAGATGGCGCGATGCCGCGCCAACGGCGACAGGCCGGCGAATGCCTCGCTGACGATTTCCACATCGAAGTGCCCGCGTCCATCACGCGCGCCGGCATGACCGGCATGGCGATGACTGTCGTCGCGCACTTCGAGCACGGTCGGCGCGAATGCCACCTGGAGGGCGTCGCGGATGGCGGCGACGCGCTGTTCGCGTGGCAACGGCCCGGCGGCGGTCATGGCAGGACGACGTTGAACGGGCGCACGTCGACCCGGGTGTAGACGCCCGCGGCAACATAGGGGTCCGCGTCGGCCCAGGTCCGCGCCTCCTCCAGCGATCCGAACTCGGCGATCACGATGCTGCCGCTGAAACCGGCCGGGCCGGGATCGACGGCATCGATGGCCGGGCACGGGCCAGCCAGCAGCAGGCGGCCGGCATCGCGCAGGGCGGTCAAACGGCCCAGGTGTTCGGGGCGGGCCTGCTTGCGCTGCGCGAGCACATCGGTGCCGTCGTGGCCTTCGATCGCATACCACATGTCGTGCGTTTCCCTGGGGACTGGAGGAAGCCGGAATTGTAGCCACCTGCGTTCAGCCACGCGCTGGACACGATCTGTGCGAGCCCGTACCCTAAACTCCAGTTCCACTGACCGGGAAACCCGCAGCGGCCCGTCCCCAGACGCCCGACCCGCTGTTTCCAACCGGTCCAGTCCGACGACCTTCCACCGTCCCACGCCGCGACATCTTGCGGCGCGAGCCGCACATGGCGTCCGGCTGCCATCCGCTTCGAATGGCGACTCCCATCGCCGCAATGCTGCAAACCGGCCGCGGCCCCGTCGCGCGCCAAAGCCCATCATGTGGCCCAAGGGGGCTGCGAACCGCATGACCGAAGACACCGCGTCCGCTACGCCTGTGCAAAGCCAGGCGGCCTTGCACCCGCAGCAGCAGGAAATGCCGCTGGCAGTGGTGCACGGCCAGGCCGTGCTGCAGATCCCGCAGGACCTGTACATCCCGCCGGACGCGCTGGAAGTCATCCTCGACGCCTTCGAGGGGCCGCTGGACCTGCTGCTGTACCTGATCCGGCGCCAGAACCTCGACATCCTCGATATCCCGGTGGCCGAGATCACCCGCCAGTACGTCGACTACATCGGCGTGATGCAGGAGATGCGCTTCGAACTGGCCGCCGAGTACCTGGTAATGGCCGCGATCCTGGCCGAGATCAAGTCGCGCATGCTGCTGCCGCGCTCGACCGAAGAGGAAGCGCTGGAGGACGATCCGCGCGCCGACCTCGTCCGGCGCCTGCAGGAGTACGAGCGCTTCAAGCAGGCCGCCGAGGACCTCGACGCCCTGCCCCGCCAGGACCGCGACACCACGCCGGCCGCCGCATTCGTTCCCGACCGCGCCAGCGTCAAGGCGCCGCCGCCGGTGGACCTGCGCGAGATGCTGCTGGCACTGCACGACGTGCTCAAGCGCGCCGAGTTGTTCACCGGCCACGCGATCAAGCGCGACGCCCTCAGCGTGCGCCAGCGCATGGGCGAGCTGCTGACCCGGCTCGAGGACGGCAGCTTCCACCGCTTCGAGTCGCTGTTCGAGGCGCGCGAAGGCAAGCTCGGCGTCGTGGTCACCTTCCTGTCGATCCTGGAGCTGGCTAAGGAGCGCCTGCTGGAGATCGTGCAGGAAGTCGCGCTCGGGCCGATCTACCTCAAGTCGCTGGCCACGCGCGACGGCGACACCGCCGCGCTGGAGCTGTCGAGCGAGTTCGACGAGGACGACGGCGCGGCCAATGACGATGCGTGACTGCTTTTCTCCTTCCCCTTCAAGGGGAAGGCCGGGATGGGGATGGGTGTCCGTGACGCCGCGACTCTGCTAGCCGCGACTGCCCCGGCGAATAACCCATCCCCACCCAACCCTCCCCTTGAAGGGGAGGGCTTTTCCACCCCATGACCCATGACCGAGTCCCGATGGACCCACAACTGATCAAACGCATCGTCGAGGCGGCCCTGCTCGCCGCCAACCAGCCGCTGACCGCGGTGCAGCTGCACGCGTTGTTCCCGCTGGATGAGCCCGCACCCGATGGCAGCATCATCCAGGCGCTCGAATCGCTGCAGGCCGACTGCGCTGAACGCGGCGTGGAGCTGGTCGAGCTGGCCTCCGGCTGGCGCTACCAGGTCCAGGCCGACGTGCACGCCTGGGTGGCGCGGCTGTGGACCGAGCGCCAGACCAAGTACACCCGCGCCACGCTGGAAACCCTGGCCCTGATCGCCTACCGCCAGCCGATCACTCGCGGCGAAATCGAACAAGTCCGCGGCGTGGCGGTGAACAGCAACATCATCAAGGCGCTGGAAGAGCGCGAGTGGATCCGCGTCGTCGGCCACCGCGACATCCCCGGCCGCCCGGAACTGCTCGGCACCACCAAGGGCTTCCTCGATTACTTCGGCCTCAAGCGCCTGGACGAACTGCCGCCGCTGTCGGAACTCAAGGACTTCGGCGAGCTCGACCCGCAACTGCAGTTCGACGGCAAGCCCGGCACGGCCATGCCGGTCGGCGACATCAGTGCCGACGGCGCGGATGCCGAACAGGCCGAAGGCGATGATGCCGATGACGGGCATGGCAAAGGGGAGGACGCGCAAGGCATCGCCACCGACGGCACCGATGGCGCCGGCAACGGTGACGACGCGGGCGACGCTTCCATCGACACGACCGACCTGGCAAGCGAAGCCGAACACGATATCGACGACCCGGACACGGGCGACGACGAAGCCGCCGCAGCGGACGCCGACGCAGGCGCGGACATGGATGCCGACAACGACACCAACAACACTGACACCGACGCTGACACCGTCGACGACCCCCACATCAATCCGTCGCAAGACGACACGAACACAGATGCCCTCGCCGACGAAGGCGACAGCACCCGGAGCACGACATGAGTGACACACAGAACAACGGCCGCAAGCTTTCCCTGAAGCGCGGCACCGACAACACCGCGGACAGCCCGCGCCTGGAAGAGCGCCTGCACAAGGTGCTGGCGCAGGCCGGGCTCGGCTCGCGCCGCGCGCTGGAGCAACGCATCGCCGACGGCCTGGTCAAGGTCAACGGCGAGCTCGCGCAGACCGGCATGAGCATCAAGGGCGGCGACCGCGTCGAGATCGACGGCAAGACCTTCGTCGCCAGCGCGCTGACCGACCCCAGCCGCGTGCTGATCTACAACAAGCCCGAGGGCGAAGTCACCACGCGCGAGGATCCTGAAGGCCGCCCGACCATTTTCGAAGCCCTGCCCGCGCTCAAGGGCGCGCGCTGGATCGCGGTCGGCCGCCTGGACATCAACACCACCGGCCTGTTGCTGCTGACCACCGACGGCGAACTGGCCAACGCGATGATGCACCCCTCGTTCGAGGTTGAACGCGAGTACGTCTGCCGCGTGCGCGCGCCCGAGGGCGAGGAGACCGTGTCGGAGAAGATCGTCGACCGCCTGCGCCGCGGCGTGGCGCTGGACGACGGCCCGGCGAAGTTCGACGAGATCAAGCGCATCGGCGGCACCGATTCCAACGAATGGTTCCAGGTGCTGGTCAAGGAAGGCCGCAACCGCGAGGTGCGCCGGCTGTGGGAGTCGCAGGGCTGCCAGGTCTCGCGCCTCAAGCGCATCCGCTACGGTTCGGTCGAACTGCCGCAGCCGCTGCTGCGCGGACATTCGCAGGAACTGGCGGACGACAAGGTCGAGGCACTGCGCCGCGAGTTGAAACTCGAGGAAGGCCCGCCGCCGGCACTGACTCTGCAGCCGGTGATCGGCCAGCGCAAGGCGAGCAAGTCGACCGTGCAGGTCGACAGCCAGCGCCGCTCGCCTGGCTATGTCGGTGGCCACAGCACCGCCGACGAAGGCCGCGAGCTGCGCCGCTTCGACCACGTGCGCGAGGATCGCAGCCGTGGCAGGAAGCCGCACAGCGGCCTCACGGTCAGCGGCGAAGCCGCGGCCAAGCAGTCGCAAAAGCCGTTCAAGCAGCGCAAGCAGAAGGGCGCCAACCCGCTTCCGGATGGCAATCCCGCCGCGTTCCGCACCTGGTACGTGCCCGACGGCGTCAGCACCGGCCCCAGCGGCCACCGCAACGCCGACGGCCGCGGCCCCAAGAAGCCTTACGGCAAGAAGCCCGGCGGCGGCCAGGGGCGGCCCGGTGCCGGCGGCAACCGCCCGTTCGGCAACGAAGGCGGCCCGCGTCGGGGGCCCGGCCGCAGCGCGGGTGCCGGCAGCGAACAACGCGGGCCGGGCCAGGGCCAGAATCGTCCCGCCCGTCCCTACGGACACCCCGGCAACGCGCCGGTGTTCCCGTCCGACCACGCCAACCCGGGCGCCAGCCCGTACGAGCGGCCGCGCAGTCCGGGCCCGCGTCCGGCCGGCAACCGTCCCAACGGCCCGCGGGGCCCGCGTCCCGCCGGACCCCGCCCCAACGGCCCCCGCCCCGGCGGTAGCCGCGGCCCGGGCGGCCATCGCGGCGGCAACCGCTGATCGGCCATGCGGGTGACGAACTCCATCCGCGCGTTGTTCATCGGCTGCCTGATGGCGATGTCGTTGCCCGTCGCGGCCGTGGAATCGCCGGTGCAAGCACCGATGGATTTCGCCGCCGCGAAGGCAGCGGCCGACGCCGATGAAGCGTCGCAGGAGGAAAGCGCCCGCGCCGCCACGCTCGAACAGCAAAGCACCTTCCTCGACGCTGGCGTCTCCGCCTGCGCCGATGGGCGCAACACTGCGCAACTGGAGGGCTTCGTGATCGTGGTCGAGCTGGACGACGCCGGCCACGTTGTCCGCACCTGGCGCCGCGGCGATTCACCGCTGGCGCTGTGCATCGAACGCCATTCGCGCGGCAAGCAGATGTTCGTGCCACCAAGGACGCCGTTTTACGCCTCGCTGGAAGTGAGCTTCACGCCCTGACCCGGGGGCCGGGTTGCCTCAGGCCGTCCCGGTGCGCTGGATGTCGACGATGTGGTCGAGCCAGAGATAATGTGCATGTTCCGGATTGGCCGCGTCGTCGATCCGCACCATCGCGTTCATGCCCTCGCGGCCGCTGCCATCGCGGAACACCTGGATCGTCGGCCGCGCGGTCACGAAGCCTTCCACCCGCGCACCGTCGGCGAGCCGGATCGCCACCTTCGCTTCGTCCTCAAGCTGTTCGGCCCACGACTCGATGCGCGCGATGTCGCGCTGTTCGGTATAGACGTTTTCGGCCAGTTGGCTCATGGCGGCGAGGCTCGGCGGATGGGGTCACGGCCATGCTGCGGGCCGCGAAGTAACCGGCGGTGAGGACGGCGTTAAACGCGCGCCAACACTTCTGGACGCGTCGCCTGCCTGACGACTTCGCGCACGCTTCACATTCGCGCCATGCCGCGCACGCGGCGTACGGGCAACGTGTCGGCATGCACGATGAATCGAGCGACGGATGCCAGTGGGACGTGGTGGTGGTGGGCGCGAGCTTTGCCGGCGCGGCATGCGCGCTCGCAGCCAGGCGCGCCGGGCTTCGCGTGTGCGTGCTCGAACGCAAGCGCGATCCTGGCATGCGCCTGCACACCACCGGGATCATCGTCCGCGAGGCCGCCGAAGGCACGCACCTGGGCCGGATGCCGCCCGCGCTATGGCGCCGTGTGGAACACGTGCGCCTGTACGCGCCGAACCTGCGCAGCCTCGCACTGCATTCGCCGGGCGATTACTTCCTCACCACCGACACGCCGAACGTGATGCGCTGGCTGGCCGACGAGATGCGCTCGGCCGGCGTGGAACTGCGACTGATGCAGTCGTTCACCGATGCCCGGCGCGATCGCGACAGCTGGCAGGTCGAAGGGCTCGGGCGCACGCGCTGGCTGGTCGGCGCCGACGGCGCCAAGTCGCGGGTGGCCGCCCGTGCCGGGCTCGGGCGCGTGCGCGATTTCCTGTATGGCGTGGAACACGAATATGCCGGGGCGCAACTGGACGAACCCGGCGCCCTGCACTGCTTCCTCAGCCGCCGGCTCGCGCCCGGTTACATCGGCTGGGCGGCGCAAAGCCCCACCGGCGTGCAGGTCGGACTGGCATTCCGACATCGCGCGACGCGCACCGGCACGCCGGACATGGACGGCCTGTTGCGCAAGGTTGGCGATGGGCTCGGTTTGCCACGCGACTCGATGCCGACGGCGGTCCGCGCAGGCCTGATCCCCTGCGGCGGCCCGGTGGCGCAGCTCGCCGGGAACGGCGTGATCCTGACCGGCGATGCGGCCGGCATCGTGTCGCCGGTGACCGCCGGCGGCATCCATTCGGCGTGGCGCCACGGCGAAGCGGTCGGCGATGCCATTGCCGCGCACGTCCTGCACGGCGGCCCCTGCCCGATGCAGGCGGCCATTGCGGCCGCGCCACGCTTCCGCGCCAAGCGTGCGCTGCGCTGGCTGTTCGACCACGCGCAGCTGGACTGGCCGTTCGACCTGCTGCTCGATACACCACCGCTGCGCTGGGCGGCGCGGCAGGTGTATTTCCGGAGGCGTGCCTGACAGGGGTGTCGATGCTGCCGAAACATCTGGCAGGAGTGGCTTCAGCCACGAGCTTTTGCATTGCCCCCCCTGCAAAGGCGGGGGGAGGTTGAGAGGGGGTACCCACGGATTGCGGTGTTGCTGAAGGCACCCCTCCCCAACCCTCCCCTGCCTTTGCAGGAGAGGGAGAAAAGCTCGCGGCTGAAGCCGCTCCTACGAGGGCAGCGGGAGCCGGGGTTGCCGGCTAGGCCAGCGTGAACCGGTCCCCGTCCAGCATCGCCGGGAAGCGTTCGCGATGGGCGGCAAGTTCGGGCGCCGGCAGCGTGGTGGTCACCACCACTTCCTCGCCGCTGCATTCGCTCAGCGGATGGCCGAGGAAATCGATCACGGCGCTGTCGCCGGAGTAGTGCAGGCCGTTGCCGTCGGTGCCGACCCGGTTGAGGCCGGCGACGAAGCACAGGTTCTCGATCGCACGCGCGCGCAGCAGCGTCTTCCACGCATACGCACGAGCCGACGGCCAGTTGGCGACGTACAGCTGCAGGTCGAAATCCATCGCACCGGCGCGCTCGACGTCGTAGCGGTTGCGTGCGAACACAGGGAAGCGCAGGTCGTAGCAGACCAGCGGATTGATCCGCCAGCCCTTCCATTCCACCACCAGCCGCTCGCGGCCCGCCGAGTAGCGCTCGTGCTCGCGCGCGTAGCGGAACAGGTGGCGCTTGTCGTAGTGGCGTACCTCGCCGTCCGGCGTGACCCAGAGCATGCGGTTGAACACGCCCGGCCCGTCCGCGGCCTCCGCGCGCAACTGCAGGCTGCCGGTGACCGCCGCGCCTAGTGCCGCGGCCTGCGCGCGCATCCATTCGACCGTGGGGCCCTCCATTGTCTCGGCCTGGTCGATCGCGTCGTTGCTGAAGCCGCTGGTGAAGGTTTCCGGCAGCATTACCACGTCAGTGATGCCGTGCAGCGGGGCGATGAGGTCGCCGTAGTAGTCGCGGTTGCCGGCTGGGTCGTGCCAGCGGGTGGCACCCTGGACGAGGGAGATTCGGAGGTCCTGCATGGTCGATGCCCCGGGGATCCTGTAGGAGCGGCTTCAGCCGCGAGCTCTTCGCCGGATTATCCGCGATCCGTGGGGAAAAGCCCCCGGCTCAAGCCGCTCCTGGAAGAGCAATGTGGTTCAGAGTTTCTGCAGGCGCTCGATCGCGGCATCCAGCGTCGCGTCGTTCTTGGCGAAGCACAGCCGCACCAGGCGCTGGCCCGGCGGCGGGCTTTCGTAGAACGGCGAAAGCGGAATCGCGGTCACGCCCTTTTCCATGGTCAGCCAGCGGCAGAACGCGAGGTCGTCCAGGTCGCTGACCGCGGAATAGTCCGCCAGCTGGAAATAACCGCCCGGCACCGGCAGCGGCTTGAGCTTCGTGCCCAGCAACTGTTCCCGGAAGCGGTCGCGCTTGGCTTCGTAGAACGCGCCGAGCTGCTCGTAGTGCTCCGGGTCGGCATCGAGCATGTCCGCGAAGGCGTGCTGCGCCGGGGCGAAAGTGCAGAACACGTTGTACTGGTGGACCTTGCGGAACTCGGCCGACAGCGCCGGCGGCGCGATGCAGTAGCCGACCTTCCAGCCGGTGCAGTGGTAGGTCTTGCCGAAACTCGAGATCACGAAGGCGCGTTCGCGCAGTTCCGGGTAGCGCAGCGCGGACTCGTGGCGCGCACCGTCGAAGACGATGTGCTCGTAGACCTCGTCCGAGAGCAGGAAGATGCCGGTGTCGCGCAGCAGGTCGGCGACGGTCTCCATGTCGGCGGCCGACAGCATCGCGCCGGACGGGTTGTGTGGACTGTTGATCATCAGCATCCGCGTCTTCGGCGAGATCGCATCCTTCACCCGCTGCCAGTCGGGCGCGAACGTGACCGGATCCAGCGCCACGTGCACGGCGCGCGCGCCCGCCAGGTCGATCGCCGGTTCGTAGCAGTCGTAGGCCGGATCGAGCACGATGACTTCGTCGCCAGCCCGGACCACGGCGTGGATGGCGTTGAAGATCGCCTCGGTAGCGCCGCTGGTCACCGTGATCTCGGTGTCGATGTCCGGACGGTGGCCATAGACGCGTTGTGTCTTGGCTGCGATCGCCTGCCGCAGCGACGGCACGCCGGTCATCGGCGCGTATTGGTTGTGGCCATCGCGCATGGCGCGGTCGAGCGCATCCACCAGACGCCCGGGTACGGAAAAATCGGGAAAGCCCTGGCCCAGGTTGACCGCGCCGTGTTCGGCCGCCAGCTGCGACATGGTGGTGAAGATCGTGGTGCCCACTTTCGGCAGCTTGGTTTCGATATGCGGGATCATTGGTTCGTCCGGAAAGATGCAAATCTTGCCAGGACGAGTTTACGGGCCAGGGGGTTTGGGTTAAACAATGGCGATGTCATCCCCCATTGCCGGCAGTGCGCCGACCGCCAATCTCGTACGCGCCTACCTGGCCGCCGAATACCGCTGGCAACACGGTGGCGACTGGCACGACCTGCGCATCGGCCTGCCCGCGCCCGCGCTGGAACTGCTGTATCCCGATGCCGGGAGCTTCGGTCTGCTCTCGGCATGGAACCCGCGCTCGGTCGAATGCACGGAACTGGTCAATCGCGAAGCCGACCGCGCGTTGCACCAGGACCTGGTCGCCACCGGCGCATCCTTCGCCGCCGCATTCGCATCCGCATCCAACCGCAGCTGGCGCGAGCCGAGCTGGGTGGTGATGGGCCTGCCCGTCGAGCGCTTCGACGCACTGTCCCGCAAGTACGGACAGCTCGGCACCCTGTGGTGGACGCGCGGCCGGCCCGGACGCCTGCGCATCGATGCGGTGCGCCCGGTCGATTTCGCCGACGACGAGGAGCATGTCGACTGGTTGCAGCCGCCGCCTGCCGGCGCATGACGCGGGCGGGCCCTGCCCTTCGCACCCGCCGTATTGCTCCATCAGCTGAAACAGCGCCTGCGCTCGGCGTGCTTTCGCTGCCGAAGGAGACAGCACGAGCCGGGGACACTGGTTCCCCGGATCGCATCCTTCCCGACATGGCGGCACCTCGGTATCTGGCCGCTTTCGCTAGCGTGGTTGGAGGCCGCAGGCCGAATCGGTAGCATGCGTGCACGCAAGATTGCCGACCGGCGATCCGCCCCAGGCGTCTGCATGACGAGTCCCCACCCCGCCCACGTTCCGCTGCTCGCCGCGCGCAGGCTATCGTTCGCGCGCAACGAGTCGCGCGTGTTCGGGCCGCTGGATTTCTCGGTCGAGGCCGGCGAGGCGCTGCTGGTGCAAGGCGACAACGGCGCCGGCAAGACCACCCTGTTGCGCGTGCTGGCCGGGCTGCTGCGGGCCGACGGCGGCGAGATCGATATCCGCGGCGAGCGAGCGCAGCCGCTGGCGCGTGCCGCGACCGTCGCCTACCTCGGCCATCTGGCCGCGCTGAAGGCCGACCTCACTGCACTCGAGAACCTGGCCTTCCTCAGCGGCCTGCACGGCCGCCGCGGCACGCAGTCGCCCGAAGGCGCCATGGCGGTGGTCGGCCTGGCCGGTTATGAAGACGCGCTGGCGCGCCAACTGTCGGCGGGACAGAAGAAGCGCCTGTCGCTCGCGCGCCTCTGGCTGTCGCCCGCGCCGCTGTGGTTGCTCGACGAGCCTTACGCCAACCTCGACCTGGCCGGGATCGAGCTGGTCAACCGCATGGTGCAGGCGCACCTGCGCGAGGGCGGCGCGGCGCTGGTCACCACGCATGGCGCCTACGCGGCGCCGCCGGTGCGCACGCGATTGCTGACGCTGGAGAAGCAGGCATGAGCCGGGCCCCATGCGGTCGCCTTGGTCTTGCCAACCCTGTCGTGGGAGCGGCCATGGCCGCGATGCTTCTCAACAAGAGCCACGGATACATGGGTTGCGGCCGGAGCCGCCGCCGATGATCTGGTCGGCCGCCCGCGCCCTGGTCGTTCGCGATCTGCGCCTGCTGTGGCGCCGTCGCGGCGATGCCCTGCAGCCGGCGCTGTTCGCGCTGCTGGTGATCGTGCTGTTCGCGCTGGCCCTGGGCAGCGAGGCGAAGACGCTGGCGAAAGTGGCACCCGGCGTGCTGTGGGTGGCGGTGCTGCTGTCGGGCCTGCTGTCGCTGGACACCCTGTTCCGCGGCGATGCCGAGGATGGCTCGCTGGAACAGTGGATGCTGGCGCCGGTGCCGCTGGCCTGGCTGGTGCTGGTGCGCACGCTCACCCACTGGGCGACGACGGCGCTGCCGCTGATCGTGTTCGCGCCGCTGCTGGCCGAACTGCTGCACCTGCCGCACGCACAGTTACCGGTGCTGCTGGCGTCGCTGCTGCTGGGCACGCCGCTGCTGAGCCTGCTGGGCGCGGTGGTCGCGGCGCTGACGGTGGGCATGCGCCGTTCCGGGATCCTCGTCGCGTTGCTTGCCCTGCCGCTGTACGTGCCGGTGCTGGTGTTCTCGGCCGGCAGCGTCGCGGCCAGCGCGCAGGGGCTCGACCCGGCCGGCGGCCTGCTCTATCTCGCCGCCGGGCTGGCGCTGGCGCTGGTGCTGGCGCCGCTGGCCACGGCTGCCGGATTGCGCATCGCCCACGCTTGAGCCGGATCAAGGCGTTGGCGCACGCGGACCCTATCCTGACGACAGCAGGCCACGGTTCTTCTCGCTCCATCCGATTGCTAACCGGCGCGGGACGCCGCGTTTCGCCAGTGAACGCCCGAAACCGCTGCGAATGGCCCGCCCGGCTGCCACCGCGCCAGCCCGACATGGATATAGAGCGTAATAAACATTATCTTAGTGTCTGCAATGGCCTGCTCCCCGTCTTCACTCCCACGAGAGGTTCTTCCCATGATCCGCAACTTCCTGGTCACCGCCGCACTGCTCATGCTGGCACCGTCCGCGTTCGCAGCCACCTGCTCGGCCAACATCGAGGGCAACGACGCGATGAAATACAACATGTCCAACATCGACATCAGCAAGAGCTGCAAGACCTTCACCATCAACCTCAAGCACAGCGGCAAGATGGCCAAGAACGTCATGGGCCACAACGTCGTCATCGCCAAGACCGCCGACATGAAGGGCATCGACGCCGACGGCATGAAGGCCGGCCTGGCCGCCGACTACGTCAAGGCGGGCGACGCGCGCGTGGTTGCCCACAGCAAGGTGGTCGGCGGCGGCGAAAGCACCTCGTTCACCGTGCCCGTGGCCAAGCTCGGCGACGGGTATTCGTTCTTCTGCAGCTTCCCGGGCCACTCGGCGCTGATGAAGGGCACGATCACGCTGGTTCCCTGACCTGACCTGACGGCGGCCGCGGGCATGCCGTTCGCGTCGCCTGCACGTCTGTTCCGCTCCGCCGCATTCCGGCTTGCCCGCGCGGGCCGGGGAGCGGCGGAATGCCTTCGATGGCGGCGGGGCTGGTATCCTCGTGTGTTGCTGTTGCGACCGGAGCGCACGGAAGTCGGGGCACGCGCATCGCGTCGCCAGCCGGCCCGGGCGGCCGACCGGTAGCGGCGGCGGCCCGCAATCCGTCGAGCTGAACCGTCCCTCCATGAACCCCCTCGCATGAATCGGTTGTTCCGCTGGTTCCACCAACTCGGTTCGCCGCCCTATTTCGACCGTTTCGCCGCGCGCTGGGCGCCCTGGGCGCATGGCATCGGGCTGCTGGTGATGGCATGGGGGATCTGGCAGGGCCTGTTCGTGGTGCCGGCCGACTACCAGCAGGGCGACAGCTTCCGCATCCTCTACATCCACGTGCCCAGCGCCTGGATGAGCCTGGCGGTGTTCGCGCTGATGGCGGTGTACGCGGCCATCGCTCTGGTCTGGCGGATCAAGCTGTGCGAGATCCTGGCCATGGCCTGCGCGCCGATCGGCGCCGGCTTCACCCTGATCACGCTCGCCACCGGTTCGATCTGGGGCAAGCCGATGTGGGGCACGTGGTGGGATTGGGATCCGCGCCTGACCACCGAACTGGTGCTGCTGTTCCTGTATCTCGGGATCATCGGCCTGTACCACGCGATCGACGACCGCCGCGCCGCCGCGCGCGCCGCCGGCCTGCTGGCCATCGTCGGCGTGGTGCTGCTGCCGGTGATCCGCTACTCGGTCGACTGGTGGAATTCGCTGCACCAGGGCCAGACCATCAGCCTGTTGGGCGAGTCGAAGATGGACCCGAGCATGCTGCCGCCGCTGTGGGCGATGGTGATAGGCACCCACGTGTGGTTCGTCGGCTCGCTGCTCGCGCGTGCGCGCGCCGACAACCTCTGGCGCGAGGCGGGCAAGGACTGGGTCCGCAAGCTCGGCCAGACCACGCCCGTCGAGGCGAAGCCATGAGTTACCAGGGTTACGTCACCGCCGCCTACCTGGTCTTCGCCGCGGTGCTGCTGTGGGACTACGTCGCCCCGCGCATCCGCATCCGGCAGCTGCTGCGCACCGCGCGCCTGCTGGCCGCGCGTCGCGCGGCGGCAGTTGCATCCTCTTCCGACAATCCCGCAGGCGAATTGCCACGATGAACCCGACCCGCAAGCGCCGCCTCTGGATGATCCTCGCACTGGTGGTTGCCGCCGGCATCGCGGCGACGCTGGTCGCGCTCGCCCTGCAGCGCAACGTCGCCTACCTCTATACGCCCGCCGAGGTGCTGAGCGGCAAGGCCGGCGAAGGCGTCGCCGCCGGCGATGCGAAGTTCCGCCTCGGCGGCATGGTCGCCGAGCATTCGGTCAAGCGCGCCGACGGCTCGATGCAGGTGCACTTCAGCGTCACCGACGGCGACGCGCAGTTGCCGGTGGTCTACACCGGCATCCTCCCGGACCTGTTTCGTGAAAACCAGGCGGTGATCGCCACCGGCCGCATGCAGGGCGGCACCTTCGTCGCCGAGCAGGTGCTGGCCAAGCACGACGAAACCTACGTACCCAAGGAAGTGGCCGACAAGATGGGCCTCGCCCACCAGAAGCACGGCGTGCAGACGCCTGCCGACGCGCCGGCGGAAACGCGCTGATGCAGTTCTCGCAGATGCTCCCGGAACTGGGACAGGTCGCGCTGATCCTGGCGCTGCTGGTCGCGCTGCTGCAGGCGGCGCTGCCGCTGGCCGGCGCGCAGCGCGGCAAGGCGTCGTGGATGGCGGTCGCGCGCCCCGCGGCATTCGCGCAGTTGCTGTTGGTGTTGTGCGCGTTCGTGGTGCTGACCATCGCGTTCGTGATGCAGGACTTCTCGGTGCGCTACGTGGCCGAGAACTCCAACTCGCTGCTGCCGGTGATCTATCGCTACACCGCCGTTTGGGGCGCGCACGAGGGCTCGCAGCTGCTGTGGGCGCTGATCCTGGCCGGCTGGACCGCGGTGGTCGCCGAGTTCTCGCGCAAATTGCCGGACGAAGTGGTTGCGCGGGTGATCGGCATCATGGGGCTGGTGAGCATCGGCTTCCTGTCGTTCCTGATCTTCACTTCCAATCCGTTCGTGCGACTGCTGCCGGCGGTGATGGAAGGCCGCGACCTCAACCCGCTGCTGCAGGATCCGGGGATGATCATCCATCCGCCGATGCTGTACGTGGGCTACGTCGGCTTCGTGGTGCCGTTCGCGTTCGCGGTCGCGGCGCTGATCGACGGCCGCATGGATGCGCGCTGGCTGCGCTGGACCCGGCCGTGGACCAACATCGCCTGGGGTTTCCTGACGCTGGGCATCGCGCTGGGCTCGTGGTGGGCGTATTACGAACTTGGCTGGGGCGGCTGGTGGTTCTGGGACCCGGTCGAGAACGCCAGCTTCATGCCCTGGCTGGTGGGCGCGGCGCTGCTGCATTCGCAGGCCGTGACGGAAAAGCGCGGCAGCTTCCGCGGCTGGACGGTGTTGCTTGCCATCGCGGCGTTCTCGCTGTCGCTGCTGGGCACGTTCCTGGTGCGTTCGGGCGTGCTGACCAGCGTGCACGCGTTCGCCGCGGACCCCGCACGCGGACTGTTCATCCTGATATTCCTGGCCATCGTGATCGGCGGCTCGCTGCTGCTGTATGCGCTGCGCGCGCCGCGCTTCGAACAGGGCGCCCCGTTCGCCGCCAGTTCGCGCGAAACGCTGCTGCTGGCCAACAACCTGCTGCTCGTGTCCGCCTGCGGCATGGTGCTGCTGGGCACGCTGTATCCGCTGCTGGCGGACGCGCTGGACTTGGGCAAGATCTCGGTCGGCCCGCCCTACTTCGGCTTCCTGTTCCTGCTGTTGATGACGCCGCTGGTGCTGCTGCTGCCGTTCGGCCCGCTGACACGCTGGCAGCGCGAACAACCGTCCAAACCGCTGGCCATGCTGCTGCCGTGGGCGATCCTCGCGCTGGTGCTGGGCGTGGTGGCGTTCTTCCTCGCCCCGCAGGGGCCGTGGAAGACGGCAGCCGGCGTCGTCGGTTCGGCATGGATCGTGTTCGGCACCGGGCGTTTTGTCTGGACCCGCCTGCGCGGCAACGGCCGTTTCACGCCCGAGATGCTCGGCATGACCCTGGCGCATACCGGCATCGCCGTGTTCCTCGTCGGCGCGCTGCTGGTCGAGGCGCAGAACGTGCAGAGCGAACTGGCGATGAAACCCGGCCAGACAGTGGAACTCGCCGGCTACGCGTTCCGCTTCGAGGGCGTGGAGGAAACGCAGGGGCCCAACTACCTCTCCGACCTGGGCCACGTGCAGCTGCTGCGCGACGGCAAGCCGCTGGCGCTGCTGCATCCTGAAAAGCGTGCCTATGCCAGCGGCGGCCAGGTGATGACCGAAGCGGGCATCCACAGCGGCCTGTTCGGCGATGTCTACGTCGCACTGGGCGAACCGCTGGGCGCAGCCGACGACCCGGACCGCGCCGCCGGCGCGTGGGCAGTGCGCCTGCACATCAAGCCGTTCGTCCGCTGGATCTGGCTGGGTGCGGCGCTGATGGCGCTGGGCGCCTTCGCCACCGCCATCGACCGGCGTTTCCGGATGAAACCCGCAGCGACCGACACTACGCGGAGGCATGCATGAACGCCCCCGCCAGTCGCCGCGGCCCGGGCCTTGCCGTCATCATCGGCGCGCTGTGCTTCCTGGGTTTTCTCGCGCTGCTGTTCTACGGCGTGCGCCAGTCCGGCCGCGGCGACCGCGAAGCGCTGCCCTCGCCGCTGATCGGCAAGCCGGCGCCGGAGTTCGTGCTGCCGCTGCTGCACGAGCCCGGCCGACTGGTGACGTCGAAGGAACTGCTCGGCACGCCCTACGTGCTCAACGTCTGGGGCAGCTGGTGCCCGGAATGCCGGGTCGAGCATGCGGTGCTGACGCGTTTCGCGCTGAGCAAGCGCGTGCGCGTGCTCGGCTACAACCTCAAGGACGAACCCGCCGACGCACTGCGCTGGCTGGAACAGTTCGGCAATCCCTACATGCTGGTGCTGGCCGACCGCGACGGGCGCGCGGCGATCGACTGGGGCATCTACGGCGCCCCGGAAACCTTCCTCGTCGACGCGAAGGGTGTCGTGCGCTGGAAGCACGTCGGCGCGCTGGACGACGCGATCATCGATGACGAGCTGGTTCCGCTGCTCGAACAGATGGAGACGGGCAAGTGAGCCGCGTTGCACACTGGATGCTCGCATGTGCGCTGGTGCTCGGGCTGGCGTTCGCGCTGGCGCCGGTACGCACTGCGTCCGCGCAGGCATCCACGGATGTCGCGCCGCTGCAGTTCCACGATGCCGCAGAGGAAACGCGCTTCCACGCGCTGACCAGCGAACTGCGCTGCGTGATGTGCCAGAACCAGTCGCTGGCCGATTCCAACGCCCAGATTGCACACGACCTGCGCCGCGAAGTCCTGGACCTGATGCGCCAGGGCAAGACCGACGACGAGGTGGTGGCGTTCCTGGTGGCGCGCTATGGCGAGTTCGTGCGCTACAAGCCGGCGATCGAACCGTCGACCTGGCTGCTGTGGTTCGGGCCGGCCCTGTTGCTGCTCGGCGGCGGCGTCGTGGTAGCGCGCATCGTCCGCGCGCGCTCGCGGCGCGAGGTGCCCGCGCCAACTGAAGACCAGGAGTGGTGATGGCCGTATTCGTCGCAATCTCGGTGCTGCTGGCGGTGGTCGTGTTCGCGACCGTGCTCTGGCCGCTGTGGCGCGAGTCGCGCGGCATCGCGCTCGGTGCGGTGCTCGCGCTCAGCCTCGCGGCGCTGGCGGCCTACCAACTGGTCGGCACGCCGGCGGCGATCGACGCACCTGCGGTCGCCGCGACGCCGCGTTCGATGGACGAGGCGGTGGTGCAGCTCAAGGCCGAGCTCGAGCGCCATCCCGAGCGCGCCGACGGCTGGCAACTGCTGGCCCGCTCCTACGAAATGCTCGACCGCCGACCCGAAGCTCGCGACGCCTACGCGCGTGCGGTCAAGCTGACCCCCGACGACCCCGACCTGCTGGTGCAGGCCGCGCAGGCGCGGCTGTTCGCCGACCCGGGCAAGAAGATCGACGCAGAGGCGGTGGCGATGCTGCGGCGTGCGCTCGAACTGCAGCCGCAGCAACAGCGCGCGCGCTGGTTCCTCGGCGTCTGGCAGCGCCAGGAAGGCCGCCCCGCGGAAGCGGCGGAAACGTGGGAACCGCTGCTGGCGCAGGTGGATGCAGCGACCGCCAACACCCTGCGGGTGCAGGTCGATGCCGCGCGCAAGGACGCCGGCTTGCCGCCGCTGCCCGCGGCGCAACCGCCGGCGGCCAGCGCCGGCTCGGCAAATGCGTTGACCGTGAAAGTCTCGCTCGACCCGGACTTCGCCTCGCGCGTGCGCCTGCGCGGCGACGCCAGCGTCTTCGTCATCGCGCGCATTCCCGACGGCCCGCCGATGCCGGTCGCCGCGGAGAAGCATGCGTTGCAGGACCTGCCGATGACGATCACCCTCGACGATGCCGACAGCCCGATGCCGACCCAGAAGCTGTCCGCATTGAAGGAAGTCGAAGTCTTCGCGCGGCTGTCGAACAGCGGCGAGGCGATGCGCCAGGAGGGCGACCTCGATTCGAAACCGGTGCGCGTGAAGCTGCCGGCGACGGGGGCAGTCGAGCTGGTCATCGGCGCGAAGTAGCTCGCAGGAGCGGCGGAAGCCGCGAGCTGTTCGGTCAGCGCTGCAGATCAAAAGCTCGCGGCTTCCGCCGCTCCTACACGAGCCACGGCACCCGCGAAGCCGCCGCCGCCCGCTAAACTGGCGCGCATGACCGAATTCATCCCGCCCGGCACGCGCTGGGTCGACCTGCCCTCGCCTTTCCCGATGAAACGCGGCGGCGAGCTGCACGGCGCGCGCATCGCCTACGAGACCTGGGGCACGCCCAACGCGGCGCGCGACAACACGCTGCTGATCCTCACCGGCCTGTCGCCCGATGCCCACGCCGCCGCCAACGAAGGCAACCCGGCGCCTGGCTGGTGGGAAGCGATGCTCGGCCCCGGCAAGCCCATCGACACCGGCCGCTGGCACGTGGTCTGCGTCAACGCGCTGGGCAGTTGCAAGGGCTCGACGGGGCCTGCGTCGATCGATCCGCGCAGCGACGAACCCTACCGGCTAGCGTTCCCGGAACTGTCGATCGAGGACGGCGCCGATGCCGCGCATGCGGTACTCCGCGCCCTCGGGATCGAGCGCCTGGCCTGCGTGATCGGCAACTCGATGGGCGGCATGAACGCGCTGGCCTTCCTCGCGCGCCATCCCGGCATCGCCCGCGCCCACGTCAACATCTCCGGCGCAGCGCGCGCGCTGCCGTTCTCGATCGCGATCCGCTCGCTGCAGCGCGAGGCGATCCGCCTCGACCCGAAATGGAACGAGGGCAACTACGACGAAGACCATTACCCGGAAAGCGGCATGCGCATGGCGCGCAAGCTCGGCGTGATCACCTACCGCTCGGCGCTGGAATGGGACGGCCGTTTCGGCCGGGTGCGACTGGATTCGGACCGCCGCGACGACGAGGATCCGTTCGGGCTGGAGTTCGAGGTCGAAAGCTACCTCGAGGGCCACGCGCGGCGCTTCGTGCGCAATTTCGACCCCAACTGCTACCTGTACCTGAGCCGCTCGATGGACTGGTACGACATCGGCGAATCCTGCGGCGGCACCACCGACCAGGGCCTGGCGCGGATCCGGGTGGAAAAGGCGCTGGCGATCGGCGTGCACACCGACATCCTGTTCCCGCTGCAGCAACAGCAGCAGATCGCCGACGGCCTGCGCGCCGGCGGCGCGCAATCGCACTTCCTGCCACTGGAGTCGCCGCAGGGCCACGACGCCTTCCTGGTCGACTTCGACCGCTTCGGCCCCGCGGTCTCCGGCTTCCTCGAATCCCTGTAGGTCGGGGCCACGCCCCCGACGCGCGGGACCTGCGGGAGCGGTCATAGCTGCGATGAGGCCTTACCAGCCAAATCCATCGCGGCCATGGCCGCTGCCAAGCACCGGATGGCGATCCCGACCTGCCGAAAGGTGGCCGCCGCACCCTGGCGGAGCCCCCCACGCAAGCACGCGCTAGAATGGCCGGCGATGAACACCGCCGCCCTCCCCAATCTTGCCTTCCCCGGTCGCGACAAGTTGATCGCCGCCGTCGATGCCGCCCTTGCCGGGAGCGACGAGCACGCGGTCACCGCCGCGTTGCGCAACAGCATGTGCGCGCTGATCCGCGACCGCGACGTGCAGTTGCCCGACTGCGTCTTCGACCCGATCGACGACCATTACGCGCGACGCGAGCTCTACCGCAGCGCCGAGCACGGCTACAGCGTCGTGGCGATGACCTGGGCGCCTGGCCAGGGCACGCCGATCCATGACCACTGCGGCCTGTGGTGCGTGGAGGGCGTGTGGGACGGCGAGCTGGAGATCACCCAGTACGAACTGCTCGAACGCGACGGTGAGCGTTTCCGCTTCCGCGCCGCCGGCGGCATGCACGCCGGCCCGGGCAGCGCCGGCAGCCTGATCCCGCCGCACGAGTACCACACCATCGCCAACGCCAGCGGCGACACCACCGCGATCTCGCTGCACATCTACAAGGCGCCGATGGAGAACTGTTCGAAATTCCAGCCGCAGTCCGACGAGTGGTTCCTGCGCATCGACAGCACGCTGAAGACCGACAACGCGCCCGCCTGACACGTCATCGCGACCGCATGGCCCGTCGACCGCGGGCCGATGTCGCCACCGTGGCCGCCAGCGGCCAATGCAACAACCGCAGATCCGGTACTTCCCAATGCCCAAGTCGCCAGCCTCGCCTTCGTCCCCATCCGAGCAGGCGCAGGCACCGTTCCGGGCGCGTCCGGACGTGGAACTGTGCCGGCGCGGCGAACTGCGCAGCGAGCGCTTCCTCGACGCGGCGACGGACGCCTTCATCGAGAAGGGCTACCGCCGTGCGTCGCTCAGCGAGATCGTCGGGCGCGCGGGCGGCTCGATGTCCACCCTCTACCGGGTCTTTGGCGACAAGGAAGGCCTGGCGCACGCGATCATCGAACGCCACATGGCGACCGTCACCGAGCGCCTGCAGGACCTGAGCCTGTCGGGGCTCCCGCCGCAGACGGCCCTGCAGCAGGTCGGCGAAAGCATCCTCGACGCCAGCATCAGTCGCGAGTCGCTGCTCGTGCACCGCATCGTGATCGGCGAAGGCCGGGATTTCCCCGAGTTGCGCGACTGGTTCTTCGCCCATGCGGTGATGCCGGCCCAGGCGATCCTGACCGACTACCTCGAAAACGAGATCGCCGCCGGCCGCCTCACGCTGCGCGCGCCCGCGGTCGCCTCGAGCCAGTTCTTCATGATGATCTTCGGCGAGTTGATCATCCGCGTGGCCAGCGGCAACCGCGCCAATCCGGATCCCGCGATCGCGCGCGAAGAAGCGCGCGCGGCCGTCGACCTGTTCCTCCACGGCGCCCTGCCGCGCTGATCGCACAGGCCGCGCCGATGCCCGCCCGGGGTTGACGCCAACTCGGCGAACCTGCACTCTCGACGTAACGAAGATTACGCCCAGCGGCTCGCCAGCAATCCGGCCCGCCAGGCGCATGGGGAATGGAACGATGCGGGTCTTCCTGGCACTCGGCTTGGCAACGGCAGGCATTTTCGCGGTGGCGGCATCGCTGGCGCCCATCGCCGCGCAGGAAAGCGCGGCCGCCGCCAATCCCTACCAACTCCCGCCCACCCACTTCGGCAGCGAAAACCCGCAGGCCGGCCACGGCTTCGACGCCGCGCCGGGCTTCGCAGACGCCCCCATTCCCGCCAATCCCCTGGCCCCGGACGCCAAGCCCGTCGGCCAGCAGGTCTGTACCGCCTGCCACAGCAAGGAAAGCCAGACCTTCGCCCACACCACGCACGCGCTGGGCATGCAGGTCGCTTTCACTGCCAATCCGAATACCGCCACCTGCGAGGCCTGCCATGGCCCGGGCTCGGCGCACGCGCAGAACCCGGCCCAGCCCGGTGCGATCATCGCCTTCACCAAGGACGGCGGCACCCCGATCAAGACCCAGACCGAAAGCTGCCTGGGCTGCCACGCCGGCGGCCCGCGCGACCACTGGCTGGGCTCGATCCACCAGCGCAACCAGCTGTCGTGCAGCGATTGCCACAACCCGATGGCGCAGTTCTCCGGCGAGGGCCTGCAGGCCAAGCAATCGATCAACGAAACCTGCGCCACCTGCCACAAGGACATCCGCCAGCAGTTCAACCGCCGCTCGCACATGCCGCTGCCCGAAGGCCAGATGGCCTGCGTGGATTGCCATAACCCGCACGGCACCATCAACACCGCGCTGCTCAAGACCGACACGGTCAACGAGACCTGCTACCAGTGCCACGCCGAGAAGCGCGGCCCATTCCTGTTCGAACACGCGCCGGTGCGCGAGAACTGCCTGAACTGCCACACCCCGCACGGCTCCAACCAGCACGCGCTGCTGGTCGCGCCGGTGCCGATGCTGTGCCAGCAATGCCATTCGCACACGCGCCACCCTAACGACATGTTCAACGAACAGATGCTCGGCAACGCCATGGCGCCCGACGAGCGCCTGATGGGCCGCGGATGCCTGACCTGCCACTCGCAGATCCACGGTTCCAACAACCCGGCGGGCCCGCGGTTCCACAAATAAGGAGCACGGCGATGCGCAAGCGCGAACGCAAGACCGTCCTGCAGCTCTCGCTGCTCGCCTCGGCGCTGTGGCTTGCGGCGCCCGCGGCCCTTGCGCAGGACTCGGGCCTGGGCACCGACCTGCAGTTCGGCAACGCGCTCGATCCCAGCGGCGGCACCGCGCTGCGGGGCTGCGACCCGGACGGCGCCACCTGGCTCACCGCGCAGCGCAAGCGCACGCCCACCGGCTTCCTCTATCCCTGCCCGCCCGCGTGGCCCGCATTCTCCGGCGACGGCGCGTGGCGCCATCGCGGTTCGCTCACGCTCGGCTACCTCGGCGTCTGGGGCGACGAGAACAACACCGATTGGCGACGCTTTTCCAACTGGGACGACGGCGTCTACGTCGGCGCGGACCTGCGCTTCGAGAACGCCGCCGATGGCCGCTACTTCGACCTGCGCGCCAGCCGCCTCAACGAGGACAGCCAGTACGTGCGCGCAGTGTTCGGCCGCGCCGGCAAGTACCGGGTGCAGGCGTTCGCGCGCAGCCAGGCCAATGTCACCAGCGCCAATGCCCGCTCCATCTGGGACGGCGTGGGCAGCAACCACCTCACCCTCACCGGTGGGCTGGTCCCGGCCGGCAGCAGCAGCGCGCAGGTCGCGGCCGTCTCCGCGGCGCTGCCCGAACGCATCCTCAAGGTGGTCCGCGAGAAGCAGGGCGTGGGCATCAGCTACATGGTCAACCGCCGCTGGACCGCCTACGCCAACGCCAGCCATGAAAGCCGCGAAGGCGCGCGTCCGTTCGGCGGGCCGTTCTTCTTCAACTATCCCTTCGCCGACAACGGCGGCATCTACGAGATCCCGCGGCCGATCGACGACAGCACGGTGAACTTCAACGGCGGCGCGCGCTTCGTCGGCAATGCCTGGCGGATGGATTTCAGCTACTCGGGCTCGGTCTTCCGCCATGCCCACCGCGCCTACGACTACGAGGTGCCGTTCGCGCTGACGCCCGTGGTGCCGGGGCTGGTGTCGCCCGCGCTCACGACCGGCCAGTTTTCCTACGAACCGGAGAACGACTACCACCACCTGCGCGCGAGCGTCAGCCGCAAGATCGCGTGGAACGGCGACTTCTCGCTCACCGCCACAGGCGGGCGGATGAGCCAGAACGACTACATCGTTGCGCCGATGACCTGCCAGGGGCAGTTCGGCATTCCGGTCATCCCCGGCGCCCTGTTCGACTGCGCGAACTGGAACACCACCGACGCCCTCTCGCGCAAGCGCTCGGACCTGGGCATCGATACCCAGATGGTCGATGCGCGCGTGGTGCTGCAGCCGACCGACACCGTGACCTGGCGCGCGAACGCCAAGTATCAGCGCGAGGACTACGACGGCACCTACTGGATGTACAACCCGCTCACCGGGCAGTGGGGCTATCCGGCCGAAAACGGCTCGCAGGGCAGCGTCGTTCCCGGGGAAGCCGGCATCTGGGACCCGGTGTTGAGCCCGGGCGCCCCCACGCGCATCCGCAACCTGCCGCTGGATCGCGAGCTGCACCAGTTCGCCGTCGGCGGAGACTGGCGACTGGGAGACAAGAACACGCTGGGCGCCACCTACACGTTCGAGCGCACCGAGCGTACGCATCGCGAGGTCGCGACCACCAACGACAACTCGCTGAAGATCAGCTGGCACAACCGAGCGCTGGACTGGCTGACGTTCCGTGCCAATTACACCTGGCTGCAACGCACCGGCAGCGAGTACGACTACGATCCGTACGAGTTCACCTTCTCCAGTTCGCTGCCCGGCTACACCGGCGAGGATGTCGCGCACACCGTCTCGGCGCTGCGCAAGTACGACGTCGGCAGCCGCACGCAGAACAAGCTCGACCTGATGGCCACCTTCACCCTGCCGCGCGAGATGACCCTCTATGCCTCGGTCCGCGGCGACTGGAACGACTACGACGCCACCCTGGGCCGCCGCGGCTACGACACCCTCGGTGGCAGCCTGCAATGGGAATGGCAACCCTCGGCCTCCACCGTGGCCAGCGCCTGGTACGGCTACGACCGTTCGGTGCTGGACATCGCCAACGTCAACGACGCCGCGCTGACCGAGGATCCGACGCTCGGTGGCGCCACCTACCCGGATGCCAACCGCTGGTGGATCCACGACCGCCAGCGCAATCACTACGCCGGCGCCAACCTGACCCAGCGCATGGGCCGGGTGACGCTGGACGCGGCGTGGGACTGGACCTATTCGCGAGGCACCACCGGCTACCGCTACAACTCGCCCGGCGCGCTCACCCTGCCGACGCTGGACCCGCTGCTGACCGGGCAGTTCCAGCCGATGATCTACCGCGTCAACGCCCTGACCGTCGGCCTGACGATCCCGCTGCATCCGCGCGTGAGCCTGCGCATTTTCGACCGCTATCAACGCGGCCGGCTGTTCGATTGGCACTACCTGGGATTCGAGGACGGCCGGGTCTACGACCATCGCGTCTACACCGATGGCGGCCCCGAGAACTACAGCGTCAACATGGTCGGCGCGCTGCTGGAGATGAGGCTATGAAGCGCCTGCCCCGCCTGCTCGCGATCATTGCCGCCTGCGCCGTCAGCGCGCTCGCCATTGCGCAGTCGCAGGAGGCGCCACCGGCGGAAGCGGCCGTCGTGGAAGCCGCACCAACGCCGGAACAGGATGCGCCCGCAACGGACACGGCCAGCGCGCCAGCTGACGAACCTGCCGGAGCCCGCTACGTCGACCTGCGCCGCGTGCGGCCGATCACCGGCGACGCGGCGGCCGGCCAGGCCAAGTCCGAACTGTGTGCCGCCTGCCACGGCCCGCAGGGCATCTCGATCGCCCCCATGTTCCCCAACCTCGCCGGCCAGCGCGCCGACTTCCTCTACTGGCAACTGGTGGAGTTCACGCGCAACCCCGACTCGCCGATGTCGCCGCTGGTGGCCGACCTCAGCGACCAGGACATGCTCGACCTCGCTGCCTACTACGCCAGCCTGACGCCGACCGCCACGCCCGCCGAGGTCGAGACCCAAGCTCCGCAGGTGGAAGCAACGCTGGCCCAACGCGGCGAACAGCTGTACCTGTCCGGCGACCCGTCCAAGGGCATCCCCCCTTGCCAGGGCTGCCACGGCCCGGATGCGGGCGGACACGTCGACGCGCTGCGCGCCGATCGCGACGGCCACACGCCATACGCCGCCTACCCCGCGCTGCGCGGCCAGCAGGCGATCTACCTGCAGACCAAGCTGGCCGAGTACCGCGACGGCAAGATGCACGATTCGACCACCGACTTCGTGATGACAGGCATCGGCGAGCAGCTCGACGACGACAGCATCCAGGCGCTGTCCACCTGGCTTTCTTCGCTGCCAGCCGCACAGTAGGGCGGCAACTGCGGACGATACCGCAGTCATTTCGGCCTTGACTGGTTCTTAAGGGAACCTCAAGGATGTCATCCCCGCGGCTTTCAACAGACGCATGTCTGGTCACGCTGGGATCCAGTGACTTCAAGTCGCTGAAGCCAAGGACGCTGACGCTGCCAGCCCACCCCGCTGAGAAGCTCGTCTTCGTTCGCGGGAATAACGATCCCCATCGCGCCCAGGCCAGGATCCCCATCCACGAAGTGACTTGCAGCACTCGTCTGCCGAGCCGACGCCGTTATCTTCGCTACTCCCCCTCGCAAGCCACATCACCACCATGCTGACCGACCTCGTCCTCGCCGCCTTCCACCACCTGCTGATCTTCGGGCTGGTCTCGATGCTCGTCGCCCAGTCCGTGCTGCTGCGCGGCCGGATGGATCGCAACGTGCTGGCGAAGCTGGGCGGCATCGACCGCGGTTACGGCATCACCGCGCTGCTGCTGTTGGTGGTCGGATTGCTGCGCGTCTTCCAGGGCGTCATGGGCCAGGGCTTCTACCTGCACAACCCCTGGTTCCACGCCAAGATCGGCGCCTTCGTGCTGGTCGGCCTGCTGTCGATCTGGCCCACGCTGCGCTTCCTGCGCTGGCGCAAGGCGCTGAAGGTCGATGCCGCCTTCCTTCCGGCCGAGGGCGAGGTCCGGCGCCTGCGGGCCATCGTCCGCTTCGAGCTGATCCTGGTCGCGCTGATCTTCGTCCTGGCCGCCGCCATGGCCCGTCATGGCGGATTCTGAGCCCCATCCATCCGCTATAATCCGCGTCCGCGCCGAAGTGGCGGAATCGGTAGACGCAGCGGACTCAAAATCCGCCGCCCTTAAAAGCGTGTGGGTTCGAGTCCCACCTTCGGCACCAGGCAAAAGGCCACGCCCGGAAGCGTGGCCTTTTTGCTGGTCGCCTAGCCGTACTGCACCTCGGTGATGCTGGTCGTGGCGTCCACGAAGACCGCCAGCGCGCTCGGGATGCCGCCGAACACGAACAACGCGTAGGCCTTCACTTCCCCGATCGCCACGGCACCCTGCCGGGTCCGGAACCACTCGACCGGCCGGCCTTCATCGATGAGCACCCAGCCGTTGCGGTCGGGCTTGACGCAGAGCATGTGACGCTGCATTTCGCACTCCACGTGCGGAAGATGTGCCCCGGCCCGGCGTACGACTTGCTCAAGGTCGCACCCATTTTTCCGTTGCTGAGCGGCATCCGATGCCGTTGCATGGGTGGGCCGCCGGGGCAAATCCAGCATCGCCGGTTTCGCGGGCCGAAACAGTCGGTAAACAGCGCGTCGTCGTGTAGGAAAAATCTTACCCCGCGCGATCCGTGACGAACCGGGATGAGTTGATCCGGCTTTCCTAACGCAGCTCCTGGATATCGACGACGCGGCCGTCGCGGATCTCGAAATTGACCTGCTTGTTGTCCAGGTAGTACTCCCAGCGCTCGCCGACCGCGGCGCCATGGTGGTTCTCGATCCTTACGATGCGATCCGGATCGCGGCCCGCCTTGCGAATCACGGTCGCCGGGCTGTCGCCGGTTGCCACCACGGCATCACCGAAACGGAACGAGAAATCGGCCATGGCCGGCATCATGGCCAGGGCAAGCACGGTCGCGATCAGCAGTTTCATGTCGTCCTCCTTGTCGGGCCCGGCCTCCGGACCCTTGCGTGTCCTGTAACGGGGCCACGATGCGGGCGGTTGACACCGGGCTTGCCGGCAGCGAAACGCTGGGGGTGGCGCTCAGCCCCCGAGGCGATCCAGCACCGCGATCAGTTCCGGCACCAGCGGCGCGTTAAGCACGTAGGGGATGCGCCCGCCGTCGAGCGCGAACTCCATCGACGCAGCATGCAGGAACAGGCGCTTGAGCCCGATCTGTTCGCGCAGGCGCTTGTTGACGTCCGGATCGCCGTACTTGTCGTCGCCGGCGACCGGGTGGCCGATGTGCTGCGCATGCACGCGGATCTGGTGAGTACGACCGGTTTCGATGCGCACCTCGCAATAGGAATGCCCGCCACGCCGTTCCAGCACGCGGAAATGGCTCAGTGATGCCTTGCCGGCATCGTTGACCTGGACGTGGCGCTCGCCGCCCTGGCGCAGGCCCACGTGCAGCGGCGCGTCAACGCTCATCACCCCGTCGGGCATGCGCCCGGCCAGCAGCGCGAGATAGCGCTTGCGCAGGCCCGCGCCGTCCTCGCGCATCAGCGCCTGCAGCTCGGTCAGCGCCGAGCGCTTCTTGGCCACCACCATCAGGCCCGAGGTGTCGCGATCGAGCCGGTGCACCAGTTCCATCGGCTGCTGGGGACGCAGCGCGCGCAGCGTTTCGATCACCCCGAAGCTGATCCCGCTGCCGCCGTGACTGGCGATGCCCGACGGCTTGCTGATCGCCAGCAGCCGGGCATCCTCGAACACGATGCTGGCAGCCATGGCTTCGAGCAGTCCCTTGCCGGGCTGGCCCTTGTCGCCGGGCTCGGTGAGACGGACGGGCGGAATGCGGACTTCGTCGCCCCCTTCGAGCCGGGTATCGGCCCGGACACGGCCGCCGTTCACCCGCACCTGGCCGCTGCGCACGATCTTGTAGACCAGCGACTTGGGCGCGCCCTTGAGCTGGCCCAGCAGGAAATTGTCCAGGCGCTGGCCGGCACGGTCGTCGGACACGCGCACCAGGCGCACGCCTCCGCCCGCGACGGCTCGTGGCGCGCCGGGCGTCACCGGGGAATCTGAATGGGCCATCGGCTCTCTTGGTCTGATACACTCGCGACGCGAGGTAAGGTTCTGATTTCGCGGGGAGTTGCTGCCGTATGCCAAGTGTCCGGCAGACGGCAAATCGGGCCGAAAGCCCACCTCCCGGCGGATAGGTCCGCGCGACACCACTGCCCCCGGGGCATTGATGTTACCAGCGACGGCCCATCGGTTCCGCGCCCTGCCCGGCTTGTCAGAGGCCGGTAGCTGAACATGTCCCGCGCGGCGCCGAGGTCCTGCCCAATGCAGGTTCGAAGCTGCCGCCGGTCCCGCAACACATTCGAACAGAACAAGCGCTCCCGCGGTCCGCCGTGGTGTCGTAGCGCTGGAAAACCAGGCCAGGGGCTGCGCATGCGCGGCCCCCGGCACAAGTCTCCAGGCGAAACGCCCCGGCGTTCCGCGCGCCTGCCGTTTTCGGCAGGGCATAGCGCGCAAGGAACGACCATGAAACGCATGTTGATCAACGCGACGCAGGCAGAAGAACTGCGCGTGGCCATCGTCGACGGACAGGCGCTCTACGATATCGATATCGAGCAGCCGTCGAAGGAACAGAAGAAGTCCAACATCTACAAGGGCCGCATCACCCGGCTCGAACCCTCGCTCGAGGCCGCCTTCGTCGAATACGGCGGCGACCGCCACGGCTTCCTGCCGCTGAAGGAAATCTCCCGCGACTATTTCCAGGCCGGCGTCGACCACAACAAGGCCGGGCTGAAGGAACTGCTGCGCGAAGGCCAGGAAGTGGTGGTCCAGGTCGACAAGGACGAGCGCGGCAACAAGGGCGCCGCCCTGACCACGTTCATCTCGCTGGCCGGCCGCTACATGGTGCTGATGCCCAACTCGCCCACCGCCGGCGGCGTCTCGCGCCGAATCGAGGGCGACGACCGCGCCGAGCTGAAGAAGGCGATGGACGCGCTGGACATCCCGGACGACATGGGCGTGATCATCCGTACCGCCGGCGTCGGCCGCGATGCCGAAGAACTGCAGTGGGACCTGGACTACCTGCTGAGCGTGTGGCGGGCGATCGCCGAGGCCGCGCTGAAGAAGCCGGCCCCGTTCCTGATCTACCAGGAGTCGCGCCTGATCATCCGCGCGCTGCGCGACTACATGCGCGCCGACATCGGCGAGATCCTGGTCGATACCCCGGAGATGTACGAGGAGGCGAAGGAATTCGTCGAGCAGGTGATGCCGCACAACCTGCGCAAGCTCAAGCACTACACCGACGACACCCCGCTGTTCAACCGCTTCCAGATCGAGTCGCAGATCGAGAGCGCCTATGAGCGCACCGTGCGCCTGCCGTCCGGCGGCGCGCTGGTGATCGACCAGACCGAGGCGCTGACCGCGATCGACGTCAACTCCGCGCGCGCCACCAAGGGCGGCGACATCGAGGAGACCGCGTTCAACACCAACCTGGAAGCGGCCGAGGAAGTCGCTCGCCAGATGCGGATCCGCGACCTCGGCGGCCTGGTGGTGATCGACTTCATCGACATGTCGAGCAACAAGCACCAGCGCGACGTCGAGAACAAGCTGCAGAACGCGCTGAAGTTCGACCGCGCGCGCGTGCAACTGGGCCGCATCTCGCGCTTCGGCCTGCTGGAGCTGTCGCGCCAGCGCCTGCGCGCGAGCCTGGGCGAATCCAGCCAGATCGTCTGCCCGCGCTGCGAAGGCCACGGCCGCATGCGCAGCATCGAATCGCTGTCGCTGTCGATCGTCCGCGTCGCCGAAGAGCATGCGATGAAGGAAAACACCGGGCAGGTCCTGGTACAGGCCCCGGTCGACATCGCCAACTACCTGCTCAACGAGAAGCGCAGCGCACTGCGCGAGATCGAGCAGCGCCACGAGGCGCCGATCGTGATCGTCGCCGACGAGCAGCTGCACACCCCGCACTACGAGGTCACGCGCCTGCGCGAGAACGAACTGGGCGAGGAATCGAGCAAGCCCAGCTACCGTCGCGGCACGCCGCGCAAAGCGGCCACCATTGCCCTGACCAAGGCCAACCTCAACGTGCCGCCGCCGGCCGCGGTCACCAACGTGCGCCCGGCCCAGCCGGCGCCGCTGCGCGAGCCGCGCCCGGAGCCGATGCCCGAGCAGGCCGCAGCGCGCCAGGCACCGGCACCCGCGGCGGCAACCGCAAGCGCGGGTGGCGTGATCGGCTGGTTGAAGAGCCTGTTCGGCGGCGACGCGCCCGCGCGCACCGCGCCGGCTAGGCAAGATCGTTCGCAGGGCGAACGCGGCAGTCGCGGCGAGCGCAGCGAACGTGGCGGCCAGCGTCGCGACGGTCGCGGCGGCAAGCCGGGACAGGGGCGTGATCGCGATCGTCCGCGCCGGGACGAACAACCCCGCGGCGATGGCCAGCGCCAGCAACCGCAGGAGGGCCAGGCCAAGGCGCCGCGACAGAACAAGCCCGCCTCCACCCGCCAGAAGCAGCCGAAGCAGAACCAGCCAAGGCAGCAGGGCCAGCCCAGGAACCGGGCCGACGAGCAGCGCAGCGACGCCGCCCAGGAAGAAGCAGCGGTCGAGAAGATCGAGAAGGGCAATTCCGTTACCGAGGTCGCGCAGGCCGTGGTCGCCACCGCAGCCGTCGCCGCACCGGTCGTGGCTGAGACAAAGGCCGCGCCGGAGCACGACACCGCCGTACAGGCCGATGCACAGGCCAGCGCGGATCCGGATTCGAACGATGCCAAGGCCGAGGAAGGCGAAGGCACCGGCCGGCGTCGCCGCGGACGTCGTGGCGGTCGCCGCCGCCGTCGTGGCAACGGCGACGCGGTTGCCGCGATGCCGGCCGACGACGACCAGGCTGCTGGCGATGACGGCGCCAAGGCTGCCGACCGCTCACAGCCGGAATTCGATTTCGACGACGATGTGAAAACGACGGCGCGATCGCCCGCCGAGCCGCCGCAGGCCACCGACATGGCGGCTGCCACACCCGCGCGCGACGAAGTGCCGGTACCCGCGCTGGAAACGCGCGAGCCCGCCGATACGGTCGTGCAGGCAGCTGCGGAAGCTTCGCAGCCGCAGCCGGAGGAAGTAGCCGCGGTGCAATCCGACGCACCCCAGGCCGATGCGACTTCAACCGTGCTCCCGACCACCACGGGCGAAAGCGAACCGCAGGCACAGCCCGCACCGCAGATCCTGCACGGCAACGCCGATCTCGCCGAGCCCATCACAAGGCCCGCGCCGACCGTCGCAGCCGAAACAGAGGCCGTGATCGATACGCCGGTATCGCAGCCAGCCCCCGTCGTCGTGGAAACGGACATCGTGCCGCCACCAGCGGTAGTGCCGGAGCCGGAGGTTGTCGCCACGTCGATGCCGATCGCCCCGGCGCCCGCACCCGCTCCGACGGCAATGGACAGCGACAACCGTGCGCCGGGCCTGTTCGACGAGCCCGTTGCCGCGGACCCCGTGCAGCAGGCAACGATCGACGACGACGCAGTTACCGCGGCAAAGCAGCCCGGCGTGCAGGACACCGCCGACGAGCCGGAAGACAAGACGGCTTCGCACGGCGCCTGAGCCTGCGATCACCCCGGGGCGGAGAAATCCGCCTCGGGGCCAGCTGTCGACTAGTGCCCGCGCCATGAAGAGCGCGGGCTTTTTTTACGGCGAGGTGGCCTGCCCTGGATCGCTGAGGCCGTACTGCTGCGCCAGTCGCGCTAGCGACATGCCATCGTCGATTCCCAGCTTCCCGAACAGCCTGGACTTGTGCGTGTTGACGGTCTTCGCGCTCAGGCTCAGGCGCTTTGCGATGTCTTCCTGGCGCAGCCCCTGCAGCAACAGCATCGCCACTTCGAGTTCACGTCGCGTCAGTGCATCGAACGGCGTGACGCCGCCGCCATTGATGCTGGAAAGCGCAAGGTTCTGTGCGATGCTGCTGGCGAGATAGCGTTTGCCCTGCGCGGCTTCGCGCACCGCGTTCACCAGTTCCATCGGATTGCCGCCCTTGCCGACGTAGGCCGACGCACCGGCCGCGATCACCCGCTTCGGGATCGGGCCGTCCTCGAGCACCGACACGATCACCACGCGCGCGCCGTAACGACCTTTGATGAGCCGCTCGGTCACCTCCAGCCCGCTGATGCCGGGCAGGTGCATGTCGCACACCACCACGTCCGGCCGCAGTTCACGGATCTGCGGCAGCGCCGCCTCGCCGGACTCCGCTTCACCGACGATGTCGATGTCCACGGTGTCCGACAGGATCATCCGGATGCCCGTGCGCACCAGCGCGTGGTCGTCCACGAGAAATGTCCGTATCGTCATTGCCTTCTCCTTTCCGCTCCCCAGCGGATGCGACCCAGACTAAGCGTCGCCCGCGGCCCGGACAAGCGCGGTTTGCCGCGACTTTCCGTCGGAAATTCCTGACAAGCGCGCCTTCCATGCGCGAAGCGCGATTGCCGTCACACCCGGCGCGCCCAGCCGCTGCGATCCGCACACTGGCCGCGCATCGTGGATCGACGGACGCCATCGTGCGCAACAGGGACCGCTGTCTCCCGGAGCCGCACGGTCAAAAACCGGATCCCGACCACCTTCATGGCAGTCGATATGCGAAGCGCCCACTACGGGGCGCTTCGGGCAATCTGGCGGAGAGAGTGGGATTCGAACCCACGGAAGGTTTGACCCTTCGCCGGTTTTCAAGACCGGTGCCTTAAACCGCTCGGCCATCTCTCCGGTGTGAGCCCTGCGCGGTCGGATTGCGCGTCCGGGTCAGCGGATTGTCGCATGCGCGACGGCGCGCGCGTCCGCCTTGCCGTGCTTTGCATTGCCTGCGGCGGCGCCCTGCCCGGCCTTCTTGTGCTCGCAGTTCTGGCAATCCAGGCGCGACTCCTCGATCAGTGCCGGCAGGCGTTCGGCGAGGAAGTCGATGAATACCCGTACTGCCGGCAGCAGCCCGCGACGCGAGGCGAACACGGCGTGGGCGATGCCTTGCGGCAGGCTCCATTCGGGCAACACCACTTCCAGCTCGCCCTTGCGCACGGCCTCGGCGCACAGGGTTTCCGGCAGCATGGTGATGCCCAGGCCCTGCTTGGCCAGTGCCATCAGCATCGGGAAATCGAATCCGGACACGCGCGGCTTGAGGTCGATGCGGCGTACCTCGCCGTCGGCGCCCTGCAGCTCCCAACGCTGGCGTACCTCGTCCTCGCTCATGGTCAGGGTGACGTGGTCATGCAGCTGCTCCGGATCGGTCGGGCGGCCGGCGCGGTCTAGGTATGCCGGGCTGGCGACCAGCAGTTCCTCGATCTGGCCGAAGCTGCGCATCACCAGGCTGCCGTCGTCGTCGAATTTCGAGCGCACGCGCACGGCGACGTCGAAGCCTTCGTTGATGACATCGACGCGCCGGTTGCTCACGTGCATCTGCACCCGCACCTGCGGGTACTTGGCGAGGAATTCGGGCAGCAGCATCGGCATCTGCTGCTGCGCCAGCCCGACCGGAATGCTCACCCGCACCACGCCGCGCGGCTCGGCGCTCAGGCGATCGACCACCTCGCGCGCGGCCTGGGCCTCGGCCAGCATCGACTGCGCGTGCCGGTTCACGCTCTGGCCGACGTCGGTCACGGCGAACCGGCGCGTGGAACGCTGCAGCAGGCGGACACCCAGCTCGTTCTCGAGCTGGCTGATGCGCCGGCTCAGCCGCGACTTGGGGATGCCCAGCGCGCGTTCGGCGGCGGCAAACCCGCCGTGCTCGACGACGGCGGAAAAGTAATAGAGATCGTTGAGATCCTGCATGACGATAGTTCCATATTCAGAACATTGAATGATATTTGATCATGTTTATTCTAGATAAGCAACAATCTACGCTTCCCACTTCGCGGCACCGCCGCATCCGGGACCCCACCACCATGAAACTGTTGCATATCGATTCCAGCGCCCTGGGCGCCAACTCTGCCACCCGTGAGCTCGGTGCGGCCATCGTCGCACGCTGGCAAGCGCAGGTCCCGGGTCTTTCGACCGAATATCGCGACCTGGATTCCGATCCGGTCCCGCACCTGACCGGGGCCTCGCTGGCCGGCGCCGACCCGGCCGCCGCGGCGGAATCCGAGCGCGTGCTGCAGCAGTTCCTCGACGCCGACATCGTGGTGCTCGGGGCGCCGATGTACAACTTCTCCATTCCCTCGACCCTCAAGGCATGGATCGACCGCGTCGCGGTCGCCGGCAAGACCTTCCGCTACACCGCCGAGGGTCCCGAGGGACTGGCGAAGGGCAAGCGCATGATCGTCGCCAGCGCCCGCGGCGGCCTGCACAGCGGCGCTCCCAGCGATTTCCAGGAGCCGTACCTGCGCTTCCTGTTCGGTTTCCTGGGCATCACCGACATCGAATTCATCCGCGCCGAAGGCATCGCGATGTCGCCGCAGCACCGCAGCGATGCGCTAGCCGCCGCACATGCGGCGATCGGTGACCAGGCGACAGTCGGCGAGCTGGTGCTGGAAGCGGCGTAAGGCTGTTCCGCGGGCTCCGCGGCGACGCATCCCCGCACCGACGCCGCACGCGTGCGCGGACTGCAATGTCACGCGTTCGCAATGACGGCCTGCTAGAAGGGACGGTCATCGCCTCCCCACCGCCCGACGTGACCCGGAGGGCGGCTGGCCAGAAGCAGACAATGACCGCCACGCTTTCCGCACTTTTCCACGCGCTTGCCCACCATCCGATCGCGCTGCTGCTCGGGCTCGTGGCCGCGGCAGCGATCGTCGGTTTCCTGGTCCGACGCCGGACCGGAAGCCAGGCGGGTTACGCACTGGTCGTGGTCTCGTTCGTCGCCGGGATGCTCAACATCTTTACCGGCCAGTGGCTCAATGCCGCCTTCCTCGAGGCGGCCGGCATCCGCGGCCAGGCGATCATCGTTGCTTCGCGCGCGACCACCTGGCAACTCAACAATGTCCCGGTGCGGGAGTACGACGCGCTGGTCACGGCCGCCGACGGAAAGGAAGTGGTGGCGACGTTCACCTCGATGTCGGCGAGCATCTGGCCGATCCGCAATGCCATCCTCATCCCGCCCGAGGGGGAGGAATTCGTCGTCAAGTACGTACCGGGGTTCGAGCGCAACATCGCCATCATGAGCGACGAGTCGGATTACGGCCGGCGCAGGTTTGCAGCCGAAGCCGCGGCCGTGGTCGAACGCGCCCGGCGCCTGCACGAAGCCAGCCCCGGCAATCCGCAATTCCTCACCGACTACCAGCGCGAACTGCTCCACTACATCGACCAGCGTCGCGGCACCGCCGACGATCCCCGGATCGCCGCCTACGAACAGGCGCTGCGCAAACTGGATTCGGACGACACCGGGCACTGATGCGGCAATGGTGAAAAGATCCACGAAACCCAAGCGCGGTCCGCTGGGCCTTTCCCGCATCGCGGGCTTGGCCTGCCAGCAGGTACTGCGGCATCGCTCGCCCGTCGTGACCCTGGAAATCCGGACGTTCGCAGGCAGCGTGCTGCACAGCTGCGAACTTCCCGAACCGGTCGCCCACCACCAGCTGCTCCCCGACGGGCATTCGGTCCTGCTCGTGGATACGGTGGGCGTTCGCGACGACCGCACGCTGCAGTACGAGGTGCGCATGCTCGACGCCCGCACGCAGGCAATCCGTCCGCTGGCCACCGCCGACAGCCTGCGCATCGCCGCGTCGGCCGACCGCTTCGCCTGCGTCCGCGGCAGCGCGATCTGCGTCCACGATCTGTCGGGCGAGCGCGTGTTCGAGACGCGCTGCACGCTGGACCCCGAGCAGCATGCGATGGCGTTCCTACCCAACGGCGATCTTGCAGTATCGACCGGCGCGCGCGGCGCGGAATGCGTGGTCGACCTCCTGGTACTCGACGGCGAGACCGGCGACACCAGGCAGGAATATCGGGCACGGCTCGCGTCGAGCTACAACCGTTTCGCACCGGCAAGCGTCCACGTGGCCCCGCACGGCAAGCTGGTGGCCATCACCGGATTCCACGCCGGGCTGGCGGTGTTCGACCTGGCATCGGGCGAACCGGTCGCCGACCGTTTTGCACCGCATCCGCTGGACCTCGCCGACGACCGGGCGACCCTGCACGACCACCACACCTATGGCGACATCGCCTTCGATGGCGACGGGCTGCGCATGGCGGCCGCCTACCGGCCCGGTTGGTTGAGCGCATGGCGCCTCGACGGCACGCCGCTGCTGCAGGCTGCGCCATTCGTCAATCCCAAGGCGGAATACTCCATCGCGTTCGACGGCGACGGGCTGCTCTACATGGACAGTTTTGGAGATCGGGCGCAGTTCGCCCTCTGAGCAACGACCAGCGGTCGTGGCTCAGGCGATGCGTTCGGCGCCGCCCATGTAGGAACGCAGCACCTCCGGCACGTCGATCGAGCCGTCAGCTTGCTGGTAGTTCTCCATCACCGCGATCAGCGCCCGGCCGATGGCCACGCCGGAGCCGTTGAGCGTATGCACGAGCTCCGGCTTGCCGGTGTCCGGATTGCGCCAGCGTGCCTGCATGCGCCGGGCCTGGAAGTCTCCGCAGTTCGAGCACGAGGAAATCTCGCGATAGGTCTCCTGCGACGGCAGCCAGACTTCGAGGTCATAGGTCTTGCGCGCCGAGAACCCCATGTCGCCGCTGCACAGCAGCACCTTGCGATACGGCAGGCCGAGCTTTTCCAGCACGACCTCGGCGCAGCGGGTCATGCGCTCGTGTTCGGCGTCGCTGTCCTCCGGGCGCGTCACCGAGACCAGCTCGACCTTCTCGAACTGGTGCTGGCGGATCATGCCGCGGGTGTCGCGGCCATAGGCGCCAGCCTCGGCACGGAAGCACAGCGAATGCGCCGCCATGCGCAGCGGGAGCGTCGTCGCGTCGACGATTTCGTCGCGCACGATGTTGGTCAGCGGCACTTCCGAGGTCGGAATCAGGTAGCGCTTCGACGCCGCCTCGCCCTCGCCGACCACGGTCGCGAACAGGTCGTCCTCGAACTTCGGCAGCTGCCCCGTGCCGCGCATCGAGTCGGCGTTGACCAGCAGCGGCACGTTGGTTTCCTCGTAGCCGTGCTCACCGGTGTGCAGGTCGAGCATGAACTGCGCCAGCGCGCGATGCAGGCGCGCGAGCTGGCCGCGCAGCACGGTGAAACGCGCGCCGGAAAGCTTCGCCGCAGTGTCGCCGTCGAGCCAGCCGTTGCGGGCGCCGAGCTCGACGTGATCGAGCACCTTGAAGTCGAAGCTGCGCGGCGTGCCCCAGCGCGACTGCTCGACGTTCTCCGACTCGTCCCTGCCGGCCGGCACCGAGTCGTCGGGCAGGTTCGGGATGCCCAGGACGATGGCCTCGAGTTCGCCACGGATACCGTCGAGCTCGGCTTCGGACGCCTTGAGCTCGTCGCCGAAGCCGGCCACCTCCGCCAGCAGGGCGGCGACGTCCTCGCCCTTCGCCTTGGCCTGGCCGATCGCCTTGCTGCGCGTGTTGCGCAGGTTCTGCAACTCCTGCGTGCGCACCTGGATGCGCTTGCGCGCCGCTTCCAGCTGCTCCACCGCGCCGGCGTCGAGGTCGAAGCCGCGCGTGGTGCGCAGGCGTTCGGCAAGGGCGGCGGGGTCTTGGCGCAACAGGCTGGGATCGAGCATGGCAGGCGTGGTCCGGACGGCGGAAGGCGCAATTATCGCGTGTCGCGGCGCAGATTGCCGCTGCAGCGCTATGCCAGAATGCGACGAGCCCCCGAATCCGGTGCGCCGAATGTCCTCACCCGCCAACCCACCATCGCCCGGCCGCCGCACCAGCGTGCTCGGTCTTTCCTTCCGCGCATGGCTCTACGTGGCCGTCGCGTTCGCGCTCGGCGTCGGGCTGTTCCTGCTGATCTGGGCCGGCCAGCGCGGTTCGGACGACTACTACCGCGCAGACAGCAGCCACAAGAGCGTGGAGGGAAGCGAGTTCGAACCGCTGCCGCAGCCGGACAGCGGCGACGCCGGCCTGGACCAGCCGCAGCCGGCGCCACAGGACGACGCCACGCAGTCGGCACGCATCGTCGAGACGTCCCCTGCCCCGGGCCCGGCGCCGACGCCGACAGCCCCTGCGCAGGCACCCGCCGCCACGGCAGCAGGTGGTGCGACCACCGGTGATACCCCGCCCATGGTCATTTCCAGCCCGCCGCCGGTCTATCCACGCGCCGCACTGCGCCGGCGCGAATCGGGCGACGTGCTGCTGCGCGTACATGTCGGCGCCGACGGCGTGCCCCATGCGGTGGATCTGATCCGCGGCAGCGGCTCGCGCTACCTCGACCGCGCCGCCTCCGATGCAGTGCGCAAATGGCGATTCCGTCCGGCCATGCGTGCGGGCCAGCCGGTCAGCGGCCAGGTTCAGGTGCCGATCTCCTTCAATCCGGGCAGATGACGCGCTCCTGAATGGGGCCTGGGGCCGTGACATGGCCTCAACCACGACTGTGGAACGCTCGCTTCGTCTGAAGCAAGAGAGCACCCCCAATGTCGGATCCGATGAACACTCCTCCCGGCAATCCGCCGCCGGACCCCTCGCGCAAGAGCAGCAGTCCGTTGATCTGGATCCTGGTCCTGATCGCGCTGATTGCCTTCGCCTGGTACTTCTACAACCGCAATGCCGGTTCCGAATCCATCAGTGACCTGACCCCGCCGCCCCCGACCAGCGATGCGATGACGCCTGCCCCGAGTTCCCCGGCCGAGGACACCGCCAAGACCGCGAAGGCCAAGGCCAAGGCGCCGAAGAAGACCGCCAGGGCGCAGCCGCGGGATCGCGATGCCGCCCTGCTCAACCAGCCCAGGCCGAGCTATCCGCCCGAAGCATTCCGCGCGCGCGAGGAAGGCACTGTGGTGGTCAGGGCGCAGGTCGACGAGCTGGGCAATGCCAGCCAAGTGGAGATTGTCAGTCGCAGCGGTTCGCGCATCCTCGATCGCGCGGCGATGAACGAAGTGCGCAAGTGGAAGTTCAACCCGGCGATCAGGAACGGCAGGACCGTCGCGTCCAGCGTGCAGGTTCCGGTCGACTACAAGCTCGACGACCAGTAGGGCCGCCAGGCCGCCTGGATCCTCAAGCCGCGCGCAGGCCGAAGCCGGCCTGCCGCGCGAGCGCGTCGAAGCCCGGAAACGACGTGGCGACGTTGGCGACATCGGCGATCGCCACGTCACCGCGTGCCAGCTGTCCGGCCACCGCGAACGCCATCGCGATGCGGTGGTCGCCCAGGCTCGCGATCGTGCCGCCGCGCAGCGCGCCGCCCTCGATCCGCACGCCATCGGGCCGCGTCTCGACCTGCCCCCCCATCGCACGCAGGCCGTCGGCCATCGCCGCGATTCGATCCGACTCCTTGACCCGCAATTCCGCTGCGCCGCTGACCACCGTCGTGCCCTGCGCGCAGGCGGCGGCGACGGCAAGGATCGGGAACTCGTCGATCATGTCCGCCACCAGGGCTTCCGGCACCGCGATGCCATGTAACGATGCGTGGCGCACCACCAGGTCCGCGACTGGTTCGCCTCCATGGCTGGCGTGGCGCTCCTCGGTGATGTCCGCGCCCATCGCGCGCAGCGCGGCCAGCAGGCCCGTGCGACGCGGATTCAGGCCCACCGCGCGCAGGCGCAGCATGGAACCGGGCACCAGCGTCGCGGCGACGATGAAGAACGCGGCCGAGGAAAAATCCGCAGGCACGGCGATATCGACCGCGCGCAGACGCTGGCCGCCGCGCAGGCGCGCAAACCCTGGCGAGAATTCGATGTCGGCGCCGAACGCCGACAGCATGCGCTCGGTGTAGTCGCGGGTCGGGTGTGGTTCGCGCACCGAGGTTTCGCCCTCGGCCTGCAGGCCGGCGAGCAGCACCGCCGACTTCACCTGCGCGCTGGCGACCGGCGATTCGAACGCGATGCCGTGCAGCCTGCGTCCGCCGCGGATGCGCAGCGGCGGCAGGCCGCCGTCTTCCGCTTCGATCCGCGCACCCATGCGCGAGAGCGGCTCGATCACGCGGCCCATCGGGCGCCGCGAGAGCGACGCGTCGCCGGCCAGCACGCTGTCGAACGCCTGCCCGGCCAGCAGGCCCGACAGCAGGCGCATGCCGGTGCCCGCGTTGCCGCAGTCCAGCACCCCGGCCGGCGCACGCAGGCCGTCGATGCCAACGCCATGGACGATCCGCCGCGATGGCGACGGCGCCTCGATGCGAACGCCCATCTGCGCGAAGATCGCCGCCGTGGCGCGCGTGTCCGCACCTTCGAGAAAGCCGTCGATGTGCGAAGTCCCGTCGGCCAGTGCGGCCAGCATCACCGCACGGTGCGAGATGGATTTGTCGCCGGGGATTCCGATCTCGCCCTGTAGCGGCGCACCCCGCGAGGCGATCCAGTCCAGGCGCTGCGATGCGGTCATCGTGCAACTCCGTGTTCATCCGTGGCAACAAGGCCGCTGTCCGAAGCGAACTCGTCCAGCGCCGCCAGCAGCGCACGGTTCTCGGCTGCATTGCCCACGCTGATCCGCGAGCACTGCGGCAGGCCGTAGCCCCCCATCGGCCGCAGCACGACGCCGCGTTCGAGCAACCCCTGCTCGATCCGTGCGGTGTGCCCGCCGAATTCGACCAGCAGGAAATTGGTCTGCGACGGCGAGACCCGCCAACCTCGCTCGCGCAGCCCCGCGGCCAGGGCTGCGCGCTGCGTGGCGTTGGCGGCCAGTGTGTCGCGCAGCCAGTCGTCGTCGCCCAGCGCCGCCCCGGCAGCCGCGAGCGCGACGGCGTTGACGTTGAAGCTCTCGCGTACGCGTTCGAGCAATGCAATCACGTCGGGATGCGCGATGGCATAACCGACGCGCAGGCCCGCCAGCGCATAGGCCTTGCTGAAGGTGCGGGTGACCACGAGGTTGCGATGCGCGGCCAGCAGCGGCAGCGCGGATCCGAAATCCGGCGCGTCGGCGATCTCGGCGTAGGCCTCGTCGACCACGACCAGCGTGTCGCCGGGCACGCGGGCAAGGAATGCGGCGAAGGCATCGTGCGCGAACCACGTCCCGGTCGGGTTGTTGGGGTTCGCCAGGTACACCAGCCGCGTCGCTGGCGTGATCGCCGCGGCGATGGCGTCGAGGTCGTGTCCGCGCGGCATGCCTGCCTCGCACGGCAACGCGGGTGCGACGCGCAGGTTCGCACCAACCGCCTGCGTCGCGATCGCGTAGACCGCGAAGCCGAACTGCGACATCACCACGTCCACGCCCGGCCCGGCGAAGACCTGCGCCAGCTGCATCAGCAGCTCGTGCGATCCGTTGCCGAGGATGATCTGCGCCGCGTCGACATCGTGCTTCGCCGCCAGCGCGCGCTTGAGGTCGCCGCCGAGCGGATCGGGATAGCGATGCAGTTCGTCCAGCGCAACCGCCGCGGCTTCACGCGCACGCGGGCTGGGGCCGTAGGGATTCTCGTTCGAGCCCAGCTCCACCAGTCCACCCGGCGCAAACCGCCGCCGCAGCGCGACCAGGTCGTGGCCCGGGTCGTAAGCCCGCAGCCCACGCACGGCCGGCATCGCGAGCGCTTCGGCCCACGCTTCGCCCGCCTTTCCGATTTCCGATTCCCGGTTCCCCATCATTCCCGGCTCCTACGGCACCGCAACCGGGTACGAACCCAGCACGCGCACATCGCCGGCATAGCGGTCGATCTCGGCCAGCGCATCCTTCAGCGGCGACTCGTCGGCGTGGCCGCCGACATCGATGAAGAATGCGTACTGCCACAACGCGCCGTGGTCGGGCCGCGACTCGATCCGGTTCATGCTGATCCCGCGCCGCGCCAGCGGTTCGAGGATCTTGTACAGCGCGCCGGGCTGGTCGCGGATCGACACCATCAGCGAGGTGCGGTCATTACCCGACGGCGGGAACGAGGCGCGGCCGATCACCAGGAAGCGGGTGGTGTTGTCGCTGCGGTCCTCGATCGGGCCGGCAACGACCTTCATCCCGTAGACGTGCGCGGCGTTCTCGCCGGCAATCGCCGCGGCATCGTCGGACTTCTTCGCCCGGCGCACCGCCTCGGCGTTGCTGGCCACAGCCTGCCTGTCGACGCCGGGCAGGTTCTTGCGCAGCCAGTTGCGGCACTGCGCCAGCGACAGGCCGTGCGAGTAGACACGCTCGATGTCCTCGACGTGGCCGGTGCGCGACATCAGGTACTGGTGCACGCGCAGTTCGACCTCGCCGCAGATCATCAAGGGCGAGGTGAGGAACAGGTCGAGCGTGGACTGGATCGTGCCCTGCCCCGAGTTCTCCACCGGCACCACGCCGAAGTCCGCCGCGCCGGAAGCGACCTCGTCGAATACCTCCTCCACGCTCGCCAGCGGCAGACCCTTGGCCGAGTGCCCGAAGTGCTTGTGAACCGCCTGCTGCGAGAACGTGCCCTCCGGGCCGAGATAACCGATCTTCAGCGGCTCCTGCTGGGCGAGGCAGGCGGACATGATTTCGCGGAACAGCCGCACCAGCACCTCGTCCGACAGCGGGCCGTCATTGCGGTCGACCACGCGCCGCAGCACCTGCGCCTCGCGTTCGGGGCGGTAATACTCGACCGCCGCGGCAAGCTTGCCCTTGGCCTTGCCGACCTGGTGCGCGAACAGCGCGCGCTCGGCGATCAGCGACTGGATCTCGCGGTCGATGCCGTCGATCTGCGCGCGCACGGCGAGCAGGTCGGGCTTCGCCGCCTTGCCGCCGCGGGGTGCGGTCGCCGCCTTCTTCGCCGGGGCTTTCGCAATCGCGGCCCTGGTCGCGGCCTTTTTCGCCGGCTTCTTCGTGGTCTTGCTCGTTGCTGTCATCGATTCGTTGCCCAGTGGGAGCGGCCATGGCCGCGATGTCTGCAAAGTGATCGGATTCGCACCCGTGGCGCACGCCGGATGCCCGCTCCGGTCAGCCGTGCCGCTGCTGGAATTCGTGCATGAAGCCGACCAGCGCCTGCACGCCCTCGACCGGCATGGCGTTGTAGATCGAAGCACGGATGCCACCGAGCACCCGATGGCCCTTGAGCGCCAGCAGCCCGGCCTCCTGCGCCTGCGAGAGGAACGCGGCAGTGAGCGCATCGTCGTGCAGGAAGAACGGCACGTTCATCCGCGAACGCACGTTTGCCGCGACCTCGTTGCGGTAGAAGCCACCCGAGCCATCGATCGCCGCGTACAGCAGCCGCGACTTCTCCGCGCTGCGGCGCGCGAACTCCTCCACGCCGCCCTCGGCCAGCATCCACTTGAACACCAGCCCGGCCAGGTACCAGTTGTAGCTGGGCGGCGTGTTGAGCATCGAATCCGCCTTCGCGTGCGAGGCGTAGTTGAAGATGTCCGCGCGCGGCTGGCCGGCGCGCTCGAGCAGGTCGCGGCGCACGATCACCACGGTGACGCCCACCGGGCCGAGGTTCTTCTGCGCGCCGGCGTAGATCAATCCGTAACGCGACACGTCCAGCGGCCCGGAGGCGATGCTGGAGCTGAAGTCGGCGAACAGCGGCACGTCGCCGGTGTCGGGCAACGGGCCCCATTCCGGCCGGAACTCGACGCCGTGGATCGTCTCGTTGGCGGTGAGGTGCACGTAGGCCGCGTCCTTCGACAGTTGCCACTGCGCCTGCGCGGGGATGTCGCGGAAACCGCCCGCCCCGCCGCTGGCCGCGATGTTCGCGGTCACGTACGGCTGCACCTGCTTCAGCGCGACCTCGCCCCAGTGGCCGCTGAGCACGTAGTCGGCCACCTGCCCGGGCGCCGCGAAGTTGAGCGCGACCAGCGCCTGCTGCGTGGTCGCACCGCCGGACAGGAACAGCACGGCGTAGTCGTCGGGGATCGACAGCAGCGTGCGCAGGTCGACCTCGGCCTCGGCCGCCACCTGCATGAACTCGGGGCTGCGATGGCTGATCTCGGCGATCGAGGCGCGCGCGTCGCGCCATTCCAGCAGTTCGGCCTGCGCCTGGCGCAGGACCGGTTCGGGGAGCGCCGCGGGACCGGCGGCGAAGTTGTAGGCACGCGACATCGGGCAGTTCCTGTTGTCCTGGTGAACGGGCGCCCGCCGCTGCGCATCGGGCGGACACCCGCGGTGCTAGGCTCGAAACCGGCCAACCACCTGCTGCGCCCCAGTATGCCGCAGCGCAACACGGATCGGCGGCGGAATTTCCTGCCGGTTCCGGCGTCTGAATTGAATCCTCCTGCCCCCGGAGCCCCCATGTCCCTGCGAGACGCCCTGCGGATCCCCTCGTCCACCATTACCGACGAATCCGTCTACCACCAGCGCCGCCGGCTGCTGGCTGCCTTCGCCACCGTGCCCGCGCTTGCCCTCAATGGCTGCGCCGAGGCCGAGCCGCCCCCGCCGCCGAAGACGGTCATCACCCCCGCGCAGGCCCGCTCGGGCTTCCGCACCGACGAGGAACTGACCCGCCTCGACGACATCACCACCTACAACAACTTCTACGAATTCGGCACCGGCAAAAACGATCCCTCGCGCGCGGCGAAGACGCTGCGCACAAGCCCGTGGTCGGTCGCGGTGGGCGGCGAATGCGCGAAGCCCGGCACGCTGTCGCTCGACGACCTGCTCAAGGGCCTGAAACCGGAGGAGCGCGTGTACCGCATGCGCTGCGTGGAAGGCTGGTCGATGGTGATCCCGTGGCTGGGCGTGCCGCTGGGCGAGGTGCTGAAAAAGTTCGAGCCGACATCGAAAGCCAAGTACGTGGCCTTCACCTCGCTCGCCGACCCGAAGCAGATGCCCGGCGTGCGCTACCGCTCGATCAACTGGCCCTACCGCGAAGGCCTGCGCATGGACGAGGCGATGCACCCGTTGACGCTGCTGGCCACCGGCCTGTACGGCAAGCCGCTGCCGCAGCAGAACGGCGCGCCGCTGCGACTGGTGGTGCCATGGAAATACGGTTTCAAGGGCATCAAGTCGATCGTCGAGATCAAGTTCGTCGAGAAGATGCCCGAGACCGCCTGGCACGACCTGCAGCCGTCGGAGTACGGCTTCTTCAGCAACGTCAACCCGAACGTCGACCACCCGCGCTGGAGCCAGAAGACCGAACGCCGGATCGCCGGCAAGGCCAGCAAGCTGTTCGCCGAACGCATCCCGACGCGCATCTACAACGGCTACGGCGGGCAGGTCGCATCGATGTATGCGGGGCTGGACCTGAAGAAGTGGTTCTGAGCGTCGACGCGCCGCGCTCCCCCTGTAGGAGCGGCGGAAGCCGCTCCTGCGGGCAGCATTCACCCACGCCATGGACGCCTGACCGATGCCGCCACGCAAGACCGCGACTTCCATCATCGCCGCCAAGACCCTCGTCCACGCGTTGGCGCTCACCCCGCTGGCGATCCTCGCGTGGCAGTTCTGGGACGTGTACAGCACCAACAGCGACGCACTGGGCGCCGACCCGGTGGCGGAGATCGAGCACCGCCTCGGCCTGTGGGCGCTGCGCCTGCTGATGGTGGCGCTGGCGATCACGCCGCTGCGCCAGCTCACCGGCAAGCCGGTGCTGGTGCGCTTCCGGCGCATGCTCGGCCTGTACGCGTTCGCCTACGCCTGCCTGCACTTCTCGGCCTATCTGATCCTCGACCTGCGCGGCTACTGGACGCAGATTTTCGAGGACATCGCCAAGCGCCCGTACATCACCGTCGGCTTCGCCGCGTGGTTATTGTTGCTGCCGCTTGCGATCACCTCGACCCAGGGCTGGATCCGCCGCCTCGGCCGCAACTGGGGCCGGCTGCACAAGCTGGTTTACGCCGTCGGCGTGCTGGCGGTGCTGCACTTCTGGTGGCTGGTGAAGTCCGACATCCGCGAGCCGGCGCTGTATGCGGCGATCCTCGCGGCATTGCTCGGCTGGCGCGCCTGGAAGTGGCTGGCGAAGCGACGCGCCATGCCCGTGCGCGTCGCGTAGGTCGGGGCCACGCCCGCCGGCGCCCCGCGCCAGGCCAGTCCCGACGGAAAACAGTCGCCAGTCAGCCGCTGCCGAACAGCAGCAGCAACGCCAGCAGCCCGGCGATCACCAGCGCCGCCAGCAGCAGCCACGGCAGCCGCCACGGCGACGCCGGCTGCGCGGATTGCACTTGATCTTCGTTGGCGGCTGCGTCGGCATGGTGCTCCTGCACCTGGTCGCGCGCGCCCCTGCCCCGCATCGGCGCCTCGACCACGAAACGGTGGTGCGCGTCGAACACCACCTGGTCGCCCGGCCGCAGCAGCGCGTCGCGCATCGGCTCGCCGTTGACCAGCGTGCCTTCGGCCGAACCCAGGTCGCGCAGGACGATGCGGTCGCCCACCAGATCCAGGCGCGCGTGCCGGTCGGCGAACGTGGGGTCGTCGATGCGGATGTCCGCCTCGGTGCTGCGACCCACCAGGCGCGGATGTTCGAGCGTGAAGCTGCGACCGTGGTATTGCCCGCCAACGCCACGCAGCACCACGCGCGGGTCGCCCGTCGTATCGGAAGCGGCCTCGTGCAGCGCCGCGCCGGGCAACTCCGGCGGCTCCGACCCGACCACCCGCATCTCGACGCCGTCGACGTAGACCGCATCGCCCACGCGCAGCATCGCCATGCGCTGGACCTCGCGCCCGTTCACGTGCACGCCGCGCGCGCCCTCGGCCACCGTCAGCCAGACGCCGCGGCGGTCGACGCAGAACCGCACCCTCGCCGCCTGTCCGTCATCGACCAGGCCGAGCCGGCCGCCGCGCCCTTCCAGCGGGCCCACGGCATGCACGCCAACGCCGAGCGGCAGCTCGGAATGGTCGTCGTCGGCGAGGCGCAACTTGAGGATTTCCATGCCGCGGCAATCTAGCATGCCACCCGGGGCTTGGATGCCGCCGCCCGCGGCCACAGAATGCGTGCATCACCTCTCCGGAGCCAGGCATGGCCGGCATCGATATCCAGCACAAGCATTCCCTCCCGCTCACCAAGGCGCGCAAGGCGGTGGAGGACGTCGCCAGGAAGCTGGCCGACCGCTTCGACTTCGAATACGGCTGGGATGGCGACGAGATGCATTTCAAGCGTCCCGGCGTCGACGGTCGCATCGCCGTGGGCAAGGACGACCTGCACGTCACCGCACGGCTGGGCATGCTGCTCTCCGCGCTGCAGGGCACGGTGGAAAAGGAAATCCGCAAGGTGCTGGACGAGAAGTTCTCGTAGGCCCCGCAGCACATGTAGGAGCGGCGGAAGCCGCGAGCTCTTCACCTTCCATTGCCGAAGGTCAAAAGCTCGCGGCTTCCGCCGCTCCTACAAGAGCCATGCGCTTCGGCCGGGACCTGAATCAGCCGAACGGATCCGGATGCCCGGCGAACAGCCGCTTCGACGCCTTGCGCTCGGCGCGTTCGATCTCGGCCACGAAGGCCTCGGCATCGCCGAGCTCCTCGAACGCCGCCACGCCACGCTCCAGGAATCCCTGCAGCTCGCTCAGCCCGGCAAGCTTCGCCGGCCCGCGCGAGAACGCCAGCAGCGCAGCGACGCCAGGCAGCTTCAGCGCACGGCCGAAGCCACCGCCGACGCGGCGGATCAGGTCGATCTGGTGCGCGCGCAGCCGAGGCAGACCGACCTCGCGATAGGCCTGCGCATATAGCGCTTCGTCGAGTTTCTTCCTCCGCGGCGCCAGCGCCTGCAGCGCCTGCGCCATCCGCAGGTCCAGCGCTTGGGTCAGCGCGCCGAGTTCGATCGCATCGGCCACCGTGCCCAGCAGTTTCTCCGGCAACAGCCGCTGCATCATCGGCAGCACGCGCGCGATGTCGGCGTCGCGGCGGGTGAAATCGCGGTCGCCGTAGACATCGTCGAGGAAGAACTCCGCCGCCGGCTTGCGGCTGGGGTCGGCGAGGAAGTGCGCAAAGCTCCGGCGCAGGCGCGCGGCCTGCCAGCGGCGCAGTTCCGGCAGCCAGCGCAGGCCGTTGCGCGGCTCGCGCGCGGGATCGTGCAGGGCCTGGTGGCTGGCGAGCCGGCGCTCGAGCCGGCTGGAGATGGACGGGCGTGGCATGCGCGCATATTCGCAGGCCGCGGGTGAAGAGCACCACCCGGCCCCGCGGCATCGATCGGCTACACTCCGGCCGACCTTTCGATCGGCGCCTGCATGCTCTCCCTACACCCGGCCCGGCAACGCGGCAAACCTTCCACCCGCACTCCGGCCCGGATCGGCCTGGCCATCGCCGGCGGCGGCCCGATCGGCGGCATGTACGAACTCGGCGCCCTACGCGCACTCGACGAGGCCCTCGACGGGCTCGACCTCACCGACCTCGACAGCTACGTCGGCGTCAGCAGCGGCGCCTTCCTCGCCGCCGGGCTGGCCAACCGCATGTCGACGGCCGACATGTGCCGCATCTTCATCACCGGCGACAGCGACGACGCCCGCTTCCGCCCCGACACGTTCCTGCGCCCGGCCCTGCTCGAATACCTGCAGCGCGCCGCCAGCCTGCCTCGGCTCACGCTCGACTGGTGGCGCAGCGTGCTGCTCGACCCGCGCGACGTGCCCTGGTCGGACCTGCTCAACCGCTTCGGCGGCCTGGTGCCCACCGGCCTGTTCGACAACACCGAGGTCGAACGCTTCCTGCGCGACATCTTCACCCGCCGCGGCCGCAGCAACGACTTCCGCGAACTCGATGCGCGGCTGTTCGTGGTCGCGGTCGAACTCGACAGCGGCGAGCCGGTGCTGTTCGGCAGCGACGGCTGGAACGACGTGCCGATCTCGCGCGCGGTGCAGGCCAGCGCCGCGCTTCCGGGGCTCTACCCGCCGGTCGAGGTCCGCGGCCGCCACCTGGTCGACGGCGCCCTGCGCCGCACGATGCACGCCTCGGTGCTGCTCGAACGCGACATCGACCTGCTGATCGGCATCAACCCGCTGGTGCCGTTCAACGCCGGTCTCGGCGACGCCCGCGGCGGCGTGCCGGTCGACGACGACAACGAAGGCCAGCGACTGGTCCACGGCGGCCTGCCCGCGGTGCTGTCGCAGACCTTCCGCACCCTGCTGCAGTCGCGCATGCACGTCGGCCTGGCTCGCTACGCGCAGCAGTATCCCGACATCGACCAGATGGTGTTCGAACCCAACGCCCACGACGGCGAGCTGTTCCACACCAACGCCTTCAGCTTTGCCGCGCGCCGCCGCGTCTGCCAGCTGGCGTGGCGCAACACCATCGACGACCTGCGCCGCCGCGCCGACGACCTGCGCCCGGTGCTCGCCGCCAACGGCATCCGCCTGCGCGACGAAATGCTGGACGACGACGACCGCACCCTACTCGACGGCCTCGCCCCGCCACCGCCGCCGAGCACGGAGACGACCGCCAGGCTGCGCCGCGCGCTCGATGCGACCGAGCGCGTCATCGCCCGCCGCAAGGCCGCTCGGACGAACGCCCGCAGCCGCTGAACCCGTGCCGCGTCTCGTGTGAATGCTCTAGACAATGGGGCGATGCTGCCCTGCAATCACACGTCCCGCCCGGAGGGCACATGGCCAAGTTCAAGAAAGCCGCAAAGAAGAAGACCGCCGCTTCCCCCTCCAGCGCCGACATGCAGGCGCAGGCCGAGAAGCTGTCGAAGACGCTGAGCGAATCCGCGCAGCAGATCTGGCTCGCCGGCGTCGGTGCGTTCGGTCGCGCTCAGGCCGAGGGCACCAAGCTGTTCGAGGGCCTGGTCAAGGAAGGCCTGAACCTGGAACAGACCGCGCGCAAGTTCGCCGGCGCCCGCACCCATGTCGTGCGTGACGTGGTCGAGAACCGCGTCGACCAGGCCCGCGAACGCGCCACCGACACTTGGGACCGCCTCGAGAAGGTGTTCGAGGATCGCGTCCAGCGCGCCCTGACCAAGCTCGGCGTGCCCGGCCGCGACGACCTCACCGACCTGAGCAAGCGCGTCGAGACGCTGACCGCCGAACTGCGTCGCCAGGGTGGCGCACCGGCCCGCAAGGTGCCGGCCCGCAAGGCACCCGCGAGCAAGAAGACCGCCAAGGCCGCGCCTGCGAAGAAGGCCACGAAGAAAGCCGCTGGCCCGCGCACAACCCCACGCAAGAAGGCCGCCCGCAAGGCCTGATGCTCCTCTGCCGTCGTGGCGCGCCCCCGCACCGCGACGGGCACCTTCTGGCCCGCCAACCCACGCAACGACCGTATGCTCCCCTCCCCTTACGGTTCCGGGTTGGCGGGCTTTTTCATGCCCTGCCGGAACGATTCCTGAATCACGGGGCACGCAGTCCGGACACGCAGCGACTATCCTTTCGTCCCCGCAAACGGACGAAACACCGTGATCGAAAGTGTCCACTGGGTCATCGCCCTCGCTGTCACGGTGCTGATCGGCACCGCCGGCACCCTGTACTTCCGCCTGGTGGTCATGCGTCGCGACGAGACCGCGGCTGGCCTGTCCGCGCTGGCGGCGATGTCCTGGCGCGAATTCATCCACCTGGTGCTCGACGCGCTCAGCCAGCGCGGCTATGCGCGCGTGTTCAACCGCGAGGCGCCGTCCGGTGACAACGACTACACGCTCGAACGCGACGGCAAGCACTTCCTGCTGTCGTGCAAGCACGGCGGCGCCTTCGTCCTGGACGGCACGCAAGTGGCGGAGCTTGCCAACGAGATCCGCCTGGCCAGTGCCGCCGGCGGCATCCTTGCCACCCAGGGCAGCATCGGCCCCGGGACACGCCCCGCAGCGACCATGCAGCGCATCGAACTGCTCGACGGCCCTGCCCTGTGGCCCGAACTGCGCGACCTGATGGAACCCGAGCAGCGCGCGGCAATCCTCGCCGGTGCCGAGCGCAAGGCGCGCCAGCGCACGGTGCTGTCATGGCTGCTGGCGCTGGTCGCGGGCGTCGCGCTGTTCCTGCTGCTGCCCGCGCCGACACCCAAGGCTGCACCCGGGCCGGCTGTTCCCCACGCTGCGGCGACAGCAGCAGAAGCGGCCGCCAAGGCAGCGGCCGCGCCGATTGCCGCCCCTGCCCCCGACGACACCGCAGCACTCGAAAAGCAACGCCAGGACGTCGCCGATGCGGTCTCGGCCCTGCCCATGGTCGATCGCGCGATGTGGTCCACGCAGTCCACGCTGCAGGTCTTCCTGCTCGAGACGCAGGCCGACGCATACCCGCACATCTGCCCGCTGCTGCTGCGCTACGACGCCCTCGCGCCCTCGCGGGTGCAACTCACTCCACCGCCCGGCAGCGACGCACGGACGCGGTTCCGGCAGTGCAGGAGTTATTGAGAGGGCCAAGCCCTTCAGCCGCGAGCTTTGCTCTGACCCCTCCCCCTGCGAAGGCAGGGGGAGGCTGGGAGGGGGTGCCCACGGATCCAGGGTGCCGCCCAAAGGCACCCCTCCCCAGCCCTCCCCTGCAGTCGCAGGGGAGGGAGCAAAGCTCGCGACTGAAGCCGCTCTGCAGGAGCCTGCTTCGCGGCGGCCCTGCCCTTACCAATGCACCCCGCGCATCAGCGAGGCGAACGCGATCTGCTCGCCACTCGGCTCGGTCTCGCCCTTGAGCGCCTTCTTGTCGCCCTTGGCGGCGGCAGAGTCCGGGAACAGTTCGAACGCAGTGTTCATCACCACTTCGTAAGCCTTCGGCGCCACCGCGTTGATCAGCGCGGCGAAGATGCCCAGGCGGGTGGCGATGCGGCTGGGGCGCTCGATGATCGCCTTCACCAACAGGTCCGCGGCCTCTTCCGGGGTCAGCGTCGGCACGCTGTCGTACATCTTGGTCGGCGCGATCATCGGCGTCTTCACCAGCGGCATGTTGATGGTGGTGAAGCTGATGCCCTTGCCCGACAGCTCGCCCTGCGCGCAGCGGCTGAATGCGTCCAGCGCCGCCTTCGACGCCACGTACGCGGAGAACCGCGGCGAGTTGGCCAGCACGCCGATCGAACTGATGTTGATGATGTGGCCCTTGCGGCGATGGGTCATCGTCGGCATGAAGCCCATGATCAGGCGGATGCTGCCGAAGTAGTTCAGCTGCATCGTGCGCTCGAAGTCGTGGAAGCGGTCGTAGCTGGCCTCGATCGAACGCCGGATCGAGCGCCCGGCGTTGTTGATCAGCACGTCGACGTGGCCATGCTCCTTGATCACGGTCGCCACCAGCCGGTCGCAGTCGGCCATGTCGGCGAGGTCCGCGGTGTAGGCGAAGACCTTGCCGCCGGCGGCCTTCATCTCGTCGCGGGCCTTGAACAGTTCTTCCTTGCCACGCGCCACGATCACCGTGATCGCACCCGCCTCGGCCACGCGCTGCGCGGTCGACAGGCCGATGCCGGACGAACCGCCGGTGATGACGACCACCTTGTTGCGCACCTTGCCCTTGAGCGTGCGATCGATGAACAGGTCCGGGTCGAGGTGGCGTTCCCAGTAGTCCCACAGCCGCCAGGCATAGCTCTCCAGGCGCGGCACGGCGATGCCGCTGCCCTTGAGCGCGCGCTCGGTCTCGCGGCTGTCGAAGCGCGTGGGATAGGTGATGAACTTGAGCACGCTTTTCGGGATCTGGAAGTCGCGCAGCAGCATGCCGATGAAACGCCGCACCGGCGGCAGGTTGCCGACCGCGCCGCGGATGCTCGGCGGCACGAAGGCGAACATGCGCGCGTCCAGGCGCATCGTCATCTCCGGCGCGTGGCCGGCTCGGCAGAACGTGTTGAGCACCTCGCCCACGCGCAGCGGTTCGGGATCGGTGAGGTGGAAGGTGTGGCCATCGAGCTTGGGCTTGTGCGCGATGTGGTCCATCGCGTCGGCGACGAAATCCACCGGCACCAGGTTGATCCGCCCGCCCTCGATGCCCAGCGTCGGCATCCACGGCGGCAACATCTCGCGCAGCTTCTTGATCAGGGTGAAGAAGTAGTAGGGGCCATCGATCTTGTCCATCTCGCCGGTCTGCGAATGGCCTACCACCATGCCGGGGCGGTAGATGCGCCACTTGATGCGCTTCTCCTCGCGCACCAGCGCCTCGGAATCATGCTTGGTGCGCAGGTAGGGATCGTCCAGGCCCTCGGCTTCGTCGAACATGTCCTCGCGGAAGATGCCCGGGTACAGCCCGGCCACGGCGATCGAACTGGCGTGGTGGAAGCGCCCGGCCTCGATCGCGGCCGCCAGGTCCAATGCGTTCTGCGTGCCCTCGACATTGGCCACCCGTTGCGCCTCGGCGCCGGCATCGAGGTCGTAGATCGCCGCCAGGTGGAAGAAGTGCTTCACCTTGCCCTTCAACGCCCGCACCTGTGCCGCGCTGAGCCCGCACCTGGCGGCGGCCATGTCGCCGTGCAGCACGGTGATGCGCTTCAGGTCCCAGCCCATCTTCTTCGCGATCGCGTCGAACTTCTTCTGCGAATCCTTGCGCACCAGTACATGGATCGTGCCCTTGCGCTTGAGCAGGTTGGCGACCAGGAAGCGTCCGATGAACCCGGTGGCGCCGGTGACGAAGTAGCTCATGTCCTTGCCCTCGTTGAAATCGCGCCGCGCGATCGCGGCTCCGGCAGCTAACTTGCCAGAGCGGCGCCGCGCCGACAATTCCCGGTGGCAGAAACCGCCCCGCTCTTGCACAAGCGCTGCCGGTTGACCCCTCCCGCCCCCGCGTGCTGTCATGCGGCCTCCCACGGAGGGCCACCATGTCCGATCTGAAAACCCGCTTCGAACAGGCAAAGCAGGACGTCCAGGCACTGTCCGAGCGCCCCGACAACGACACCCTGCTGCGTCTCTACGCGCTGTACAAGCAAGGTTCGGAAGGCGACGTCAGCGGCGCCAAGCCCGGATTTTTCGACTTCGTCGCCACCGCCAAGTACGAAGCCTGGGCCAAGCTCAAGGGCACCGCCCAGGACGACGCCAGGCAGAAGTACGTCGACCTGGTGAAGAAGCTCGGCAGTTGAACCCCTCGCCCTGCCCTGAAGCCGTCCCCTTCAAGGGGATGGTTTGGATGGGGATGGGTTTCGTGCGGGTAGCGACTGAGACCAACCCCATCCCGGCCTTCCCCTTGAAGGGGAAGGAGACAAGCAGGGCCATCCCCTTGAAGGGAACAAGCAGGCCTTACTCGTGAAGGGAAAAGAAACAGGCAGGCCCTTCCCTTGAAGGGGAAGGAGAAGACCAAGATGGCTCCCCGGCAAACACGCCAGCGCATCCTCGACTGCTCGCTTGCGATGTTCAACACGCAGGGCGAGCCCAACGTCACCACCAACCACATCGCCGACGAGCTGGAAATCAGCCCCGGCAACCTGTACTACCACTTCCGCAACAAGGACGACATCATCGAGCAGCTGTTCGCGCGCTTCGATGCGCGGATGGATGATGCGCTGGCCGCGCCGGACGGCAGGCTGCCCGGCCTGGAGGACATCTGGCTGCAGCTGCACCTGGTGTTCGAGTGCATCTGGGATTACCGCTTCCTGTATCGCGACCTGGTCGAGATCCTCAGCCGCAACCGCCGCCTGCGCGTGCGCTTCGCGCGGATCCTCCGGCGCGCCGACGACAGCGCCCACCAGGTGATGCGCGGCCTGTCGCGGGCCGGCGTGATGCGCGCCTCGGCCGCCGAACTCGACGCCGCGGCCACCAACATCCTGGTGCTGGCCACCTTCTGGCTCAACTACGCCGCCGTGCGCGGCGACAAGGACGAAAACGCCGCGATCCGCGACGGCATCGTCCAGGTGATGATGCTGCTGGCGCCCTTCCTGCGCGATGCCGAGCGCGTGCACCTGAATCAGTTGACGCAGGCATATATCGACTGAGGAAGCGCAAGGTGCGGATCGCGTCGCCCAGAACGCAGCCTCGCTCTTGTAGGAGCGGCTTCAGCCGCGAGCTCTTCTGCGTCGCGCCCAGACGCACTCCTGCGCGATGCCGAGCGAGCCGTCAGGGGTGCAGCCCCAACCTACGGAACCAGGCAAACCATCGAGGCCTAGCCCCGACCTAAAGGATCTCGAGCCCCTCTCCCGCGTGCGGGAGAGGGGTTGGGATGAGGGCGCTCTTCGCGCATCGCGATCGGCGACACGCGCACCCACCCGCAATCAGCGCCCCTTGCTGGCGACGCGCCGCTCGGCCTGCTTGCGCGCCGACATCGGCCGCGGCGTGGCCTTCTTCTTCGCGGCGGGCTTGCGGGCCGCACGGCGCGCCTGCGGCTTGCGCGCCGCCGGCTTCTTCGGTGCGCGTCCAACGCGTTCGAGCACCGGCGCTAGCCCCTGCCCTACGCGCGTCGCCACCCGTTCGATCACCGGCTCGACCTGCCCGCGCACGGTGGCCATGCCACCACGGGCGATCGCGGCCGCGTCGCCGACGATGCCGATCGCGCGCCCGCGCAGCCGGAGGACCTCATCGACGGCGCCGGCAACGGTGTCGCGCGCCTCGCGACGGGCCACGACCACCGCGCCCAACGACGCGAGCCACAGGTGACGCAGACTGGTCTGCTTGCCCTTGGGGGAAGATTTGCGGACTGCCATTTCATGACTCCTGCGAGCGGCCCCACGGCCGCGTTCCGGTGATCAGCCTGCGGCGTCGCTGTCGAGCAAACACACTATCTGGCCAGCCCGTGCAAGGACGCGGTCGCCGCCTGCCCACGCGCCGGCCAACCTCAGGAAACCATGCCGGCACGGCCGCGCGCATCACGGCGACGGCGCCATCCCGGCGCAACGCTTGCCAGCCGGCCCGCGGCGGGCAATGCTCGACGCACCGATCAGACAGGATGCGATCATGGCTTCGAAAACCTCCTGGGCCGCCTTTCCGCAAGACGCCAAGGCCTACACGTACGCAGGCGATGCACTGAAGAAGGCCTGGCCGAAACTGCACGCCGGCGACTGCGAGCCCTTCCCCGACGACAAGCGCGCCGCCGCGCTGCTCAAGGCCGCCGGCAAGGCAGCGCCGAAACTCGACGCCGCCGCCCTCGCCAACGCGCTGCAGGACGCCTGGCGCGACTTCCACCGCGGCGACTTCGAGGCCGCATTCGACGCCGGCAGCGCGCTGGGTGTGGTCGGCGCCTCGGTGGCGGCCAAGGCCCTCGGCATCCACGCCACCTACCTGGTCGATGCCGATGCCGAACAACTCAAACGCTATGAGCAGGCTGCCAGGCTCGCCGAAGCCGCGATCAAGTCGCTGCCGGGCGAAGCCAACAGCCACTACCGCCACGCCTTCGCGCTGGGGCGCTACAGCCAGGGTCTGTCGATCGCCAAGGCGCTCAAGCAGGGCATCGCCGGCAAGGTGCGCGAGTCGCTGGACCAGGCGCTGGCACTGGAGCCGAAGCACGCCGAAGCCCACACTGCGCTGGCGCTGTACCACGCCGAGATCATCGGCAAGATCGGCGCGATGATCGGCAGCCTCACCTACGGCGCCAAGGCGGCCGAGGCCGAGTCGCACATCAAGACCGCGCTCAAGCTCACTCCCGACTCGCCCATCGCCCACATCGAGCACGGCAACGTGCTGATGCTGCTGCACGGCGACAAGCAGGAAGACGCCGCGGCCGCTGCTTATGAGAAGGCGGCGAAGCTCAAGCCGCGCGACGCGATGGAAGCGCTGGACGCGGCTTATGCGAAGTCGCAGCTGGAGTAAGGCAGCGGCGCCACATGCGGTGCTCCGAAGATCTCGTTCGTCGCTGTGCGGGTGCGGCTCGTGCATCCTCCCTGCAGCACCCATGGTTTTCGGCTTCCAGAAGTCCCGCCACCCAGCCAGTGCCGGCAGACCCGGAGGGCGGTGAGATCTTCAGAAACTGGATGCTTCCCCTGCCTTCGCGGGGGATGAATTGCAGCGGAGATACGCCACTTCACGCCCGCCCGATCAAGCCCCGCTTCATGGCCAGCAGCCGCAGCTCATGATCGGAGCTGAGCCTGAGCTTGGTGTTGATGTTGGTGCGGTGCGCATACGCGGTCTTGGCGTTGATGCCGATGGTGGCCGCCACCCGTGCGACGGAGTGGCCGCGCGCCAGCAGCAGGAATACCTGGGCCTCGCGCGAGGTCAGCTCCGGCAACGCACCCTGGCTGTCTTCCGACACCGTGCCGTCGTAGTCGCGCACGTCGGTGCCCAGGTAGGTCTCGCCGCGGCCGACGGCGCGGATCGCGTCGACCAGTTCGTCCGGCGCCGAACTCTTGGTGACATAGCCGCGCGCACCGGCGGCGATCGCGTCTTGCACGTACAGCGCACCGTCGTGCATCGTCAGCACCACGATCGCCAGGTCGGGCCGCTGGGCCAGCAGGTGCCGTAGCATGACGAGCCCGTCGCCATCGGGCAGGGAAAGATCGAGCACCAGCACGTCGCAGGTGGATTGCAGCATCCAGGCCGCCAGCTCCTGCGCGCTGCCGACCTCGGCGATCACCGTCCAGCCGGGCTCGAGCTCGAGCAGCTGGCGGAAGCCGGACCGCACGATCGGATGGTCATCGACCAGGACAATACGCAGTGTCGACATCGAATTTGCCCCGGGACGGGTCTGGAAACCCGGCCATTGAAGCGCAATCGCCGAGGTGGCGTCGACCCGCGGTGATCTGGCTGGCGCTCTATCCGTTCGCATGGCTCGGGCTGTTCGGCATCGCCGGGATCTTCTGGTTCCTGCCCGCCGGGCTGCGCCTGGGCACGCTGTGGCTGCTGCCGCGACGGCTGTGGCCCGCGATGGCGATGATCGAAATCATCACCCTGCTGGCGATGGGCATCGCCCTGGACCTCTACACCTCGACCCTCGCCCTGCTCGCCGGTGCGATTCTGCCGTGGTGCATCTATGCCACGGTGCTGCGCGGCATCGGCCGCCACGGCCGCGGCACGGTGGCTCGCAGGGCGCTGCCGCGGCTGCTGGCGGTGGGATTCGTCGCCGCCGTGTTCAACAGCATCCTGCTCACCGGGATCGACCTCAACGACGACGGCAGCCTGGCCACCGGGTTGCCATCGATGCTGGTGTCGTACGCACTCGGGGATTTCGCGGGCGTGGTGCTGATGGTGCCGATCATGCTGGTGCTGGCCGACCAGTCCGGGCCCGAACGCCGCCCCTGGCCCGAGCTGCTGGCCTATGGCGTCGCGGTGGCGCCATCGGCGGCGGTGCTGGGGCTGTCCCTGCTGCCTGTGATCGAGGCGCCGGTATATCCGCTGGCGATGGCGCTGCTGCCGCTGTTCCTGATCGCGCACCGCTACGGCTGGCGGCCGGCGTCGATCGCGTACGGGCTGCTGTGCGTCGCACTGGTCGCGGCAACGCTGCCGCATGTAGACTCGCTGGCCCCCGGCCAGCTCCCGATGCTGATGGCCATGGTCGGCTGCGCGGTGCTGCTGCTGGGCGTCGCCACCGAGGCCCTGCGGGCCAAGCGCATCGAGATGGACGAAATCGTGCGCATGCTGCGCGGGCGCAGCGCGGAACTCTCCCGCGCCGCCAATCGCATGGCCGCGCTGCAGGAACAGGAACGGCGCCGGATCGGCGTCGAACTGCACGACCAGATCGGCCAGGACATGACCGCGATCGCCACCCGCCTGCGGATCGTCGAGCTCACCGCCAGCAACCCCGCGGTGCTCGAAGGCCTAGCGTCGATCAGCAGCCTGGTGACCAGCGCCCACGGCCACCTGCGCGAGGTGATCAACGAGCTGCACCCTGCGGTGCTCGACCGCTTCGGCCTCGCCCGCGCCATCGCCGAAGGCCCGTTCGCCGAACTGCTGCGCGATCGCGGCGTGCTCTACACCAGCCGCGTCCAGGGGCGGGTCGACCAATTGCCCGACAACATCGCCTCGGCGCTGTACCGCATCTGTCAGGAGGCCGCGACCAACGGCGCGCGCCACGGCTGCGGCGGGCGCATGCACATTCGCCTGACACTGATGCCCTCCGCGGTCGCCGCCGAGCTGACGCTGGAAATCGAGGACCAATTCGGCCCCATCGACATCGACCCCGACCGCCCCGGCCGCGGCCTGCTCAACATCCGCGACCGCGCCGACGCCATCGGTGCCGACTACCGCTTCAACCCCGCCAGCGGCACCCCGCGGCACCGGGTGCAGATGTGGACACCGCTGCCCGACGACGAAGCCGCGCCACTGCGCTAGGCGCAAATCGGACGAGGCGCGTTGTTGCACCAAACGGAATCGGTGGGAGCAGCCATGGCCGCGATGCCGTTTGCGGAGGCTTCCCGGAAGAGTCTCGCGGCTGAAGCCGCTCCCACAAAGGCGCCAAGTGCCGCTCCTCTCCCTGAATGCGGAGGGCGCCAAGCCCTGGACGCGGGCGATCACTTACCGGCCGGCCAACCGCCCGGGTTGGCAATACCACTCCCGTCCAAGTAAACTTCGCGCCCCGATCGGGGCGGTTAGCTCAGCGGTAGAGCATTGCCTTCACACGGCAAGGGTCACAAGTTCGAACCTTGTACCGCCCACCAAATCAGCCCATGGAATTGAATGGGTTACAAACGAAAAAGGCCACCCGCAGGGGTGGTCTTTTTTGTTGTACGAGCGCCCGTGCGGAAATGGGAATCCCTGTCCGGGGTTCGCGTCTCCACGGGACTTCCCGTCATTTGCTTTCAGGCCAGCCGCCTCCCCGACCCGACAGGACGATCCGCGACCCTTCCCGGCACCTGCGTGCCGCTGATTGTCATGGACACGCGCCATCCTGCCCGCGGGCAGGCGCTCCGCGCGCGGCACGGGACTTGCGTGCCTGTCCATCCGCAACAGGCATTCCGAGGGGGTACTCATGGAACGCGAACTGTTTTCGATCGAGCAATCGGCCCGCGGCTGGGTGGTGTACACGGCCAATGGCGGCAACGAGCCGCCGGACCCGACCCCGCTGGTGGCGCTTGAACACGCCGAGCAGCTGGCCTGCGCCCGGCATCGCAGCACGGGCCGTCCAACCGGGGTCAAGATGAAACTGCGCTGCGGCGACACGGTGCTGGTCGCCTGCCACGGGTGAGGCAACACCGGATGCGCGCCCCGGGGGTCGCATCGCATTGGCGGGCGGCGGGGCGTCGTAGCCCGACCTGCGGATACGCGGGATGCAGACGCCTCGCAATCCGCATCCGCTATCGCGCCTTCGCCTCGCGCATCGCCAGCACGCGATCGGGTGCGACGAAGGAATCACTGCGCGCGGCCGACCAGAAACTCCGGAACACCGCGTGCTCGGGCATCCGTTCCAGCAGTTCTCCCGGATCGAGGAAGCGGTAGAGCGCCGCCAGCGAGCGCACCTCGGTCTGCGAGACCCGGCGCAGGATGTGCTCCGGCCCGAGCTGGCGCGGATGCTCCAGCCCCGCCGCGCACAGCAGGTCGCGCAGCGCCTTGATGGTGTTCTCGTGGAACTGGAACACGCGCGTCGACTTGTCCGCGGTGTCGAGCCTGTGCCAGCGCTTCGGGTCCTGGGTGGCGATGCCGGTCGGGCAGCGGTCGGTGTGGCAGCTCAGCGACTGGATGCAGCCCAGCGAGAACATGAAACCGCGCGCGGCGTTGCACCAGTCCGCGCCCATCGCCATGGTGCGGGCGATGTCGAAGGCGCTGGTGATCTTGCCCGCCGCGCCGACCCGGATCCGGTCGCGCAGGCCGATGCCCACCAGGGTGTTGTGCACCAGCATCAGCGCCTCGTGCATCGGCACGCCGACGTGGTCGATGAACTCCGCCGGCGCCGCGCCGGTGCCGCCCTCGGCGCCGTCGACGACGATGAAGTCCGGCAGGATCCCGGTTTCCTGCATCGCCTTGGCCACCGCGAACCACTCCCACGGGTGGCCGATCGCCAGCTTGAAACCAGTTGGCTTGCCGCCCGACAGCTCGCGCAGGCGGGCGACGAACTCCAGCAGCCCCACCGGCGTGGAGAACGCCGAATGCCGCGACGGCGAGACGCAGTCCATGCCCTCCGGCACGCCGCGGGTGGCGGCGATCTCGGCGCTGACCTTGGGCCCGGGCAGCACGCCGCCGTGGCCGGGCTTGGCGCCCTGCGAGAGCTTGACCTCGATCATCTTCACCTGCGGGTCGCGCGCGTTGGCGGCGAAGCGTTCCTCGCTGAAGCGTCCGTCCTGCTCGCGGCAACCGAAGTAGCCCGAGCCGATTTCCCAGACCAGGTCGCCCCCGTTCTCGCGGTGGTACGGCGAGATCGAGCCTTCTCCGGTGTCGTGGTAGAAGTTGCCGCGCTTCGCCCCGGCATTGAGCGCGCGGATCGCATTCGCCGACAACGAGCCGAAGCTCATCGCCGAGATGTTGAAGACGCTGGCATCGTAAGGCTGCGCGGCGTCGGCGCCGATGCGCACGCGGAAGTCGTGCGAGGGGATGGACGTCGGCAGCAGCGAATGGTTGATCCATTCGTACTGCGGGCCGTAGACATCGCGCTCGGTGCCGAACGGCACCACGTCGACCACGTTCTTCGCGCGCTGGTACACCAGTGCGCGCTGCTGGCGCGAGAACGGCACTTCCTGGGTATCGCCCTGGATGAAGTACTGGCGGATCTCCGGGCCGATCGATTCAAGGAAATAACGGAAGTGCGCGAGGATCGGATAGTTGCGGCGCAGCGTGGTGCGCCGTTGCAGCAGGTCCCAGGTGCCCAGCAGCGCGAGCGCACCGAAGATGCCCAGCGGCCAGCGCCACTGCGGATGCCGCAGCGACATCCAGGCCGAGAACAGCGTCAGTGCGACGCTGGCGACATAAGGCAGGTAACGCGACATCCGGCGGGCCCCTTGGCTTGCGGTCGCGGGCATTGTTGCAGACCGCCACCGCCGGAGGCGAAGCCGGCATGCCCTGCTCTCGTGGGAGCCAAGTGCGGAAGCGTGGTGCCCGGAGTCGGGATCGAACCGACATGACCTTGCGGCCGAGGGATTTTAAGTCCCTTGCGTCTACCAGTTTCGCCACCCGGGCGGCGTCGCGACGAGGCGCCTTGGGGCACCTTGATGATCGCAATTCGTAGCAACGAGGAAATCCGCCGGGTCCGGCCGTCCACATGCCATCCGGCTGCGGTCGCGCACGGGAGGCCTGCTTTTCGGCCATGCGGTCCGCGAACGGATCCGCACGATGGATGGAGGCCTGGGTCGGAATTGAACCGGCGTACGCGGCTTTGCAGGCCGCTGCATAACCACTCTGCCACCAGGCCGGTGACTCGTTGTCCGGGATGACGATACCCGGATCAGGGACGGATTGCGTTGCCGCAACCTCCGTCCGGAAAAAAACGAAACCCCGGCAGTGCCGGGGTTCCGCTGGATCTGGAGCGGGAAACGAGACTCGAACTCGCGACCTCAACCTTGGCAAGGTTGCGCTCTACCAACTGAGCTATTCCCGCGGAGGAGCCGGAATTTTACCGTCACGCCCGGAACTGTCAACTGGAATTCCTTCTCCCGCACGCAAAACCGGCCAGGCCGCGCGCAAATAGGCCAGACCTGACCACAGCGTGAGCAGCGCGGCGACCGCCAGCAACCAGTCGCCGACGTGGAAAACCAGGTCGCGCATGAACAGGTCGTAGCGCTGCACCCGGTCCGGCGAGACCGAGTACAGCAGGCACAGCAATGCCAGCATCTGCGCCACGGTCTTGATCTTGCCGATCGCCGCGACCTTGACCCGCGCGCGCTGGCCCAGTTCGGCCATCCATTCGCGCAGTGCCGACACCGCGATCTCGCGGCCCACGATCACAGCCGCCCACAGCGCCATCCACGCCGTGGGGTGGCCCTGCACGATCAGGAACAGCGCCACGGCGACCATGAGCTTGTCCGCGACCGGGTCGAGGAAGGCGCCGAATGCCGAGTACTGGTGGTAGCGGCGGGCGATCCAGCCGTCGAGCCAGTCGGTGATCGCGGCCAGCGCGAACACCGCCGTGGCGGCGAAATTGGTCCACTTGTAGGGCAGGTAGAACACCAGCACCAGCACCGGGATCATCAGGATCCGCAGCAGGGTCAGCCATGTCGGGATGGTCAGCTTCATTCCTCGCCTTCAGTCCGGCTGGCGCTCGGCGCCCGGCCCTTGCAACCCGTGCAGTGTGGCGTAAATCCGCTCGGCAAGCGCGGAACTGATGCCCTCCACGTGCGCGATCTCGTCCGCACTTGCGTTCTTCAGCCCGCCCAGTCCGCCGAAATGCTTGAGCAGGCTTGCCCGCCGGCGCGGCCCGATGCCGGCGATGTCCTCGAGCCGGCTGCTGTTGCGCGCCTTCTGCCGGCGGCCGCGATGGCCGGTGATGGCGAAGCGGTGCGCCTCGTCGCGGACCTGTTGCACCAGTTGCAGCCCCGGCGATGCGCCGCCCGGATGCAGTTCGCGGTCCGGCCGGCCATCGACACCCGGCAGCAGCAGGGTTTCGTCGCCGGGCCGGCGCGCCTCGCCCTTGGCCACGCCCACCAGCACCGGGCCGTCGATGCCCAGGTCGGCCAGCACGGCCCTGGCCTGCGCCACCTGCCCTGCCCCGCCGTCGATCAGCAGCACGTCGGGCAGCACGCCGTCTTCCTCGACGGCGCGACGAAAGCGGCGCTCGAGCGCCTGGTGCATGGCCGCGTAATCGTCGCCCGGCTCGATCCCGGCGATGTTGTAGCGCCGGTACTGGCTGCGCACCGGGCCTTCGGCATCGAACACCACGCACGAAGCCACCGTCGCCTCGCCCATGGTGTGGCTGATGTCGAAGCATTCGATCCGCTGCGGCAGGTCGGCCAGTCCGAGCATCTCGCGCAGCGATTCCACGCGCGCGCGCTGCGCGGCCTGGCTGCCTAGTTCGGTGACCAGGGTCATCTGCGCGTTGCGCCGCGCCAAGTCGAGGTAACCGGCACGGTCGCCGCGCACGCTGGTCTTGACCTGCACGCGGCGGCCGGCAGCGGTGCTGAAGGCCTCCTGCAGCAGTTCGACGTCATCGATCTCGCGGTCGAGGACGATTTCGCGCGGCGGTGGCTGCTCGGCGTAGTACTGCGAGACGAACGCCGCGAGCACTTCGGCCGGGTTGTCGCTGCCGTTGGTCTTCGGGAAGAAGCTGCGGGTGCCGAGGTTGCGACCGTCGCGGAAGGCCAGCAGCAGCACGCAGGCGTGGCTGCCCTGCATCGCGCAGGCCAGGACGTCGAGGTCGGCAACCGTGCCGTCGACGTACTGCCGCGCCTGCAGCTTGCGGATCATCGAGATCTGGTCGCGCAGGCGCGCGGCCTCCTCGAAATCCAGGCGTTCGCTGGCGGCTTCCATCGCCTTGTTCAACTCGTCGCTGAGCTCGTCGCTGCGGCCGTCGAGGAACAGCGTCGCCCGGCGCACGTCCTGCGCATAGTCGCGCGCCTGCACAAGGCCCACGCATGGCGCCGTGCAGCGACCGATCTGGTACTGCAGGCACGGCCGCGAGCGGTTGCGGAATACGCTGTCCTCGCAGCTGCGCAGCTTGAACAGCTTGTGCATGAGGTTGAGCGTCTCGCGCACCGCCACCACGCTCGGGTACGGGCCGAAGTAGCGGCCCGGCACGTTGCGGGGCCCGCGGTGCAGGCTGATGCGCGGCCAGGGCTCCTGGGTCAGCAGCACGTAGGGGTAGCTCTTGTCGTCGCGCAGCAGCACGTTGTAGCGCGGCTTGAGCGACTTGATCAGCTGGTTTTCCAGCAGCAGCGCCTCGGCCTCGCTGCGGGTGACGGTGACGTCCATCCGCGCGACCTGCGCCAGCATGGCCATCGTCCGCGGCGGCTTGGGCGTATTGCTGAAGTAGCTGGCCACGCGCTTCTTCAGCGCACCGGCCTTGCCCACGTACAGCACGCTGTCGTCGGTGGCGAACATGCGGTACACGCCGGGCGCGGTGCTCAGGCCGCGCACGAAGGCCTTGCCGTCGAATGGGGGAAGCGGGTCGGTCATGAAGGACAGAAGCTGAGGGCTATCGCGTGCATGTGCAAGGCCCGCGGCAGCGGCCACGAGATGCCGACGCAGGGGCCCGCCTGCCCGATGTCGTCCTTCGTCACGCCAAGGCCTTCGTCACACCACGGGGCTTGTCATCCCAAGCGGATTGCTTGTCATCCCGAGCGCAGCGAGGGATCTGCTTCCTGCTCCCGTGCCGTGAATGGATGACAGATCCCTCGCTACGCTCGGGACGACAGGAGAGACCCCGGTCATTCGCCGATGGGAACGTGGCGCAGGGCCCCGGTCTGGATATCCAGGCGCAGCACCGCGTGGGCATCGGTGTCGGCGATCCAGACCACGCGGTCGGCGATCGCCAGGCCCGACGGCGCGTGCAGCCGCTGCGGCAGCTGGAACGTGGCCAGTTCGCCGCCGCCCAGGCGCAGCATGCGCAGCGCGTCGTTGCCGCTGTCGGCGATCCACAGCACCGGCGCGTCCGGGTCCAGCGCGATCGCCTGCGGCTGCTGCAGGCGCGCTTCCACGCGTGCGCCGTCGGCCTCGCCGAAGTTCCAGGCGTCCTCGCCGAGCAGCGTGGTGACCTGGCCGCTGCGCGCATTGACGCTGCGGATCGCCGAACCCGCGGCATCGCAGACGTACAGCATCTGCTGCACCGTCGCCAGCCCGACCGGTTCGGCGAAGTTGGCGCGCTTGCCGTTGCCGTCGGCGACGCCCAGTGCGCCGGAACCGGCCAGCAGGCGCAGCTCCCGCTTGCCCAGGTCGTAGGTCCAGACCCGGTTGTCGCCGGCGGTGGCGATGTGCATCGCCTCGGCGCTGAGCGCCAGCGCGCGCGGCTGATCCAGCGCGACGGCGCGCGGGTCGGTGACCACCCCTTCGACCGGTTCGCCGGGGCGGCCGGCGCCGCAGATCGTGTCGATGTCGCCGGTGCGCAGCTGAATCCGCCGCACGGCGTGGTTGCCGCTGTCAGCGACATACAGCATGTCACGCTGCAGGCAGATGCCCTGCGGGCGGTTGAATGCCGAGAGTTCCATCGGCCCGTCGATGAAGCCCGGGCCACCGCTGCCGAACTGGCGCAGCACGCGGCCGCCGTGGTCGCATTCGAGCACCCGGTGGTGGCCGCTGTCGGCCAGGTACAGGTAGTTGGCATTGACCGCGATGCCGACCGGGAACCGCAGCGGCAGCATCGGCTCGCGCAGCGCGCGCAGTTCGATCGGCGCGTCGTTGCGCGAACGCGGCACGATCGCGTCGTTGAGCGAGGTGACCGCCGAGTCGAGCTCGCGTACCTGGCCGTCGCCGACCCAGCGCTCGCGGATCCGTCCCTCGCCATCGAGCAGCACCACCGTCGGCCAGGCTTCGATGCCGTACTGCTGCCACAGCGTCCAGTCGGGATCGTGCGCGATCGGGAAGTCGAGCTTCTGCCGCGACAGCCGCTTGGCCACGCGCCGCGCGTCACGCTCGTGTTCGAAGCGCGGCACGTGCACCGCCACCACGTTCAGCCGCCCGCCGTGGCGGGCACGCAGGTGGGCCAGGTCGTTGAGGCGCTGCTGCGACCATGCCGAGCCGGCATTGATGAACGCCACCGCGCAGACCTTGCCGCGCAGCTGCGCCATGCGCAGCGGCTCGGACAGGTTCAGCCATTCCAGGGTTTGCGGAAATTCGGGAGCGATGCTGACGTCCATGGGCAAATCACGGGTCCCCTGTTGCCGGACCCGGATTATGCGTCAATCGGCTCGCAGTCGCGCCACCACCGCCCGCGCCGCCTCGTCCACCTGCGTCCAGACCTGTTCGAAGTGTGATTCGTCGCCGGTATAGGGGTCGGGAATCGGCCCCGCCAGCCCCGCCCATTCCATGAACAACACGCTGCGCCCGCGGCCGGTGCCCGGCGCCAGCGCCTGCACGTCGCGCAGGTTGGCGTGGTCGGCGCACAGCAGCCAGTCGAAGTCGTCGAAGTCGCGCGCCGAGAGCTGGCGCGCACGCAGTCCGCCAATGTCGACGCCGTGGCGGCGCGCAGTGGCGATCGCGCGGCTGTCCGGCGGCAGGCCGACGTGCCAATCGCCGGTGCCGGCCGAATCGACCTCCACCTGCTGCAGCCCGGCCTCCTGCAGGCGCGCGCGCAGCGCGCCCTCGGCCATCGGCGAGCGGCAGATGTTGCCGAGGCATACCACCAGCAATCGCTGCGGCTCGATCACGGTGACGTCTCCTTGAAGTGGCGCTCCGCACGCGCCAGGTCATCCGGGGTGTCGACGCCGGGCGGGAACGGCTCCGGCGTCAGCGCCACCGCGATGCGATGGCCAGCCTCGAGTGCGCGCAGCTGTTCCAGCGATTCCACCTGTTCCAGCCGGCCGGGCGGCATCGCGGCGAAACGGCGCAGGAAACCGGCGCGGTAGCCGTAGATGCCGATGTGGCGCAGCCATTGCCTGCTATCCGGCATGCGGCTGCGATCGTGCGAGAACGCATCGCGCGGCCACGGGATCGGCGCACGCGAGAAGTACAGCGCGCAACCGTCGTCGCCGCGCACCAGTTTCACGACGTTGGGGTCCAGCAGTTCGTCGACATCGGTGACAACCGCGGCCAGCGTGCTCATCGGTGCGTCCGACTCCGCCAGCGTCGCCGCAACCGCGTCGATGCCCGCAGCCGGCGCGAACGGCTCGTCGCCCTGCAGGTTGACCACGATCTGGTCGTCGTCCCAGCCTGCGATGTCGGCGCATTCGGCGAGGCGGTCTGTGCCGGACGCGTGGCGCTTGGCCGTCAATGCCACCCGCACGCCGCTGCCGGCCAGCGCCTGCACGATGCGTTCGTCGTCGGCCGCGACCCACACCTCGCGCGCGCCCGCGGCCAGCGCACGCCGCGCGACGTGCAGCACCAGCGGTTCACCGGCCAGCAGGCGCAGCGGCTTGCCCGGCAAACGCGAGGCGTCGAAGCGGGCGGGAATGGCAACAACGAAGTCAGCGGGAGCGGTCATGCCCCGATTCTAGCCGCCGGTACCCTCCGAAGAGCGACCGGCGCTTGTAGGAGCGGCGGAAGCCGCGAGCTTCTTCCTGCGGAACCTCGCGGCTCGAAAGGCTCGCGGCTTCCGCCGCTCCTACGGGCCCCCTGTATCCGTAAAAGGCAGGTCAGGACTTCTGCCTGAGAGCCGCAAGCCGATCCAGCAGCGCCACCCAGAACGCCTCCGGCAACTCCGCGCGCACCGGGACGCTGAAATGGCGGCCGGTCGCGAACGGCTGGCACTTCACCGCGTCCTTCTCGGTCATCAGCACCGGCAGGTCGCTGCCGAAACTCAGGTCTTCGGCGACATAGCGGTGATGATCGGCGAAGGCGTGCGGCACCACGGCGATGTCGTGGCTGCGCAGGGTGTCGAAGAACCGCTCCGGGTTGCCGATGCCGGCGACCGCGTGCACGCGCTTGCCGGCGAACGCCGACAGCGGCATCGGGCGGACGCCCACCAACGGCTGCGCGTGGTCGGCAACCAGCCGCATCGGCCATTCTCCGAAGCCGGCCTCGATCGCGTCGCCGCCGACGTTGAGCACGCGGAAGTCGCAGGAATCGCCGCGTTCGGCCGGCTCGCGCAAGGGGCCGGCGGGCAGCAGCTGGCCGTTGCCGTAGCGCCGGTGGCCGTCGATCACTTCGATCTCGATGTCGCGCCGCAGCCGGTAGTGCTGCAGGCCGTCGTCGCAGACGACGATGTCGCAGCCTGCTTCGACCAGCGCGCGCGCGGCGGCGGCGCGGTCGGCATCGGCGCGCACGCGCACGCCGGTGCGACGCGCGATCAGTACCGGCTCGTCGCCGCCGAGCACCGGGTCGGTCTCTTCGTCGACCCAGCGCGGCGTCCCGGCGTCGTCGCGGCCATAGCCGCGCGTGGCCACGCCGGGATTCCAGCCGGCGGCGCGCAGGCGCTCGACCAGCACGATCGCCAGCGGCGTCTTGCCGCTGCCGCCGGCAATCAGGTTTCCGACCACGACGACCGGCCGGGCGATGCGGACCCGCCGCAGCAGGTGCAGTCGGAACAGCCGCATCCGCAGCGCGATCGCGCCGCCGTAGATCTTCGACAGCAGCCGCGCATGCCAGGGCACCGGGCCCTCGAACCAGTACCGCGGGGTCTTGGCGCGCGCACTCATCGGCGTGCACTCATTGGCATGTCATGCGCTCGCCGGCTCGCGGAACTGCATCTGGTGCAGGTGCGCGTACAGCCCGCCGCGCGCGAGCAGTTCCGTATGGGTGCCCTGCTCCACCAGCCGGCCGTGGTCGAGGACCAGCACCTGGTCCGCGTGCTCGATGGTCGACAGCCGGTGGGCGATGACCAGCGTGGTGCGGTCGGGCATGAGTTTCTCGAGCGCGTCCTGCACCAGGCGCTCGGACTCGGTATCGAGCGCGGCGGTGGCCTCGTCGAGGATCAGGATCGGCGCGTCCTTGAGCATCGCCCGCGCGATCGCGACGCGCTGGCGCTGGCCACCGGACAGCCGGCCGCCGTTGGTGCCGATCCCGCTGTGCAGCCCTTCGGGCAGGCGCTCGACGAACTCCATCGCGTTGGCGCCGCGCACCGCCCGCTCCAGCGATGCCGGGTCGGCGTCGGCCATCTCGCCATAGGCGACGTTGTCCGCGACGCTGCCATCGAACAGCATCACCTGCTGCCCGACCAGCGCGATCTGGCGGCGCAGGTCGGCCAGCCGGTATTCCTCGAGCGGGTGCCCGTCGAGCAGGATCTGTCCCGATTCGATGTCATAGAAGCGCGGGATCAGCTTCACCAGCGTCGATTTGCCGCTGCCGGAGCGGCCGACGATGGCGGTGACCGTGCCCGGGCGCGCATCGAAGCTGATGCCCTGCAACGCCGGCTCCGCCTGCCCGACATAGCGGGCGCCGACGTCGCGGAACTCGATCAATCCCTTCGCGCGCTGCAGCGGCAAGGTGCCGGTATCGACCTCGTCCGGCGCATCGAGCACGCCGAACAGGCGCTCGGCCGACGCCACGCCCCGCTGCAGCATGTTCTGCACGTTGGTCAGCTGCTTGAGCGAGGGGATGATCGCCATCATCGCCAGCATCAGCGCGACGAAGCCACCGGCGCTCAGGCGCCCGGCCATCGCCTCGCGGCCGGCCACGAACAACAGCAGCGCCAGCCCCACCGAGCCCATCAGCTGCACCATCGCCGAGGAGATGCTGCGCGTGGCCTCGACCTTCAGCGACAGTTTCATGTGCTTGTCGGCGAGCGCCGAATAGCGGTCGAACTCGGCCTGCCGCGCGCCGTAGATCTTCACTTCCTGGTGGTTGCTCAGCGACTGGTCGGCCGACTGCATCAGGTGCGCGGAACTCTCCTGGATGCGGTGACTGACCCGGCGGTAGCGCTTGCCGACCTTGTCCATCACCCAGGCCAGCGGTGGCGCCAGCACCAGCACCGCCAGCGTCACCTGCCAGCTGGTCCAGAACATCACCACCAGCGCGGCGATGATCTGGAACGACTGCTGCAGCATCACCTTGGCCGCGTCGATGGTGGCCTGCGCGACCTGGTCGCTGTCCGAGCCCAGCCGTACCAGCATCGACGGCACCGGTTCGGTGTCGAAGCGCAGCCCGGGCAGGCGCAGGTACTTGCCCAGCACCTGCACCCGCATGTCGCGGGCGATGCCCCGGCCCGAACGCGCCATGTTGTAGTCGGTGAGGTAGCCGGCGATGCCGCGCAGCACGAACAGGCCGACGATCGCCAGCGGCAACCACGCGCTGTTCTTCGCGTCCTTGACCACGAACGTCTCGTTGACGATCGGCTCCATCAGCTTGGTGAACGCGCCGCCCGCCGCGGCCTCGATCACCATGCCCACCAGCGCCAGCAACAGCAGTCCGCGGTACTTCCTCGCGAATGCGGTCAGCCGGCGGTAGATCGGCCACGCCGCGGCGGGCTTGGGCCGGTTCACCTGGCCGGCTCCGCGGCGGCGGGCCGCTGTTCGGGCGCGGTGGCGTTGGCGATGCGGCGGAAGCCCAGCTGGCCCAGCGCGTCGTAGGCGGTGATCACCGCCTGCCACGGCGTGCGCGCGTCGGCGCGGATCAATACGGTGCGTTCGCGGTCGTCGCCGGCCACTTCCACGATCGTGCGCTTGAGCGATTCGACGTCGGTGCGCAGTGCCTCGCGGTCATCGACAAAGTAGCGGCCCTCGGCATTGATCAGCAGGCTCAGCTGCCTGGTCTTGGCCTCGCTGCGCTCGCCGTCGGCGCGCGGCAGTTCGAGCTTGAGCACCGAGCGCGCGTCGAACGTGGTGGTGATCACGAAGAAGATGATCAGGCACAGGATCACGTCGATCATCGGCACGAGGTTGATGTCCGGGTTGTCCTCGGCGCGGCGGTCGCGGATGCGCATGGAAGGTCAGCCCTGCGGCGCCGTGGCAGCCACGCGCTTCGCACGGGGATCGATGGCGTCCATCAGCTGGATCGCCTCGTGCTCCATGTCGACCAGGTAGCTGTCGACCCGGGCGCGGAAATAACGGTGGAACATCAGCGCCGGCACCGCGACGATCATGCCCGCGGCGGTGCACACCAGCGCCTTGCCGATGCCGCCGGCGAGCTGGTTCACGTCGCCCACGCCGTAATCCATGATCCCGAGGAACATCTGGATCATGCCGACCACGGTGCCGAACAGGCCCAGCAGCGGGCCGGCCGCGGCGATCGTGCCCAGCGCGTTGAGGTAGCGCTCCATGCGGTGCGCGAGGTGGCGGCCGACGTCTTCCACGCGCTCGCGGATCTCCTCGCGCGGGCGGCTGCGCACGTCCAGCGCCGCGGCCAGCAGCGCGCCCAGCGGCGAATTGCCGCGCAGCGAGTCGATGTGCGTCGGGTCGAGGCTGCCGCGCGCGGCCCAGGCGCGGACTTCGCCGCCCAGGCCCGGCGGCAGCACGGTCTTGCGCCGCAGCGCCCAGAATCGCTCGACGATGATCGCCAGCGCGATCGCCGACAACAACAGCAATGGCAGCATCGGCCAGCCACCCGCCTTCACCAGTTCCAGCACGCGCAGTCCCCCGGCCAACGGCCGTTTCAATCCGGCCGATAGGATACAAGGGCCGCCTGCCCCGTGCCTTCGCCCGCCAGCCGGCGCTGCCGCCGCACCGCATCCCACGGACGCGGATGCGACTGCCGTCGCGGTTCGACCGTGACTCCGCCGGCCTGCAGGCGCACGCGCAGCGCGCCGCCTTCCTGGGTGTCCTGGACCTGCGCGCCGGCCTGCTGCCAGCGTTCCACCACTTCCGGCCGCGGATGGTGGAACCGGTTGCCGTAGCCGGCCGAGATCAACGCATGGCGAGCTCCGGTGGCGGCGACGAAGCCCGGGTCGGAAGACTCGCCGCTGCCGTGGTGCGCCACCAGCACGACCTCGGCGCGCAGCGCGGCCGCGTCGCGGCGCAGCAGGTCGCGTTCGACCACTTCACCGATGTCGCCGGTCAGCAGCGCCGCGCCATGCGCGGTCTCGATCCGCAGCACGCAGCTCGATTCGTTGGCCAGGTAGGGGAAATACTCGGGCGGATGCAGGAAGCGGAAGCGCACGCCGTCCCACTGCCACTGCGTGCCGGCACGGCAGGCGCGCGTGTGTTCAACGCCGGAACCCTCCGACGACCACGCCACCGGCATCGGGTAGGCGCGTCGCACCGCGGCAAACCCGCCGGCGTGGTCGTTGTCGCCGTGGCTGACGACGGCCGCATCCAGCCGCCGCACGCCCAGCGCGCGCAGCGACGGCACGCCGATGCGTTCACCGGCATCGAAACCTTCCGGCTGCGCGGGGCCCATGTCATACAGCAGGCTGTGTCGCGCCGTGCGCACCAGCACCGACAGGCCCTGGCCGACGTCCAGCACCACCAGTTCCGCCTCACCGGGCGGCGGCAGCCCGCGCGACGGCCACAGCAGCGGCAGCCACAGCACCAGCGCCAGCACCCTGCCCGGCACGCCGCGCGGCAGCAGGCACCAGAATGCGCCGAGCAGGGCCAGCGGCAGCGCGAACCAGCGCGCCTCCGGCAGCCACCACAGCGCGAAACGGCTGCCGGCCAGCCACTGCATCAATGGCCAGGCCACGTCGAAGCACCGCGCCGCCGCGCGCCATGCCCAGTGGCCGGCACCCGAGTGCAGGGCCTCCAGCGCGGTGCCGAGCAGCGACAGCGGCACCACCACCAGGCTCCACCACGGAATGGCGATCAGGTTGGCCAGCGGCCCGGCCAGTGACGCCTGCCCGAACAGCACCGCCGTCAGCGGCAGCAGGCCGAGTGTGGCCACGCCCTGCGCGGACAGGAAGTCGCCGACGATGCGATGCCCCGCTTCGGGCAGGCACCACGCCAGCCACGCGACGCCGGCGAAGCTGAGCCAGAAACCGGCCGTCAGGGCCGCCAGTGGGTCGAACAGCAGCATCGCCAGCGCCGCCATCGCCAGCGCATCACCAACCCGCACCGGCCGGCGCAGCGCCCGCGCCGCGACCACCATCGCGATCATCAGCACCGTGCGCACCGTGGGCAGCGCGAAGCCCGCGACGGCCGCGTAACCCGCGGCCCCGGCCAGGGCCGCGAGCGCCGCCGCCTGCGGGCGCGGCAGCCGTCGGGCCAATGCCGGGAACATGCGCCACAGCCACGAGGCCAGCAGCGCGAACAGCGCCGCGACCATGCCGACGTGGAACCCGGAGATCGCGATCAGATGGGTCAGCCCGGTGGCGCGCAGGGTTTCCCAGTCGATGTCATCCAGCCCGCGGGTGTCGCCCAGGGCCAGCGCCTGGACGTAGCGGGACGAGGATGACGGCACCGCCGCCGCGATGCGCGCGGACATCGTCCCGCGCCAGGCGTCGATGCCGGCCGCGTGGGCGAGCTGCCGCGCGGTGTCCGGATGGCGCACATAGCCGGTCGCCGCGATGCGTCTGGCCAGCGCGGACTTCTCGCTGTCGAACACGCCGGGATTGCGCAAGCCGCGCGGCGCACGCAGGCGCAACTCGAATGCCCAGCGGCTGCCGGGCCGGAGTTCGAAGCGTCGCGACGGCGCGGTGTCCCTGTAACCGTCGTACCACGACAGCTGCAGCAGTTGGCCGCGCAACGGCGCGGGCACCGTGGCGTCGTCGTCCACCCGCAGCTTGAACCGCGTGCGCCTTGCTTCGTCGGCCGGCAGGTCCACCACGCGCCCGCTGACCACGACATCCTGCCGCTCCAGCGACAACGGCAGCTGCTGCGACAGCGCGTGGACGACATGCAGCCCGCACAGCGCGAAACCGAACAGGCAGGCACCAGCGACGCGTTTCCATCCCCGGCGCCACCACAGCCACGCCCCCGCGGCCAGCGGCATCGCGAACGCAGGCCAGGGCGGCAGCGCCGGCAGGCACAGGCAGGCAGTGATTCCGAGCAGCAGCGCCACCGCGGTGGCGATTCCGAATGGCGGCGTCCTTGCCGTCGTGTCCATGGTGTCTCCTTACACCTCGTGGGCTTGCACCTCGTTGGTACTACACCTCGCTGGCGGGCAGTTCCCTGAGCCTGCCCTCGTACAGCTCCAGCACCCGGTCGAGCCGGCGCGCCAGGCGGCGGTCATGCGTCACCAACACCAGGCTGGTGCGGTGGGCGCGATTGAGTTCGAGCATCAGGTCGAACACGGTCGCCGCGGTCTTCTCGTCGAGGTTGCCGGTGGGCTCGTCGCCGAGCACGCAACCCGGTCGGTTGACCAGCGCGCGCGCCACGGCCGCACGCTGGCGTTCGCCGCCCGACAGTTCGCCCGGCTTGTGCTCGAGGCGATGACCGAGGCCGACCGATTCCAGCAGCCCGCGCGCCGTCTTCGCCGCATCGGCCACCGCCGTGCCACCCAGCAGCACCGGCAGCATCACGTTCTCCAGCGCGGTGAACTCCGGCAGCAGGTGGTGGAACTGGTAGACGAAGCCCAGCGCATGGTTGCGCAGGCGGCCGCGCTCGGCATCCGACAGCGCGCTCATCTGCTGCCCGGCCACGAACACCTCGCCCGCCGTCGGCGTATCGAGGCCACCGAGCAGGTGCAGCAGCGTGCTCTTGCCGGCACCGGACGCGCCCACGATGGCCACGGTCTCGCCGGCATGCACGGCCAGGTCGAGCCCGTCGAACACCGGCGTGCGCAGCGAGCCCTCGGCGTAGGTCTTGGCCAGCGCCTCGGCGCGGATCACCTCGCCATCGTGCATGCGCTCTTCCATCTGCTTTTCCGATCCCGGGCTACTCATAGCGCAACGCCTCCGCTGGCGCCGTCCGCGCCGCGCGCCACGCCGGATACAGCGTGGCCAGGAAGGCCATCACCAGGGCGATGATCGCGATGATGGTGATGTCGCTCGCCTCCAGCTGCGTCGGCAGGCCGGTGATGTAGTAGACGTCCTCGGGCATCAACTGCACGTCGAACACGCGTTCGATCGCGCGCAGGATGTGTTCGAGGTTGAGCGTGAGCAGGATGCCGCCGACTACGCCCGAGACGGTGCCGATCAGCCCGATCAGCGACCCCTGCACCATGAACACCTGCATGACCCCGCGCGGGGTGAGCCCGAGCGTGCGCAGGATCGCGATGTCGGCCTGCTTGTCGGTCACCAGCATCACCTGCGATGACACCAGGTTGAACGCGCCCATGGCGATGATCAGCGACAGCAGGATCGCCATCATCGTCTTCTCCAGCTTCAGCGCCCGGAACATGTTGGCGTTGTCGCGGGTCCAGTCGCTGACCAGGTATGGCCCCTTGAGCCGCAGTGCCAGGTCGCGCGCCACTTCCCAGGCCAGGTCCATATCGTGCATCCGCAGGCGCACGCCGGTGACCCCCTCGCCCATGCGCATCAGCCGCTGCGCGTCGCGCAGGTTCACCACCGCCAGGCCCTTGTCGTATTCCTGGTAGCCGGCCTCGAAGATGCCGCTCACCGTGAACCGCTTCATCTGCTTGACCGCGCCCATCGGCGTGGCGCGCACGTCGGTCAGCACCAGGACCTTGTCGCCCACGCCCGCCCCGATCCACATCGCGAGCTCCCGCCCGAGCACGATGTTGAAACTGCCGGGCGTGAGGTCCTCGAGCTTGCCCTGCACCATCTTCTCGGCCAGCACCGACACCTTGCCTTCCTCGATCGGGTCGACGCCGCGGATCAACGCGCCCTGCTTCCTCGAAGCGGACAACAGCGCCTGGGTTTCGATGTAGGGCGCCGCACCGGCCACGCGCGGGTCACTGCGGGCCTCGGCGATGGCCTGCTGCCAGTTCTCCATCGCATCGCCGCTGGCGGTGACGGTGGCGTGCGCGGCCATCTGCAGCATGCGGTCGCGGATCTCGCGCTGGAAACCGCTCATCACCGCCAGCGTGGTGATCAGCGCAGCCACGCCGATGGCGATGCCGAGGATCGAGGCCAGCGAGATGAAGGAGATGAAGCCGTTGCGGCGCTTGGCCCGCAGGTAGCGCAGGCCGATGGCGACAGGAATGGGTTTGAACATGGGATCGGGTCGACGGAGCAGGCGCTATGGTGCCACCGATGCCGCCCGGCGCGCAGGCACGGGCGCCGGCGCGGCCAGCCGCAGTTCACGGCGCCGCGCGGCCGGCAGCGTATCGGGGAAGAAGACGTGCCGGCGCCGGTGGCCATCGCCATCGCGCCATTGCACGGAAGCGATCGGGCCGCGCCAGCGCACCACCAGATCATCGACGACCTTGCCATCAACCGTTGCCCGGGCGTCCGCGTGCGGGACCACGAACTCGCCGGGCACCATGCGGGCCTCGCGCCAGGCCAGCCATGCCCCATGCGCCAGCGCGGCCAGCGCCAGTGCCCACGCTGCAGCCCGGGGCATTTCCGAGACCAGCACTGCGAAAGCCGCGGCGACGGCGAGCGCCAGCAGCGCGGCGATCAGCAACGGCGACGCACGCCGTTCAAGGCGGCAGGGTGCGGATGCGCTGGACGAGCGAATCGAGTGCGGCATCGGGGGCGTTCTCGTGGCCAAGGAACCAGCGCCAGAGCTTATCGTCCTCGCAGGCCAGCAATTGTAGGAAAACCCCGCGCTCGGCTTCGGAAGATGCCGCCCATTGCTGGTCGAGCCAGCGGTTGAGGAGTTGGTCGAGCTCCCGCATCCCGCGCCGGCAGCGCCAGCGCAGGCGCCGCAGCTCCGCTTCGTCGCCGGCGGACAGACCGCTCACCGCAGGAACAACAGGTAGGCCAGCCACGCCCACAGCACCCACAACACCACGCTGCCGGCCAGATAGGCCTGGAACCGGTGCATGACCTTGTTGTAGCTGCACTGGATCGCGCTATGGACCACGCGCAGCAGCACGAACAACCAGGCCAGCGCCAGCGTCACATCCGTGGCAAGGCCGGAAACCGCGGCCACGACCAGCGCCAGGTAGAACAGCACCGGCAACTCGAACAGGTTGCGGAAGTTGTCCGCCGCGCGGCTGTCGGTGAGCCTTGCGGCCGCCTGCGCGGAGGTGGCGACGGCCTGCGGGTGGATCCGTTCGCGCTTCATCTGCGCGATGCGCACGGTGTACATGCGCAGCCAGACCACGAGGGTCAAGGCAACCATCGCGAAGGCGGGAAGGAAGATGGCGCGCGGCATGGAAATCCCCTTCGATGGATAGCGTGATGACCCGGCGTTGAGTCCCTCTCTTTCGGAGAGGGGTTGGGGTGAGGGTACGGCGAAGTCGCAAAGGTTCAAGCCTCCACGCTTCGCCGTACCCTCATCCGGCGCTACGCGCCACCTTCTCCCGAAGGGAGAAGGGCTCTCGGTGCATGAGGATGCCTGGGAAGTCCTGACCAGCGCAGAGCGCGTGCAGGCGTACCTGGCCCAGCGACTACTGCTGCCGCGCCAGCATCAACTGCTTGATCTCGCCGATCGCCTTGGCCGGGTTCAGGCCCTTCGGGCAGGTCCGGGTGCAGTTCATGATCGTGTGGCAGCGGTACAGCTTGAACGGGTCTTCGAGGTCGTCCAGGCGCGCGCCGGTGTCCTCGTCGCGGCTGTCGATGATCCAGCGATAGGCCTGCAGCAGGATTGCCGGTCCCAGGTAGCGGTCGCCGTTCCACCAGTAGCTCGGGCACGCGGTGCTGCAGCAGGCGCACAGGATGCATTCGTAGAGGCCGTCGAGCTTGGCGCGGTCTTCCTTCGACTGCAGCCGCTCGCGATCCGGCGGCGGGGAGCTCTGGGTGCGGATCCACGGCTGGATCGACGCGTACTGGGCGTAGAAATGGGTCAGGTCCGGGACCAGGTCCTTGACCACGTCCATGTGCGGCAGCGGATAGATCGGGACCTCGCCCTTGCCGCTGCCGCAATCCTCGATCGCGCGGGTGCAGGCCAGGGTGTTGGTGCCGTCGATGTTCATCGCGCACGAGCCGCAGATGCCCTCGCGGCAGGAACGGCGGAACGTCAGCGTCGGGTCGATCTCGTTTTTGATCTTGATCAGCGCGTCCAGGACCATCGGCCCGCACTTGTCGAGATCGACCTCGTAGGTATCGGTGCGCGGGTTCTCGTTGTCGTCCGGGCTCCAGCGATAGACCTTGAACTCGCGCACGCGGGTCGCGCCGGCGGGTGCGGCGAAGCGCTTGCCCTTGTGGATCTTCGAGTTCCTGGGGAGGGTGAATTCGGCCATTTCGCTATTCCTGCAACGCTCGTTTCGTGGGAGCGGCTTCAGCCGCGAGCTTTCAACAATGAATCGACGGATGCAAAGCGCTCGCGGCTGAAGCCGCTCCTACAAGATCAATAGACCCGCTTCTGCGGCGGCACGACCTCGACCTCGTCGTCGAGCGTGTACATGTGCACCGGGCGGTAGTCGATCCGGGTTTCGCCCGCGTCTCCAACCCAGCACAGCGAGTGCTTCTGCCACTGCGCGTCGTCGCGCTCGGGGAAGTCCTCGCGTGCGTGCGCGCCGCGCGATTCCTGGCGATTCTCGGCGGCGACGATGGTGGCCAGCGCCTGGCCGAGCAGGTTCTGCAGCTCGAAGGTTTCGACCAGGTCCGAGTTCCAGACCAGCGAGCGGTCGCTGACCTTCACGTCATCGAACGAGGCGCGGATCTCGCGAATCTTCTCCACGCCCTCGGCCAGCGTTTCGCCGGTGCGGAACACCGCCGCGTCGGCCTGCATGGTGCGCTGCATGCGGTCGCGGATCACCGCGGTCGGCGTGCTGCCGTTGGCATGGCGCAGGCGGTCGAGGTTGGCCAGCGAGCGGTCGCAGGCGTCGCCCGCAAGCGGCTTGTGCGCCGCGCCCGGCTTGATCGTCTCGCCGCAGCGGTTGGCCACCGCGCGGCCGAACACGACCAGGTCGAGCAGCGAGTTGGAACCCAGGCGGTTGGCGCCATGCACCGACACGCAGGCGGCCTCGCCGATCGCGTACAGCCCCGGGACGACATGGTCCGGGTTGCCGTCCTTCAGCTGCACCACTTCGCCATGGTAATTGGTCGGGACGCCGCCCATGTTGTAGTGCACGGTCGGGATCACCGGGATCGGCTGCTTCTCGACATCGACGTTGGCGAAGATCCGCGCGCTCTCGGCGATGCCGGGTAGCTTCTCGTGGATGTCTGCCGGGTTGAGGTGGGTCAGGTCGAGGTGGATGTGGTCCTTGTGCTCGCCGACGCCGCGGCCTTCGCGGATCTCAAGCGTCATCGCGCGGCTGACCACGTCGCGCGAGGCCAGGTCCTTGGCGTTGGGCGCGTAGCGCTCCATGAAGCGCTCGCCACTGTTGTTGCGCAGGATGCCGCCTTCGCCGCGCACGCCCTCGGTGATCAGGCAACCGGCGCCATAGATGCCGGTGGGGTGGAACTGCACGAATTCCATGTCCTGCAGGCCCAGGCCCGCGCGCAGCGCCATGCCGCCGCCGTCGCCGGTACAGGTGTGCGCGGAGGTCGCGGAAAAATACGCGCGGCCATAGCCGCCGGTGGCCAGCACCGTGCCATGACCACGGAACAGGTGCAGCGTGCCTTCGCTCATGTCCAGCGCCAGCACGCCGCGGCAGACGCCGTCGGCGTCCATGATCAGGTCGAGTGCGAAATACTCGATGAAGAACTCGGCATGGTGCGCCAGCGACTGCTGGTACAGCGTGTGCAGGATCGCGTGGCCGGTGCGGTCGGCGGCGGCGCAGGTGCGCTGCGCGGTGCCCTTGCCGTACTCGGTGGTCATGCCGCCGAACGGGCGCTGGTAGATCTTGCCTTCCTCGGTGCGCGAGAACGGCACGCCCTGGTGCTCGAGTTCGATGATCGCCGGGATCGCCTCGCGGCACATGTACTCGATCGCGTCCTGGTCGCCCAGCCAGTCCGAGCCCTTGATGGTGTCGTAGTAGTGGTAGCGCCAGTCGTCCGGGCCCATGTTGCCCAGCGCGGCCGAGATCCCGCCCTGCGCCGCCACGGTGTGCGAGCGGGTCGGGAACACCTTGGTGATGCAGGCGGTGCGCAGGCCCTTCTGGGCGAGGCCGAAGGTGGCACGCAGGCCGGCGCCGCCGGCGCCGACCACGATCATGTCGTATTTGTGTTCGGTGATCTTGTATGCGGAAGTCGTCATGGGGGACTCAGGCGAGCAGCGCGATGCGGGCGATCGCGTACAGCGACGCCAGCGCGCCGAATACGCACGCGAACGTCACCACCAGTTGCAAGGTGACTTCGAGCGCACGGGCGTGCACGTAGTCCTCGATCACCACCTGCATGCCAAGCTTGGCGTGCCAGAACAACGCCAGCACGAACGCCGCCAGCAGGATCGCGTTGAGCGGCACGGCCAGCGTGGCCTGCACGGTGCCCAGGTCGGCGCCGACGAACGACACCAGCGTGCCCACCAGCCACGGCACCAGCAATGCCAGCACGATGGCGGTGACGCGCTGCCACCAGAAATGCCCGGTGCCGGACTTGGCCGAACCCAGGCCGCGGGCGCGGCCGATCGGCGTGCGGTAATCGGGCTTTGCGGACTTCGCCGCCTGCGACTCGTTCATGCCCCACCCCGCAGCGCGAAGAACCAGATCAGCGCCGTCAACACCACCGTCAGGCCGAACACCGTGTAGCCCGAACGGTAGACCTCGGGGAGCTCGAAGCCCCAGCCGATGTCCCAGAGCATGTGGCGGATGCCGTTGAGCAGGTGGTAGACCAGCGACAGCGAGAAGCCGAACAGCACGAACTTCCCGAACGGCGAGGCCAGGCAGGCCGCGGCGTTGGCGTAGACGTCGCCGCCAGCGGCCGCGGCGAGCAGCCACCAGGCCAGCGCAAAGGCGCCGACGACCAAGGCAATGCCGGTTGCGCGGTGCAGGATCGACATCGTCATCGTGATCTGCCAGCGATAGACCTGCAGATGCGGTGACAGGGGGCGTTCGCGATTGGCCATCGTGCCTCGTTCTCTCGCTGGGCGGCCGTGGCCGCGTGGCTGACGCCCCGCCATCGGCGTTTGACGTCGCCCGGAACCGGGCACGCAATCGACACGTCGTGGCAGAAGCCCCGGGTTTCGCTGCGCTCGACCCGGACTTACGAATGCAGGGCCTCAGAAATCGATGCAGCGTCCGTTTTTCTCCCAGTCACCATAGCGCGTCGGATCGGGGCCTTCGCGGCCGCCGAATTCCGGGGCGGGAGTCGATTCCGGGACAGACTGTTCGGCCTGTTCGGGAACGGGTGGCTGGGTGGTTTCGCCTATCATTCCGGGGTCTCGCAACCCGGCCAGTCTAAGTCCCGGACCCCATTTGGACAAGTTTGCCCGGCGAGCGCGCCGCACCGGCCACCCCCTGGAATCGCCCATGTTCGCCCTGCCCGACCACCACGTTGTCACCCTGCGCGGCCGCGATGCGCTGGCATTCGCGCAGGCACAGTTCATGAGCGACGTCGCCGCGCTCGACGACGGGCACTGGCAGTGGAGCGGCTGGCTGACGCCGAAAGGGCGCGTGATCGCACTGTTCGCATTGCTGAAGACGGACAGCGAAACCGTCCGGCTGGTGCTGCAGGACACCGATCCCGCGGAGTTCGCCGCACAGCTGCAGCGCTTCGTGTTCCGCAGCAAGCTGGTCATCGAGTCCGGCGAGGGACTGCAGGTCGGCGGCAGGTTCGACACCCATCCGGCCGCCACCGCTGCGCAGGCATCGCGATCCGGCGATGACGGATTCGCACTCGACTTCGGCGGGGACGGCGGCCCGCGCACGCTGTTCGTCGACGCGACCCTTGACGCCAGCGATGATGCCGCCGCGTGCGCCCGCTGGGCCGCATTCGACCTCGCCCATGGACTGCCGCGCCTGCCCGGGTCGCAAACCGGGCAATGGACGCCGCAGCAGCTTTCGCTGGAACGCCTGCGCGCCTACAGCGTGAAGAAGGGCTGCTACCCCGGTCAGGAAATCGTGGCGCGCACGCACTTCCTCGGCCAGGCCAAGCGCGGGCTGGTGCTGTTCGAGTGCGATGGGCCGCTCGAGGCCGGCCAGCAGGTCGTGGAGGCAGACCGGGTGCTCGGCACGATTGCCAGCACGGCAGGCGACGACGGACGCCACCTGGCCCTGGCCGTCCTGCCGCTGGACGCGGCGGCCAACGCGGCTTCCGTCGACGGCCGGGCGCTGCGTCCGAAACCCCTGCTCGACGGCCTCGCGCGCTGACCGGAAACAGCCTGCTCCGGCAGGCTGCGCAAGCCGCGACCGGCGTCGCATTCCCGTCCCAGCGCGCTGCTATGCTCGGCTGCGGGAAGGCGTGCAGCCACCGCCGCGCGCCAACGCGATGGGCAGCCATCGAAATCAAGGACCAAGGGGAAATTCTGATGAACAGGAAGGACTTCGCAGTGCCCGCGATGCTGGCCACTGCCATGCTGCTGGCCGCATGCAAGACCCAGGCGCCCGCGCCGGAGACGGCGCCGCCGCCACCGGTTGCCCAGAGCCAGAAACTGTCCGCCGACGGCCTGTTCGCCTTCGGCAAGTCCAGTCTCGACGACCTCAGCGATGCGGGCCGCGCCCAGCTCGACGCCTTCGCGGCGAGCCTGCTCGGCGGCGCGCCCTACGAGATCGTCCACGTCATCGGCCACAGCGACCGCATCGGCAACGCCAGCGCAAACCTCCAGCTGTCGAACCGCCGCGCGCAAAGCGTGCGCGACTATCTCGTCCAGAAGGGCGTTCCCGCGGAACGCATCACCGCGGTCGGCCGCGGCAGCGTGGAACCGGTGGTCGAATGCGAGAACCGGGACCGGGACGCGCTGATCGCCTGCCTGGCGCCGAACCGGCGCGTGGAAATGCGGGTGGTCCCTGCGCGCTAGGGCATGGGATGCCGGCCGGGAGCCAGCCGCTCCCGACTTGCAGGAGCGGCTTCAGCCACGAGCTTCTGTTTTCGCGGGAAGAGACGAAAAGCCTGCGGCTGAAGCCGCTCCCGCAAGCGCGAAGGCGGCGCATCCTCTCTGCGTTCGCGGTACTCTCGCTTCCGCAATGAGGAAGCCGGACCACCAACGCGAAACCCTGCCCAGCGCAGTCGAAAAACGCGTCCTGCGCCGCCAGCGCGGGCGCCTGGCCGAGGCCCGCGACATGGTCGCGGCCGAAGTTCCGGTCGCCTTCGCCTGCAACGGCACGCCGTTCGCGGTGATGATGGCCACGCCCGGCGACCTCGACGATTTCGCACTCGGTTTCGCGCTCGGCGAAGGCATCGTCGCGGACGCGGGCGAGGTCATTGTCGAGTCGATCGAAACCTCGCTGGAAGGCGTGTCGATCGTGCTGTCCATCCCGCCCGCCCGCGCCAGCGCGCTCGCCGGGCGTCAACGCAGCCTCGAAGGACGCAGCGGTTGCGGCATCTGCGGCACGGCCCAGATCGAGGCGGTGCTGCGACCGCCGCCCGCAGTCGGTGTGGGCCAGCCCATCACCGCCGAAGCGCTCGACCGCGCCCTGCGCGAACTGCAGGGACAACAGCCGCTCAATGCGCTGACCGGCGCCACCCACGCTGCCGGCTGGGCGGACGCCGAAGGCCGGGTTGCGCTGGTGCGCGAGGATGTCGGCCGCCACAACGCGCTCGACAAATTGATCGGCGCGATGGCGCGTGCGGATGTCGACCCGCAGGCCGGCTTCGCGGTGGTCACCAGCCGCGCCAGTTTCGAGATGGTGATGAAGGCCGCCCAGGCGGGAATCCCGATGCTGGTCGCAATCTCCGCCCCGACGGCGCTGGCGATCGCGCTGGCGGAAACCGCCGGCCTGACCCTGGTCGGTTTCGCCCGCGAGCACGGGCACGTGGTGTATGCGCATGCCGGACGGCTGCGCGAAAAGATCCCGGGAGCCGCGGCATGAGCACGAAGAAGACCATCCGCCCTTACAACGGCCCGGCCGGCGGCTGGGATGCGCTGCACAACGTCGCCAAACACCTGATCGAACAGGATGTGCCGGTGCACGGCGCGAAGACGCTGCTGTCGGCCAACCAGCCCGACGGCTTCGACTGTCCCGGCTGCGCGTGGCCCGACCGCGACCACACGTCCACCTTCGAGTTCTGCGAGAACGGCGCCAAGGCGGTGGCCGCGGAAGCGACGAAGCATCGCGCCACGCCGGCACTGTTCGCGAAGCATTCCGTCGCCGAGCTGGCGCGCTACAGCGACCACTGGCTCGAGGACCAGGGCAGGCTCACCCAGCCGATGCGATATGACGCCGCCAGCGATCATTACCTGCCGGTGTCTTGGGACGAAGCATTCACGTTGATCGCGGGCCACCTCAACGCCCTGCCCTCGCCCGACCAGGCGATCTTCTACACCTCCGGGCGCACCAGCAACGAGGCCGCATTCCTGTACCAGCTGTTCGTGCGCGAGTTCGGCACCAACAACTTCCCCGACTGCTCGAACATGTGCCATGAGCCGTCCGGCACCGGGATGACGCCGCAGATCGGCGTCGGCAAGGGCACGGTCACGCTGCACGACTTCGAACTGGCCGACGCGATCTTCATCTTCGGCCAGAACCCGGGCACCAACCATCCGCGCATGCTCGGCGAACTGCGCCGGGCGTCGAAACGCGGCGCGGCGATCGTGTCGTTCAATCCCCTGCGCGAACGCGGGTTGGAGCGCTTCGCCGATCCGCAGGACAAGCTGGAGATGCTGCACGGTGGTTCGACCCGGATCTCGTCGGATTATTTCCAGCTGCGCATCGGCGGCGACCTGGCCGCGGTCAAGGGCATCGCCAAGCACGTGCTGGAGGCCGACGAGCAGGCGCGGCGCGACGGTGGCGCGCGCGTGGTGGACGTGGACTTCATCACCCGCCACACCACCGGCTTCGCGGCCTTCGCCGCGGACGTGGCGGACGAGAGCTGGGACACCATCGAAACCGAGTCGGGTCTGACACAGGAACAGCTGCGGCGCGCCGGCGACATCTACCTGTCCGCCGGCAGCGTGATCTGCTGCTGGGGCATGGGCATCACCCAGCACAAGCATTCGGTGGCGACGATCCAGATGCTCGTCAACCTGCTGCTGCTGCGCGGCAACCTCGGCCGGCCCGGCGCGGGCGCCTGCCCGGTGCGCGGCCACAGCAACGTGCAGGGCGACCGCACGATGGGCATCTACGAAAAGCCCGCGCCCGCCTTCCTGGATCGATTGGCGGAGGTGTTCGGCTTCGAACCGCCGCGCGAACACGGCTTTGACACCGTCGGCGCGATCGAGGCGATGCTCGACGGCCGCGGCAAGGTGTTCTTCGCCATGGGCGGCAACTTCGCCACCGCCACGCCGGACACCGAAGCCACCCATCGCGCGCTGCGCAACTGCGACCTGACCGTGCACGTCGCCACCAAGCTCAACCGCAGCCACCTCGTGCACGGGCGCGAGGCGCTGATCCTGCCTTGCCTCGGGCGCACCGAGATCGATATCCAGGAAGCCGGGCCGCAATCGGTGTCAGTCGAGGACTCGATGAGCATGGTGCACCTGTCGGCGGGCATCAACGCGCCGGCATCGAACGACCTGCTGTCGGAACCCGCGATCGTCGCGCGCCTGGCGCAGGCCACGCTGGGCGATCGCAGCAAGGTGCCGTGGCGCTGGCTGGTGACCGACTACGACCGCATCCGCGACCGCATTGCCGACGTGTTCGACGACTTCCACGATTTCAACACCCGCGTGCGCGTACCCGGCGGCTTCCGCCTCACGAACACCGCCGGCGAACGACGCTGGAACACCGCCAGCGGCAAGGCGGCCTTCATCGCCCATGCCGTCCCCACCGACTTGCCGGTGCATCGCGCCCGCGCCGCGCACGCGCAGCCGGTCTTCACCCTGACCACGGTGCGCTCGCACGACCAGTACAACACCACGATCTACGGCCTCGACGACCGATACCGCGGCGTGTTCGGCGAGCGCCGCGTGCTGTTCGCAAATGCGGGCGACATCGCCGCCCTCGGCCTGCGCGCCGGCGACCGGGTCGACCTGGAAAGCCTGTGCGACGACGGCGTGCAGCGCCGGGCACGGCGCTTCCTGCTGGTCGAATACGACATCCCGCGCGGCTGCCTGGCCGCGTATTACCCCGAGACCAACGGGCTGGTGCCGCTGTCGAGCTTCGCCGACCACGCGCGCACGCCGACGTCGAAGTCGATCCCGGTGCTGGTATCCGCGCACGACGAAGCCGCCTCCGTACCCGGCGAGACGCCGCGTGACATCCCGCTTGCCGTCCACGACTGAGGCCCTGCTGGCCGAACTCGCGCGCGAACCGGACGGCATCTCGCTGCCGCGGCTGTGCAAACGACTCGGCATGCGCATGAGCGTGCTGATGCGCGAGCTGGCGTGGCTGGGCGAGGACTCGATCGGCGGCACGCCGGGAGCGGGGCTGGTGCGCGTGGAGCGCCGCGGCGAACGTGACGTCGCGGTGCTCATCGCAGGGTCCCGATCCCGCGATCCTTTGTAGGAGCGGCTTCAGCCGCGAGCTTTTCGGATCGGCGACCCGAGACCGGAAGATCAAAAGCTCGCGGCTGAAGCCGCTCCTACAGGAAGCGCAACAGCGCGGCTTCAGGCCGCGTGCTTCTTCACCCAGGCCACATAGCGGTCGACGAAATCCTGCAGGAACTTGCGGGTGTCGTCGTTGCCGATGTTGCCGTCGTCGTCGATCAGCCCGTCCTTCATCTGCATGAAGACTTCCGGCTGCCCCAGCGTCGGCGCGTCCAGGTAGGCCAGCACGTTGCGCAGGTGCTGCTGCGCCAGCGCGGTGCCGATCGCGCCGACCGAGATGCCGAGCACGCCGGCCGGCTTGCCGGCGAAGGAGTTGGTGCCCCAGGGGCGCGAGGCGATGTCGATCGCGTTCTTGAGCACGCCCGGGATCGCGCGGTTGTACTCGGGGGTGACGAACAACACGGCGTCGGCCGACTCGACATCCTTCTTCAGCCGCGTCGCTTCCGCCGGGTAATCGGCATCGAAGTCCTGGTTGTACAGCGGCAGGTTGTCGATGCGGACATGCGCGAACTCGAAGTCGGCCGGTGCCAGCTTCTCGATCGCCTTGGCCAGCTTGCGGTTGAACGAGTCCTTGCGCAGGCTGCCGACGAACAGGGCCACCTTGGTCTTGCTCATGCGGATTGCTCCATCTGGATAGACGATCTCCAGACTATCCACTGGCCTCCGTAAGCGAAGCGTCAAGGGCGGAAGGCATTGTTCCGCCCGTGGCTCGCCGGGTCAGGCCAGCGTATCGGCCGCGGCGACGATTTCCTCTTCCGACGGGATCACCAGGAACGCGGCGCCGGCCAGCGGGGTGAAGGTATCGGCGCCCACCACCCGCCGGAACGGGCGCGCACCGAAGCCGCCTTCCACCACGGCCGTGATGATGCCCTCGCCCACGCCGGCGCTGCGCCGGCCCTCGTCGACGATCAGGATGCGGCTGGCGGTCGCCGCCTGTTCGCGGATGAAGGTTTCATTGAGCGGCACCAGCCAGCGCAGGTCGACCACGCGGGTCTTCCAGCCGTGCTTCTCCTCGATCTTCTTCGCCGCACGCAGGCTCATCGGCACGCCGTTGCCGAAAGTGAAGATGACCAGGTCGTCATGGCCCTCGCCATAGACGCGCCCCTCGCCCAGCGGCATCGCCTGGTCCGGTGCCGGATATTCGGTCAGCCAGCCGCCGTCGCCCGGCTCGTGCAGGTCCTTGGCCATGTACAGCGCGATCGGTTCGAGCAGCGCGCAGACGCGGCCGTCGACCTTCGCCAGCGCGGCCAGCGTGCGCAGCATCGTCGCAGCATCGTCGCCGCGGCTCGGGCAGCCGACCACCAGGCCGGGAATGTCGCGCAGCGCGGTGATCGAGTTGTCGTTGTGGAAATGCCCGCCGAACCCGCGCTGGTACCCCAGCGACGCGATCCGCACCACCATCGGGTTGCGGTACTGGTCGTTGCTGAAGAACTGCAGGCTCGCCGCTTCGCCGCGGATCTGGTCGGCGGCGTTGTGGAAGTACGCCAGGTACTGGATCTCCGGCAGCGGCAGCATGCCCATGTTGGCGTAGCCCTGCGCCAGGCCGAGGATCACGGTTTCGTCGAGCAACGTGTTGAACACGCGGCGCGCGCCGAAGGCCTTCTGCAGGCCCTTGGTGACGGTGTAGACGCCGCCCTTCTGCGCCACGTCCTCGCCGAACAGCAGGGTCTCGGGGTATTTGGCGAACAGGTCGTGCAGCGCGTTGTTGATCTGGATCGCCATGTGCCGCGGCGCCTGCGCCTCGGGCAGCTTGTCCTTGCCGCCAAACACCTCCTCGCGGCGCTTGCCGTAATCGGCACGCGCTGCCTCCTTGCCGACTGCCTCAGGCGAGTACGGCGCCAGCGGCGCCATCACTTCCTCCAGCGACGACAGGCGCGGCCGGCGGTCGGCTTCCTCGGCGGCGGCGAAGCACTTCTTCCGCGTTTCCTCGTACAGCGCCAGGACTTCTTCCTTCGTCATCAACCCCGACTCGAGCGCGATCGCTGCCGAACGCAGCAGCGGATCGGTCGCCTCCACCGCGCACAATTCCTCCAGCGAGCGCCATTCGATCTCGAAGTCGGTGCCGGCGTGGCCCATGATCCGGGTGGTGCGCAGGTGCAGGAAGGTCGGGCGACGGGTGCGGCGGCAATGTTCGACCGCCTTCTGCACGTCGCCGTAGCCGGCTGCGAGGTCGAGGCCGTCAGCGGCGAAGTAATCCAGGTCCGGACGGCTGGCGAAATTGCGCGCCACCCAGCCGTCCGGGGTCTTGACCGAGATCCCGATGCCGTTGTCCTCGCACACGAACAGTACCGGCGCCGGCAGCTTCTGGTAGGCCGTCCACGCCGCGGCATTGAACGCGGTCTGCGCGGTGGCGTGGTTGCTGGACGCATCGCCGAACGAGCAGATCGCGATGCTGTCGTCGGGGATCGGCAGTTGGTGGCCGATGCGGCGCGCCTGCTCGATCGCCACCGCGGTGCCGAACGCCTTGGGCAGGTGCGAGGCGATCGTGGATGTCTGCGGCAGCACCCACAGCGGCTTGCTGCCCCAGACCTTGTGGCGGCCACCGGATGCGGGATCGTCCTTCGACGCGGCGAACGACAGCGCCGAATCCATCACCGGGTCCATGCCGGGCAACTTGCGGAACCGCTCGGCCATGAAACCACCGGAACGGTAATGCAGGAACGCCGGATCGGTATGGCGCGTCAGCCGCGCCACCATCGTGTTGCCCTCATGGCCGCTGGAACCGATGGTGTAGAAAACCTTGTTCTGCACCCGCAGCACGCGCGCCATCAGGTCGAGGTGGCGGCTGACCAGCTGCGATTCGAACAGCTCGCGGAAGCCGCGCGCGTCGAGCGCGCTGCCGTCGAGGATGGCATCGCCGGACAATGGCTTCGCGTCGGCGTGTCCGTTCCACTCGCGCACGAACTCGCTGAAGTTGACGTCGCAGATCTCGGCGCGGTTAAGGCCGCGCATGCGGGCGGGAATGGTGTTTGCGGTCACGATGTCTTCCGTAAGCCGGGCCTACGCGCCTGGCGGTTGTTCTGTGCGTGCCCGCGGTTGCGGGCGTCGGGGGCGTAGTCCCGAGCTACGCGTTCAATCGATGCGTGCGAGCAGTGCAGCGGCGCCTGCCGCCGGCTCAGGCATGGCGACAAACCCGGGCGTGGCGCGCACGCGCGCCAGCCAGTCGCGGATCGCCGGATATGGCGTCAGGTCGAAACCGCCCTCGCCGGCGACGTCGGTATAGGCGAACAATGCAATATCGGCGATGCCGTAATCGGGCCCGGTAAACCAGGCGTTGTCCGACAGGTGGCGCTCCATCACCGCGAACGCCGCATGTCCGCGCTCGAGGCAGCGCGACAGTTCGGCGCCACGCCGCGGCGAATCCACGGGTGTCCAGCCGCGGATGAAGCGGGCGACCGCGACGTATGGCTCGTGGCTGTACTGCTCGAAGAACATCCAGCCCAGCGCCTGCGCGCGCTGCCAGGCATCGGCAGGCAGATAGGGGCTGCCTTCAGCCAGCCAGCACAGGATCGCGTTGGATTCGGCAAGGACGCGGCCGTCGTCGAGTTCGATGATCGGCACGCGGCCATTGGGGTTCTTCGCGAGGAATTCCGGCGTACGCGTCTGCCCGCGGCTGCTGTCGGTCTCGACCCAGCGGTAATCCTGGTCGAGCCGACGGCCGAGCTGTTCCAGCAGCAGCCGCACCTTGTGGCAGTTGCCGGAGGAAGAGAAGCCGTAAACCGTGATCACGTCGATGCCCCGGCGCGGCGCGCGCGCCACTGTTCCCGGGTTTGCCCCCAGACTTCGACCGGATGGTCTTCGAACGGCGCCGGCAGTGTTCCCGGCCCCTGGTTGGTCGAGCCCAGCCGCCGCGCCAGCGCCTGCGAAGGCGCGTTGTCGGGATCGATGCAATGGATCACGTCGTCCCAGCGGAGGTTGTCGAATGCCCAGTCGATCGCGGCAACGGCAGACTCCGTCGCATAGCCCCTGCCCCAGGCCGTGCGCCGGAACGCCCAGCCGATCTCGTTGCCCGGCCAGCCTTCCGGCCGCCACGGGCCCAGCTGGCCGAGCCATTCGCCGCTGGCCTTGTCCAGCACGGAAAACATTCCAAACCCCTGCACCAGCCATGCGCCCGGCTGTTGAAGGAACTTGCGCCAGGCGGCCGCGCGCACCATGTGGCCGCCGATGTAGCGCGCGGCTTCCTTATCGCCGAGGAGCTCGGCGTAGCCGTCGAAATCCTCCAGCGCCGGCGGGCGCAGGAGCAGGCGTTCGGTTTCGATGCGGATGTCGGTCACGCGCATTTGCGACTCCGGAAACGGTGTAAAAGCGGCTTCAGCTGCGAGCTCTTCCGCCGGCTTTCCGTCTCCATGAAAAGCTTGCGGCTGAAGCCGCTCCTACAAGGGCACGGGCAGGATCAGAACGCGTTGATGCCGGTCAGCTCGCGGCCCACCACCAACTGGTGCACGGTCTCGGTGCCCTCGTAGGTGATCACCGACTCCATGTTCAGGCCATGGCGGATCGGGCAGTGCTCGGTGGTGATGCCGGCGGCGCCGAGCAGGTCGCGCGCCTCGCGGGCGATGTCGATCGCCATGCGGCAGTTGTTCCACTTCGCCAGCGACACCTGCGTGGGCTGCATCTTGCCGGCATCCTTCAGGCGACCGAGCTGCAGCGACAGCAACTGCGCGGCAGTGATGCGGCGCGCCCAGTCGGCCATCTTCAGCTGCGCGCTCTGGGTCGCGGCCACCGGGCGGTCGAACAGGATGCGTTCCTTCGAATAGTTCAGCGCCTCGTCGAGGCAGGCGATGGCGGCGCCGATCGGCCCCCAGGTGATGCCGTAGCGGGCCTGGGTGAGGCAGCCGAGCGGACCCTTGAGGCCCTTCACGTTCGGCAGGCGGTTGGACTCGGGCACGCGCACGTTGTCGAAGAACAGCGCGGACGTCACCGACGCGCGCAGGCTCATCTTGTGCTTGATCTCCTGCGCGCTGAAGCCGGCGAAATCCTTTTCGACGATGAAGCCCTGGATGCCGTCCTCGGTCTGCGCCCAGACGATGGCGATGTCGGCGAGGTTGCCGTTGGTGATCCACATCTTGCCGCCGTTGATGACCCAGTCGCCGCCGTCCTTCTTCGCATTGGTCTTCATGTTGGCCGGGTCGGAACCACCGTGCGGCTCGGTCAGGCCGAAGCAGCCGATGACCTTGCCGGCGGCCATGTCGGGCAGCCAGCGCTTTTTCTGTTCTTCGGTGCCGTAGGCGTAGATCGGATACATGCACAGCGAGGACTGCACGCTGGCAAAACTGCGCAGGCCGCTGTCGCCGCGCTCCAGCTCCTGGCAGATCAGGCCGTAGCTGACCGCGTTCAGCCCGGCGCCGCCGTACTCCTCGGGCAAGGTGGCGCCGAGCAGTCCGAGCCCGGCGATCTCCGGGATCAGTTCGGTCGGGAAACGCCCCTGGTCGAAGCACTCGCCGATGATCGGCAGCACGCGCTCGTCGGTGAACCGGGCCACGGTGTCCTGGACCGCGCGCTCCTCCTCGCTGAGCAGGGAGCGAACGTCGTAAAGGTCGTAGGGGTGCAGGGCCATGGCGGGTTCTTCGTCCGGTAAAACCGCCATTTTAGCCCGTTGTCCGGGCCGGGATGGGGCGGTGTCGATACGCCGGGGCAAAAAAGAAGGGGCCGGATCGCTCCGGCCCCTCGGCTTGCTGTCGCGGGTCGCCCCGGAAGACTCACCCGCGGTCGGGGTTGTCCGCCGCGGCGGCGGTCTGCGTCACCACCTGGCCGTCGATCACCGGCAGGCGCTCGCCCGGCTTCTGGTCCATGCGGATGGTGCGCTCCGCGCCGTTGTAGCGGTAGGTCACGTCATAACCAACGGTCTTGTCCTGGGTGCCCAGCGAGATCCGGCTGCCCGGCTTGCTGCCCATGCGCATCGTGTCGGTGGTGCCGTCCGGGTTGCGGTAGGTCACGTTGTAGCCGACGACGTGGCTGGATTCGGACGTATCGGTGACGGTATGGCACTGGCGCTCGGTGCGATTGACCACCTTGCCGCCAACGTGGTTGCGGTCGACGCGGTTGCCCACGAAGCCACCGGCCACGGCGCCCGCCGCGGTTGCGGCCTTCTTGCCGTTGCCGCCGCCGACCTGGTTGCCGATCAGGCCACCGATGACCGCGCCGGCGACCGTGCCGCCGACGTTGCCGTCGCGCTCCGGCAGGCGTTCCTGGACCACGACGTCGTTGCAGACTTCGCGCGGGGTCGAGCTGGTCGAGGATTCACGCACCGGGTCGGTGCCGATGACGGTGGCGTAGAGCTTCTCCTTTTCGGTGATCGGCTTCACGCCCACCACGTCGGCGTAGGCGACGCGACCGCTGTCGGGGATGCTGTTGTCGAGCAGTGCCGCATCGTCGAGCGCGGTGTCCTGGCCGGCGAGGCCGCCCGACGCGGTGATGCCGTCGGCGTTGTCCGGGGCGCGTGCGTGCTGGAACGCTGCGACCGAGACGCCACCGACCAGCAGTGCGGCAATGGCAATGGCGATGGTGTTCTTGTTCATGAGCCTCTCCTGATGGCGGATGTCCCGCTCTTGTGTGCGGGATGATTTCAGCACCCACAACCTGAACAGGACTTCTTCGGCGCCCCCTGAAACTGACGGCGCGATGAACCCCGCAGGTTCCGCCGCCCGATGATAGCGTGGCAGTCCCCATCTGTTGCCATCCACGCCAGCCTCCGGGAATCCGCCATGCCCAACCCTCTCCTCGCCCCGCTCCTGCGCTGGTTTGGCCGACTGAGTTATCCCAAGCTGTTCCTGCTGACGGCGGTCCTGTTCGTCGGCGACGTACTGGTGCCGGACGTGATCCCGTTCGTCGACGAACTGCTGCTCGGACTGGGCACCCTGCTGCTGGCGAACTGGAAGCGCGTGAAGCCCGGGCGCGGCGACGCCATCGATGGCAAGCCGGGTCGCCGGGACTGACATCGTGCTGGTCGACAGCCACTGCCACCTCGACGCGTTGGAGTTCGATCGCGATCGTGATGCGGTCGTCGTACGTGCACGCGTGGCCGGCGTCGCCCGCCAGGTGGTGCCGGCGATCCACGCCGCCGGCTGGCCGAAGCTGCGCGACATCTGCGCCGGTGCAAGCGGCCTGTTTCCCGCCTATGGCCTGCATCCGATGTTCCTCGCCGACCACCGCCCGGAGCATCTGCAGCAGCTGCGCGACTGGGTCGAGCGCGAGCGCCCGGTGGCCATCGGCGAATGTGGCCTGGACTACTTCATCGACGGCCTCGACCGCGATGCGCAGCAGTTCTACTTCGACGGGCAGCTGGCGCTGGCGCGCGAGTACGGATTGCCCGTGATCGTGCATGCGCGGCGCGCGGTCGATGCCGTGATCGCATCGATCCGCCGCAGCGGCAGCCCCGGACCAGGCCAGGAACACGCCCTGCGCGGCGTGGTGCACAGCTGGTCCGGAAGCTCGCAACAGGCCGAACAACTCTGGGAGTTGGATTTCATGCTCGGCATCGGCGGCCCGGTCACCTACGACCGCGCCCACCGCCTGCGCAAGCTGGCCACCGAGATGCCGCTCGACCGCCTGCTGCTGGAAACCGACGCACCCGACCAGCCCGACAGCGCGATCCGCGGCCAGCGCAACGAACCGGCGCGACTGCGCACCGTGTGCGAAACCATTGCCGCCCTGCGCGGCATGGCGCCCGAAGAACTCGCCGAAGCCACCACCGCGAACGCCGAACGTCTGTTCGGCCTCCCGCCCGCTGCCGCGTAGTGGCAGGCCTCGCGGAGCGGCTCTTGTAGGAGCGGCTTCAGCCGCGAGCTTCTCGCACGATGGGTATTGCGCAGAAAGCTCGCGGCTGAAGCCGCTTCTACATGGCACCTGTGGGCTCGACGGCTTCCCTGCGCCGCAGCAGCAATTCCAGCACCTTGCCCACGGCGGCAAACGCAAACGCGCCGGTGATGTGGGTCGCCGCGCCCAGCCCCGCGCCGCAGTCGAGCTTGAGCGCGGCATCGGCGCCCAGCTGCGGGCGCAGGCCACACACGCTGCCGTCGGCCTGCGGATAGCGCACGTTCTCCAGCGAATACACCGCCGGCACGCTGAAGTAGCGCTTCGGCCCGCTCGGGAACCGGAACTCGGTGCGCAGCTTGCGCCGGATCAGCGCCAGCATCGCGTCGTGCTCGGTCTTCGACAGGTCGCGCACGCGCACCAGGGTCGGATCGATGCGGCCGCCGGCCGAACCCACCGTCACGATCGGCTGCTTGCGGCGCCGGCACCAGGCGATCATCTCGACCTTGCTGCGGAAACTGTCGCAGGCGTCGAGCACCACATCGAAGCCCTCGCCCAGCAGCGACTCCATGTTCGAAGGGGTCAGGAAGCTGGCCACCGCATGCACCTCGGCCTGCGGATTGATCGCCCGGCAGCGCTCGGCCATCGCATCGGCCTTGCCGCGGCCGTACTGGCCTTCCAGCGCCGGTAGCTGGCGGTTGGTGTTCGACACGCACAGGTCATCGGCGTCGACCAGCGTCAGCGCGCCGACGCCGCTGCGCGCCAAGGCCTCCACCGCCCACGATCCCACGCCGCCCAGGCCGATGACGGCCACCCGCGACATCGACAGGCGCTCGAGCGCGCCGCGGCCATAAAGGCGGTCGATACCGGAAAAACGTTCCTGCCACGATGCATCCATCCGCGCAGTTTACCGGCGCCGGGCGCGTGCTATCGTCGCCGCAGCCAACGAGGAGTCCGCCATGTCGACCACGCCCGAAGCCAATCCCGTCACGCCGGCCAAGCCGTCCGCCGCCAGCCGCTACCTGTTCGTGTTCCTGGTCGGCCTGGTGATCGGCGCCATCGCCGTGGTGATGATCCTGCGCACGGTCGAGGCGAAGAAGACCTGGCAGGACCGCTATCCGGTCGCGGCGATGGACCTGTTCCAGGCCCACATGGCGCAGCTCAAGTCCAGCACCGAAGCCAACCGCTGCAGCGCCACCGACACGCTGCCGCACCTGCAGGCGCTGCGCACGGTGGCCAACGACATCGAACCCGCATTCGGCGACCTGCGCGAAGACGCCCGCTTCAGCAAGCACGCCAGCGACCTGCGCGCGGTGCTCGACTCGACCCTGGCGGCCCCGCCGCTCAACTGCGCGGGCGTCACCACCGCCACCGGCAAGATCGGCGAAGCCTGCAAGGCCTGCCACCAGGATTTCCGCAGCTGATTCCCTGCAGCTGATTCCCTGCAGCTGATTCCACGCGCCTGATCCACGGCACGATCTTCCACGGCTGACGCACGGCCGGGCCGGTACGCACATGTTCGGTGCGGCCCGTTTCGCGTCGCCGCGATGGACATGAACCCGCTCTGACGGCAACCACCGTGCGCGCCCGTGGCGCACGGCGGTTGATCATGCGTTCACGGCATGCTGCCTACTGTTCGAGGCTACGAAGCCATGCGCTTCGTCCCCCACGACAGGAGATCGGCATGAACATCCGTTTGCTCGGCGCCACCACCCTCATTGCCGCGCTCGCCACCGCTGGCTGCGCCACCTCGCCCGGATACGGCGGCGGCTATGGCACCTCGCCGTCGTACGGCAGCGGCGCATACGGCAACACCGTGTGTACCGACTGCGGCACGGTCACGCGCATCGAGGCCGTTGCCCGCGGCCAGAACGTCCCGAACTCCACCGGCGCGGTCCTCGGCGGCATCGTCGGCGCGGTCGCCGGCCACGAGATCTCGGACAAGACCGGCGGCAGCAAGGGCAACCAGAACATCGCAACCGTGGCCGGCGCCGTGGGCGGCGCCGTTGCCGGCAACGCAATCCAGAACAAGGTCCAGCAAGGCACGACCTATCGCGTCACCGTGCGGATGGAGGACGGCAATCTGCGCACCGTCCAGCAGACCGACCTGGCCGGAATCCGCGAGGGTTCCTACGTCCGCATCAACGGTGGCCGTGCAGTGCTGCGCTGAGCGTCCGCAAGCACATGAAAAAGGCCCGCCATCCGGCGGGCCTTTTTTCTTGCCGGCGCGAGGGAGCCAAACCCCGCACGCGTCCTACAGCGGCTGCACCGCATCCGCCTGCAGGCCCTTCTGGCCCTGCACGACGGTGAAGCTCACTTTCTGACCTTCCTTCAGGCTCTTGAAGCCCTGGGCCTGGATCGCGCGGAAATGGACGAAGACATCCTCGCCGTTCTCGCGGCTGATGAATCCAAAGCCCTTGGCGTCGTTGAACCATTTCACGGTTCCGGTTTCGCGGTCTGACATCTGCATCGCTCCCTGTAACGGTTTGTTCTGGACGTCTCTTGGCGGCTGGTCGCAAGGAGGAAACGGGGAACAGGCGGTGTCGCAGACCGGTGTGCGGAACGTTCGTCGACGCTGCACGGATCAGGCACATCGCAGGCCACGATTCACAGTGACCTTGACAAACACAGCGACTGCAAACTACCCCGGCATTTGTGAGAATGCAATCGCGCGCACGGGGTCGTCCCGGACGCCGGAAAACCGCCACCCACCCGCACCACGAAAGGAAATCCGATGGACCTGCATGCCCTGTGGTACGTGCTCGCCGCACTGATGGTGGTCGTCGGCCTGGCCGGCATCCTCCTGCCGGCCATACCCGGCCTGCCGCTGGTCTTCGCCGGCATGCTGCTGGCCGCCTGGACCGATGGCTTCGAGCGCGTGGAGTGGTGGTGGCTGCTGATCCTCGGAGTGCTGACCGCGCTGTCGATGGTGATCGACTTCTGGGCCACCGCGGCCGGCGCCAAGCGCGTGGGCGCAAGCCGCAAGGCGGTGGCCGGCGCGGTAATCGGCACCGTGGTCGGCCTGTTCTTCGGCCCGGTCGGCCTGTTCGCCGGCCCCTTCGTCGGCGCGTTGCTCGGCGAGTTGTGGCACGGCCGCGGCATCGACGGCGCCCGCGTCGGCCAGGCGACGAAGGTCGGCTTCGGGACGTGGATGGGCATCGTGTTCGGCATCGTGCTCAAGCTGGGCCTGGCGTGCACGATGTTCGTCCTGTTTGCGTGGGCGTGGTACGCCTGAGCATTCACGCGATGGAACGGGCGCATGCACGACATTGACCGGCGACACGTGCTGCACCGGGACGGCAAAGTACACTGCGGCAAGTCCACGCATGCATGCGTCGCGAAAGCGTGCCCCGCGAACGCACACCGCACTCTCCGCCCCTGCCGCGAACATTCCCGCCCGTGACCCGTTTCCTGCTGCAACTCGTCGCCCTGCCCGCCTGCCTGCTGCTGGCCGCTTCACTGCCCGCGTTCGCCGCGCCGCAGTCCGCCCCTGAAACCGGAGTGACACCATCCGCGTCCACGTCTGCCGACCAGGCGGATGCAACGGATGCACCTGCCGCCGGTGAAGACACCGTCGCCAGCCGCCAACTGCAGGCGAAGCTGACCACCGACGACGACCTCAAGGGCGTGACGGCCAACGTGGACGACGGCGTCGCCAGACTCGACGGCAGCGTCCTGCAGCCGGTCCACAAGCAGGAAGCCGCCCAGATCGCCACGCAGACGCCCGGCGTGGCCACGGTGGTCAACAACGTCGAGGTCGACGACAGCCTGGGCGCGCACTTCCATGCCGCCTACCGGCAGATGACCGCCAAGCTGGTTGCGATCGCAGCCCGCGGGCCGCTGCTGCTGGTCGCGATCCTGATCGTGATCGTGGCGGCGTGGGCCGGCGGCGTGCTGTCGCGCAACCTGCGGATGCTGCGGCTGCGCACCGACAACCCGTACATGGACGGCCTGCTCCGGCGCACGGTCCGGGTGATCATGATCCTGGTCGGCGTGCTGCTGGCACTGAACCTGCTGGGGCTGTCGTCGCTGGTCGGTGCGGTGCTCGGTTCGGCGGGCGTGGTCGGGCTCGCGCTGGGCTTCGCGTTCAAGGACATCGCCGAGAACTACATCGCCGGTGTGCTGCTGAGCGTGCGCAAGCCGTTCTCGCCGGGCGAACAGATCCGCATCGACAGCTACGAAGGCAAGGTGGTGGCGCTGACCTCGCGCGCCACCATCCTGATGACGATGGACGGCAACCAGCTGCAGCTGCCCAACGCGCTGGTGTTCAAGTCGGTGCTGCTGAACTACTCGCAGAACCCGAAGCGGCGCTTCGACTTCAGGACCACCATGGACGCGGCGCACTCGATCCGCCAGGCGCAGACGCTGGCGCTGGAAGCGTATTCGCGCATCGAAGGCGTGCTCGACGACCCGGCGCCGTCGTGGACGGTGGTCCAGAACGCACCCGGCGGCATCGAGCTGCAGTTCTTCGGCTGGGTCGACCAGCGCAGCAGCGACCTGGGCAAAGTGCGCGGCGAGGCGATCCGCCTGGTCAAGGCCGCGTTCGCGCGCGCCGGCATCCAGGCGCCGCGCACGGTCCAGCATGTCGTGCTGTCGCGCGAGACCGAACCGCAGGCGACGCCGGCGCCTCCACTCGAGCCCGCGCACGGCGCGAGCGTCGACACCTCGGTCAACCGCGACATCGACGACCAGCTCGCCGAGGCCCAGCGCGCCGATGCGGCCGCCGCGGGCAACATGCTCGACCACGAAAAGCCCGGGCAAGAAAAGGACACGCCATGACGCCAATGCAGGCCACCCTCACGCTGGTTTCCATCGGCCTGGCCGGCGCGGCCAGTCCCGTCCTGGCGCAATCGACCGGCGCGCCGGCGCCGGGCAGCATCGACGCCTGCGCGCTGGTCGAAGTCGACGCCGAACGCCTCGCCTGCTACGACCGCGTCGCCGGACGCCGGGCCCGCAGCGCGTCGCAGGCCGACGAAGCCGCCGCCCTCGCGCGCCAGAACCGCGAAGCCGCCAGCGAAGCCGAGGCCGCCGCAGCAACCGCCACCGACCGCGCCCGCGGCGCGGCCAGTGACCTGTTCGCGTCCGAGCCCGATGACGCCATCGCCAACGCCGGCAAGGGCTCGCTGCTCGACAGCCGCTGGGAACTGGCGAAGGACTCCAAGCTCGGCACCTTCAATTTCCGCGCCTACAAGCCGGTCTACCTGCTGCCGGCGTTCTGGAGCAGCGACCAGAACGAGATGCCGCACTCGCCCAACCCGCGCAACACGGTGACCGAGCCGATGGCGCTGGACGCGATCGAGGCCAAGTTCCAGATCAGCTTCAAGACCAAGGCCTGGGAAAACCTGTTCGGCGACAACGGCGACATCTGGATGGGCTACACCCAGAGCTCGCGCTGGCAGGTCTACAATGGCGAGGCCTCGCGCCCGTTCCGCGAGACCAACTACGAGCCGGAGATCCTGCTGGTGTTCCGCAACAACTACAGCCTCGGCGGCTGGAAGGGGCGGATGGCGGCGGTCGGCATCAACCACCAGTCCAACGGCCGCCCCGACCCGCTGTCGCGCAGCTGGAACCGGGTGATGTTCAACGTCGGCCTGGACCGCGACAACTGGGCGGTGACGTTCCGCCCGTGGATCCGGATCTCGGACGGCAACGACGATGACAACCCGGACATCGAGGACTACATGGGTCGCGGCGACGTGACCATCGTGCACACCATCGGCGGGCACGAGCTGTCGCTGATGGCGCGGCACTCGCTGCGCGGTGGCGACCGCTCGCACGGCGCGGTCGGATTCGACTGGGGCTTCCCGATCCACAACACCCTGCGCGGCCACGTGCAGCTATTCGACGGCTACGGCGAGAGCATGATCGACTACAACCACCGCTCGACCTACATCGGCCTGGGGATCTCGCTGCTCGAGTGGTTCTGAGGCCCCTGGCCCGTCTTCGGAAGCGTTTCGCGCCGTGACGGCGCGAGCCATCTCCCCTACCGCGAACTGCGCCAGCGGCGGTGCTCCACCATCAGGCATTCGTCCTGCACCACGTCGATGCCGGCGGCCATCAGGCGCGCGGCGAAGGCGTCGTCGCGGATGCCGGTCTGCATCCACACCAGCCGCGGGCGGGCGGCGATGAGGTCGTCCAGGTGCGGCATCAGGTCGGCTGGCTTGCGGAACACGTCGACCACATCCACCCGTCCAGGAATCTCCGCCACCTTGCGATACACCCGCTGGCCGAGGATCTCGGACACGTCGGGGTAGTAAACCGGCACCGGCACCACCTCGTAGCCGGCGCGGTGCAGGTAAGCCGGCACGATGTGCGCCGGCCGGTCCGCGCGCGTTTCCGGCTTGATCCCGAGCACGGCAATGCGACGCAACTGCGGCAGCAGGCGGTCGAAGGCGATGTGGTCCCTGATCAGGCTGCCGGCCATGCGTTGTGTCCCGTCGGTGGTTTCATCGACATGGTGGCGGCCGCCGGTCGATCAAGCACCGCCAACGACATCGCAGGCACCGATTGCGCGAACCGTGCAGCGGTTCGCGCTGCTGCGCGAGTCAGCCCTCGACCACCACCGGGATGCGCCCGATCCGCGACTGCCACTCGCGCGGCCCGGTCTTGTGCACCGACTCGCCGGTCGAATCCACCGCCACCGTCACCGGCATGTCCTGCACGGTGAATTCGTAGATCGCCTCCATGCCGAGGTCCTCGAACGCGAGCACGCGCGCGGCCTTGATCGCCTTCGACACCAGGTACGCGGCGCCGCCGACCGCCATCAGGTAAACCGACTTGTGCTTGCGGATCGCGTCGATCGCCGCGTCGCCGCGCTCGGCCTTGCCGACCATGCCCAGCAGGCCGGTCTGCGACAGCACCTGTTCGGTGAACTTGTCCATGCGCGTGGCCGTGGTCGGGCCGGCCGGGCCCACCGCCTCGTCGCGCACCGGATCGACCGGGCCGACGTAATAGATGAAGCGGCCGTTGAAATCGACCGGCAGCTCCTCGCCCTTGTTCAACATGTCGACCATGCGCTTGTGCGCCGCGTCGCGGCCGGTGAGCAGCTTGCCGTTGAGCAGCAGCACCTCGCCGGGCTTGAAGCTGGCCACCTCCTCGCGGGTGATGGTGTCCAGGTCCACCCGGCGCGCGTTGGCCGGGTTGTAGGTCAGCTTCGGCCAGTCCTCCAGCGACGGCGGGTCGAGCATCACCGGGCCGCTGCCGTCGAGCGTGAAGTGCGCGTGGCGGGTGGCCGCGCAGTTGGGGATCATCGCCACCGGCAGGTTGGCCGCGTGCGTGGGGTAATCCTTGATCTTGATGTCGAGTACGGTGGTCAGCCCGCCCAGGCCCTGCGCGCCGATGCCCAGCGCGTTGACCTTGTCGAACAGTTCCAGGCGCATCTCCTCCAGCCGGTTCGCCGGCCCGCGCGCCTTGAGGTCGACGATGTCGATCGGCTCCATCAGCGATTCCTTGGCCAGCAGCATCGCCTTCTCGGCGGTGCCGCCGATGCCGATCCCGAGCATGCCCGGCGGGCACCAGCCGGCGCCCATGGTCGGCACGGTCTTCAGCACCCAGTCGACGACCGAATCGGACGGGTTGAGCATCGCGAACTTGGATTTCGCCTCCGACCCGCCGCCCTTGGCCGCGACGATCACGTCGACAGTGTTGCCCGGCACCACCTTCACGTTGACCACCGCCGGCGTGTTGTCGCCGGTGTTGCGGCGGCGACCAGCCGGGTCGGCCAGCACCGACGCGCGCAGCTTGTTGTCCGGGTGCAGGTAGGCGCGGCGCACGCCCTCGTTGGCCATGTCCTCGACGCCCATCGTGGCGTCGTCCCAGCGCACGTCCATGCCGATCTTCAGGAACACGGTGACGATGCCGGTGTCCTGGCAGATCGGCCGGTGGCCCTCGGCGCACATCCGAGAGTTGATCAGGATCTGCGCGATCGCGTCCTTCGCCGCTGGCGAATGCTCGCGCTCGTACGCGGCCGACAGGTTCCGGATGTAGTCGACCGGGTGGTAGTAGCTGATGTACTGCAGGGCGTCGGCGACGCTCTGGATCAGGTCTTCCTGCTTGATCGAAACCGAACGGCTGGTGGTCACTGCGGGCTCGCGGAGGCTGGCGAAAACAGCCGCTGATTTTAGCCCACGACCCCCGGTACCGCTCCCCGCGACTGGCCGTGGAACGCTGCCTTCCACGTCCGACACGAGGCGCTCGGCGCTGCCACCCGTCCGGGGGCCCCGCTTAAACCCCCAACCGCCACGGCGCATCTCAAGGACTATGCTGACCACCATCGTGACCGCACTGATGCCCGCTTCCGCGCCGGCCGTGGACGACGACCACGCCCTGGTCCGCGCCTCGCTGCGCGGCGACACCACCGCGTTCGAGGAGCTGTACCGGCGCCACGTCGGCCGCGTGCACGGGGTGATCTCGCGCCTGCTGGGGCGCCACCCCCAGCGCGCCGAGGACCTGACCCAGGATGCCTTCGTCCGTGCATGGCAGGCGCTGGGGTCGTACCGATTCGAAAGCGCGTTCAGCACCTGGCTGTACCGGCTGGCCGCCAACACGGCGCTGATGGAGCTGCGCTCGCGCCGCGGCGACCCGGCCATGGACGACGAGGACTCGCTCGAACGCGTCGGCCATCCCGACTCCGCCGGCCACACCACGGCGCTGGCGATGGACCTGGACCGCGCCGTCGCCACCCTGCCGCCGCGCGCCCGCGCGGTGCTGGTGCTGTACGACGTGGAAGGCTGGACCCACGAGGAAATCGCCGGCGAACTGGAGATGGCCATCGGCACCTCCAAGGCGCAACTGCATCGCGCACGCGGCCTGCTGCGGGCGCGGCTGGGAGAACACGCATGAACATCGATCACGATCACGACCACGACGCACCGCTGCCGGACGAACTGCGCCGCTCGCTGCGCGCCCTGCGCCGCGACAGCACGCCCGCTCACGACCTGTGGCCGGGGATCAGCGCCCGCATTTCCGCCGACAGGCAGGAGGCGCCCGCGCCGCCGGCGCACGTGGCGGCATCGCCCATGCCCTCATCGCGCACGCCGGCATCGCGCGCGCACCGCGGTCGCCGTTCGCAGCGGTTCGCCGGCCTGGCCACGGCCGCCTCGCTGGCCGCGGTGCTGGCCATCGGCTGGGCGGTGTTCATGCCGTCCACGGACGCGCCGCCGCCCGCCGCGACCGCATCCACCCCGATGCTGCGGGAAGCCGCGCACATGACCCGCGAATACCGCACCGCCTGGCGCGCGTTCGATGCCCGCCGCCCGGCCGGCGTCGACACCAGCGCACTGCACGAGATCGACCGCAACGCGGCACAGGTGCGCGCCGCGCTGCACCAGGATCCGGACGCACGCTACCTGTTCGAACGCCTGCAGAGCCTTTACGCGCTCCGGCTCGACCTGTCTCGGCGCCTGGCCACCCTCTCGACCTGAATCTCCACCTGACCGGAGCAATCCCAATGTCCATCCGATTCCTGCTGCCCCTGCTGCTCGCGGCCCTGCCGCTGGCCGCACTGGCCTCCACTCCGATCAACGAGACCCGCCCGCTCGACGCCGACGGCAAGGTCGAGATCTCCAACCTCAAGGGCCGCATCCAGGTGCGGGTCTGGGACAAGCCGCAGGTGCGCATTGGCGGCAGCCTCGGGCGCGGGGTCGAAAAGCTCGAGATCGGCCCCGGCGGCCGCGAGCTCGAGATCAAGGTGCGCTACCCGCGCCGCACCAGCGACAACAACAGCGAACCCACCATCCTGATCGTCGACGTGCCTACGCTCGCCAGCCTCGACATCGATGGCGTCGCGGTCGAGATCAGCGTCGTCGGCACCGCCGGCCGCAGCCTGGAGATCGACAGCGTCAGCGGCAACGTCAGCGTCGCCGGCGCGCCGCGCGAGGCCGACATCGAAAGCGTCAGCGGCGACCTGCACCTGACCCTGAATTCCGCCAACGTCGAAGCGCAGAGCGTCAGCGGCAACATCACCCTGCGCGGCCGCCTGGACGGCGAGGTCAAGGCGGAGACCGTTTCGGGCAGCATCACCGTCGACAGCCGCGGCGAGCGGCTGCGCCGGCTGTCCAGCAACAGCGTCTCGGGCAATGCCACCCTGCAGGTCGGGCTCGCCGACGGCGGCAGCCTCAAGTCCGAATCAGTGAGCGGCAACATCAAGGTCGTTGCGCCCAGGTCGCTGTCGGCGGAGGTGAGCGGCGAGACCTTCAGCGGCCACCTGCGCGCGCCGGGCGCGACGATCAACAAGCCGCAGTTCGGGCCGGGCTCGAGTTTCGAACACCGTTACGGATCCGGTGGCGGCGAGATCCACCTCGAAACCTTCTCCGGATCGGTCGAGCTGCTGCTGCAATAACGCAAGACGCTCCGCCACGGCGCACGCCCGCCATCTCAACGCCCACCATCTCCACGCCCGCACCGATGCGGGCGTGGCATTCTTGGGCCTTGTCCGCTCGAAGACACGCACCCGATGTCGACCCCACCCTGGCTCGGTCGCAGGCATGAGGCGCCGGTGATGAACCTGCGCGAGCGCTTCGCCGCGCTGCGCAACCTGCCCCCGTTCCTGCGCGACATCTGGCGCACCAGCCCCCTGCTTGCCCTGTCCAGCCTGCTGCTGCGGCTGGCGCGCGCACTGCTGCCGATCGCCACGCTGTACGTCGGCAAGCTGATCGTCGACGAGGCGGTGCGGCTGGTCGGCCTCGGCGCCGGCACCCAGGGCTTCACGCAGATGTGGGATGCCGGCGTGCTCCACCACCTGCTGGCACTGCTGGCGATCGAATTCGCGCTGGCGGTGGCGTCGGACATCCTCGGCCGCATCGTCGGCTTGGTCGACTCGCTGCTCTCCGAGCTGTACTCCAACGCCACCAGCGTGCGATTGATGGAACACGCGGCCTCGCTGGACCTGGAGGACTTCGAAGACGCCGACCTGCAGGACAGGCTCGACCGCGCCCGCCGCCAGGTGTCCGGCCGCAGCTCGCTGATGTCGCAGCTGCTCGGGCAGGCGCAGGACATCGTCACCATCATCAGCTTCGCCATCGGCCTGCTGGTCTACGCACCGTGGCTGATCGTGCTGCTGCTGGTCGCGCTGGTGCCGGCGTTCGTCGGCGAGATGCACTTCAACGCCAAGAGCTACGCGGTCAACTATCGCGCCACCCCGGAACGGCGCGAACTCGACTACGTGCGCCAGACCGGCGCCAGCGCCAGCTCGGCCAAGGAGATCAAGAGCTTCGGGCTCAACGGCTTCCTGATCGAGCGCTACCGCACGCTCGCCTGGTCGATCTACCTCGCCAACCGCCGCATCGCGATGGGTCGCGCCGGCTGGGGCGGGCTGTTCACCACCATCGGCACGCTCGGCTACTACGCGGCCTACGCCTACATCGCGTGGCGCACGGTGCACGGCGAATTCAGCATCGGCGACCTGACCTTCCTCTCGGCCTCGTTCCGCCGCCTGCGCAACCTGCTCGAAGGCCTGCTGTCGAGCTTCTCGCAGGTCGCGGGACAGGCGCTGTACCTCGACGACCTGTTCTCGTTCTTCGAGATCAAGCCGGAAATCCTGTCGCCGGCAAACCCGCGCCCGTTCCCGGCCCCGATCCGCGAAGGCCTCGTGTTCGAGAATGTCGGCTTCCGCTACCCCGGCGCCGAACGCTGGGCGGTGCGCCACCTCGACTTCACCCTGCACGCCGGCGAAGTGCTGGCGCTGGTCGGCGAGAACGGCGCCGGCAAGACCACCCTGGTCAAGCTGCTTTCGCGCCTGTACGACCCGGACGAGGGCCGCATCCTGCTCGACGGCCACCCGCTGGCGGAGTACGACCTCGACGCACTGCGCGCCAACACCGGCGTGATCTTCCAGGACTTCGTGCGCTACTTCATGAGCGCCTCGGACAACATCGCCGTCGGCCGCATCGAGGCCCGCGACGACCACGCTCGCATCGCCGACGCCGCCCACCGCTCCATGGCCGACGAAGTGATCGAACGCCTGCCCGCCGGCTACGACCAGATGCTCGGCAAGCTGTTCAAGGAGGGCGTGGACCTGTCGGGCGGCGAGTGGCAGAAGATCGCCATCGCCCGCGCCTACATGCGCGATGCGCAGTTGCTGATTCTCGACGAACCCACCGCGGCGCTCGACGCGCGCAGCGAGTTCGAGGTGTTCCAGCGCTTCAAGGAACTGTCCGAAGGCAAAAGTGCGGTGCTGATCTCGCACCGTTTCTCCAGCGTGCGCATGGCCGACCGCATCCTGGTGCTGGAACAGGGCCGGATCGAGGCCAGCGGCACCCACGAGGAACTCATGGCCCAGGGCGAACGCTATGCGGAACTGTTCGAACTGCAGGCGGCCGGCTATCGCTGAGCCGCGGGTCCGCGCGCCGATGAAGCGCACCGGGATTGATCGGGATCAACCCGGCCTGCCGCCGATGGGCCACACTGGGCCGACGCGGCAAGCCATCGCCGCCCCACCGGGATTTTTCCAAAGGAGAACGCCATGAACATCCTGCTCGCCGTAGACGGCAGCGACGCCAGCGACCGTGCAGCCAAGCATGTCGTGCATCTTTCGAAACAGCTCGCCGAGGCGCCGAAGCTGACCCTGGTCAATGTCTCGCTGCCCTTGCTCAAGGCTGCCAGCAGCAAGCTCGGCCGCAAGGCCACGGCCGAGTACTACGCCAGCAACAGCGAGTACGCAGTCCACAAGGCCCGGCGCGTGCTGGGGCGCGCCAAGCTCGATTTCACGGAGACCTTCCTCGTCGGCGATCCTGCCGAGGAGATCGCGCGCCACGCCGACAAGCACGATGCCGACCTGATCGTGATGGGCTCGCGCGGCCAGACCGCGCTCAAGAGCCTGCTGCTGGGCTCGGTCGCGACCAAGGTCCTTGCGCAGTCGAAGGTGCCGCTGACCGTCATCCGCTGAAGTCGTTTCCTGCGCCAGCGACTTTCTGCAGGAGCGGCTTCAGCCGCGCGCTTTTCATCAGCAACCGGCAATGACCCGGCGAAGAAGAGCTCGCGGCTGAAGCCGCTCCTGCAAGGGCGAGCCCCTAGATGTCATCGGAGGCGTGTGCCTGCCCGAACAGGCTGCCCTGTCCGCCTCCCGGCGCGGGATACCGCAACACGCCGTCCACCATCCGCGCATCCGGGTTCAACGGATGCACCGTCGCCTTGCCCGGTGCCATCAGGTGGCAGACCTGCCAGCCACGCGCGGTGAAATCGTCGGCGATCAGGCGCCGGTGGCAGCGCCACCACACCGCCTCGGCGCACATCACCGCCACCCGCCGCTCGTGCGCCAGGCGCATCAGCCGTTCGCGCGCAAGGACGAACTCCGGCCCGGCCATGTAGTCGGCATAGGCGCGGAACGCGGCGACCCGCCACGCGTCATTGGGCGAATCGGGCTGTGGCGTGCGTCGCCCGCCGAACTCCGGCATCGGCACGTAGTCGATCCCGGCCGCTTCCAGCGCGGGCGCCATCGCCAGCGGCGAGAACTGCGGATTGCGCCGCGAACCAGCGAAGCGGCGCACATCCACCAGTACTTCGATGCCGGCTTCGCGCAGCATGCCGGCGAACTCCTCCCACTCGCGCGTGGAATGGCCGATGGTCCAGAGGGTCGCCGCTGGCTGCGTCATCCCGGCACGACGTCACCTACTGCGGCAACGCGTACGCAATCACGTAATCGCCCTTCGGCGTCTCCATGAAATGGTGTCCGCCGGCCATGATCACCAGGTACTCGCGCCCGCCGGCCTCGTAGATCATCGGATTCGCCTGCCCGCCCGCGGGCAAGACGTCTTTCCACACCGTCTCGCCGGTCTCGATGTCGATCGCGCGGATCAGGTTGTCGGTGGCCGCGGCGATGAACACCAGACCGCCGGCGGTGATCACCGCGCCGCCGTTGTTGGGCGTGCCGATCTCGATCGGCAGGTGCGACGGAATCCCGAACGGCCCGTTCGCACGCGCCGAACCGAAGGGGCGATCCCACAGCATCTTCCCGGTTGCCAGCTCGACCGCGCGGATGCCGCCATAGGGCGGCTGCTTGCACAACAGCCCGGTCGGCATCCGCCAGCCGGCATTGACGTTGATCGCATACGGCGTGCCCTGCTGCGGGTCGCCCGCACCCTCGGCGCCGCCCATGTCGCCACGCACCTCGTCGCGCGGCGCCCAGCCGAGCCGGTCGGCCTCGGCGCGCGGCACCAGGATGTTGTGGTTCGGCATGTCGTTGTAGTTGGCCACGATGATCCCGCGCCGCGGGTCCACCGCGATGCCGCCCCAGTCCGAGCCGCCGTTGTAGCCGGGGTACTCGATCGAATGCCGGTCGGCCGTTGGCGGCGTGTAGAACCCGTCGTAACTGGCCTTGCGGAACTGGATGCGGCAGGCCATCTGGTCGATCGGCGTCACGCCCCACATGTCGCGTTCGGTCAGGTCATCCTTGCGTCGCAGCGTGTGGTACAGCGAATACGGCTGCGTCGGCGAACGCTCCTGCGGTTCGACGCCGCCGCCGGGCACCTTCATTTCCCCGACCTCGGTCAGCGGCTTGCCGGTGCGGCGGTCGAGCACGTACATGTCGCCCTGCTTGCTCGGCAGCACCAGCGCCAGGACGCTGCCGCCGGCGGTGGGGAAGTCGACCAGGGTCGCGGTCGAACCCAGGTCGTAATCCCACACGTCCTTGCGCACGGTCTGGAAATGCCAGGCCGGCTTGCCGGTGGTGACGTCGAGTGCGACCAGCGAAGTCGCATATTTGTTCTCTTCCGCGCGCCGCAGTCCGCTCCAGTAGTCGACGGCGGAATTGCCCATCGGCAGGTAGACCAGGCCGAGTTGCTCGTCGCCCGACGCCGTGGTCCACATGTTCGGCGTGCCGCGGGTGAAGGTCTCGCCTGCCGGCGGCAACCCGGTGCGATCGGGCCGCATCATGTCCCAGGCCCAGCGCAGTTCGCCGGTGATCGCGTCGAATCCCTGGATCACGCCCGACGGCGCCCAGCGGCGCTGTCCGTCGAGCACCTGGTGCCCGGTCACGACCACGCCGCGCACGATGACCGGCGCCGAGGTGATCGAGACCATGCCCGGCGACGTCTTGCCCATGCCCACGGTGATGTCGACCTGGCCGTTGTCGCCGAAGTCGGCGCAGGGCTTGCCGGTGCGCGCATCGACCGCAATCAGCCGCGCGTCCAGCGTGCCCTCGATGATGCGCGTCGCGCAGGGTGCGTCGGAGGCCAACGCGGTGCGGGCAGCTGGCGCCGAAACCGGGGCGCCGTCGGTGGGCGCCGCTGGCGTGGCCGCTGGCGGTGCTTCGACCACGGCCGGCGCGACGGCATCCGGATTCGCATTGGCATCGGCAGCCACCACGCCGGGCCGCGGCGCAGGCGTCGCGCCGGCAATGCGCGCATCGAAATACGTCACGCCGCGGCAGGCCGCCGTGTAGGGAATGGCCTCGTCCGGCACCTTGGGATCGAAGCGCCAGCGCTCCTTGCCACTCACCGCGTCCAGCGCGATCAGCACGTTGCGCGCCGAGCACAGGTACAGCGCGTCGCCGATCTTCAGCGGCGTGGTTTCGGCGCCCCAGCGCTTGTCCGGCAAGTCGCCGGTGCGGTACGTCCACGCGCGTTCGAGCTTGCCGACGTTGTCGCGGCTGATCTGCGCGAGCGGCGAGTAGCGCTCGGCCGCGTTGTTGCGGCCGTAGGCCGGCCAGTCGCCGTCCGCGGGCGCATCCGCCGGCTGCGCCGCACCTGCCGATGCCACCGGCGCCACGGCTTTCGCCGCCGGCCCCGGCTTGCCGGCTTCGATCACCCCGTGCGGCACGAACGCCAGCGCAAACGCGGCCACGAACACCAGCGCCATCATTCCCGCCAGGCCCCGCGACCACGCGCGTGAACGCCAGCCGGCCAGCCGCGGCGCCAGCAGCGCCACGAAGAAACCGAGTACCACCATCAGGCCGAAGCGCGGGATCCAGCGCCAGTACGACAACCCGGATTCCCAGATCGTCCACGCCAGCGTGCCCACGAATACCACCGCGAACCACCATGCCCCCGATACCCGCCCGCGCGCCACCTGCACGCCGGCCAGCACCAGCCCGACGCCGGCCAGCACGTAGTACCAGGAGCCGCCGAGGCTGGCGAGCCAGGCACCACCGATGGCGAGCACCAGGCCCAGCAACAAGGTGATCGTGCCGAGCACGAGCAGGGGCCAGTCGCGCCCGCGCCGGTCGCCTTCGCTGTCGTTCGTGGACATATGCCGCTCTCCCGTGCGTGCCGGCGTTGCGCCGGCGGGTTGAAGACATGCCGGCGGATGCTACCCCGGACCCTGCTCGCGGAAGTGACGCGACCTTCACGACGAATGCCTGTTCCGGCACCCGCCACACGCCGCCTTGCAGGAGCGCAGTCGGTGCGCTCCGGAACATTCTTCACCCCGGCCGGGCACGCCCCACGCAGGTCTACACGCGCGCCGCCTCCATTGTAGGAGCGGCTTCAGCCGCGAGCTTTTCCCGATGTCCCGGCGATCCGGAAAGGCGCTCGCGACTGAAGCCGCTCCCGCAGGAAATCGACATCGTCTTCCGCCCGACGCGGACGTTTCATCGTCGCGCCCGGGTACGCTCCTGCCGGTCCGGCTCCCGCGCCCGTGCCCGCGTCAATCGAACGCCTTGCGCGCACGCAGCCCGATCACCCAGCCCCGCCCCGGCGCCGGCTCGTAATAGCGGCCGTTGCCATCGTTGACGATCACCGAGCCCACGTACTCGCGGTCGAACAGGTTCTCGATCCGCGCATAGCCGCGCCATTGCAGGCCGAACGCCTCGAAGCGGCGCTCGGCGGCAAGATCGAATACCGCATATGCCGGCGCGCTTTCGTCGCTGCCGTCGTCGACGTACACCCGGTCGGCGAAGCGTCCGTCGAGGATGAGGTCGGTATCCGCGTCGATGCCCCAGCGCAGTTCCGCCCAGGCGGCGTGGCGCGACAGCCCCGGGATGCGATGGCCGTCCTCGATCAAGACGTCGCCATCGCCACAGGGGGCTGCGGCGCAGGTGGCGAAGTCGCTGCCATAGCGCGCGTCGAGGAAGGTGTACGCGGCCGCGTAGCGCCAGCGCGGCGACAGCGCGCCGGACAGCGACAACTCCGCGCCGCGGCGGCGCGTGACCCCGGCATTGGCGTAGATGCTGCGCCCGCCCTCGTTGGCCACCACCACCAGTTCGCCGCGCGTGCGGCTGTCGAACAGCGCCGCGGAATATTCCAGCCCCTGGCCGCGGCCACGCACACCCACCTCCGCATTGCGGCTGCGCGCCGCGCGCAGGTCGTTGAGGCCGCTGGCGCCATCGGCGCGATATGCCAGCTCCGAGAACGTCGGCGTCTCGAAGCCGCCGCCGGCGTTGGCATACACGCTGGTGGTGGGCGTGACGCGGAACAGCACGCCCGCCACCGGCGAGCTGCGCGAGTACCGCAGGCGGCCGCTGTCGTCGGGGTTGTCGGCGGTGACGTAGTCGTCGTCGGATGCGAAGCGCACCTGGCTGTGGCGCAGGCCGAGGTTGATGCGCCAGCGGTCGCCCGGCTGCCAGTCCGCCTGCAGGTAGGCATCGCGCCCGCTGACGCGGTTGCCTTCGTCGCGGCGCAGCGCGCCGACCACGCCCAGCTGCGCGCCGACGAAGTTCTCGTAGCCGCGGCGGCGCTCGCCGGATTCGCTGTACTCGACGCCGGCCACCAGCGAGAACGGCCGCTCCAGCACCTGCGTGCTCCAGCGCCAGCGCAGGTCGGCGCCGCCGTACTGGCGGTCGAGGTCGATCGCGCCGCCGCCCTGCAGCGGGTTGGCCTGCACGAACACCGGGATCGACAGCATCTGCGTGGTGTCGCGGGTGCCGCCGTAGGCGGTCAGCGACAACGCATGGTGCGCCGACAGCGGTTGCTCGACATGCACGCCGGCCTGGTCCTGGTGCACGGTCTTGCGGGTGTCGAAGTTCAACGCGCCGGCGCTGGCCGCGCGCCGGTCGCCGCGCAGCTGCGCGGCAGTGAGACCCTGCGGATCGTCCGCGCGCAGGTCGTGCGAGTTGAGCAGCACGGTGTAGCGGCCACCGTCGCCGAACCCGCCCTTGAACACCGCCTGCCCGGTCACCTGCCGCGACGCGCTGTGATCGCGGAAGCCGTCGCCGTCCACGACTTCGCCATCCACCAGCGCGCCGCCGTCGCGATCGCCGCGCCATGGCGCATGCCACGACAGCGACTCGCGCCGCAGTCCGTCGCTGCCGGCATCGATGCCCATCGAAAGCTCCGGCGCCACCGGCGGATCGGCGCTGAACATCGAGATCACGCCGCCGGACGAATTGCCGTACAGCGCCGAGAACGGCCCGCGCAGCACCTCGATGCGGCCGGCCGAACCGGGCATGAAGTGCGACACCTGGCCCTGGCCGTCGGGCATCGTCGCCGGGATGCCGTCGCTGTACAGGCGCACGCCGCGGATCCCGAACGTGGAACGCGCGCCGAAGCCGCGGATCGACACCTGCAGGCCCTGCGCCTGGTTCTGGCGGTCGCGCGCGACCACGCCCGGTACCCGCTGCAGCGATTCGGACAGGCTCAACCCCGGTTGCGCACGATGCAGGTCGGCGGCATCGACCACGTCGACCGCGGCCGGCACCAGCAGCGCGTCATCGGGCTGGCGCGTGGCGGTGACGACCACGCGGTCGAGCTCGGTCGCCGCAGCCGCATTGCCACCGGTCGGCGGCGCCGCAAGCGCGCCGCACGGCATGGCCAGCACCAGGCACGTCGTCCCTGCCGCTTTTCGGGCCCACCGGGGCCGGCACCAGTCGCTCATGTGATCTCCGCGAAACACCAGCCAACAGTATGGCCGCGACCAGCGCGCTCTTGCGGGAACGGCGTCATTCGGCGCGGCCCCGCGGCGTATCGGCTAAAATGCGCGTCTCGCAGTCCACCCCCCTCCCCGCATGTCCTCCGCATTTGGCACCGAAACGGTGCTGGATGTCCGTCACTGGACGGACGACTACTTCAGCTTCACCACCACCCGCGACGACGGTTTCCGCTTCGACAACGGCCAGTTCGTGATGATCGGGCTGGACGTCCCGCAGGCGGACGGCTCGTCCAGGCCGCTGCTGCGCGCGTATTCGATCGCGAGCGCCAACTGGGAAGAGCAGCTGGAGTTCTTCAGCATCAAGGTCCCCAACGGCCCGCTGACCTCGCGGCTCAAGGACATCCGCCCCGGCGACAGCGTCCTGGTCGGCCGCAAGCCCACCGGCACCTTGCTGATCCACGACCTGCACCCGGGCCGCAACCTCTACCTGCTGGGCACCGGCACCGGCCTCGCCCCGTGGCTGGCGATCGTCAAGGACCCGGAGACCTACGAACGCTTCGAACACGTCGTGCTCTGCCACGGCGTGCGCAACGCCGACGACCTCGCCTACCGCGACTACATCGTCAACGAGCTGCCGCGGCACGAGTTCCTCGGCGAGCAGATCGCGCAGAAACTGCTGTACTACCCGGCGGTCTCGCGCCAGGACTTCGTGTTCGACGGCCGCGACCAGCGCGGCCGCCTCACCTCCCTGCTCGACAGCGGCCGCATGGCCGGCGACCTCGGCCTGCCGCCGCTCGATGCAGAACACGACCGCGCCATGATCTGCGGCAGCCCGCAGATGCTGGCCGACTTCCGCGGCCTGCTCGACGCCCGCGGGTTTACCGCCGCTCCGCGCATCGGCGTCCCCGGCCACTACGTGTTCGAGCGCGCCTTCGTCGAAAAGTAGATCCGGCCCGTCGCCCCGATCCACGATTTCGGGGTTTGGCACGCCCCTCGCCGCCGGATATGCTCCCGCCATCCAACGGGGGGATGGGGACTGAAGACGATGCTGATCGCGGCCTGCATGGCCGCCGCGCTGTGCATGCTGCCCGCCTCGCCCGCCGGCGCGGACCAGGACCGTCCGGCGCAGCCGCGGCCGGGCGACATCCCGCCCGACGAACTCGGCAACGACCGCGACGGCAATCCGGTCACCGTCAGCCAGTACCGCGGCAAGGTGGTGATCGTCACCTTCTGGGCGTCTTGGTGCGGGCCGTGCAGGCGCGAGCTGCCGGTGCTGGGCAAGGTGCAATCGATCGTCGGCCGCGAACACCTCGAAGTCATCGCGGTCAACGTCAAGGAGGAGCGGCGCGACTTCAACGCCGTGGTCCGCGCCAACAAGGGCATCCCGCTGCGCTACATCCGCGACACGCCCGGGCGGATCAGCGACACCTACGGCGTCACCTCGCTGCCGAACATGTTCATCATCGGCGTCGACGGCAAGGTCGCGCACGTCCACCGCGGCTACTCGGAAGAAATGATCGACGGCTTCATCCAGGAAATGCTCGCGCTGCTGCCGCCGGAAGCATTGGCGAAGCCCGCCAACGGCTGACCCCGCGCGCGGCGTCCCTGCAAAAGGACCCCGGCGCCGCGGCTACGGCAGCGGCCGCTCGCCGTAGCGCAGCCAGATATCGGCCAGAGTCTCGTTCTCGAACACGCGCGCCTCGATGCCGGCATCGCGCGCGAAGATCTCGCAGAACTCCACCTGCTGCAGCCCCTGCGGCTTGACGTGGGCGATGCGCAGCCGCTCCAGGCCCTCGCCCTGCAGGCTGGTCACCACCGACAGCCAGTCCGATTCGTCCAGCGGCTGGCCGGTCAGTTCATCGATGAGCAGCAGCGAATCCGCACCACGCTCGCGCGCCACCTTCGCGATCTCGCGCCAGTAGGCCTGCGTGGCCTCCACGTTGGCTTCGCCGGCAACGTGCACCCGCAGGCTCTTGCCGTGCGGCGTGATCCCGATGCGGTAACCGTCCGTGGCCACGGGTCAGCCCAGCGCCGCTTCGATGTCGTCCACCAGCGACTCAGGCTTGTCGGTCGGCGCATAGCGCGCGATCACCCTGCCGTCGCGGCCGACCAGGAACTTGCTGAAATTCCACTTGATCGCATCCAGGCCGAGGAAGCCGCCCTTCTCGTCCTTCAACCATTTCCACAGCGGATGCGCGCCGTCGCCATTGACGTCGACCTTGGCGAACATCGGGAAATCCACCTCGTAGGTCAGCGAGCAGAAGTTCCGGATCTCCGCCTCGTTGCCCGGCTCCTGGTGGCCGAACTGGTCACACGGGAAACCCAGCACCACCAGCCCGCGGTCGCGGTAGTCGCGCCACAGCTGCTCCAGCCCCGCGTATTGCGGCGTGAACCCGCATTTCGAGGCCACGTTGACCACCAGCAGCACCTTGCCGGCGTAGTCGGACAGGGATCTGTCGTGGCCGTCGATGTCGACGGCGGAGAAGTCGTAGGCGGTGGTCATGGCGATGCGGTCCTCGCTTGGCTGCCGCCTATCAGACAACTCCGCGGGCGCAGTGGCAAGCCCGCTTGCGGGCAGCGCCGGGCGCACCGACAATCGGCCGATGCAGCCGCCCCCGACCGAGCACGTCGAGACGCTGGCCAGCCAGTACATGCACGTACGGGTGGTGCTGGGCATGGTCGTCGGCCTGGGCCTGACCCACCTGCTGCGCCACTTCGCCCGCATCATCGATATCCCCGTACGCCAGCGTACCTATTGGGTGCACCTGCTGTGGGCAGTGTCGATGTTCCTCTACCTGCTGCACTTCTGGTGGTGGGAATTCCGGCTGGTCGGCACGGTCCAGTGGACGTTCGCGTTGTACCTGTTCGTCGCGCTGTATGCGCTGCTGCTGTACCTGCTGTGCGCGATCATCTTCCCCGACAGCCTCGAGGGCTACCGCGACTACCGCGATTACTTCTTCTCGCGCCGTAAATGGTTCTTCGGCCTGCTCGGCCTGGCGTACGTGGTCGACCTGGGCGACACCTGGATCAAGGGCCGCGGCTATTTCGATGGCTTCGGCCCCGAACTCGAACTGCGCAGCCTCGCCTACGTCGTGCTGTGCGCGATCGCGATGATCACCCCCAACCGCCGTTTCCACGCCACCTTCGTGATCGCCAGCCTCGCTTACCAGGTCTCGTGGATCGTGCGCCAGTTCGAGACCCTGTAACGCGCCTCGTCGGCAGGCGCGTACTCGGCAAGGCGGTGCGGGCAATCCGCGCCCCGGGCCGGGTCACGCGCCCTGCGCCATACCAACTCCCTTCGTCCACAAACACGCCCCAGCGGGAGCGGCCTCAGCCGCGGGTTTCCGCAAACCCGCACCCTGTAAACGGTTACCCATGCCGCGCGCTGAATGCCATTGGCCGGCCTCAGAGCCCATTCATCGCGCACGCGCAAAGTGGGCTTCGGGCCAACCGATACGTTGGCATGCCGTTGAAGGTGACCGACATGAAACTCTCCCCCTCCCGACAGATCCTGGGTTCGATCGCGCTCGCTGCGATCCTGGCCATGGGCATGGCAGCGCCTGCAGCGGCCCGCGATAACCAGGACAGCGAACGCGTCCAGCAGGACAAGAAGCACGACAAGGCACGCGCCGAGCAGCAGAAGCGCCAGCAGGCCGAGCGCCGCGATGACCGCCAGGATGCCCGGCGCGGCCAGGACGCCCGCCAACAGGCCGCGCGCCAACACAGTGCCCGGCAGCAGGCCGAACGCCGCGCGGGCGAACAACGCCAGCAGGCCGCGCGCCAGCAGGCAACGCAACGTCGCGCCAGCGAGCAGCGGCGACAGGCGGAAGCCCGCGACGACGCCAGGCGCGAGCAGGCCGCCCGCCAGCAGCAGGCCCAGCGCCGCGCCGAAGAACAGCGCAGCCGGCAGGCCGACGCCCGGAACCAGGCCCAGCGACAGCAAGCCCAGCGACAGCAGGCGCAACGGGAGCAGGCCCAGCGACAGCAGGCCCGACAGGAGCAGGCCCGGGAGCAGGCCCAGCGACAACAGGCCCGACAGGAGCAGGCCCGACGAGAGCAGGCCGGCCGAGAGCAGACCCGACGGGAGCAGGCGCGCCGCGATGACCAGCGCACCAATCGTGGAATCGCCGAACGTCGCGAACAGTCGCAGCGCCGTGAACAGGCCGACCGCCTGCGCGACACGCGCACGCGACAGGCACGCGAACAGCAGGCGCGCGAACGGCAAGCCCGCGAGGCCCGCGAATCAGACGGGCGCCAGCAGCAACGCCAACGCGGCGAACCCCCGCGCATGGTCGGCGGCACCCTGCCGCGCGACCGCGTCGACGACGACCGCCGCGCACGCCAGCGGATCGACGATCAACGGCGCCTGAGCCGCGAGCAGCAGGAACGCCGCATCCGCGAAGAGCGCCAGCGCGCCGAGCGCTATCGCCAGGAGCGCCGCGACTGGCAACGCGACGCCGAGCGGCGTGCCCACAGGCTGCAGCAGCAGCGCCGCATGGCCCAGTATCGCTACCAGCAGCAGTACTACGATCGCCTGCGCCAGCAGCAGGTGCGCTGGAACGCCCGCCAGTACAACTCCTACAACGATCCGTACTACTACACGCCCGACCGCTACCGCTATTCCTACGGCGGCAGCTGGCACCGGACCAACCAGTACGGCGCCGACCTGATCCGCCAGGCCATCAACTACGGCTACCGGGAAGGCCTGAACGCCGGCCGCGCCGACCGCCAGGACGGCTGGCGCAACGACTACCGCAACAGCTACGCATACCTGGACGCCAACTACGGTTACAACGGCTATTACATCCCGCAGGGCGAGTACAACTACTACTTCCGCCAGGGCTTCCAGCGCGGTTACGACGACGGCTACCACAGCCGCTACCGCTACGGCCATCGCGACGACGACGGCAACTACGCCATCCTCGCCGCGATCCTGGCCGCAGTGGTGGGGTTCCAGCTGCTGGACTAGAAACCAGCAGCGGCCACGGTCCCTTCTCCCCGCATCGCGGGAAGAAGGGACCTGCAGGCTGGGACGAGGGGCCCTGCTCGCGGGGCTTGACCGCGCGCAACCGCCGCACTCAATCCTGCACGTCGTCCCCGGCGCCGGCCGTGCGCGGATCGTCCTTCGGGTCGATGTAATGGATCACGAAGGGTCCCATGCTCTGCACCTGCACCACCGCGCCGCCCTGGGTGCTGGCCTGGTGCTGCATCTGCGCGGGCAGGTTGACGAAATCGCCCGGCGCCAGCGCCTCGTCGTGCGCCGCCGCGGCCTCGCCCATCGACAGCGTGAAGTCGCCCGCGACCAGGGTCACGGCTTCATCGCTGGGATGCCAATGGCGCGGGACGCGATAGCCCGGCGGCATCTTCAGGCGCAGGGTGAAACTGCCTGCCTTGCCCGGATCACCGGCCAGCACCGCGGCCTGCACCCCGGGCGGCAGCGCCGGCGGACCCGGGCCCCAGGCGGTATCGGCGGCGTGGACGACCGCGTGCTGCATGGCGGGCTGGGCATCGGGCTTGCCCGGGTCGGCAGCGAGCGCGCTGCCCGACAGCGCGAACAGGAAAAACAACGGGATCGATTTCATGGGGGAACCTCCAGGGCCTGCGGCACGGAGCGCCGCAACCGTGGGCAACGCAGGACTGCGCGGGAACCGGCCGGGCGACCATATTCAGGAAGCACGGAGTCGAAGACCGGTCGACATGCCACTGCGGGAGACCGAATGTTCCGGGAAGTCCGGCATCCCCATCGGCCGCCCCGGCGTGCGCTGTAGGCCCGGCCCCCACAAGCACCTGGCGCCTGAATCAAGCCGATCCGCAAAGCGGGTTCGGCCTGAACGAATTGTCACGTGCGCAATGCCCGCCACACCCAAAGGCCCAGCGCGCCAATCGCAATAACCCAGATCACCACGATTGCCATTGCCATGGCAGGACTGGTCGGCTTGTCCACCATGTCACTGGCTTTGGCCCGTGCGCTGGCCAGAACCTCGGCCGGGACGAAGCGCAGGACGAGCATCACTCCCAAGGGGACGATCACCAGATCATCCAGATAGCCAAAGACAGGGATGAAATCGGGGATGAGGTCGATGGGGCTAAGCGCATATGCTGCGACCCCAAGCGCCAGCAGCCGTGTGATCCAGGGAGAGCGCGGATCACGAGCCGCGAAGTAGACGACGAGAGCTTGCTGCTTCAACTCTCTCGCCCATTTGCGAAGACGTGACATGCGCACCTGACGCCTGAACTAAGCCAACCCGCGAAGCGGGTCCGGCTTGAATGAATGGTTAGTCCTCACCCTGAGAGGCCGAGCTCGGCGCCGCCAGCACATTGATTGCCTTCAGCCACGTTTCGACGAGGGAAGGCCAAGACGCAATTGGAAGCTCACGGTGTCGGAGCCCAAACGCGTGTCCGCCTGTAGCGAACACATGCACCTCCATCGGGACGCCGGCGCTGGCAAGGGCGTGCGCATAGACCGTGGTATTGCAGATCTTGTTCGTGGGATCGTCCCAAGCCGCGAGGAGGAATGTGGGGGGCGTCCGTTCACTGACCTCTATGGTCGGGTCGAGAGTCGCTCCCTCGCGGCATAAGTGTCCAGGGTAAAGCGCTATGGCGAAATCCGGCAGGCTACTCAGGCTATCGGCCGCATCAACCGGACTGTACGTGGCCTGGGAAATATTGCTGGTTTGGGCGACAAGATACCCGCCCGCCGACATTCCCAATACTCCGATCTTGGAAGGGTCTATGCCCAGTTGACCCGAGTTGGCGCGCACGAGTCGGATTGTTCTTTGTGCGTCCTGAAGCGCGAAGGGGACAGCAGGAGTGACGTGGCGCCCTTCTTCGCGATCCCAGTAGTGGTTGCTCTTGGGGACACGATACTTCAGCAGCACGCAAGTGATGCCCTTTCTCGTAATCCACTCACATATCTCCGTGCCTTCAAGATCAATTGCGAGCAGTCGGAATCCGCCTCCGGGAAACACCACGATTGCCGCGCCAGTATTTTCGCCAACCGGCTTGAATACCGTCATCGTGGGAACCGTGACTTCCGTAATGCCCGTGTAGTGGCGGCCCGGGACCTTCTTCACGTTAAACATTACTTCCGCTGGCTTGCCACCCTCTGGCATATCAGGGGAAGCACCCGGCCAGATGCGTGCTTGCGTCAGTCCTGCAGGCGGCTTCCAGGCACTCGTGGTCGCAGGCCGCTGACCTGTACTGCCCGGATCAGCAGCCTGGGCCATGAACGTGGCAGCGGCGAACGTCATGAACAGGAGCTTCTTGAGCATGCGGGTCACTTATCGCGAGACTAACGCCTGGATTAATCCGAGCCGCAAAGCAGCTTTCGATTGAATGCTGTCAGGTGCCATCCGTGACAGCACCAGGGGCCGCGCGCTCTTTGCGCAAGGAGGCTGGAGGCGAGTAAAGGCGGTCCGCCAACAGGTACCCGAAGAAGCTGGCCGCCCATGCGCCAACAAACATGTTCTCGGCAAAGGCCATGGCCAGGATCATGAGGCCGATGCAGCAGAGCCATCCGAGGGCATTCGCCGTTCTTGCGGTGACACCTGCAGAGATAGCTCGTGACCGGATGCGGCCGGAAAGGCAGCCCAGGCCTATCCCGATGATCGTCAGCGTCCATGGCTTTGGCGTGGTCGTGGCGAATGCGGCAACAAGCCCGACACCCAGGAAGGATGTAATCACAAGCTTTAGTGCTGCCCCTGAACCTTTGCTCATGGCATCTAGCGCTTGAATTAAGCCGAGCCGCGAAGCGGCTTCGGCTTGAATGAATTGTTAGCCTTCACCGCGCAATGCTGCGACTTGTTCCTTTGCGGCTTCATCTGCTTCAGAAGATGAGATCCCATGCTCTGTACAGAAGGCTTCGATTTCTTTGACGATCTGTTCTTTAAGGTGGAATGTGCGGCTCTGGATATCTGATAGACGGTCAAAGACGGTGCCGCGCCCATGATCTGTGTAGAGGTTATTGCCGTCTTGGTGCATAGATCGATGGACAAGCCAATCGCGCTCTTCTTTCAGTGCGCGAAGCTGAAGCAGTATAGGTGCGGGAAGCGCTCCCGAAGTTTCAGCAGTTCTCAGTGCGGTCCCTAGAGTAGCGCGCCGATGTTTTGCCAAAAGAGCCAAAGCTTCTTGCTCTTCCACCAAACCAGGTGCACGAAGTTCAACCTTCATTGTAAGGAAGTTATGCAGTGCGTCTTCTAGATACTGCATATGCCAAATGCATGCGCCGATTTCGTGATAGAGCGTTGCAAGTTCGTCAGCGGTAATTTGACGACGCATCAAGACTCTCCAGTGAAGGCTAACACCTACTTGCCTCCGAAATGGGGCGTTGCGCGAAATATGCCGCAGTTGATTGCAGCTGCCAATCAGACAAATTCCGCATCAAATGATCACCCGGCTCTGTCGCCGTCCGGCCCAGCAGGCTGTCGAGACATCCGGTCAAGGAGAGCGCATATCGATTGCGCCTGGAAGCGCAGACCTGTCACGGGACCGAAGGGCTGGTCATGGAACATGGACTGCTGGCGGCGGCAAGGGCGCCGAGGACGGACGCGCCTGCCTACAGGAAATCCTGACCTCGCGCCTTCGCGATTCCTGCGTCGTTTATAGGAAAAATCCTACACGCCAACGCGGCGAGCGCTGATTACGGCTCTGCCCCCTCTTCCGGCAAAGTCACTCCCGCCCCGCTGCTGGCGTGTGTTCGGTCCGGATCGGATACGGACCGCGGCACGCCCGGCAGCGGGGCTTCGCCGGCGGGCTTGCCGGCACAAGCGCGGCGCAGGCCGCTTTTCATCCACATGGAATGCATAAGGAACCGTGCAGTGAACCAGAACCTCATTTCCCTCACTTTCAATGATGCCCAGCTCTCGGCCATCGACAACGCGCTGGCCGAGCTGGAGACGCAGCTGTCCGGGCTGATCGCGCTCAACACCGACAAGCGCCGCAAGCTGGTGCGGATGGGCGACAAGTCCGAGGCGTTCGGGCGGCAAGCGTTGACGATCCTGGCGCAGAACCCGCAGATCGTGCCGCCGGGGCTGGGACTGGCCGATGCGCAGTCGGACCTGGCCACGCTGGACCAGCTGCGGCCGATCCTGCTGCGGCTGCAGCGGCTGACCGAGCGCGCGTCGGACTCGGACATCGCGCTGGGCAGCGACGTGATGTCGGTGGCGCTGCAGGGCTATGCGCTGCTCAAGGTGTCGGGCAAGAACCAGGGGCTGGAGGGACTGCGCAAGGAATTGGGGGCGCGGTTCGCAAAGTCGTCGTGGCAGGGCGACGAGGCGACGCCCGACGGCGCGTGACGCCGGATGCGACAGGCCCCGCCGGCGGCGACGCCGGGCGCGGCATGGTGGGGACAGAAAGCCGCAGCGATGCGGCTTTTTGTTTGGGCGGCGGCACGGCGTGGCGGTGGGCCTGGCGGCAACGCGCGACAGCAGCCCTGCGTGGGGCCGGCGCCGGGGCCCGAAGCGGCGGCGTTGCCATCGGCAGCGACAGCCTTGCCCCTTGTTGGGGCGTGGCTGGCGCAAAAAGCGGCAGTGTTACCGCGTTGAGCGGCAGCGATGGCGAAAAAAGCGGCGCGGCTGCGGCTGTGGACCGGCAACGCTGCCCCTTTTTGGGGCATCGCTGGCGAAGAAAGCGGCAGTGGTGGCGAAAAAAGCGGCAGGCGTGCCGTTGAAAGCGGCGACGCTGCGGTTTCGGGCGGCGGCGCTGCCCCTTTTGGGGGCATGGCCGGCGGAAAAAGCGGCCCGGATGCGGATTGAAGCGGCACCGATGGCGAAACAGGCGGCAGCGGTTGCGCCGTGGCCGGCATGGGCGGGACCGCTTGCGATGGGCGCGCAGCGGGCCGCGGCCCGATGACGCGGGCCGGGCCGTCGCGCCCGGCTGCGCGCCTGCGGAAAGGCGCGCCGTAACCGGGGCCTGGGCCGGGGGCCTGTGCCTTTGGTCATGGGTAGGGGGCCTGCGGGGGGCGTGTAGTCTTCAGGGTCCGATTCGACGAGGAACACCCGATGAAGCACCCGCTCGCCGCTGCGCTGGCCGTCGCCATGGCCGTCGCCGCGCCCGCTTTCGCCCAGGACACCCCCATGAACAGCGCCGCCACGCCAGACAAGGCCGCCGTGGCCGCCCACGCCGACCCGTTCGCCGTCGACAGCCCGCTGCCGCTGCACTACCCCGAATTCAACAAGATCGCCGACAGCGATTTCGCGCCGGCGTTCGACCGCGGCATGGCCGAGCACCTGAAGGAAGTGCAGGCGATCGCCGGCAACGCCGAGCCGGCCACGTTCGACAACACGATCATCGCGCTGGAGAAGGCAGGCCGCGAGCTCGACCGCGCCACGTCGGTGTTCTTCAACCTCGTCGGCACCGATACCAACCCCGTGCGCGAGAAGCTGCGCGCCGACTACGCGCCGAAGTTCTCCGCGCACCGCGACGCGATCGGGCTGGACGCCAAGCTGTTCGCGCGCATCAAGTCGCTCTACGACCAGCGCGCGTCGCTGGGCCTGGACGCACAGGGCGAGCGGCTGGTGGAGCGCTATTACACCGACTTCGTCCGCGGCGGCGCCAACCTGGCCGATGCCGACAAGACGCGCCTGAAGGACATCAACGGCCAGCTGGCGAAGCTGGGCACGCAGTTCAGCCAGAACGTGCTGGCCGAGGTCAACGAATCGGCCGTGGTGGTGGACGACAAGGCGCAGCTCGACGGACTGACCGACGAGCAGATCGCCACCGCCGCCGAGAAGGCCAAGGAGCGCAAGCTCGACGGCAAGTACGTCGTCACCCTGCTCAACACCACCGGTCAGCCGCCGCTGTCGCAGCTGACCAACCGCGCCCTGCGCGAGCGCATCCACAAGGCTTCGGTGGCGCGCAACAGCCGCGGCAACCAGTACGACAACACCGCCATCGTCGCCCAGGTGCTCAAGCTGCGCGCCGAGAAGGCGAAGATGCTGGGCTTCGACACCTATGCCGCCTACGTGCTCGACGACGAGACGGCCAAGACCCCCGAGGCGGTCAACAAGATGCTCGGCCAGCTGGCGCCGGCCGCGGTGGCCAACGCGAAGAAGGAAGCGGCCGACCTGCAGGCGATGATCGACCAGGAGCAGGCCGCCAAGGGCGAGCCGACGTTCCAGCTCGAGCCGTGGGACTGGGCGTTCTACACCGAGAAGGTGCGCAAGGCGAAGTTCGACTTCGACGAATCGCAGCTCAAGCCGTACCTGGAGATGAAGAACGTGCTGGAGAACGGCGTGTTCTTCGCCGCCAACCAGCTCTACGGGATCAGCTTCAAGGAGCGCACCGACCTGCCGAAGTACCACCCGGACACGTTCACCTACGACGTGACCGACAAGGACGGCTCGCAGCTGGCGATCTTCATCTTCGACCCGTACGCACGTGCGTCCAAGCGCGGCGGTGCGTGGATGAACAGCTACGTGAGCCAGTCCGGGCTGATGGACACCAAGCCGGTGGTGGCCAACCACCTCAACATCCCCAAGCCCGCCGACGGCAAGCCGACGCTGCTGACCTGGGACGAGGTGACCACCACGTTCCACGAGTTCGGCCATGCGCTGCACGGCATGTTCTCGAACGTGGAGTATCCGTACTTCAGCGGCACCAGCGTGCCGCGTGACTTCGTCGAGTTCCCGTCGCAGGTCAACGAGATGTGGGCCGACTGGCCGAGCATCCTGGCCAACTACGCCAAGCACTACCAGACCGGCGAGGCGATGCCGCAGGCGCTGCTGGACAAGGTGATGGCGAGCCAGAAGTTCAACCAGGGCTTCGCGACCACCGAGTACCTGGGGGCGGCGATGCTGGACCAGAGCTACCACCAGCTGCCGGCGGACCAGATCCCGGATGCGGGTTCGATCATGGCGTTCGAGGCCAAGGCGCTGGCGAAGGACGGCATCGACTACGCGCCGGTGCCGCCGCGCTATCGCACGCCCTACTTCAGCCACATCATGGGCGGGTATGCGGCGGGCTATTACGCGTACATCTGGTCGGAGGTGCTGGATGCGAACACCACCCAGTGGATCGAGCAGAACGGCGGCCTGAAGCGCGAGAACGGCGACCGCTTCCGCGACACCCTGCTGTCGCGCGGCGGCAGCAAGGACGCCTCGCAGCTGTTCGTCGACTTCACCGGCCACGGGCCGGACATCAAGCCGCTGCTGATCAAGCGTGGCCTGATGGAAGCGCCGGAGGACGGCGCGGTACCGGCGGAGAAGCCGGCCGGAGAGTCGAAGGAAGGGTGACCTGCGGCCCGGGCCTGGCCCTGGCCGGGCCCGGGTTGCCTGGTGGAGAAGCCGTCCGGGAAACCGGGCGGCTTTTTCGTTGTGCAGGACACGACGCGCGCCGCTCTTGTAGGAGCGGCGGAAGCCGCGAGCTCTTCGAAGGGCTGCACGCGATGCAGGCATCGGGGGCGTAGCCCCGACCTGCGGCTCTTGTAGGAGCGGCGGAAGCCGCGAGCTCTTCTCTTTCAAAGGCTCGCGGCTTCCGCCGCTCCTACAGGGGCTGGGGCTCCGCGGGTTCGCGCGTGGAGCCGCTAGGGGCTACTTCGTGCAGCCCTCAAGCTTCAGCCGCTGCCCTTGGCGGATCGCGTAGCGCGGGGCTTTCAGATGGTTGGCCTTGGCCAGGACCTTGGTGTCGCACGAATAGCGACGCGAAATCGAGACCAGGGTGTCGCCGCTGGCGACGCGGTGTTCGCGGGGTTTCTTCGCGGGCGTGGGGACGCCGGTGGCGATGGTCGTCGGGCCGGGAACCATCGGGGTGACGGTGGGCTCGCCGGTGACGGGGGTGGCGCTGCCAACGTGGACCACTGCGGCGGCGGGGTCGCTCATCACCAGTTGCTGGGCGAGCTCGGCGCGGGCGCCGCGGACGCAATAGCGGCTGTAGAGGTTGGCGATCTGCGCGGTGGCGCGCAGGGTGGTGCCGGCCGGGAGCCAGCTGTCGGCCTGGTAACGCGGGTTGAGGTTGCGCAGCACGCGCATGAAGCCGTCGCGGGTGCCGCCGTTGCCCAGGCAAATGGTCAGCTCGTAGATCGACGCGGGCTTTTCCAGCTTCAGCTGGTCCGGGCGGGTGCGCGCGCGGGGGAAGTGCAGGCCGTACTGCTTGGGGTGCAGGAACAGCCACGCCGCGGCGATCACCATCGGCACGTAGTCGCGGGTCTCGGCGGGGAACTGGTTGTAGACGTCGGCGTCCCAGAAGCCGCGTCCGCCGCTGCCCTGGTAGACGCGCAGCGCCCTGCCCTCGCCGCCGTTGTAGGCCGCCAGCGACATCTCGATGCTGTGGTTGAGCTGCCCCAGACGCTCGTTGAGGTAGGCGGCGCTGGCCTCGGCCGAGGCGCGCGGGTCGTAGCGGGTGTCGAAGCCGGTGCCGTCGTCGCCCAGGCCGAAGCGCTTGCCGGTGGCGTACATGAACTGCATCGGCCCGGCGGCGCCGGCGCGCGAGGTGGCGTGGACCTTGCCGTTGGACTCCTTGGCCATGATCCCGAACAGCAGCGCCTCGGGCAGGCCGGCGCGTTCGAACGACGGCCACATGGTCTGGCGCAGGTATTCGTAGTTCTCGTAGCTGTCCATCAGCGACGGGCGCATGTCGGTGAGCCAGCGGCGGATGCCGGCCTGCACCGCGGGGTTGTACTGCACCATCTTGTCGAAGCGGTGGCTGCGGTCGTCGAGCAGGGCGGCGGCGCGCGCGGCTTCGGGCACGTTGGCGGCCAGGCCGATCTCGCCGGCGTGGTCGGGGTCGGCGTCCATCGGGTCGCCTTCGTCCCCGCTCTCGTCGTCCGCCGCCTCGGCGTCGGCGTTGAGCTTGAGCAGGCGCTTGAACGCGGCCATCTGGTCGTTCACCTGGCAGCCCTTCTGCTTCATGCAGGCGGCGACCACGTCTTCCATGTCCTCGATCGCGGCGTTGCTCTGCTCGATCGCCCCGGGCTCGGCGTTGCCGGCCTTCACCAGCGCGTCGCGGTAGCGCTGCTCTGCGGCGGCCATGCGCTGGTTGAGGGCCTCGACCGCGGCGGTGTCGCGCCTGGACAGCGCGGCGGCATCGAAGGAGAGGACGGACAGGAGGATGGCGGCGAGCGGCGCCCAGCGGGCGAAAGTGACGGCAAGGACGGGCATGAGGTGCAAGGTGTTCCGGCAAGAGGCGACATGCAGGGTAGCGTTGCGGCGTGAAGCGCGGCAACCGCGCGCGTTCGCTAGAATCGCTGCATCTTCCGCTGAGGCAATGCGATGGACCCCATTCTCGTCGGCAAGGCCGTCACCACGCCCACATCGCTGCCCGCAAGCCAGGGCAAGGTCTGGCTGCAACCGAAGTTCGGCAACCGCCACGGGCTGGTGGCCGGCGCCACCGGCACCGGCAAGACGGTCACCCTGACCACCATCGCCGAGGGGTTTTCGCGGATCGGCGTGCCGGTGTTCATGGCCGACGTGAAGGGCGACGTCGCCGGCCTGGCCGCCGCGGGCACGCTGAACGACAAGCTGCAGGCACGGATCGCCGAGATCGGCATCGACGGCTACACCTCCGAAGCCAGCCCGGTGATCTTCTGGGACCTGTACGGCAAGCTCGGCCACCCGGTGCGCAGCACGGTCAGCGAGATCGGGCCGACGTTGCTGGCGCGGATGCTGGAGCTCAACGACACCCAGTCGGGCGTGCTGGAGATCGTGTTCAAGCTCGCCGACGACAACGGCTGGCTGCTGCTCGACCTCGCCGACCTGCGCGCCCTGCTCGCCCACGCCAGCGAGACGCGCAAGGAGATTTCCGGCAAGTACGGGTTGATCAGCACGCAGTCGGTCGGCGCGATCCAGCGCGCGATCCTGCAGATCGAACAGCAGGGCGGCGACATGTTCTTCGGCGAGCCGGCGCTGGAGCTGGCCGACCTCATGCGCACCACGCCCGACGGCCGCGGCGTGATCGGCATCCTCGCCGCCGACCAGCTGATCATGAAGCCGCGGCTGTATTCGAGCTTCCTGCTGTGGCTGCTGTCGGAACTGTTCGAGCAGTTGCCGGAAGTGGGCGACCTGGACAAGCCGAAGCTGGTGTTCGTGTTCGACGAGGCGCACCTGCTGTTCGACGACGCCCCGCCCGCGCTGCAGCAGCGCATCGAACAGGTGGTGCGGCTGATCCGCTCCAAGGGCGTGGGCGTGTACTTCTGCTCGCAGTTCCCCGACGACGTACCCGACAACATCCTCGGCCAGCTCGGCAACCGCGTGCAGCACGCGCTGCGCGCGTTCACGCCGCGCGACCAGAAGGCGGTGAAGACCGCGGCCGAGACCTTCGTTTCCAACCCCGACCTCGACGTGGCCAAGGCGATCGGCCAGCTCGGCACCGGCGAGGCGCTGGTGTCGACGCTGCAGGACAAGGGCGTGCCGATGCCGGTCGAAAAGACCCTGATCGCGCCGCCACGCTGCCGGATGGGGTCGATCACCGAAGCCGAACGCGCGACCGCGCGTGCCGGCAGCCCGGTGGGCGCGAAGTACGACAAGACGGTCAACCGCGAATCGGCAGCCGAGATGCTTGCCGCACGCCGCGCCGAGCCTGCGGCCGACGCCAAGGCAACGGACAAGCCGTCGCGCACCACGCCGGCCGACGACGGCGAGCGCGGCATGGGCGACGTGGTCAAGGACGCGCTGTTCGGTACCAAGCGCCGGCAGGGGATGATCGAGACCATGGCCAAGCAGACCGCGCGCACCGTGGGCAGCCAGATGGGCCGCAAGATCCTGCGCGGCGTGATGGGCAGCATCTTCGGCGGCAAGCGCTGAGGTTTTCCGTTCCCGCGAAGCAGATTTCCCCCGACACATTTCCCCCGATGGAGCATCCGATGACGCACCGCACCCTGTTCACCCTCGCCCTGTGCGCCGCCGCCCTCGCGCTTGCGGCCTGCAAGCCTTCCGGCGACAGCGCCGCGCCTGCCGCCGCCGATGCGCCCGCCGCGACGGCGGCCGCGCCTGCGGCGGTCGAAGAAGCGCCCACCGACGTCTTGAGGGAAGTCGACAACAGCCCCGCGCCGGAAGGCCTCGACGTGCGCGCGTTCGCCGGCAGCTTCAAGGGCACCCTGCCCTGCGCCGACTGCCCGGGCATCGACAGCACGCTCGAGCTCAAGGGCGATGGCAGCTACACCACCCACGATGTCTACCAGGAGCGCGATGCCAGCTTCGACAGCGCCGGCACCTGGACCGTCGAGGAAGCCGGCAAGCGCATCCGCCTGGATCCCAACAGCAAGGACGAAGTGGACCGCCTGTACGAAGTGGTGTCGAACGACGAGCTGCGGATGCTCGACGGCGACGGCAAGGCGATCGAAAGCGGCCTGGACTACAGCCTCAGGCGCACGATGTCGGCGCAGTAAGCGGACGCCTTGGGACGCTGGCGGCCACCTGCCGAGAAAAGCACCGCACTGGTCACGCCGGCCGGGCACGCACGCCTGAAAGCCGAGCTCGACGACCTGTGGCGGGTGCGGCGGCCGGAAGTGGTCCGCGCCCTCGCCGCCGCCGCGGCCGAGGGCGACCGCTCGGAGAACGCCGAATACACCTACCGCAAGAAGCAGCTGGGCGAGATCGACCGCCGGGTGCGTTACCTGTCGAAGCGGCTGGAAACCTTGCGCGTGGTGGATACCGTGCCGAGCGATCGCGAGGCGGTGTTCTTCGGCGCCGCGGTGGACGTGGAGGATGCCGCGAGCGGCGAGTTGTCGCGGTATCGCATCGTCGGCCCCGACGAGACCGACGCGAAGCTGGGCTGGATCAGCATCGATTCGCCGCTGGCGCGGGCGATGTTGAAGAAGCGCGTCGACGACGAGTTCGAGGCGCAGCTGCCGGGAGGCCTGCGCCGGTTCTTCATCGTCGGGGTGGAGTACGGCGAGCCGTAGGTCGGGGCTACGCGCCCGACGGCTGTAATGCGCGTCTTTTGCAGTAAGAGCTCGCGACTGAAGCCGCTCCTGCAAGAGCCGCGCTCCTGCGCCAGATCAGGGCAGGCGTTCGAGCTCGTACACGTCACCGTTGGTGTCGGCGGTGAAGTAACCGGTGGACGAGACCGCGTCGGATTCCGGCAGCGGCGTGCCGGGGGCGACGTGGCAGAACACCAGCCGCCCGGTGGCGCCACACTGGATGTCGTGGCCGCCCGATACGTTGGGAAACAGTTTCGCCAATCCCGCCCAGCCCATCTCCTGCATCGGCTGCGGCTGGCCGTCGAACCACGCGGTCCAGCCGCCATTGCCCGCCTCCACGCGCAGCGGCGCGGGCGCGTCCGGTGCGACCTGCTCGCCGGCGGGACGGTAGCTGCCGCTGAGCAGGTCGGCCGCAGCTGCCGGCCACGTGACGGCCATCGACAGCAGCGCCAACAGTGTTGCCGCGGCGAAGCGCGTCACGCGTTGTAGTCCACTTCGCCGTACAGGTCGTGCTCGTCGCTGCCCATGATGCGCACGTCGACGAATTCGCCCGGGCGCAGGCCGGCGTCGCGGCCGTCCTGCACCTGGACCAGGCCGTCGATCTCCGGCGCGTCGGCCATCGAGCGCGCGATCGCCAGCTCGCCGTCGATCGCGTCGACGATGCAGCGCTGCACGCTGCCGACCTTGGCTTCGAGCTTGGCGGTGGAGATGTCCGCCTGCCGCTGCATGAAGCGCGCCAGGCGTTCCTGCTTCACGTCCTCGTCGACCGGGTCGGGCAGGTCGTTGGCCTTCGCCCCCTCGACCGGCGAGTAGGCGAACGCGCCGACGCGATCGAGCTGCGCTTCGTCGAGGAAGTCGAGCAGCTCTTCGAACTCGGCCTCGGTCTCGCCGGGGAAGCCGACGATGAAGGTGGAGCGGATGGTGATGTCCGGGCAGATCGCGCGCCAGCGCTGGATGCGCTCGAGGGTCTTGTCGACCGCGCCCGGCCGCTTCATCAGCTTCAGCACGCGCGGGCTGGCGTGCTGGAACGGGATGTCGAGGTACGGCAGCAGCTTCGGCGTGCCCTCGGCGTTGCGCTCGGCCATCAGCGGGATGATGTCGTCGACGTGCGGATACGGGTAGACGTAATGCAGGCGCGTCCACACGCCGAGTTCGGACAGGCCTTCGCACAGCGCCTTCATCCGGGTCTGGTAGGCCCTGCCCCGCCATTCGCGTTCGGCGTAGCGCACGTCGACGCCGTAGGCCGAAGTGTCCTGCGAGATCACCAGCAGTTCGCGCACGCCGCCGCGCACCAGCCGTTCGGCCTCGCGCAGCACGTCGTCGACCGGGCGCGAGACCAGGTCGCCGCGCATCGACGGGATGATGCAGAAGCTGCAGCGGTGGTTGCAGCCTTCCGAAATCTTGAGGTAGGCGTAATGGTGCGGGGTGAGCTTGACGCCGATGTCGTCATCCATCGCGCGGCGCGGGACCAGGTCGATGAACGGGTCGTGCTTCGGCGGCAATGCGGTGTGCACCGCACCCATCACGCTGGCGTAGTCCTGCGGGCCGCTGATCGACAGCACGCCCGGGTGCGCCTGCCGGATCACGTCTTCGCGCTTGCCCAGGCAGCCGGTGACGATGACCTTGCCGTTCTCGGCCATCGCCTCGCCGATCGCGTCCAGCGATTCGGCCACCGCCGAGTCGATGAAGCCGCAGGTGTTGACCACCACCACGTCGGCGTCGTCGTAGGTCTGGACGATGTCGTAGCCCTCGACCTTGAGCTGGGTGAGGATGCGTTCGGAGTCGACCAGGGCCTTGGGGCAGCCGAGGCTGACGAAGCCGACGCGCGGATTGCTGGCGGGGGAAGCTGGCGTGGACATGCGGTGCTGCGAGGCGTGAAGGCCGGCGATTATAGCGGTGGGGCTAGAATCGGCCTCTGAATCGGCACCCCCGCGGAGGCTGCATCATGGGCGAGCAGGTCGAGATCGAGGTCCCGGGCAGCGGGCGGGTCGGCGGCTGGGTGGCAAGGCCCGAGGGGCCGCCGCGCGGCGCGCTGGTGGTGATCCAGGAGATCTTCGGCGTGAATGCGCACATGCGCAGCGTGGCCGATGGCTATGCCGGCGACGGCTACCTGGCGCTGGCGCCGGCGCTTTTCGACCCGGTCGAACGCGGCGTGGAGCTGGATTACGACGAGGAAGGCTTCCGCCGCGGCCGCGAGCTGGTGGGCGAACTGGGCACGGGCCGGGCGCTGGCGATCGTCGATGCCGCCGCGGGCTGGCTGCGCGGGGCCCTGGCCTCGACCAACGAGGCCGGCAGCGGGAATGCGCCGCGTGTCGGCGCGGTCGGCTTCTGCTGGGGCGGCACCATCGCCTATCTGGCCAACACCCGCTTTGGCCTGCCCGCGGTGAGCTACTACGGGGCGCGCACCGTGCCCTACCTCGACGAGACGCTGCGCGCGCCGATGATGTTCCACTTCGGCGGCAAGGACGGCAGCATCGACGCGGACGCCATCGCACGCCATCGCGAGAAGCATCCGGATGCGGCCACCTACGTCTACCCGGACGCCGGCCACGCCTTCAACCGCGACGTCGACCCGAACGCCTACGAACCGGCAAGCGCACGGCTTGCCCACGAGCGCACGCTGCAGCTGTTCCACGACGCGCTGCGCTGAAGCGCACCGGAGACCGCCATGCCACGCAAGCCCGCCCACCAAGACCGCTACCAGCTGCATCCGCAGCTGGCCGCCGACACCCATCCGGTTGCGTCGTTCGCGCTCAGCGAGCTGCGCCTGATGGACGACAGCAACTACCCCTGGCTGGTGCTGGTGCCGCGCGCGGTCGATGCGCGCGAACTCGTCGACCTCGATGCCGGGCAGCGCCACGAACTGGGCGACGAGATCGACCGCGCGTCGCGGCTGCTGCGCGACGCGTTCTCGCCGTTCAAGCTCAACGTCGCCGCGCTCGGCAACCTGGTGCCGCAGCTGCACGTGCACGTGATCGCGCGCTTCGAGCACGACCCGGCGTGGCCGGCGCCGGTCTGGGGCCGGGTGGCCGCGCGCCCCTACACGCCGGAGGCGCTGGTCGAACGCATCAATACGCTCAACGAGTATCTGCGCGCCTGAGCCTGCCCGGCGCGCGATGACACGCACGTTTCCCTCTACCTTTTCCTGTCGGAGTTGCCCATGCGCCAGTTCCCGGCCCTCGCCCTGTCCGCCGCCCTGTCCGTCGCGCTGCTCGCCGGCTGCGATCGCCAGCCATCGCCGCAACCCGACGCGTCGTCGCCACCCCCCGCGCAGCAGGACGCCGCAAGCACCGCCGGCGACGCCGCGTGGCAGCCGGCCGTCGACGGTTTCATCGAGCAGTACTTCGAGTTCTTCCCGGTCTTCGCCGCCAACGCAGGCAAGCACGAGTTCGACGGCCGGCTGCCCGACTACAGCCCCGAATCGATGCAGTCCACCATCGGCTGGCTGCACGCGCAGCGCGACACCATCGCCGCCTTCGCCGACGCCGCGCCAGGCAAGCCCGGGCTCGACAAGACCCAGCGCTTCCAGCGCGACTACGTGCTGGCGGTGATCGACGCGCAGCTGTTCTGGCTCGAAGAGTCGGGTTTTGCGCACAAGAACCCCGCGCTGTACACCGGCGACCTGTCGCCGAGCATGTACCTGACGCGGGAGTACGCGCCGCTGCCGCAGCGCATGGCCGCGTTCGTGCAGTACCAGGAAGCGCTGCCCAAGGCGATCGAACAGATCCGCGGCAACCTGAAACCACCGCTGCCGGCGACCTACGTCGACCTCGGCGCCAACACCTTCAAGGGCTACGCGGAGTTCTTCCGCGACTCGGTGCCGGCGATCTTCGCGGGGGTCGACGACGCAGCGCTGCAGGCGCGCTTCAAGGCCAGCAACGCCGCCGCGACCAAGGCCGCGCAGGACATGGCGGACTGGTTCGCCACGCTGAAACCCGCTGCCACGCAGGACTTCGCCCTCGGCGCGGACAAGTTCTCGCGGATGCTGTCGGCCACCGAACGCGTCGACATCCCGCTGGACCGGTTGAAGTCGATCGGCGAGGCCGACCTGGCGCGCAACCTGGCGTCGCTCAAGTCCGCCTGCGAACAGTTCGCCACGGGGCAATCGCTGCAGGCCTGCGTGGACAAGGCCAACGCCGACAAGCCCGAGGGCGGCGCGGTGGAAGGCGCGCGCAAGCAGCTCGCCGGGCTGCGCCAGTTCATCCTCGACAAGGACCTGGTCAGCATCCCGGGCAACGAGCAGGCGCAGGTTGCCGAAGCGCCACCGTTCAACCGCTGGAACTTCGCCTACATCGAGATCCCCGGCCCGTACGAGAAAAATCTGCCGTCGGTGTACTACATCGCCCCGCCCGACCCGACGTGGCCAAAGGCCGAACAGGACGCGTACGTGCCCGGTGAGGACGACCTGCTGTTCACCTCGGCGCACGAGGTCTGGCCGGGGCATTTCCTGCAGTTCCTGCACTCCAACCGCGCCGACTGGAAGTTCGGCCAGCTGTTCGTCGGCTACGCGTTCGCCGAAGGCTGGGCGCACTACGCCGAGGAGATGATGTTCGACGCCGGCCTAGACGGTGCCACGCCGGAGGTCCACATCGGCCAGCTCAGCAACGCGCTGCTGCGCGACGTGCGCTACCTCTCCGCGATCGGCCTGCACACCGGCGGCATGACCGTGGCGCAGTCGGAACAGATGTTCAGGGACAAGGCCTTCCAGGATCCCGGTAATGCGCGCCAGCAGGCCGCGCGCGGCACTTACGACCCGGCCTACCTCAACTACACGATGGGCAAGCTGATGATCATGCAGCTGCGCGAGGACTGGACTTCAACCCGCGGCGGTCGCAGCGCGTGGCGGGCGTTCCACGACCAGTTCCTCAGCTACGGCGGCCCGCCGGTGCCACTGGTGCGCGCGCAGATGATGGGCGGCAAGCCGGAGGCGAAGCTGTGGCAGCCGCCGGGGATGGGCGCGACGCCGCTCTCGTCGAACTAGCGACTTCCAGATGACTGCCCCTGTAGGAGCGGCTTCAGCCGCGAGCTTTTCGATGAGGCATCGTTGACCCGGCGAAGAGCTCGCGGCTGAAGCCGCTCCTGCAAGGACGAAAGCCAAGGACAAGGCGCATGGCGCGTGCACGCTGCGCGGCGGAAGGTACGTGGGGCCTGGCGTGCCCTTGAACGACGAAGCCCCGGGATTCGAACCCCGGGGCTTCATGGTATGCGACATGCGTCCGACTCAGTCCACGTGCACCACGCGGGTGCCGGCGATCAGGTCATGGCCGCAGCGGCGGTCGTTGCGGAAGATCAGCAGCACGTCGACCAGCGCGAGCACCGGCCCGATCATCGGGACGTTGCTGGCGACCTGGATGGGCAGGTAGCGCAGGCCCAGCAGGCGACCCAGCGGAGGCTTGTTGCCGGCAAGGTCCACGATCTTGATCTTGAGCGCCTTCTTGCCCCAGGTTTGCCCGGTCGCATTGAGCGGGAAGCCCTGCACGACGACAAAGATCACGAAACCGATCACCGCCCACATCAGCGTGGTGCCGAAGGGCACCTGCTCCCCGGCTTGCGCCGCAGCCGTGGCGGCCTGCATGTACCCGCCCATGTACATCACCGGCATGACGACCGCCAGCATGATGATGCCGTCGATGATCGCCGCGCCCAGCCGCGCCCAGCGGCCGGCCAATTCGTCGCCCGAAGAAAATTCAGCCACTGCGGCATCCGGCCCGCGATAAGGATTCTGCTCGTCCATCTGTCTCCCCTCTGCCTGGTTGGTTTGGATTACGTGGTTCAGGTACGCGGCAATGTCACCCCTGTCTGCCCCTGGTACTTGCCGCCGCGGTCCTTGTAGGAAGTTTCGCATACCTCGTCGGACTGGAAGAACAGCATCTGCGCCACGCCCTCGCCGGCGTAGATCTTGGCCGGCAGCGGGGTGGTGTTGGAGAACTCCAGGGTCACGTGGCCCTCCCACTCGGGCTCGAGCGGGGTCACGTTGACGATGATCCCGCAGCGGGCGTAGGTGCTCTTGCCCAGGCACACCACCAGCACGTCGCGCGGGATGCGGAAGAACTCCACCGTCCGCGCCAGGGCGAAGGAGTTCGGCGGGATGATGCACACGTCGGATTCCAGGTCGACGAAGCTGCCCGGGTCGAACGCCTTGGGGTCGACGATGGTGGAGTTGATGTTGGTGAAGATCTTGAACTCGCGCGAGCAGCGCACGTCGTAGCCGTAGCTGGAGGTGCCGTAGCTGACGATGCGGTGGCCATCGGCGGCGTGCTTGACCTGGCCGGGCTCGAACGGCTCGACCATGCCGTGCTGTTCGGCCATGCGGCGGATCCAGCGGTCGCTCTTGATGCTCATAGGGTGATTTCCATCGAATCAGCGGCCAGCGGCCGAAGCCGCGCATTGTAGGTCGGGGCCACGGCCCCGACGAGGTTGTCGGCATGCCGGGATACGGTCGAAGTGTCACTGGAAAGCCGTCGGGGGCGTAGTAGCCCGACCTACACCAGCGACGATGCGATCGGCATCGCCGCGCGCGGGCGCTTGTCCAGTTCGGCGATGACGTTGCGGGCCAGCTGCCGGTAGGCCTCGGCCGCGGTCGAACCGGGCGCGGCCGCGACAATCGGGGTACCGGCGTCGCCCTGTTCGCGGATCGCAATCTCCAGCGGCAGCGACCCCAGCAGCGGCACGCCGTACTTCGCCGCCATCCGTTCGCCGCCGCCCTGGCCGAAGATGTGCTCGGCGTGGCCGCAGTTCGTGCATACGTGCACGGCCATGTTCTCGACCAGGCCCAGCACCGGCACCTGCACCTTCTCGAACATCTTCAGCGCCTTCTTCGCATCCAGCGTGGCCACGTCCTGCGGCGTGGTCACGATCACCGCGCCGGCCACGGGAATCTTCTGCGCCAGGGTCAGCTGGATGTCGCCGGTTCCCGGCGGCAGGTCGATGAGCAGGTAATCCAGTTCACCACCGTCGCCGCCCCACAGGGTCTCGCCCAGCAGCTGGGTGAGCGCCGAGGTCGCCATCGGCCCGCGCCAGATCATCGGCGTTTCCTGCTCGACCAGCAGCCCGATCGACATCGCCTCGATCCCGTGCGCCCGCATCGGCTCGATCGACTTCCCGTCGGGGCTGTCCGGCCGGCCCGACAGGCCGAGCATCGTCGGGATGCTCGGGCCATACACATCGGCATCCAGCACCCCGACCCGCGCACCCTCCGCGGCCAGCGCCAGGGCCAGGTTGACGGCCGTGGTCGACTTGCCGACCCCGCCCTTGCCCGAACCGATGGCGATGATGTTGCGCACCCGCGGCAGCGGGCTGAGGTTGGGCTGGACGGCGTGGGCGCTGACCCTCCTGGGAGTGTTCAAGCAGCTGGCTCCTTCAACGACGGGTCACGGAGTTTACCGCCCCCTTCCCCGGTGGCTGCCGCGGCGCCGGCCCCGACCTCGCACGGGCCGGAGAACCGACCGCCCTCCCCATTAAACCCACGTGACAAATGTTGTTAGGTTCATGTTACTTTCACTTTGGGGATGACCCGGCGCTATCTGAAATCCGGACCAATGCCGGAAAGGCATTGTTTTTGCTCATAATTTTGGGGGAACCATGATGTCACCACGCAAGACCGCATCGCCCGCCCGCAGCCGGCTGAGTGCCGCGCTGTTCGTCGCATTGGCCCTGCCGCTCACCGGATCCGCGCTCGCGCAGGATGCGGCGACCGCCACCCCGGATGAGTCCGAGGTCAAGGCCAAGACGCTCGACAAGGTCGTCGTCACCGGCTCGCTGATCCCGCAAAGCCAGCTCGAGACCGTTACGCCGGTCATGACCATCACTGCCGAGGACATCCACGCGCGCGGCTTCACCAGCGTCGCCGACATCCTGCAGCAGAACAGCTTCGCGAGCGGCGGCATCCAGGGCGGCGAGACCTCGGCCTCGTTCACCCAGGGCGCCGAAGCGGTGAGCATGTTCGGCCTCTCGCCGGGCTACACCAAGTACCTGATCGACGGCCGCCCGATGGCCAATTACCCGGCGCTGTACAACGGCTCTGACGTGTTCAACAGCATCAGCGGCCTGCCGATCGACCTGATCGACCGCGTCGAGATCCTCCCCGGCGGCGCGTCGTCGCTGTACGGTTCGGACGCGCTGGCCGGCGTGGTGAACATCATCCTCAAGAAGAACATCGACGGCACCTCGCTGCGGGTCCGCGGCGGCGCGTATACCGGCGGTGGCGGCTCCAGCACGCGCATCAGCCTGTCGTCCGGTTTCTCGGCCGCCAATGACCGGTTCAATGGCGTGCTCGGCCTGCAGTACGAAGAGAAGGACCCGATCTGGGGCTACCAGCGTGACCTGACCGATTCGATGAACCAGAACGGCTACTCGGCCCCCGTGGCGCCGCGCGATTACCTGGTCTACGGCTACCGGAACATCGGCACGATGGGTCTGGGCGATTTCGGCTACGTGTTCCCGGACGCGGCCGACAATTGCTCCAGGGTGACCGACCAGTTCGGTGGCACCGAGCAGGTGCAGTTCCGTCCCGGCTCGGGCACGTACTGCGGCTCGATGTACTCGCCGGGCTGGCGCACCATCCGCAACGGCAAGATGAGCGGCCAGGCCTACGGGCACGGCACCTTCGACCTCAACGACAACATGCAGCTGTACGGCGACGTGCTCTACAGCCACGAGGCAACCCAGTACGCCACCGGCAGCAACTACACCTGGTGGGGTACGGGCACCAAGTACGGGTATTTCTACGACCCCGACTACGATGGCCTGATCAACCTTCAGCGAGTCTTCACGCCCGAAGACATCGGCGGCGAAGGCTACAAGGACATCATGAACAAGATCACCACGAACAACTACCAGGTCGCGTTCGGCCTGCGCGGTACGTTCGGGGAGAACTGGGACTACGACGCGAGCGTCACCCGCAACGAGTCGAAGTACACCGACCGCTCGTTCGTTCGCTGGGCGGACAAGATCAACGGCTACTTCGACGAACACGTGCTTGGTCCGCAGGACGGCGTCGACCCGTACTTCAACTATTACCCGGTCTTCCACCCCGACTATGCCGCGTTCTACAGCATGGATCTCTCGGCGGAGGACTTCGCCAACTTCACCGGCTATGCGATTTCCAAGGCCAGGACCTGGGACAACGTCTTCCGCGCACAGGTGACCAACACCGGACTGTTCTCTCTGCCGGGCGGCGATGCAGGCATGGCGGTGGCGATCGAAGCCGGCAACGAAGGCTGGGACTACGCTCCCGACCCGGGCTTCCTGAACGGCGACATCTGGGGTTCGACCGACGTCACCGGCGCCGGCCATCGCACGCGCTACGCCGCGATGGGTGAACTTCGCATGCCGATCGTCGACATGCTGACGGCATCGCTGTCCGCACGATACGACTCGTTCAAGGCCGGCGGCCGCACCATCGACAAGCCGACCTGGAGCGCGGGCCTGGAATTCCGCCCGATCGACAGCCTGCTGCTGCGCGGCAAGTACGGCACCGCGTTCAAGGCGCCGACCTTGTCGAACATGTTCCAGGGCCTCAGTGGCTTCTACAGCTACGCCACCGACTACTACCGCTGCGGCATGCCGGACAACGGCGGCTACGATCCGGCCGACACCGATGGTTGCTCCTACGACAGCGTGCAGTACTTCGGCACCCAGTCCGGCAACACCGAACTCGATCCGATCAACGCCGACGTCTGGAGCGCGGGCGTGGTGTTCTCGCCGATGAGCAACCTGTCGTTCAGCGTCGACTACTTCAACTGGGACATCTCGGACGAAGTGGCACAGCTCTCGGCCAACCAGGTGCTGCTGCAGGAATACTACTGCCGCAACAACCTGCCCAGCCCGGGCATCACGTCGTGCGAGAACGTCGCTGCGTGGGTGGAGCGCGGCGCCGGTGGCAACCTGGTTTCGGTCTATACCCCACAGGTGAACATCGCACGCCAGAATCTCGAGGTCTTCACCGCAACCGCCAAGTACGGCCTGAATACGGACAACTTCGGCGATTTCGCGTTCTCGGTGAACTACACCCAGACCCGCAAGCACACGCTGCAAACGGCGCCTGACGAGCCCGAGATCGACCTCATGAACCGCCCCGCCGCCAACTGGGCCTACGATGCCGGCCCGAAGTACAAGGCCGACGCCGCAGTGAGCTGGTCGATCAGCAAGTGGACCACCACGCTCTATGCCAACCAGCTCGGGCCGAGCTGGAACTACCTGGCGGCAGCAACCGATGATCCGAGCTACGTGCACTCTTCCGGTGAAAAGGCCGGCAAGTGGGGCGCTTACAATACCTACAACCTCGGCATCGACTACCAGGCACTCGAGAACCTGCGGCTGTCCCTGCAGGTCAACAACGTGACCAACAAGCTGCCGGACTTCCAGGCCCGCAACTACCCGGGCACCAGTTCTGTGCCGTACAACAACTTCCTGTACAGCGGCATGGGCCGGTCGTTCTACATGGAGATGCGCTACGACTTCGGCACCAGCCGCTGATCGCAGCTCACGCGTAGTCAATGCAATGCAAAGCCCCGTCCATGGACGGGGCTTTTTTCATAACCGCTTCCAAACCACGAGCCCGGAACCGACTGGCCCCGGTGGAAAATGCGGTATAAATCCGCGACGGACAGACCGTTCATCCGTCGGACACCAAGCATCCCTGGAGGGATCCCATGCGAATCAATTCAAAGCTCTGGCTGTGTTTGCTCGCCGCGTCGGCACTGCTCCCGATGTCTGTCGCCGCCCAGGATCCGGCATCGCCCACCGGCCGCTGGAAGACCATCGACGACGAAACCGGCAAGGTGAAGTCGATCGTCGAGATCACCCAGTCGGCAAACGGCACGCTGCAGGGCAAGGTCGTGGAGATCCTGCAGTCCGACCGCGGCCCGAACCCGACCTGCGACAAGTGCAAGGGCGCCAACAAGGACAAGCCGGTGAAAGGCATGACGATCCTGTGGGGCCTGAAGAAGGACGGCGACGAGTGGAGCGGTGGCACCGTGCTCGACCCCGCCAAGGGCAAGACCTACAAGTCCAAGGTCGAATTGCTCGAAGGCGGCAAGAAGCTCGGCATGTCCGGCTGCATCGCCTTCATCTGCCGGCAGCAGGTGTGGGTGCGCGAGTAAGGCTCGACACTCCTGGTGCAATCGTGCGCCCCGGCCTTGGCCGGGGCGTTTTGTTTCGGGCTCCGTCTTCCCATCCTTGTAGGAGCGGCTTCAGCCGCGAGCTTCTGGGACAGCGGCCGTGATCGATGACTCGAAGAAGAGCTCGCGGCTGAAGCCGCTCCTACAAGGGCACCAGGGTCGCCGTGGCCCCTACACCCCCATGCGATAATCACCGGCCGCCCGAAACCACGACCGCCATGCCCCGCAATGCCCTCGTCACCAGCGCCCTGCCCTACGCCAACGGTCCGCTGCACCTGGGCCACCTGGTGGGCTACATCCAGGCCGACATCTGGGTACGCGCACGGCGAATGGCGGGCGGAACCGCGCACTTCGTCTGCGCCGACGACACCCACGGCACGCCGATCATGCTGGCCGCGGAAAAGGCCGGCACCACGCCGGAGCAGTTCATCGCCGCCGTGCAGGCCGGGCATGAGCGTGACTTCGCCGCCTTCGGCGTCGCCTTCGACCACTACGATTCCACCCATTCGGCCGGCAACCGCACGCTGACCGAGGCGATCTACGGCAAGCTCGACAACAACGGCCATATCTCGCGGCGCTCGGTCGCGCAGCTTTACGACCCGGTGCGCGGCATGTTCCTGCCCGACCGCTACGTCAAGGGCATCTGCCCTAACTGCGGCACGCCGGACCAGTACGGCGACAACTGCGAGCACTGCGGCGCGACCTATTCGCCGACCGAGCTCAAGTCGCCTTACTCGGTGGTCAGCGGCGCGACGCCGGAGCTGCGCGAGTCGGAGCATTTCTTTTTCGAAGTCGGCCAGTTCGAGGCCTTCCTGCGTGAATGGCTGGCCGGCGACGTGGCCGTGCCCGGGGTTAAGGCCAAGCTGCAGGAGTGGCTGGACGGCGAAGGCGGTCTGCGCGCCTGGGACATCTCCCGCGACGCGCCGTACTTCGGCTTCGAGATCCCCGGCCATCCGGGCAAGTTCCTGTACGTCTGGCTGGACGCGCCGATCGGCTATCTCAGCAGTTTCCAGGCGCTATGCGAGCGCAACGGCGCGGATTTCTTCGAGTACATGGCGCCCGGCAGCGAAGCCGAACTGCACCATTTCATCGGCAAGGACATCGTCAACTTCCACGGCCTGTTCTGGCCCGCGGTGCTGCGCGGCGCCGGCATGCGCGTGCCCACGCGCCTGCACGTGAACGGCTACCTGACCGTCGACGGCGCCAAGATGTCGAAGTCGCGCGGCACCTTCGTGATGGCACGCACCTACCTCGACAGCGGCCTGCCGGCCGAGGCGTTGCGCTATTACTACGCGGCCAAGTCCTCGGGCGGGGTGGACGATCTCGACCTCAACCTGTCGGACTTCGTCGCGCGGGTGAACTCGGACGTGGTCGGCAAGTTCGTCAACCTCGCCAGCCGCTGCGCCGGCTTCATCGAAAAGCGTTTCGACGGCCGCCTCGCCTCTGCACTGCCGGAACCTGACACGTATGCGCGCTTCGTTGCCGCGCTCGGCCCGATCCGCGATGCGTACGAACGCAACGAACCGGCCACCGTCCTGCGCCTGGCAATGGCCCTAGCCGACGAAGCCAACCGCTACATCGACGAACGCAAGCCGTGGGTGCTGGCCAAGCAGGAAGGCGCCGACGCGGACCTGCAGGCGGTATGCACGCAGGGGCTGAACCTGTTCCGCGTGCTCGCCGGCGCGCTGCGGCCCGTGCTGCCGGCCATGGCGCGCAGCATCGAGGAATTCCTGGATGCGCCGCTGGCGGCCTGGCGTGATCTCGACGCTCCCCTGCTCGACCGTGCCATCCGCCCCTACAGCCCGCTGTTCACCCGCATCGACCCGAAACAGATTGCCGCCATGACCGAAACCAGCAAGGAAGACCTCAAGCCTGTGGGTAGCGCGGGAACGACTTCGGCTGCCGCCACCGTTGCGCCAAAGAAGGAAAAGTCCGCGACTGAAACCGCTCCTGCAGGCGACGGTTTCATCGGCATCGACGACTTCGCCAAGCTCGACCTGCGCGTGGGCAAGGTGCTGACCTGCGAATTCGTCGACGGCTCCGACAAGCTGCTGCGCTTCGAACTCGATGCCGGCGAACTGGGCAAGCGGCAGATCTTTTCCGGTATCCGCGCCAGCTATGGCGAGCCAGAGGCGCTGGTGGGCCGCAATGTCGTGTTCATCGCCAACCTGGCGCCGCGCAAGATGCGTTTCGGCCTGAGCGAAGGCATGATCCTGTCGGCCGGCTTCGACGCCGGGCAGCTTGCGCTGCTGGCCGTCGATGAAGGCGCGCAACCGGGAATGCCGGTCCGCTGAAGGCGCCAATCCGGCATCCCATGCACCTCGCGCTGTTTGACTTCGACCACACGATCACCACGGTCGACACCTACAGCGGCTTCCTGCGCCGGATTGCGACGCCGCGGCAGTTGTCACATGCGAAATGGAAAGTCGGGCCGTGGCTGGCCGGCTACCGCGTAGGCATCGTTCCGGCGGCCGGCATCCGTGCGCGGGTCACGCGGTTGGCTTTCACCGGGAGACCGGCGGAGGAAATCGAGGCCGAAGGCGCACGCTATGCCGCGCAGGCCCTACCGCAGGTCCTGCGCGCGGAGATGATGCACCGCATCGACGCGCACCAGGCTCGCGGCGATACCGTGGTCGTGGTGTCCGGATCGTTGGACGCCTACCTCCGGCCCTGGTGCGAACGCCACGGGCTCGAACTGATCTGCAACCGGCTCGAAAGCCGGGACGGCAAGCTGACAGGACGCTACCACCAGGGCGACTGTGGCAGCGACAAGGTCGCCCGCATCCGCGCACGCTACGATGTGGATGCGTGGCCGCGGATCCATGCCTACGGCGACAGCCGCGAGGACTGCGGCATGCTGGCGCTGGCGCACCATCGCTGGTACCGCGGCCGCCAGATCGCCTGAGCACCCACCGGCGCGTACGCCTCCTGCACCGACGAAGCATGCCAACCGCCATCGAAGCCCTCGCCAACCGCCTCGACCGCCTCCTGCCGCAGACCCAATGCGGCCAGTGCGGTTTCGACGGCTGCCGGCCGTATGCGGAAGCCATGGCCGCAGGCGAGGCCGGCGTCGAGCGCTGCCCGCCCGGCGGCGATGCCGGCGCGCGTGCGCTGGCACGGGTACTGGGCGTGGCGCCGCGGCCCTATGACCGCAGTCGCGGCGAACACAGGCCGCCGCAGGTCGCGCTGGTGGTGGAGGCCGACTGCATCGGCTGCACCAAATGCATCCAGGTCTGCCCGGTCGACGCCATCATCGGCGCATCGAAGCTGATGCACGTGGTGGTCGAAGATCTGTGCACCGGCTGCGAACTGTGCGTGCCGGCCTGCCCGGTCGACTGCATCGTGATGCTGCCTTCCGGATGAGCACTCAGTCGTCGACGGTGATCCCGCCGTCGACCAGCAGTTGCCGCAGCGGGTCGAGCTTGTCGCCGTAACGCTTCCAGCGCTGTACCGAACCGCGGTTCATGCCCGAGCGCACCTGCACCGCACTGGCCGTGGCCACCGGCGACTGGTTGTCCTCGAAGCGCAGGCAGGCGTCCTCCCACGGCAGGCCGCAGAAATCGAGCAATCCGCGCGTGGCGTTTTCCTGGTCGTCGACCAGCGCTTCATAGCGAAGCTCCAGGATCCGCCCCGGCATCTGGTGTCGCCAGAACGCCATCAATCGGTCGAACAGCAGGTAGTAGCGACCCGTGTCGAGCAGGTCGAGCGAATAGGCGTAGTTCGGCAGGTCCGGCGCGAACAACTGCCGGAAGTTGCTCAGGCAGGTGTCCATCGGGTCGCGACGCAGGCAGACGATCTTCGCCTTCGGCAGCGCTCGCGCAATGAAGCCGGCGTAAAGGAAGTTGTGCGGAAGCTTGTCGACGAAACGCGGCGTGCGGCCCGTGCCCGCCGGCCGGGTACTGTCGATGTAGGCCTTGCCGAGCGCCTCCCAGGCATCGAACGCGGGATCCAGGCTGGAAATGGTGTCGAGCAGCGAGCGTGCGGGCCGGCCGGTGGCCCGCTGCAGGGCGACGCCGAAGTTGACCAGTTCGCCTGCGGAGCCGACCTGGCTGTGGGTCGACAGGATCCGGTCGGTCAGCGTGGTGCCGGAGCGCGGCATACCCAGCACGAAGATCGGCTCGGCGCTGTCATGGCCCTTCGCGTCGGCGAGCGGGCGATCGAACCAGCGCTGCAATGCCGCGAACGTCGCCGCGTCACGCTCTGCCGACGGGCCCATCTTCGCGCGCTGCGCACCCTTGCCCTTCGCGTAGTGCTCGAACGCCTGCGGGTAATCGCCGAAGTCCTCCATCTCCTTGGCCAGCGACATGTGCAGGTACAACTGCGCCTCGGCATCGTCCGGATACCGGGCAAGCAGCGCCAGCATCCTGTCCACGTGGTTGTGTTCACGGGTCTGTTTCCGCAACTGCGCCAGCGCCAGGTAAGCGCGCCAATAGGTTGGATCGGCAGCCACGCAGGCTTCGTACTCGCGCTCGGCGGCTTCCATGTCGCCATGGAAGACGTACGAGGTGGCCATGTTGAACCGGAAGTTGGCGTGGCCCGGCATCAGTTCGGCGGCGCGCCGGAAGGCCTCGGCGGCGCGATCATGCGTTTGCGCCCGGCTGTAGACCACCCCCAGCGTGTCGAACGTCATCGCGTCTTCGCAGGGAAGCGACATGGCCCTGTCGGCCGCCGCGATTGCTTCGTGCAACTGGTGGCTCGATGCCAGGGCACGCGCGTATTGCGCAAGATAGTCGGCACGGTCCGGGGTGTAGTCGGTCGCCCGCTGCAGGTGGCCCAGCGCCAGTGGAATCTGCTGCATCTGCAGCGCAGCCACGCCGGCGATAAAATGCACGCCGCCGTGTCGCGGTGCATGCGGCGCGACCTCGGCCGCGAGACGCTGTGCCATCGGCCAGTCGCGACGATTGAGCGCTTCGATGGCCCGGGCATACAACGCCCGCGGATCGATCCCGCCGGCCGTGGCGTTCATCGGCCCGGGCCGGGCGGGACTGCCGCGCACGCCGAGCACATGCGCTCGACGATGTAACCCTTCCCGCGCAGCTTCTCCACCACGCCATCGTCGCCCAGCAGATGCAGCGCGCCGACCACCACCAGGGTGTCATCGGTTCCTGGCGCCGCCAGCAGCTGTTCGATCTTCGGGACCCAGGCGTCGTTGCGCTCGACGTTGATGTGCCGATACAGCTTCGGGTAGCGGTTGCGCATGTCGTCGCCCATCTCGTTCCAGATCGCGTCGGCGTCACCCGCGCGCCAGTAGGCATGCAGCGTCTGGAGGTCGTCGTTGGCGGCCTGCGACAGCGCCTCGTCGATGAACTGCAGTTGCTCGTCCGCGTCCATGCCGTCGAGCAGTGCGATCTGCTGCGCGGCGGTTTCGAAACCCCCGGTGCGCTTGCCGGCGAAATCGGCGGCGGCGATGAAGTGCTGGTCGAGGCCGAGCTTCGGATCCAGGCCCTGCTTGCCCATCTCGGTCATGCTGATCATCAAGCCCACGAACCACGGCTCGAACATCTGCATCCGCTCCGGGGTCAGCCCGGATGCCTGCAGCGTATCGGCGTTGGCGGCCTGCCAGTCCCGCAGGCGTGCGGCAGTGTCCGGCGGCAGCTGGCCGTCCAGACGGGTGCCGTCGGTGCGTACCGCGGCCTGCATCATCTGCACCGGAAGCTGCGGCGAGTTCATTTCCTCCGGGGGCAGCTCGAAGAACACCGCCTCCGCATCCGCGAACGCGTCGTTGACGTCGCCCGACAGCGGATAGTCGTCCGGCTTGAGCAGGTGGAACGAGCCCAGCAGGTAGACCGTGTTGTCGGCATCGGATACCCGCCACAGCAGCGGCAGCGGCGGATCCCTGGGCGGAACGAACACCACCTCCGGTGCAGGTACGGGCTCAGGCGCGTCGGCCAGCGGCGCCTGCGCGTACGCAAGGCCCGATGCGACGACCAGTACGGCGGCGAGCCGGGGCCAGGAGAACAACGAACGCAATGGCGACATTCCGGTTTCCTTATCGATTGCCGGCGGAACGGATCAATGCGCCGACCCGGCGTACTTCTTCTCGCCCGCAGTGACCGCCAGGTCGAGGCGGTTCTCCGGTGGCGGCAGCGGGCAGGTCGCGAACGCGGTGAACGCGCACGGCGGGTTGTAGGCCTGGTTGAAGTCGACCACGACATTGCCGTCGGCATCTGGCTTGTCGGCGTACACGAAGCGACCGGCGCCGTAGCTGTCGTGGCCATTGGTGCGGTCTGCGAACACGAGGAACAGCCGGCCATCGCCTTCGTCCAGCGCGTCGATGCGCCAGGTCTTGCCGTCACGCTGGAACTCCACCGCACCCGGGCTCGGTTCGTCGTTGATCGAGCCGATGATGTCGGCCACCGCGATGGTCTTGCCCGGCGGATTGGGAACGAACTTCGCGGCGACCTTCCACGACGGATCGGCCGGCCAGTAATCGAGGCCGGCGAATCCGGTGCGCGTTTCCGCATCGGCATGCTTGACCCGCAGTGCGTGGCGACCATCGCGCTTGATCAGGGTGATCAGGCCCTTGCCGTCGTCGAAGCCGATGACGCTGGGCGTTTCCGACAGATCGTCGTACAGCTCGACACGGCCGGTGACGGGTTCGCCGTCGAGCGTCAGCGCCACGCCTTTTTCGGGGGTGAGGAAGATCCGCTCGCCTTCGCGCTGCAGCAGGCCCAGCTTCGGCGGCCCCTTGGCCAAGCGGATGCCGCTGACCGCATCGCTGCCGATGAAGTGTGCCTTGAGCTCAATCCAGTGCAGGCCGATCAGGCTGGTCCAGCCGTCGGGCTTGCGCAGGCTTTCATCGCGCTTTGCGCGCCAGGCATTCTCTTCAGCCGTGAAACTTGCATCGGGTTGCATCATCTTGTCTCCGGCCGGCGCCTGCGGCGAATCGCTGCAGCCGGCAAAGGTCATTACGCAGCCGGCAAGCGCCAGCCCCAGGGTGAATTGCTTGCGCATCGTCAACGTCCTCGCAGGAACCAGCGGTCGATTTCGGGCAGGGTGAAGCGCGCCCACGTCGGGCGGCCGTGGTTGCACTGGCCCGAGCGCTCGGTGGCTTCCATCTCGCGCAGCAGCGCGTTCATCTCGGGAATCGTCAGCCGCCGGTTGGCGCGGATCGCACCGTGGCAGGCCATGGTCGACAGCAGTTCGTCGCGCGCGGCGCGGATGCGCAGGCTCTCTCCGTGTTCGCGCAGGTCGGCGAGCACGTCGCGCAGCAGTGCTTCGGTATCGCCATGGGCGAGCAGCGCCGGCACGCTGCGCAGCAGCAGTGACTGCGGGCCGGTGCGCGAAATCTCGAAGCCAAGGTCTGCAAGCGTGACGGCCTCGCGCTCGGCGACATCGGCTTCGCGCTCGCTGACAGCCACCGTCTGCGGCACCAGCAGCGGCTGGGTGCGCAGGCCTTCGCCGTCGTGCGCGGACTTGAGCTTCTCGTAGCCGATGCGCTCGTGCGCGGCGTGCATGTCGACCACGATCAGGCCGTCGCCGGTCTCGGCCAGCACGTAGATGCCGTGCAGCTGGGCGACGGCGTAGCCCAGCGGCGGGATGCGTTCGTCCTCGACCGGCGGCAGCATCGGCGCGGCCGCACTCTGCGCCTGCTGCGCAATCGCGGTGGCGGGCGTCGAATACAGCTGCGCGTAGGCGGAACGGGCTTCGTCGACGCGCAGCGACAGGTCGGGCTGCGGCGCGCGCGTGGCCCAGGGCGGCAGCGAACCGGTCGCGCCGGCGTCCGTGCCCACCGGATGGGAAGCGCCGGTCGACACGGCTACGCCCGCGCCGGCACGCGTCTCCGCCAGCGCACCCTGCAGCGTGCGATAGACGAAATCGTGCACCAGCCGCGCATCGCGGAAGCGCACCTCGTGCTTGGCCGGATGCACGTTGACGTCGACCCGGGTGGGGTCGAGTTCGAGGAACAACACGTAGGCCGGCTGGCGGCCGTGGAACAGCACGTCGGCGTAGGCCTGCTTCACCGCGTGCGCGACGCTGCGGTCGCGGATGCTGCGGCCGTTGACGTACAGGTACTGCTGGTCCGCGCTTGCACGGGAATACACCGGCTGCGCGATCCAGCCGTGCAGGCGCAGGCCGGCGCCTTCGTGTTCGATCCGCAGCGCGTGCTTCGCGAACTCCTCGCCCAGCGTCTCGCCGAGGCGCTCGCCGGATGACATGCCGGGAAGACCCGACTGGCCGTCGCCCTTGTAGCGGCGCGATGGCTTGCCGTTGTGGGACACGCGCAGTTCGACGTCCGGGCGCGCGAGCGCCAGCGAGCGCAGCCATTCCTCGACATGGCCCAGTTCAGTGCGTTCGGCACGCAGGAACTTGCGCCGCGCCGGCACGTTGTAGAACAGGTCACGCACTTCGACCGTCGTGCCGCGCGGGTGCGGCTTCGGTGCCACCGCGCCGACACTGCCGCCGTCGACCTGCAGGCTGGCACCGTGCGCGTCGTCCTCGCGGCGCGACGACAGCACGAAGCGGCTGACCGAGGCGATCGACGGCAGCGCCTCGCCGCGGAAGCCGAGCGTGGCGACCGCTTCGAGGTCGTCGAGCGAGGCGATCTTGCTGGTCGCGTGCCGGGACACCGCCAGCGGCAATTCGTCGGGTGCGATGCCGCCGCCGTCGTCGCGGATGCGGATCAGGCGGACGCCGCCTTCCTCCAGGTCGATGTCGACCCGGCGCGCGCCGGCGTCGAGCGCGTTCTCGACCAGTTCCTTGACCACGGACGCAGGCCGTTCGACGACCTCGCCGGCGGCGATCTGGTTGATGAGGGTGTCGGGAAGCTGTTGGATGCTCACCGGGGCAATGATACCGGCCGGTGGCGTGTGCATGCAGGCGCAACGGGAGCCGCGACCTCGGCCGCTCCCACTGCAACAACGCTTGATCTACGCCGCTCTCGTCCGAGGGGCCCGCTACGGGCTGCCGCCGGCCCCGGAATCGGCCTGGGCCGAAGCGCGCGCGGCATACAGCGTGCCCGGCGGCGGCTGGCGCAGGAAATAGGTGTCGACGCCGCGCAGGATCGCGGTCGCCAGCTTGCGCTGGTAGGCCGGATCGGTGAGCAGGCGTTCTTCGGTCGGGTTCGAGATGTAGGCGGTCTCGACTAGCATCGATGGCATGTCGGCGGTGCGCAGCACGGCGAAGTTCGCGCGTTCCACGCGACGCGTGTTGCCGACGTCGCCGAGGCTGTCGAGCACGTGGCGCGCGGCATCCTCGGACGCCTTCATGTGCCCGCTCTGGGTGAGGTCGAGCAGCACCGAGGCCAGCGTGTTGCCCGACTGCGGCATGCGCCCGCCGATCAGGTCGGCGGAGTTTTCCTTGTCGGCCAGCCAGCGCGCGCGCTGCGAGGACGCGCCCTTGAGCGACAGCACGTAGACCGACGCACCCGATGCGCTGCGGTTCTCGGCGGCATCGGCGTGGATCGAGACGAAGATGTCGGCCTTGGCCGCGCGCGCCAGCTGCGCGCGCCGGTTGAGCGGAATGAACACGTCCTTGTCGCGCGTCATGTAGGCCTTCAGGCCGGGCGTGGCGTTGATCTGCCGCGCCAGCTCGCGGCCGACGGCGAGGGTGACGTCCTTCTCGCGGCGGCCGCTCTTGCCGATCGCGCCGGGATCCTGGCCACCGTGGCCGGGATCGATCGCCACGATCAGCGGCCGCATGCCGCTGCGACGTGCCAGCGGCGGTGGCGGCGCGACGCCGGGGGCATCGGCAGGCACCTGCGATGCGCCGGTCACCGGGGTCGGGACGCCGGTCGCGATCCGGGTGGGAACCCCGGTGGCGACGGTGCCGGGCGCTTGCTGCACCGTTGGAGGCTGGGCCGGGACAGCTCCGGACGGGGCTGGCGCGGGTGGCGTCGACAGGAGCGGCGTGGAAGGCGCCGTGGTGGCGGCGGCCACCAGCCGCGAGGTCGCGGCGGCAGAGGCGATGGCCGGATCGGGCGGCGGCGGCGAAGCCGGCTGCGCGGAGGCACCTGTTGGCGGCGCAGCGTTGGTGGCCGCGACCGGGACCGAAGCCGTTGCCGCGGCGATGCGCGCGATCGGATCGCCGGTGTTGTCTCCCGGCCACTCCAGCACCAGGCGCGTGCCGCCGGCGGCCGGCTCGAAGTGCGGCTTCAGCGCCACCACGGGCGCGTGCAGGTCGAACACGATGCGGGTGGTGCCCGGTACCGGATGCCCGGTGCGGACGTCCTTCACCAGGCCCGCCGCCGCTGGCAGCTTCAGGCCGCGCACCGGGTCCACGCCGGGCAGGTCCACCACCAGCCGGTCCGGATTGGACAGGCTCAGGATCCTGTACTCGACCTGTGCGTCCAGGGCAATTTCGGCGCGGGTGCCCGTAGCGCCCACCGATACTTGCAAGTTATTGATTTCAGAGGCGTGCGCAAGATTCCAGCACAGCGCTGCCAGCAGCGCCAGGCCGAGAATGACTTGTTGGACGGAGATCCCCTTCGCTCGCATGCGGGCTAGTCAATCACCAAGCCGCAAGTTTTGCAACAACTTTTCCCTTATGAATCCGTAGCCTGCCGACCTTTGCTACGGGTTCGATTCAGGAAGCGGCCGCAAGTCACCCTCAATTTCCATTCGCTTAACCCATTCATCACCCGCGGGGCTCATCGCGAGCAGCCGGACGGCCCTGCCAGCGCCCTGGACCTGCAGGTCGACCTGCAGGTCGGCGGCAGGCAGGCTGCCGGTGCCGCGTTCGGGCCATTCCACCAGCCACAGGGCCGCGCCGGCCTCGTCCAGGCCGAGGAATTCCAGCTCCCCGGCGCCGCCGATCCGGTACAGATCCAGATGCAGCGCCTCGCCGCCAGGGATCGGATAGCGCTCGACCAGCGTGTAGGTGGGGCTGCGGATCGGTCCCTGGACGCCGAGCGCGCGCAGCCATGCACGCGCCAGCGTGGATTTCCCCGCCCCCAAGTCGCCATGCAGGTACACCACCGCCTGCGCCGGCTGGGTGACCGCCAGCGCCTGGCCCAGCGCGTCGGTCGCCTCGGCGTCGGGCAGGAAGCGTTCGACGGTCGTCCTGCTCATGGATTGGCCAGCCGTCGCAGCGGCGCGAACAGGTCGGAAGGCAGCAGGCCACGCTCGCCGCCGTCACGGGCCGCGGCATCGCCCGCCGCGCCGTGCAGCAGCGCACCACAGCACGCGGCGTCGAATGCTTCCAGCCCCTGCGCACGCAGCGCCGCGATCACACCGGTGAGCACGTCGCCCATGCCGCCGACCGCCATGCCGGGATTGCCCGCATCGATGATTCGCGCCCTGCGCCCCGGCGCGGCGACCACCGTGCCGGCCCCCTTGAGCACGATCGTGCAGTTGTAGCGTTCGCACAGTGCGCTCGCACTCGCGCGGCGATCGGCCTGCACTTCGCCCGTCGATATGCCGAGCAGTCGCGCCGCTTCACCGGGGTGCGGGGTCAGCACGGCATCCGGCGAAAGCTGTCGCGGATTCGCCGCCAGGATGTTCAGCGCATCGGCATCGATGACCAGTGGCCTGGCGATGCCAATCAAGGCTGAAAACAAGGCATTTCCCCATGATTCCTGCCCGAGGCCCGGACCGATCGCGATGACGTCCGCAAGTTCGGCCAGATCATGCAGGTCTGTTGGCGCGTCGATCGCGTGTGCCATCACCTCCGGCCGTCGCGACAGCAACGCCGGCACATGCGCGGCGCGGGTGGCAACGTCGACCAGGCCGGCGCCGCTGCGCAGCGCCGCTTCGGCGCACAGCATCACCGCCCCACCCTTGCCGTGATCGCCACCGACACACAGCACGCGGCCCGATTCGCCCTTGTGCGAGTTGCGGTGGCGCGGCGGCAGGAAGCCATGCAGGCTGCCGGCGTGGAGTGCTTCGGCAACGGCCGCGCTCGCGGGCAGGATGTCGTCGCCCACGTCCAGCGCGGCGAGCTCGCGCACGCCCACGTGGTCGAGCGCGGCGCCGGTCGCCAGTCCGGCATGCGCGCCGAGGAACTGCAGGGTGCGCGTGGCGCGGACGGCAACGCCGGGGACGCAGCCGGTGTCGGCATCGACGCCGCTGGGCACGTCGAGCGAGAGGACCGGTGCGGCGGCATCGTTCATCGCGGCCACCGGCGCCGCAGACGCCTCGTCCGGCGCGCGACCCAGCCCGATCCCGAACAGCGCGTCGACGACCAGGTCGGCGGCGTCGATTCCACCGGTGAAATCGGCCACCTGCCCGCCTGCCGTGAGGTATTCGTGCTTGGCGCGCCTTGCCATCTCGCTGCGCGGCGCGTGCCCCGGCAGGCGCAGCACGCGCACCTCGCGCCCGGCCTCGAGTGCATGTCGCGCCAGCACGTAACCGTCGCCACCATTGTTGCCAGGACCGCAGACAACGACGATGCGCTGCGCCTGCGGCCAGTACGCCAGCGCGCAATGCCATGCCGCCAGGCCCGCGCGCTGCATCAGGGTGAAATCGTCTCCCGCCAGCGACGCAGCCCGCCTTTCGGCCTGCCGCAGCGCGGCGTTGTCGTACAGGGGAAAGGAGCCGCTCATCGCCGCGATTCTATACTTGCCGCGCCGTGTCCCAGCCCACCGCCAACGCGCCCGCCCCCGACTATCCCGCACTCGCCGCGCGGATCCGCCTGCTTGCGCGCGAGGCCGGCTTCCAGCGCTGCGGCATCGCCGGCATCGACCTGGGCGACGACGAGCGGCACCTGCGCGACTGGCTGGCCAAGGGCCTGTACGGATCGATGGAATGGATGGCGCGGCACGGCGACAAGCGCTCGCGCCCGGCGGAACTGATTCCCGGCACCTTGCGGGTGATTTCCGTGGGGCTGGATTACGGCCGCAACGACGACAACAGCGCCTGGGACACGATCGCCGACGGCGAGCGCGCCTACGTAGCGCGGTACGCGCTGGGCCGCGACTACCACAAGCTCATGCGCGGCCGGCTGCAGAAGCTGGCCGAGCGCATCGGCGAGGAAGTCGGGCCGTTCGGCCATCGCGTGTTCGTCGATTCGGCGCCGGTGCTCGAACGCGCGCTTGCACGCAACGCAGGCCTGGGCTGGATCGGCAAGCACACCTGCCTGATCGACAGGGACGGCGGCTCGTGGTTCTTCCTCGGCGAGATCTACATCGACCTGCCGCTGCCGGTCGATCCACCGGCAACCGCGCACTGCGGCACCTGCATGCGCTGCATCGACGTCTGCCCCACCGGCGCGATCACCGCGCCGCACCGGCTCGATGCGCGGCGCTGCATTTCCTACCTCACCATCGAACACGAAGGCAGCATCGACGAGGAGCTGCGGCCGCTGATCGGCAACCGCATCTTCGGCTGCGACGACTGCCAGCTGGTGTGCCCGTGGAACAAGTTCGCGAAGACCACCGACGAACCTGACTTCCGCGCCCGCAACGACCTCGACCGCGCGACGCTGGCGGAGCTGTTCGCATGGACGGAAGACGAGTTCCTGCGGCGCACCGAAGGCTCGGCGATCCGCCGCAGCGGCCATGCGCGCTGGCTGCGCAACATCGCCGTCGCGCTGGGCAATGCGCCGACGACGCCGGAGGTGGTGGCGGCGCTGGAATCGCGCCGCGACGAGGCCGATCCGGTCGTGCGCGAACACGTCGAGTGGGCACTGGCGCGGCACGGGCTGCCCTGACGCCGAGACGGCGGCGCTACTCCATGCCGGGGCCGGGTGAAGCTCGCGACTGAAGCCGCTCCTGCGAGGCGCGCGTTATCAGGCGGCCTGAGCCGGGATCGAGTTGTTGGTGTGGGTCAGCACGTTCTGGCGATCGACGTAGACCAGCGTCGGCTTGAACTTTTCCGCTTCGGCCTCGTCGCAGGCGCCATAGGCGCAGATGATCACCAGGTCGCCCGGTTGCGCGCGGTGCGCGGCGGCGCCGTTGACCGAGATGATGCCGCTGCCTTCCTCTGCGCGGATCGCATAGGTCGCGAAGCGCTGGCCGTTGTTGACGTTGTAGATCTCGATGCGCTCGTACTCGCGGATGCCGGAGATGTCGAGCAGGCGGCCGTCGATCGCACAGGAACCCTCGTAGTGCAGCTCGGCGTGGGTGATCGTGGCGCGATGGATCTTGGCTTTGAGCAGGGTCAGTTGCATGGGGGTGGCCGTGGGGAGGCTGGCGGACAAGTCGTCATTTTACAGGATGGGGCCGCGCCGGCCGCAGCCAAGGGGCCGGGCAAGGTCGGCAGGAGCGGCTCCAGCCATCGCGCCGGCTTCATTGTGGGAGCGGCTTCAGCCGCGAGCTTTTCTGGATTCATGACGGTGAATCAAAAACTCGCGGCTGAAGCCGCTCCCACGAGTGCTGGCAGTTACAGGGTGAACTCGAGGTTGTCGATCAGGCGGGTGGCGCCCAGGCGCGCGGCGATGAGGGCGACGCGGTCGCCGCGGCTGTCTTCCGGTTCGGCCAGTTGGCGGTCGCGCACCACGGCGTAGTCGACCACGAATCCTGCGCCCTCGAGCATGGCCCTTGCCTGCGCCTCCACGCCCGCGCGCGGCGTGCCGGCCTGCGCTGATTCGCGCATCGCCAGCAGAGTGCGATGGATCGTCGGCGCGACGACCCGTTCTTCCGCGGACAGGTACTGGTTGCGCGAGCTCAGTGCCAGGCCATCGGCCTCGCGCACGATGTCCGCCGGCAGCAATTCGACCGGAAACGCCAGGTCGCGCACGAAGTAGCGGATCACCGCCAGCTGCTGGTAGTCCTTGCGCCCGAACGCGGCCACGTCCGGCAGCACCTGGTTGAACAGCCGCGACACCACGGTGACCACGCCATCGAAGTGCCCCGGGCGGTGCGCGCCGTCGAGCACGTCGGTGATGCCGGGCACGCGCATGCGCACGGCATTGTCGGCGCCGAAGGGATACATCTGTTCGACCGACGGCAGCCAGACCAAATCGCAGCCCGCGGCTTCGAGCCCGGCGGCGTCGGCCTCCGGCGTGCGCGGGTAGCGGTCGAAGTCCTCGTTCGGGCCGAACTGGGTGGGGTTGACGAACACGCTGGCGACGACGCGGTCGGCGTGCTCGCGCGCAAGCTTCACCAGCGAGAAATGGCCGGCGTGCAGGTTGCCCATCGTTGGCACCAGGCCGACGCGCAGGCCTTCGCGCTTCCACGCGGAGACGCGTGCGCGCAAGGCGGGAAGTCCGGTCACGGTTTCGATCATGGCCCTATCGTTCGCAGAAGCGCCCATGGGCGCGATTGGCAGTCCTGGTAAGGCCCCAGTCGCGCCATGGGTGCTCTTACAGGTAGGAATGCGCTTCGTCGGGGAAACTGCCGTCGCGCACGGCGGAAACATAGGCCTGCACCGCGCCCGCCACCGAACCGCCTTCGGCCAGGAAATCCTTGACGAACTTCGGCCGCCGGTGGCCGCTGTGCAGGCCGAGGACGTCGTGCAGCACCAGCACCTGGCCGTCACAGTGCGGGCCGGCGCCGATGCCGATCGTCGGGGTCGCGCCTTCCGCGGTGATCGCCTGCGCCAGCGACGATGGCACGCATTCGAGCACCAGCAGCGTTGCACCCGCTTCGGCAACAGCCGCGGCATCCGCGCGCAGCTTGCGCGCCGCTTCGTCCTCGCGTCCCTGCACCTTGTAGCCGCCCAGGCGCAGCACCGACTGCGGGGTCAGGCCCAGGTGCGCGCAGACCGGGATCTCGCGTTCGACGAGGAACCGGATGACGTCCAGCTTGTGGCCCGCGCCTTCGAGCTTGACCATGCGCGCGCCGGCCTGGAGCAGGCGCGTGGCGGCATCGAGTGCGCGCTCCGGCGTCGCATCGGCCTGGAACGGCAGGTCCGCCACCAGCAGCGCGCGTGATACGCCGCGGGCAACGCAAGCGGTGTGGTAGGCGATGTCGTCGACCGTGACCGGCAGGGTCGAGTCGTGCCCCTGCACCACCATGCCCAGCGAGTCGCCGACCAGCAGCAGGTCGACGCCGTTGTCGTCGAACACGCGCGCGAAGCCGGCGTCGTAGGCGGTGAGCATCGCCAGCTTGTGGCCGCCGCGCTTGGCTTCGGCCAACGCCGGGACGGTCAGGGGTTTGCGGTCATCGGGGGTGTACATGGTGGGGTCCGGGAGGTACGCGGCACGCCGCGATGGCGGGCCGTCAGGGTAGCGCTTCGATCCCCTCGACGGCCACGGCCGCAAGCGCCGAACGCACCGTTCCATGCTCGTGAATCACCGCTTCGGGCGCGATCGCGGCCAGCGGCACCAGCGCGAACGCGCGTTCGTGCAGGTGCGGATGCGGCACGCGCAGGCCGGGCTCGTCGATGACGTCCTCGCCGAACAGCAGCAGGTCGAGGTCGAGTGTGCGCGGGCCCCAGCGCGCCTCGCCGTCGTGCCGCTCGCGACCGAACTGGCGCTCGACCTCGAGCAGCGCATCGAGCAGTGCGCGCGCGTCGAGCCGGGTTTCCAGCTTCACGGCGGCGTTGACGAAATCGGGCTGCTCGACCTGGCCCCAGGCGGGCGTCCGGTACAGGCGCGAGGCACACAGCAGGCGCGTGTCGGGCAGGTTGTCGAGCGCGGAAAATGCCTCGCGCAGGGTCGCGGCGGCGTCTCCGACGTTGCCGCCGAGCCCCACGAACGCAATCGCGGCTGGTTTCATTCTGCGGACGCGGCAGGCCTGCGGCGACGCCGGCGCCGGCGCGGCGCGGCGCCCGCGTCGTCGCCCTCGCCTTCCGGCTCGGGATGCAGCGCGATCGCGTTGTCCGGATCGTTCTGCGCATCGCGCCAGAAGGTGATGTCGTCGGTGTGCTCGTCGGACGCCACCTGGCGCAACGCCAGGAAGTCGAACGCGGCGCGGAAGCGTGGATGCGCGAGCGTGCGCATCACCCGCTTGCGCTGCCGCTGGCCGGACTGGGTGGACGACAGCCGCGACTGCAGCAGCCAGATTTCCTGCATCGGCAGCGAGAAGCGGCGCGGCAGCGCGATGGTGTTGAGCTGGTGCACCGTGACCCGGTCGGCGGCCCGGCGCTGGGCCTCGGCTGCCTGCACGCCCTGCGCCTGCAGCGCGATCAGCGCACGGCAGTACGCCGGCCACAGCAGCAGCGCGAACAGGAACGCCGGCGAGACCGGCTCGTCCGCGCGCACCCGCGCATCGGTGCCGCGCAGCCCCTCGATGACCACGCGCCGCAGGGCGCCGCTGCGGTTGGCCTTGAGCGCCGCGGCCGATTCCGGGAACAGCACGTCCAGCAGGCCGAAACGCTCCAGCCCGAGGAAGCATTGCTCCGCGTAGCCGGACAGGAACAGCTTCAGGCATTCCTCGAACAACCGGGCCGGCGCAGCGTCGCCCAGCAACGGCGCCAGTTCGGGAATCGGCGCCGCGGTGGCATCGTCGATGCTGAAACCAAGCTTGGCCGCGAAGCGCACCGCGCGCAGCATCCGCACCGGGTCTTCGTGGTAGCGGGTCGCCGGATCGCCGATCAGCTTGAGCACGCGGTTCTGCACGTCCTCGAAGCCGCCGACGTAGTCGTGCACCGAGAAGTCGTCGATCGTGTAGTACAGCGCATTGGCTGTGAAGTCGCGCCGCACCGCGTCGTCCTCGATGGTGCCGTAGACGTTGTCGCGCAGCAGGCGGCCATCGTCGTGCACCTGGCGGTCTCCGCTGCCGTCGTCGCTGTTGGCGCGGAAGGTGGCGACCTCGATGATCTCGCGGCCGAATACCACGTGCGCCAGGCGGAAGCGGCGGCCGATCAGGCGGCAGTTGCGGAACAGGTGCTTGACCTCGTCCGGCGTGGCGCTGGTGGCGACGTCGAAGTCCTTGGGATGGCCGCCGACCATCAGGTCGCGCACGGCGCCGCCGACCAGGAAGGCCTGGTGGCCGCCCTCGCGCAGTCGGTACAGCACGCGCAGCGCGTTGGGACTGATGTCCTTGCGCGAAATCGGGTGTTGGTCCCGCGGGACGACACGCAGGGTCACGGAAGCAGATTGGGTCTGGGTCGGCATCGGGCAGCCAGTGGATCTCCGGGTGGGGCTGCCGCTTGGCGGCATCCGTATCGTTGCTATACTAGCAAGCTGCACGGCACCAGACGGATGCCAGGCAGGCCGGCCGTCCAGCCGGAGTCGCCCAGGCGACACCCCGCTCCCTTCGTCTAGAGGCCCAGGACGTGGCCCTCTCAAGGCTAAAACACGGGTTCGAATCCCGTAGGGAGCGCCAAATATTCTGTCGTGTCCGAAGCCAACCTTCGCAACGCGACTGGGTCCATGAACGAAGCGACTCTCGCCTGACACCTACTCCCCCTCTCCCGCTTGCGGGAGAGGGATGGGGTGAGGGCAGGTCGCCGGCCGTGCATCCAAAGCCAGTCCACGCAAGCCGCGGCACGCGACCAGACGCGACTCACGCCCGGCACGACCGCCCTTCTCCCGCTCACGGGAGAAGGGCGCGGGATAAACAAAAGCCCGCGCAGAGATGCGCGGGCTTTTGTTTGTGGGCCTTTCACCCCTGCATCCCACTGATTTTCTGTGGGAGCGGCTTCAGCCGCGATCTCTTGAATTGCGATCAGGCCCAGACCAAAAAGCTCGCGGCTCAAGCCGCTCCCGCGAGGGTTCCCACGGGCTTTGGCCCGCCCGCACCGCGCAAGCCGCTAAAATGGCCGCGCCATCGAACCCGAGTCCCCGCCATGCCCTTCGTCGTCACCGAGAACTGCATCAAGTGCAAGTACACCGACTGCGTCGAGGTCTGTCCGGTCGACTGCTTCCACGAAGGGCCCAACTTCCTGGTGATCGACCCGGACGAGTGCATCGACTGCACCCTGTGCGAACCCGAATGCCCGATCAACGCCATCTACCCGGAGGACGACGTCCCGGCCGGGCAGGAGCAGTTCGTGGCGCTGAACGCCGAGCTGGCCAAGGCCTGGCCGGTGATCACCACGCGCAAGGACGGCCTGCCGGACGCGAAGGACTGGGAAGGCAAGCCGGACAAGCTGCCGCTGCTCGAGCGCTGAGTTGCGGCAGGACGCTGGCCAGCCTGATCAGCGCAATCCCACCTTGTAGGAGCGGCTTCAGCCGCGAGCTTTTCGTGCGACAGGCATTCCGACCCAAAAAGCTCGCGGCTGAAGCCGCTCCTACAAGGGCTTGCGCCTGGGCTTGCCTGTCGACGGCAGCTTGACCGGCTGCCGGTAGAGCGCGACTTCCGCCGGCACGCGCAGTGCCAGCACCTGCAGCAGGTCCGCGGCTGCAGCGCTGCGGGTCGCCTGCCCTTCCGGCCCCAGCGCATCGACCCGGGTGCGCAGCCCCTGCCCGGGCGTCTCGATCACCAGCGCGCGGGTGCGGACAAGGAAGCGCTCGCCGCGATAGCGGACCACGTACAGGCCCAGCATCTGCGCGCGTCCCTCGTACCCGACGCCATCGAGCCCCACCAGGATCTTGCCGATCGTGTTCCAGGTGTCGAGCATGCTTTCGGCGACGGTGAACGCACCGCCATCGGCGGGAACGGGCGCGGCCACGGGTTCGGGCCGCATGTCCGCGCCGCCGCGGCATCCGCCCACCAGGACCGCAAGCGCCGCGGCCATGGCCATGAACGCAGCGCGGCCCGTCACCGGGCCGCGTGGCAAAACGATGGAACGGGTGGTCATGCCCGGCCGGGATCAGCCCGCGCCAAGCGCCGCCTTCAGCGCGGCCACCAGCTTGACCGGGGCCTCGCCCGACGCGGGCATGCCGCGCGGATCGACCGCCGACACGTAGGCGCCGGCCTGGACCTTGGTCACCCGCAGCAGGAACTGGCTGCCTTCGTAATCGACGTCGTAGGTGCCCAGGATCTGCGCCTTGCTGGCGATGGTGACGCCTTCGGTCGATACCAGCACTTCACCGATCTTGTCGAACACCGCATCGCGATCGCCCTGCACGGTGAAACCGGTGTTGTCCGGCACCGTCGACGCAGCGGGCGCCGCCATCGATGAACGGCTGACCGATTGCGTCGCATCGCCGGGCAGCTTCATCGCACCGGCGGTATCGGGCAGGTTCAGGTCCGGCGGCACTTCCAGCGGGCGGTTTTCCGGGCTCTGCGCATAAAGATCGTTGCCCTTGCGGAACCAGCTGCAGCCGGAGGCGGCGAGAACGGCCACGGCCAGCGCGGCAACGGCAAGGAAGCGGATCGAGGGGGCGGAATGACGCATCTGGATCTCCTGCGGGTCAGGCCGCGAGTGTATCGCGGCCGGAGTGGGCTGTTCACGCGAATCGGACCAAAGACGCCGGCCCGGCGATGCTTCGTCAGCTGGCGTTGCCGGTGCCGGCGAATTCGCCCTCGATCCGGGCGATCGCATCCGACATCCGCTCGGCCAGCCCGGCGTGCGCCGGCGACAGTTCGGTCAGCGGCAACCGCAGCCCCCGGCCCAAGCCCTGGCGGGCCAGCAGCGCCTTGAGCGGGATCGGGTTGGATTCGACGCCGAGGAAGTCGTAGAGCTCGTGCAGGCGGGCATCGAGCGCCACCGCCTCGGCTTCGTCGCCTGCGCGCGCGAGGTCGCACAGCCGGCGGAACGCTCCCGGCACCACGTTCGAGGCCACCGACACGATGCCGTCGGCGCCCGCGAGCATCGCGCGCACCGCGGTCGGATCGTCGCCACTGAGCACTGCGAAATCGTCATTGCGAAGTTCCAGCAGCGCCTGCATGCGTTCGGGTTCGTTGCGCGCTTCCTTGATGCCGACGATGTGCTCGTGGCCGGCCAGGTCGGCCGTGGTCGCGGGCAACAGGTCGCAACCGGTACGCCCGGGCACGTTGTAGAGCACCACCGGCAGCGCGCCATCGTCGGCCACTGCGCGGAAATGGGCGACGAGGCCGGCCTGGGTGGGGCGCACATAGGGCGGCGTGACCACGAGCGCCGCCTCGGCGCCGAGCGCGGCGGCGCGACGGGTCTGTTCGATGGTCTTGGCGGTGCTCGACAGGCCGGTGCCGGCAATGACCGGCAGGTGCCCGCCCAGTTCCTCCACCGCCGCGCGCAGCAGCGCATCGTATTCGGCGTCGAACAGCGTCGCGGCCTCGCCGGTGGAGCCGGCGACGACGACCGCCTGCGTCCCGGCCTGGCGCTGTGCCTGCAACAGGCGGCGCCAGGCGTCGAGGTCGAGTTCGCCGGCGGCCGTGAACGGCGTCGCGAGCGCGGTGATGCTTCCGGAAAGTCGCACGCTGGGGTCCGCCGGGCTTGGATTCATGGGGTTCGCGTGGGGATTCTCGCACTCCCGCGCGGGCGCTCGATCTGCTGGTGAATGCCGCTGATCTTGCCATTGATCTTACTTGCGGCGCGAAAGCACGGGCAAGTATGCTGGCGGCTGCATCCCGGCCACGCCGGGCCGCCGTTGACGACCTTCTCGCCCCGGACGCCGCCTTGACCGATCCAGACACCGCTGCACGCCCCGCGCCGAACGAGAACTACCTGCTGATCAACGCCTACACGACGCATCCGCAGTCGCCGTTGCTCCCGGTCACGCGGCGCATCTCCGACAGCGGTTGCAACCTGGTCGACACGCGCCTGTCCACGGTCGGCCGCGACGTGTCGGTCACCGCGCTGGCGACCGGCTCGTGGGATTCGGTCGCCAAGCTCGAGGCGATGCTGACCCGGCTCGAACGCGAGGAAGGCCTGAAGCTGGTCTGGTACCGCACCGGGCCCAAGCCCGTGCAGTCCAACCTGCTGCCGTACATCGTCGAGGTGGTGGCTTCGGACAAGCCGGGCATCCTGTTCCAGCTGGCCGATTTCTTCGACCGCCAGACCATCACCATCGAGAGCCTGCACTGCTCGCGCTATCGCGCGATGCAGACCGGCGCCGACATGTTCTCCGCGCAGGTCACCATCGGCGTGCCGGCCGACATGCACATCGCGGCATTGCGCGACGACTTCCTCGAGTTCTGCGACCACCTGAACCTCGACGCCATCATGGACCCGATGAAGTTCTGATGCCCGACACCTATGCATTGAACCCCGGCGACAAGGTCCCGGCGAAGCTGCCACTGGCGCTGTCGAACGGCGAAACCGCAAAGCTGGGCGACTACGCCGGCCAGTGGCTGGTGCTGTACTTCTACCCGAAGGACTCGACGCCGGGCTGCACCACCGAAGGCATCGACTTCAACGCACTGCTGCCGAAGCTGCGCAAGCTCGGCGCCACGGTGCTGGGCGTGTCGCGCGACTCGCTGAAAAGCCACCAGAACTTCTGCGCGAAGCAAGGCTTCCGTTTCGAACTGGTCAGCGATACCGACGAAACGCTGTGCCGGGCCTTCGACGTGATCCACGAGAAGAACATGTACGGCCGCAAGGTCCTGGGCATCGAGCGCAGCACGTTCCTGATCGACCCGAAGGGCCGGATCGCCGCCGCATGGCGCAAGGTCAAGGTGCCGGGCCACGCCCAGGCCGTGTTCGATGCATTGAAGGCAGCCCAGGCACAGTGACATCCCCGATTTCCACCCCGCTCCACTGCCCCGCCCCGCGGGAAGCGGTGGCCTGCTGCTGTCCGCTCGTCAACACGCCACCCGCCAGGACCACCCGATGACCAAAGGCAAGCGCATCTACGTGCTCGACACCAACGTGCTGATGCACGACCCGACCGCGCTGTTCAAGTTCGAGGAGCACGACGTGTTCCTGCCGATGCAGGTGATCGAGGAACTCGACAACGGCAAGAAGGGCACGTCCGAGGCCAGCCGCAACGCGCGCCAGGTCAGCCGCTTCATCAACGAACTGATCGAGGCCGAGGGCGCGGACAAGATTGCCTCCGGCCTGCCCCTCAAGCGCCCGAACGGGCTGCAGCTGCGCGGCGCCGAAAGCATCGGCCGGCTGCGTTTCCAGCTCGGGGCGCTCGAATCGCGCAAGCGCGGTGGCGACAAGGCCGACAACGACATCATCGATTCGATCCTTGCCTTGCGACAGGCCGAACCCGGCACGCCGGTGGTGTTCGTCTCCAAGGACATCAACCTTCGGATCAAGGCAGCGATCGCCGGCATCGCCAGCGAGGACTACGAGAACGACCGCGCGCTGGACGATTTCAGCCTGCTCTACACCGGCGCCAACCCGCTGCCCGAGGACTTCTGGCAGCGCCACGGCAAGGACCTCAAGTCCTGGACCGACAAGGGCCGCACGTACTACGAGATGACCGTGGCCGAGGACGAGGACTGGTATCCGAACCAGTTCCTGTACCTGCCCGGCGACGAGCAGACCGAGCTGCGCGTGGCGAAGGTGGACGGCGATCGCGCCACGCTGCAGGTGGTCGACGACTACCGCAACAGCTCGCACTCGGTCTGGGGCATCAATGCGCGCAACCGCGAGCAAAACTTCGCGCTCAACGCGCTGATGGACCCGGAGGTCGACTTCGTCACCCTGCTCGGCACCGCCGGCACTGGCAAGACGCTGCTGGCGCTGGCCGCCGGGCTGGCGCAGACCATGGACCAGCAACGCTACCGGGAAATCATCATGACCCGCGCCACGGTCAGCGTCGGCGAGGACATCGGCTTCCTGCCCGGTACCGAGGAAGAAAAGATGACGCCGTGGATGGGCGCGCTGACCGACAACCTCGAGGTGCTCACGCACAATCAGGAAGGCGGCAGCTGGGGCCGCGCGGCCACCAACGACCTGCTCGCCTCGCGGATCAAGATCCGCTCGCTGAACTTCATGCGCGGGCGCACGTTCCTGAGCCGCTGGCTGATCCTCGACGAGGCGCAGAACCTGACGCCCAAGCAGATGAAGACCCTGATCACCCGCGCCGGCCCGGGTACCAAGATCGTGTGCCTGGGCAACGTCGAGCAGATCGACACGCCCTACCTCACCGAGACCACGTCGGGCCTGACCTACGCGGTCGACCGCTTCAAGAGCTGGGCGCACAGCGCGCACGTCACCCTGCGCCGCGGCGAGCGCTCGCGGCTGGCGGATTACGCCTCGGAAGTGCTGTAGGGCAGGCGCGCGCCTGCACCGCCCCCCCCTCATTCCCGCGCAGGCGGGAATGAGATCAGCGCCCGGAAAATCCAGAATACAAGGCGGCATCCCCGAGTGTTCTTGCCGGGAATCCATGAACATTGGCGGCCCTGCCTGAAAGCTCGCGGCTGAGACCGCTCCCACAAAGTCGAAGGCCGTCATCCCCGCAGGCTGTCGGGGATCGATGCCGTCGCCGGCTTACGATCCTGCGCGCTGCGACTCGATGTACTGCAGCGCCGCTGACAGGTTCTTGAAGTAGCTGGCCGGGTCGTCGCGGCGCACGATTCCGACGCGCATCAGCTTGCGCAGCACGCCCAGGTTGGCGCCGCTGGGCAACACCTCGATGCCGCGCCTGCGCAGGTTGTCGAGGGTGGACTCCAGCCGCTTCAGGCCGGTGGCGTCCATGAACGGCACCCGTTCCAGCCGCAGCACCACATGCCGCGGCGGCTCGCGCGTCCACGACAGTGCGCGCTCCAGCGAGTCGACCGAGCCGAAGAAGAACGGCCCCTCGATCGCGTACACCGCCACGTTCTCCGGCAGCGCTTCAAGCCCGGCTTCGGCGAGTTCCTGCGCCAGGCTGGCCTGCCCGTGCTCGACCACCTCAACCGAAGCGCTCATCCGGCGCATGAACTGGAACATCGCCAGGATCACGCCGATGTTCACCGCCACCACCAGGTCGGTGAGGATGGTCAGCGCGAATGTGATCAGCAGGATCGCGACGTCCGCGCGCGGCGCCTTGCGCACCAGGCGCAGGAAGCGCCGCGCTTCGCTCATGTTCCACGCCACGACGAACAGGATCGCCGCCAGCGCGCACAGCGGCACCTTGCCCGCGTACGGGGCGAGGACCAGCAGGATCAGCAGCAGCGTGATCGCATGCACCACGCCGGCCAGCGGCATCGTGCCGCCGTTGCGGATGTTGGTGGCGGTGCGGGCAATGGCGCCGGTCGCGGCGATGCCGCCGAACAGCGGCGAGAGGATGTTGGCCACGCCCTGGCCGATCAGCTCCTGGTTGGAATCGTGCTTGGTGCCGGCCATGCCGTCGGCCACCACCGCCGAGAGCAGCGACTCGATCGCGCCGAGCATGGCGATGGTGAATGCAGAGGGCAGCAGGAGCAGCATCCGGTCGAAGCCCATGTCCGGCAGCTCCAGCTTCGGCAAGGCGCGCGGGATTTCACCGAAGGTGGATTCGATAGTGGCCACGCCGCGCAGGTCGAACACCGTCACCACGGCCGTGGCCGCGATCATCGCCAGCAGCGGCCCGGGCACGCGCGACAAGCCGGGGATGCGCGGCCCGGCCACCGCCAGCGCCAGGCTGCCCAGCGCCAGCAATGCGGTCGCCGGATGCAGTTGCCCGAACGACTGAAGTAGCTGCCAGGTCTTGAGGTAGAACGCCCCCTCGCCCGGTGCCGGCAGGCCGAAGAAGTACTGCCACTGGCCGATCCAGATGATCACCGCGATGCCGGCGGTGAAGCCGACGATCACCGGATCGGGGATGAAGCGGATCACCGCGCCGAGCCGTGCCAGCCCCATCACCACCAGCATCACGCCTGCCATCAACGTGGCCAGCAACAGCCCGCTGACGCCGAATTGCGCCACCACGCCAGCCAGGATCACGATGAACGCGCCGGTGGGCCCGGCGACCTGCACCCGCGAACCGCCGAACAGCGAGACGGCAACGCCGGCAATGATCGCCGTATACAACCCCTGCTCCGGCTTGACCCCAGACGCGATCGCGAACGCCATCGCCAGCGGCAGCGCGACCACGCCGACGATCACACCGGCGACGATGTTGGGCATCCAGTGGGCGCGGCGGAACAGCCCCGCGCGCCAGGCTTCGACGACCGCGATCATGCGCCGTCCCCCGACTTGAGCCGCACACCGCGTCCCCCGGATGGACTTGCAGTGTTTTCCCCGATCAGTTCCAGGCCCGCGCCGTCGAGTGCGGCGACCACCTTGGTCAGCGAATCGACGTTCCCGCGCACGTTGCCGGTACTCGTCTCCATCCGCTGGATCGTCGGCAGCGAAACTCCTGCCAGCCGCGCCAGGGTGCGCTGGTCCACGCCGAGCAACGCCCGCGCCGCCCGCATTTGCGCCGCCGTGATCATCGGTTCGCCTCAGTCTTCATGCATGCTTGTTGATGTTTAAAACATCACAAAGACCGTATGATACTGCAGCAGATGCGACGCATGTAAAGTCGCGCGCAGACATTCCGCTAGCCATCCACGCCCCGGATACAACGCCCGCCATGCCCAGATCCATCAGCGCCCTGACCATCGCCGGCTCCGATTCCGGCGGTGGCGCCGGCATCCAGGCCGATCTGAAAACCTTCGCGGCGCACGATGTGCACGGCCTGTCGGCAATCACCGCGCTGACCGCGCAGCACACCCGTGGGGTGACCGCAGTGCACGTGCCGCCGGTGGCGTTCCTGCGCGCGCAGATCGATGCCTGCTTCGAGGATTTCGACATCGGCGCGGTGAAGCTGGGGATGCTGGCCTCGGCCGAGGTGATCCACGCGGTGGCCGACGCGCTGGAGGCGTATCGCCCGCGCCACGTCGTGCTTGACCCAGTCATGGTCGCGACCTCCGGTGCACGGCTGCTGGAGGCCGACGCGCTCGACGCCCTGCGCGGGCGCCTGCTGCCACTGGCAACGGTGTTGACGCCGAACATCCCCGAAGCCGAACTGCTGCTCGACGCGCGGATCGCCGACGGCGCCGCCGCGGACGCTGCATTGATCGCGCTGCGCGCGCTCGGCGCGGAGGCGGTGCTGCTCAAGGGCGGCCACCTCGACGAAGGCGACGAGGTGACCGACCGTTACGCCGATGGCGGCGCACAGTCCCGCTACCGCCACCCGCGCATGGACATCGACGGCCACGGGACCGGCTGCACCCTTGCCTCGGCGATCGCCGCCAACCTGTGCCTGGGCATGCGCCTGCCCGATGCCTGCCGCAACGCCACCGACTACGTGCACGAGGCCATACGCCGCGGCCATGCGCCGGGCCGCGGCAACGTGCGCGTGCTCGACCACTTCGGCGCGCGCCGACCATGACTGCGACGCCCGAGGCGCACGTTGGCGAGTCCGCGCCAGTCATCTCCCGCGACATCCCCCTCGTCGCAACCGACGGGCACCGTTACCAGTTGCTGGCACGGATCCCCGACCACGCGAAACGCACGCTGCTGTGGCTGCCTGCGCTGGGCGTGGCGGCCCGGCATTACCTGCCGCTGGCCGATGCATTGGCAGCCCGCGGCATTGCGGTGTTCGTGCACGAATGGCGCGGCCATGGCAGCAGTTCGCTGCGCGCGGGACGCAACTGCGATTGGGGCTACCGCGAACTGCTGCAATGCGATCTGCCCGCGAGCGAGGCGGCGATCGCCGAGGCGCTGCCCGGCGCCGTGCGGACGATCGGTGGCCACAGCCTCGGCGGACAGCTGGCCTGCTGCCGGCTCGCGCTCGACCCGCAGGCCGCGCAGGCGCTGTGGCTGGTCGCCAGCGGCGCACCGTATTGGCGGGCCTTCCCGCCACCGGCGCGCTGGTGGCTGCCGCTGGCCTGCCGTTTCCTGCCATGGCTGGCCGACGCGCGCGGCGCCCTGCCCGGCCATCGCATCGGTTTCGGCGGCAACGAGGCGCGCGGATTGATCCGCGACTGGGCCCGCACCGCGCTCAGCGGGCGCTACGCCGCCGCCGGGCTGGACCACGATCTCGAGGCGCGGATGGCGACGGTCGAAGTGCCGGCAAGGGCCGCGATCATGCGCGACGACTGGCTGGCGCCCGAGTCGTCGCTGCGTTTCCTGTTGTCCAAGCTGCCGCGCTCGCCGCTGCAGGCAACGACCTTTGACGCCAGCACGCTGGGAACGCGCGCCAACCATTTCGCGTGGATGCGTGAACCCGACGCCGTGGCTGCGTTCTTCGCCAACCCGTAGGAGCGCGCCCCATGGGCGCGAAGGACGTACCGGGAAAGCAGCGCGCCCATGGGGCGCTCCTGCGATGTCCAAGGCAGCGCGTCACCGCCTCGCGATGGCGCGCCATTCAACCGGCAGCGAGCGCGGCCCATTCGTGCAGCGCGGTTTCGCCTGCCGCCTGTTCGACTGCCGCCTGTTCGACTGCCGCCTGTTCGACTGCAGCCTTGCCGTAACCGTCCGGATTCGTCGACTGCCAGCGCCAGGCATCGCGGCACATCGCATCGAGGTCGAGTTCGGCGCGCCAACCCAGCAGCCGCTGCGCAAGTGAAGGATCGGCATACACCTGCGCGACATCGCCGGCCCGGCGCGCCACGATCTCGTACGGGATCGCGCACCCCGAGGCCCTGGCGAATGCCTGCACAAGTTCGAGCACGCTGACGCCGCGGCCGGTGCCGAGGTTCACGGTCAGGCTGCGGTCCTCGCCCACCAGGTAGTCGATAGCGTCGGCATGCGCGCGCGCCAGGTCCATGACGTGGAGGTAGTCGCGCACGCCGGTGCCGTCGACCGTGGGCCAGTCGCCACCGAACACCTGCAGCCGGGCGCGGCGACCGACCGCCACCTGGCTGACATACGGCATGAGGTTGTCGGGAACACCGCCCGGATCCTCGCCGATCAACCCCGACGGATGCGCGCCTACGGGGTTGAAGTAGCGCAGGTTGGCGGCGCGGAACGACGGGTCGGATTCGCACAGGTCACCGATCAGCTGTTCCATCACCAGCTTGGTGCGGCCGTAGGGGTTGGTGGTCCGCAGCGCGGCATCCTCGCGCACCGGCACGCTGTCCGGGTCGCCGTAGACGGTGGCCGACGAACTGAACACCAGCCGCTTCGCGCCCGCGGCCTGCATCGCCTGCAGCAGGTGGATGGTGCCGCTGATGTTGTTCTCGAAGTACGCCAGCGGCCGGCGACAGGAATCGCCCACGGCCTTGAGCGCGGCGAAATGCACCACTGCGTCGAAGTGCGGGCCTTCGAACAGCGCGTCGACGTCGGCGCGCACCCGCAGGTCGGCCTGCTGGAAGAAGACCGGCCGGCCGGTGATGCGCCGCAGCCGTCCGAGCACGCGCGGCGAACTGTTGATGAAATTGTCCGCGACCAGCAGGTCGTGGCCGCGCTCGGCCAGCACCGCACAGGCGTGGCTGCCGATGTAGCCGGCGCCGCCACAGACCAGGATCCGCATTTTCCCTTGCCCCATCGAATGCACTGCTTCCAGCAACGCGGTAAACGCGCGATTCCGGCAACCGGTGCGGCGCGGATGCAGGCTGATGGCCTCGCATCGTCGATGAATGCGTTTGTCCAGTCGCCAACTGCTCCCTTCCTTGTCGACACGGCCGGTCCGATAGACTGTCCGGATCGACCCACCGGGCCCTTCGATGACTTCACCCGACATGACCGCGGCGCTGCCTGCACAAGACGACATCCGGATCGCCGTGATCGGACTGGGCTACGTGGGGCTGCCGCTGGCAGCGACCTTCGGCCGCCGCTACCGCACGCTCGGCTTCGACATCGATGATGGCCGCATCGCCGAACTGCGCCAGCACCACGACCACACGCTGGAGATGTCCGGCGACGAACTGCGGGCAGCGGACAAGCTCGAGTTCAGCAGCGACCCGCAGGCGCTGGCCGGCTGCAACGTGTTCATCGTCACCGTGCCGACGCCGATCGACGACTACAAGCGGCCGGACCTGCGCCCGCTGGAATCGGCAAGCCGCACCGTGGGCCGGGCGATCGGCCGCGGCGGCGTGGCGATCTACGAGTCGACCGTCTACCCCGGCGCCACCGAGGAAGTGTGCGTGCCGATCATCGAGGCCGAGTCGGGGCTGACGTTCAACCAGGACTTCTTCGCCGGCTACAGCCCCGAGCGGATCAATCCCGGCGACCGCGAGCACCGCCTGGAAACGATCCTCAAGGTCACCTCGGGCTCGACGCCGGAAGCGGCCGACTTCATCGATGCGCTGTACGCCAGCATCATCACCGCCGGCACCCACAGGACATCCAGCATCCGCGTCGCCGAAGCCGCCAAGGTCATCGAGAACACCCAGCGCGACGTCAACATCGCCCTGATCAACGAGCTGTCGCTGATCTTCCACCGCCTCGGCATCGATACCCACGAAGTACTCGAAGCGGCGGGGACGAAGTGGAACTTCCTGCCGTTCCGGCCGGGCCTGGTCGGCGGCCATTGCATCGGCGTGGACCCCTACTACCTGACCCACAAGGCCCAGCAGATCGGCTACCACCCGGACGTGATCCTGGCCGGGCGCCGGATCAACGACTCCATGGGCAGCCATGTCTCCGAGCGGGTGGTCAAACTGATGCAGCAGCGCGGCTTCCAGACCGCGGGCGCCAGGGTGCTGGTGCTGGGGCTGGCGTTCAAGGAGAACTGCCCGGATCTGCGCAACACCCGCGTGGTGGACATCATCCGCGAGCTGAAGAGCTACAACGCCGAGGTCGACGTGCACGACCCCTGGGTCGCACCCGCGCACGCCGAAACCGAATACGGACTGTCGCTGATCGAAAAACCGGAGCCCGGCCGCTACGACGCGGTGGTGCTGGCGGTGGCGCACGACCGCTTCGTCGCGCTCGGCGCCGACGGCGTGCGCGCGTTCGCGAAGCCCGGCGCGGTGCTGTTCGACGTCAAGCGCGCGTTGCCGCGCGCCGAGGTCGACGGCTGCCTGTGAGCCGGGCGCCTGTAGGAGCGGCTTCAGCCGCGAGCTTCTGAGCGCGGATGCAAGCTCCGGGAAGACGCTTCAACGCCCGCCTGTCATCGGGCTCCCGAAAGGCTCGCGGCTGAAGCCGCTCCTGCAGGGGACACCGGCTTCGGCTGCCGATCACCTGTTACCGGTTACCCTTTTACCCTCACCGCATCGACCCAAGACACCACCATGCGCATCCTCGTCACCGGCGCCGCCGGCTTCATCGGCTCGAAACTCAGCGAGCGCCTTCTCGCGCGTGGCGACGAGGTGCTGGGCTACGACAACCTCAACGACTACTACGACCCGCGGCTGAAGGACGCCCGGCTGGCGCGGCTGACGCCGCTACCCGGCTTCTCGTTCCTGCGCGCATCGCTGGAAGACCGCGCCGCGCTCGACGCGGCCTTCGCCGACTTCAAGCCGCAGCGGGTGGTCAACCTCGCCGCCCAGGCCGGCGTGCGCTACTCGCTGGAGAACCCGCACGCCTACGTCGAAAGCAACATCGTCGGCTTCATGAACATCCTCGAAGCCTGCCGCCACAACGGCGTCGAACACCTGGTCTATGCGTCGTCGAGCTCGGTCTACGGCAACAACCGCAAGCTGCCGTTCGCGGTCGAGGACAGCGTTGACCACCCGGTGAGCATGTACGCGGCCACCAAGAAGGCCAACGAGCTGATGGCGCACACCTACAGCCACCTGTTCAACCTGCCGACCACCGGCCTGCGCTTCTTCACCGTCTATGGCCCCTGGGGGCGGCCAGATATGGCGCTGTTCCTGTTTACCCGCAAGATCCTCGCCGGCGAGCCGATCGACGTGTTCAACCACGGCCACCACACCCGCGACTTCACCTATGTCGACGACATCGTCGAGGGCGTGATCCGCACCCTCGTCCACGTGCCCGGCCCCGACCCGGCGTACGACCCGCTGGCGCCCTCACCCGCCACGTCCAGCGCGCCCTATCGCGTCTACAACATCGGCAACAACCAGCCGGTGGAACTGCTGCGCTACATCGAGGTGCTCGAGGACTGCCTCGGCCGCAAGGCGGAGAAGCGGCTGCTGCCGCTGCAGCCCGGCGATGTTCCGGACACCTACGCCGATGTCGCCGCCCTGCAGCGTGATACCGGCTACTCGCCGTCGACGCCGATCGAAACCGGCGTCGCGCGCTTCGTGGAGTGGTACCGGGGCTTCTACGGCGCCTGAGCCCGCTCCGCCGTCCAGGCGCACCGATTCCACACCCATGCGCCCCGCTCCGCAAGCGGGCTCGCGAACACGCTGCAACGCTCCCCTACCGCGGCACTGGCCGGAGCCGGCAGCTTCGCCCGTTGTTGCTGGTGACAGTGCAGGCACATGGGGAACCGCCGATGGCGATGAAACAGCTTTCGGACGAACAGCTGGCGACGTTCGACACCGAGTACGTCACCGAGGCGCTCTGGACCATCCTCACCGGCCACATCGACCGCACCCATCCCGACGGCCGCTTCACCTTCCTCGACATCGGCGGCGGCAACGGCGTGTTCGCCGACCGGCTGCTGGCTGCCTATCCGGCCGCCGAAGGCGCCGTGCTCGACAACTCCCGGCTGCTGCTCGACCGGAACAAGCCCAGCCCGCGCAAGACGCTGATCGAAGAATCCGCCGAGAACCTCGAACAACTGGGGGGCAAGTACGACCTGGTGTTCTTCAACTGGGTCCTGCACCACCTGGTCGGTGACGGCTACGGAAAGTCGGTGCGGCATGTCGACCAGACCCTGCGCAAGGCCGCGGCGCTGCTGACGCCCAACGGCCATATCTCGATCTTCGAGAACATGTACAACGGCCTGCTCGTCGACAACGCACCCAGCCACATCATCTTCAACCTCACCTCGGCCAAGGCGATCGCACCGATCATCCGCCGGCTTGGCGCCAATACCGCGCGGCTTGGCGTGTGCTTCCAGTCGAAGTCGCGCTGGCAGCAGATCCTGCGCGACGCAGGCATCGGGTCGGTCGACTACGACGAGGACAGCCCATGGCCCGTGCCACTGGCGTGGAAGACGTTCCTGCACGTGGGCAACGTGCGCTGCGGGAACTTCTGGGGAAGGCCGCTCGCATCGGGACAGACCGCGTCTCCCTGAGACTGCGCCGATCACGTTGCCCGACCACATCACCTCGATCACTTCATCGCGATCACTTCACTGTATGCGTCGAATGGCCGGATCGAGCGGTTTCACACGTTGATAGACGCACAGCACCAGGATCGAAATCCAATGCGAATCCACTCCGTACTCCCCATCCTGCTGTCGATCTTCCTCGCCGGATGCGCCACGTCCGGTGGCGGCGCGGCAGACATCCCGCCAGCCCACGCGACCACCACGACCGACGACTACCACATCGGCGTGGATGACATCGTCCAGGTGTCGGTGTGGCGCAACCCCGAGCTCGGCATCACCGTGCCGGTACGCCCGGACGGCAAGATCACCGTGCCGCTGGTCGGCGACATCGATGCCGGTGGCCGCACGCCGTCGGAAGTCTCTGCGGACATCCAGGAAAAGCTGGGTGCATACGTGCGCGACCCGCAGGTCGCGGTGATCCTGACCGACCTGCGCAGCCACGAATACCTGTCGCGGATCCGGGTCACCGGCGCGGTCAAGCAGCCGATTTCGATCCCCTATCGCCAGGGCATGACCGTGCTCGACGCGGTCCTGGCCGCCGGCGGTACCAGCGAGTTCGCCGCTCCCGACCGCACCGACCTGTATCGCAAGAACGATGGCGGATCCACGCAACGCTACCCGGTGCGGCTGGACCGGATCCTCGGCAGCGGCGACCTGTCCACCAACTTCCCGGTCGCACCCGGCGACGTCATCACCGTGCCGGAACGCATCCTGTGACCATGAACGCCATGGAGCCGGCGTCGCACCACGCCTCGCCGCTGATTGCACAGTTCCCTTTGCTGCGCGAGGAGATGCGGCGGCGGCCGGTCATGCTCGCGGCGACCTTCGCCGGCATCGCCCTGCTCGCGCTGGCCATCGGCATCATGCTGCCCCGCAAGTACGCCTCCTCGACCACGATCCTGGTCCAGGAAAGCAACATCATCGCGCCGCTGATGGAAGGCCGCGCGGTGCCGACGGGCGTCAGCGACCGCGCTGGCATCACCCGCGAAGTGGCGTTCAGCAAGAAGGTCATGCACAAGATCCTCGAAGTCGGCGGCTGGATGAACGACAAGCCAACGCCGGTGGAGCAGGACAAGCTGATCGAGAAGATCGTTGCCCGCACCCAGATCACCAACCCGCGCTCCAACCTGATCCAGATCACCTATACCGACCCCTCGCCCGAGCGCGCATTCGAGGTCACCCGCAACTTGGCCAACCTGGTGATCGACGAGAGCCTGGCGACCAAGGAGCGCGAGAGCCGGCAGGCCTACGAGTTCATCGACGACCAGGTGAATCAGTACCACGGCAAGCTGACCGACGCCGAGGCAAAGCTGGAGCAGTACCGCAGCGCCAATCCCGACGCGCGGGCCGGCGTCGATGCAGACGTCAACGCCCGCATCGGGGAACTGCGCCGCCAGATCGAATCCGCCAAGCTTGAGCTGATCGACCAGCGCTCCGAGGAGTCGGCTCTGCAGTCGCAGCTGTCCGGCGAGTCGGAGATCAGCGCGGTCCAGACCCGCGCCAGCGAGTTCCGCGCGCGACTGATGGAACTGCAGGCCGAGCGCGACAGGTTGCTGCTTTCCTTCACCCAGCAGCATCCGGACGTGGTGCGCGTGCAGCACCAGATCCGCGACCTGGAGGAGGAACTGAAGGACGAAACACAGCGGCAGCAGACGCGTTCGGCCCAGGGGGGATCGATCAATTCCGCGAGCGAGTTCAATCCGCTATACACCGAATTGCGCAGCAAGCTGGCGACAGCGCAGCGGCGCACCGCGGCAACCGGATCGCGCATCGCCACCGCGCAGGGCATGTTGAACGACGAACTCGCGCGCAGCGTCCGGATCGCGTCGTCGGAAAGCGCGCTCGCCGAACTGACGCGTGATTACGAGGTCAACCGCGATCTCTACCAGGACCTGCTCAAGCGCCGCGAGAACGCACGCGTGTCCATGAACCTGGACGCCGAACGCCGCGGCCTGAGCTTCCGTATCCAGGAACCGGCGGCGTTGCCGTTGCGGCCCGCCGGCCTGCGGCTGCTGTACGTCGCCGTCGGCGGCCTGCTGCTGGCTGCGCTGATCCCGCTGTTCCTGCTGCTCGGCGTGATCAAACTCGATCCGCGCGTGCGTGCGCCGCGACAGATCGAAACGCTCGCAGGCCTGCCCGTGCTCGGCGTCATCCCGAGATTCCCGACGCGCGCCACGCGCGCCCGCAACCTGCGCAGGCTGAGCCTGGCCGCGATGCTGTTCGTGAGCGTCCCGGTCGCATATGGCGCCGTCTGGGCCCTCAAATGGCTGCACGTCCAATGACCGATTCGACTGCCCCCGCCCAGCTCCATGACGAGATCGCAGAGCGCCGGCGGATGGCCGGGCGCTCGATCACGCCGCTCGCAGAACCGGGAACGCTGACCAATACCCAGCTGCAGGATCGCGCCACGATCTACCGCACCGACCGGATGCAACCGGAAGTCGATGCGTTCCGTGAACTGCGCACGCGTCTGCTGGCCGTGGCGGAAGGCAACTTCATCACCCTGGTCGCGCCGGTCAGCGCCGGCAGCGGCGGCAGCTTCGTGGCCCGCAACCTGGCTGCGGCGTTCGCGTTCGATGCCACCAAGAGCGCGCTGCTGGTCGACTGCGACCTGCGCCATCCCTCCCAGCACAAGACGATGCGGATCGACCCGGCCAATGGCGGCCTGATCGACTACCTCGACGACGACGAAACCGATATCGCCGACGTGATCTACCCCACTGGCGTCGGCCGATTGTCGTTGCTGCCGACCGGCGCCGCGCGCGAAACCGGTGCCGAGTACTTCTCGTCGCTGCGCATGCGCGTACTGCTGGACTCGCTGCGCGGGCGCCAGGGCGGCCACTACATGGTGCTGGACGGCCCGCCGGTCCGGGGAAACCCGGATGCACGCATCCTCGCCGACCTGGCCGACGTGGTGGTGCTGGTTGCCGGATACGGATGCGACACGCCCGCCACGATCGCCCAGGCGGCTTCCAGCTTCGATCCCGCCAAGTTCGCGGGCGTGGTCTTCAACGAAGGCGTGTGAGGTCAATCCGTGAGCAGCCAGCCCCGTTTCCACGCGTTGCGCCACATGCGGACCGGCCTGTTGCCGTTGGCGCTGCTGGCGGCCCTGCCCTGCCCGGCCGAATCGTTGCGGGTGGATTACGTGCTCGGCGCATCGCTTCTGCACAGCGACAACATCAATCTCAGCGAAACCGACCCGGACAGCGAAACCGTGCTCTCGCCGGAGATCAGCTTCGAAGCCACGCAGTCCGGCTCCAGCACCAGTTTCAAGGCGCGCGGCAGCCTGCAGTATCTGGATTATCGCGACAACACCTACGGTGACGAGGCACGCGGCGAGTTCGCCGGGCAATTCAACTGGATGCTGCTTCCGCAGCGCCTGAACCTGGTTGTCGAGGATTACCTGGGCCGCCAGCCGGTCGACTTCACCGCCGGTTACAGCCCCGGGAATCAGCAGCAGATCAACGTCTTTACCGCCGGGCCCAGCCTGTTCGCGCGGTTCGGTACCGCGACACGGGCCCAGCTCGACCTGCGCTACAGCGATACCTATGCCGAGGAAACGCGCGAGTTCAACGGCAACCGCTACCTGGTCGCCGGGCGCCTGTTCCGGGACCTCGGCACCAGTCGCTGGCTTTCGGCAAACGTCGAGGCGAGCAGCGTCCGCTTCGATCTCGATACGCCATCGGCCGACTACGACCGCTACGACGCCTACGTCGCCTATCGGCACGAATCCACGCGCCTGAACATGGATGTCGCGGTCGGCTACACCCGGCTCGAACAGGACAACGTCGCCGGCACCGAATCCTCGCCCCTGGCCCGGGCCCAACTCGACTGGCAACTTGCACCGCGCAGCATGCTCAGCGCGACGGCCAGCTATCAGTTCGCGGACACGGCGTCGGACCTGGTCGCCAACAGCAGCCGGCTCGACACCCTGGTGATCGAGGACGTGGCCGCGCCGACCGGCCTGGTCGGACCGGCCGTGTATCGCCAGCGCCGCTACGAAGTCGGCTACCGGTACACGGGGGATCGCTGGAACTTCCAGGTCCGCCCCTACCTGGAGCGAACCGATTACAACGACACGGCGCTGGTCGGCTGGGAGACCCGCGGCGGCTACTTCAACGCCGAGTACCAGCTGCGTCCGCGCCTCAGCCTGACCGCATCGGCGATGCGTGAAGACCGCGAGTTCGCCGACGGGTCGCGCAACGACCGGGACACCCTGGCGCGCATCGGGCTGACCTATGAATTCAGCCGCCACCTCAGCGGCTCGGTCGGCTGGCAGCGCCGCGAACGCGAGAGCGACGTGCCGGGCCAGGACTATCGCGAAAACGTGGCGACGATCAGCGTCAGCTACCGCCGGTAGGGGCACTGGCGATGCAACCGACTTCATCCACGCCACCACGGCGCGCCATTGCCCTGATGTACCACGCGCTCTCGCGTGGCCAGGTGCCGCCGGGACAGGACCCGCACTACACGCTCGACGAGACGCGCTTCCGCGGGCAGTTGCAACAGGTGGCTGAGGCCGGAGGTGCCTGTTCGGCGCGCGGCTGGCTGCATGATGGCGAACAGCGGCCCGTGCTGCTCACCTTCGACGACGGCCACATAAGCAACTACGAGCTGGCCTTTCCCGCGCTGGTCGAACACGGGATGCGCGCCGACTTCTTCGTCAACCCGGGCCATGTCGGCAAGCCCGGCTTCGCCAGCTGGGCGCAACTGCGCGAGATGGGCTCGGCCGGCATGTCGATTCAGTCGCACGGTTACGACCACGTCTACCTGACCAGCCTGGGCCGCGACGCATTGCGCGAACGGCTGCACGCGGCGCGGATCACGATCGAGGACGGCATCGGCAGTGCAGTGACCCTGCTGGCGCCTCCAGGCGGGCGCATGCCCGCCGGACTGGTGGGAATCGCACGCCAGTGCGGCTACGGGCGCGTGCTTTCATCGCGCCCGGGGCGCCTGCCGGCATCCCGCGGCACGACCGTGCTGCCGCGGCTGGCGATCACGACCGCAATCGATGCGCATCGCTTCCACGCATGGATCCACGGCAAGCACACCTCGATCCTGCGCGAACAGTTGCGCTATGGCTCGTTGTCGCTGGCCAAGGGCATCCTCGGCGATTCGCGCTACGAACGTGCCCGGATGCTCGCGCTCGCCGGGCGCAGGAGCTGACCGTGGCGACCGTGTTCTGGCTGGCGGCTGCACTGGTCGCGTTCGCGTACGCCGGCTACCCGCTGCTGATGGCGCTGCGGGCGCGCTGGCACGCGCGTCCGGTGGTGCCGGGGGACAGCCTGGCCACGATCGACGTGGTCCTGGTCGTGCACGATGCCGCCGCGCTGGTCGAGGCCAAGCTGCGCAACCTGCTGGAACTCGACTATCCCGCCGAACGCCTGCGCATCAACCTCGCTTGCGATGGTTGTTCCGATGCCACCGAGGCCATCGCGCGGGCGATCGGTTCGCCGCGGATCCGGGTGTTCGCATTCGGCCAGCGTCGCGGGAAGTCCGCGTGCATCGCCGAACTCGTCCCGCAACTGGATGCGGAACTGATCCTGTTCACCGACGTACGCCAGCGGATCGACACCGACGCCGCGCGGATGCTGGCCATGACGCTCGCCGACCCCGCTGTCGGCGCCGCCAGCGGCGAACTGGTGCTCGAGGCGGACAACGGCTACGGCCGTGGCATCGACGCCTACTGGCGCTACGAGAAGCTGCTGCGACGACTGGAAAGCGCCAGCGGCTCGATCGTTGGCGCCACGGGCGCCCTGTATGCCGCGCGGCGCGAACTGCTTGTACCGCCGCCAGCCGGGATCATTCTCGACGACATGTGGATCCCGCTGGCGATCGCCGCCGGCGGGCACCGGGTCGTGTTCGTGCCACAAGCGCTGGCGCACGACCGTGGCGCCAGCGACAGCGCTTCGGAAGAAACCCGCAAGCGGCGCACGCTCGCCGGCAACTACCAGCTGCTGCATCGCTGGCCGCAGCTCGCCCTGCCCGGCGCGCACCCGCTGGCGCTGCGCCTGTGGGGACACAAGTGGCTGCGCCTGGCAGCACCCTGGTGCCTGCTGGCGCTGCTGGCCAGCAACCTGTGGCTGACACGCGGCGGCGACATGTTCTACCTGGCCAGCCTCGCCCTGCAGGTGGCGGCGTACCTGCTGGCGCTGTCCGCGCGCCTGCGCCCTTCGCTGGCCACAGCCTGGCTTCCTGCGCGGTTGTGCGGCGCATTCCTGAGCCTCAACCTCAGCGCCGCACTGGCGCTGGTCGACTACCTTCGCAATCCGCAGGCGCACCTGTGGCAGACCACGCGACTGGAGGCGGCCCGCCAATGACCACTTCCCCGCCCCCGCGACGCGTGGTCTACGTGGTCTCGCTGTTCCCGTGCTGGTCGGAGACGTTCATCGTGCGCGAGATCAGCGCATTGATCGAATCCGGCGTCGACGTGCGCGTGCTGTCGCTGAAACCTGCGACCGAACAACTGGTGCACCGCGACGCGGCCGCGCTGCTGGAACGCGTGCGCCATCCGGGGAGAGGGTTGGCCGCAGCGGGCCGCCGGGTGCGGGCGATGGTCCGCCATCCCTGGATCCTGCTGCACGCGCTCGCCAACGTCGTCGCCGACGGCTGGCGCACGCCGCGCACCGCGGCCAAGTCCGTCGCTGCCCTGCTGCGCGGGATGGAGCACGTCGGCTGGATGCGCGACTTCGACCCGGACTTCATCCATGCCCACTGGGCCACCTATCCGTCCACGGTGGCATGGGCGCTGGGCCGCATGCTCCGCCGGCCGTTCGGCTTTACCTGCCACGCGCACGACATCTTCGTCGAGCGCCAGATGCTGGCGCGCAAGATCGAAGAAGCCTCGCTCGCCGTCACCATTTCCCACCACAACGTCGGCTGGCTGACCACGAACGTCACCCCGTGCGCCGACAAGCGGCTCAAGCTCGTCCACTGCGGCGTCGACCTGGACGCCTTCCCGTGGCACGGCGAGGGACGCGACCCACACACTATCCTTGCCGTCGGCCGGCTCGATCCGATCAAGGGCTTCGAGACCCTGATCGACGCGCTTGCGGCGCTGCACGCCGGCGGCGTTGCGTTCCACTGCCGGCTGGTCGGTTCGGGGCCGCTCGATGCGGCGCTGCGCGAGCGCGCCCGGTTCCATGGCATCGCGGGCCTGGTCGAGTTCACCGGCGCCCGGTCGCAGGACGAGGTCCGGGCATGGATGCGCACGGCCACCGTGTTCGCGATGCCCTCGCGGATCGGCGACGACGGCGACCGCGACGGCATTCCCGTCGCGCTGATGGAAGCGATGGCCAGCGGCTGCGCCGCGGTCGGCACGCGCGTTTCCGGCATTCCGGAGCTGATCGAGGACCGGGTCGACGGGCTGCTGGTCGAGCCCCGCGATCCGGCGGGACTTGCCCGGGCGCTGCAGTGCCTGTTGCACGATGGCGCGCTGCGCCAACGGCTCTCGATCCGCGCTCGGGAACGCATCGAGCGCGATTTCGATTCACGCAAGGAAGCCGCGCGCCTGCGCCGCCTCATGCAAGACGCAGTGGCCGGCGACGCCCTGCCTGCCCGGCGTGGCACGGCCGTCGCCGCCACCCCGAATGCACGACCGCAACCCCGGATCGGACACGCCCATGAATGACACCCCTGCCACCCGCCCGCTGCGCGTGCTGTACGTGGTCTCCCTGTTCCCGTGCTGGTCGGAAACCTTCATCGTGCGCGAGATGCACGCCCTGGTCGGACACGGCGCCGATATCGGCATCCTGTCGCTGAAACCGCACAGCGAGCGCATCGTGCAGAATCGCGCCGCCGAGCTGCTCGACCGCACCCGCTACCCGCACGGCGCGCTGCGCTCGGTCCTGGAAATGTTGGCGCTGGCCGCGCGCCACCCGCTCAAGGTCGGCGGCTTCGTGGCCACGCTGTGCGCGCGCATGTGGCGCCAGCCCGGCAACCTGGTGCGCAGCCTCGGCGCACTGTGCCGCGCGGCCGGGCAGTGGCGCTGGATCCGCGAGTTCGACCCGCAGATCATCCACGCGCCGTGGGCGACCTACCCGGCGACCGTGGCCTGGTTCCTCTCGCGCCTGAGTGGAAAGCCCTTCTCGTTCACCAGCCGGGCGCACGACATCTTCGTCGAGGACCACATGATGGCGGCCAAGCTTCGGCAGACCGCGCTGGCGGTGACGATCACCCGCAACAACGTGCGCCACATGGCGCGCTGGATGGACGCGCCCGGGGCGATCCCGATCCAGGTCGTGCATTCGGCCCTGGACCTGCCCGAGATCGCCTACCGCCGCGACGCGCGCATGCCGCACCAGCTGCTGTCGGTGGGCCGGCTCGACCCGATCAAGGGCTTCGACGTGCTGCTGCCCGCACTGGCCGAACTGCAGCGGCGCGGCATCGCCTTCGACAGCACCATCATCGGCGAGGGCGAGGAACTGCAGCGGCTGGAAGCCCAGCGAGACGCGCTGGGCCTGCACGATCGTGTGCGCTTCGCAGGCGCCCAGCCCAACACCCGCGTGCGCGACGCGATGGCCGAGGCGACGCTGATGGTGATGCCTTGCGTAGTGACGAAGGAGGGCAACGCCGATGGCATCCCCAACGTGCTTACCGAGGCGATGGCGTCCGGGCTGCCGGTGATCAGCACTCGCGTATCCGGGATCCCGGAACTGATCGACGACGGCGTCAGCGGGCGACTGGTGGAGTCGCGCGACCCGCTCGCCCTGGCTGATGCGATCGCGCAGATGCTCGCCGATCCCGGCCTGCGCGAACGCTGCGCCGAGGCGGGGCGCAAGAAGGTGGAACGCGAGTTCGACGTCCGCAGCGAGGCCGGGCGCCTGTTCACCCACATGACGGACGTCGCCCATGGCTGAGCCGCTGCGCGTGCTGGTGGTCAGCGACGAGATGGAGGTTGGCGGCAGCCAGCGCCAGATCGCCAGCCTGCTGTGCGCGCTGCCCCGCGAGCAATGCCACGTCGAGCTCGCCTACTTCCGCCGACCCTCGTTTCTGGTCGACGACATCGAGCACGCCGGGATCGCCGTGCACCGCATCGACAAGCGCGGCCGCGTCGACCCGGCCTTCCTGCTGCGCCTGGCGCGCTTCCTGCGCAACGGCCGCTTCGACGTGGTGCACTGCTTCTCGTTCACCGCGGAGCTGTGGGTGCGACTGGCGCTGTTGCTCGCCCCCGGCGCGGTGATGGTGGCCTCGATGCGCGACATGGGCCACGGGCTGACGCCGCTGCAGTGGCGGATCAAACGCCTGGTCTGCGGCAGCGCGCGCGCGGTGATCTCCAACTCCGCGCGCGCCGCCGAGCGCATCCGCGCCCTGCTCGGTCCCGCGCAGCCGGTGCACGTGATCGCCAACGGCATCGACGTGCCCGCGCCGCTTGCGCCGGGGGAGCGCCGGGCGTTGCGCGCGGAAATGGGGGCCAGCGACGATCGTGCCGTGGCGCTGTTCGTCGGGCGCCTCGCCTACCAGAAGAACGTCGAGCTGCTGCTCGCCGCGCTGGCCGCGCTGCCGCCGGCGCGGCGCCCGCGCACCGCGCTGGCCGGCAGCGGCCCGTTGCGCGAAGCGCTGCAGGCGCGCGTCGGCGAGTTGGGCCTGGCGTGCGACGTGCGGTTCCTCGGCGAACGTCGCGACGCGCGCGAGTTGATGCAGGCGGCGGATTTCCTGGTACTGCCGTCGCGCGACGAGGGCCTGTCGAACGTAGTGCTCGAGGCGATGTCCGCCGGCCGGCCGGTGCTGGCCACGCGCGTGGGCGGCAACGCCGAACTGGTCGAGGACGGCACCAGCGGCATGCTGTTCGATTGCGGCGACGCCGCCGCCCTCGCCGCCGCGCTGGACCGGTTCGCGGGCGATCCCGCCTGGCGCGACCGTCTCGGCAGCGCGGCCCGTGCGCGCGTGATCGATCGCTACTCGCCCGCCGTGCTCGCGCGCGAAACACTCGCCGTCTACCGCCAATGCATGGAGCCGCTATGAACCTGGCGAACCCTCGTTCCGAAGCCACCCGCCCCGCCCCGCTTCGATCTGACGCGCCAATCCCCGCGGGCCAGGCGGCAGGCACGCAGCCGAGCGTGGTCGGCGATTTCCTGTTCGGACTCGGCGAGGCCGCGGACTACGTCGCCGGCAAGGGCACCCTGTTCGAGCGCGTGCAGCGCACCGGGCACGCGGTGCTGGCCAGCTCCGGCGCGGTGCGGGTGACCCAGGAAGACGGCGGGCTGCACTGCCTGCTCGCCGACCTCGTCGCCGGCGACCCGCGCAATCCCGATCCCTCCGGCTGGCGCGGCCGCTTCGTCAGCCTGCGCCTGGACCCCGTCGTGTCGTCGGTGGACGTCGCCGTTGACCAGTTCGCCACGCTGCCGTTGTACTACCTCGCGCGCGGCGGCTCGCTGCTGCTGGCCACCGACCTGCGCCACCTGCTCGATTGCCCCTGGGTGCGGCGCGAGGCCGACCCGCTGGCGGTCTACCACCTGCTCAACTTCGGCTTCATCCCCGCGCCGCATACCATCGTCGGCGAGGTCCGCCGGCTGCAGCCGGCCAGCCGCCTGGCATTCGCCGACGGACGCCTGGACATCCACCGCTACTGGCGCCCGCCGTATGCCGAAGACCTGGACGGCGACGAGGACAGCCTCGCCGAACAGCTGCGCGAACGGATCGTCGCCACCGTGCAGCGCTATCGCCCCGAGGGCGACGCGGGCTGGGGCTGCTTCCTGTCCGGCGGCACCGACAGCTCCAGCATCACCTCGATCCTCGCCCGGCAGGACCCACAGCGGACCGTGCACGGCTTCTCGATCGGCTTCGCCGAGGCCGGCTACGACGAACTGGATTTCGCGCGCATGGCCGCGCAGGCCTGCGGCGCGCAATCGCATGCGCGCGAGGTCGGCCGCGACGACACGCTGGCGCTGCTGCCGACGCTGATCGACCTGTGCGACCAGCCGTTCGGCAACGCCTCGACCATCCCCAGCTATTCCTGCGCGCACCTGGCCGCCGACAGTGGCGTGACGATGCTCCTCGCCGGCGATGGCGGCGACGAGATCTTCGGTGGCAACGAGCGCTACGCCAAGGACCACTGGCTGGGCAGCTTCCACGCACTGCCGCGGCCGCTGCGCGCCGTTGGCCAGGCCATGGGCCGCGTCGCCGGCCACGGCCGGTCGCTGCTGCTGCAGCGGGTGGCCAACTTCACCGAGCGCGGCGCGCTGCCCAACCCGGACCGCTTCTACACCGACGAATCCTTCGCCTCGGAATACTACGACGCGCTGCTCACCCCGGCCTTCGCCGCGCGCGTGCCGCGCGACGCCTCGCTCGACTTCCTGCGCGAGAGCTACACCGATTGCCGCGCGCGCAGCGAACTGCACCGGCTCATGTGCCTGGACCTGGATTTCGCCATCGCCCAGTGCGACCTGGTCAAGGTGCATGGCGCCAGCCGCGCGGCAGGCGTCAGCGTGCGCTACCCGTACCTGGACGTGGACCTGGTGGAATTCACCGGCCGCCTGGCCGCGCGCTGGAAGGTCCACGGTTCGCGCAAGCGGGTGCTGTTCAAGCGCGCCATGGCCGACGTGCTGCCGCGGGCGATCCTCGAAAAGCGCAAACAGGGTTTCGGACTGCCGGTGGCGGTGTGGCTGACGCACGACGCGACATTCCGCGAACTGACCCGCGACACCCTGCTGGGCGAACGCGCGCGCAGCCGCGGCTGGCTGCAGCCGGCGCAGGTCGAGAAGCTGCTGCGCGAACACGACGCCGGCAGCTGGGACTGGTCGGGCGAGATCTGGCGCCTGCTGGCGCTCGAACTCTGGATGGAGCACTACCTTGACCGTTGAAGCGCGCCGGCTGCGCATCCTGATGGTGCTGGAAAGCGAATTCCCGGTCGCGCGCGGCGGCGGCTCGGAGATCCAGCTACGCACGCTCGGCGAAGCGCTGCGCAAACGCGGCCACCGCGTCACCGTGCTCACGCCGCGCCTGGCGCTGGGGCCGCAGGCCACCGCAAGCCGCCATTTCGGCCTGGCCGTCGGGCGCCTGGCGTACCCGCGCATCCGCGTGCTCGGCGGACTGGTCATGCTGGCGCGCATGGCGCTGTTCCTGCGCGGCCACGGCCGCCGCTACGACGCGGTGCACGTGCACATCGCCCATCACCTGGCGCTGGTGTGCTGCGCGGTCGCGCCGACGGTGGGCCTGCGCAGCGTGGTGAAGGTGTCGGGCTGGTGGGAACTGGGCCGCGGCCTGATGCGCCCGGACGGCGGGCTGCTGGCCCGCCTCGTGCGCCCGCTGTGGCGGCGCGTCGATGCCTGGCAATCGGTGAGCACCCGCATTTCCGCCGCGCTCGCGGGCCTGGGCGTGGCGCCCGAGCGCGTGCATGCGATCCCGAACGCGATCGACCTCAAACGCTTTCCCGCGCGTGACGCCGCGCGCCCCGCCGGCACGCCGCGGACACTCGTCTTCGTTGGCCGCCTGGCGCCGGAAAAGGACCTGCGCAACCTGGTTCGCGCCTGGAGCCAAGCCTGCGGCGGCCGCAGCGACCGGCGCCTGTGGCTGGTCGGCACCGGTCGCGAGATGAAACCGCTGCAACGGCTGGTGGAGAAACTCGGATGCGCCGGCAACGTCGAGTTCCTCGGCCACCGCGACGATATCTCCGCCGTGCTCGCACAGGCCGATGTCGGCGTACTGCCGTCGCTGATGGAGGGCCTGTCCAACACCCTGCTCGAATTCATGGCCAGCGCGATGCCGGTGCTGGCCTCGCGCGTCAGCGGCAGCGAGGACCTGGTCAAACCCGGACGCACCGGTTGGCTGCACGAACCGGGCGACGTGTCCGGCATGGTCAAGGCACTCCGAGCCATGGACGCCGCTGACGACGCCGAGCTCGCGGTCATGGGTCGCAACGCGCGTGCCGAAGTCGAACGCCATGCCGCCTGCGACCGCGTCATCGACCAGTTGCTGACGGCGTATTCTCCCGACACCGTCGTCGGGCTCAAGCGCATGGAGGCATGCTGATGTGCGGCATCGCAGGTTACGTGGTGGCACCCGGCGCACAGCCGCCCAGCCTGGAGGTCGGGCGGGCGATGAACTCGGTGATCCACCATCGCGGCCCCGACGACGAGGGCCTGTTCTGCGACGCACGCGCGCTGCTCGGCATGCGCCGGCTGTCGATCATCGACCTCGAGTCAGGCCACCAGCCGATGGCCAGCGCCGACGGCGGCGTGCAACTGGTGTTCAACGGCGAGATCTACAACTACCGCGAACTGCGCGCGGAACTGGTGGACCTCGGGCACGCGTTCCGTACCCATTCGGAAGCCGAAGTCATCGTCCAGGCCTACCGGGCCTGGGGCGAGGACTGCTTCCGGCGCCTGCACGGCATGTTCGCCATCGCGCTGTGGGACGCGCGGCGCGAACTGCTGCTGCTCGCGCGCGACCGCTTCGGCGAGAAGCCCCTGTACGTGGCGCAGCAGGGCGACCGGCTGCTGTTCGCCAGCGAGCTCAAGTCGCTGCTGCAGGTACCGGGCTTCGACGCCTCGCTCAACCGCGACGCCCTGCGCGGCTACGTCGCGTTCGGCTACGTGCCCTCGCCGCGCAGCATCCTCGCCGACGTCACCAAGCTCGCCCCGGGACACTACCTGCGCCACATCGACGGCCGGACCAGCCTGCACCGGTACTACGCGCTGTCGTTCGAGCCCAAGACCACGCTGAGCGAAGCCGATGCGTGCGAGGAACTCGCGCACCTGCTCGACCAGGCGGTGTCGAGCCGGCTGGTGTCCGACGTGCCGTTCGGCGCGTTCCTCAGCGGCGGGCTCGATTCGTCGGTGGTGGTGGCGCTGATGGCGCGGCACATGTCGCAGCCGGTCAAGACCTTCTCGATCGGCTTCCGCGAGGCGGCCTTCAACGAACTCGACGACGCGCGCCGCGTCGCTCGCCACCTGGGCACCGAGCACCACGAGCTGATGGTCGAGCCTGACGCTGTCGACCTGCTGCAGACCCTGGTCTGGCACCTGGACGAGCCGTTCGCCGATGCCTCGGCGGTGCCCACCTACCTCGTTGCCAAGCTCGCGCGCGAGCACGTGAAGATGGCGCTCAGCGGCGACGCCGGCGACGAGGCGTTCGCCGGCTACAGTCGCTACATGCGCTACCTCAAGCTGCACCGGCTCGGCGCGCTCAAGCCACTGGCCGCCGCGGTGGCGTCCGGCGCCGGCCACGCGCTCGCCGGCGGCAATCGTCGCAGGCTGCTGCGCATTGCGGAAAGCCTGCGCCTGCCCTTCCCCGACAATTACCTGAGCGTGGTCGCGCTGACCCGCGCCGAGCGCGCGCGGGCCTTGCTCGGCGAGGATGGCAGCCACTACGACACCCTGGCCGCCGCCTACGCCGACGACCTGCCAAACGATCCGCTCGACCGCATCGTCGCCATCGATTTCGCCAGCTACCTGTCCGACGACATCCTGGTCAAGGTCGATCGCATGACCATGGCCAACTCGCTGGAAAGCCGCGCGCCGTTCCTCGACCACCGCGTGGTCGACTTCGCCACCCGCCTGCCGGCGCACATGCGCGTGCAGGGCGGCCGTGGCAAGCACCTGCTGCGCCGCACCGCCGAGCGCTGGCTGCCGCCGGAGGTACTGGCCAAACCCAAGCAAGGCTTCGGCCTGCCGCTGGCGCAGTGGTTCCGCGGCCCGCTACGGGAACTGGCCAGCGACGTGATCGGCAGCCGGGCGTTCCGCGAACGCGGCCTGATCGACCAGCGCGCCGCGCAGCACTGCCTGCAGCAGCACCTTTCCGGCGCGGACGACTGCAGCGAGGCGCTGTGGCTGATCCTGAGCCTGGAACTGTGGGCACGCCGCTTCCTGGACCACGGAACCGGGGGCTGACCATGCTGCGGCTGCTGATCCTCGCCATCCCGATCGTGTTCATCCCGAATGCGCTGCACCTGTCGTTCGAGACCGGCATCCCCGGGCTCAATGTCACCAACCTGGTGTTCCTGTTCGCGGTGATCGCGGTGGTGCTGAAGTCGCCCGGGAACCGGATGCAGGGCTGGGGCGAGCTCACGCCGGCACTGCTGGCCTACCTGGTGATGCTGGTCGTCGGCTTCGTCATGGCCCAGTTCATCATGCCCGCCGACATGTCCGAGGACATCACCAAGCTGAAGGATTTCTCCCTGTATCCGCTGATGTACTTCATCTATCGCAAGAGCGGACTGGACCTGCGCCAGACACGATGGCTGATCATCCTGATCATGATCGTGGCCGCCGTCGCCGGCCTCGAGGCCATCCGCGAAGGACTCGACTACGGTTTCGGGCGCTACGTCGAAACGCGGCGCGCATCCGGGCCGTTTGGCGACAACTACGCCAATGCCAACCGCGCAGGTGTGTTCTACGCCATGTTCATGCCGATGTTCATCGCCATGGCCCTGTTCTTCCGCGGCCAGAAGCTGTGGCGGATCGCGGCCGTGGCGGGCTGCGCGATCCTCACCCTGGCCATCATGGCCACGTACTCGCGGCAGTCCTATGCGATCGCGCTGTTCGGCCTGTCGTTGCTGCTGCTTCGTCGCAACCTGGTGCTTGCAGTGATGATCGCGCTGCTGGCGCTCCCGGCGGTCAGCCTGCTGCCGGAGAGCGTCACCCAGCGCGTGGTGGAAACCGAACAGACTACCGCGGCCGGCACCGAGGAACTCGACGTGAGCACCGCCAGCCGCTTCGAGATCTGGGCCGGTGCCGTCGAGATGTGGCACGACCATCCGATGGGCGTCGGGCTGCGGCGTTTCTCGAAGTTCATCGGCAACTATTCGAACCACGCCAACTTCGACGCGCACAACTACTATGTCCTGGTGATGTCCGAACTCGGACCGATCGGACTCGCCGTGCTGCTATGGCTGCTGTGGCGGATGCTGCGACTGGCGGGCAAGGTGCGCCGAACCATCGGCGACCTGTCTGCGGAGGGCAAGGCGCTCGGGATCGGCTTCACGGTGACGATCATCGCGATGGCACTCGGCAACCTGTACGGGAGCCCGTTCACGGAGGGCTCGGTAATGGCGAACTTCTGGATCCTGTGCGGACTGATGGAGCGCTATGCGGCGCAGTGCCAGCGGCCCGTTGCCAGCGCCAGCGTGCAGCCGGTGGAAGATCCTTACCTGGCGATCTCGCGCCGCTTCCCGCTTGCCGCGCGCATCGCGCCAGGCCGCAGCGCGCCGCGTGACTGATGAAGGCAGGCGCAGTCCGCGCACCCGTGTCTTCGGAAGAAGCATGTGCGGCATCTCCCACGTCGCGCTCGCGGGGGCCTGCGCAACGCCGGATCAGAGCCGTTGCGAATCACCGTCCGCCGCGGCCGTGCCCGGCGGTGGATAGTAGCGCCGGGCGAAGTCGTCCAGGACCTTGGCGCTGCCACTGATGCTCAGGTGGTTGCTGTCGAAATAGAAGATGTGCGAATCGTCCATGCCCTGGCAGCGGCTCGAATCGCACAAGCTTTCAAAGCTGTCGAAGACCGAGACCGATGCATCCCGCTCCGTTCCGAAGCGCGCCATCGCGGTCCGATAGGCCGCCTGCCGCTGCTCGGCATCCCGGCGGGACGGCATGCAGGGGCTGCCGTCGTGGCTGCCGATTTCCAGGCTGCGATGGATGCAGTTGTGCACGTCGTCCTCGAGCTTCGGCGCATCCAGGACGATCACGATCCTCTTCCCGGCCGGCCGCAGGCGATCGACCAGCTTCCCGATCGCATCGGCATAGTGTGGGTCGGTATCGCTGTAGCCGAATGCATACGCGATCGCCACCGTATCCACGGATGGCAGTTTGGCAAGCGCCTGCAAGGCCTCCTCGCCGACCTGGTTGCAGCTTTCGTTCGCATGCCTGGCGTACGTCAGGCAGCCATGCACCGCGATCAGCGCAAGGTCCAGGTCCTGCTTCTCCACCAGCGCCGCGGACGCGAACGACATCGCGTGGCTGTCCCCGACCACCAGCACGCGTGGCATGCTGGAATTGCTGATGCATACAACGCCCGGGTCGACGCCGAGGCGGAGCAGCCGCTCGCAGGAACCATCGGATTTGCGCGTCGCCAGGGGCAGGATCAGGTCGTCGGAAATGCCCCGCGAAATCGCGCCCCGCCGTTCCTCGAAGCCGTTGTTGAGGTACGCCGCGAGCCCGGCGATGCCGACGGCGAACACCAGGGTGCAGAGCGCAGCCACCTTGATGCGGATGTTGCGGTGCTTGCGCATCGGGTTCTCGACGAACCGGTAGGTCAGCCAGGCCAGTAGTACGCTCAATGCCAGCACCGCCATCCGCAGTCCGGGACCGGCGTGGCCGCCGCTCAGGAAATCGGAATAGACCAGCAGCGACCAGTGCCACAGGTAGAGCGGGTAGCTGATCAGGCCGAACCATACGAACAGCCGGTTGGACAGGAGTGTCCGGTTGACCCACGTGTCCGGCCCCGCAAGGATCAACGCACAGGCACCGAACGTCGGAAACGCAGCCCACGTCCCCGGCATGGCCACAGCATCGGCGCGCGTGAGCCAGACGATCGAACCGGCGATCAAGCCAAGCCCAAACACCGCCAGCACGTTGGCGAGCCCCGGCCGGTCGCGCGCCGGCGGGCCTGCCCTGGAGGCGCGGTACGCGAGCAGGCACCCCAGCATCAGTTCCCAGAACCTGGCGAAGGGGAGGTAGAAACTGGCGTCGAAATCCTTCCTCGAGAACCACGACGCGTACAGGAACGAAGCAAGGATGATGCCCCAGATCGGCAGCGACAGCCTTGCGCGACGGACCCTTGCGAACGCGATCAGGATGATCGGCCACACGATGTAGAACTGTTCCTCGACACCCAGCGACCACAGGTGCAACAGTGGCTTGGTCTCGCTGCTTGCGTCGAAGTAGCCGGCCTCCGACCAGTTCAGGATGTTGGATATGAAGAACGCCCCGGCGAACGTGTGCTTGCCGAGGCTGCGGAATTCGTCGGAAAGCAGCGTGAACCAGCCGATGGCATAGGTCGTCGCCAGTACCAGGAACAGCGCAGGAAAGATCCTGCGGATGCGCCGCGAGTAGAACTCGATGTAGTTGAAGCTGCCGGATTTCGCCATCGACGAGAAGATGATCCCGCTGATCAGGAAACCCGAGATCACGAAGAAGATGTCGACGCCCACGAAGCCGCCGTGCACCCACTGCGGGAATCCGTGGAAGCCCAGCACCGCAAGCACGGCGACGGCGCGCATCCCGTCGATGTCGGCCCGGTACGCCAGGTGTCCGTAGCCGTGCGTGCGGGGCTGGACCGGGTGCGCGTGGAGGTGCTCGGCGGCGCTGTCGGACACATGTCCGTGCTGTATCCGCAGGCTCGCCGCGGATTCCCGGTCGAGTGCATTCGGATCGGGCGTGGTCAGCGGGATGTTCGACATGATCCTGTGTTTGAACGCCCTGGACGCACGATACGCCCGACCATGACAACGGGCCTTCCTGATCAATCCGGACAGAACGCAGCCGCCTCTCGGCGCGCAAGGCCAACGATGTGATGCGATGCGCAGCCGGCCGTGCCTTGATTGCCGCTCGACGGCTCAGGCACCGTCGAGCATGGCCCGCCAGCGGTAATACACCATCCCCACCATCTCGTGCAGCGCATTCTCCGTTTTCTCCAACGCGCTGCGTTGCGGCACGATCAAGCCCGGGAAGTCCAACGGCACCTGGCGCCTGTCCGCCACCACCGCGCAGACATCGAAGCCTGCCACGCGCATTGCGTACACCGCGCGTTTCATGTGCGCCGCCGAGGTCACCAGTGCAATCCGCTTCGGCAGCGCAGGACGCATCGCCGCGAGCTCCTGCGCGCTGGCCCACGTGGTCAATGACCCGTCCTCGACCCGGATCGCGGACTCCGGAACCCCGAGTCGCCGCGCGTAGCCCAGCATCAGGCCGGCATCCGCAATGCCGTCGCCGAACCAGCTTCCACCCGACATGACCAGCTGGCGTCCGCGGCCCCCATGCCACCAGGCCACCGCGCGATCGAGGCGACGCCGACTGGCGAGGCCGAGCACCGCGAGATCGTCCGGGCCCGATGCCCTGCCCGACAACCCGCCGGCCAGCACCACGGCCGTCGTCGGCATCCGGGACCGGCAATCGTGCGCGCCCACGGTGGTGTTCTCGAGGCGGCCAAGCAGGATGTTGGCCACCAGCGGCGTCATCGCCGCGACCGCCACGATGGCGACGACCGCGCAGGCCCGGAGCGCCATGCGTCTGCGTTTCCCACATCGCAGCGAAAGGCAGGCAGCCAGCACGGCCACCAGCAGCCAGGTCAGGGGCGACAGGATCAGCCACATCGCCGCTTCAGCCTGGCCACTCCGTCGTGCCGTTCACGCTGATCGCGCGGCCCGCTGCTTGTGCAATTCGATCTGCAGCAGCCAGGCCTGGTCCTGGAAGATGCGGTGGCGCAGCAGCCGGTCGTCGACCCAGCGCGATGCGCGGATGACCGCCTTGTTGTTGAGGCACAGCATCGGCGCATAAGGGCGCACCAGGGCCTGGTAGGAAATCCGCACATCGAAGTGGCGGCGCAGCAACGCGATCGCCCCATGGTCGAACGGATATTCATCGGGCGTCCGCAGGTGCGGCGTGAGTTTCCGGAATGCGCGCAGCAGCATGTTGCCCTGTGCCGGCTCCACGAAACGCGCGAACCCGCGATTCGACAGCTTCCTCGCCAACGCCGGCGCGAAGCGCGGCAGGTCGAGGTGGTGCAGTACGCCGTGCCCGAACGCATAGTCCACGCTGCCGTCAGCCATGCTGTCGAGCACGTTCGCATCATCGACCTTGAATTCAAAGCCGCCCGGCAAGCCGAGCTGCTTGCAATGTTCGATGGCCGCCGGGCTGATGTCGATCCCGACGTAGCGTCCGCAGAATCCCCGCAAGGCCAAGGCCTGGTCGCCGCGGAAGCAGCCAATCTCCAGCACCGTGCGGTCCAGGCACTCGTCCGGCACGGCACCGAACTCGTAGACGTCCGCGACCGAGACATAGGCATAGCCGAGCCGGTCCTCGTCCTCGTCGTTGATCCGGGCGTCATGGAAGTCGGCCTCGATCTTGGCCCGGACATCGAGTGGCTGCTGGCTATTCATGCGGTTCCCCGCTGCATGCGGCTTTCCATGAATCACGCGAACCGTGCCGCAAAACGGTCAGGCGCAGGTTCCGCGGCACCCGGATCAGGCGGTGCCGGCCAACCCCCGCTTCGCCCGGCGCCAGCCCAACAGGAGGTTGCGCAGGCGCGCATCGAGCAACAACACCGGCACCACGTACGCCAGCAGCCACAGTCCACCGGAAGCGAGCAGGCGCAACCATTCGGAACGCAACCCGAACAGGCCACTGGACTTGAGCGCCACGAAAAACAGCAGGGCCGCCGAACCCGCCGTCAGCAGTGCACGCCGGTCAGGCAACTGCAGCAGGTCCCTCGGGCAGCACAGGCAGACCCCCAGCGCCAGGAACCCGTAGCTGATCGCCGTCGCGTAGACCGCCCCCATCATCCCGATCGCCGGGATGAAGAACAGGTTCAGCACGATGTTGATCACCGCCGCGGCGAACGTGAGCTTCAGCACGGTCATGGTGCGCTTGTGCAGCAGCAGCCCGTAGGCGCTGATGTCGATGAGCGGGTAAAGCGCGTACAGGGTGCCGATCCAGGCGAACACCGGCCCGGACGCCGCCTTGTCCGAACCGCTCACCGCGCGCAACAGTTCGCTGCCGGTGCTGGCGATGGCCACGGCGATGCCGAGCGAGACGTAGGTCATCGGTAGCAGGATTCGCCGCTTGAGCGCTTTCACCTGCTCCGCACCGCCGGTCTCGTACATGCGATTGGCGACCGGGATGAAGGATTCCGACAGCGATGCGCTCATGAACACGCTGACCTGGATGGCCAGCGAGTAGCCGATCGTATAGATGCCCACCGCCGCATAGTCGCCGAGCATGCCCTTGAGCATCACCCGGTCGATCGAGATCAGCGCGATCGCGGCGATCTCGTTGGCGACCAGCGGGAACCCGTAGCGCAGCGCCTCGCGGAACTGATCGTAGTCGACCGCCTCGCGCGAGAACTGCAGGGTCTTGCGGACCCAGCGCACGTAGAACGCGAGCACCAGGATGGCGGCGAGGATCCTGCCGCCATAGGCCGACAGCGCGCTGCGCTCGATCAGGATCACCGCGGCCAGCATCAACACCAGTTCCAGCCAGCGCCCCGCCACCCGCGTCACCGTCAGCAGCCCGGACATCTCGCCGGCGCGCAGCACCATCTGCACCAGGCTCGCGAACACCATCAGCGGGATCGCCAGCACCGCGCACCACATCACCGGCGAGAATTCCACGCCGCCGAACCAGGCGATGGAACCGAGCACCGCCACTGCCAGCAACCACAGCAGCAGCGACGCCAGCATCGGCAGCAGCAACAGGTTGGTGGCGAACTTCTCCAGACGCCCGAGGTCGCCGCCGTGCGGATAGAAGCGGATGATCGCGTGCTGGGCGCCGAGCTTGGCCACCGCCACCGCCATCATCACCCAGGTCTCGTAATAGCCGAGGATGCCGTACTGGGTGTTGTCGAGCAGGCGGGTCAGCGCCGGGAACGACACCGCGCCCGCGAGCAGCACCAGCACGTTCGCGGTCGAATAGCGCAGGTAGTGGGTTCCGATGCCCACCGTGCGCACCGGGGAACCCGCACGCTGCTGCGGGCGGCCAGGCGTGACTGCCGGCGCGCTGGTCATGGCTCCGCGCGAAACTGTCGCACACGCGCCAAGTGGCTGGAACGAAGGGATTGCGGGACCGTCGGCATTCCTTGTTGAACGGATCACGGCACGGAATCAGGCCAGCGGCCGTCAGCTGGCGACGACCGATTCCCTGAACCGTTCAACCAGTTCCGGTTGCTCGACGACACTGTCGTGCCGCGCATCGACATCGATGACGTCGACGCAGTCGGCGAACCCGCCCCAGCCCAAGGTGGGATCCTCGTCCGCCCCTGCCTGCGTGGCCTTGAAGAGCACGACCCGCCCCGGATAGGGCCGGGGGCGGTAGGCCGCAAGCGCAAGCTGGTTGGCCCGTTCCACCAGGTGGATGCGCAACTCCCGCGGCACGGACCGTCCCTGTCCGAACCATTGCCGCAGACGCATTGCCGGCAACCGCCAGAGCCTGAACCAGATGCGGCGCCAGAGCCAGGAGCGCTGGCTGGCGTCGAGCCGGCGATAGAGTGCCGGCCAGCGATGCGGGCGCCACGGACTCTCTCCGCCCGCTTGCCCGATGCCGGGGCAATGGGTATCGAACAGGCCGAGCAACGCGATCCGCCCACCGGCGTCGAGCAGGCGCCGCGCGACCTCAAGCGCCACCACCCCGCCCATCGAGCCCCCGGCCAGCAGGTAGGGGCCGGCAGGATGGACGGCGCGGATCTCCCGCGCGTACCGGTCGGCCATCGCCGCGATCGAAGACAACGGTGCCTCGTCGTCGTTCAGGCCGCACGATTGCAAGCCGTAGACCGGCTGGGCCGGCGGCAGCGCACGCGCGATGTGCAGGTAGTTCAGCACGTGGCCGCCGACCGCATGCACCAGGAACACCGGCGCCCCCCCGCCGCCTGAGCGCAGCACCACCAGCGACGACCCGCCATCACGCGCATGTGCATCGGGGACGCCGTCCCCGCCCGGAGCCGGATCGAGTTCGACTGCCTTGCGCAGCACTTCGGCCAGTTGCGCAACCGTCGGGTGCGCGATCAGCACAGACAGCGGCAAGTCGATGCCGTGGCTACGGCGCAGCTCGGCAAACATGCGTACCGCAAGCATCGAGTGGCCGCCCAGTTCGAAGAAATTCTCGTGGATGCCGACTGGTTCGCGCGCGAGAAGGCGTTGCCACAGGCCACACAGTTCACGTTCGAGTCCGTCGCGCGGCCCGGCCATCGCGACCGCTCCCGCCGGAACCCCGGCTGCAGGCGCCGGCAGCGCACGTCGGTCGATCTTGCCATTCGGCGTCTTCGGCAAGCTCGGCAGCACCACGATCCGATGCGGCCGCATATACGGCGGCAGTGCCGCGTCGACCCTCGCGCGCAAGCGGCTGCCCAACTCCGCCGGCTCATCGCCGCTGCCGGCATAAAGGACAAGCTCGAGATCGCTGCTGGCCGCGGTGCGCGCGACTGCCGCGCATTCGACCACGCCCGCCTCTGCTGCAGCCACCGCTTCGATCTCGCCGGGTTCGATCCGGAACCCGCGCAGCTTGATCTGCGCATCGACGCGGCCGTGGAAATACAGCTGGCCGTCGCGGATGCGCCCCAGGTCGCCGCTGCGGTACATGCGCGAACCGTCGCCGGCGAACGGGTCTTCGACGAACCGCTCGGCGCTCAGCCCGGGAGCATGCAGGTAACCATCCGCCACGCCCGCGCCACTAATCCAGATCTCGCCGATCACACCTGGCAGCACCGGCCTTTGCCCCGAATCGAGCAGGTAGAGGCGCGTATTGGCCACCGGCTTGCCCAGCGTGACCGCCGGCGAATCCGCGCCAAGCCGCGCGGCGCTCGACCAGACCGTGGTTTCGGTGGGCCCGTACAGGTTCCACAGCTCGCGGCAGCGAGGCAGCAGTGAGGTTGCCAGCGCCGGCGGCAACGCTTCGCCGCCGACCAGCAGCTTCAACGGCCGCAGGACCTCGGCGCGCCCCACCTCCTGCAACAGCGACAACAGGGTGGGCGTGGTCTGCAGCACCGTGCAGCCGCGACGCTCGATCAGCCGCGACAGGGCCTCGGGGTCGCGGTGCTCGTCGTCGTCGGCGACCACCACGCGCCCGCCGCACAACAGCGGCAGGTACAGTTCGAGCGCGGCGATGTCGAACGAAAGCGTGGTCGCCGCACAGATGGCGTCATCGCGCCCGAAGCCCGGCGCTTCGCGCATCGCCTGCAGGAAGTTGGCCAGGTTGCGATGCAGGATGCGCACGCCCTTGGGGTCGCCGGTGGAGCCCGACGTGTACAGCACGTAGGCCAGGCTGCCCGGATCGATCGCCGGCAGCGGTCGCATGCCGGCCACGCCCCCGGCTGCCAGCGCGTCGAACGCCAGCACTTCGCGCCCGTCCGCGACGCCATCGGGCAGCGACTGCGGATCCGACGCCATCACCAGCGACAAGCGCGCATGCGTGGCCATCCACGCGAGCCGCTGCGCGGGGAACGCGGGATCCAGCGGCACGTAGGCTGCGCCGCTGCGCAGCACGGCGAGCACCGCCACCAGCATGTCGATCGAACGAGCCATGCAGATGCCGACCAGTTGCCCCGGCGCGACGCCGCGAGCGGCCAGCGCCGAAGCCACCGCGCGGCTGGATTGGTCCAGGGCGGCATAGCTGATCCCGCGATCGCCACATTGCGCGGCGCAACGGTCTGCGAAGTCGACGAAGGCGCGATCCAGCAGCGCAGGCAGCGATGTTTCCGCCGTCCAGTCGCGCGCGCGTTCGTTCACCAGCGCAAATCCGGCGGTCGCGGAGGCATCCCCGCAACCGATCGCGGCCACCGGAACGTCTTCCCCCGCCGCCATCTGCGCGAGCAGGTCGACATAGGCCTGGCACCAGGCGCGCGCGGTCGACGGGTGGTAGAGCGCGGTGTGGTACTGCAGTTCGAGCAGCATCCCGCCCGGCAGCGGCCGCCACTGCCACGCCAGTTCCCAGGCCGTCGCCAGGTGCGGCAGCACGCGCAGCCGGCAACCGACACCGTGGAAATCCAGTCGCCCGATCCCGGGATTCAGGCTCAGGATCGATTCGACCAGCAGCATGCGGCCGGGCTCGCGCACCAGGGCCAACGCATCGACGATCCTGCCCAGCGAGACGTCCTGATGATCCATCGCTTCGCGCATCGCATCGTGGACGCGCTGGACGAAATCGGGCAACGATTCCTGCTCAAGGATCCGGATGCGCAGCGGCAAGGTGCTGCCGGTGTCGCCGACCACGCGCCGGCCACGCCCGCGCGCAGCGCCGGCGACGGGAATGCCGCAGACCAGGTCATCCTGGCCGGACAGGCGGTGCAGGAGTAGCAAGTAGCCCGCCAGCAGCAGGCTGAAGCGGGTCACGCCCAGCTCCCGTGCCGCCGCGCGCAGCCGGTTCCACAGGTGCGCCGGTATTTCCAGCTCGAGCGTTTCGGCCGCGAATGCCAGTTGCGGCTTGCGCGGGAAGTCGGTCGGCAGGCGCAGGGGCTCCGGCAGGTCGCGATAGCGTTCGAGCCAGTACGCCAGCGAGCGTCGACCCGCGTCCCCATCGCGCACCGCCCGCTCGGCGGCCAAGTACTCGATCCACGAGTCCACGGGCGGTATCGCGCCCGTGCCCGCGACGGCGTCGTTGTAGTGCGCGGCCAGGTCTTGCAGCACGATGCGCAGCGACCAGCCGTCGAACACGAGGTGGTGCGCGCGCAGGAGCAGGCGCCATTCCCCGGCGGACAACCGACACAGCCACGCCTCGACCAGCGGCGGCCTTGCCGGATCGAAAGGGATTGCCGCGCGCTGCGCGGCGAATGTCGCGTATGCGTCCACTGGATCGAGCGCACTGCGGAAATCGTGCTGTCGCAATTCGATGCGGCTGGGCGGCTCGTGGACCTGGGAGCTGCCACCTTCGTCGAAGCGCATCGACAGCGCCTCGTGTCGATCCACGACCGCACGAAACGCACTCGACATCGCATCGACGTCCAGCGATCCGTCGAAAGCAAGTTCGCAACCTTCCCCGAATGCCAGTCCGGCAGTCTCGCTGTAACGACTGCCCAGCCATTTTTCCGCCTGGGCATCTGTCAGCGGGTAGTGTCCGCGCCAGGACTGGACATCGGTCGCCCACTCCGCAGTTGCCTCCCCCAATTCACTACTCCTGCAACTCATGGCGTACGACCGGGACGCCGACCTTTGTCGAACCGGCACAAGCGGACCTGCGCCATCCGACACGAATCAGGCAAGGCCTGCACGCATCCACGTAACTGCACAAGCTCCATTCCCATAAACGCAACAAGCACACGAATCCGGCAATACAACCTGCTCGACACATCGGTTCCATCGCGTTGAAGTTCCAGCATTCACCCGACAAGGTCGTTCAAACCACTTCCTTAACAGGGGAATTTCACGATCGATTCAGAAATTCACATTAACTCGCCATAACCACCTGTCGCTCACGCGCCCAAATTAGGAACCGCATTCCAGAAGCCGCATAAACGATGGATACACTTGCAATCGGACATCCCCCGTCCAGCAAAACCCCGCCCTCTCCACAATCGCAGCGTCGCCGAATGCGGCCTGCAGGAGTCTTGTTCCCTAGATGATTACCCGTACTCGCAGGCGCGGCCTGCCCTTGCTCCTCCTGGCAACTCTTGCTCCCTCGCTCATGCTGGCCGCCGGAGCCAGCAATGCAGCCACCCTCTGCGACAACTTCTACTCTCCGGCATTCGAGCTCGCCCAAGGCAAGCTCAATCCCAAGATGGTTTCCCGTTCCAAGCCCGCGAAAGGCGTTCCGACCCGCGAGCCCAACTTCAACACCTGCCTGGTCAGGGCGACCGACCACCGGACCGAACCGTCCGATACCTTCGTGCGCAACGACTATTCGCGCAGGCAGGCATTCAACACCAGCAGCAGTTACTTCATCACCTATTCCAATGACGGTTCCTGGCATCTCTACAACGCCAATACGCTGAAGCACGTGCGCAGGCTCACCACCATGGCCGGTGATGCGGAGCCGCAGTGGCATCCGACCAATGCCAACATCCTCTACTACCTGCCCACGATGGGCGGCACCAAGCTGATGAAGGTGGACGTGCGCACCAATACGGCCAGCGTCGCCGCCGACTTCAAGGGCCGGCTGCCTTCGTGGGCCCGGACTGCCGCCCACATCCGCACCAACTCCGAAGGCTCGCCGTCCGCCAACGGACGCTACTGGGGTTTCCTGGTCTACGACGCGAGCTGGAACATGCTCGGCCATATGGTCTGGGACCTGCAGCAGAACAGACTGGTTGGCAGCCGCAAGACCTCCGCTTCGGCGGACAATGCCAGCATCTCCCCATCGGGGCGCTGGTTCGTTGTCTCCGGCGCCAATGGCGTCTGGGCGTGGTCGGCCGATTTCAGCAAGAAGAAGAAGATCGATGCCAGCATCGGCGCCCACTCGGACATCGCGATCGGGCCCAACGGCAACGACTATTACGTCACGGTCGACTACGAAAGCAGCAATGGAGATGTGTTCTTCGTCGACCTCGACAAGTGCCCCAGCGTGAGCGCGTCTTCGTCGTCGGCCCCCGAATGCCCGCGCACGGTGCTGTTCTCGATGTACCCCACCGGCGGCTGGGCGACGTTCCATTTCTCGGGCAAGGCGTACAAGAAGCCGGGCTGGGTGCTGGTCAGCAGCTACGACGCCGGCAGCAGGGACGGATCCAGCCCCTGGTTCAAGGACAAGGTCTTCGCGGTCCAGCTCAAGGCATCGCCGAAGATCTATCCGCTGGCCTACACCCGTCGGGTTCCGGTCACCAGCGGTGACACCACCGGCGCCGGCAATTATTGGTCCGAGCCACATGCCACGACGAATCGCGCGTTCACCCGGATCTCGTTCAATTCCAACTGGGGCAACAGCCGCGGCGTGGACATCGATGTCTACACGATCAAGCTGCCCCCCGATGTTCTGAAATGAATGCGAGCGCGGAAACGGCGGTGCCCAGCATCCCCCGGTCGCTTCCAGCGAAGAAGGGCACTGCCGCCGCGGCGCAAGTCAGTCGCGCCCGTTCACAGCCCCATCCTGCGACAAACGTCACGGGCTAGAAAAGCGTCACGCAGGTCCCTTGGATTATGCAACGACAAGGCCGGCGCATGCCGGCCTTGTCGTCCGTGCCCGACCGCAAAAACGATTTAGCGGCGCCCGCGAAGTGGGAGCAGCTGGCCAGGCGACGTAAGCGCAAGGCAGTCGCCTGGAAAGCAAGAACAATGCCAATAAAAGTCAACGTATTGCGTCATATTTCACGCCTAAATCGCGAGTTTTATTAACCTGTCGTAACCATTTCCGGCAACAAGTGCCCATTTTCTGAACACGCATCCCAGAAATCCAGAAAACGGCCTATACACTCCGAACCGGACAAACCCCCTCATTCACAAAATCAAGTGTCGCTGGATGCGGCCAACAGGAGCCTATCCGGATGATTTTATCTGCCTCAGGCAGGCGCGGCCTGCCCTTCTTCCTCTTATCCCTCTTATCGTTATTGGCCCCCACGCTGTTACTCATGCCCGGGGACAGCCAAGCCGCCACATGCGACGGCTTCTACTCTCCGGGCTTCACGCTCACCGAAGGCAAACTCAATCCCGCAACGCCTGCCCTGGCCAAGCCCGCAAAGGGCGTCCGGATCCAGGAACCCAACTTCAAGACCTGCCTGTTCAGGGCCACCGACCACCGGACCGAGCCCTCCAGCTACTACCTTCGCAACGACTACTCGCGCAGGCAGGCCTTCAACGCCAACAACACCTACTTCCTGGCGTACTCGAACGACGGGTCGTGGCGCCTGTACGACGCCAACACGCTCAAGCAGTTGCGGGTCCTGACCCCGGGCGGCGACGCCGAGCCGCAGTGGCATCCCACCGACCCCAATACGCTCTACTACCTGCCGACCACCGGCGGCACGAAGCTGCTGAAGCTGGACGTGCGCAACAACCAGTCCAGCACCGTGATCGATTTCGTCGGCAAGCTGCCGACGTGGGCGAACTCCGCGACGCACATCTGGACGCGCTCGGAGGGCGCGCCCTCGGCCAACGGTCGCTACTGGGGCTTCCTGGTCTACGACAACAGCTGGAACATGCTCGGCTACATCGTCTGGGACCTGCAGCAAAACAAGCTCGTGGGCAGCCGCCAGGCCTCCGGCAGCGTTGACAATGGCAGCGTGTCGGCCTCGGGCCGCTGGTTCGTCGTGTCCGCCGACAACGGCGTCTGGGCATGGTCCGCCGACTTCAGCAGGAAAATCCTGATCGACTCGATGGGCGGCGTCCACTCGGACCTCGGCCTGCTGGCCAACGGCAATGACTTCTTCGCCTCGGCCGACTACCAGAGCGACGGCGGCGACGTCTACTTCGTCAACCTGGACACCTGCCCCACCGTTCCGGCTTCGGCGACGTCGGCATCGCGCTGCCCGCGCACCGTGTTGTTCTCGATGTACCCGACCGGCGCCTGGGCCACCCTGCACTTCTCGGCCAAGGCATACGACAAGCCGGGCTGGTTGCTGCTCAGCACCTACGACAGCCAGAGCAACCGTGGTTCGGTGCCGTGGTTCGACAACAAGGTCATGGCAATCGAGGTCAAGGCTTCACCGAAGATCTATCCGCTGGCGTTCACACGCCGCGTAGCACCGGCAAGCGAGCAGGGCCAGACAGGCGCCGACGCCTACTGGACCGAACCTCACGGCACGGTCAACCGCGACTTCACGCGGGTGTCCTTCAACTCCAACTGGGGCAACAGCTCCGGTGCGGACATCGACATTTACACGATCCAGCTGCCTGCCTATGCGCTTGGCGGCGGTACCACGCCCCCGCCGCCGACTCGCGTGCCGAGCACCGGCGGCAACCTGCCGCCGGAGCAGAAGGGTGGCAGCTCGGTCGCAGCATCGAATCCCGCAGCCGCATTGCCCGCCAGTTCCGGCAGCACGGAAACGGTTTCGATCGGGTGCGTGCTATGCGCGCATCTCGACCAGGCCCGTTCGACGATGTCGGCGTTCGCCAGTTACATGTGGCGACACGCCAAGCCGCTGCTACGCTCGGCGGCCAACGTGCTGGATTTCGGATCCGACGCAGACGCCACGCCCGCTCGGGCAGTGCATGCGGCCCGCGCCACCGCCGCTACCGCATTGCGCCAGCCGGAACCGGCCAGTACTCCGGTCACGCTGGCCGCCCCGAAGGCAGACATGGAGACCACGACCACTGCGCCGACGACCCGCGAAACCCGCGCCAGGGCGCCCGCAGCAGCAGCGGCGGGCGCCTGCGATGCCTCGGACCGTGCCGTGGCTTCCACGCCGCGTGAGCCCGCGGACGACAAGTGCAGGGCAAGGATCGCCACGACGCCCTGAACCGGGCGCACGAAATGGCGCACGGAAGCGATCATCGAACCCACACGAAGCCGGCGCATGCCGGCTTCGTCGTTCATGCATGCTCCGACCGGCTGCGATCGCGGACATCGAGCACCTCGAGTCCATCGATCGCGCTGTAGGTGTGGCAGCCATCCATGCCGAGCCCCCAAGCTGCGAGCCGGCCGAGCGGCCGCTCTTCGTAGCGGGTCGGACTGAGCACCGTGACCTCCCGGAATGCGACTTCCGCGCCATAGCTGGGCCCGCAGTTCTGCGCGGGCCGGACCAGGCGGCCACGATGCTTGAACAGGCGCCCCGCCGGGCGCGCATGGCGCACGTCGCTGACGATCGGGTTGGCCGGATGCGGCAGGAAGGGGCTGGTGAGGCTGTCGGCCACGAACAGGAACAGTTCATCGCAGGTGCTGCCGCCGCTCTCGGACACATTGGCGAACAGGTACCAGCGCCCGTTGTGGCGGTACAGCGTCGGATCGACGCAGGCGCGTCCCTGGATCAGGTCGGTCACGCGCGTCCAGCGCAGCGGGAATGCTTCGGCGCGATACAGACTGGCACGCCGCGCCGCGCCGGATTCCACCGTCATGTACCACTCGCCCTGCCAGCGGAACGGCTGCGGGTACGACAGGTGGAAAGGTTCGTCGAGCACGACGCCCAGTCGCTCCACGGTGCCGTCATCCCGCACCTGCAGGCAGATGATGATGCCCTTGCCGCCCATGTCCTGCGGGAATTCCTCGACGAACAACAATCGTCGCCCGCCGTCCTCCACCAGGCACGGGTCGGCCCAGGCATAGCCGTGCGGCGGGCGCAGCGTGGTGTATGCGCCCATGACCGGGGCCGCCGGGTCCAACGGCGCAGCGGCCTTGCGCAACACGAGTCGCCAAGGCTCCCCCTGCCCCAGGCCACGCAGCCGGTCGAGGCGGCGACGGACGAAATGCATGCCGGCGATCACGAATGCGCGCAGCCCCGAGGCGAATGCGCGCGGTCGTGGCGTCAATCGCATGCGCGCGACCTGGCGCACCGGAGCGCCCAGTTCGCCGGCCGCCAGCCCGCGCAGCGAGCGCATCAGCAGTGCCGGCAGCTTGCGCATCGCCAGCTCGCGCTGTTCGACGAACGAGTGGTGCTGGGTCGAACCGCGGCTGGCCTCCAGTTTCTGCACCTGGCCGCCTGGATAGACCAGTTCCAGCGCGAACACGGTCGCGCCATCGCCCGCCAGCATCGGCGCGAGCAGGTCAAGCCCACCGTGGACGGCGTCCACGAGGCTGGCATCGAGTATCCAGCATCCCGATTCCGCGCAATCGGCAAGCACGTCGGCCCAGTCTTCCTGGCCGAGCAGCAGGATCACGTCCGGGCGCAGCGCCTGCACGCGCGCCCGCAATTCCTCCAGCGGCGCGCCGGGTTCAAGCATGGGCAACGGCAGCATCGGGCCGAAATCCTCGACCCTGGTTTCGTCGAGCGTGCCGGCGTCCTCGCGATGACGCCTGCGGATGCGTTCCAGGGCGAGGTGGACCTGCACGTCCACTGCAACGCTGGCGACCGAGGGTGACTTCGCATCCGCCACCGGGATCACGATCGGTTCGATCCATCGGCTCGACGCCGCGAGCTCGACGAACCGGAACAGCCATGCCGGTGCCGTCTGCGGCAGCAGGAGCACGACGCGCAGCGGAGAGAACCCCGCGGGCGGCGCCGCGTACAGCGGGGTCGCGGCGACACTCGGGGGCGCGGGTGTGTCCGTGGCGGAACGGCCCTTCATCGCGCGCTCCAGCCCGCCCGTTCCTGCGTGAGCATCCATTGCTCGATCGTGCCCAGCAGGCGGTCGCGGTGTTGCCGCGCGTAGAACGTATGGTCGCAGTCGGGCCAGTAATGCATCTCCACCACAGGGCTGCGCGCCACCCGCCCGAACATGGCCACGAACTGACGCGGATGCAGGAACAGGTCCGCGTAGCCGCCCGTGTAGATCCAGAGCGAACGGGCACCGCGCCGCACGAGCGCCGTGAACTGTCGCCGGGCTTCGGCGCGCCCGGGCCAACCGCGCTCGGCCGCGATGAAGGGCATTCTGCCGGCGCCCGCTGCCGCCGCCGTGGCATTCGCCGCGGTCCGGCCCAGCAGCCGGCGCGCGATCCCGAACCATGCCCCCGGGCCGCGCCTCAATGCACCGGCGATGCGGGCGAAGTGGAACCAGAAACCGGTGAAGCTGATGCCGTCCAGCATCAGCATGCCGACCACGCGCCGATCGCGTGTCGCCAGCGCCCAGCCCAGGTCGGCGGCGCTGCATACGCCACCGACCACGAAACGATCGACGCCATGGTGCGCGGCAAGGTGGTCCAGCGCGGCCAACGTCGCCTCCTGCGTGTCGCATCCTGGCAGCCGCGGCGCTTCCCCCACGCCCGGCGTGTCGAAGCGGAAGGTGCGGATGCCATGCGCGGCGAGCCGTTCGGCCAGCTCCACGTGCAGGCGAAACGGGCCTGCGCGCGGGATCAGGCCGGCGTTGGGCAGTACCAGGACCGGCGAGGTCGAGACTGGATCGCCGCTGAGGATGCCGACCAGGTGCTGGCCGGGACCGAAAGTCACCAGCTGGCTCACGATGCAGAAGCCTCCTGCACTTCGGGCCAGCCGGGTCGCACCTGCGACCTTGGATGTGTGCATGGCTGCGCCAGCGCCGTTGCGAGCGCGTCGACCACCTGTTGCAACCCCGGCGAGACGAACAGCGCCCCGTCCATGCGCGTGCTGTCGCCCATGCGGGCGGCATCGGCTGGAAGTTCGAACACCCGCTGCAGTTGGAGCGATGGCAGCTGCACCCCGGGGCGCAACACGCCCCAGGCGGGGGGACGATGGCGCCAGCCATCGGAGCGGGCCTGCACGCCAGCCAGGTCACGCCGTAGTTGCCGGGAAACCTCGAAACCCATCAGCTGCCGGTCGCTGCCCTCCATCGGCAGCCCGCCGCGCCGCGGGTAACGCGCGGTGGAACGCAGTTCCGCGGCATCGGCATCCACAAGCTCGCCTATCCAGCCCGCACCGTCGACCACGGGCTCCCAAAGCACCACCCGCTCGACCTCCCCACCCGAGGCCAGCCACGACGACAGCGCCAGCGCGCCGCCGCGGAACGCGAGCGCCGCGACCCCGGTGACACCGGTCGACGCGCGCAGCGCCGCCGCGGCAACGCCGATGTCTTCGCGCATCGAGGCCAGGTCCATGTGGTCGCCCCGGCCGTCGGAATCACCCGAGCCGAAGAAATCGAACCGCAGGCACGGAATGCCGGCGTCCGCGAGGCGAATCGCGACCTGCGTGAGCATGCGCCGGCTACGCAACTGTTCGTGCAGCAGCGGCGGCACCAGCAGCATGCCGCAACCAGGCGCAGGCGTGCGCGCCGGATGCAGGGCCGCATACAGGCGTCGCCCGTCGCCCCCGATCCAGTGCGGCAGCCAGTGTCCGGCGTCCGCCATCGCGGCTTATCCCGTTGTCGCCTGGCGACCGAACAGCCGCTTCATGCCGCGCAACAGCCCCGAGCCGGACGCAGTGCCGGCATCGTGCGTGGCGACCGCAGGTAGATCGGTGGCGATCTCGCCGACGCTCTGTGCCGCCAGCTGCATCAACTTGATCCGATAGCCGGTCTCGCGCGCGACGCGTTCGGACATCTGCACGGCGAGCATCGAGTTGCCGCCGATGTCGAAGAAGTTGTCCGCGGGCGCCACCTCGAAGCCCAGGACCTCGCACCAGACGCCGATCAGGTAGGTTTCGCGCGGGCCGAGCGTTGGCTGGCCATCGGCGGTGGGGTTTTGCATGCAGGGCTCCCTGTCGATGTGATCTTCATGCGGTGCGTTGTGCACCTGAGCATCCGCGAAGTACGAAGCCAGTGCGGCCACGGTGCTCTTCTGCAACAACGTCCGTAGCGGCAACGGGCGGCCAAGTTCGCGTTCCAGTTCTGCCGCAAGGCAGGCCCCCCGGGCCTCGCCGCGCAGGGCGAGGAAATCGTCGTCGATGGCAAGCCCCGGCAACGCCAGCACGCGCGCCACGACCTGCGCGATGCGGGCCTGCAGCGCGTCGCGCGGCGCGATGCGCCCGTTCGCACCCGGCGCATGGTCTGGCGCCGGCAGCGCGGCGCGGTCGACCTTGCCGTTCGGCGAGAGCGGAAGCGCGTCGATCACCACGACGTGCTGCGGCACCATGTAGGCGGGCAACCGCGCCTGCAGGTGGCGGCGCATCGCCTGCGGTGCTGGCGCATGGCCGGGCGCGGCGACGACGTAGGCCACCAGGCGCACGTCGCCCGGCCGGTCCTCGCGCACGGTGGCCACGCAGGCGGACACGCCATCGCATGCGGACAGCGTCGCCTCGATCTCGCCCAGTTCGATCCGGTAACCGCGCACCTTGACCTGCGAATCGAGGCGGCCGAAGTGCTCGAGGGTGCCGTCGCAGCGCCAGCGCCCGAGGTCGCCGGTGCGATACAACCGCGCCCCCGCCCGCGCGTCGAAGGGATCGGGCACGAAACGTTCTGCGGTGAGTTCGGGGCGGCGGTGGTAGCCCAGGGCGACGCCGTCGCCGCCGATCCACAGTTCGCCGGGCACGCCCAGCGGACACGGCTGCCCGTGGGCATCAAGCACCCACACGCTGGTGTTGTCGATCGGCATGCCGATGTTGATCGCGGCCACCGGTGTCGCGACGCGCGCGCAGGTCGACCAGACGGTGGTTTCGGTGGGCCCGTACATGTTCCAGGCCTCGTCGCAGCATCCAGCCAGGGCGACGGCAAGGTCGCGTGGCAGCGCCTCGCCACCCACCAGGGCCTTGAACCGTGGACCACCCCGCCAGCCTGTCGCCAGCAGCACGCGCCAGCCGGAAGGCGTGGCCTGCATGCAGGTGGCACCGCTGGTTTCGAGCAGCCGGCGCAGTTCGTAGCCATCGCGCTGCGCGTCGCGCGGCGCCACCACCACCTGTCCGCCCGCCACCAGCGGCAGAAACAGCTCCGGGATCGACATGTCGAAGGACGACACGGTTGCAGCGACCATGCGGTCGTCGGCGCCGAAACCCGGCACGCGCTGCATGCTGCGCAGCAGGTTCGACAGCGCCCGGTGCGGCACCACCACACCCTTGGGCTTGCCGGTGGACCCGGAGGTGTAGATCACGTACGCAGGGCTACCGTGGCTTGCGTCGCGCGGGCCTTCGGGCAGCGGCTCACAGCGTCTCCATGCCATCTCATCCATGTCCGTGTCGATCACCAGCATCGACGGATGGTCGAACGAGCCGGAGAGCTCCTTGCTGCACACCAGCAGCCGCAGCCCGGCGTCATCCACCATGAAATCCAGGCGCGTGCTCGGATAGTCCGGATCCAGCGGCACGAATGCCCCACCCGCCTTGAGGATGCCGAGCACCGCCGCGTACAGCATCGGGCCGCGCTCCAGGCAGACGCCGACGAAATCGCCGCGGCCGACGCCGCGATCGCGCAGCGCGTGCGCGATCGCATTCGCGCGCTGCTCCAGCGTTTCGTAGTTCAGGGCATCGCCTCCGGAAGAAACCGCGACACGCCCCGGCATCTCCGACGCGCGGGCCGCGATGGACGCGTGGACCAGCATGCCATCGCCATCACCGACGCGCGGCGATTGCAACGCGGCCAGTGCCTGCCGTTCGCGCGCGGACAGCCAGTCGAGCGCATCCCACGGTTGTCCGGCGTCCTCGACCGCACTGCGCAGCAAGGTCTCGAAGGCTTCAAGCCAGTGCTGGACCGTGGCGGCATCGAACAGCCGCGCATCGTAATCGCAGGCCAGGCGCAGCGCATCGTCGTCGCGCGGAATGATGCGCAGCCGCAGTTCCGGCATGGCGTCGGCGATGTCTCTCGCCGACCTCGCCGCGGCGGGCTGCCCGAAATCGAAAACGGCGCGAACCTCCGCTGCCACTCCGGTTTCATCACCGGCGACCGGAATGCCGGCCGCAGCACGGGAGCGCGCGCACGCAGCCGCGGCCTCGCGCAGTGCGCGCGCGGCGTCGGTCATGGCCATCGCAAAGCCGGCACCGGGCGCGGTGTCGAGGCGTATCGGCAAGACCGCGGATTGCCGCTGCCCGTCGTGGCGCAGCACGCTGCAGGCCACGCCAACCGACACGGCTTCCTGTCGCGAAAGACGCCGAAGCCATGCGGCGAAACCGGCGAACAGCACGGCAGACAGGTCGCAGCCCGCGTCGGCGCCCAGGCGTCCGAGTGCGGCGACGAACGACGCATCCAGCGCGCCTTCCACGCAGCCACCGACATATTCGCCCGCGCGCAACCGCGGCCGATCGCAGGGCAGATCCAGCAACGGCGCCGCTGCCGCGCCGGCATGCCCGTTCCACGCATCGATTCCCTTTGCCGGGAGATCCTCCAACCGCTTGGCACTGGCGAGACCCGGGACTGCTCCCATCACGCCGATTCCACCGTCGCAGCATCGGCGCCGCTGCCCGCCCGCTCCGCGGCAACCTGTGCGAGTGCGCCTACGGTGCTACGGGGTGCGGCCACGATTGCGCGCAGCAGCGCCATGTAGCACTCGCGCAGGCCCAGCACGGTGCCTTCCAGCAGGATGTCGGCGTTGTAGATCAGCCCGCCGGTCATGCCGCCGCCGTCTTCGACGAACCACAGGCCCAGGTCCTCGGTCGCGCCGGGCTGGAACACCTCGATGCGGCTGTGGTCGAGGTTGCCCCAGCGCACCACGCGCTGGCGGATGTCCTGGAACGAGAACAGCGCCTGGTACAGCATCGCGCCGCCGCCCTCGCTGCGCAGGCTCAGCTCACGGGTCAGGTCCTCGAGCCGGATGTCAGGCGCGGAGAAGCTGTCGAGCACCACGTCGCGCACCTTGCGCACCAGTTCAGCGAACGGCTGCGCCGGGTCGATCTCCATGCGCAGCGGCAGCAGGTTGGTGAAGTAGCCCATCAGCCCTTCGACTTCCGATGAGTTGCGCCCGCGCACCGGCGTGCCGATCACCATGTCGCGCTGGCCGGACGAGTGCGCGAGCAGCATCGCGTAGGCGCTGAGCAGGGTCACGAAGAGGGTGACGTCCATGCCGCGGCTGCAGGCGTGCAGCGCCGCGGTGAGTTCGCCGGGGACGACCACCTTGCACGACGCGCTGCTGCCGGACATGCCGCGCTTGCGCGGCTTGTCGGTGGGCAGCGCCTGCGGCCGGCCGCCCTGCGAGTTCGGCGCGCCCAGGCGCTCGCGCCAGGACGCCAGCTGCTTCGCGTACTCCGGACCCTTGACCCATTCGTTGTGCCAGGCCGCGTAGTCGCCGTAGGTCACCGGCAGTTCCGGCAACTGCGGCGCACGCCCTTCCAGCAGGGCGGCGTAGATCTCGGCGACGTCCGAATACAGCAGGTCGAACGACCAACCATCCCAGATGATGTGGTGCGGCATGAAGAACAGCGCGTGCTCGTCCTCGGCCAGCTTGAACAGCTGCGCACGGAACAGCGGCGCCTGCGACAGGTCTGCAAACGGGGTTTCCACCATTGCCTGCATGCGGCGCGCAACCTCCGCCTCGCGCTCTTCGGCCGGCAGCGCGCTCAGGTCCTGCACGTCCAGCAAGCCGGGATCGATGGCGTCGTGCACCACCTGGACGGACTCGCCGTTCTCGGTCCCGATCGTGGTGCGTAGCACGGTCTGGCGCTGGGCGACTTCGCGGAACGCGCGGTCCAGCAGGGCCACGTCCAGCGGCCCGCGCAGCCGATGCCCGGACGGCGTGTTGTACGACAGCATGCCGGGGTTGAATGCCTCCAGCATGCGCAGCCGCTCCTGCACCAGCGACAGCGGCGCGCGACTCTGGTCCTGGCGGCGCATGATCCGGGTGCGCGGCGTCGCAAGACCCGCACTTTCGTCGACCACCTCCGCCAGCCTGGCCACCGTCGGTCGGTCGAACACCGAGCGCAGCGACAGTGCCGCGCCCAGGTCGCGGTTCAGGCGCGTGGTCAGCTGCGCGGCCAGCAGCGAATGGCCGCCAAGCGCGAAGAAGTCGTCGTGCACGCCGATGTCCGGCACACCGAGCACCTGCGACATCGCCTCGGCGATCGCGCGTTCGGTCGCGTTGCGCGGCAGCACGATGTCGCCGGCGGCATGGAGGCCCGGGTCGGGCGCCGGCAGCGCCTTGCGCTCGACCTTGCCGTTGGGCGACAGCGGGATCGCGCCCATGGCGACGAAGTGCTGCGGCACCATGTACTCGGGCAGCATCGTCTTCAGGTGCGCGGACAGCGCAGCCGGATCGAGCTGCGCGCCGGGCCTGGCGACGACGTAGGCCACCAGTCGCACGTCACCCGGGCGATCTTCGCGGGCGATGACCACGGCTTGCGCCACCGACTCGTGGGCAACGAGGTTGTTCTCGATCTCGCCCAGTTCGATGCGGAAGCCGCGCAGTTTGACCTGGAAATCGTTGCGACCCAGGTACTCGATGGCGCCGTCTGCGTGCCAGCGCCCGAGGTCGCCGGTCTTGTACATGCGCGCACCGGCTTCGCGCACGAACGGGTCAGCCAGGAAACGTTCGGTGGTCAGTTCATCGCGGCCCAGGTAGCCGCGTCCGACCTGCACGCCGCCGATGAAGATCTCGCCCGACACGCCCACCGGCACCGGCTGGCCGAATCCGTCGAGGATGTAGATGCGGGTGTTGGCGACCGGGCGTCCGATCGGCACCGCGGCGCCTGTAACGCCGGCACTGCAGTCCCACGCGGTGACGTCCACCGCCGCTTCAGTCGGCCCGTAAAGATTGTGCAGCTCGACGCCGGGCAGCTTCTGCCGAAACGCCTCGACCAGCGACGCAGGCAATGCCTCGCCGCTGCAGATCACCCGCCGCACGCCGGCACAGGCGCGGCCGATGTCGGCGTGTTCGAGGAAGGCGTGCAGCATTGACGGCACGAAATGCAGGGTGGTCACGCCACGCGCCTGCACGATGTCTGCCAGGTACGCGGGATCCTTGTGCCCTTCCGCGCGCGCCATGACCAGCCGCGCGCCGGACAGCAGCGGCAGGAAGAATTCCCACACCGAGACGTCGAAGCTGAAAGGCGTCTTCTGCAGGACGATGTCGCCGGCACCGATGCCGTATTCGTCGCGCATCCACAGCAGGCGGTTGACGACGCCGCGATGCTCGTTCATCGCACCCTTGGGCATGCCGGTCGAGCCGGAGGTGTAGATCACGTAGGCGAGACGGGTTGCCGCCATGCCGCCCGAAGCGATGTCCGGGTTGGCCTCAGGTTGCCGCGCCCAGTCCGGCTCCGGTGCGTCCAGCACCAGCTGCGGCACCAACGGATCGATCGCGACCAGCATGCCCGCCAGCGCCTGCTGGGTCAGCAGCACTGACGGCCGGCTGTCCTTGAGCATGTAGGCGAGCCGGTCGGCCGGGTATTTCGGGTCCAGCGGCACGTAGGCCGCGCCGGCCTTCAGCACGGCCAGCAGGCCCACCACCATCTCCAGGCTGCGCTCGGCGCACACCGCGACGCGGTCGTCCGGCTTCACGCCCAGCCCGCGCAGGTGGTGCGCCAGCTGGTTGGCGGCGGCGTTGAGTTCATCGAAGCGCAGGCTCGCGCCTTCGTGCTCGACCGCGACCGCATCGGGCGTGCGCCGCACCTGTTCCTCGATCAGCTCGTGGAGGCAGCGGTCGCGCGGATAGTCGACCTGGGTGTCGTTGAATTTCTCCAGCACCAGCCGGCGCTCGGTCTCGGCCAGCAGCGGCACGCCCCCGAGGGCCTGGCCATCGTCCTCGACCATTGCCTCGAGCATGGTGCGCCAGTGGCCCAGCCAGTGGCGGATGGTGGAGGTGTCGAACAGGTCGCGGTTGTACTGGCATTCCAGCCGCAGCTGGCCCTGCACCTGCACCGCGTTGACGAACAGCTCGAAGTTCTCGAACGTGCGCGCGTTGCTGGCGAAGTCCATCTCCAGCCCCGGGAACGCGGCGTGCTCGTGGTCCAGCGCCTGGTCGATGTTGAACATCACGCTGATCAGCGGCAACCGCGACGGATCGCGCGCGACCTTGAGCTTGCGCAGCAAGGTCCCGAACGTATAACGCTGGTGGTCGAGCGCGTCGAGCAGGGTCGACTGCGCATCGTCGATGGCCGTGGCCACCGGTTGCGCGGGATCGAGGTCGAACAGCAGCGGCAGCGTGTTGACGCAGTGCCCGACCAGATGATCGTGGCCGTCGACCGACTGCCCGGCCGCGGGAATGCCGACCACCACCTGCGACTGGCTGGACAGTCGCGACAGCAGCGCGGCGAAGCTGGCCAGCAGCGTCGCGAACAGGCTCACGCCGCGACGCGCCCCCATCTTGCGGATCGCGGCGACCAGCTCGGCGTCGAGCACGTAGTCCTCGCGCGCGGACGCAAAGCTCCGGCGCGCCGGACGCGCGCGGTCCGGCGGCAGGTCGAGCACTGGCGTGCCGCTGGAAAAACGCGACAACCAATAGGCTTCGTCGGTCGCAAATCCCGCATCGGCGTGGCGCGTGGCCTCGGCCAGCGCGTAGTCGGCGAAGTCGTCCGCGGGCGGCAGCGTCGCCGGGGTGCCCAGCCTTTGCGCGTACAGGGCGGCGAGTTCGCGTGTCAGCACCCACCACGACCAGCCATCGCAGACGATGTGGTGCGCGGTCAGGACCAGCAGGTGGTCGTCGCCGCCCAGGCGCAGCAGTTCCGCGCGGAACAGGCGGTCGTGCTGCAGCGCGAACGGGGTCTCCACCGCCAGCCGCAGGCGTTCGGCGACGGCCGCATCGCGCGCCGTCTCGTCCAGCGCAGCGTAGTCGAACACCGGCAGTTCCAGCTGCACGCCGTCGAGCATGCACAGCGTGTCGCCCTCCGGGCCGAGGTTGGCGCGCAGCGCGGCGTGGCGATCGAGCAGGCCCTGCAGGGCGTCGCGCAGCGCGTCGGTGTCCAGCCGGCCCTTGAGCCGCATCGTCACCGATTCGTTGAATGCCAGCGAAGCATCGCGGCCGAGCTGGTCGGCCAGCCAGATCTCGCGCTGCGGCTCGGTGGTCGGCACCACGCGCGCGAGCGCGCCCTCGGCGAACGGGTCGTAATCGACTGCGGTTCCCGCTGCGGGGATTGGCTTGACTGCGGACATCATCAACCTACTTTGAGGAACTTGCCGGGGGCATCGGGGTTGGGCACGAACCAGGCCGGGCGTCCCTCGGGATCGCGCCCGAGGCGCGCACCGGGCACCGCGGGGCGCGCCGGGTCCATCACCGTGTGCGCGGTGGCCGCACGGCGCGGCAGGAACTCGGACTCCTGCAGCTCGGTGATCGAATCCTTGAACGCCTGGATGATCTTCCTGAAGTCGGCCTCGCTGTGCGCGGTGGTCAGGAAGCACGGAAAGTTGTCGAGGATGTGCACGCCGCGGCTGCGCATCATCGCGAACAGCAGGTCCTGCAGCGGGTGGTCCTCGAGGAAGAAGGTCTTCCACACCGAGGCGAAGTGACGCACTTCGACCGACGCACCGACTTCGGCACAGAAGGCGTTGAGTTCGTCGGCCATCGCGGTGACGCGCGTGTTGAGGCGCTCCTGCATCTGCCCGCCCTGCGCCTTGACGTGTTCGAGCACCGCCTTGGCCGCGGCCAGCGCCAGCGGGTGGCGCACGAAGGTGCCGGCGAAATAGGTGACGCCCACGGTCGGCACCGAGTCGTCGCCGAACTGCCAGTGGCCGCCGTCGAGTGCGTCCATGTACTCGCGCTTGCCCGCGATCACGCCGATCGGATAGCCGCCGCCGACGACCTTGCCGTAGGTGCCGAGATCGGCCTGGATGCCGAACAGTCCCTGCGCACCCGCTGGGTGTGCGCGGAATCCGGTCACCACTTCGTCGAAGACCAGCAGCGCGCCGGCCTCGCGGGTGACCTCGCGCAGCTCTTTCAGGAATTCCACCGGGCGGAAATCCGGGCGCCGGCTCTGCACCGGTTCCACCAGCACCGCCGCAATCTCGTGCGCGCGCTCGCGGATGACCTGCATCGCTTCGGGCGTACCGTAGTCGAGCACCAGCACGTGCTCGGCGGTGTTGCGCAGGATGCCCGGCGCGGCCGGCACCGCGCGCAGCTTGCGGGTGCCGCGCACAATCATCTCGTCGACGATGCCGTGGTAGGCACCGGTGAACAGCACCACCGTCTCGCGCCCGGTCACCGTGCGCGCGATGCGCAGCGCACCAAGCACCGCCTCGGAGCCAGTGTTGCACAGCGCCGCGCGGTCGTGCCCGGTCACCTCGCACACCAGCCGCGTGACGTCGCCGGCCAGCGGGTGCTGCGGGCCGATCTCGTAGCCCAGGTCGAGCTGCCGGCGTATCGCGTCGACGACGAAATCCGGCTGCCAGCCGAACAGGCTCATGCCGAATCCGTTGAGCGCGTCGACGTACTCGTTGCCGTCCAGGTCCCACAGATGCGAGCCCTTGGAGCGCTCGACCACGATCTGGTAGGTCATTTCCTTGAGCATCGGCTTGAAGCCGTTGACCACGCGCGGGTCGGCCATGTGGGCGCGGTTGGCTTGGGTGTAGTCCTTCGACTTGCGGGTGCGCGCGACATAGCGCTCGATGAAGGCGTCGAGCTTGCGGCGCTGGTGCAGGCCGAGTTCGCCGGATGCGGACTTGTCGATCCGGGCGATGGCACCGAAAGCCTTCTTGACGTCGTAGGTGGTGTGGGCGATCGCGGCCTCTTCGTCGTCGACCGTCGTCGGGGCCGCACCGGCCACCGGTTGCACGACCGGCGTTGCGGCCGGCGGAGTGACCGGCACGGTTGCCGGTGCCGTCGCAGCGTGCGTGGCCATGACAGGCGTCGCGGCTGCGCCGGACAACAAGGCCAGCTGCTGCGACATCAACTGCATCTGCTGCTCGATGACGTGGCGCATGTAGTCGCCACCCGCCGCCGGCTGCGACGGCGATGCGGCCATCGCGAACGCCACGGCGGGTGCGGCAGGCACCGCGGGCGTGGCGACCGGTGCCGCCTGCGGGACGGGTGCAGCCTCCGGCGGAAGTTCCTCGTCCAGGCGTGCGGCAAGGCGGTCGAGCGACGAACACTCGCCCATCAGCTGGCGGAAGCTGACCTTGCTGCCCAGGCTCTTCTGCAGCTGCAGCGCGACCTGGGTGAGCATCAGGCTGTCGAGGCCGAGCTCGATGAAGTTGGTGCCGCTGTCGGCGTCGGCGAGGTCGAATCCCGCGACGTCCTCGAAGAGGTCCTTGAGCTGCGCGATCAGGCGTGGTTTGCGATCCATGGTGGCAACCGGTTGGGCTTGCATGTGGGGAACGGGGATATGGGGAGCGGGCTGCGCCTGGATTGCTTGCAGCTCGGTGAGTCCGGGAACGGCGGGCGCCGCGGCAGCGACCGGGTGGGAAGGCAGCGCATCGACCCAGTGGCGCTTGCGTTCGAACGGATAGGTCGGCAGCTGCACGCGGCGGCGGATGCTGCGCGTGTCGAAGATGGCCGGATCGATCGCGGCGCCGTGGCACCAGAGTTGGCCGGCAGCCAGCCGCAGCAGCGCGACCTCCCGGTCCGGAGCATCGGCCAGCGACGCGACCGCGCCCACCTGCTGCTTCTGCACCTGCGGGTGCTGGCGCGCGAGCGTGCACAGCGTGGTGCGCGGCCCGACCTCGAGCAGGACACGTGCGCCGCCGCCGTCGAGCAGGCGGCCCAGCGCGGGCGCGAAGCGCACCGGCTCGCGCAGGTGGCGCGCCCAGTAATCGGCGGACGTGGCGGCGTCGGTGTCGAGCCAGTCGCCGCTGACGGTGGAGATGATCGGCAGCGCGGGCGCGCGGCGTGGGGTCGCCTCGACCAGCGTGCGGAATGACGCGACCACCGGCTCCATCATTGCCGAGTGGAAGGCATGCGAGGTGCGCAGCGCGCGGCAGGCGATGCCGTCGCCTTCCAGCTGCGCCTGGAACGCCTCGATCGCGTCGAACGGCCCCGCCACCACGCAGCTGCCCGGGGCATTTTCCGCAGCCATCGACAGTGTGGCCGGCAAGCGCTGGTCGATGGCGTCGAAACCGGCGCGCACCGACAGCATCGCGCCGGCCGGCTGCGCCTGCATCAGTCGCCCGCGGTGCGCGACCAAGTGCATCGCATCGGGCAGCGTGAACACCCCGGCGAGGGCCGCGGCGGCGAACTCGCCGACACTGTGGCCGATCATCGCCGACGGCTGGATGCCGCGATGCATCCACAGCCGCGCCAGCGCGTACTCGATGGCGAACGTGGCCGGTTGCATCACCGCGGTGGGCAGCAGCGCCTGCGCGTCGTCGCCGAACATCAGGTCGCGCAGCGACACCGTTTCGAAGCCGGGCTCGCCGGTGAGAGCGTCCACGCACTCGTCGATCGCTTGCCGGAACACCGGCTCCGCGGCGTACAGCTCGCGGCCCATGCCCGCGTAGACCGCGCCCTGCCCCGGGAACAGGAACACCACGTCGCTGTCGCGCGCCGGCCGGCTGCGCGACGCCACCGATGCCAGTTCGTCGCCCCGCAGCTGCGTCGCCGCATCGGCGCCGTCATCCGCCACCAGTGCCAGCCGATGCGCGAAAGCCTTGCGGCCGACCGCCAGCGTCCACGCGACGTCGGCAAGGTTGCCGTCCGGCGTTTCCATCAGGTGGTCGCCAAGCCGCCTTGCGGCCTGCGCCAGCGCCGCAGGCGTGCGCGCCGACAACACCAGCAACTGCGGACCGTGCGCAGGCTCAGAATCGGCACGCGCCGGCGCCTGCTCCATCACCACGTGCGCATTGGTGCCGCCCACGCCGAACGAACTCACGCCCGCACGCCGCGGCGCATCGCCGTCCGGCCACGCAGTCATCGCGTCGTTGACCACGAACGGCGAGCCGGCGAAGTCGATCGCCGGGTTTGGTCCCGTAAAGTGCAGGCTTGCCGGGATGCAGCGCTGCTGCAGCGACAGCGCGGTCTTGATCACGCCGGTCGCGCCGGCCGCGATCACCAGGTGGCCGACGTTGCTCTTGGCCGAACCGATGCGGCAAAAGCCGGTGTCGTTGGTGTGGCGGCGGAACGCCTTCGACAGGCCTTCGATTTCGATCGGGTCGCCCAGCGGCGTGGCGGTGCCGTGCGCTTCCACATAACCGATGCTGCGCGCGTCCACGCCCGCGTCGTCCAGCGCCATCGCCACCAGCGCGGCCTGGCCCTGCGCGCTGGGCGCGGTGAAGCTGGCCTTGTCGGCGCCGTCGTTGTTGACCGCGCCGCCGCGGATCAGCGCGACCACTTCGTTGCCGTCGGCGATCGCATCGGACAGCCGCTTGAGCAGCACTACCGCCGCGCCGTCGCTGAACACCGTGCCCCTGGCGTCGGCGTCGAAGGTGCGCGTGTGCCCGTCCGGCGACAGCATCGCGCCTTCCTGATAGCGGTAGCCGCTGGCGGGTGGACAGGTGATCGATGCACCACCAGCCAGGGCCATGTCGCAGCGGCCGGCGCGCAGGCTGTCGACGGCCTGGCAGATCGCCACCAGCGAGGTCGAGCAGCCGGTGTGCACGCTGATCGCCGGACCGGTAAGGTTGAGCTTGTGCGCCACGCGGGTGGCGATGTAGTCCTTCTCGTTGCCGAGCATCACCTGGAACGCACCGACCTTGTCGACCAGATCCGGGTGCTGCATCACGTGGCGCTGGAAATAGGTGGCGTTGTACATGCCGGCGAAGATGCCGACCGGCCCGGCCGACTCGCCCGGTGCATGTCCGCCGCGCTCCATGCACTCCCAGCACAATTCGAGGAAGATGCGCTGCTGCGGATCCATCAACTCCGCTTCGCGCGGGCCGATGCCGAAGAACGCCGCATCGAACAATTCGACGTCGTCGACCACGCCGCGCGCCGGCACGTAGGCCGGATCCGCACGGTCCTCTGCACTGACGGCCGGGTCCAGCGTACTGGCGTCGAAATGGCGGATCGTGTCGCGCGCCTCGCACAGGTTCCGCCAGAACGCCTCGACATCGGCGGCGCCGGGGAAGCGGCCGGCCATCGCGACAATGGCGATCGGTTCGTCCGCGGCGCCGGTGCGGCGATCGACGGCACGACTGATGCGCGTGGCATCGATGGTGCGGCTGGCCTGTCCGCGCAGTTCGGCGGCAAGCAGCGCCGGCGTCGGGCGGCCGAAGATGATGGTCGTGGCGAACGCACCGTCGTGACCGGGCATGCGGCGGATGCGTTCGGCGAGCTTCACCGCCAGCAGCGAGCTGCCGCCGAGTTCGAAGAAGTTGTCGTGGCGGCCGGCGCGGTCGATGTCGAGCAGTTCGGCGAACGCCTGGCACAGCGCATGCTCGAGGGTGTCGGCGCCCGGTTCGAACGCCACTGCGAGTTCGGGCCTGCCGTGCCCGGGCGCCGGCAATGCACGGCGGTCGAGCTTGCCGTTGGCGGTGACAGGCATCGCCTCGAGCCGGACGTAGCGCGCTGGCACCATGAAGTCCGGCAGCGTCTTGGCCAGGAACGCGCGCAGCTGCGGCGCCGACGGCGCTTCGCCCTGCACCACGTAGTAGGCCACCAGCTGCTTGCCGCCGACGCTGTCGTCGCGCGCAATCACGGCACAGGATTTCACCCCCGCGTGCCCGGCCAGCGCCGCCTCGATCTCGCCCGGCTCGATGCGGAAGCCGCGGATCTTGACCTGGTGGTCGGCGCGGCCGACGAACTCGATGCTGCCATCGGGCAGATGGCGCACGCGGTCGCCGGTGCGGTACAGGCGCCCGCCGGGCTGCCCGAATGGGTCGGGCACGAAGCGTTCTGAGGTCAGGTCGGCGCGGCCCAGGTAGCCGCGTGCCACGCCTTCGCCACCGACATGCAGGTCGCCAACGACGCCCACCGGCACCGGTTCGCCGCGCGCGTTGAGGATGTAGACCTGCGTGTCGGCGATCGGCCGCCCGATCGGGATCGAGGCCGCGCCTTCCGGCACGCTTTCGATGCGATGGGTGCAGGTGAAGGTGGTGCATTCGGTCGGGCCGTAGCCGTTATGCAGCGCCGTGCCGGGCGCGGCCGCGCGCATGCGTCGCACATGCTCGACCGACAGCGCCTCGCCGCCGGTGAACAGTGCCTGCAGCCCGGACAGCTGGCGCGGATCCTCGTCGACCACCGCGTTGAACAGCGCCGCGGTCAGCCAGGCCGTGGTCACGCCGTGGCGGCGGATCGTCGCCTCCAGGCCAGCGCCGGTCGGCAGTTCCTCGTCATGCACCACCACGCAGCCGCCGTTGAGCAGCGGGCCCCACAGTTCCAGCGTCGAGGCGTCGAAGCCCAGCGGCGCGGCGTGCAGCATCCGGGTCTGCGGACCGAGATCGATGTAGTCGACGTCGCACACCAGGCGCAGGATCGAGCGGTGGCGGATCTCCACACCCTTCGGCGTGCCGGTCGAACCCGACGTGTACATGACGTAGGCCAGTGCGTCGCCGTCGATGCCTGCATCGGGATCGTTCGCGATATCGACGTCGGCCGCTTCGACAATTTCGTCAACGACGATGCGGCGCAAGGCGCGCCCGGGCAGCAGGTCGCGCTGTGCCGCATCAAGCAATGCCACCCGCACGCCGGCGTCGTCCAGGGTGAAGGCAAGTCGTTCCTGTGGCTGCGCGACGTCCAGCGGCAAGTAGGCGGCGCCCGCCTTCAGCACAGCCAGCACCGCGACCACGGCCTGCGCCGAACGCACCATGGCGACCGCCACCACGTCACCGGCCGCGACGCCTTCGGCGCGCAGGCGCGAGGCAAACACGGTGGCACGACGGTCGAGCTGCGCGTAAGTGAGCGTTTCCGCGGCGTCGATGACGGCCGGCGCACCGGGTGACTGGTCGCGGATCGCAGCGAAGCGGCCGTGCACGGTATCCCGAAGCGATCGCGGGCGTGCGGTGTCGTTCCATTCGCGCAGCTGGCGATCGCGTTGCTGCGGATCGAGGATGTCGATCGCGTCGGTGGAACCATCGCGGGCGGCGAGCAGTCCGGCGAGGGCGCGCAGGGCCGCGTCGGCCAACAGCGCAATCGCATCCGTTCCCAGGGGGGCGTGGAACCTGGCCACGAGCGACGGCGCGTCGCCCCGCGAGGACACCGACCACAACGAATGCGCGGTGTCATGCGCGGATTCGATCGGCGCATCGGCTTGCACGACGGCCCATGCGGCGGGCACGGGCGCCGCGACGGCTTCCAGCGCAGCGGCCTGCCGCAGCAGGCGCTCGACGTACACGGCGCAGGATTCCAGCGCGCCCTGGCGGATGCCATCGGCACCGATCATCGTGGTGGTCGCTGCGCTGGCGCCGGTCAGGCGCGACTCGACGATCGCCAGCGCCGCGCACAGCAGCGTGCCGGCGTCAGCGCCGGCGGACAGCGCCGCATGCCAGTCGCGCGCCAGCTGCGGCGGGAATGCGACATCGCAGGCGTCCCCGCCGCTGCGCCCGGCCACGGCCAGCGGCAGCACGTCCAGCAGGCCAATGCCATCCTGCGGGGTGGACGATGCCGGCACGTCCCGGCTCACCGGGCGGCCCTTGCACGGGTGTACGCCATCGCCATGGCCTGGCCCGCGTTCACGAGGCAACCACCTCGGCGAACGCCTGCGGCGCCGGGGCGCGCGACAGGAGCGCGGCGATGGCATGGGTCGCGGTGTCGAAAACCGAGGCCGGCGCGACCATCGGCGGGGTGATTTTCATCCTGCGCATCAGCGCGTGCGACTTGTGCAGCAGCGCATCGCGGCGCGTGGCGTCGGTGTAGTAGGTGAAGCTGGCGGTGACCGACGGTTCGCCGCCGTTCTCGACCATGTGCGGGCTGGTCGACGGCATGTAGGCGCCCTGCCCCGGTTCCAGGTCGAAGACCTGCGCCCGCTCGCGGAACTCCTCGCGCCAGCGCAGCAGGTAGCGCTCGTTGCTCAGGTGAAACAGGTCGCGCGAATGCTCGCTGGCGACCACGGTGTCGCGGTGGTCCCAGACGTAGATGCGCTTGGTGCCGTGGATCTGCAGGATGAAGTTGTGTTCCTTGTCGAAATGGAACGGCGTGACCGTGTTCGGCGAGGTGACGAAGATCCAGCCGCCGCGATGGCACATGCCGGGGTCGACGGCTTCCACCCGCGGGCGAACGCTTTCGAGCACTTCGCCGACCAGCCCGCGATAGGTCGGGTCGATCTGCACGTTGAGCAGCGAGGTCCACGCACTGGCATCGCGGATCGCGCGCAGGGTCTCGGCCGCGGACTTCGGGTTGGGGAACAGGTCGGGCGCGGAGTTGAAGGGCGTGCCGGGCTTGGCGCCGCTGGCATGGCTGCGGATGCTGCCCCGCGCCTCGAGGCGCTCGCCCAGCGCCAGCAGCGCGTCGGGCTGCAGCAGGGGGTGGTCCGACAGGTGATGCCGGACGGCCATGATGCGCCACGGATCAAAGGTCCCGGAGTCGAAATCGATCCACGGCCCAGCGCGGTACGCCGCTTCCGGCAACCGCATCAAATCCTCGCTGATGGCATTCATGAGATCCCCACACGCATGTTGCTTGCATGGGGAGAAACGGATGTGGGCCCCCAACGCGGCCACCGTCCGCGCCAACCGCGCATTTGCCGGCAGCGTGCCGGTACGATAGCCGCGCGGAGGGCTGATGAAGAACCCGGACTACAACCACCTCTACTTCGAGCTCGGCCTGAAGCCCGGCTGCAGCATCGACGAGCTGCGGCATGCGTATCGTCGCCACGTGGCCGGCCTGCATCCCGACCGGGGCGACCCTGGTCGGCGACGCGACGATGGCGCGTTGCCACTGTCCGACCTCAACGCCTTATACGGCGAAGCGATCAGGTTCCAGCAGCGCTATGGCAGATTGCCGGGTGCTCCGCAGCCGATCCACGCCCGCGCATCGACGTCCGCGCCAGCGTCGGCCGACGTGGGCGCAGGCCCAGGCAACACGTCGAGCAACCCGGGGCCGCGTTTGTGGCTGGCCTTGCTGCTGGTCGCAGCAGTGGTCGCGGGACTGGTGCTCGGCTCTCCGGAGACGGCTGCACCGACCGCGCATGGAAGTGCCGATGCAGCGCCGGAGGCACGGGTTTCGCCTCCGAAGCCATCGCCAACGCGGCTGGAGCTCGGCATGGATATCGCCACCGTTCTCGCCATCCAGGGCGAACCGGTCGGGAAAAGCGATGTCGAATGGAGCTATGGCCCATCCTGGCTGCGATTCGAGAAGGGCAAGCTGGTGGACTGGTACAGCTCGCAGCTCTATCCGCTGCGCACCGGCAGCACCAAACCCCCGGCCGAAGCAGCGACGGAATCGGCTCCCTAGCGCGCGCCGCGCCGGAACATCACCACTTCCACCGTCTGCAGCAGGATCATCAGGTCCAGCAGCAGGCCGTGGTTCTTGACGTAGAACAGGTCGAACTTCAGCTTTTCCTCGGCATCCTGCACTGAGGCGCCGTACGGGTAGCGCAACTGCGCCCAGCCCGTCAGGCCCGGCTTCACCGAGTGCCGCACGCTGTAGTAGCGGATCTCGCGATTGAGCTGGTCGACGAACTGCGGCCGCTCGGGCCGCGGGCCGACGAAGCTCATTTCGCCACGCAGCACGTTGAACAGCTGCGGCAGTTCGTCCAGCCGCGTCTTGCGGATGAAAGCGCCGACGCGGGTCACGCGGTCGTCGTTGGTAGCCGCCCAGCGCGCCACGCCGTCGCCCTCGGCGTCGGTGCGCATGCTGCGGAACTTGACCAGGCTGAAGCCCTGCCCGCTCTCGCCGACGCGCACCTGCCGGTACAGCACCGGCCCCTTCGATTCGAGCCGGATGCACAGCGCCACCACCAGCATCGCCGGCCAGCTCACCAGCAGCAGCAGGCTGGCGGCAACCACGTCGAAGAACCGCTTGCTGAGCATCCGCGGCAACGAGTGGTCGAAGCCTCCCGAGAACACCAGCGCCGACGGCTCGACCACGTTGAGCTTGAGCATCCCGGCCTCGCGCTCGAAGAAGCCCGCCAGGTCGATGACGTTGACCCCCTTCTGAGCGCACGCCAGCATTTCCTCCATCGGTAGGCCGCCGCGGCGTTCGTCGGGCGCGACCACGATTTCGTGGATGCCCAGGATCTCGGTCAGCTCGGGCAGCCCGCAGTCGGAACGCACGAGCAGCTTGTCTTCGACCTCCACGGCCTGTCCCGGGACGGGCAGGAAGCCCACGATGTTGAACGACTGGCGGTCGCTGCTGCGGCGCAGGCGGCGGTTGATCAGGTCGGCATTCGCGCCGGCTCCGTACACCAGCACGCGGCGCTTGAACACTTCGGTGCCGAACAGGTGGTGCGAGCCCATGCGCAGCAGGTAGATGCCGAGGAAGCCGAGCATCAGCGACAGCGCCAGCACGCTCCGGCCGATGTAGGTCTGCGGCACCACGTAGTACAGCACCAGCAGCGCCACTCCGCCGAAGCCGAAGGACAGCAGCAGGCGCAGGAGGAAATCGACACGGTTCTGGCGTACGTGCGCCTGGTACAGGCCGAACGCCGCCATCGCCATGGTCATGACCAACGCGACCACGAGGCTGCGCAGCGGCGCGGTCTGGATGTAGGCGTCGCGCCCGACGTTGTCGCCAATGAAGCGCAGCCAGACGCCGCCGGTCACGGCCAGCATCAGCAGCACCATCTCCAGCACCCAGAGCATGCGCATCGCGCGCACCGAACGGCTCGATCGCGCGGCTTTCATGCGTTTGCCTCCCCTCGCCATGCGACGGCCGGATGGCGCGAATCAATCGCCTGCGATGGGACGGCCTCGAGCCGCCTGACCCTGCGACTGCCTGCTTCCCGAATGTCCATGCATCCCCCTGCTACCCATCGTCCGCTGTCGCGGAACGGCCATCGGCATTTGCCTGGTGTCAGGTCGAACGCATCCGCGTGCCACGAGAGGCCACCGGGTGATGCGTGCGCGCAGGGCTGCGGTCAGCCGGCGGGCGCAAGCCACGTGCTGGCGATGGCTCCCGGCGCCGCGGCAACTGCCGCCAGGAACCGTTCCCCGCCATCGAACAGCCGGATCGTGGCGGTGCCGTTCCGGGCGTTCCCGGGCAGCGCGAGCACGCGATCCGTGGGCGCCTCGAACCGGTCCATCTCGACCGCCATGCCGATCCCGGCCGCTTTCAGCAGCGCCTCCTTGCATACCCAGAGCGACAGGAGCGCCCGCTCGCGCTCGCTGTCGGGCAAGGCCGCCAGCGCGGCCAGTTCACGCGGGTGGCAGACGCGGCCGGCGATCTCGACCATGTCGCCGGCGCGGGTCGCGGGTTCGATGTCGATACCGACCGGCCCCGCGGACGACACCGCAATCGCCACCAGCCCGTCGGCGTGGCTGAGGCTGGTCAGGAGCCGGTCGCCGGCGACGACCGGGCAACCGCGCGCGTCGCGCCCCAGTGGCACCTCGCCGGGTGCGCACTCCAGCACCGTGGACAGCAACAGCCGATGGCAGGCATAGGCCAGCGTTGTCAACGCGCGATCGTCCGGACGTCGCTTGCGCAGCACGCGCTCGCGCTCGTCGATGTCCAGCAGGGCGAAAGCTTCGGCATTCCAGCGTGACCACGCATCGGCCGCGATGAAGACCGCCAGCGTTCCCTGACCGCCCGCGAACGGCCAGCCGGCGGATGGGAGCGCATGTTCGAACGCGGTGGGCAGGTCCATCGGTGGATCATCGCGGCGATCGGTGCTCCGCACCATAGCCCGGCGGCGGCGGCGAGCGTGGCCCGGCGCGGGACGGGACGGGACGCAGGCGCCGGCTGTCCCCATGCAACCGCGCACGCCGTTGTCTCCAACGAACCATAGACAGGAGCGGGATCCGCGAAACCATGCAATCCGAGCCGAACACGATCCGCTCCCTCCTGGGCCGCAGCGGCCTGTATGCACTGGAACTGCCCGCGCTGCGGCCGCTATCGGAACCGCTGCGCCGCCGTCTGTTCCGGCGCCCCTACAGCACGGAGAACGATTACTTCGGCGTCTATCCGACATTCGCCGCAGCACAGGCGGCCGCCAATGGCCTGTCTTCCCGTGAACTGCCGGCCAGCTACGACATCGACGCCGCCGGGCGCCTGTACCGGGACCACATGCAGCGCATCCGCGTCAGCGACTACCCGCTGGTGTTCTGGCTCGGACGTCTGATTGCGAACGGACAACGCCGCATCTTCGACCTGGGCGGGCACATCGGCGTGAGCTACTACGGGTTCCGCGAGTACCTGGACTACCCTCCGGACCTGACCTGGACGATCCACGATCTGCCCTCGGTGATGGCCGCGGGCAAGCGCTGGGCGGAAGGGCACGACGCCAGTGGCCAGCTGTCCTTCACCGACTTCCCGGAGCACGCCGACGGCAAGGACATCCTGCTGAGCACGGGGGCACTGCAGTACCTCGACTACACGCTGCCGGAACTGCTGCAGCGACTGCAGCGCAAGCCACCGCACGTACTCGTCAACCTGACCCCGATGCATCCGGAACGCAGCTTCTTCACCCTGCAGAACCTGGGCATTGCGATCTGCCCGTACCGGGTGTCGTCGGTGGTGGAGTTCACCGAAGGCATGCAGGCGCAGGGCTACCGGCTCGTCGACCACTGGAAATCGCTGGAGCGCCACCTGCGCGTGCCCTACGAGCCCGGCTGCACCGTCGACAGCTATCACGGCTTCCATTTCGAACTCGCCAGCTGACGGCAGGACACAAAAAAGCCGGCGAAGCGATTCGCCGGCTTTCGTGTTGTCGCTGGTGCGCCCGGAGAGATTCGAACTCCCGACCCCCAAGTTCGTAGCCTGGTGCTCTATCCAGCTGAGCTACGGGCGCACATGAAACAGAAGCGGAATTCTGCCGGAATACCGGCTGCTTCGTCAATCGACAACATCCGTCGACCGATTTTCCCGTCGCGACCCGAACGGGCGTCGGCGGATTCCCGCGAACGCATTCGCGGGAGGCATTCTGGAACTGGCGGAGACTGAGGGATTCGAACCCTCGATGGAGCTTTTGACCCCATACTCCCTTAGCAGGGGAGCCCCTTCGGCCACTCGGGCAAGTCTCCGGACCTGTCGGCCGGCAATTGCCGGACCGGAACAGGACGCGAAGAATACCGGGTCATTCCTGCTCCGGCAAATCTCCCTTCGAAGCAGCGGCCTTCGCGCCCGAATCAGCGTCATCGCCGCGCTGGATGCGCTCGTAGATCTCTTCGCGATGAACGGCCACGTCCTTGGGCGCCGTGATACCGATACGCACCTGATTGCCCTTGACGCCGAGCACGGTCACCGTGACCGAGTCGCCAATCATCAAGGTCTCGCCGACGCGGCGGGTGAGGATCAACATTTGTCTATCTCCATGGGCCGACCCGGCAAGCCGGGCCGAACGTTTCCGGCCTGATTGCCGAAAAAACGTTTACAAGTCGGAAAAGCGAACGATGTTAAGGGCTGCGGCCGGCCATGGGCAAGCGTCTGGTGCCATGGCTTTCGGCGTTATTCATCCAGTCGCGCAGCGACCCAGGTGGCGACCCCCTCAAGCGCCGCAGCGAGCGCCGGCCCGTCTTCACCGCCGCCCTGTGCAAGGTCCGGACGACCGCCGCCCTTGCCCCCGATCTGACCGGCGATGTGCGACAACAGTTCCCCCGCCTTGATCCGCTTCAGCGCCTCGCCGCCGACACCGGCGACCAGCGCGGCTTTTCCGTCATTGGCCCCCGCCAGCACCACGACGGCAGGCCCGAGCTGCTGCTTGAGACGATCGACCGCGTCGCGCAGCGCCTTGGCATCGAAACCCTCCAGCCGCGCCGCAAGCACCTTGATCCCGCCGACGTCGACGGCCTCGCCCGCGAGGTCCGCAGTCGCGCCGCTGGCGGCCTTGGCCTTCAGGGTGTCCAGTTCGCGCTCGAGCTTCTTCTGCTTGTCCAGCAGGCCACGTAGCTTGTCGGCGACCTCGGCGGACGTGCCGCCCAGCAGGTGGGCGGCTTCGCCCAGGCGTTGCTCTTCCGCCGCAACGTGGTCGAGCGCGCCCTGCCCGGTCACCGCCTCGATCCGGCGCACGCCGGCCGAAACGCCGCCTTCGGACACGATCTTGAACAGGCCGATGTCACCGGTGCGCGAGACGTGGGTGCCGCCGCACAGTTCTGTGGACGCCTCGCCCATACGCAGCACGCGCACGCGCTCGCCGTATTTCTCGCCGAACAGCGCCATGGCGCCGAAGTCGAGCGCTTCCTGCATGTCCATGTGCCGCACTTCGGCGGCGTGGTTGGCGCGGATCTCGGCGTTGACCCGACGTTCCACCTCGGCCAGCTCGGCCGCGGTCATCGGCTGGAAGTGGGAGAAGTCGAAACGCAGGCGGTCGGGTGCCACCAGCGAACCCTTCTGGGTGACGTGCGTGCCGAGCACCTGGCGCAGCGCGGCGTGCAACAGGTGCGTGGCGCTGTGGTTGAGGATGGTGGCACCGCGCCGTGCGCCGTCGACGGCGGCAACGAGGTGGTCGCCGACCTTCAGCGTACCGGCGGCGAGCCTGCCGACATGGCCGTGGAACTGGCCCGCGTACTTCTGCGTATCGGACACAGTGAAGCGCACGCCCTGCTCGTCCAGCTCGCCGGTGTCGCCGACCTGGCCGCCGGACTCGGCATAGAACGGGGTGCGGTCGAGGAACACCACGGCCTCCTCGCCGGCAGTGAGCGATTCGACCGGGCGGCCATCGCGCAGCAGCGCGACCACCTGCAGGCCGCCGGCGGTGAGCGCGTCGTAGCCGAGGAATCCGGTGGGCTGCAGCTTCGCGACGAGATCGGCCGGCAGGCCGGTGTTCGAGGAAAACTTGCCAGCGGCGCGTGCGGTTTCGCGCTGGTGTTCCATCGCGGCGTCGAAGCCGGCCATGTCGACCGACAGGCCGCGCTCGCGCGCGATGTCGGCGGTGAGATCGACGGGAAACCCGTAGGTGTCGTAGAGCCGGAACGCGTCCGCGCCCGGGATCGTCCCCGTGCTGCGCGCGGCGAGTTCGTCGAAGATGCGCATGCCCGAATCCAGGGTCTCGGCGAATCGCTCTTCCTCGGCCTTGAGCGCGCGCTCGACCAGCTCGCGGCTGCGGGTGAGTTCCGGGTACGCATCGCCCATCAGTGCGTCCAGCGTGGCGACGAGCTTGTGGAAGAACGGCTCGCGCACGCCCAGCATCCAGCCATGGCGCAGTGCGCGGCGGATGATCCGGCGCAGCACGTAGCCGCGGCCTTCGTTGGACGGCAGCACGCCGTCGACGATCAGGAAGCTGCAAGCACGGATATGGTCGGCAATCACGCGCAGCGACTTGTTCTCCAGGTCGCTCGTACTCGTGAGCTCCGCAGCCTTGCGGATCAACGCCTGGAACAGGTCGATCTCGTAGTTGCCGTGCACGTGCTGCAGCACTGCCGCAAGGCGCTCCAGGCCCATGCCCGTGTCCACGCACGGTGCCGGCAGCGGCAGCAGCGTGCCATCGGGCTGGCGATCGAACTGCATGAACACCAGGTTCCATATCTCGATGAAGCGGTCGCCGTCTTCGTCGGGTGAGCCGGGCGGGCCACCGGCGATGTGCGCGCCGTGGTCGTAGAAGATCTCGGTGCACGGGCCGCAGGGGCCGGTGTCCGCCATCTGCCAGAAATTGTCGGAGGCGTACAGCGCGCCCTTGTTGTCGCCGATGCGGATGATGCGTTCGGGTGGCAGCCCAACATCATCGCGCCAGAAGCCGAAGGCTTCGTCGTCGTCGTGGTAGACGGTGACCAGCAGGCGTTCGGCCGGGATCTTCCACACGCCGGTCAGCAGCTCCCACGCCCAGGCGATCGCGTCCTTCTTGAAGTAGTCGCCGAACGACCAGTTGCCGAGCATCTCGAAGAAGGTGTGGTGGCGCGCGGTGTAGCCCACCTGGTCAAGATCGTTGTGCTTGCCGCCGGCGCGCAGGCAACGCTGCACGTCGGCCGCGCGCACGTAGCTGCGCTTCTCGGCGCCGAGGAATACATCCTTGAACTGCACCATGCCCGAGTTGGTGAACAGCAAGGTCGGATCGTTGCCGGGCACCAGCGACGCCGACGGCACGATGGTGTGGCCGCGGGCGGCGAAGAAATCGAGGAAATCGCGACGGATATCTGCGGTGGTCGGGGTCTTTGGTGTGGGCATGCTGGCGTCTGTGGGCTGGCGGGTGCAGCCGGATACCGCGGTGTCCACAAAACGTGCGGACGCGGGACCGGGCGAACAACCCAATACGCCTAGATTAACAGGCCGCCAGCCAGCGCCGGCCTTGTGCCGATGGCCGGGATACCGCGCTTAATCGATATCGGGGACGCCCCGGGTGGCACTGCGGATGGTGTCGCCGTCGAAGCCGCGGCGCAGGAGGAAATCCGCGGCTTTCCGCCGGCGTGCCAGGTCGCCGAAAAAGTCGTCGCCGAAGCGGCAGCAGGCGAGTTCGTACGCGCGCCGGGGCCAATCATCCTCGCCCGCCTCGGCCAACGCGGCGAAGGCCCCGGCGACCATGGCCTCGTCGAGGCCATGGGTCCCCAGTTCGGCGCGGATCCGGAGCGGGCCATAGCCCGCCCCCGCCCGCCAGCGCGCGACGCTCGCGGCGAAGCGAGCATCGTCCTGCCAGCCCTCGGCCGCCATGCGTTCGACGGCCGCCTCCGCCTCGTCCCTGGCGACGCCACGCGCCGCCAGCTTGTTTGCCAGTTCCTTGCGCGAATGCTCGCGCCGCACCAGGAGCCCCAGCGCGCGCTGCGCCGGGGTGGGTTCGGGCCGGCGCCGCTTGCGCCGACCTTCATCGGCCGGCGCGCCGGGTTCCGATGTGTCCTGGGACCGCACGGAAGACACGGCTCGATCAGGCTTCCGCGTCTTCTTCCGCGGCCTTCTCCACCACCGCGGGCACGAGGTCGGCTCGCAGCGCCGCTTCGATCTTGGCGGCCACCGCCGGGTTGTCCTTCAGGTACTGGCGCGCGTTCTCCTTGCCCTGGCCGATGCGTTCGCCGTCGCAGCTGTACCAGGCGCCGGACTTCTCCACCAGCTTGGCGTCCACGCCCATGTCGATCAGTTCGCCTTCGCGGCTGATGCCCTCGCCGTAGAGGATCTCGGTGACGACCTGCTTGAACGGCGGCGCCATCTTGTTCTTGACCACCTTGATCCTGGTCTGGTTGCCGATGATCTCGTCGCCCTTCTTGATCGAACCGATGCGGCGGATGTCCAGGCGCACCGAGGCATAGAACTTCAGCGCGTTGCCGCCGGTGGTGGTTTCCGGGCTCTGGCCGGGCATCATGATGCCGATCTTGTGGCGCAGCTGGTTGATGAAGAACACCATGCAGTTGCTGCGCTTGATGTTGCCGGTCAGCTTGCGCAGGGCCTGGCTCATCAATCGTGCCTGCAGGCCGGGCAGTTGGTCGCCCATTTCGCCCTCGATCTCGGCACGCGGGGTGAGCGCCGCGACCGAGTCGATGACCACCATGTCCACGGCGTTGGAGCGCACCAGCATGTCGGCGATCTCCAGCGCCTGCTCGCCGGTGTCGGGCTGCGAGACCAGCAGGTCCTCGACGTTGACGCCGAGCTTCTGCGCGTAGGTGGGATCAAGCGCGTGCTCGGCGTCGATGAAGGCGCACACGCCGCCCAGCTTCTGGCATTCCGCGATGGTCTGCAGGGTCAGCGTGGTCTTGCCCGAGGATTCAGGGCCGTAGATCTCGACCACGCGGCCACGCGGCAGGCCGCCGATGCCCAGCGCGATATCGAGCAGCAGCGAACCGGTCGGGATCACCGGCACCACTTCGGCGACGCGGTCGCCCATGCGCATGACCGAGCCCTTGCCGTACTGCTTCTCGATCTGGGTCAGGGCGGCGGACAGCGCGCGCTTCTTGTTCTCGTCCATCGTGGTGGTCCTCGTCATTGTGGGTATGGGGCGTTGGGGGCAGTCTGGCCGGCCCGGGTCGCAAGGGCTGCGACCTTGGCGGCGGGAAACAGGATGGCTTCGGCCCGCAGGCCGATGGAATCGGCGCACGCCCCGCATGCGCGTCGGGAAACACCGCGGAATACGGGCGGGAATCCCCGATTCACCGGTTGGGCCTCACCAGGCCGCAATACAGGCCTTCGATGGCGAACTCCTGGTCCGGCATCACGTCGATCGGCGAGTAGTCGGGATTGCGCGGCAGCAGCCGGATGCGGTCCTTGCCGATCTTCAGCAGCTTGACCGTGATCTCGTCGCCGACCCGGGCGATGACGATCTGCCCGGAGCGCGCGTCCGCGGTGCGGTGCACGCCGATCAGGTCGCCGTCGAAGATGCCCTCGTCGCGCATCGAATCGCCCTTGACCTTGAGCAGGTAGTCCGGCGCCGGCGAGAAGAACGCGCGATCCATCAGCACCATCTGCTCGGCGGCCCCGAATTCGTCGGCGCCCGCGCCGATCGGGAGGCCGGCCGCAACCTGCCCGAGCACGGGCAGTTGCAGCACATCGCCATTGGCCGCGGGCAGTGCCAGCTCCTGCTGCGCGGCCTCGGGCACGCGCAAGAGGCGGATGCCCCGCGCGCGCCCGGGCACGCGCTCGATGGCACCCGCGGCTTCGAGCGCGTCGAGGTGGTACTGCGCCGCGCGCACCCCGCTGAAACCGAAGGCGCGGGCGATTTCCGCCTGCGACGGCGGCATGCCTTCCGCCTCGAGGCGCTCGGCGATCAGGTTGAGGATGGCTTGCTGGGTGTCTGACAGATTCATGGTTAGTAGTAATACTACTAATAGATCAGACCCGCAAGTCCTCCAATCCCTGCAACGCCGCGGCCACCGTCTGCCGGCGCACGCGGTCGCGGTTGCCTTCGAAATGGAAGGCTTCGGCGCGGGCGTAGCCGCCGCGACGCTTCCAGCCGATCCAGACGGTGCCGACCGGCTTGTCGTCGCTGCCGCCTCCGGGGCCGGCGATGCCGGTGACCGCGACCGCGATGCTGGCGCCGGAATTGACCAGCGCGCCGGACACCATTTCCACCACCGTCTCGCGGCTGACCGCGCCGTGGAGTTCCAGGGTTTCGGCGCGGACGCCGAGCAGCGCCTGCTTGGCTTCGTAGCTGTAGGCCACCATGCCGCAATCGAACCAGTCCGACGACCCGGCGATATCGGTCACGGTCTTGGCGATCCAGCCACCGGTGCAGCTCTCGGCAGTGACCAGGTGGTCGCGCGACTCGCGCAATTGCGTGCCGAGCGATTCGGCAAGCACCTGGAGCTCGGCGTCGGTAGGAGTCGGCATCGATGGCACGTCGGGGGACGAAGGGGCTTCCTTTTAGCCCAAATCCCCGCGCCTGTCGCGCGGCGGCGGCGATCCGGGATGCACGCAGTCCATGGCGACGTCGCGAATGCGCGGGCGCGGCTGCACGCCTGCACAGCGAAACCCGGGAGAACGCGCGGGACACCAGTGGCGATGCAGACGCCGGACATCAGGCATTCGTCCACAGCCCGTCCCGGCCGAAAAAAAGCCCGCCATCACTGGCGGGCCATGCATCCTCTTCGACCGCGCTCAGTACTGCACGCGCAGCGTCACGCCGTAGGTCCTCGGCGCACCGAGGAAGGCGTTCCACGCGCCTGGCTGCAGAGGCGCGTCGAAGCCGACCTGCTTGTAGGTTTCGTCGGTCAGGTTCTGGCCCCAGAACTCGACGGTCCAGCGCTTGTCCTGCGAACCGATGCCCAGGCGGGCGTTCACCAGCGCGAAGCCGTCCTGCACCTTTTGCGGATCCAGGTCCGAACCGGTGTTGTGCTCGGACATATACTTGGTGCCGATGTTGAAGCGCCCCAGCAGGTTGCCGCCCATCCGCCACTGGTACGTGGCCGAGGCCGAGGCCGACCACAGCGGCGCAAAGCTGATGTGGTGACCGGGCAGGTTCTCCAGTGCGCCGCCGGGCTGCAGGTCCGGGTACGGCATCTGATTGCCGTAGCGGGTGTCGGCGTAGGTCACGCCGCCCTGCAGGCTCAGGCCGTCGAAGCCGGTCTGCCACAACAGTTCGACTTCCGCACCCTTGGACACCACGTCCGGCAGGGAACGCACCACGTAGCTGGTGCCGAGGAAGCTGTTGAGCTGGAAGTCGGTGAACTCCTGGTAGAACAGCGTGCCGTTGAGCAGCAGGTTGCCGTCCATCCAGGTGGTCTTGGCGCCCAGCTCGTAGCTGTCGACGAATTCGCCGGGGAACGAAGTGTCGTCCACCGGCGTGATGCCCGCGGTGCCGCTCGACAGGCCGTCGTTGGACTGCACCCGGTCGAGGTTGAAGCCGCCGCCCTTGTAGCCGCGCGCGGCGGACACGTAGGTCATGACCGCATCGTTCCAGCGATACGCCGCCTTCACCGTCCCGGACCATTCCTTCTCGGTCATCTTCTGGTCGGTGACGCGCCCGTTGTGCAGCACGTTGGCCCAGGGTAGGCACATGTAGCCGGCAATGCTGGGTGCCACCGCGCCGACCAGCGCGGCCTGCTGCTGCGGCGACAGGAATCCCCACGCCGGGATCCGCCCCGCGAGCGCCGAGCCCACCCGCACGCCGAGGTTCGACAACAGCATCCCGCAACCGGCGCTGCCGTTGGGATTGGCGTAGGCCGAGGTCAGCTCCTTCTTGTCGTGCGTGTAGCGCAGGCCGATGGTGAAGTCGAGCTTGTCGTTCGCGTGGAAGGTGTTGTTGGTGAACAGCGCCGCGCTCTTCGAATTCTGCTCATACAGGTCCTGCGCGGCATCGCCGATGAAGTTGGTGCCGAACGGCACGCCGCTGACCTGGGAGAAGAACGTCGCCGGGTTGCTGGTATCGACCGTGACCCCCAGCGGCTGCAGCTGCGCGGCCAGCCCACCAAGCACCTGACTGCCGACCAGCGTGGACAGGTACGGCTCGTAGTCGGCGCCGATCACATACTGGTCGTGGCGCTCCAGGTCCTCGTCGGAATAGAACATGCCCACCATCCAGTCCCAGCGATCGGTGCTGCCAGTCAGGCGCAGCTCCTGGCTGAAGGTCTCGAAGGCGGTGGAGGAATCGTCGTACTGGTTGCGGCGGTACAGCAGGTCGGCGCCGGAGAAGTCGAAGTCCAGCGCGTTGATCGTCTGCCAGTCGCGGAACGCGGTGATCGAGGTCAGCGCGGCGCCACCCAGCCAACCCGTGTCCCAGTCGACCTGCGCCGAGATGCCCTTGTCCTTGACGTCCTGCTCGGTGCTGCGGTTGCTGTAGGCGAGCCTGCGCTCCGGATCCGGCGTCCCGATCACCCCCGGGCCACCGGCCAGCGCGTTGAGGATCGCCGCCGGACCGGCGCCGGTGGCGTCGCGGGAGGTGGTCACGCCGGTGCAGCAATGCTCCTCGCGGCTGGTGAAGTCGCCGATGAAGTTGATCGACAGATTTTCGGTGGGCTCCAGCAGGAGCTGGCCGCGCACGGTGTGGAAGTTGCGGTCGCTGTCTTCGGTTTCTGCGCGCGGACCCTTGCCTGTGTTGACGTCGGTGACGCCGTCGCGCTTGCGCTTCGCGGCGTAGATGCGGAAGGCGGCGTTGTCGCCCAGGGCATCGTTGTAGGCGCCGGAAACGCCGACCTCGCCATAGTTGCCGACGGTGACCTCGCCCTCCACGCCCTGCGTGTAGCTGGGCCGGCGGGTCATGACGTTGATGACGCCGGCCGAGGTGTTCTTGCCGAACACCGTACCCTGCGGACCCTTGATGACCTCGATCCGCTCGATCTCGCCCAGGTCGCCGAAGCCCACGCCGGTGCGCGGACGGTAGACGCCGTCGATCACCACGCCCACCGCCGACTCCAGGCCGGCGTTGTCGCCGTTGGTGCCGACGCCGCGGATGCGCGCGGTGGTCTGCGATTCGTTGGTGGTCGAACTCACGTGCAGGCCGGGCACCAGCAACTGCACGTCCTTGATGTCGGTCACGCCGGTGTCGCGCAGCAGCTGTTCCGGCAGCGCCGTGATCATGATCGGCACGTCCTGCATGACTTCCTCGCGCTTCTGCGCGGTGACGGTCATGGTGGCGAGCGTCACCGGTTCGTCACTGTCGGCAGCGGGCTTTGCCGATGCATCGGCCGTCGTGGCCTCCTGCGCCTGCACGGCGACTGACATCGTCAAGCAGGCCGCGAACACCGCGGCGGCGAGCGTCTGGCGTTGCGGTTGGCGGATAGCCATGTGTTCCCCCTGTCTGGATTGAATGAGCGTGCCCTGTCCCGCGCGATGCGGTCACTCAACTTCCGGCCCGGCGCGACAGGAGCCATGGACGCCTCCGCCTGCCGGATTCGCACGTGGCCATCGTGGGGGAAAGGCCGCGCGCGGCCGCGGCGATGGAATGCCGCGGAAAACTGAACCGGGCAACGTATAGCACAGGATCGCGGCGCTTTGGCGATCGCCACAATCCTGCCCCCGCGGACTCCCGGGTTCGGGTCGCGCGGGTGCTTCGGGCACACTAACGGTTCTGCCCGACACCCCTGCCCCGGATCCGATGTCCCACGAACAGCACACCCCCCTGATGCGCCAGTTTTTCGCGGCCAAGGCCGAGCATCCCGACGTGCTGCTGTTCTTCCGCATGGGCGATTTCTACGAGCTGTTCTACGACGACGCGCGCAAGGCGGCGAAACTGCTCGACATCACCCTGACCCAGCGCGGCAACTCGGCCGGCCAGCCGATCCCGATGGCGGGCGTGCCCCACCACGCCGCCGAGGGTTACCTGGCAAGGCTGGTGGCGCTGGGCGAGTCGGTCGCGATCTGCGAGCAGATCGGCGACCCGGCCGCGAGCAAGGGCCTGGTGGAACGCAAGGTGGTGCGGATCGTCACCCCCGGCACGGTGACCGACGAGGCGTTGCTGTCCGAGCGCCGCGACACTCTGCTGCTCGCCCTTGCCCGCGGAAAGAACGGTTACGGCCTGGCCTGGGCGGACCTGGCCGGCGGCCGTTTCCTGGTCAACGAGGTCGCCGGCGACGATGCGCTGGAAGCCGAACTTGCGCGCCTGGATCCGGCCGAACTGCTGCTGCCCGACGAAGACGGCTGGCCTGCCTTCGCCGCCACACGCGGCGGCACGCGACGCCGCGCGCCATGGCTGTTCGACGCCGATAGCGGCCGCCGGCAGCTGCTGCAGTTCTTCAACCTGCACGACCTGTCCGCGTTCGGCATCGACGACCGCCCGCTGGCCATCGCCGCCGCAGGCGCGCTGCTCGGCTACGTCGAGGAAACCCAGAAGCAGCGCCTGCCGCACCTGACGTCGATCGCGGTGGAATCGAGCGACGGCGCGATCGCGATGAACGCAGCCACGCGCCGCCACCTGGAACTGGACACCCGCGTCGACGGCGACCAGAAGCACACCCTGCTCGGCGTGCTCGACAGCACCATCACCCCGATGGGCGGGCGCCTGCTGCGGCGCTGGCTGCACCGGCCGCTGCGCGACCGCGACGTCGTCGGCCAGCGCCACCACGCCGTTGCATCGCTGATCGACAGCCGCCGCGATTCCGACCTGCGCGAGACGTTCCGTGCGCTCGGCGACGTCGAACGCATCCTCACCCGCATCGCCCTGCGCTCGGCGCGGCCGCGCGACCTGGGCACGCTGCGCGATGCACTGGCGATGCTGCCGCAGGTGCGCGAATTGCTGTCGCCGCTCGACTCGCCGCGGCTGCAGGCGCTGGTGGCCGGGCTCGGCGAGCACGACGCGCAGGCTGCATTGCTGGCGCAGGCGCTGGTGGAGCAGCCGCCGGTGCTGGCCCGCGACGGCGGCGTGTTCGCCGACGACTACGATGCCGAACTCGCCGAACTGCGCCGGCTCTCGACCCACGCCGACCAGTTCCTGGTCGACCTCGAGCAGCGCGAGCGCGCGGCCAGCGGCATCCCGACGCTGAAGGTCGGCTACAACCGCGTCCACGGCTATTACCTCGAAATCAGCAAGGTGCATGCGGCCAAGGCACCGACCCACTACACCCGCCGCCAGACCCTGACCGGCGCCGAGCGCTACATCACCGAGGAACTCAAGGCCTTCGAGGACAAGGTGCTGTCGGCGCGCGAGCGTTCGCTGGCGCGCGAACGCCTGCTCTACGAGGGCCTGCTCGACGCGCTCAACGAGCACCTCGAATCGCTCAAGCGCTGCGCCGCGGCGCTGAGCGAGCTCGACGTGCTGGCCTGCTTCGCCGAGCGCGCGCAGGCGCTGGACTGGTCGCGGCCGGATCTGGTCGACGACGCCTGCCTGCAGGTCGAACGTGGCCGCCACCCGGTGGTCGAGGCGGTGCGCGACGAACCGTTCGAGCCCAACGACCTGATGCTCGACGACGCACGCCGGATGCTGGTGATCACCGGCCCCAACATGGGCGGCAAGAGCACCTACATGCGCCAGAACGCGCTGATCGTGCTGCTCGCCCACATCGGCAGCTTCGTGCCGGCGGCACGCGCAACGATCGGGCCGATCGACCGCATCCTCACCCGCATCGGCGCCGGCGACGACCTCGCGCGCGGGCAATCGACCTTCATGGTCGAGATGAGCGAGACCAGCTACATCCTGCACCACGCCACCGCGCAGTCGCTGGTGCTGATGGACGAGATCGGTCGCGGCACGTCGACCTACGACGGCCTTGCGCTGGCCGACTCCTGCGCAAGGCACCTCGCGGCGGTCAATCGCAGCTACACGCTGTTCGCCACGCACTACTTCGAACTCACCGCGCTGGCCGAACCAGGCAGCGGCATCGCCAACGTGCACCTCGACGCGGTGGAACATCGCGACAAGGCCGGCGGCGAAACGCTGGTGTTCATGCACGCGGTGAAGGACGGCCCGGCCGACCGCAGCTTCGGCCTGCAGGTCGCGGCGCTGGCAGGCCTGCCGAAGGCGGTGATCATGCAGGCGCGCAGCCGCCTGGCCGAACTGGAACGGCACATGCGCGACGCCGCCCCGCCGCTGTCGCCCGATGCGCTCGATGCGCCGCAACAGATCGGCCTGTTCGCGCCCGCGTCGGCGGCGCTCGACACGCTGGCCGGCATCGACCCGGACGAGCTGACCCCGAAGCAGGCGCTCGAAGCGCTGTACCGGCTCAAGTCGCTGACGTGAACGGTCAGTCCGACGTGCGCGTCGATGCGCTGCTGGTGGGCAGCGCGAAGCCGTACACGCGCCCGGGCAGCAGCAGCGCGATCGACAAGCATCCGCTCGCCGGCACCGTGTCCATCGGCGAGTTGGGCTTCGTTGGCGACGAGCAGGGCGACCCGCGCGTCCACGGCGGGCCCGACAAGGCGATCCACCACTACGCGTTCGACCATTACTCCGCGTGGCGCGACGAACTCGGCCCGCTGCCGCTGCTGCAGGCGCCGGGCGCGTTCGGCGAAAACATCAGCACTCGCGGCCTCGACGAAGGCAACGTCTGCCTCGGCGACCGCTTCCGCCTCGGCACGGCGCTAATCGAAGTCAGCCAGGGTCGGCAGCCGTGCTGGAAACTCAACGACCGCTTCGACGTGCCCGACATGGCGCGACGCGTGCAGTCCAGCGGACGCACCGGCTGGTACTACCGTGTCCTGCAGCCGGGCGCCGCCCGGGCCGGCGAACTGTTGCGGCTCGATGCGCGTCCGTATCCGGCATGGACGCTGCGACGGCTCGGCACGCTGTTGTTCGGGCGCGCACTCGCACGCGAAGCGCTGGAGCCGGCGCTGCAATTGCCGCTGGTGCCCTCGTGGCGGAAGCTGCTGGAACGCCGGCTGCAGATGGAAGAGGTCGAAGACTGGAGCCGGCGCATCGACGGCCCGGACCGACTTTGACGCTCTCCTACGCGCGGCCGTCGTAGGATCACCCTCCCATCTCCGAAGGACACACCATGGCCAGCCTCACCCACGACCTCGCCTCGCAGTTGCAGGGCGCACCGGTCCAGCAGGTCGCGCAACAGCTCGGTATCGATCCGGCACAGGCCTCTTCCGCGGTCGGCGCCGCGTTGCCGCTGCTGATGGGTGCGCTTGGCCGCAACGCCAGTCAGCCCGAAGGCGCGCAGGCGCTGTTCGGCGCGCTGCAGAAGGACCATGCCGGTGGCGACCTGGGCAGCGTGCTGGGCGCGGTGCTCGGCGGTGGCCAGAGCCGCCAGACCGACGGCGCCGGCATCCTGGGCCACATCTTCGGTGGCAACCAGGAGCGCGCGCAGGCCGGCGTCGCCCAGGCCACCGGGCTGCAGAGCGGCCAGGCGGGGCAACTGCTGAAGATCCTCGCTCCGATCGTGATGGCCTACCTGGCCAAGCGCATGTTCCAGCAGCGCGAAGGCACGCAGGCCGGCGCGGCGAACGCGGATCCCGACGTGCTCAGCGGCATCCTCGGCCAGGAGCAGCAGGAAATCCGCCAGCAGGGCGGCCCCGGCGGCGGCCTGCTGGGCGCCGTGCTCGACCAGGACGGCGACGGGCAGCTGGGCATCGGCGACCTGATGAAGATCGGCGGCGGCCTGCTCGGCGGCCGGCGCTGACGAGCCATCGGGCCGGGAACCGAAACGGCAGGCCTGGCCCGCCGTTTTTCCGTTCCGGGAGTCGGAAACCCTCGCGATAGTCCAAAGCTATCAGTCTGTTTGCTTCGTTCGATTTCCCCTTTCCGCACAACCGGGCTAGCTTTGCGGTTCACCTTCGATCCGGGAGCCCGCACCGTGAGCAAGCCCACCGACAAGCCCACCCACCTCACCACCCAGTTCGGCGCGCCGGTGCCGGACAACCAGAACAGCCTCACCGCCGGCCCGCGCGGCCCGCTGTTGTCGCAGGACGTGTGGCTGCACGAGAAGCTGGGCAATTTCGTGCGCGAAGTGATCCCCGAGCGGCGCATGCATGCCAAGGGTTCCGGCGCGTTCGGCACCTTCACCGTCACCCACGACATCACCAAGTACACCCGCGCCGCGATCTTCTCGAAGGTCGGCAAGAAGACCGAGATGTTCGCCCGCTTCACCACCGTGGCCGGCGAACGCGGCGCGGCCGACGCCGAGCGCGACATCCGCGGCTTCGCGCTGAAGTTCTACACCGAGGAAGGCAACTGGGACATGGTGGGCAACAACACCCCCGTGTTCTTCATCCGCGACCCGCGCAAGTTCCCGGACCTCAACAAGGCGGTCAAGCGCGACCCGCGCACCAACATGCGCTCGGCCACCAACAACTGGGACTGGTGGACGCTGCTGCCCGAGGCCCTGCACCAGGTCACCATCGTGATGAGCGACCGCGGCATCCCCGCCAGCTACCGCAACATGCACGGCTTCGGCTCGCACACCTACAGCTTCTGGAACGAGGCCGGCGAACGTTACTGGGTGAAGTTCCACTTCCGCACCCAGCAGGGCATCAAGAACCTCACCGATGCCGAGGCCGCGGACATCATCGGCAATGACCGCGAGAGCCACCAGCGCGACCTGTTCGAGGCGATCGAGCGCGGCGACTTCCCGAAGTGGAAGCTGTACATCCAGGTCATGCCCGAGACCGACGCGGAGAAGGTGCCCTACCACCCCTTCGACCTGACCAAGGTCTGGCCGAAGGGCGACTACCCGTTGATCGAAGTCGGCGAGTTCGAGCTCAACCGCAACCCGGAAAACTTCTTTGCCGACGTCGAACAGGCCGCGTTCGCACCGAGCAACCTGGTGCCGGGCATCGGGCCATCGCCGGACAAGATGCTGCAGTCGCGCCTGTTCAACTACGCCGACGCGCAGCGCTATCGCCTGGGCGTGAACTACCACCAGATCCCGGTCAACGCCGCGCGCTGCCCGGTGCACAGCAACCACCGCGACGGCCAGGGCCGCGCCGACGGCAACTACGGCGGCCTGCCGCACTACGAGCCCAACAGCTTCCACCAGTGGCAGGAGCAGCCGCAGTACCGCGAGCCGCCGCTGAAGATCAGCGGTGACGCCGACTGGTGGAACTACCGCGACAACGACGACAACTACTTCAAGCAGCCCGGCGACCTGTTCCGGCTGATGACCCCGGAGCAGCAGCAGGTGCTGTTCGACAACACCGCCCGCGCCATGGGCGACGCGCCGGACTTCATCAAGCAGCGCCACGTCGGTAACTGCAGCAAGGCCGATCCCGCGTACGGCGCGGGCGTGGAGGCGGCGCTGCGCAAGCTCGGCGCATTCGCCGGCACCACCTCGCCCAACAGCCTTGGCGAAGAGGAGCAGCCGGCCCAGGCCTGAGTCCGGTACATCCGGTCTTCATGCGAACGCCGGCAGTCCGACTGCCGGCGTTTCGCTTCTGCGGAACGGCGCCCTTGCAAGAGCGGCTTCAGCCGCGGGCTCTTGTCGTACAGCCAGCCTGGCTTTGAAGATCAAAAGCTCGCGGCTGAAGCCGCTCCTGCAAGAATCCTGCGGGATGCGCAACCACCATCAGGACGCATCGATATCCCCAAGTGCGCGGATCAGCCTGCGTGCGCGCTTGTCGGGCTTGCCTTCCGGCGCCTGGTAGCCGGCCCGCGCGGCGCGCAGCTCGGCGAGGCGGTTCTCGCGCGCATCGCGCGAGGCTTCAGACTCGACGTACAGCATCCGCGCCACCGCCGCCGTCCCGCGCTTCTCGCCGATCGCGGCGACCTCGACCTCGAAAGTTTCCTCGCCGCGCACGATCCGCAGCGCATCGCCTACGCGCACGCTGCGCGAGGCCTTGGCACGCTGGCCATCGATCTCGACCTTGCCCGTCTCGACTGCCTGCTTCGCCAGGCTGCGAGTCCGGTAGAACCGCGCTGCCCAGAGCCAGATGTCGAGCCTGGTGGTTTCGATGCTCACCGGACTGCACGATTTCGCATGGCTCCAGTTTGCCCGAATCCCGCTGTGCGTTGCCGTGAAACCAGGCTGTACCCGGCTTCTGGCAAGATGCCGCGATGCCGAACGCCAGGACGCGCGACCTGACCCAGGGCCCGATCGGGCGCACGCTGTTCGTGTTCGCGCTGCCGATCCTGGCCGGCAACGTGCTGCAGTCGCTGAACGGATCGGTCAACGCGATCTGGGTCGGCCGCTTCCTCGGCGAGGAGGCGCTCACCGCGACCGCGAACGCCAACAACATCATGTTCTTCCTGATCGGCGCGGTGTTCGGCGTCGGCATGGCCGCGACCATCCTGGTCGGGCAGGCGATGGGCACGAAGGACACCGCGCAGGCCAAGCTCGTGATCGGCACCAGCGCCACGTTCTTCTTCCTGGTGTCGCTGGTGATCGCCTTCGCCGGCATGCCGCTGTCGCGCCACATCCTGGTGTGGATGAGCACGCCCGCCGAGTCGCTCGCGCTGGCCGAGTCCTACCTGCGCATCATCTTCATGGCCGTGCCGTTCCTGTACATGTTCGCCTTCCTGTCGGCGATCCTGCGCGGCTCCGGCGACACCCGCACGCCATTCGTGTTCCTCATGCTGGCGGTGCTGCTGGACATCGTGCTGAACCCGCTGCTGATCTTCGGCATCGGCCCGCTGCCGGAAATGGGCATCGCCGGCTCCGCCACGTCGACCCTCGTGGCCAACGTGATCAGCCTGGCCGCGATGCTGCTGTGGCTGCGCCATCGCCGCCATCCGCTGTGGATCAGCCGGCACGAGAACGCCGTCTACAAGCCCGACATCGCGATCCTGCGCGCGCTGGTGGTCAAGGGCGTGCCGATGGGCCTGCAGATGATCGTGATCTCGCTGGCGATGATCATGATGATCAGCATGGTCAACGCATACGGCGTCGACTACGCCTCCGCCTATGGCGCGGCGCTGCAGCTGTGGACCTACATCCAGATGCCGGCGATGGCGATCGGCGCGGCGTGCTCGTCAATGGCCGCGCAGAACGTCGGCGCCGGCCACTGGGACCGGGTCAACGCTACCGCGCGCACCGGTACCGCGTTCAATTTCCTGATGACCGGCGCGCTGATCGCACCGGTGATCCTGTTCGACCACACCACGCTGTCACTGTTCCTGCCCGACGGCAGCGCGGCGCTGGAACACGGCCGCCATCTCAACCACATCGCGGTGTGGTCGTTCCTGTTCTTCGGCGTGAGCTTCGTCATCTCCGGCGTCGTGCGCGCCACCGGCGCGGTGATCCCGCCGCTGGTGATCCTGGGCATCGCGATGTGGGGCATCCGCATCCCGTTCGCCGACCTGCTGCAGCCGACTTTGGGGATCGATGCGATCTGGTGGAGCTTCCCGGTCAGCGCGCTGTGCTCGATGTTGATGTCGATGGCGTATTACCGCTGGGGCAACTGGCGCAAGGCGAAGATGCTCAAGCCGGATCCGGATGCGGTCGCGGTGCCATCGGAAGTGCCGTCACAGGTGCCTTCGCCGGTCGCCGACCAGGGGCCACGGGCGTGACCCCAGCGGGTGGAGTGCTGTCGCAGGAGCGGAAGCCGCGATGTCTTGCGCGGGGCAGGCATCGCGGCTTCCGCCGCTCCTGCGAATAACCAGGAACCAGGAACCGGGAGCCAGGAACCGCCGTTTCCACGACAGCCGTGCCAACGAAAACGGCCACCCCGAGGTGGCCGTTCGTGCAGCGATGCCGGGAAGATTACTTCGCGGCGGCAGCGGCTGCGGCAGCAGCGGCACGCGCCTTGGCGTTGCCGGCCAAGTCTTCCTTGATGCGCGCCTTCTTGCCTTCCAGTCCGCGCAGGTAGTACAGCTTGCCGGCGCGCACGGCGCCACGACGCTTGACCTCGACCGAGTCGATCGCGGCACTGTGGGTCTGGAACACGCGCTCGACGCCGTAGCCGTGCGAAATCTTGCGCACGGTGAAGGCGGAGTTGAGGCCGGCGTTCTTCTTGCCGATGACCACGCCCTCGTAGGCCTGCACGCGCTCGCGGTTGCCTTCCTTGACCTTGACGTTGACGACGATGGTGTCGCCGGGGCCGAAGTCGGGCAGCTGGCGCTGGGCCTGTTCGGTTTCGAAATTCTGCAGCAGCGTGTTGATCGAGGGCTTGTTCATGACGATGACCTGGGTTGCTTGCCTGTTGGGAGTGCCTTGAAGGCGTTGTTGTAGCGCGAGTGCACGTGGACCCGCGTCTTGGCATGGTGGAGCGAAGCGGGCAATTATAGCGGCAATTTTCCCTTGCGCGCTAGGGGGTTACGTGGCGTTGCCGGAACCATCGCCGGCCGCGGCCAGGAACTCCTCCAGCAGCCGGCGATCGACTGGCGACAGGGCGTCGCGGTCCAGCAGGTCCGGGCGCCGCAGCCAGGTCCGGCCAAGGGCCTGCTGGCGTCGCCAGCGGGCGATTCCCGCGTGATTGCCCGACAGCAGCACCGCCGGCACGTCGCCCAGCGCATGTTCGACCGGCCGGGTGTAATGCGGGCAGTCGAGCAGGCCGTCGCCCTCGAAACTGTCCTGGACGGCGGATTCGGCATCGTTCAGGGCGCCCTCCTGCAGCCGGGCGACCGCATCGACGACCACCGCGGCGGCCAGTTCGCCACCCGAGAGCACGTAGTCGCCGATGGAGAGTTCCTCGTCGACTTCGGCCGCCAGCAGGCGTTCGTCGACGCCTTCGTAGCGGCCGCACAGCAGGATCATGCGCGGCTCGGCGGCCAGGTCGCGGACCTTCGCCTGGGTCAGCGGCCGGCCCTGTGGGCTGAGGTAGATGACGCGGGCAGGCGCCGGATCTGCCGCGCGCGCGGCGGCGAGGCAGGCGCGCAGCGGGTCGATCATCATCACCATCCCGGGGCCGCCGCCGAACGGCCGGTCGTCCACGCGGCGATAGTTGCCCTCGGCATGGTCGCGCGGATTCCAGCCGTGCAGCGACAACAGTCCACGTTCCTGCGCACGACCCACAACGCCGTGGCCGGCGACCTGGGCGACGAACTCGGGGAACAGGCTGACGATGTCGATGCGCATGGATTCCACTCCTTCCCTTCAAGGGAGGGGCTTCAGAACTCCGGATCCCAGTCGACGGTGACCAGCCCGGCATCGAAATCGATGGAGACGATGTAGTCCGGCTGCAGGAAGGGAATCATCCGCTCCCGCTCGCCTTCGGCCACCAGCACGTCGTTGGCGCCGGTGGAGAACAGATGCGAAACGCGGCCGAAATCGACGCCTTCGCGATTGACCACGCGCAGGCCTTCCAGGTCGACCCAGTAATATTCGCCGGGCTGCGGCGGTGGCAGCGCCGAACGCGCCACCCAGACCTCGCTGCCGCGCAGCGCCTCGGCGGCGTCACGATCGGCGACTTCCGGAAACGTCGCGACGATGCCCTTCGCGGTCAGGCGTCCACGCGCCCCCGCAAGCTCCCGCTCGCGGCCCTGCGCGTCGCGCAGGATCCATGGCTGGTAGCGGAGGATCGCGTTGGCGGGCTCGGTGAACGACTCGAGCTTCAGTTCGCCACGCACGCCGAACGCGCCGTGGACCCTGCCCAGCAGGATGCGGCGCGTGGAAGATTCCATGTCGGCAATGGCCGCGCCAGGCGCGGCCGAAGCATCAGGCAGCTTCGGCTGCCGGGGCAGCCGCGGCGATCTTGGCCGCTTCCTTGTACAGGTTGCGGACCTTGTCGGTCAGCTGCGCGCCCTGCCCGACCCAATGGTCGACGCGGGCGATATCGAGCTCGATGCGCTTCTCGGCGCCCGACGCGACGGGGTTGTAGAAACCCACGCGCTCGATGTTGCGGCCATCGCGTGCGCTGCGGTGGTCGGTGACGATGATGTGGTAGAAGGGGCGCTTCTTGGCGCCGCCACGGGTAAGGCGGATCTTGACCATGGTGTGTTCTCGTGTTGCCCAGTCGCCAGGACGGCGAGGTAAGCCGGGCATTGTAAAGCACTGAAGCGGATCATGAAAAGCCCGCGATATCCGATTTTCCGGGCGGCCGGCCCGGCCTGTCCGACCCCGCCACGGAATATCGGGAATCGCTACACGGGCTGCCAAGGCCTGCCGGCCAGCGCCTGTTCCAGCAGGCCAGCGAGGCCGCCGTCCGGCGCCCAAGCCACCCCGTCGACGCCGGCGAGCGCCCATACGCCGCGGGAATTGCAGGCGAAACCGGCCCGGAAGCCCGCCAACTCGGGCAGGCGCACCTCGCGGCTGACCTGCGCCACGCCCAGTTCGTCCAGGCCCGCCCGCAGCAGCCGCTCGCAGGTCCCGCCCAGTGCCGGCGCCAGGGGCCAGACCACGGCCTGCCCGTCCCAGAAGCCTACGTTCCAGACCGAGCCTTCGCTCACCCGGCCGTCGTGCCCCACGAACAGGGCATCGTCGTAGCCGGCAAGCCGCGCCTCGCGGGCGAAATGGAGCAGGGGGAAGGTGCCGACATGCTTGATGTGTGGCAGCGCGCGTTCGTGGCGGAAGGACTTCACCCGTCGCGGTTCCGGCTCGGGATCGGCGGGCGGCGAAATCGAGACGATCACGTCGACCTCGACCGCCCGCAGCGGATCGCGGAGATCGAAGTCCGGCGCGCAGATGGTCACGCGCGCACTGCAGTCGGGGACACCCGCGGCGTCGAGTCCGCGACGCAATCCATCGAGCACGCGGGCATCGTCAAGGTCGGTGGCGAACAGCTCGCGAGTCGCCTCGCGCAGGCGACGCAGGTGCAGGTCGAGTCCGCGTACGGCGCGGTCGCGCACCTGCATCGTGGTGAAGTGGCCGTAGTTGCGCAGCGCCAGCGCGTGCAGGGGCCGCGCAACAGCCGGCCCGGGATCGTCGGTTTCGACGATGCGGCCATTGCACAGGATCACAGCCAAGGCTCAGGCTCCGGTGGGAACGGCCATGGCCGCGATGTTTCGTACCGGAGATCCAATCGCGGCCATGGCCGCCCCCACCAGACACACCGGTCGTGTCGATGTCATCTCAGCGGAACGGCATCCCGCCGCCGCCCATCATGCCTTTCATGCCGCGCATCATGCCCTTCATGCCGCCGCGGCCCAGCTTGCCCATCATCTTTTCCATCTGCTGGTACTGCTTCATCAGCTTGTTGACGTCGGCCGGGGTGAGCCCTGCGCCCTTGGCGATGCGGGAGCGGCGCGAACCGTTGAGCAGCATCGGGTTGCGGCGCTCCTTCTTGGTCATCGAGTTGATGATCGCGACCATCCGCGGCACTTCCTTGCCGGTGACCTGCGCCTTGACGTGGTCGGGGATCTTGCCCACGCCCGGCAGCTTGTCCATCAAACCCGACAGGCCGCCCATGTTCTGCATCTGCTCGAGCTGGTCGCGCATGTCGTTGAGGTCGAACTTGCGACCCTTGGCGACCTTCTCGGCCAGCTTCTGCGCCTTGTCCTGGTCGACCTGCTGTTCGACCTGCTCGACCAGCGACAACACGTCGCCCATGTCGAGGATGCGGCTGGCGATGCGGTCGGGGTGGAACACGTCCAACCCGTCGACCTTCTCGCCGGTGCCGATGAACTTGATCGGCTTGCCGGTGACGTAGCGCACACTCAGCGCGGCGCCGCCGCGGGCATCGCCGTCGGTCTTGGTCAGTACCACGCCGGTCAGCGGCAGCGCCTCGCCGAAGGCCTTGGCGGTGACCGCGGCGTCCTGGCCGGTCATCGAGTCGACCACGAACAGCGTCTCGGCCGGGTTCACCGCGCCGTGCAGGGCCTTGATCTCGACCATCATCGCTTCGTCGATGGCGAGGCGGCCGGCGGTGTCGACGATCAGCACGTCGGCGTACGACTTCCGCGCATCGTCGATGGCGGCGCGGACGATGGCTTCCGGCTTCTGGTCGGCGGTGGACGGGAAGAACAGCACGTCGACCTGCTGCGCCAGCGTCTTCAGCTGCTCGATCGCCGCCGGGCGATAGACGTCGGCGCTGACCACCATCACCTTCTTCTTGCGCTTGTCCTTCAGGTGTTTCGCAAGCTTGGCCACCGTGGTGGTCTTGCCCGCGCCCTGCAGGCCGGCCATCAGGATCACGGCCGGCGCCGGCACGTTGAGGTTGAGCTCGCTCGCCGCCGCGCCCATCACCAGGGTCAGCTCGTCGCGGACGACCTTGATCAGCGCCTGGCCCGGAGTCAGCGACTTGAGAACTTCCTGGCCCACCGCGCGCACCTTGATGCGCTGGATCACCGCCTGCACCACCGGCAGCGCGACGTCGGCTTCGAGCAGTGCGATGCGCACCTCGCGCAGCGCCTCGCTGATGTTGGATTCGGTCAGCCGGCCGCGGCCGCGCAGGCGCTCGATGGTGCCGGACAGGCGTTGGGTCAGGGATTCGAACATGGATGCGGGATGGTTCGGGAAAGCGGCCGCGGATTATAGCTTGGTGGTCGCGGTCGCCCGGCTCGTGGCGGCTCTCGTGCCGGCACCCGCGCCTGCGATCGCATCCGCGGACGCTCCGGCGGGCCGGCCATGTGCGACACTTCCCGGATGACAATCGTTCTCATCGCCATCGCCCTTTACCTGCTGGCCGCATTCGCACTGGTGGCCGGCGTGATGCGCGAACAGCGTCGCCGCGGACGCGCCTGGTTGTTCCCCGCGCTGCCGGCCGTTGCCCTGCACGCCGGTTACCACGCCATGGTGTGGCGCAACGCCGGCGGCACCGACCTGCACTTCTTCTCGGCGCTGTCGCTGGTGGGGCTCGGCATGGCGCTGCTGACGTTGCTGGTCGGTGCGCGCGGGCGGATGGCGACGCTGGGCGTGGTGGTCTTCCCGATCGCCGCCGCCGCGCTCGGCGGCTACGCCGGCTACGGCCACCACTTGGCCGAAGGGCTGGACGTGCGCCTGCAACTGCATGCGTGGTGCGCCCTGCTCGCCTACGCCACGCTGGCGATCGCCGCGCTGCTGGCGATCATGCTGTGGCTGCAGGAAGGCGCGCTGCGCCGGCGCGACTTCCACGCCTGGCTGCGCGTGCTGCCGCCGCTGACCGAACTGGAAACGCTGCTGTTCCGCACGATTGGCGTGGGTTTCGTGCTGCTGACCGCGACCCTGCTCACCGGTGTGCTGTTCGTCGACGACCTGTTCGCCCAGCACTTGGTACACAAGACGGTGCTCAGCGTGCTGTCGTGGCTGGCGTTCGGCGCGCTGCTGCTCGGCCGCTGGCGTTACGGCTGGCGTGGCGCGATCGCGGTGCGCTGGACGCTCGCGGCGATGGCGCTGCTGGTGCTGGCCTTCTTCGGCAGCAAGTTCGTGCTGGAGCTGGTCCTGCATCGCGCAAGCTGAGGGGCGAAGCTGAATCCGCGAACACCGGGATTTTCAATTCCATTGCCGGGACAATAGTTGCATTGACAACTATTGCATGGGGCAGCAAAATGCCGCCCCTCATGAACACCCCCGCCTTCCCCGACAGCGGCGCGAGCCTCGGCCTGCTGTTCCGGCAGCTCCGCGACGCCATGTGGGCGCGGATGAAGCTGGAACTGGCCGACCTGGGCCATGACCTGACCTTCAGCCAATACGTCACGCTGAAAAAGCTGGCAATTGGCTCGACCGGCGTCACCGACCTGGCACGCGCCGCCGAACTCAATCCCGGCGCGATGACGCGCCTGCTCGACCGCCTCGTCGCCAAGGGCATCGTGGCCCGCACGGCAGACCCCACCGACCGACGCGCGCTCAACATCCACCTGACCGAGTCCGGCCTGGCCATCTGGCAGGACATCAACAAGTGCGGTGAACGCGTGCGTGAACGCGCGATGGCCGGCATGAGCGAAGAAGAACGCAGCGTGCTCACGCAGCTGCTCGAACGCGCGCGCGACAACCTCACCTCCACGGAATCCTGACCCATGGCCGCCCCACGCCATCGCCCGCGCCGCGGGCTGCCCTTCGTGCTTTCCGTCTTTTTCGCGTCTGTCGCAGCGCTGGTCCTGGCCGGCTGCGCCAGCACCCGCGGACTTGCGCCGGAGGAGCATGCGATCGAAGCCGATTCGCTCGCCAGCAGCCGCAGCCTGGGGCCGCAGGCGCTCAGCGACGCCGCGTTCCCGGCCCAGGACTGGTGGACCGCGCTCGGCGACCCCCAGCTCGACACGCTCATCCGCGAAGCGCTGCAGGACAGCCCCTCGCTCGCCGCCGCCGACGCGCGCGTGCGCCAGGCCCAGGCGCAGGCCGGGCTGGCGGACGCCGCTCGCAAGCCGACGCTCGGCGCCAGCGCGCAGGAAACCGCCGTGCAACTGCCCGAAACACTGGCGCCGGCGCCGCTGGGCGGCGACCTGCAGGCCAGCACCGTGCTGATGCTCGACTTCAAGTGGGCGCCCGACCTGTGGGGCGGCAAGCGCGCGAAGTACGAGGCCGCCGTCGGCCAGGCGCGCGCCGCACAAATTGATGCGCAGGCCGCGCGGCTGGCGCTGTCGTCGAACGTCGCGCGTAGCTACATCGCGTTCGCGCAGGCCCACGAGATGCTCGACGTCGCGCAACGCGAACAGGCGCGCGCCTCGCACCTGCGCGACCTGGCCCGCCAGCGCGTCGAAGCCGGCCTCGACAACCAGCTGCAGCTGCGCCAGTCGGAAAGCACCATCGCCGCGGCAAGGCAGCAGGCCCAGTCGGCGCAGCAGCAGATCGACGCGCTGCGCAACGCGCTGGCCGCGCTGCTCGGCAAGGGTCCGGACCGCGGCCTCGACATCACCCGTCCGCACCTGCTCGACGCGCCCTCGCCCGCCGTGCCGGCGGTGCTGCCCAGCGAACTGCTCGGCCACCGCGCCGACGTCGTCGCCGCGCGCTGGCGGGTGGAAGCCGCGAGCCGCGGCATCGACGCGAGCAAGGCCGCATTCAAGCCCAGCATCAACCTCAACGCGCTGGTCGGGCTCGCATCCGCCGGCCTGTCCGACCTGTTCAGCGGCGACGCGCTGCTGGGGTTCGGCGGCCCCGCGATCAGCCTGCCGATCTTCGACGGCGGTGGCCTGCGCAGCCAGTTGGCGAAATCGGACGCCGACTACGACCTCGCCGTCGCCGGCTACAACCAGTCGCTGGTTGCGGCGCTGCATGAAGTCACCGATGCGGTGCAGGCGGCGCGCGCGCTCGACGCTCAGATCGCCTCGGCCACGCAGGCGCGCGACGCCGCGCAATCGGCGCTGCAACTGGCCGACACCCGCTACCAGGCCGGCATCGGCACCCAGCTCGACGTGCTGTCGGCGCAGCGTCCGCTGCTGCAGCTCGAACAGCAACTCGCCGCGCTGCGCGCGCAGCGCTATGCGGCCACGGTCGATCTCGACCGCGCGCTCGGCGGCGGCCTCGTGCTCGCCGGCCCGGATGCCGCTCCCGAATCCGATTCCAACCCAGACCTTGCCGGGGCCCCCACGCCATGACGTCCGAAATCAATCCGCAAGCCGCCACTCCCACCGCCGCGCCCGCGCCGAAGAACGGCAAGCGCAAGCGTGCATTGCTGATCCTCGCGACGGTCGTGGTCCTGGCCGGCATCGCCTGGCTGGCGTACTACCTGCTGGTCGCACGCTGGCACCAGGACACCGACGACGCCTACGTGCAGGGCAACGTGGTCAGCATCGTGCCGCAGACGATCGGTACGGTGGTCAGCATCGACGCCGATGAGGGCATGAAGGTCGAAGCCGGCCAGCCGCTGGTGGAACTCGACCCCAACGACGCGCAGGTCGCCTACGACCAGGCCGTCGCCAACCTCGCCGGCACCGTGCGCCAGGTCCGCGGCCTGTACAGCAGCGTCGACGCCGGCCAGGCCGACATCAAGGCGCGCCAGGTCGCGGTGGCGCAGGCGCGCGCCGACGCGAAGCGACGCGAAGGACTGGTTGCCACCGGCGCGGTGTCGCGCGAAGAACTCGCGCATGCACGCGACATGCTCGCCGCCGCCGAGGCCGCGCTGTCTGCCTCGCATGGCCAGCTCGCGCGCAGCCGCGCGCTGGTGGATGCCACGACCGTGCAAGGGCAACCGCAGGTCCAGGCCGCCGCGGCGCAGTTGCGGCAGGCCTACCTCAACCTGCAGCGCACGGCGATCGTCGCGCCGGTGTCGGGCTACGTCGCGCAGCGCAGCGTGCAGCTGGGCCAGCGCGTGCAGCCGGGCACCACGCTGATGACCATCGTGCCGATCGAGCAGATGTGGGTGGAGGCCAACTTCAAGGAGACGCAGCTGACGAAGATGCGCATCGGCCAGCCGGTCGAGGTGCGCGCCGACCTGTACGGCGGCAGCGTGAAGTACGACGGCAAGGTCGCCAGCCTCGGCATGGGCACGGGCAGCGCGTTCTCGCTGCTGCCGGCACAGAACGCCAGCGGCAACTGGATCAAGATCGTGCAGCGCGTGCCGGTGCGGATCGACCTTGACCCGAAGCAGCTGGCCGAGCATCCGCTGCGGCTTGGACTGAGCATGGCCGTGGACGTTTCCATCCGCGACCAGGACGGCGCGGTGATGGCCAGGGCGCGCAAGGGCGCAGAGCCCTTGCTGAGCACGCAGGCCTACGCCAGCCAGCTCGACGATGCCAATGCGCTGATCACGCGCATCATCGAACAGAACCTGCCGCAAAGCGCGCGCAACTGATCCGCGGCCATGTCCACGACCGTCGAACAGGCTGACGGCGGCGCGCCGTCCGCGCACGATCCAGCGAAGCCTTTCCGCCCGCCGAACATGGCGCTGGCGACGATCGGCATCGCGCTGGCGATGTTCATGCAGGTGCTGGACATCACCATCGCCAACGTCTCGCTGCCCACGATTTCCGGCAACCTCGGCGCCAGCGCCAACCAGGCCGTCTGGGTCATCACCTCGTTCGCGGTCAGCAACGCGATCGCGCTGCCGCTGACCGGCTTCCTGACCCGCCGGTTCGGCGAGCGACGACTGTTCATCTGGGCCACGTTCGCGTTCGCGATCGCCTCGCTGCTGTGCGGCCTGGCCACCTCCATGGGGATGCTGGTGGCCGCTCGCGCGCTGCAGGGCTTCGTCGCCGGCCCCATGTACCCGGTGGCGCAGGCGCTGATGATCTCGATCTATCCCCCGGCCAAGCGCGGGCAGGCCATCGCACTGCTCGCGATGGTGACCGTCGTCGCGCCGATCGCCGGCCCGATCCTGGGCGGCTGGATCACCGACAACTACAGCTGGGAATGGATCTTCTTCATCAACGTGCCGATCGGCATCTTCGTCAGCTTCGTCGTCGCGCGCCAACTGCGTGGCCGTCCGGAGAGGCTCGACAAGCCCCGGATGGATTACGTCGGCCTGGCAACGCTGGTGGTTGGTGTCGGCGCGCTGCAGATCCTGCTCGACCTGGGCAACGACGAGGATTGGTTCAACTCCACCAAGATCGTGGTGCTGGCGATCGTCGCGGTGATCGCGCTGGCGGTGTTCTTCATCTGGGAACTCACCGATTCCGACCCCATCGTTGACCTGCGGCTGTTCCGGCACCGCAACTTCGCCACCGGCACGATCGCGCTGGTGCTGGCCTACGCCGCGTTCTTCGCGGTGGCGCTGATCATCCCGCTATGGCTGCAGCGCAACCTCGGCTACACGCCGATCTGGGCAGGCCTGGCGACCGCGCCCATCGGTGTGTTGCCGGTGCTGTTGACCCCGTTCGTGGGCAAGTACGCGACCCGCTTCGACCTGCGCATCGTGGCGAGCCTGGCGTTCATCGCGATGGCCGCCACCAGTTTCGCGCGCGCCGGGTTCAACCTCGACGTCGACTTCGAGCGCGTGGCGATGGTGCAACTGTGGATGGGCCTGGGTGTCGCGCTGTTCTTCATGCCGGTGCTGACGATCCTGCTGTCGGACCTGGAGCCGCACGAAATCGCATCGGGCTCGGGTGTGGCGACGTTCTTCCGCACCCTTGGCGGCAGCTTCGCCGCGTCCCTGACAACGTGGGCCTGGAACCAGCGCACCGTCATCCACCATGCGCAGCTCACCGAGCACATCCCCGCCGCCGATCCGGTGATCCGCCAGACCGTCGAGGCGCTCGGCCAGGGCGACCCCGGATCAGGTCCGGGGCAGGTCCTGCAGCGCGGCGCGCTGGCGCTGGACCACATGATCTTCCAGCAGGCCGCGCAGATCGGCTTCAACGAGATCTTCCATCTGCTCGGCATCCTGTTCATCGGCGTGATCGCGTTCGTCTGGCTCGCCAGGCCGCCATTCGCGGCAAAGATGGGCGGCGGCGCAGCCAGCGGACATTGATGCAGGTCGGGGGCTATGCCCCCGACGCGAGGGTTCCGTCGACGTCGCCCCGGCCTGCAGCGAAGGATTCTGGCTGCACTGGATGCGGGCGCGTAGCCCGGACCGGCGTCAGCCGGCAGCTTCCAGGGCGTCGGCCAGGCGCTCCACGGCGACCACCTCCATCCCCTTGTAGCTGCCACCCTTCGGCGCATTGGCCTTCGGCACGATCGCGCGCTTGAACCCGTGCGTGGCCGCTTCCTTCAACCGCTCCTCGCCGTTGGGGATCGGGCGGATCTCGCCGCTCAGGCCCACTTCGCCGAAGGCGACGGTCTTGTCGGCCAGCGGCTGGTCGCGCAGCGAGGAAAGCACCGCGAGCAGCACGGGGAGGTCGGCTGCGGTCTCCTGCACGCGGATACCGCCGACCACGTTGACGAACACGTCCTGGTCGGACACCACGATGCCGCCGTGGCGATGCAGCACCGCCAGCAGCATCGCGAGGCGATTCTGCTCGAGGCCCACCGCGACCCGGCGCGGATTCGACAAGGGCGACGCGTCGACCAGCGCCTGCACCTCCACCAGCAGCGGCCGCGTGCCTTCGCGCGTGACCATCACGCAGCTGCCGGGCTGCTGCGTGCTGCCGCCGGAGAGAAAGATCGCCGAGGGATTCGGCACTTCCTTCAGGCCCTTCTCGCCCATCGCGAACACGCCCAGCTCGTTGACCGCGCCGAAGCGGTTCTTGAACGCGCGCAGCACGCGGAAACGACTGCCGCTGTCGCCTTCGAAATACAGCACCGCGTCGACCATGTGCTCGAGCACGCGCGGGCCGGCGATGCCGCCTTCCTTGGTGACGTGGCCGACCAGGAATACGGCAGCGCCGGTTTCCTTGGCGTAGCGCACCAGGCGCGCGGCCGATTCGCGCACCTGGCTCACCGAGCCCGGCGCGGCGGTCAGCGACTCGGTCCACAGGGTCTGGATCGAATCGGCCACGATCAGTTTCGGCTGCAGCGCGGAGGCGTGTTCGAGGATGCGCTCGACGCCGGTCTCGGCCAGCGCATTGACGCCATCGAGCGGCAGCCCCAGGCGCGCCGCGCGGCCTGCCACCTGCGCCAGCGATTCCTCGCCGGTGACGTACAGGCCGGGCAGCGTCGCCGCCATCTGCGTGACCGCCTGCAGCAGCAGCGTGGACTTGCCGATGCCGGGGTCGCCGCCGACCAGCACCACCGCACCCTCGACCAGCCCGCCGCCAAGCACGCGGTCGAACTCGCCGATGCCGGTGGTGACGCGCGCATCCTCGTGATGGCGGACGTCCTTGAGCGCGGTCACCTTCGGCGCGTCGACCTTCCCCGCCCAGCCGCTGCGCCGCGACGCCGGCGACTTCGCCGCCGCGGCCGACTCGAGCACGATCTCGGACAGCGAGTTCCACGCCCCGCATTCGCCGCACTGGCCCTGCCACTTGTTGTGCTCGCCGCCGCACTCGCTGCAGACGTAGGCGGTCCTTACCTTGCTGGTGGGCTTTACGGCCATTGGGTTCCCCGTTCGACGCCGGCACTCTAGCCGAACGGCGTCGCAAGGACGGAGATCATCCGACCGCGCCCGAGCGGCGGGCGAAGCGATCGCGCCGTCAACGGGCGCGCGGTGTTTCCAGGTCGCCGTGCGGGTCGGACCCATTGCCATCGCTGGCCGCGACGCCATCATCCGCTTCGCGCTGCTCGATGATCTTCGCGGCCTGCGCGTCTGCGGCGACGCGATGCTGCAGCGACTTGCACAGCTCGATGCCGGCGGAGGTCAGCCGCAGCGGGTCCGTGTCGACGGTTACCAGGCCGCTGTCGACCAGGCGCTGGTGGATCTTCGTGTCGCCCGACTCCAGCGGAAGGCACTGGTCGACCCGCTGCAGCACCTCGAGCAGGGCGAGGTCTTCTAGGGCAATCGGATCCATGGGCTTGCTCGGTACGGCAGTGAAGATGGTGCCGGAAATAGGAATCGAACCTACGACCTACGCATTACGAATGCGCCGCTCTACCAACTGAGCTATTCCGGCGATGTTGCCTGGCCCGACCGTCACCGGTCGCGGGCCGTGAATTCTAGGTTTCAACGCAGGCAGGGTCAATCGACCAGCTGCATGCGCAGTTCCTTGGGCAGCGCGAAGACCATGCTTTCCGGTTCGCCGGACAGCTCGCGCAGGCCGGCGGCGGCGCCCAGCGCCTGCAGGCGCTCGATTACGCCGCGCACCAGCACGTCGGGGGCCGAGGCGCCGGCGGTGACGCCGATGTGGCGGCGGCCCTCGACCCACTGCGGGTCGATCTCGTCGGCGCCGTCGATCAGGTACGCCTCGACGCCCTCGCGCTCGGCCAGCTCGCGCAGGCGGTTGGAATTGGAACTGTTCGGCGAACCGACCACCAGCACCAGGTCGCATTGCGCGGCAAGCTCGCGCACGGCGTCCTGGCGGTTCTGGGTGGCGTAGCAGATGTCGTCGTTCTTCGGGCCCTGGATCGCGGGGAACCGGTCCCTGAGCGCCTCGATCACGCCGCGGGTGTCGTCGACCGACAGCGTGGTCTGGGTGGTATAGGCAAGATTGTCGGGCTGCTCGACTTCCAGCGCAGCCACGTCCTCGACGTCCTCGACCAGGTAGATGCGGCCGGTCCCGCACTCGCGGTCCCACTGCCCCATCGTGCCCTCGACCTCGGGATGGCCGGCATGGCCGATCAGCACCACGTCGCGGCCGGCGCGGCAGTGGCGCGCGACTTCGAAATGCACCTTGGTCACCAGCGGACAGGTCGCGTCGAACACCTTGAGCCCACGCCGCCCGGCTTCGTTGCGCACGGCCTGCGAGACGCCGTGCGCGCTGAAGATCACCGTGGCGTCGTCCGGCACCTCGTCGAGCTCCTCGACGAAGATCGCGCCGCGCTGCTTGAGGTCGTCGACCACGTAGCGGTTGTGCACGACCTCGTGGCGCACGTAGATCGGCGCACCAAGCGTCTCGATCGCGCGCTTGACGATCTCGATCGCGCGGTCGACGCCGGCGCAGAAGCCGCGGGGGTTGGCGAGGACGATGTCCATGGCACCGATTTTACCGGAGATACGACCCCAAAGCCGTCCTTTCCGCTACCGGGGCGATTTCCGCATGGCGCATTCTCCCCTCTCCCGCTTGCGGGGTGAGGGTGGCCCGCCTGGCGGCACTGCCGCGCGGGCCATTCGAACGCCCGGCGCGCTGCGCCGGGGCGGCGCGCGGGAGGGGGTGAGGGAGTCTCAGGTCGCGACTCGCTCAAAAGAAGCCAGGGCTGAACGCCGGAGCGTCAAAAGCCCCTCATCTGTCGCTTCGCGCCACCTTCTCCCGCAAGCGGGAGAAGGGCTGGATTACTTCCCGGGCGGCGCCGGCTTGCGCTGGAACAGCCCGAATAGGGCGATTCCCACCGCCCCGGCGACGATCGCCGAATCGGCGATGTTGAACGCCGGCCAGTAGTGGTCGCGCCAGTACCACTGGATGAAATCGATGACGTGGCCGTGGGCGATGCGGTCGATGACGTTGCCCACCGCGCCGCCCACCACCAGCGCGAACGGCAGCGCCGTGCGCCAGTCACCGCGCGGGGTGCGCGACAGCCAGAACGCCAGCAGCCCGCTGATGCCGACCGCCAGCGCCGAGAACAGCCACGTCTGCCAGCCGCCAGCATCGGACAGGAAGCTGAACGCCGCGCCGGTGTTGTAGGTGCGATACCAGTTCCAGAAGCCGTCGATCACCGGCACCGGCTGGTACTCGGGCAGGCTCGACAGCACCCAGGCCTTGGTCCACTGGTCGAGGGCGATGACGATGACCGAGAGGACCAGCCAGATCAGCGCGTTGGGTTTGGGATGGGTCGACATTCGATGTCATTGCCTTTTGTTGTTCCTTCTCCCTCCGGGAGAAGGGCACATCAGAACCACTTCCGGTCTTCGCCCGGCCCTTCGATGTTGGACACGCAACGCCCGCACAGCTGCGGATGCGCGGCATCGCTGCCGACGTCGGCGCGATGGTGCCAGCAGCGCACGCACTTCGGCTTTTCCGTGCGGCGCGCGAGCACCGTGATCTCGTGCGCATCGCCGTCGGCCTCGAGGGTGACGTCGCCGCTGATCAGCAGGAAACGCAGCTCGTCGACCAACGGCGCCAGCCAGTTCTGGTCGGAGACGCCGCATTTCAGGCCGATCTCGGCTTCCAGCGCCGCGCCGATCTCGCCGCCGGCACGCATCGGCTCGAGCACCTTGGCGACCTGCTCGCGCAGCGCCAGCAGCGCGTCGAATTCCTTGGCCGATGGTGTCGCGGCTTCGTCCATCGGAGCCAGGCCGTCGTACCAGGTCGCGAACAGCACGTTGTCCTTGCGCGCGGCGCCGTCGACGGACGCGGGGAGGTAGCCCCACATCTCGTCGGCGGTGAAGCTGAGCACCGGCGTGATCCAGCGCACGAACGCCTCGGTGATGCGGTACATCGCGCTCTGCGCGCTGCGGCGCCCGCGTGAATCCTCCGGCATGGTGTAGAGCCGGTCCTTGGTGACGTCGAGGTACAGCGAGCCGAGGTCGACGCTGCAGAAGTTCAGCAGCGCCTGCACGATCTCGGCGAAGTCGTAGCGCCCGTACGCGTCGACGATCTTCTGCTGCACCTCGAACGCGCGGTGCACGATCCAGCGGTCCAGCGCGACCATGTCGTCGAGCGGACGCAGGTGCTTGTCCGGATCGAAGCCATGCAGGTTGCCGAGCAGGAAGCGCGCGGTGTTGCGGATACGGCGATAGGCGTCGGCGTTGCGCTTGAGGATCTCCTGCGACAGCGACATCTCGTTGCTGTAATCGGCCGATGCGATCCACAGTCGCAGGATGTCCGCGCCCAGCGTCTTCATGATGTCCTGCGGCTCGATGCCGTTGCCGAGCGATTTCGACATCTTGCGGCCGTGCTCGTCGACGGTGAAGCCATGCGTCAGGCACTGCCGGTATGGCGCGGCCTTGTCGATCGCCACGCCGGTCAGCAGCGACGACTGGAACCAGCCACGGTGCTGGTCGGAGCCTTCCAGGTACAGGTCGGCCGGCTTGCCGAGGCCGCGTTCGAGCAGCACGCCCTCATGGGTGACGCCGGAGTCGAACCAGACATCGAGGATGTCGGTGATGCGGTCGTAGTCCTTCGCCTCGTCGCCGAGCAGTTCCGCCGGGTCCAGCGAATACCAGACGTCCACCCCACTCTCCTCCACGCGCTCGGCCACCGCGCGCATGATTTCGGTGCTGCGCGGATGCGCCTCGCCGGTTTCGCGATGCACGAACAGCGCGATCGGCACGCCCCAGGTGCGCTGGCGCGAGATCGTCCAGTCGGGCCGGCCTTCGATCATGCCGGCGATGCGCGCCTCGCCCCAGGCGGGGTACCACTTGACGCCCTTGATGGCTTCGAGCGCGTCGCGGCGCAGGTGGGCCTGGTCCATCGAGATGAACCACTGCGGCGTGGCGCGGAACGCTACCGGCGTCTTGTGCCGCCAGCAGTGCGGATAGCTGTGTTCGAGCCTGGCGAACGCGAGCAGCGCGCCGCTGCCGCGCAGCACCTCGACGATGGCGTCGTTGGCCTTCCAGATGTGCATCCCGGCCAGATCGACATCGCCCGCCGGCGGGGTCGACGGCAGGTACACGCCGCGCCCGTCGACCGGATTGAGCTGGGCGGCCGTGTACTGCTCGACCAGCCCGTACTTCTGCCCGGCGACGAAGTCCTCCTGGCCGTGACCCGGTGCGGTATGTACTGCGCCGGTGCCGTCCTCGGCCGAGACGTGTTCGGCAAGGATCAGCGGGATGTCGCGCTCGGCGTAGAACGGGTGCGCCAGCAACTGGCCTTCGAGCGCGGCGCCGGTGGCGCGCCCGTGCACCACCGCCTCATCCACGCCGTAGCGCTGCAGCGCCTTGCCGACCAGCCCTTCGGCCAGCACCAGCCAGCGGGGCTTGCCGTCGTGCGACGGACCTTCGACCAGTGCGTATTCGAGCTCCGCGCCCAGCGACACCGCCAGCGAGGCCGGCAGCGTCCACGGCGTGGTGGTCCAGATCGGCACGGCCACCTCGGCGCCCTCGGGCAGGTCGGTGCCGAACAGCCGCGCCAATGCCTTCGCATCGCGCGCGGCGTAGGCCACGTCGACCGCGGGCGAGACCTTGTCGTGGTATTCGATCTCCGCTTCAGCCAGCGCCGAGCCGCAGTCGAAGCACCAGTACACCGGCTTGACGCCGCGCAGCAGGTGGCCGTTGTCGATCACCTTGGCCAGCGCGCGCATTTCGTCGGCTTCGAACCTGAAGTCGAGGGTCTTGTACGGGTTTTCCCAGTCGCCGATCACGCCCAGGCGCTTGAAGTCCTTGCGCTGCACGTCGATCTGCGCGTTCGCGTACTCGCGGCACTTCTGTCGGAACTCGACCGCGTCGAGCTTCACCCCGACCTTGCCGTACTTCTTTTCGATCGCGATCTCGATCGGCAGGCCGTGGCAGTCCCAGCCCGGGATATACGGCGCATCGAAGCCGGCCAGGTACTTCGACTTGACGATGATGTCCTTGAGGATCTTGTTGACCGCGTGGCCGAGATGAATCACGCCGTTCGCATACGGCGGGCCGTCGTGCAGCACGAACAGATCGCGGCCCTTCGCGTTCTCGCGCAGGCGCGCATACAACCCTTCCGACTCCCAGCGCGCCAGGATGTCCGGCTCGCGCTTCGGCAGGTCGCCGCGCATGGGGAAATCGGTGGCCGGCAGGTGCAGCGTGGCCTTGTACGGGTTGTCAGCCTTGATGGGTTTGTCTGCGCTCACGCTGGGCTCATCGTCTCAATGCTTCTCGTGGAAAGCCCGCAGTTGCACATGCGGGCTCTTGCTCGGGGGCGAGCAGGCGGCGCGCCTGTTGCGCGTCGCGGTCCATCTGCGCGACCAGGGCCGGCAGGTCGGGGAACTTCTCTTCGTCCCGGAGCCTGGCGACGAATTCGACCTCGATCCGGCGACCGTACAGGTCGCCGTCGAAATCGAACAGGTGCGCTTCGAGCAGCGGCTCGACGCCGCCTACCGTCGGCCGGGTGCCGAAACTCGAGACCGACGGCCACGGCTGCGCACCGACGCCATGCACGCGCGTGGCGTAGATGCCCGACAACGCCGGCCGCTTGTTGTCGAAGCGCAGGTTGGCGGTGGGGTAACCGAGCGTCCGCCCGAGCTGGCGGCCGCGCACGACGCGCCCGCCGATCGCATACGGCGCGCCCAGCAGGCGCGAGGCGATATCGAAGGCCCCGTCCTGCAGCGCGGTGCGGATGCGGGTGCTGGACACGCGCTCGCCGTCGAGCCGTACCGGTTCGATCGCATCGGCGGTGAAACCGTGCGCGGCGCCCTCGCGCCGAAGCATGGCTAGGTCGCCGGCGCGACGGTGGCCGAAGCGGAAGTCCGGCCCAACATGCACCTCGCGCGCCGACAACCGCCGTACCAGCACGCTGCGCACGAAGTCCTCCGCGCTCATCGCCACCATGCGGGCGTCGAAGCGCAGCAGGCCGACCAGGTCCGCGCCAAGCCCGCGCAGGCCTTCGAACTTCGCCCGCGGCAGCTGCAGCCGCGGCGGCGGCTCGCCCTGGGCGAAGAACTCGCGCGGCAGCGGCTCGAAGCTCAGCGCCACCATCGGCACGCCCAGCGCGCGCGCGCGCGCCGCCGCATGGCCCACCAGCGCGCGATGACCCAGGTGCAGGCCGTCGAAGGCGCCGATGCAGACCACACTGCCGTGGGGGCACAGGGGCCCGCCTTCGACGTCGCGGAACAGCCGGTTCATGGAGTCTCGATGTGGGGCCGCCCGGTCGTGGAAGACCATGCGCCGCGATGGATTCGCGCTGCCCGGAACCGAAAAGTATAGCTGCGGCGCAACAAACCCAAGCCCGTCAGTGCCGCAGGTGGCGCGGGCGGATGCCCTGCAGCCAGAGCGCGGCCCCATATGCGAGCGCACCGGCGCCAACCACCACCGCCAGCCGCCAGATCCGCTCCCACCAGGGCCATGTGGTCCAGTCCTGCCATTGCCAGAGGATGGCCATTACAACCGCCACCAGCGCCGCGGCCGCGAACGCCAGCTGCCGCAGGAACGTCTTCCAGCCGGGCTGCACGGCGTACACCGCCGCCCGCCGCAGGTACCACCACAGCTGGATCGCGTTGAGCCAGCCCGCCAGCGCGATCGCCAGCGCCAGGCAGGCGTGCGCACCGGGAATGCGGCCCAGCGCCTTGAACGGATTGCCGCCGGACGCGTCCATCGCTTCGCGGCCGATCCCGGTCAGCAGCAGCAGGCCCAGCATCAGCAGCGCGGTGAACAGTATGTTGCCCGCCACCGACACCACGGCCGCCTTCACCGGCGTCTTCGTGTCCTGGCGCGAATAGAACGCCGGCGCGAGCACCTTGACCAGCAGGAACGCGGGCACCGCGGTGGCCTGCGCCACCAGGCTCAGGCGCGCCATCGCGGTGTCGTGCGCGACGAAGTTGCCGTGCTGGAACAGGGTCGCGATCAGCGGTTCCGCGCACAGGACCAGGCCGAGGCAGGCGGGCACGCCGATCAGCAGGCACAGCCGGAATCCCCAGTCCAGGGCTTTCGAAAAGCCCTGCGGGTCGGTGGAGGCATGGCGGCTGGACAGGTGCGGCAGGATCACCGTGCCGATCGCGACGCCGAACATCCCCAGCGGGAACTCCAGCAGGCGATCGGTGTAGTACAGCCAGGTCACGCTGCCGCCGATCAGGAACGAGGCCATGATCGTGTTCAGCAGCAGGTTCACCTGCGCGACCGACGCGCCGAACAGGGTCGGCACCATCAGCTTCATGATCCGGCGCACCCCGGCATGCGCCACGCCCCAGCGCGGCCGCGGCAGCAAGCCGAGTCTGGCCAGCGACGGCAACTGGAACCCCAGCTGCAGGATGCCCGCGGCGAACACGCCCCAGGCCAGCGCCAGCACCGGGTTGTAGCCCCACGACTGCATCAGCGGCGCCAGGCACAGCGCCGCCGCGATCATCGACAGGTTCATCAGCACCGGCGACAGCGCCGGGATGGCGAAGCGGTCGTAGCTGTTGAGGATGCCGCCGGCCAGCGAGGCCAGCGAGATGAACAGCGCATACGGGAACGTGATGCGCAGCATCTCCGCGGCCAGCTGGCCCTGCCCGGTATCGGCGCCGAAGCCCGGCGCGAACAGCGGCATGATCCATGGCGCCAGCAGCACCGCCGCGGCGGTCAGCACCAGCAGGAAGGCGGTCAGGGTGCCGGCGACGCGGTCCACCAGCTCCTTGACCGCGTCGTGGCCGTGCCGGCTCTTGTACTCGGCCAGGACCGGCACGAAGGCCATCGAAAACGAGCCCTCGGCCGACAGCCGGCGCATGAAATTGGGGATCCGGAACGCGACCACGAAGGCGTCCATGGCCGGACTGGCGCCAAATACCGCCGCGTAGACCTGGTCGCGGACCAGCCCGGAAACACGCGACAGGAAGGTCATCGCGCTGAACACCGCGGTCGAGCGCAGCAGGCCGGTCCTGCGCGGCGCGGCCGCCGCCGGGTCGGGGGCGCTCAAGCCAGGCCTCCGGCCGGGGCCTGGCTGTTGACGCAAGTCACTGGATTGCCCATAATTTCCCGTTCGTTTTCCCGCCCAACGCTCAAACCCGGCATGCCCGGGCCATCCAGGAATTCATTGTGGCCAACATCAAGTCCTCCAAGAAGCGCGCCAAGCAGGCCGTCGTGCGCAACCTGCGCAACAACAGCCAGCGTTCGATGCTGCGCACCGCCGTCAAGAAAGTGCTCAAGGCGCTCGACGCCAACGACGCCACCGGCGCCCAGGAAGCCTTCAAGGTCGCGCAGCCGATCCTCGACCGCTTCAGCGCCCGCGGCCTGATCCACAAGAACAAGGCTGCCCGCCACAAGAGCCGCCTCACCGCGCGCATCAAGGCGATCCAGGCCGCCGCCTGATCGCATCGATCGACGCTTCGCGAAAAACCCGGCGCAGGCCGGGTTTTTTGTTGCCCGGACTTCCGTCCGCGCCATCCCTTTCCCGGCAAGCAGCGGAAGCGGGTGGAAACCACCGGACGCGGCCGTCACCGAAGCGGACGCAGCCCCGGGCACCATCGCGTCAAAGCCCGTCGACGGGTGCATTCAAGGCCGCCGCCTCCAGCGCGTCGGCGCGCAGGCGGTCGAAGAACGCCTGCACTTCCAGCATGATCGGCCAGGTACCCTCGCGGCCGATCGCCGAAACCAGGAACCACGGGCCTTCCCAGCCGAGCCCGGCGACGATCTCCTCCGCCTTCACCCGCGCCTCGTCCTCGAACATCAGGTCGGCCTTGTTGATGATCAGCCAGCGCGGCTTTTCCAGCATCGCCGGGTCGTACTTGCGCAGTTCCGCCTCGATCGCGCGCACTTGCTCGACCGGTTCGACCTCCACGCCGGTTTCCATCGGCGCGATGTCGACCAGGTGCAGCAGCAGCCGGGTGCGCTGCACGTGGCGCAGGAACAGGCTACCGAGGCCGGCGCCGTCGGCCGCACCTTCGATCAGGCCCGGGATATCGGCGATCACGAAGCTGCGCCCGGGCTCGACGCTGACCACGCCCAGGTTCGGGTACAGGGTGGTGAACGGATAGTCGGCGACCTTCGGCGTCGCCGCCGAAACCGCGCGGATGAACGTGCTCTTGCCGGCGTTGGGAAAGCCGAGCAGGCCGACGTCGGCCAGCAGCTTGAGCTCCAGCCGCAGCGCGCGCTCCTCGCCCGGCAACCCCGGCAACGCCTGGCGCGGCGCACGGTTGGTCGAGCTCTTGAAGTGCATGTTGCCAAGGCCGCCCTTCCCGCCCTTGGCGACCAGCAGGCGGTCGCCGTGGCGGATCAGGTCGCCGATCAGCTCGTCGGTGCCGACGTTGATGACCTGGGTACCGACCGGCACGACGATGGTGACGTCCTCGCCCCCCTTGCCGTAGCGCTGCTGGCCCATGCCGTTCTCGCCACGCTGGGCGCGGAACTGCCGCTGGTGGCGGAAATCGACCAGCGTATTGAGGTTCTCCGACGCTTCCAGCCAAACGTTGCCGCCGTCGCCGCCGTCGCCGCCGTCCGGGCCGCCCAAGGGGATGAACTTCTCGCGCCGGAATCCCACGCAGCCATTGCCGCCGTTGCCGGCGCTGACAGTGATTTCGGCTTCGTCGACGAGTTTCATGCGCGTGGATTCTGAAGGTGTCTTGTGAAGTGGTTGCGAAGCGCGGCCACGGAAGCGCGGCCACGCATATCGCACAAACGAAAAACCCCGCCGAAGCGGGGCTCCTCGTGGATCAGCGTGTCGGGATCAACCGGCGACGACGCTGACCGTACGACGCTTCTTCGGGCCCTTGACCGCGAACTCGACCTTGCCGTCGACGAGCGCGAACAGGGTGTGGTCGCGGCCGAGGCCGACGCCCATGCCCGGATGGAACTGGGTGCCGCGCTGGCGGACGATGATGTTGCCGGCCTCGATGGCCTGGCCACCATAGATCTTCACGCCGAGGTATTTCGGGTTGGAGTCGCGGCCGTTGCGCGAGGAACCTACGCCCTTTTTATGTGCCATGGCTGCTTCTCCTTACTTCTTGTCGCCACCGGCGATGCCGGTGATCTCGATTTCGGTGTAGTGCTGCCGGTGGCCCATCTGCTTGCGATGGTGCTTGCGGCGGCGGAACTTGACGATGCGGATCTTGTCGGCGCGGCCATGGGCCTTGATGGTCGCGGTGACGGTGGCGCCCTTGAGCGCGTCGCCGACCTTGATGCCATCGCCGTCGCCGAGCATGAGCACGTTGTCGAACGTGATCTCCTTGCCGGCTTCTGCATCGAGCAGCTCGACGCGGAGCGTCTCGCCCTTCATCACGCGGTATTGCTTACCGCCGGTGACCAGAACTGCGTACATGTTTGCGATTTCCTGATTTCGTGGATCTTCTGTAGTTATTCTTCGCCTGCCCGCCATCGAGGGCGAACAGAAGCGGAATTGTAGGGGTTTCAGCGGGTTAGGGTCAACCATCCCCAGCCTTGGATTGAACTGCGGGGTCGGGTGGCGTCAGCCCGCGGCTGGGAGGCCGGGGGCTGCTTTTCCCTCGATCAGGGCATCCTGCCCTGACTCGGGCGCGCGCCATCCATGGCGCGCTTGACGCAGCCCCCAGCCTCCCAGCCGCTCTGTCGGGGACGCAGGCTTCTCTGAACCCAACGCCCCAGCGACGCTATCCAAGCGGTCGGGCGGGGTGGGCCTCGCGTCAAGCCGGCCATGGATGGCCGGCGCGCGAATCAGGGCAGGATGCCCTGACTGAGCGAAGAGCGAGGCCCGCCCCGCCCGGCCGCGGGCCGATGCTGGTCCACTCGCTCGCGGAGATCCCAGCCGCCCAGTGCATCGCCTGAATGCCCGCGTCGCGCCGTTTGCGACGCCGCTCCGGCAGGCTGGCAATTTCCGCCATTTGCCCCCAAATCGGGGGCTCGTTACGCTTCCCTGTTCGCTCGCGATCCTGGCGACGGACCCCCTCCCCGCTTCCAAGGTCCCCACACCCGATGGCGATGGACACCATCCGCATCCGCGGAGCCCGTACCCACAACCTCAAGAACATCGACCTCGACCTGCCGCGCGACAAGCTGATCGTGATCACCGGCCTGTCCGGCTCGGGCAAGTCGTCGCTGGCGTTCGACACGATCTACGCCGAGGGCCAGCGCCGCTACGTCGAGTCGCTGTCGGCCTATGCGCGCCAGTTCCTGAGCGTGATGGAAAAGCCCGACGTCGACCACATCGAAGGCCTGTCGCCGGCGATCTCGATCGAGCAGAAGTCGACCTCGCACAACCCGCGTTCGACCGTCGGCACCATCACCGAGATCTACGACTACCTGCGCCTGCTGTACGCGCGCGTGGGCCTGCCTCGCTGCCCGGACCACGGCTACCCGCTGGAGGCGCAGACGGTCAGCCAGATGGTCGACCAGGTACTGGCGCTGGGCAACGACGAAAAAACCGCCGAGCAGCGCTGGATGCTGCTGGCGCCGGTGATCCGCGAGCGCAAGGGCGAGCACGCACAAGTCTTTGAGCAACTGCGCGCGCAGGGCTACGTGCGCGTGCGCGTCGACGGCGTACTGCACGAGATCGACGCGGTGCCACCGCTGGCGCTGCGCGTCAAGCACACCATCGAAGCGGTGATCGACCGCTTCAAGGTCCGCGACGACATCAAGCAGCGCCTGGCCGAGTCGTTCGAGACGGCGCTCAAGCTCGGCGACGGCATGGCCACGGTGCAGTCGCTCAACGACAGCGGTACCGATGGAAGCCCGGCCGAGCCGCTGCTGTTCTCCTCGAAGTACAGCTGCCCGGTCTGCGACTACGCACTGCCGGAGCTCGAACCGCGCCTGTTCTCGTTCAACTCGCCGGTCGGCGCCTGCCCGGGCTGCGACGGCCTCGGCGTGTCGCAGTTCTTCGATCCTGCGCGCGTGGTGGTGCACCCGGAGCTGTCGCTCGCCGCGGGCGCAGTGCGCGGCTGGGACCGCCGCAACGCCTACTACTTCCAGCTGATCCAGTCGCTGGCCAAGCACTTCGGCTTCGGCGTCGACACGGCGTGGAACGAACTGGCCGAAGAGTCGCGCCAGGCGGTGCTGTTCGGCAGCGGCAAGGACGTGATCAGCTTCAGCTACCTCACCGATGCCGGCGGCCGCACCCAGCGCAAGCACAAGTTCGAGGGCATCGTGCCGAACCTGGAGCGCCGCTACCGCGAAACGGAGTCCGCGGCAGTGCGCGAGGAGCTTTCGAAGTACATCAGCGAGCGCCCCTGCCCCGACTGCGGCGGCGCGCGCCTGAATGCCGCGGCGCGCAACGTGTTCGTCGCCGACCGGCCGCTGCCCGACCTGGTGGTGCTGCCGATCGACGAGGCACTGGCGTTCTTCGGCCAGATGCAGCTGCCGGGCTGGCGCGGCGAAATCGCGACCAAGATCGTCAAGGAAATCCGCGAGCGGCTGACCTTCCTGGTCGACGTGGGTCTCGATTACCTGACGCTCGAGCGCAAGGCCGACACACTGTCCGGCGGCGAGGCGCAGCGCATCCGCTTGGCGTCGCAGATCGGCGCCGGCCTCGTGGGCGTGATGTACGTGCTCGACGAACCGTCGATCGGCCTGCACCAGCGCGACAACGAACGCCTGCTGGGCACCCTCACCCGCCTGCGCGACCTGGGCAACACGGTGATCGTGGTCGAGCACGACGAGGATGCAATCCGGCTGGCCGACCATATCGTCGACATCGGACCGGGTGCCGGCGTGCACGGCGGCGAGGTGGTGGCCGAAGGCAGCTACGCCGACGTGCTCAAGGCCCCGCGTTCGCTGACCGGCCAATACCTCAGCGGCAAGAAGCAGATCGCGGTGCCATCGCTGCGCCACAAGCCCAACCCGAAGATGCAGCTCAAGCTGCTGGGCGCGTCGGGCAACAACCTCAAGGACGTCGACCTGACGATCTCGTCGGGGCTGTTCACCGCGATCACCGGCGTGTCCGGGTCCGGCAAGTCGACGCTGATCAACGACACCCTGTATGCGCTGGCCGCCAACGAGATCAACGGCGCCTCGCACAAGCCGGCGCCGCATCGCGCGGTCAAGGGCCTGGACCTATTCGACAAGGTCGTGGACATCGACCAGTCGCCGATCGGTCGCACCCCGCGCTCGAACCCGGCGACCTACACCGGCCTGTTCACGCCGCTGCGCGAGCTGTTCGCGCAGGTGCCCGAATCGCGCGCGCGTGGCTATTCACCCGGGCGTTTCTCGTTCAACGTGCGCGGCGGCCGCTGCGAGGCCTGCCAGGGCGATGGCCTGATCAAGGTCGAGATGCACTTCCTGCCCGACGTCTACGTGCCCTGCGACGTCTGCGGCGGCAAGCGCTACAACCGCGAGACGCTGGAGATCCTCTACAAGGGCTTCAGCATTCACGACGTGCTGGAGATGACGGTCGAGGACGCGCTGAAACTGTTCGAACCGGTGCCGAGCATCGCGCGCAAGCTCGAGACGCTGCTCGACGTGGGGCTGAGCTACATCAAGCTCGGCCAGCCGGCGACCACGCTGTCGGGCGGCGAGGCGCAGCGCGTCAAGCTGTCCAAGGAGCTCTCGCGCCGCGACACCGGCCGCACCCTGTACATCCTCGACGAGCCGACCACCGGCCTGCACTTCCACGACATCGAGCACCTGCTCGCGGTCCTGCACAAGCTGCGCGACGACGGCAACACCATCGTGGTGATCGAGCACAACCTGGACGTGATCAAGACCGCGGACTGGGTGGTCGACCTCGGCCCCGAGGGCGGCCATCGCGGCGGCATGATCATCGCCCAGGGCACGCCGGAGGATCTGGCCGGGATGCCGCAGTCGTACACCGGCCAGTTCCTCGCCAAGTCGCTGGGCATGGACAAGCCCGCGGTTGCGGACAAGGGCAAGGGCAAGGTCGCGAAGGCGGCGAAGAAGGCCACGACCCGCAAGAGGACCGCCGCATGAGCCTGGACAACCGGACCTCGCTGTTCCGGATGCAGATCGCGCTGCGCTGGCGCGACCTGGATGCGTTCAACCACGTCAACAACTCGAACTTCATGACCTACCTCGAAGAGGCGCGGATCCGCTGGTTCGAGTCACTGGGCGAGGAATGGGTGACCGACGCGACTGCGCCGCTGCTGGCGGCGGTGCAGATGAACTACCGGGTGCCGATCCCCTACCCGGCCGAAGTCATCGTCGAATTGTTCGCCGATCGCGTCGGCAACAGCAGCGTGACCATCGGCCACGCCATCGCCAGCGCCGACGGCGCCACGCTGTACGCCGACGGGCATGTCGTCATGGTCTGGGTGGAACGCGCCAGCGGGCGTCCGACACCGCTGCCGGGCGCGGTGCGCCGCGCCGCGAGTGGGGAGCTATCCGCCAGCTGAGGTGGCGAGGATTCTCCTCGAGCCGTCGCTAGGAGCGGCCCGCACCGACGGCCGCCTCGTCATCGCGCAGCCCGTGCCGGGCCATCAGCCGGTACAGCGTCACGCGCGAAACCCCGAGGTCGCGGGCTGTCGCCGCCATCCGGTGACCGTTGCGCTGCAGGGCGCGTTCGATCGCCGCGCGTTCGCCCTGGCAACGGGCGGCGTCCAGCGTTTCCGGCGCGTCGATGTCCTCGCCATCCAGGCGCAGGTCCCGGGCGGTGATGCAGGGGCCATCGGCCATGACCACAGCTTGGCGCACCCGGTTGACCAGTTCACGCACGTTGCCCGGCCATGCATAGCGCTGCATCGCCTGCCGCGCACACGACGAGAAACCGCGAATCCGGCGCGTGGCTTCGGCAGCGTGCCGCGACAGCGCATGGGCCGCGATCAGGTCGATGTCGCCGCCGCGCTCGCGCAGTGGCGGCTGGCGCAGCTCGATCACGCGCAGGCGATGGTAGAGGTCCTCGCGGAAACGGCCGTCGGCCACCGCGGCGCCGAGGTCGACGTGGGTGGCCGACAGGATGCGGACATCGATGCGGATCTCCTCGTGGCCACCGAGGCGTTCGATGCTGCCCTGCTGCAGGAAGCGCAGCAGCGACGCCTGCGAGTCCATGGGCAGGTCGCCGATCTCGTCCAGGAACAGCGTCCCGGTATGCGCCATCTCGATGCGGCCGAGCTTGCGCTGGCTCGCGCCGGTGAACGCCCCACGTTCGTAACCGAACAGCTCGGATTGCATCAGGCTTTGCGGGATCGCGCCGCAGTTGATCACCACGAACGGCCGCTCGCGCCGCGCCGAACGGCGATGGATGGCCAGCGCCGCGAGCTCCTTGCCGGTACCGGTCTCGCCGGCGATGTACACCGGGGCTTCGGTCATCGCAGCCTTCTGCAGCATCTGCTGCATGGTGCGCATCGCCGGGCTCTCGCCGATCATGTCGTCGCCGTCGAGGCTGCCGGCATGCTCCTGCCCATCGTCGGGCGACAGTGCCGCCATGCCGTGCGCGTGCCCGAGCACCACGCCCAGCAACGAACTGGCGCACGGCAGGGTGACGTAGTCGTGGCAGTAGTGGTGGATCAGCCGGCGCACCCACGGCTGCTCCAGCTGCTTCTGGGTGACGCCCGCGACCCAGCCGATGCGCGCGATCGTCAGGACCGGCATCAGGTGATCCACGCGCGGGGGAGAGCCGGTCTTGCGTGGATCGGCGCCGCGCAGCTCCAGCAAGGCGGCAAAGCAGGTTCGCGGCTGGGTCTTGAGCAACCGCAGGATGTCGCTGGCGCTTTCGGCCCTCCACAGGCGCCAGCCCTGTTGCAACAGCCCGTCGAGGTCGCCCGCGGGCCCGGTGCCCGCCATCGACACCACGATCAGATCGCGCGTTTCCCGCCTGGTTCGCATGCGCCCCTCACTCCATGCGCCCGCCCCCTCAGGCACCGCAAATGTCGTCCAAGTCAGGCAACGGCGACGCACGCGCGGTGCGGACACGTCGTGCACGGGAGCATTCACGTGGATGACGGCACGCCCGTGCCGCAATGCGAGGCGTTTGCGCGCGGCCGCCTGGGCTGCCTGTTCAGAAAGTGATCGGCACCCGCACGTTCAGCGACACGTCCGGCGTGTCGCGGGTGACGCCGACGCCCAGCGCCACGTTCAGGCTGGTGCGGTCGCTGAGCCGGTACGAGCCGCCGAGCACCAGCGTGCCGAGGATGACCCGCACCGCACCGGGCGTGTCCTCGCCGTTCTGTTTTGTCTTGCCGACCAGGCTCTGGTCGTAGCCGATGCTGATCGCGGCCTTCTCGTTGAGCGCCAGCCCCATTCCGACGTTGAAGCCGATGATGTCGCCGGCCTCGACGTCGCCGATGAACTCGGTGGTGGTCTGCGGGAAGCCTTCGGGCGCGCCGGTAAGCACCGTACGCGAAACGTTGCTGCGCTTGAAGTTGTGCAGGTAGCTGAAGCTGCCGAAGAACACGACCGGGTCGGACGCGTACAGCCAGGTCACGCCGGGCTGGATCGCCTCGAAGCCACTGCCGGTCGGCAGCTCCAGTGGCAGCCCGGTGCCGGTCGCGTTGGCCACGCAGCGGGTGACGCAATCGGTGGTGACCTCGAACAGGTCCCTGCCGGTTCGGCTCTTGTAGCGCAGCCACAGCACGTAGAACGGCCGGTCGGGGCCGGCGTTGCTGAGCTGGTAGCGGCCGGTGAACTCGACATCGCCGATGCCGCGGCCGTCGGTGTTGAAGACGCTGTCCTGCGCGGTGCCGGTGAAGATCTCGCGGCTGACCGTGTCGCCGTTGACGTAGGTGTACGGCACCTTGAGCTCGAGCTCGAAGCGGTTGCTGACGCCGTAACGGCCGGCCAGCGCCGCGGTCACGCTGGTGGTCTTGACCTGGCGCACGTCGATCAGGCCGATCAGGATCGCCGGGATGATGGTGTAGCCGACCAGCGCGACGCGGTCATTGGACGAATAGCCGAACTGCAGCGACGGCTCGAGGATGAATTTCCCGCGCGGCGTGAGCACGCCGGGCTGATCGAAGATCTGCGCGATCTCCGGCGGTCGCGACAGCTCTTCGGGCGGGCGTCCGACCTGCACGCGTCCGTCGCCGGAATTGCCGGCCTGTGCCTGCGTCGCGATGGGCGCCGTGGCGTCAGGCGCCGCGGCACCGGGCATCGCGGCGACCGGCGCTGCCGCACCAGCCGCCGCGAACGCCGGCGCCAGCGGCGATGGCTGATCGGCCGATTCGCCCCGCGCACGCAGCGCATCGAGCTGGCGCGCCTGCATTTCCCCAGCCGGGCTGCCGAGCGCCTCGATCGAACGCTGCTGCTCGACCAGCATCCGGCGCAGGCTTTCGATCTGCCGATCCTGCGCCTGCACCTTCGCCTCGAGCTGTTCGATGCGGTCGGCGCCGGACGGTGCCGACTGCGCATGGGCCACGCCCGCGAGTGCCAGCGACAGCGCGCTGGCCAGCAGCGTGCGTACCACGATCTCCCCTGCCTTCCGTTCCATGGTCATCCTTTCCGTTGCCTGTACATATCGAAGCATCGCCGCGCGTCACGGCGCTCCCGGCGCGGTGAACGCTGCGTTGCGCAATGCATCGCCCGCGTTCAACGCCTGGAACAAGCCGAGCGTGTTGACGCTCACATCGAGCGTGGTGCTTGCGCGGATGTCCTGCCCGTCGAGGGTGTTCTGAATGACCAGGCCGCCGTTGCCAATGCCGTTGAACACGTTCCCCGGCCCCACCTGCACCAGCTGCGTCTGCGCGATCTTCGACAGTTCCTGCGCCTGCGCGGGGGTGATGTTGGCGATGTCGGGAATGTCTACGCGCAGGTACGAGACCAGCTCGCCGTTGACCCAAGCCGCGCGCTCGATCCCGAACGACAGCAGCAACCCGGACGGCAGCTGGTAGCCGCCGCGCAGGCCGTCGAGCGTTTCGGGTGCGAGCGGAATCCAGCCCGGCCCCGGCAGCGCTTGCGCCGGCGCGCGATCCGGCCAGCCGATCCCCGCGGTCGCCAGCAGCGCCACGAGCAGCAGGCGTCGCGAGGTCGCTTTCATGTGCATTGCCATCTCAGATGTCCCCCGGTCCGCGCCTGGACATGACGATGGACTGCAGGCTCTGCCGGCCGATGCCGGTCTCCATCGGCGCCGGTGGTGCGGTCCGCCAGTCGCGTGGCTGGTTGAAGGCCGCCAGGTCGCGGCGGTTATGCACCACGAACAGCACCCGGTTGTCCCACAGGCGCTCGAAGTCGCGGCGCGTAAGCGCGCGCGTGCCGCGCGCGGGATCGCCCACCAGCACGCGGCCACGGCGCAGGCCCTTGACCACCACGAAGTGGCGATAGCCGCGATCGTTGAGCAACACGATTGCCGGCAAGCCTTCGTCGAACAGTTTGTCGAGCGGCAGTTCGAAGCCGTCCGCCTGGAAACCCTGTGACTGCAGGTAGCGCCGCATGTCCAGCAGCGAGAAACCCTGCTTGCGGATCGTGGCCTGGTCGCCGTTGGCATACATCTGCCGGAATACCTCGGCCTCGGTGACCGGATGTCCGTACTGGTAGGTCAGCAGCGTCGCGGTCGCCGCCGAGCCGCAGCTGAAGTCGTACTGCTGCGGCACGGTGGTCTTGAACCGCGCTTCCTTGAGGCTGGTCAGGTGGATCTCGTAGCTGCCGCTGTACGGCACCCGCACGCTGACCGAGCCGGCATGCGCAACCGCACACGCAGCGAACGCGAGCACGCAGCCCGTGAAGCAGCGCAGGCCCGCGAGCATGTTCACGGCATCGGGTCCGCGAACTGCACATTCACCGCGGTACCGTTCTGGATCAGCACGTTCGAACCGCTGTTCTGGATCACCGTGGTGATGCCGCTGGCATTGGCGAACGCGCCACCGTCGATGGCGTTCAGGCCGCTGGTGACGTTGTCGGCATGGTTGCCGTTCACCTCGCCGTCGTTGCGGGTCTCGGTGACGACCAGCGATTCGCCGCCGCGCAGCGCATCGAGCGCGCCATCGCCGAGCGGCTGCCCGATCGTCGGGGCCGGCAGCGCCGCTTGCGCCACCGGCATAGAGTCATCCGTGGCGCCGGAGGCAGCCTGTTGGCCGGCTGCGAACGCCACGCCCTGCAGGCCCAGCGCGATGCCGGTGACGCACACCAAGGAAACTCTCGGAATCAGGGAACGCATCTTCGATCTCCTGTCCGCAAGGGGCCGCGGAGGAAAACCGTGCGCACCGCCGAGGGGGCCTGGCGATGCGCACGGGGCACGACAACGACGCGCCGCGGCGCAGGGGAACACCGCGACGCGCCGAACGTCGCCTACGGGCCGCCCACGTTGAGGTTGGCCTGCACGGTGACGCCCTGCTGGATCAACGACGATGCGCCGCTGTTCTGCGCAACCACCATGATCCCGGCCGCCGCGTTCGCGGAGCCGTTCATTGCATTGGACATGTCGAAGCTGCCGGCATCGGCCGAAGCCGAGCCGCCGTCGCCACCACTCCCGCCACTGCCGCCTACACCGGCACCGGCGATGGCATCGCCACCGTTGCCGTTGCCGCCATCACCACCACGCCCGCCGTCGGCCATCGCGTCGCCACTGCTGCCGTCGTTGGTGCTGCTGGTGTCGCCGCCGGTCGCCGAGGCATCGGCGGTCGCGCTGGCGTTTCCGGTGGCGCTGGCGTCGGCGCTGGAATCGCCGGCACCCCGCTCACGCGAACGCGCCCGGGCGTCGGTCTCGTCGTACGCGCCGGCCAGGCCAATCGCGCCGACAATACCGGTGCTGCCCGAATCGCCGTCGCGCGCGCTGAGCGCACCGGCGTCGCCGCCGTCACCGCCGTCACCGCCATCGCCATTGCCGCCGTACGCGAAGCCACCGACCGCAAGGCCGCCGTCTCCGCCATCGCCGCCATTGGCGTTGCCGTTGTTGCGGGCGGTGTTGCCGATGTCGTACACGGCGTTGCCGCTGACGACCCCGACCAGGTTGGTCGTGGCGACCGCCGAGCTGGAGTTGAACGAATCGGCGACGTTGGTCGTCGCCGTGCTGTTGTTGTCCGCGGCCGCATTGCCGAGCCCGAGGGCGACTGCAATGCCGAGGTTGTCGCGGTTGTCGCCGCTGTTGTCTTCGTTGTAGGTGGAATTGTTGTCGCCGCGTCCGGACTCGTCCTGCTGGCACCAGGCCTGCCCCGAGAAACCAAGCGCGACCGACACGGCCGTTGCAATCAAGCTCTTGCGAATGCGCATTGCTGTTCTCCTTCGATGGTTTGCGCCGCCACGCCCGACCCGGGCGTCGACGGCGACGCATCGACCGCTGTCGCAGGTTCGATGCCAACCGCGCTCGGCCATCGCAAACCATTGAGGCAACTGGAGTTTCTCGCCCACTGCTTCACGCCCGTCCCCCGGCCGGCGAAAAACAGGCGAAAACAGCATCAAAAGCGTTGCAGGGATGAAACATCGCGCAGGCGAAGCCGGCGCCCGGGCGCGGCGCTGCGCGGCAAGTGGCTGATTCAACGGGGATGGGCGCGGCATCGCCGCCGCGCAATGTGTTTCATGCGTGCAACGCCCGCCGGCGTCGACGCCTGCCTACAGGGCGTCGGGCTTGCGCACTTCGAACTCGCCGAGCAGTTCGCCGCCATCGGCCAGCCGGAACGACACCACGACCCGGCTGCCGGCCTTCAGCGGCGCGTGCGGCTGCATCAGCATCAGGTGCATGCCGCCGGGCTTGAGCACGGCCACGGCGTCGGGCGCGATGCGCAGTTCGGGCAGGTGGCGCATGCGGTTGACGCCGTCGACGATGCGCGTCTCGTGCAGTTCCGCGCTGCCGAACGCCGGGCTGCTCGCGCCGGTGATGGTGACCGGCGTCGCGCAGCTGTTCTCGATGCGGCCGAAGCCGGCCATCATCGGCATGCCGGCCGGCCCCAGCCGCACCCAGCCGTCGCGCACCTGCGGCTGGCAGTCGCGGGCCGAAGCCGGTGGCAGGAAGGCCAGCATGCCGGCCGAGGCGAGCGCGAGCGCGGCGAGGATTCGGTGCATGGACATGCGCCTATGATAACCACTCCCACCAAGCCCCCCTTCAACCGGCCCGAAGCGGCCATGCACAGCACAGGACCGGCATGACCACCCTGATCAAGCGCACCGACCACGGCGACATCCGCGAACTGCAGCTCGACCGCGCACCGGTCAACGCCCTGAACCCCATGGTCTGCAACCAGCTGGCCGAGGCGATCGGCGACGCGGTCGCGGCCGGCGTGGGCGGGGTCGTGCTGTCGGGCGGCCCCAAGGTGTTCTCGGCCGGGCTGGACGTGCCCTTCCTGCTCACCCTGGCCGACCGCGACGCGCTCAAGGCGGCGTGGGAACAGTTCTTCGCGGCCGCCCGGGCGCTGGCCGCGTGCCCGGTTCCGGTCGCGGCCGCGATCAATGGCCACGCGCCGGCGGGTGGCTGCGTGCTGGCGCTGTGCTGCGACTACCGGGTGATGGCCAGCGGGCCGTACCGCATCGGCCTCAACGAAACCCAGGTGGGACTGGTCGCGCCGGACGGCATCCAGCGCCTGATGCGTCGCGCCGTCGGCGCGCACCGCGCCGAACGCCTGCTGGTGTCCGGCGAACTGGTCGAATCCGAACAGGCGCTGGCGCTGGGCCTGGTCGACGAGCTCACCGGCATCGACGAGGTCCCCGCGCGCGCACTGTCCTGGCTGGAACAACTGCTGCAGCTGCCGCGCAAGCCGGTGCTGGCAACGCGCGCGATCGCCCGGGCCGACATCGTCGAGGCGCTGCAGCCGGAGAACATCGGGCTCGACCATTTCGTCGACGCGTGGAACGACCCGGATACGCAGGCGGGATTGCGGGCTCTGGTAGCCAAGCTCGGCAAATGAACGGCGCGCCTGCGAAGGCAACTGGCGTCCGGGCGTAGCCCCGACCTACGGGCCGCTCGCGACCGGTCGTTGCGGATCCTCGATCCATCCGCTCCACGAGCCGGTGAACAGCTTCGCGCCGGGCAGGCCGGCGTGTTCCATCGCCAGCAGGTGGTGGCAGGCGGTGACGCCCGAGCCGCACATCGCCACCACGTCGTCGGCTTCGCGCGCGCCTAGCAGCTCCCGGAATTCCCGCGCCAGCTGCTCGCGCGGCTTGAAGCGGCCTTCGGCGAGGTTGTCCGCGTAGGGGCGGTTCACCGCGCCGGGCACGTGCCCGGCAACGCGGTCGATCGGTTCGACCTCGCCGCGGAACCGTTCGCGTGCACGCGCGTCGACCAGCATCCCGCCGCGCGCAAGGTGGCCTTGCACCTGCGTCGCGTCGAGCAGGCGGGCATCGTCGAAGCGCCCGGTGCGGGCCACGCGCGTGATGTCACGCACGCCGGTCTGGGTGGGCAGGCCGAGCGCGGTCCAGCGTGCCCAGCCGCCATCGAGCACCGCGGCGCGTTCATGGCCCAGCGCACGCAGCAGGAACCACAGCCGCGCCGCGTGCGCACCATCGCCATCGTCGTAGGCCACCACCTGGTGCGCGGCCGTGATGCCCCAGTCACCCAGGCGCGCGTTGAAATCGGACGCGTCAGGCCACGGATGGCGGCCGCCGCCGCGCTTGCGGTGGTCGGACAGGTCGCGGTCCAGGTGCACGTACAGCGCGCCCGGGATGTGCGATGCGGCGTAGGCGGCCGGGCCGGCTTCGGGAGCCGCCAGCGAGAACCGGCAGTCGAGGATGGCCAGGTCATCGCGATCGAGCGCTGCAGCCAGCGTCTCGACATCGACCAGCGTGGTCCAGGGCGTGGTCATGGCAATCGCTCCAGTCTTTCGCGCAGGTTGAACAGGATCGATGCGGTCGCGCCCCAGATGCGCTGCGAGGGAGCGGCCGGCGGGCGCAGGAATTCGAGCACCTCGCGGTTGCGGCCACGATAGTCGATGGCGATGCGCTGCAGGTTGCCCGGCGCCATCAGCCAGTCCAGCGGCACCTCGAACACGTCCGACACCTCCGACGGATCGGGCACGGCGACGAAGGCGGGGTCGACCCGCGCCACCACCGGCAGCACGCGGAAACCGGTCACCGTGGACAGCGGGTCGAGATAGCCCAGCGGCTGCGCCTGCGACTGCGCCAGCCCGACTTCCTCGGATGCCTCGCGCAGGGCCGCGGCCACCACGTCGGCGTCGTCGTCCTCGACCTTGCCACCGGGGAAGCTCACCTGTCCGGGGTGGTGGCGCAGCGCGTCGGTGCGCCGGGTCAGCAACACGCGCAGGCCGAATTCGCGCGGCACCAGCGGAACCAGCACCGCGGCTTCGGCGATGACGGCCTCCGGCAGCAGCAGGTCGTGCAGTTCGTCGTGGTTCCAGCCGTCGCCGGTCGGCATCGCCGCCAGCGGATGCAGCGCTTCGCGCAGGCGCGACAGGGTGATCGGTGCGGGGTCGCCGGATGCCATCGGATCAGCCGCGGCTGGCTTCCCGCTCGGGCAGCACGGTTTCCATCAGCCGCAGCCGCTCGTCATCGCCCATCTGGATCCAGCGCGCGATCTCCGCGGATGTGCGGTGGCAGCCGTGGCAGTAGCCGTCGTCGGCCATGGTGCACACGCCGGTGCAGGGGCTGAGCACGGCGCGGAATGCGAAATCCATGATTCCTTCTACTCGATGCGCTGCGGAACAGCGCAATAAAAAGGCTGCGTCGACGGGGCCGGCGCAGCCTGGTGACATCAGGTGATCCGGGCGTTCCTGGTCAGGATACGCGCCGGGTCACAAGTCGCTGGATCCCCGCGTTCGCGGGGATGACGCATCGGCAAAGGCGCGCTGAAGCGCGCGCCGATGCGTCACTTGACGCTGACGAGCTGGACGTCGAACACCACGGCCTGGTTCGGGCCGATCGGCGATTCTGGCGTATTGCCGTAGGCCTTGTCGGCCGGCATCACCACTTCCCAGCGCGAGCCGGCGGGCATCTGCAGCAGCGCTTCGCGCAGGCCGACCAGCGGGACTTGGCTGACCTTCAGGCTCACCGGGCCGGGCTTCTGGCCTTCCGGCGGGCTGAAGGTGTCGACGAAGGCCTGGCCGGTGGTCAGCGCGCCCTTGTAGTTGATCTGCACTTCGCTGGCCTGGGTCGGCTTGGCGCCCGTGCCGTTGGTGACGACGCGGTACTGCACGCCGCTGGGCAGCGTCTTCACGCCGGTCTTGGCCTTGTTCTGGGCCAGGTAGGCGTCGCTCTTGGCCTTGTTCGCGGCCGAGACCTTATCGAACTCCGCCTTGGCCTTGGCCATCTGGCGCTTCTGCATGTTCTGCACCGCGGTGCGCAGCTTGTCGACCGGAACCGCCGGTTCCTTCTTGGCGTAACCGTCCTGCACGGCCTTGATCACGGTGTTGACGTCGACGGCTTCGCCGCTTTCGATCAGGTTGCGGCCGAGGTCGTAACCGAGCGCATAGCTCAACTGGCCTTTTTCGGACGAGGTGTCCTGGGCCGATGCAGTGCCGGCGACCAGGGTCAGAGCCGCGAGGGTGGCGGCAAGCAAACGCAACTTCATTCGGTGGATCTCCAGGATTGGTCCGTATGGGGTCCGGTCGTTAGATGGATCCGGCATGTTGTGGGTCCATCATGCAATTGGGGCGGTCGAGCCGCCCCATTTGGACGGGGTAGGATAACGGTCACAGGGCTTAACCGCCACTGACGACCGCCTTCCGACCCGCGCCGGCCCGGCAAGTTCCGCTAGCTGGCCACGCCTGCCCAAGAGATCGCCCGATGACCGACTCCCCCCTGCTGATCGCCGATCACGATGCGATCCGCGTGATCACCGTCAACCGCCCCGACAAGCTGAATGCGCTGAACGTCGCCACCCTGGATGCGCTGCATGCCGCCTTCGACGCGGCCGCAGACGACGATTCCATCCGCGCAGTCGTGCTGACCGGCGCCGGCCCGAAGGCCTTCGTCGCCGGTGCCGACATCGCCGAGATGGCCGGGTTGACGCCAGTCCAGGGACGCGATTTCTCGCTGCGCGGCCAGCGCATGATGCGACGCGTGGAGAAGATGCCCAAGCCGGTGGTCGCGATGGTCAACGGCTTCGCGCTCGGCGGCGGCCTGGAACTGGCGATGTGTTGCCACCTGCGCATCGCCGCCGACACCGCCAAGGTCGGGCAGCCGGAGATCAACCTCGGCCTGGTGCCCGGTTTCGGCGGCACCCAGCGGCTGCTGCGGCTGGCCGGGCGCGCCGCGGTGCTGGAGCTGTGCCTGACCGGCGCCCCGATCGACGCCGCGCGCGCGCAGCAGCTGGGCATCGTCAACCGCGTGGTGCCGGCGGCCGAACTCGAGGCCGAGACGATGCAGTTGGCCGCGCAGCTGGCCGCCGCGGCGCCGCTGGCGCTGCGCGGCATCCTCGACTGCGTCAACGTCGGCGCCGAATGCGGCATCGAGGAGGCTCTGGAGTACGAAAGCGCGCAGTTCGGCCTGGTGTTCTCGACCGACGACATGCGCGAAGGCACACGCGCCTTCCTCGAACGCCGCAAGCCCGAATTCCGCAACCGCTGACGCGCGGTGCAATGCCTATCCACCCACGCGACCCCGGGACTTCCGACGTGACGCCCTGCCCCACCTGCAACGACCGCCACGCCATGCAGGCCTCGAGACTGGCGGGCCTGCTGCGCGACGACGACATCGACGCGGCGATCGAAGCGGGACTGATGGCGTTCACCGCGTGCCCGGAATGCGCCCGGCGCGACGACCACGCCGATGCGTACGCACGGATCGCCGCCGCGCAGCAGCGGCTGCGTGACGCCTGGGCCGCGCGCGACCGCCATCGCGCACGCAGCGCGCGCTTGCAGCGCCGCGCCGCCGAACGCGCCGCGCGACGGGCGGCCCCGGCGCAAACCGATGCACGCAAGCCTGCCCTGCCACCGGCCGCGGCCGCCGCGCTCGCGCGCGCCAAGGCCCGGGCGGCCGGCAAGCCATGAGCCCTGCATCGAAGGCGGCACGGCGCAGCCGCAATCTCCCGGCCGCCGAGGTCCATGAACTGTTCGCACGGCTGAAGGAGCTCGATCCGAAGCCGACCACCGAGCTCGTCTACTCGACGCCGTTCGAACTGCTGGTCGCGGTGATCCTGTCGGCACAGGCCACCGACGTCGGCGTCAACAAGGCCACGCACCGCTTGTTCCCGATCGCCAACACCCCGGCGCAGCTGGTCGCGCTGGGCGTCGAAGGACTCAAGCCGTACATCTCCACCATCGGCCTGTACAACGCCAAGGCCGCGAACGTGGTGGCGATGTCGCAGCTGCTGCTGGACCTGCACGACGGTGAAGTGCCGCGGACCCGCGCGGCACTCGAAGCCCTGCCGGGCGTCGGCCGCAAGACCGCCAACGTCGTGCTCAACACCGCGTTCGGCGAGCCGACCATCGCCGTCGACACCCACATCTTCCGGGTATCGAACCGGACCGGGCTGGCACGCGGCAAGGACGTGCGGGCGGTCGAGGAGCGCCTGTTGAAAGTGGTGCCGGCCGAGTATCGGCACGACGCGCACCATTGGCTGATCCTGCACGGCCGCTATACCTGCAAGGCGCGCAAGCCCGACTGCCCGCACTGCGTGATCCGCGATCTGTGCCGCTATCCCGACAAGACCCCGGGCGATCCCGTGACGTGAAGCCCGCACCCTTGTCACACGCCGGTCATCGGGGCGAAAGATGACGCCGTCACGTTACCGGGCACAGACTCAGGCAGGCTGCGGCACCCTGCCGATGCTGACGATACTGGCCGCTGCCATGGCGCGGCCAGGGTGCATTCGCGGCCAGCTGTCATGCCAACGAAATATTCACGCCATAGTCTGCGCGGCGTCTCCTCTCCACGCCCCAGGGCACGCCATGAACCTTCCCCGTCTTACCCTCAGCCTCGCCTTGCTTGCCGCACTCGCGGCGCCCACCGCCCACGCCGAGATCGCGATCGACTCGATCGCCGGTTCCGATGTCAGCCTCGAAGGCCTGATCCAGGCCGATGGCAACTGGTTCGACAACGACCTCGCCGACCTCAATGGCATCGGCGCCAACGGTGACGACAGCGAGTTCGAGCTGCGCCGCGCCGAGATCGTGCTCAAGGGCAAGGGCCCGGGCAACTACGAATGGGTGATCGGCTACGACGCCAAGGCCGACAAGTTCCTCGACGTCAACGTCAAGTACAAGCTCGGCGGCAACAGCAGCCACTTCGTGCAAGTGGGCCAGTTCAAGCAGCCCAACAGCATGGAAGAGTCGTCCTCGACCAAGAACAACGACTTCATCTCCAAGTCGATGGCCACCAACACCTACGCGGTCGCGCGCAGGCTCGGCGTCGGCTATGGCTTCGGCGCCGACAACTGGAGCATCAACGCCAGCTACTTCGGCCGCGAACTGACCCGTAACCTCGCCCACGGCAGCGGCTACGGCCTGCGCGGCACCTGGGCACCGATCAACGACAAGGGCAACATCCTGCACTTCGGCCTGGCATACGCGAACTACGACACCGACGCCGATACCTTCCGCGTGCGTGCGCGCCCGGACGCCGACCTGGCCACCGTGCGCCTGGTCGATGCCGGCACCATGACCGACAGCGACCGCGTCGCCACCACCAGCATCGAGGGCCTGTGGATCCACGGCCCGTTCAAGCTGCAGGGCGAGTACTACACCAGCGACATCAAGCGCCTGGCCAACAGCGACTACACCAGCACCGCCGGCTATATCCAGGGCCTGTGGAACATCACCGGCGAGACCTGGGGCTACAAGGGCGGCGTGCCCACCACGCCCCTGCCCGACCAGCCCGGCAGCGGCATGTGGCAGCTGGGCCTGCGCTACGACACCATCGACCTCAACGACGGCGCGGTCGAAGGCGGCAAGATGAATACCCTGACCGCGGGCGTGAACTGGTACTGGCGTTCCAACTTCAAGTTCGCGCTGAACTACGTCAAGGTCAACAGCGAGCGCCAGGGGCTGAGCGACGATCCGAGCATCGTCGAGGCACGCGCGCAGTTCTACTGGTAAGACCGGGCTCCGTCCCATCCCCGAAGGCGCGGCGCAAGCCGCGCCTTTTCCTTCTCCGGCGCCCGCGATCGCGGCGACCGGCTGTCATCGAACCGACACTTTCCCGCCATCGCGCTGTCATCGCGGTGTTATGCAATGCGTCGCGAGCGGGCAAGACCCGCCAAGCATCCACTCCAGGGAGTCATCCGTGCGCAAGTCCTCCATCCTCAACGCAGCCGTCGCCACCGTCGTGCTCGGCCTCGCCTTCAACGCGCAGGCCGCCGACGTCACCGGCGCCGGCGCTTCGTTCATCTATCCGGTCATGACCAAGTGGTCTTCGGATTACAACAAGGCCACCGGCAAGCAGGTCAACTACCAGTCGATCGGCTCCGGCGGCGGCATCGCCCAGATCAAGGCCGGCACCGTCGATTTCGGTTCCTCCGACGCCCCGCTCAAGCCCGAAGAACTGGAAAAGCACGGCCTGGCGCAGTTCCCGTCGGTGATCGGCGGCGTGGTGCCTGTGGTGCACATCAAGGGCATCGAATCGGGCGCGATGAAGCTCGACGGCGAAACCCTGGCCGGCATCTTCCTGGGCAAGGTCAAGAAGTGGAACGACCCCGCCATCGCCGCGCTCAACGGCGGCCTGCAGCTGCCCGACAAGAAGATCACCGTGGTCCATCGCTCGGACGGTTCGGGCACCACCTTCAACTTCGTCAACTACCTGTCGAAGGTGAGCCCCGAGTGGCAGTCGAAGGTTGGCGAAGGCACCTCGGTCAAGTGGCCGACCGGCATCGGCGGCAAGGGCAACGAAGGCGTCGCTGCCTACGTCAAGCAGATCGATGGCGGCATCGGCTATGTCGAGCTGTCCTACGCGCTGCAGAACAAGCTCACCTTCACCCGCATGAAGAACGCCGCCGGCAACTTCGTGCAGCCGCGCGACGAGACCTTCTCCGCCGCGGCGGCCAGCGCCGACTGGGCCAACGCCAAGGACTTCTACCTGGTGATGACCAACGCGCCGGGCGAGAACTCCTGGCCGATCACCGCCACCAACTTCATCCTCATGTACAAGCAGCCGAAGAGCGCCGCCACCGCGAAGAACGCCAAGGAGTTCTTCCAGTGGGTCTACGCCAACGGCGACGCCCAGGCCAAGGCGCTCGACTACGTGCCGCTGCCGGACGAACTGGTCCAGCAGATCGAGGCGTACTGGTCGCAGAACATGGCGTACTGAACGACGCCTCCGACATCACAACGCAGCAGGCGGGTCGCCCCCGACCCGGGTTTTACCTCCATTCGGGTTTCTCTCTCCTTGATGCGGGCCTTCGGGCCCGCTTTTTTCTCTGCCTTTGTTTTTGTAGGAGCGGCTTCAGCCGCGAGCTTCCCGCCACGCTGCCAGGCGGGCCAAAAGCTCGCGGCTGAAGCCGCTCCTACAAGGTTTCCGACGGCCGGCTCCAGCCGCCCGATGACGATTGCGGCGCCACTGTCATCGTGGTGTAACAAAAACATCATTTCATGTGCGCATCCCCAGCAGGCGCGACAGCGCCCTTCCCCGGAGCCCACATGAACACGTCGATCTTCCGCACCACCGCGCTCGCCCTGTCCACCCTGCTGTTCGTCGCCGCCTGCCAGCCGTCCGGCGAGCAGGCAGCGTCCGGCGAAACCGGCGCAGCGGGCGCCAAAGCACCCGCCGACAGCGGCGACAAGGTCGCTGCCAACATCACCGGCGCCGGCGCCACCTTCATCTATCCGCTGATCTCCAAGTGGTCGTCCGACTACAACAAGGCGACCGGCAACAAGGTCAACTACCAGTCGATCGGCTCCGGCGGCGGCATCGCCCAGATCAAGGCCGGCACGGTCGATTTCGGCTCGTCCGACGCGCCGCTGTCGAGCGAAGAGCTGGCCGAGGCTGGCCTGGGCCAGTTCCCGTCAGCAATCGGCGGCGTGGTCCCGGTGGTCAACCTGGAAGGCTTCGAACCCGGCAAGCTGCGCGTCACCGGCGCCGTGCTCGGCGACATCTACCTGGGCAAGGTTGCCAAGTGGAACGACCCGGCGATCGCCGCGCTCAATCCCGGCGTCGCCCTGCCCGACCTGAAGATCAACCTCGTGCACCGTTCCGACGGCTCGGGCACCACCTTCAACTTCACCAACTACCTGTCCAAGGTCAATCCCGAGTGGAAGTCCAAGGTCGGCGAAGGCAAGTCGGTGCAGTGGACAGGCGGCGTCGGCGGCAAGGGCAACGAAGGCGTGGCCTCGTACGTGCAGCAGATCAAGGGCTCGATCGGCTACATCGAGCTGGCCTACGCGCTGCAGAACAAGATGAACTACCTGTCGATGCAGAACGCCGCCGGCAACTGGGTGCAGCCCAATGCCGCGACGTTCCAGGCCGCGGCCGCGGGCGCCGACTGGAAGAACGCCAAGGACTTCAACCTGGTCATCACCAACGCGCCCGGCGACCAGGCCTGGCCGATCACCGCCACCAACTTCATCCTGATGTACAAGCAGCCGCAGGACGCGCAGCGTTCGGCGAACGCGATGGCCTTCTTCAAGTGGGCCTTCGAGAACGGCCAGCAGCAGGCCGAAGCGCTCGACTACGTGGCCCTGCCGCCGGAGCTGGTGCAGCAGATCGAAGCCTACTGGTCGGCCGAGTTCGCCAAGTAAGCGCACGCCACCGGTCGCCCGATGAACGCATCCGTCCTCTCCACCGCCGTCGCGCCCACCGGGCGCGACGTGCGTGACGCCCGCAACGACAAGCTGTTCCGTCGCACGCTGGCCGCGGCAGTCGTGTTCGTGCTGGTCGCGCTGGCCGGCGCGGCGCTGTCGATGCTCTGGGGCGGTCGCGAGGTGCTGGCGCACGAAGGCCTGAGCTTCTTCTATTCGTCCGAATGGAATCCGGTCGAGAACAAGTACGGTGCGCTGGCGCCGATCTACGGCACCGTCGTCACCGCCATCATCGCGATGCTGATCGGCGTGCCGATCAGCTTCGGCATCGCGCTGTTCCTCACCGAAGTCGCGCCGCGCTGGCTGCGCGGGCCGGTGGGCACGGCGATCGAACTGCTCGCCGGCATCCCTTCGATCATCTACGGCATGTGGGGCCTGTTCGTGCTGGTGCCGATGATGACCAGGTACGTCACGCCGTGGATCAACGACCACCTCGGCACGCTGCCCTTCGTCGGTGTCGTGTTCCAGGGGCCGCCGCTGGGCATCGGCATCCTCACCGCCGGTTTCGTGCTGGCGATCATGGTGATCCCGTTCGTCACCTCGGTGATGCGCGAGGTGTTCCTCACCGTGCCGACGCGGCTGAAGGAGTCCGCGTACGCGCTTGGCTCCACGCGCTGGGAAGTGAGCTGGGACATCGTCCTGCCCTACACGCGTTCGGCGGTGATCGGCGGCATCTTCCTTGGCCTCGGCCGCGCGCTCGGCGAAACCATGGCCGTGGCCTTCGTGGTCGGCAACGCAGTGCGGCTGTCGCCCTCGCTGCTGGAGCCGGGCACCACCATCGCCGCGCTGATCGCCAACGACTTCGGCGAGGCCACCGACACCTACCGCTCGGCGCTGCTGCTGCTCGGCTTCGTCCTGTTCATCGTCACCTTCGTGGTGCTGGCACTGGCGCGGCTGATGCTGGCCCAGCTCGCGCGCAGGGAGGGCAACTGATGAACGCCGTCTCCCGCGAATTCGCCGTCGCCGACCGGCTCTACGCGCGCCGCAAGCTGCTCAACTGGGCCGCGCTGACGCTCTCGTGCGTGGCCGCGGTGTTCGGCCTGGTCTTCCTGGCCTGGATCCTGTGGACGCTGGTGACCAAGGCCATCGGCGGCATCAATCCCGCACTGTTCACGCAGATGACGCCGCCGCCCATGGAAGAAGGCGGCCTGCTCAACGCGTTCTTCGGCAGCGCGGTGATGTGCGGGCTGGCGATCGCCATGGGCACGCCGCTGGGGGTCGCCGCCGGCACCTGGCTGGCCGAATATGGCAACTCGCGCAAGGTCGGCACGGTGGTGCGCTTCGTCAACGACATCCTGCTGTCCGCGCCGTCGATCGTGCTGGGTCTGTTCGTCTACACCCTGGTGGTGATGCAGACCGGCGGCAACTTCTCCGCGCTGGCCGGCGCGATCTCGCTGGCCTTCATCGTGCTGCCGGTGGTGGTGCGCACCACTGACGAGATGCTGCGGCTGGTGCCGGTGCAGATGCGCGAGGCCGCGCTGTCGCTGGGCGTACCGCAGTGGAAGGTGATCGTGCAGGTGCTCTACCGCAGCGCCTCGGCCGGCATCGTCACCGGCATCCTGCTCGCCCTTGCCCGGATTTCCGGCGAGACCGCGCCGCTGCTGTTCACCGCCTTCGGCAACCAGTACTGGAACGCCAACGTCATGCAGCCGATGGCCAGCGTGCCGGTGGTGATGTACCAGTACGCCGGCAGCCCCTACGAAACCTGGCAGCAGCTGGCCTGGGCCGGCGCCCTGGTGCTGACCGTGTTCGTGCTGCTGGTCAGCCTGGGCGCGCGTGCACTGCTGCTGCGCAAGCGCATCAGCCACGACTGAAGACCGCCGTGCTCACCTCTTCCTCCCGGACCAACGCCATGAACGACCTCCACGCCACTGCCGATGCGTCGCCGCGGATCACCGTCGTCACGACCGCCCGCACGGCAACCCCGGCGGCACCGGTCAAGATCGCCGCCCGCGGCCTGAATTTCCATTACGACAAGTTCCATGCGCTCAAGGACATCGAAATGGAGATCCCGGAGAAGCGCGTGACCGCGCTGATCGGGCCATCCGGCTGCGGCAAGTCGACCCTGCTGCGCATCTTCAACCGGATCTACGCGCTGTACCCGAAGCAGGTCGCCAGCGGCCAGGTGCTGCTCGACGGCGAGGACATCCTGTCGCCGAAGTACCCGATGAACCGGCTGCGCAGCAAGGTCGGCATGGTGTTCCAGAAGCCGGTGCCGTTCCCGATGACGATCTTCGAGAACATCGCCTACGCGATCCGCCACCACGAGAAGCTGTCGAAGGCGGAGATGAACGTCCGCGTCGAACAAGCACTGCGCCAGGCCGCGTTGTGGGACGAGGTCAAGGACAAGCTGGGCCAGAGCGCGCTGGGCCTGTCCGGCGGCCAGCAGCAGCGCCTTTGCATCGCCCGCGCAGTGGCGCTCAAGCCCGACGTGCTGCTGCTCGACGAGCCGACCTCGGCGCTGGACCCGATCTCCACCAGTCGCATCGAGCAACTGGTCGAGGAGCTCAAGGTCGACTACACCATCGCCATCGTCACCCACAACATGCAGCAGGCCGCGCGCGTGTCCGATTTCACCGCCTTCATGTACCTGGGCGACCTGATCGAGCACGGGCCGACGGAGACGATCTTCTCCAATCCCTCGAAGCGACAGACTGAGGATTACATCACCGGAAGATTTGGCTGATAGCCCCTCCCCCTGTTCGCAGGGGGAGGTTGGAAGAGGGTGCGAGGCGCACAGCGCCGAGTTGCGTCGGTGACCACGCAACCCTTCCCCAGCCCTCCCCTGCAGCCGCAGGGAGGGAGCACTTCACAGGGCAACATCATGAACACGACTTCGCAACCCCACGACCACATCCTCAAAAGCCACGACGAGGAACGCAACCGCGTCATCGGCGAGATCCTGCGCATGGGCGAGATGGCCGCGGCGCAGCTGGAGGCCGCGCTGGACGTGGTCGAGCGGCGCGACGACCGGGCCGCCGACCGCATCATCGCCAACGACGAGGCGATCGACGCGCTGGAAACCGCGATCAGCCACGACGCGATGACCCTGGCGCTGCGCGGACCGATGGCACGCGACCTGCGCGAGATCCTCGCCACGCTACGCATCGCCTCCGACATCGAGCGCATCGGCGACTACGCCGCCAACGTCGCCAAGCGCTCGAAGGCGCTGAACCTGTCGCCGCCGCTGCCGCACACCCGCGGACTGCACGCGCTGGGCACGCTGGCCGTGCGGCAGGTGCGCGCGGTGCTGGAGGCCTACCGCAACAACGATGCCGACGCGGCGCAACAGGTGCGCGCCCGCGACGCGGAACTCGACGCCGAGTACACCGGCCTGTTCCGCGAACTGCTGACCTACATGATGGAAGACGCGCGCGCGATCACGCCCTGCACCCACCTGCTGTTCATGGCCAAGAACCTCGAGCGCATCGGTGACCACGCCACCAACATCGCCGAGAACATCTGGTTCCAGGTCAACGCCGACGCGCCGCTGGCGCCGCGCGAAAAGCGCGACGAGACCAACACCGCCACCTAGGGCGGGCCCTGGCCCGCCGCCCTGCAAACCTCCCGCGCGCCATGCCGGCCGACCCCGGCAAGCGCTGCGCACATCGAGGCCCGCAGCGCCCGGCGAAAGCCCCGGGGCGCCATGCTGTCCGGCCTGCCTGAAGGCTTCCCACTACTCGGTCGTCGCCAGTCGATCTGGACGACTCCACACGCAAGGCAAGGGGTTAACATCGCCTCTCCATACCCGGGCCCCCGCCCGCACCCAGGAGAGAAGCCATGTCCCAGAACAGGAAACCCGTCGCCCTCGCCATCGGCGCCACCCTTGCCAGCGGACTGATGCTGTCCGGTTCCGCGTTCGCCTCCACCCCGCTCGCCCAGGGCTACCTGCTCGGCGCCCAGGAAGCGGCCCCGGTCGAGAAGGCGAAGGAAGGCTCCTGCGGCGCCGACAAGGCGAAGGAAGGCAAGTGCGGCGTCGCCGCGATGGATTCGGACAAGGACGGCAAGGTCTCGCGCGCCGAGTTCGACGCCGCGCACGCCGACAAGGCCGGCAAGTTCGACGAGATCGACACCAACAAGGACGGCTTCATGGACGCCGACGAGAGCAAGGCGCACCACGAAGGCCGCTGCGGTTCCGACAAGAAGGCCGGTGATGCCAAGGCCGGCATGGAAGGCAAGTGCGGCGAGGGCAAGTGCGGCGGGATGTAATGCCGGCGCCATGCTGCAACCCGCGCGCTCACGCTTCGCGTCGCTGACACGCACGCGACCATGGGCCTGAAGGACGACAGCGTCGGCCTGGGCCTGCGGCGGTCCCTGCTAGGATCGCTGCAGGCCGCACCGGCCGGCACGTTCGATTTCCTCGAAGCCGCGCCGGAGAACTGGATCGGCGTCGGCGGCGCGCTCGGCGATGCATTCGCCGCGCTCGCCTCGCGTTACCCGCTCGTCTGCCATGGCCTGTCGCTGTCGCTCGGCGGCCCGGCCGAACTCGACGAGACCTTCCTGCGCCGGCTGCGCCGCTTCCTCGACGCGCACGGCGTCGCGGTCTACAGCGAACACCTGAGCGCCTGCGGCGACAGCCGCGGCCAGCTTTACGACCTGCTGCCGCTGCCGTTCACCGAGGAGGCGGTCGCCCATGTCGCCACGCGCATCCGCCACGCACAGGATCTGCTCGGCCGGCGCATCGCGGTCGAGAACATCTCCTATTACGCCGCGCCTTTTCAGGCGATGGCCGAGATCGACTTCGTCAACGCCGTGCTCGCCGAAGCCGACTGCGAGCTGCTGCTCGACGTCAACAACATCGTCGTCAACGCCACCAACCACGGTTACGACGCCGCTGGATTCCTGCGCGCCCTGCCCTCCACGCGCATCCGCTACATTCATGTCGCCGGCCATCGCGACGAAGCGCCCGACCTGAAGATCGACACCCACGGCGCCGCCGTGTCCGACCCGGTCTGGGCGCTGCTGGCCGATGCCTACCGCATCCACGGCCGCCGGCCGACGCTACTGGAACGCGACTTCAACTTTCCGCCGTTCGCGGAGCTCGTCGACGAACTCGGCACTGTGCGCCGACACCTGGCGGATGCCGGAAGCGGAGCGCGCCATGTCGCCTGAAAGTTCGCCAGGAACGTCGCCCGGCGGCGCGCTGCAGGCGCAACTCGACGCACTCGCGACATGGATCCGCGAACCGGCTACCCACACGCCGCCGCCGGGCATCGAACAGCGGCGCCTGGATGTCTATCGCGAGCTGTTCTTCAACAACGTATCCGGCCTGCTGGGCGGCAACTTCCCGGTGCTGCGACGCCTCCACGGCGACGACGCCTGGCAGGCCCTGGTGCACGCCTTCTACCGCGACCATGGCAGCCGCACGCCGCTGTTCACCGAACTGCCGCGCGAGTTCCTGCGCTATCTCGAAACGCGCGAAGTGGATCCGGCGATGCCATGGCTGCGCGAGCTGGCCCACTACGAATGGGTCGAACTGGCGCTGCAGATCAGCGAGGCGACGCGCGACGACATCCCGCACGACCCGCTCGGCGGCCCGGGGTCGGATCCCGGGCAGGCCCTGCTGGCCGGGCGCCCGCTGCCCTCGCCGCTGGCCTGGCCGCTGGCGTATGCGTGGCCGGTGCACCGCATCGGCCCGGACCATCGGCCGTTGGAGAGGCCCGACGAACCGACCCTGCTGCTGTTGCGCCGCGAAGTCGATGGCCGCGTCAGCTTCCACATCCTCAGCCCGCTGACGTTCCGGCTGCTGCAGCGGCTGGACCAGGAGCCGGGGTTGTCCGGGCGCGAGCAACTGCTTGCGCTCGCCGCCGAAGCCGGCGCAGACGATGCCGTCGCCTTCCTCCACGACGGCGCCGCGATGCTGGCGCAGCTGCACCGCGAAGGCACGATCCTCGGCACCCGCTCGTAGGTCGGGTTACGCCACCGACGGATTTTCTCGTACGACGATCCCGGAAGCGGGGCTTCCTTAGAGTGTCCCGGCTGGCCGCATGCGGGCCGTCCGGGGCGTAGCCCCGACCTGCGGCCTTGTTCGGCAACGTGGCGAAGGGGTCGTCTGCTAGGCTGGCGCGATGACGCAAACCGACACCGCCGCACCCGCCTTCCGCAAGATGTCAGAACGCTTCCGCGGCTACCTGCCCGTGGTGGTCGACGTGGAGACCGGTGGCTTCGACTGGAACCGCCACGCGCTGCTGGAGATCGCGGCGATCCCGATCGAGCTCGACGACGCCGGCGAGCTGGCGGTGGGCGAAGTCACCAGCGCGCACGTCGTGCCCGCACCCGGCACCGAGATCGACCCGAAGTCGCTGGAAGTCACCGGCATCGACCTCGACCACCCGTTCCGCTTCGCCAAGCCCGAACGCGAGGCCCTCGACCACATCTTCGCCGCGGTGCGCGAGGCCGTGCGCCGGCACGAATGCCAGCGCGCGATCCTGGTCGGGCACAACGCCCACTTCGACCTCAACTTCCTCAACGCCGCGGTCGCGCGCGTGGCGCACAAGCGCAACCCGTTCCATCCGTTCAGCGTCTTCGACACGGTGACGCTGGCCGGCGTGGCCTACGGCCAGACCGTGCTGGCCCGCGCGGTGCAGGCCGCCGGGCTGGAATGGCGCAGCGAGGACGCCCACTCGGCCGTCTACGACACCGAGCGCACCGCGCAGGTGTTCTGCAAGATCGCCAATGCGTGGCCGCGATCGATGGCCGGCGGCGCCGCACCCGCCGCACGACCCGCGAACCCGTAGGAGCGGCGGAAGCCGCGAGCTTTTGGCTTCCTCCCCTGCGAAGGCAGGGAAGGCGCCAAGGGCGAGAGCTCGCGGCTTCCGCCGCTCCTACACGGGCTGGGGCGTGGACCGATCAGCCCAGTCGCTGGCGCACCGCTTCGAACAAGGTCACGCCGGCGGCCACCGACACATTGAGGCTTTCCACACCCTGCGCGGCATCGCCGGGCATCGGGATGGTGACCAGCTGGTCGCAGTGCTCGCGCGTCAGCCGGCGTAGACCGTCAGCCTCGCCGCCCAGCACCAGCGCGACGTTGCCGCGCAGGTCGAGCGCATACAGCGACGCACCGGCATCGCCGGCCAGGCCGTAGATCCACACGCCCAGCCTCTGCACCTCGCGCAACGTGCGCGACAGATTGGTCACGCGTACCACCGGCACGCTGTCCGCCGCACCGGCAGAGGTCTTGCGCACGGTGGCATTGACCTGCACCGCCTTGTCCCGGGGGATCACCACCGCCGTCGCCCCTGCGGCCGCCGCGCTGCGCAGGCAGGCGCCGAGGTTGTGCGGATCCTGCACGCCGTCGAGCACCAGCAGCAGGGCCTTGCCCTGCGCCGCCTCGATCAATCCCGGCAACGCATCCTCGTCCCAGGTCTTCGCCGCCGCGTAACGCGCCACCGCGCCCTGGTGGCGCAGGCCGCCGGCGACGCCGTCGAGCGCGTTCTGCGCGACCCTGCGCACGTCGATGTCCTTGCGCCGCGCGCTGGTTTCGATCTCGGTGATGCGCGGGTTCTTCGCGCCGGCCTCGAGCAGCACCTCGCGCACGTTGCCGGCGTCGTGCTCGACGGCCGCGGCCACGGCGTTGAGGCCGACGATCCACTGGTTTTCCTTGCTCATTACTCGATCCGCCGTTTACGGGCCCAGCGGCCCGCCAGTTGCACATTATCTAGGCAAAAACCCGCAAATTAACCGTGTATACGAAGATCAGGTACACCAACATCAGCCCAATACCCAAGGGGATCGACTTGCGCGAGAGCAAAAGAAACGCGCCGAATGCCGCACCGCCAACCCACATCGCAGGCGCGGGGGAGTAGACCTGACCGGCATCGGATGGAATTGGCGGAATCGCGATCGCAAGCGAGAAGCCGAACAACAGAATCTCGCCGGTTCCTCGTACGAGCGTCCGCAACCGTTGGTTCGGCGGCTCCTTCCCTGCCTCCGTGCGACCGCCAACGGTCAATATTTTTTCTTGGGCCGCTTCGCCGGCTGCCCGCGCGGCGGCAGCGGCGGTGCACCGCCCTCGCTCCGGTCGTCCTCCCGGACCAGCCGGAAGTCGATCTTGCGCTCCTCCAGGCTGGCCTTGAGCACCACGATGCGCACCCGGTCGCCGAGGCGGAACTGGCGGCCGGCGCGTTCGCCGCTCAGCGTCTTGCGGATCGGGTCGAAGTGGTAATAGTCGTTCGGCAGCTGGGTCACGTGCACCAGGCCGTTGACCTTCGAATCGTCGAGTTCGACGAACAGGCCGAAGCTGGTGACGCCGCTGATCACGCCGTCGAACTCGCTGCCCACGTGCTGCTCCATCCACGCCGCGCGGTAGCGGTCGTCGACTTCGCGCTGGGCCTCGTCGGCGCGACGCGAGCGTTCCGAGCACTGCAGCGACAGCGCCGCCATGGTGCTGTGCGGATAGAGGTAGCGATCGGCGTTGCCGCCGGCCAGCGCGTGCTTGATCGCGCGGTGCACCAGCAGGTCCGGGTATCGGCGGATCGGCGAGGTGAAGTGCGCGTAGGCTTCCAGCGCCAGGCCGAAGTGGCCGATGTTCTCCGGCGCGTACACCGCCAGGCTCTGGCTGCGCAGCACCACCGACTCGAGCAGCGCGGCGTCGGGCCGGTCGCGGATGGTTTCCAGCAGCTTGCGGAAGTCCATCGGCCGCACCTTCGCCCACGGCGGCATGCGCAGCTGGAACTCCTTGAGGAACTCCAGCAGGTCGGCGTACTTGGCCTCCGGCGGCTTGTCATGGTCGCGGTACGGCGCCGGCACACCGGTGCCGAGGAGGTACTTCGCCGCCTCGACATTGGCGGCGATCATGCATTCCTCGATCAGCTTGTGCGCGTCGTTGCGCTGGATCATGCCGGCCTGGGTCACCTCGCCCTGCGGCCCGAGCACGAAGCGCACCTCGGAGGTCTCGAAGTCGATCGCACCGCGCTGGCGGCGCGCCTTGTCGAGCACGCGATACAGCTGGTGCAGGCGCTCGACCTGCGGCAGCTGCGCGCCGACGAACGCGCGGGCCTGCGCACGATCTTCCTCCGGCACGCCGTCGCCTACCGCGTTCCAGACCTGGGTGTAGGTCAGGCGCTGGTGGGAATTCATCACCGCCTCGTAGAACTTCGATTCCGCCACCTGTCCGTTGCGGTCGACCTGCATGTCGCAGACGAAGCACAGCCGGTCCACCTTCGGCTTCAGCGAACAGATGCCGTTGGACAGCGTCTCGGGCAGCATCGGCACCACGAAGCCGGGGAAGTACACCGACGTGGCGCGCTTCTGGGCTTCGTCGTCCAGCGGCGTGCCGGGGCGCACGTAATGCGAAACGTCGGCGATCGCCACCACCAGGCGGAAGCCATTGCGATTGGGTTCGCAGTAAACCGCGTCGTCGAAATCCTTGGCGTCCTCGCCGTCGATGGTCACCAGCGGCAGCGCGCGCAGGTCGACGCGCTTCACGGCGTCCGCCGCCTCGACGTCCACCGGCACCGCGGCAGCCTGCGACAGCACCTCGGGCGGGAATTCGTGCGGGATCTCGTGGCCGTGGATCGCGGCCTCCACCGCCAGCGACGCGGTCAGCTTGTCGCCCAGCACCGCCAGCACGCGGCCGATCGGCGGGCGGTGCGACGTCGGCGGCTGCACGATCTCGCACACCACCAGTTGGCCGGTCTTCGCATCGAGCCGCGCATCGGACGGAATCTGGATATTGCGCTGCACGCGGGCGTCGTCAGGCACCACGAAGCTGATTCCGGATTCCATCTCGAAGCGGCCGATCAGGCGGTTCAGGCGCCGCTCCAGCACTTCGACGATCGCGCCTTCGCGGCGGCCGCGCCGGTCCATGCCGGTGACCGACGCCAGTACGCGGTCGCCGTGCATCGCCTTGCGCATTTCGAACGGCGGCAGGAACAGGTCGTCGCCCACGCCCGAGTCCGGGCGCAGGAAGCCGAAGCCGTCGGGGTTGGCGATCACCGTGCCGGGGATCAGGTCGAGCCGCTCGGCAGGCACGTAGCCGCCGCGACGGTTCTGCAGCAGCTGGCCGTCGCGCACCATCGCCGCCAGGCGCTTGCCCAGAGCGTCGAAGCGGTCCGGTTCGGTCAGCCGCAACTGCTCTGCCAGGGACTCGGCCGACTGCGGGCCATCGGCGTCGACCAGCAGTTGCAGGATCGCCTCGCGGCTGGCGATGGGATTCTCGTAGCGCCCCGCTTCGCGCGCGGCGTGCGGGTCGTGGAGGCCACCGCGGCCACCGGCCTGCTGCGTTCCGCCGGCATGCTTCGCGGGGGGCGTTGGCCCGCCCCGCCTCGCGGGCTTCGCGCCGGTACCCGTCGACCCCACGTCCGGCATCCAGCCCGGCAATTTCTTGCCTCCCGCGGCCTTTCCAGCAGCCTTCTGGCCGCCGCGCTTCGTCTCCGGCTTGCCGTTTCCGGCACCGGTCTTGCCGCGGGCATCGCCGCGCTTGCTGGGGGGTTTCGTCATCGCGTGGATGTTACACGGCCACTCCGCACGGCCCCGTGTGCGAAGGCGTTGACAAGCTCCGCCTTGCACCGCAACATACGCGGCCTGCACCCGCCCGGGTGGCGGAATTGGTAGACGCACTAGCTTCAGGTGCTAGCGGGGGCAACTCCGTGGAGGTTCGAGTCCTCTCCCGGGCACCAGGTTGTAGAAAACCCCCGCTTGCGGGGGTTTTTCGCGTCCGTGCCCCGCAGGCCGACCGGTTTCGCGGGGCGTGGTTCGACGCGCCTGCTTGATGCCCGCGGGCTTCGGGGCTAACGTCGAAACCATCACACCTGACCCGCGGACGACGCGTTCAGCGCGCCGTCCCCTTCCGCTTTGGAGTCCCGCCATGGCAACACCCCCATCCACGCGTCCGTCGATCGTCATGTCGCGCCTGGACTACGACCGCATCGAGGCCCTGATCGAAAGCGCCAACGAGCGCGGCATCGACACCTCGGCGCTCGAAGCGGAAATCACCCGGGCCGACGTGGTCGAACCGACGCAGATGCCGGGCGACGTGATCAGCATGAATTCCACCGCCCGCTTCCTCGACGAGAACAGCGGCGAAGAGCGCGAACTGACCCTGGTCTATCCGCGCGACGCCACCGGCGAACCCGGCCGCGTCTCGATCCTCGCCCCGGTCGGCAGCGCCCTGCTCGGCCTGCGCGTCGGCCAGAGCATCGACTGGCCGATGCCCGGCAACCGCCACATCAACCTGCGCGTGCTGTCGATCCAGTACCAGCCCGAGGCGGCCGGCGAACTGCATCGCTGACGCTGCGTTCCAGAGTTGTCCGAAGCCCCCGCCCTGCGGGGGTTTTGTTTGTGCGGGAGCATGGGCATCGGGATGCGGGCGCGGCCGGTAGAATTGCCGGATCGCTCCCGATCCAGGCTTCCGCCCCGCAATGACCGATCTCGTCCGCCCCACCTTCCACGGTTTCGAGCAGATCCCGCTGCGCGAGTACGCCGAGCGCGCCTACCTCGACTACTCGATGTACGTGGTGCTCGATCGCGCCCTGCCCTTCATCGGCGACGGGCTCAAGCCGGTGCAGCGGCGGATCATCTACGCGATGAGCGAGCTGGGGCTGGCGGCCGGGGCGAAGCCGAAGAAGTCGGCGCGCACCGTCGGCGACGTGATCGGCAAGTACCACCCGCACGGCGATTCGGCCTGCTACGAAGCGATGGTGCTGATGGCGCAGCCGTTCTCGTACCGCTACCCGCTGATTGATGGCCAGGGCAACTTCGGCTCGCAGGACGACCCCAAGTCGTTCGCGGCGATGCGCTACACCGAATCCAAGCTCACCCCGATCGCCGAGGTGCTGCTGGGCGAGCTCGGCCAGGGCACGGTCGACTGGGCGCCGAACTTCGACGGCACCCTGGAAGAGCCCACCTGGATGCCGGCGCGGCTGCCGCACCTGCTGCTCAACGGCACCACCGGCATCGCCGTGGGCATGGCCACCGACGTGCCGCCGCACAACCTGGGCGAGATCGTCAGCGCCTGCGTGCGCCTGCTCGACGACCCCGACGCCACCGTGCGCGACCTGTGCGAGCACGTGCGCGGCCCCGACTACCCCACCACCGCCGAGGTCATCACCCCCGCCGCCGACCTGCTGGCGATGTACGAAACCGGCCTCGGCAGCATCCGCGCGCGCGCCACGTTCGCCAAGGAAGCGGCGAACATCGTCATCACCGCGCTGCCCTACCAGGTGTCGCCGTCGAAGGTGATCGAGCAGATCGCCGCGCAGATGCGAGCCAAGAAGCTGCCGTGGCTGGAAGACATCCGCGACGAATCCGACCACGCCAACGCCGTGCGCGTGGTGCTGATCCCGCGCAGCAACCGGGTCGACGCGGAACAGCTGATGGGCCACCTGTTCGCCACCACCGATCTGGAGAAAAGCTACCGGGTCAACCTCAACATCATCGGCCTGGACGGTCGCCCGCAGGTCAAGAACCTGAAGGCGATCCTCGCCGAATGGCTGACGTTCCGCGCCGACACCGTCACCCGGCGCCTCAACCACCGGCTGGAAAAGGTCGAACGCCGCCTGCACCTGCTCGAAGGCCTGCTGGTCGCGTTCCTCAACTTGGATGAAGTGATCCGCATCATCCGCAGCGAGGATGAGCCCAAGCCGGCGCTGATCGCGCGCTTCGACCTCTCCGACGACCAGGCCGAGTACATCCTCGAAACCAAGCTGAAACAGCTGGCGCGGCTCGAGGAGATGAAGATCCGCGGCGAGCAGGACGAACTGGATGCCGAACGCGACCGCCTCATCTCAACCCTCGGCTCGAAGGCGAAGCTGAAGAAGCTGATCAAGGATGAACTGCTGGCCGACGCGAAAAAGTTCGGCGACGACCGCCGCTCGCCGCTGGTCGCGCGCGAAGCCGCGCAGGCGCTGGCCGAGACCGAGCTGGTCGCCAGCGAGCCGATGACCATCGTGCTCAGCGAGAAGGGCTGGGTGCGCGCGGCCAAGGGACACGACGTCGACGCCGCCGCGCTGTCGTATCGCGACGGCGACGGCCTGCTTGGCGCCGTGCGCGGGCGCAGCACGCAGCAGGTCGCCTTCCTCGATTCGAACGGCCGCAGCTACTCGACCCTGGCCCACACGCTGCCGTCGGCGCGCGGCAACGGCGAGCCGCTGACGGGGCGTTTCTCGCCGGCCGCGGGCGCGTCGTTCGAGGCGCTGGCGACCGGCGACAACGACACCCGCTTCGTGCTCGCCTCGTCGCACGGCTACGGGTTCGTGACCCGCTTCGAGAACCTCACCGGGCGGCAGAAGGCGGGCAAGGCGATGCTGTCGCTCAGCGCCGGCTCGCACGTGGTGCAGCCGGCGCAGGTGGGCAATGCCGACAGCGACCGCATCGTCGCGGTGACCAGCGCCGGCCACCTGCTGGCATTCCCCGTCGCCGAGCTGCCGGAACTCGACAAGGGCAAGGGCAACAAGATCATCGAGATCCCCAAGGCCAAGCGCGGCACCGAGCACGTGGTGGCCATCGCCGTGGTGTCGCCGGGCGGCACGCTGTCGGTGAGATCCGGCGCGCGCACGATGTCGCTGTCGTTCAAGGACCTGGACCCGTACATGGGCGCCCGCGCCAGCCGCGGCGGACTGCTGCCGCGGGGCTGGCAGAAAGTGGAAGGGCTGCATGTCGAACGATAGCCCTTCGTCGCAACGCACCGCGGCACGACCAGCGCCCGTGCGTTCGATGTGGTGCCTGGCGTCGCAAGGCGCCTGCGTGCGCGGGATGGATTGATGGACGCGGCGTTCTGGCGGCAGCGCTGGGAGGAAGGGCGCATCGGTTTCCACCGCGATCGCGTGATGCCGCTGCTCGAACAGCACTGGCCATCGCTCGGACTCGCCCCCGGCAGCCGCGTGTTCGTGCCACTGTGCGGCAAGACGCTGGACATGGCGTGGCTGGCGTCGCGCGGGCATCGCGTGCTGGGCGTGGAGCTATCGCGGATCGCGGTCGAACAGTTCATGGCCGAGAACGGCCTGGTGCCAACGATCCACGAATCGCCGCTGGGCACGCACTTCGTCGCCGGCGCGATCGAGATCATCTGCGGCGATGCGTTCGCGCTGGATACGACGACGCTGGCTGATTGCATGGCCGTCTATGACCGCGCCGCCCTGATCGCCCTGCCGCAGCCGATGCGCGATACCTATGTGCGCGAACTGCATGCGCGACTGCCGGCCGGCTGCCGCGAGTTGCTGATCACGCTGGAATACCCGCCGCACGAGAAGGCCGGCCCGCCGTTCCCGGTCGATGCGGACGAGGTGCACCGGCTGTACGACCGCGACTGGCAAGTGGAATGCATCGAGCGCCGCGACATCCTCGCCGCGGAACCCGGGTTCGTCGCCGAGGGCGTGACGGCATTGCATACTGCGGTGTGGCGGCTGGAAAGGCAGGCTTCGTAGGAACGACTTCAGCCGCGAGCTTTTTGCGGGACGGAACGACCCACCATTCGCTGTCGGGAATGGTGGTTGGTGATTCGAAGCGGCCTTCGGTGCTCGGCGACCCTCTGGCCTGCCTTCAAGTGCTCGCGGCTGAAGCCGCTCCTACAGGGAATTGACAGGGGAGGTTGCATGGCACGCTGGGTCAAACGCATCGCTTTGCTGGTCGTCGCGCTGCTGGCGCTCACTTTGCTCGCCCCCTGGCTGCTGCTGCGCGGCAGCCTGCCGAAGCTCGACGGCGAGCACGCCCTGCCCGGCCTGTCGGCGCCGGTGACCCTCCAGCGCGACCGCCTTGGCGTGGTCACCATCGACGCGGCGAGCGAGGCCGATGCGATGCGCGCACTGGGCTACGTGCACGCACAGGAGCGTTACTTCGAGATGGACCTGATGCGGCGCACCGCGGCGGGCGAGCTGGCTGCGCTGTTCGGGCCGATCGCGCTCGATGTCGACAAGCGCCATCGCGTCCATCGCATGCGCGCACGCGCGGTCGAGTACCTCGGCGCCGTCGCCGGTGATCGCCTGGCCTCGCTGCGCGCCTACACCGAGGGCGTCAATGCGGGCCTGGCCGCGCTCCAGGCACGCCCCTGGCCGTACCTGCTGCTGCAGCAGTCGCCACAACCGTGGCGCATGGAGGACTCCGCGCTTGCCGGGTACGCGATGTACTTCGACCTGCAGGATGCGGATGGCAGCCGCGAACTCGGGCTGTGGAAGCTGCGCCAGCACCTGCCACCCGCGCTGTACGCGCTGCTGGCCCACGAGGGCACCCGTTGGGATGCGCCGCTGGAGGGCGGCGCGCTGGGGGATGCCACGTTGCCTGGTCCCGGACAAGTGGATCTGCGCAAATTGCCCATGCCGGATCGGGAAGAAGCGGGAGGTGCGCGGACAGCTGCCCTCACTCCGCCATCCGCTTTGCGAAGGGCCCCCCTCCCTCCCGCCAGGTGGAAGAGAGGCGTCGGTGGCCCGCCCGCGGCGGCCGACTTCTTTCCGGGCAGCAACAATTTCGCCGTTTCCGGCGCGCTGACCCGCGACGGGCGCGCGATCGTCGCCGACGACATGCACCTGGGCCTGCGCGCGCCGGGTATCTGGTTCCGCGCGCGATTGCGCTATCCGGACCTGCGCGCCCCGGGCGGCAAGGTCGACGTGCAGGGCTTCACCCTGCCCGGCCTGCCGGCCGTGGTCGTGGGCAGCAACGGGCACGTGGCCTGGGCTTTCACCAACAGCTATGTCGACAACACCGACTGGAAGCGCATCGTTCCGTGCGCACGCAGGCAGGAGGGTGCCGTGCCGTGCGTGCCGGTCACCGCGCATCGCGAGGCGATCGAGATCGCAGGCACCAGCGCCACAACGCTCGTCGTCGAGGACACCGCCTGGGGTCCGATCCTCGAACACGAGCCGGACGGAAGCGCCCTCGCCCTGCGCTGGACCGCACACCTGCCCGGCGCGCTCAACATCGGCCTCGTCGACGTGGCGCGCGCCGGCGATCTGGCTGCCGCGCTGCGCGCCGCCGACGACACGGCAATCCCGACCCAGAACATGCTCATCGCCGACAGCAGCGGACACATCGCCTGGCGGTTGCTGGGCCCGCTGCCGCAGCGGACCGATGCCTGCTCGACGCAGCGGCTGGTCGAAGGCGACACCATCGGCGCGCCGGCGGAATCCGGCGCGATGCAGGCCACCGGCGAATGCCGCCCGTGGCGCATTTCCACCGCGGCTGCACCGCTGCTCGCCAATCCCCCGGACCAGCGGCTGTGGACAGCCAATGCCCGCGTCGTCGGCGACAGCGAACTGCCGCGCGTGGGTGACGGCGGCTACGACCTCGGCGCCCGCGCGGCGCAGATCCGCGACGACCTGTTCGCCAGGCAGCGCTTCAGCGAGCGCGACCTGCTGGCCGTCCAGCTCGACGACCGCGCACTGTTCCTGCAGCGCTGGTGGCAACTGCTGCGCGACGAGGCCGGCCGCGCGAAGTCACCGGCACTGGCTGCGCTCGCCGGCGCGTCGAAGCAATGGTCCGGCCGCGCCAGCGCCGACTCGGCCAGCTACCGCATCGTCCGCGCCTGGCGGCTTGCGGTGATTGCGCGCATCGAGACCGGCCTGGCCGCACCCGCGCTCGCGGTGCTGGGCGACGGATTCGAGATGCCGAAGCTGGCGCAGATCGAGGGCGTGGCGTGGCCGCTGCTGCAGCAACGGCCCGCGCACCTGCTGCCGCGCCGGTTCGCGACCTGGGACGCGCTGCTCGAAGACGCAGCGCGCGAAGTCCGCGACGAGCTGTCCGCCGCCGGGCCGCTCGCCGCACGCACCTGGGGCGAACGCAACACCGCGCACATCTGCCACCCGCTGGCGTCCGCCATCCCGCTGGTGGGCGAGCGCCTGCTGTGCATGCCGCCCGACCCGCTCGACGGCGACAGCAACATGCCGCGCGTGGCCGCGCCCGCGTTCGGTGCGTCCGAACGCATGGTGGTGTCACCCGGCCACGAAGCCGACGGCATCATCCACATGCCCGGCGGCCAGAGCGGCCACCCGCTGTCGCCGTTCTGGGGCGCCGGACACGAGGACTGGATGCACGGACGGCCGACGCCGTTCCTGCCCGGGGAAACCGAACACCGCCTCACCCTGCGGCCGCACTGACACCACCCCTCCTGTTTGCTCTTGCAGGAGCGCTCCTGCAGTGCAAGCTCAGGGCGTTGCGGCGTGATGGACACCTGCCACTGCGCGGCCGGACGGATCGGCGGCCGCGGCAAACGCCGCATCCCACTCGATCGCGGCCGGCGACGAGCACGCGATCGACTTGCCGCCCGGCACCGTCCGCGCGCAGGCCTCGCCGGGAAAGGCATCCTCAAACAGGCGGCGATACCAGTAAGCTTCCTTGGTTTGCGGCGGATTGACCGGAAACCGTTCCGCGGCCGCACCCAGTTCGGCATCCCCGACGCACCGCTCCGCGTGCGCCTTGAGGCCGTCGATCCAGCCGTAACCGACACCATCGCTGAACTGCTCCTTCTGCCGCCACAGGATCTCGTCCGGCAGGTCGCCGGCGAACGCCTCGCGCAGCACCGCCTTCTCGATCCGGCGCGTGCCGTCGGCGCGCGTCGACACCATCTTGTGGCGTGCATCCATGCGCATCGCCACGTCGAGGAACTCGACGTCCAGGAACGGCACCCGCGCTTCCACGCCCCAGGCCATCATCGACTTGTTGGCGCGCAGGCAGTCGTAGTCGTGCAGGGCATCGAGCTTGCGCACCGTTTCCTCGTGGAACGCGCGCGCATCGGGCGCCTTGTGGAAGTACAGGTAGCCACCGAAGATCTCGTCGCTGCCCTCGCCCGACAGCACCATCTTCACCCCCATCGCCTTGATCCGCCGCGCCAGCAGGAACATCGGCGTCGACGCGCGCACCGTGGTGACATCGAAGCTTTCGATGTGGCGGATCACGTCCGGCAGCGCGTCGATGCCTTCTTCCAGGGTGTAGGTGAATCCGTGGTGCACGGTGCCGAGCGCATCGGCCGCCACCTGCGCGGCGACGAGGTCGGGCGAGCCGTCCAGGCCAATCGCGAACGAATGCAACCGCGGCCACCAGGCTTCCGATCCGTCATCGTCCTCGACGCGGCGGCGCGCGAAGCGGGCGGCGCAGGCGGCAATCAGCGACGAGTCGAGCCCGCCCGACAGCAGCACGCCGTAGGGCACGTCGCTCATCAGCTGCCGGTGCACGGCGCGTTCGAGCGCCTCGCGCAGCTCCCGTGGCGACACCTCCACGCCGACGGTCGCGTCATGCTCGCGCCATGGCCTCCGGTAATACTGATGCAGTTGCCCGGTTTCGCTGTCGTACCAGTGGCCGGGCGGGAACTGCGCAACGTCATCGCACAATCGCACCAGCGCCTTCATTTCCGAAGCCACCCACAGGCGGCCATCACCGTCGTGTCCCCAGTAGAGCGGGCACACCCCGATCGGATCGCGCGCAATCACCGCGCGCCCGCGCGCCTCGTCCCACAGCGCGAACGCGAAGATGCCGTTGAGGCGATCGAGCCACGCGCCGGGGTCGGCGTCCTGCGCGTACAGGGCATTGACCACCTCGCAGTCCGAACCGCTCTGGAAAGCGTAGCCACCGCGCAGCGACTGCTCCAGGTCGCGGTGGTTGTAGATCTCGCCGTTGACCGCGAGCACCAGCATGCCGTCGGCGGACCGGATCGGCTGCGAACCGCCGGCCGGATCGACGATGGCCAGGCGCTCGTGCACCAGCAGCGCACGGCGGCTGGCGTGCACGCCGCTCCAGTCGGGACCGCGATGGCGCTGGCGCGCCGACAGCGACAGCGCGAGCGGCCGCATCGGGACCAGGTCGGCGCCTGGCCGCAGGTCGAACACACCGAGGATCGAACACATGGAGAACTCCTTGTGCCGGCGATGGCCGGCGGTGGGAGCACCCTGCGCGGAAACGAAAAACCCGCGCCGGGCGCGGGTTTGGGGATGACTGGCTGGATGTGTTGCTAGTGGCCTGCCTGGTCGCCCGCCCGCGGATTGCGCGCACGATTATTCGAACCGCGATTGTTGCGGTTGAAGGCGTTGCCGGTGGCGGGACGACGGGACATGCGGCGAAGCTAGCCGAGGCATCGGCGCGCAGTCAAGCAGCAGGCGGCTCTATTATCCGAACCTGAACACGCGCGCGGGCAACGGCCTGCAATCACCACCAATTCATCCCCTGCACGCACACTATCGACCACCCAACCAGGGAGCGAACGACATGATCAGGAATCACGGACTGCACGCACTGGCGCTTGCGCTTGGCCTTGGCCTGGGGCTTGCGGCCACCGCCGTCCCGGCACAGACGGTCGGCTACAACGTTCGCACCGGCGACGTCTGGGTCGACACCCGCCTGGGCGAGATCAACGACTACGGCCGGCATTACCGCGACCCCTTCCTTGACGAGATGAGCGGGTATTACGGCGCGCCGCGTCCGTTGCTGGTCGACCTGCTCGACGATCGCGGCTGGGCACCGGCCGACGTGTACTACGCCTGCGCCATCGCCCACGCGCTTGGCATCCCCTGCATCGATGTCGTCCACGAATACGACCGCCATCCCGGCCAGGGCTGGGGCGTGGTGGCCAAGCGGCTGGGCATCAAGCCGGGGTCGGCGGCATTCCACGCCCTCAAGCGCGGGCAGGTGGACACCTATGGCCGCTGGGGCCAGACCATCGTCATTGACCGCCCGGTGCATGTCGACTGGTCGCGCTCCAACGGCGGCCGCGGCCACGGATCCCGCGGCAACCAGGGTGGCCAGAGCAAGGGGCACGGCAAGGCGAGCGCCGGGAGCCATGGCAACGCCGGCAAGGCCAAGGGCAACAGCGGCAAGGGCAGCAACGGCAAGGGCAACAGCAAGAAGGGCAACAGCGGCAAGGGCGAAGGCAAGGGTCACGGCAAGCCCTGACCACCCGCGTTCTCCCTCAAACGACGGCCACCGCAATCCCGGGTGGCCGTTGTCGTGTCCGGCGCAGTACCGCAGCCGCAGGCATTCGGGCGCAGGTCGGGCGACGGCCCCGACGGCCAGCGGGCCGAATCATCTTTGGGCCGAGCGCTGCCTGGGAAAAGCTATCGAGGGCGCAGCCCCCGACCTACGGGAGCAGGCGCTCGATCAGCGCCAGGTAGAGGTCCGGCAACGCTTCCAGATCGGCCACGCGCACATGCTCGTCGACCTTGTGGATGCTGGCGTTCACCGGCCCCACCTCGATGCATTGCGCACCCAACGGCGCGATGAAGCGCGCATCCGAGGTGCCGCCGCCGGTGCTCTCCTCGGGCGCTGCGCCGGCGAAGGCCGCCAGCACCTCGCGCGCGGCGGCGCGCAGCGGGCCTTCGGGTGTGAAGAACGGCTCGCCACTGCGATGCCAGGACAGTTCGAAATCGAGGCCATGCCGCGCGAGCAACGCTTCGATCTCCGCCTCCAGCCGCGCCGTCGTCCAGTGCGGGTTGTAGCGCAGGTTGAACAGCACCCGCAGCTCGCCGGGGATGACGTTGCTGGCGCCGGTCCCCGCATCCATGTTGCTGACCTGCAGGCTGGTCGGCGGAAAGCTTTCGTAGCCATCGTCCCAGCGCCGCGCGGTGAGCTCGGCAAGCGCCGGCAACGCCTCGTGGACGGGATTGCGGGCCTTGTCCGGGTAGGCGACGTGGCCCTGCACGCCGCGCACGGTGAGCGTCGCCGACAGCGAACCGCGGCGGCCGACGCGCAGCAGGTCGCCGAGCACCGCCGTCGAGGACGGCTCGCCGGTGATGCACCAGTCGATGCGCTGCCCGCGCTCGCCGAACACCCGCGCCACATGCCGCACGCCGTCGATGGCGTCGCCCTCCTCGTCCGAGGTCAGCAGCAGCGCGATCGTGCCGGCATGATCCGGATGCGCGGCAACGAACCGTTCGAGCGCGACGACGAACGCCGCGACGCTGCCCTTCATGTCCGCGGCACCGCGGCCGTACAACGAGCCGTCGCGCACTTCCGGCACGAACGGGTCGCTGGCCCAGGCTTCCAGTGGACCCGGCGGCACCACGTCGGTGTGGCCCAGCAGCACCAGCACCGGACCGCCCTCGCCATGCGTCGCCCAGAGGTTGTCGACCTCGCCAAAGCGCAGGTGTTCGCAGGCGAAGCCTGCACGACGCAGGCGCTGCGCAATCAGTGGCTGGCAGCCGGCATCGTCGGGGGTGACGGAAGGGCGCGCGATCAGCTCTCGCGCAAGGTGCAGGACTTCGCTCATGTGCCTATCGTAGCCGCGGGGCGGGCCCCGGCCTGCCCTACGAAACGCCGAAGCGCTTCTTGAAGCCGTTGTCGCTGAACCCCTGGGTCACCACGCCGTCGTCGGTGACCACCACCGGGCGGCGGATCAGCTGCGGATATTCGCGCAGCAGCAGCTTCCACTCCGCTTCCGACGCCGCTCCCTTGCGGTTGTCCGGCAACTGCCGCCACGTGGTCGAGGACTTGTTGATCAACGTCTCGAAGCCACCGGCCTGCCGTGCCCATTCCACCAGCGTCTCCGGCGCGGGCTTGTCGTCGCGGTAGTCGACGAAGTCGTGCGCGACTTCGAAGCGGTCGAGCCACTTGCGCGCCTTGCGGCAGGTGTCGCAGTTCTTCAGGCCGTACAGCGTGGTGGTCATGCCCCGTTCCATTCCTTGCGATGCGGGCATGATGCCGAAAACCGCCGCGCACGGCGACCGGATGGCCGCCACGCGCGCGCCGCTAGCGCCTGACCACCGGCAGTTCGATGTAGCTGGCCGCGTCTGCGGCGTGGTGCACCGCGTTGTCCGCCACCACCGGCTCGCTTTCCTTTTCGTTGTCGCCACCGGTATTCAGGTTGCGGGCGAACTTCGGGAAATTCGAGCTGGTGACCTCGACCCGGATGCGGTGTCCCTTCCCGAACTGGATCGAGGTGGTGATCGGCGTCGGTCGAAGCGTGTACACCTGCCCCGGCTGCATCAGCTCCGGCCGCGTGTAGCTGTCGCGGTAGCGTGCGCGCAGCATGGTGTCGCCGACGATCCAGGCGGTGCCGTCCTGCGCCACGTCGACGAGCTTGAGCGCGAAATCCGTGTCGCGTGCGCTGGAGGAGACCTTCAGCACCGCATCGACGAAGCCGCTGACTTCCATCGCCTCGTCGAGCGGCTCGCTGGTGTACACCAGCACGTCGTTGCGTGATTCGATCTGTCGCTGGTCGAACGCGCCGGCGGTCACCAGGCCGCCGTTGCAGCAGTCGCCGCCACCGATGGTCTGCACCGGGTTGTCGGGGTCGTACCGGTAGCTGTCCCGCGGCTCGTCGCCGGCCGGCGCGTCGAACGACAGCAAGCCGTCGCCGTACAGCGAATTGGCATGGCCACCCGAGCGCAGGTACATCCGCACCGGCTGCGCGGCCTTCGGCGGCCACTGGCTGTCCGACTGCCAGCGGTTCGCGCCCATGGTGAAGTAGCGCACGTGCGGCGTGTCCGCCGGGAACGCGGCCGGCTTGTCCTTCAGCCAGCGGTCGAAGAACGCCCAGACCTGGTCATCCACCGGAAAGCGCGCATCGCCCATGTCGCGGTCGCCGACCTTGTAGTGCTCGCTGAGTTTCGCGAACTGGCAGTGCGGGTTCGGCCCCACCACCACGTACTGGTTGGCACTGGCCTCGCGGTCGGTTCCCACCGTGCGCGCATGGTTGTACAGGGCCATGTTCGGGCCGATCGAGACGTCGTACCAGCTGTTGAACCAGAGTGCGGGCACGCCCCACCCCATCGAATCGTCGTACAGGCCGCCGCTCTTCCAGCCCGGGTCGCCGGGACCGCGCGCGATCTGCATCTCGAAGGTCCCCGGCGGCTCGTCCAGCGACGACAGCAGGCTGGCATACGGCAGGTGCCGGATGTGCCTCTTCCAGTCGACGTCCGGCTTCGTCGCATCCAGGTCGTTGTACTGCGCAACGCGCGCGCGCATCTTGCCCTTGAGATCCTGCGGCAGCTCGGCGCGCAGCGGATTGTCCACGCCATACATCCACACCGCGAACAGGGTCCGCGGCACGCCGCCGGTATAGAAGTTTCCCTGCTCCCAGAACGGGCCGACCTTGCCGATGCCGGCGCCCGCGGCCATCGGCACCATCGCCGCATGCACCGGATGGTTCATGCCCGCCAGCGCGAGCTGCCATTCGGCGGATGACGAACAGCCCAGCGTGCCGACCTTGCCATTCGACCAGGGCTGCTCCGCGATCCAGCTGAGCGCGTCGTAGCCGTCGGTCTGCGGATAGCCGAGGATCTCGTATTTGCCCTGGCTGAAGTAGCGGCCGCGCTCGTTCTGGACGATGAAAGCGTAGCCGCGGCGCACCGCCTCGATCGCGTAGCGCGCGGTGCCGCCACGCACCTTGTGTTCGTTGTATGGCGTCTTCCACAACACCGTGGGCAGCTTTCCGGTGGCGCCCTTGGGACGCCAGATGTTGGTCGACAGCCCCTTGCCGTCGCGCATCGGCACGAGCACCGCGGTCTCGGTCTCGGCGATGGCGTCCAGTTCGGCACGCAGCCCCTCGTCGCTGTAGCGCGACAGGTCCTGCGCAGGCGCCGCGGAGGCAACGACTAGGGCCGCCATCAGCAACGCGGCGGCAAACGGCATTCTCATTGCGCGACTCCCCAGTGGCGATCAGGCTTGTGTCGCACGTTCCGCCACGCGCCACCCCTGCCGGAAGTCACGCCTGCCCGGGCATTGCGCTCAATCTGCCAACCCGCGCAGCAATTCGTTGATCGACGTCTTGGCGCGCGTCCTGGCATCGACCTGCTTGACGATCACCGCGCAGTACAACGAATGCGAGCCGTCGGCTGCCGGCAACGAGCCCGACACCACCACGCTCCCCGGCGGCACCACGCCATAGCTGATCTCGCCGGTGGCGCGGTTGTAGATGCGGGTCGACTGGCCGAGGAACACGCCCATGCCGATCACGCTGTGGTGGCCGACGATCACGCCTTCCACCACTTCCGAACGCGCGCCGATGAAGCAATGGTCCTCGATGATCGTCGGCGCCGCCTGCAACGGTTCCAGCACGCCGCCGATGCCCGCACCGCCGGAGATGTGGCAGTGCTTGCCGACCTGCGCGCAGGAGCCCACCGTGGCCCAGGTGTCGACCATCGTCCCGGCGCCGATGTACGCGCCGATGTTGACGAACGACGGCATCAGCACCACGTCCTTGCCGATGTAGCTGCCGCAGCGCGCGATCACGCCCGGGAGCACGCGCGCGCCGAGCTTGCGGAACTTCGCCTCGTCGAAATCCTCGAAACGCAGCGGGATCTTGTCCCAGAACGGCGCCGGGTAGGATTCCCCGAGCTCCATGTCCTGGACGCGGAAATACAGCAGCACGGCCTTCTTCAGCCACTCGTTGACGGTCCAGCCACCATGGCCATCGGGTTCGGCAACGCGGAACTCGCCGCTTTCCAGGCCCTCGATCACGCGCTCCACCACCGGCCGCGTCGAGCCTTCCATCTCCTCGGGCGTCAGCGTGGAGCGCCGTTCCCATGCGCTTTCGACCATGAACCTGAGTTCGTCGTTGGCCGAAGGCTTCGGCGCTTCCTTCTTCGCGGTCTGCTTGGCGGCCTGCTTGGCAACCTTCTTGGCGACTTTCTTCTTGGCGGTCTTGGGCGGGCTCATCGGTTCGCTTCTCCATCGATGCGGGACAGCAGCGCATCGCGCAAGGCGGCGCGGCTGTCCGGGTTCAACGCGGTGTTGTCGGATTCGGTGATGCGGAACACGTCCTCCGCGCGCTCGCCGAAGGTGGCGATGCGCGCGTCCTGCACGCGCAGCCGGCGCGCACGCAGGACGTGCGCGATGTCGGCCAGCAGGCCCGGACGGTCGGTGCACACGAGGCTGAGCACGGTCTGCCCGCCGTCGGCGCCATCGTCGAACTGGATGCGCGGGACGATGCGGAAATGCCGCAGGTGGCGTGGCTGGGTGCGTCGCGCGGGGTGGATGCGTTCGAGCGGGCCGGACAGCGCGCCGGCCAGGCGGCGCTCGATGTCGGCCACCGACGGCGGCTGGCGCGTGTCGCCGGGCAGCACCTGGAAACTGTCGAAGATCGTCCCGCCAGGGCCGTCGAGCGCGCGCGCCTGCTGGATTTCCAGGCCGAGGCGGTCGAGGCTGATCACAATCGCAGCGAACAGGCCGTCGCGGTCGGGCGAATGCACGAAGACCTCGAGCGCGTGGTCGCCGGCATCCAGCGAGCGCACCGCCACCACCACCTGCCCCGGTTCGCGGTCGCGCAGCGCCAGCGCCTGCCAGGCGATCTGGTCGGGCCGCGCGCGCAGGAAGCTGTACTCGGGGAAGCGCAGGAACAACGTGCTGGCCTCGTCGTCGTCGATGCCGCGCGCCGACAGCAGGCCGCGCACCGCGGCGCGCGTCTCGGCAATGTGCTCGATCGCCGCCACCGGATGCTCCAGGCCCTGCCGCAGCGCCAGCCGCGTCGACGTGCGCAGGTCGGCGAGCAGCCGGTCCTTCCACGCGTTCCACAGCTTCGGCGAGGTGCCGGCGATGTCGGCGCAGGTCAGCAGGTAGAGGTAGTCCAGTCGCTCGCGGTCGGCGACTTGCGTCGCGAAGCGATGGATCACGGCCGGATCGGAAATGTCCTGCTTCTGCGCGGTGATCGACATCAGCAGGTGCTTGCGCACCAGCCACACGACCAGCGCGGTGTCGCTGGCCGACAGCGCGTGCGCGGCGCAGAAGGCCTGCGCATCCTCGGCGCCGACTTCGGAATGGTCGCCGCCGCGGCCCTTGGCGATGTCGTGGAACAGCCCGGCGAGCAGCAGCAGTTCGGGCTTGCGCAGCGTCGGCCAGACCTCGTGCGCCATCGAGAATCGGTCGTCGGCGGCTTCGCTGCCGAACGAAGCGAGATTGCGCAGCACCGCCAGCGTGTGCTGGTCGACGGTGTAGACATGGAACAGGTCGAATTGCATGCGCCCCGACACCTGCGCGAACGCGGGAATCCAGCGCCCCAGCACGCCCAGGCGCGCCATGCGCTCGAGCGTCGGTACCGGCCGCTCGCCGCGCAGCAGGCCCATGAAGCGATCGCGCAGCGCCGGGTCTGCCGCCGTGTAGTCCGGCACCACGTCCAGCGCCTCGGCCAGCGCGCGCGCGGTCTGCGAGTGCAGGCCGCGTGCATCGCGCCGCGAGGCCCAGGTGGCGAACAGTTCGAACACCTGCGCGGCATCGCCGTGCGGCCATTCCTCGTCGCGCGCGGCCAGGTAACCGCGGCGCAGTTCGAAGCGCGCATCGATCGGCTCGGGCGTGGCAGTCCCATCGAAGTGCTCCTCGAAACGCTGCAGCAGGCGGTCGTTGATCCGGCGCACGATCGCCGCGGACCGATAGAAGCCCTGCATCATCTGCTCGACGCCCAGGTTGCGGGCATCGTCGGCGTAGCCCAGGTGCGCGGCGAGTGCTTTCTGGTAGTCGAAGCGCAACCGCTCCTCGTGGCGGCCGGCGACCAGGTGCAGGCCGAAGCGCAGGCGGCCGAGCGCCTGCTGCTCGCGTTCCAGCGCGGCGGCCTCGTCCGCACCGACGTGGCCGAGCCCCACCAGCGCATCGAGTTCGCGCACGCCGAAGCTGCGCAGCGCCATCCAGCCCAGCGTATGCAGGTCGCGCAGCCCGCCGGGGCCGTCCTTGAGGTTGGGCTCCAGGTTGTCAGAGGTATCGCCGAAGCGTGCGTGCCGCTGGCGCTGCTCCTCGGCCTTGGCGAGGAAGTAGTCGCGCGCGGGCCAGACCTTGTCCGGGGCGATCGACGCCTCCAGCGCACCACGGTCGGCGATGTCCGCCACCAGCGGCCGGGCTTCGAGCAATGCGGTCAGCACGGTGGGATCGGCCGCCGCCTGGGTGCACTGCTCCGCCGAGCGCACCGCATGGCTGGCCTGCAGGCCGATGTCCCACAGCAACGCGAAGAAGCAGGCCAGCGCCTCGTGGCGGGCGTGCTGCTCGGGTTCGGTTGCCAGCACCAGCAGGTCGATGTCCGAATGCGGGAAGAGTTCGCCGCGGCCGTAGCCGCCGACGGCGAACAGCGCCAGCTGCGCGTCGGCCGGGATGCAGCGCGACCAGGCGTCGCGGATCAAGCCATCGATGGTGCGGGCCCGCGCCGCGACCAGGCGGTCGACGGTCTCGCCGCGGTCGAAGCGCGCCGCCAGCGCGGCATCGGCCTGCGCGAGCGTGTCGCGCGCAAGTTGCAGCCAGGTCGCCTCGTCGTCCGCGCCTGCAGGAGCCGCCGCGTCGGGAGGTGCGGCGCTGGCCACGTCAGTGGCCGGCGTCGTCGCCCGGCGCCAGCGTGAGGACGTCCACGCCGGTCTCGGTCACCGCGATCATGTGCTCCCACTGCGCCGACAGCTTGCGATCCTTGGTAACCACGGTCCAGCCGTCGGGCAGCACCCGGGTGTGGCGCGTGCCCTCGTTGATCATCGGCTCGATGGTGAAGGTCATGCCCGGCTGCAACACCAGGCCGTCGCCGGGACGGCCGTAATGCAGCACCTGCGGTTCGTCGTGATAGACCTTGCCGATGCCGTGGCCGCAGTACTCGCGCACCACCGAGAAGCGCTCGCCCTCGGCGTACTGCTGGATCGCGTGGCCGACGTCGCCCAGGGTCGCGCCCGGCTTCACCGCGCGGATGCCGCGCCACATCGCCTCGAACGTGGCCTCGACCAGCCGCCGTGCCATCACCGACGGCGTGCCGGCGTAGTACATGCGGCTGGTATCGCCATGCCAGCCGTCCTTGATGACGGTGACGTCGATATTCACGATGTCGCCGTCCTTGAGCACCTTCGCTTCGCTCGGGATGCCGTGGCAGATGACGTTGTTGACCGAGATGCAGGTGGCCTTGGGATAGCCGCGGTAGCCGACGTTGGCCGGAGTCGCCTGCTGCACGTTGACGATGTGTTCGTGGCAGATGCGGTCCAGTTCCTCGGTGGTCACGCCCGGCTTCACATGCGGGGCGACCACCTGCAGGACCTCGGCGGCCAGCCGGCCGGCCTCGCGCATCTGCTCGATTTCGGCAGGGGTTTTCAGGTGGATGCTCATAGGTCAATTATCCCCTATTTGCCAGGCCGCCTGAACGCTGGCCCCGGGGGGATGACCAATACCCCATTGCCCTGGGGCCCTGACCGGGGATAACCGGCGCCCCGGGACCATGCCGGGAAGTGCCATGAAAGGTCACGCGTGCGCTTTCCAGGGCAGTCCGACCGTGCATGGGCCGCAAGCCGAGTGGGATTTCCTGCGCCGATGGTAGCGCGGCGACAGCCTGCGCCTGGATAGCAACTGGCAATGGCCGTTCCCCGACTCGACGCAGCGACTCACGGTCGACGATACCCGTAGCGGAAACCTGGTCCGGATCCGCGTGGTGCGCATGGGTGGATCCGCTTCATTGCCGCCGATGCCACGCGCGTGACGGCAAGCAACCGCGGCCGGGAATGTGCGCAGGTGCACATCGCCCGACAGGTATCGACATACACTTGCCCATTCCTCCGGCCGCACACCGATTCCGGCGTGGCCGACGCCCACAGCGTCCGACAGGTCCCGATCCTTTGCCATGAACCTGCACTACCACGAACTCGGTGGGATTCCGGTGGATCCGGTGACTTCGCTATACCGCTTCGGCGCCGGCGGACCGAGCCTTTCGTCGGCAGTGGCAACGGCCAAGGCGACCAAGCGCCAGTTCGCATTGCTGCACATCGACATCGATACGTTCCACCTGATCAACTTGAACATGGGCGAGGAGATCGGCGACCAGGTTCTCGCTGCCGTCGCGCAGCGCTTGCGCAAGGCCATGCCCGACGACGGCTGGTTGTGGCGACTGTCGAGCGACGAATTCCTGGCCGGGATCGGCTACCTGCCCGGCGAAACAGACGGTGCCGCGCTGGCCGAGATGCTGCGCGACGCCTTCGAGACGCCATTGTGGATTCCGCCCTACACGCTGCCCATCACGCTCTCGATCGGCATCGCGGTATTCCCCGACCATGCCGCCGACGCGCCTTCTTTGCTGGCCAGCGCCGAGCATGCATTGCGCGACATCAAGCGCGAGGGCCACAACAGTGTCGGCCTCTACTCGGAGACTTCCGGCAAGGCCGCATCCAAGGACGGTTTCGCACAGCGCTTCGTGGAAGCGCTCGGCAAGCATGAGCTGCAGTTGTTCTACCAGCCGTTGATCGATGCGCAGGACGGAGGCCTGGCGGGATTCAGCGCGTTGCTGCGCTGGAACACCGCCAACCACGGCCTGCTGCGGCCAAGCCGGTTCCTGGGTACCGTCGAGCGCGTGGGACTGTCAGCGCACCTGGGGGCATGGGTGGTCGAAAGCGCGGCACGTCAGCTTGCCGACTGGCGCGAACAGGGACTCGATTACCTGTCGCTGTCGATACACCTTTCGAGCTCGCTGCTCGCGCAACCCGATTGCCTGGACCTGGTTGGCGAACAACTGCACCGCCATCACGTAGACGGAAGCGCGCTGGAGCTGGAGATTTCCGAGAGCGCGCTTGCGCTCGACGCGCACCGCACCCACGACACGCTCATCGGCCTGCGCGCACTCGGCGCGACCCTCACCGTCCAGGATTTCGGCCTGGGCGGATTGAGCTTCGCCGCGCTCGCGCAATACCCGCTTGACCGGCTCAAGATCGGCCGTGGCTTCATCCGCAACGTCGCCAGAGACCCGCGCAGCGCAGCGATCGTGCGCGGCATCATCGCGATGGGACATCGCCTTGGAATGAAGGTCACGGCCAAGGGCGTGGAGAGCGAACCCGAGCTGGGTTTCCTGCGTCGCAACCATTGCGACTTCTTCCTCGGCCACCTGTTCAGCCCGCCCCTGCCAGTGGAAGAACTCGGCGAACTGATCCGCCGTCGCTTCCTGCTGCCCGGTGCATTCGCCGCCACGCGTCCGGAACGCACGCTGCTGTTGCTCGACGACGAGGAAAACATGCTGCGCTCGCTGGTGCGATTGTTCCGCCGCGACGGTTACCACGTGCTCACCGCCAGCGGTGTGCGCGAAGCGTTCGACCTGCTGGCCAGCAACCCGGTGCAGGTGATCGTGTCCGACCAGCGCATGCCCGACATGAACGGCACCGAATTCCTCGCCAAGGTGCGCGATCTCTATCCCGACACCATCCGCATGGTCCTGTCGGGCTACACCGACCTGGCCACGATCACCGAGGCGATCAATCGCGGCGCGATCTACCGCTTCCTCTCCAAGCCCTGGGACGACAACGAGTTGCGCGGCCACATCCAGGCCGCGTTTCGTGCCCACGAGCAACGGGCCGCCGGCGAAGGCGGATACTGATCGACGCGCCGCATCAGAATCGAAAGCGCGTTCGTCGCGGCGAAAGCGCTTTCAGGCTTCCGGGGGCGTGGCTGCCTCGCGTTCCGGCTGCATCACCGGCAGCACCACCCGGAACGTGCTGCCGACACCGGGCTGGCTGCTGACCTCGATGCGGCCGCAGTGCTTGGCGACGATGCGGTAGGCGATGGCCAACCCGAGGCCGGTACCGCGGCCGATCGGCTTGGTGGTGTAGAACGGCTCGAAGATGCGCTGCGCCATCTCAGGTGCGATGCCGCAGCCGGTGTCGGCGATGCTGATCCAGGCTTCGCCGTTCTCGGCACCGGTGGCGATATCGATGCTGCCGCGATTCTCGATCGACTGGCCGGCGTTGATCAGCAGGCTCATCAGCACCTGGTTGATCTCCGATGGATGGCATTCGACCAGTGGCAGTTCGCCGTAGTGCTTCTCGACCCGGGCCTTGTACTTGAGGTCGTTCCAGACGATGTTGAGGGTCGATTCCAGCCCCTTGTGCAGGTCGGAAGGCCGCATCTCCTCGCCGCGACCGACGTACGAGAAGTCCTTCAGGTCCTGCACGATCTTGGTGACGCGCTCGATGCCCTCGCGCGATTCCACCATCAACTTGGGCAGATCGCCGAGGATGAAGTCGATGTCGAGGCGCTCGCGCTTGGCGAGCACGTCGTTGCGCCCGGCCACGGGATCGTCGGACTGCAGGACCGCTTCATGGCATTCGATCAACGCGAACAACGCGCCGATGTACTCCTGCAGTGTGCCGAGGTTGGAATGGACATAACCGATCGGGTTGTTGATCTCGTGGGCGACGCCGGCGGCGAGCAGGCCAATCGAGGCCATTTTCTCCGACTGCAGCAACTGTTCCTGCGCACCCGCGAGACGCCGGTGCGCGGCCTGCAGTTCGTCGTGGCGCTGCTGCAGCTCGACCTGGCGGGCGTTGCGCAGCGAAACGTCGTCGAAGGTCACGATGCTCTGCGCCACGCCCTCGCGCTCGCCGCAGTGCAGGATGATTTCGATGACCACGTCGTTCGCGACGATCTCGCCCGCCCAGCGCCCCGTCTCGCGGGCAACCGTCCAGGCCTCGGCCGGAAGCAGGCTCAACAGGCGGTCGGGCGCCTCGGCCGGCAGGGCGCGCGCGGCCAAGGCGTTCGCCGCCGGATTGGCACGGGTCATCCTGCCGTCGCCGTCGACCAGCATCACGGCGTTCTCGGTCTTGCCGAATGCCCAGAAAATGTCCTCGTCACGAGGTTCGGTTTTGTCGCTGGCCTGGTTCATCCCACTCCCAGACAGCGCGCCTGCGGGCGGGCGCCGGACTGTCCGTTGGAATCGTACACGCCTGTCGACTCGACGCGACCGATGTGGCGCAACGCCCAGGCCACTTCGCGGCGCCGGCGCGCGAGCAGGACGCCGTTGGCCTGGTTGAACTCGCGCAGCGCGAACAGGCGTTCGGCAGCAGCGGAATCCGGTGTCGCGGTCTCGGCGCGGCGCAGCGCGGCGAGCTTGTCGGCGGTGGAAGCCAGCAGCGCATCGACATCGTGCTCGAGCAAGGCACGACGCTCGGCGTTGAGGGCCCGTTCCAGGGCCTCGAGCGGATGGTCGATGGCGATGCCCATGTCCTTTACTCGCCCAGTTGCCGCTCAAGGTCGAGCATGCGGGTGGCGATTTCCTGCGCGTCGACGCGATAGCTGCCGTCGGCGATCGAGGCACGCAACGCGTTGACGCGGGCGACGTCGATGCCGGCCGGCGCGGCGCCGAGCTGGCGCTCGAGCGCCTGCAGGCCTTCGGCCTCGCCGGTCAGGCGGATGCTGTCGGTCGCGGCGGCGGCGGCGATCGGCTGGCCGCGTTCGCTGCCGGCACGCGCCGTGGCGGACGTATTGATAGCCTCCGACGCCCGGGCGACGGGCATCCCGCTGTCGATCTTTTGGGTCATGGCACGCTCCTGGATGTCCTCGGTCGAGCACTGTAACGGCCCGTCCCCGGCGAACTTGAGCCGTTCCCGCCGGGCCATGCCCCGGCAGCACACCAGTCCCGTGGGCGTCGGTCAAGGCAGCAGCTCGACCACGCCTTCCCCGGCCACCCGCCCGCGCAGGACGCGGTGGGACGACATGTTCTCCACCGCGACCATGCCGCCGGCCCGAGCCGGACCGAGCGCCCGGCCGGGCATGCGTACCTCGACGCCGCCGGTGCGCGAGACCAGCACCACAGGATCGCCGCGGCGCAGCGGCCTGCCGATCGCAAGATCGGCTTCGGTCGGCACCACGCCGGGCGCGAGCGCACGGTTGGGGATGCGTCCGACCAGGGCGGAAGGATCGCTGAAGGCCGCACCGGCGGCGTCACCGATGTCGCGCCGCTGGACGATCAGCTGGTTGGCCGAAATCGGCACGCCGGACGCGGCCGGCGTGCCGAGCACGACCACGTCGGCCACGCGACGCACGCGCACCGGCACGTACAGGCGCCAACCCGGGGTATCGGCGCAGCGCACCAATGCGGTTTTCGACCCCGAAGCTATGGCCTGCAATGGCTGGCTGCACTGCGCAAGGTGCAGCCTGGGGTCGAGGACCGCTTCCGCCGACTGCGCGTCGGCGGCACCCAGCGCGGCGATCGCGGCGGCGCGGATGTCGTCCAATGGCTGTGGCCCGGCTGCAGCGGCCTGGCCGGCGGCGAGCAGGATCCAGCCCAGCAGCGCGATGGCAACGCCGACACGGACGGGGGGATGCGCGGTGGTTGCCACGGCGTGAGGTCTCCTGCTGGCTTGTGGCCCGAACGGATGTCGTTGTGGTGCGTGCAAGAGGCGTGCCGTGGGCACATGTGCGCCCTTCTCCCTCCGGGAGAGCGTGCAAGCAGATCCGAGGAGTTTCCCCACGCAATGACGACCACACCTCAAGGAATCCGCACGCCAGCCGACAAACCGGGGCATGAGCCAGGACCTGCTGGACCGCATCGACCAACGCACCCGGCTGGCCGGCCACAACCGGCTGGCCCTGCTGTTGTTCCGGCTCGGCTCGCGTCAGCTTTTTGGCGTCAATGTATTCAAAGTCAAGGAAGTGCTGCCGCGACCGCGGCTGTTCACCTTGCCGCAACTGCCACCGGCGTTCGCCGGTGCCGCCGACGTGCGCGGACGCAGCGTGCCCGTCCTTGACCTCGCCCGCGCCATCGGCCACTCCGGCAACGACGGCGATGAACCCGGCTACCTGGTGGTGACCGAGTTCAACCGTTCGGTGCAGGGCTTCCTGGTGGCCGGCGTCGACCGCATCGTCAACATCGCGGTCGAGCACATCCAGCCGCCGCCGGAGCCGGGCGGCGGGTGCCATTACCTGACGGGCGTGACCCGCCACCAGGGCGAATTGATCCAGCTGATCGACGTCGAAAGCGTGCTGGCCGAATCGGCGCCGCGCAGCAGCGATCTCGGCTCGCTCACCGCCCTGCCCGACAGCGGCGGCCCGCGCGAAGTGCTGGTGGTCGACGACTCGCGCGTGGCGCGCAACCAGATCCGTTCGGTGCTGCAGCAGCTGGGGCTCGAGGCGACGCTGCTGTCGGACGGCAAGCAGGCGCTGGACCACCTGCAGGCGCTCGCACAGGGCGGCCAGCCGCCGTGCGACCGCTACGCGATGGTGATCTCCGACATCGAAATGCCGGCCATGGACGGCTACACGCTGACGACGGAAATCCGTCGCGACCCGGCGTTGCGCGGCCTGTTCGTGCTGCTGCACACCTCGCTCTCGGGCGTGTTCAACCAGGCCATGGTGGAGCGCGTCGGCGCCGACGATTTCGTGCCGAAATACTCCGAACGCGAGCTGGCGCAACGGGTTGCGGCCCGGATCGGCGCGGCCCGCTGAGTTTCCGGCCGGGGCGTTCCGGCGCTTCCCGCGTGTTCCGCGCTTGCCGGTGAACCGCCCCGGGGCCGCGGCTGGCACGCCACTTGCCTGATCCGGGAGGGAAACCCGCCCCGGAGGGCACATGTCCGACTTCCTAGGCATCCACGGCACCGCGCTGGTCCTGCGCGAGCAGCGCCTGCAACTGCTCAGCGCCAACATCGCCAACGCCGATACGCCGAATTACAAGGCGCAGGACCTGGACTTCAACAGCGCCCTGCACGCGGCGTTGCAGCCCGGTGCCGGCGCCGGCGGAGACGCGCTCGACGCGGCCGCGGCGTCGGCGCGCTACGTCCGCGCCGCCACCCAGCCGAGCCTCGACGGCAACACCGTCGATGGCGACCGCGAGAACGCCGCCTTCGCGCAGGCGTCGCTCGAATACCGCGCGTCGCTGTCGTTCGTCGAATCCAAGGTGCGTTCGATGCTGACCGCGATCACCGGCCAATGAACGCCTTTGCGACGACATCGCCGCGCGCTGACGGGGAATCCGCATGAGCAACCTGCCCATCTTCGACGTCGCCGGCTCGGCGATGAATGCGCAATCGGTGCGGCTGAGCACCATCGCCTCCAATCTCGCCAATGCCGATTCGGTGTCCGGCGATCCCGATGCGGTGTTCCGCGCCAAGCAACCCGTTTTCTCGGCCGAGCCCGTGGCAGGCAATCCAGCCCTGGCCGGCGTGCAGGTGAACCAGGTCAGCGAAAGTACCGCCGCACCGATCAAGCGCTACGAACCCGGCCATCCGCTCGCCGATGCCCAGGGCTACGTGTACGCGCCCGACATTGATCCGGTCGCGCAGATGGTCGACCTGATCTCCGCGTCGCGCAGCTACCAGGCCAACGTCGAAGTCTTCAACAGCGCCAAGGAACTCGCCCTGGCCACGCTGAACATGGGTCGCTGACGCGACCGTCCACCAAGGAATTCCGAATGAGCACCATCCCAGGCACCAGCGGCACCGCCGACAGCAGCTTCTCGCTGCTCGGCCTCGGCGTGCAGCAGGAGGAGCGAAGCAGCACACTCGGCCAGGCCGACTTCCTGCACCTGATGACCGAACAGCTGAAGAACCAGGATCCGCTGAAGCCGCTCGACAGCCAGCAGTTCCTCGGCCAGCTGGCGCAGTTTTCCACGGTGCAGGGGATCGACAGCATGCAGAGCGCGATGGGCGCGATGGCCAGCGTGATGGAGTCCGACCAGACCCTGCGCGCGGCGGCCCTGGTCGGCCACGACGCTCTGGTGCAGGTCGATTCGCTCGACCTGGCAGCCGGCGCCAGTGTCGAGGGTGAGATCACCGCGACCGCGGCCGGTCCGGTCACCGTCGACATCCTCGACGCCAACGGTGCGCGCGTGCGGCGGATGACCGTCGAGGCCGGTGCCGCCGGTGCGACCGCATTCGCATGGGACGGCCGCGACGACGCCGGCAACGCCATTCCCGCGGGCAATTACACGATCCGCGCGGTCGCCGGCAACACCGATCCCGCGACCGTCGACGACAACGGCCTGCTGCCGTTCTGCGTCAAGGCCAACGTCGACAGCGTTTCGATCGAGTCCACCGGGCTCGCCCTCAACCTCGCAGGCCTGGGCAGCTTCCCGCTGTCCGCGGTCCGTCGCATCGGCTGACCGCCGAACCGAACAGTCCGGCGCAACCGGCCGACACACCACCCAGGAGCACAGCATGAGTTTCCGCATTTCGCTCAGCGGCATGAACGCGGCCTCGGCCGACCTCAACATCACTTCCAACAACATCGCCAACGCCAACACCTCCGGCTTCAAGCAGTCACGTGCGGAGTTCGCCGACGTGTTCGCGGTGTCCGCATATGGCCTGGCGAGCAATGCCGTCGGCGCCGGCGCGCGGTTGCAGCGCGTGGCCCAGCAGTTCGGCCAGGGCAACGTCGACTTCACCGGCAAGTCGCTCGACATGGCGCTGTCGGGACAGGGCTTCTTCACCCTGTCGGGCAACGGCGCGATGTCATACTCGCGCGCCGGCAACTTCGGCGCCGACCGCGAGGGCTACGTGGTCAATCCGGCCGGCCAACGCCTGCAGGTGTTCCTGCCCAACGCCGACGGCAACGGCTTCGACACCGGCCGCATGGGCGACCTGAGGCTGGCGACCGGCGATTCGCCGCCGCTGGCGACCGGCGAGGTCGAAGTCGGGCTCAACCTGCCCGGCAACGCCACCGCGCCGACGCTGACGCCGTTCGATGCCAACGATCCTTCCACCTACAACCACACCACGTCGCTGACGGTGTACGACTCGCTCGGCGCGCCGCACTCGCAATCGATGTACTTCGTCAAGACCGCCAACCCCAACGAATGGCAGCTGCACACGCAGATCGACGGCAACGACGTCGGCGCCGCGCAGACGCTGCAATACTCGGCTACGGGCGCCCTCACCTTGCCGGCCACCGGCAACATCGCGCTCCCGGCCTACACGCCACCGGGCGGCGCCGCGCCGATGGCCGTGAGCCTGCAGCTCGGCACCTCGACCCAGTACGGCAATGCATTCGGCGTCTCCGCGCTGGTCCAGGACGGCCACGCCACCGGTCGCCTGAGCACCATCGAGGTCTCGCCCGAGGGCGTGGTCAACGCGCGCTACAGCAATGGCGAGTCGATCGCGCTCGGCCAGGTCGCGCTGACCAACTTCGCCAACCCGCAGGGCCTGCAACCGGTCGGCGACAACGGCTGGGCGGAAACCTACGCCTCCGGCGACGCGCGTCGCGGCGCTGCCGGCACTTCGGAATTCGGCCTGGTGCAGGGCGGCGCGCTGGAGGCATCCAACGTCGACCTGACCGAGCAGCTGGTGAACATGATCACCGCGCAGCGCAACTTCCAGGCCAACGCACAGATGATCCAGACCCAGGACCAGATCACCCAGACCGTGATCAATCTCCGCTGACGGCCGGGATTAGGGATTGGGGATTCGCGAACGAAGCGGCGCCGTCGCTCGATTGCCCGTCTCCGGGATCGATCGAAAGACACGACGCCGATCCGCACGTCTCCCTAACCCAATCCCGATTCCCGCCCACACGAATCCCCAATCCCGAATCCCGGCTCTCCATGGACAAGTCCCTCTACATCGCGATGACCGGCGCCAGCGCCACGCTGCGCGCCCAGGCGTCGGTGTCGCACAACCTCGCCAACGCCGACACGATCGGTTTCCAGGCGACGTTGAGCGGGACCGTCGCGGCGCCGGTGGCCGGCGACGGCTTGGCATCGCGGGTAGCCGTGGTCCAGCGCGAGCTCGGCGTCAGCGACGCCGCCGGCTCGATCACCAGCACCGGCAATCCGCTCGATGTCGCCCTGCACGCCGATCGCTGGCTTGCCGTCCAGGACAGCCGCGGCGGCGTGGCCTACACCCGTGCCGGCGACCTCAGGGTCACCCAGAACGGACTGCTCACCACCGCCAGCGGACGCCCGGTGCTCGACCAGGCCGGCGCGCCGATGTCGATCCCGCCCGCCGATGCATTGGAAATCGGCGGCGACGGCACCGTGTCGGTCGTGCCGCAAGGCCAGCCGGCCTCGACGATGGCGACGATCGGCCGGTTGCAGGTCGTCGCGGCCAATACCCGCGACCTGGTCCGCGGCGAGGACGGCCTGATGCACGCCGCCCCCGGCGCCGCCCCGCCCGCGCCCGCCGCCGGCAACGTCCTGACATCCGGGGCGCGCGAAGGCAGCAATGTCGACAGCACCGCGATGCTGGTGTCGATGATCCAGCTTTCGCGCCAGTTCGAGATGCAGGTACGGGTCTTGCACAGCGGTGACGAGAGCGCCCGCGCCGCCAACACTTTGCTGTCCTCGCGCTGACCGCGCATCACCACGACACGATTCAGGAGAACCCGCCATGACCCAGGCCCTGTGGATCGCCAAGACCGGCCTCGACGCGCAGCAGACGCGCATGGCGGTGATTTCCAACAACCTCGCCAACACCAACACCACCGGCTTCAAGCGCGACCGCGCCAGCTTCGAGGACCTGCTGTACCAGACCGTGCGCCAACCCGGCGGCGCCTCGTCCGAGCAGACGCAGCTGCCCAGCGGCCTGTCCACCGGCACCGGCGTGCGCGTGTCCTCCACCTCCAAGGAGTTCGCGCAGGGCAACATCGACCAGACCGGTGGCGCGCTGGACGTGGCGATCAACGGCCGCGGCTTCTTCGAAGTGCTGCTGCCCGACGGCAGCAGCGCGTACACCCGCGACGGCAGCTTCCAGATCAACGCGCAGGGCGAGCTGGTGACCAATTCCGGCTACCCGGTGCAACCAGGACTGCAGCTGCCCGAGGGTGCGCAGAGCGTGACCATCGGCAGCGACGGCACCGTCAGCGTGCAGGTCGCCGGACAGGCCGAGGCTGTGCAGGTCGGTTCCCTGACGCTGGCCGACTTCGTCAATCCCGCCGGCCTGCAGGCCAAGGGCGAGAACCTTTACATCGAGACCGGCGCCAGCGGCCCGGCGCAAAGCGGCGCACCCGGCCAGTCCGGCGCCGGCCTGCTGGTGCAGGGCGCGCTCGAGGGCTCCAACGTCAACACCGTGCAGGAACTGGTCTCGATGATCGAGACCCAGCGCGCCTACGAGACCAACGCCAAGGCGATCTCGACCATCGATTCGATGCTCGCCTTCCTCAACAACAACCTGTGAACGCACGGATGAACATGTTGCCCAATAGCCGGTTGTTCAACACCCGGGCGTCCAAGGGCCGGCTGTTGCTGTGTCCGCTGCTGCTGGCCTTGGCCGGCTGCGCGACGGTCATGGGCGACGTACGCCCGTTCGCGCCGGTCGGGCCGCAGGCACACGCCGCCGGTTACGCCGCCGCGCCAGGTGCACCGGTCGCGACGCCCGTCGCCTACTCGCCGCGCAATGGCGACGGCGGCGGTTCGATCTACGCCACCGCCGGCAACGGCAACGACCGCGGCCTGCGCCTGTTCCAGGACAGCAAGGCCCGCGAGGTCGGCGACCTGCTGACCATCGTGCTGGTCGAGAACACCCGCGCCAGGACCAACGCCAAGACCGCGGTGACCAAGGACGCCGGGCTCGGCCTGGGCGCTCCGACGCTGTTCGGCCAGTCGGTCAGCTACAACGGCAAGCCCATCCTGCAGGCCGAGGTCGAGGGCACGCGCGACTTCGCCGGCGCCGGCGACAGCGCGCAGAGCAACCAGCTCAACGGCAACATCACCGTGCGCGTCGTCGAGCAGCTTGGCAACGGCAACCTGCGCGTGGCCGGGCAGAAGCAGGTGCGCCTCAACCAGGGCGACGAGCTGGTCCAGGTTCAAGGGATCGTCCGCATCGCCGATATCTCTCCCGACAACCGCATCAGCTCCGACCGGGTCGGCGAGGCGCAAATCGTCTATGGCGGTCGCGGCACGCTGGCCCGTTCGAACGCGATGGGCTGGCTGGGTCGCTTCTTCAACTCCGCCGCCTTCCCCTACTAGGACCGCGAACCATGCGCACTTCCATCGCGATCCGTTTCTGCTTCCTCGTCTCCGGTCTCTTTGCCGTGTTCGCTGCTCCGGTGCACGCCGAACGCATCAAGGACCTCGCCCAGGTCGCCGGTGTCCGCGGCAATCCGCTGGTCGGTTACGGCCTGGTCGTCGGCCTCGACGGCAGCGGCGACCGCACCAGCCAGACGCCGTTCACCGTGCAGAGCCTGAAGACCATGCTCGACCAGCTCGGCGTGTCGATCCCGCCTGGCGTCAACCCGCAGCTCAAGAACGTCGCCGCGGTCGCGATCCAGGCCGAACTGCCGGCGTTCGCCAAGCCGGGCCAGACCATCGATGTCACCGTGTCGTCGATCGGCAACGCCGGCTCGCTGCGCGGCGGCGCGCTGCTGATGGCACCGTTGCGCGGCGCCGACGGCCAGGTCTACGCGATCGCGCAGGGCACGCTGGTGGTCAGCGGCTTCGGCGCGGCCGGCCGGGACGGCTCCAGGATCTCGGTCAACGCGCCCAACGGCGGCAGTATCCCCAACGGCGCGATCGTGGAGCGCGCGGTCGCCAACGCTGCGCCGACGGGCGTGGTCACGCTGAACCTGCACGAATCCGATTTCACCACCGCGTCGCGCATCGTCAGCGCGATCGACGGCGCCTTCGGCCCCGGCCGCGCGCACGCGCTGGACGGCGTCACCATCGAGGTGACGCCGCCGGCCGGTGACCGCATCGCCTTCCTGTCACGGCTGGAGACGCTCGACGTCAATCCCGGCGCGGCGGCGGCCAAAGTCATCGTCAACGCACGCACCGGCACCGTGGTGATGGGCGGCGAGGTCACGGTCATGCCTGCGGCGGTGTCCCACGGCTCGCTGACGGTGTCGATCACCGAAACCGCGCAGGTCAGCCAGCCCGAACCATTCGGCCGTGGCCAGACGGTGGTCACGCCGCAATCGAACGTCGAAGTCGCGCAGGACGGCGGCCGCATGTTCATGTTCGCCGGCGGCACGTCGCTCGAGTCGATCGTGCGCGCGGTCAACGCCGTCGGCGCCGCACCCGGCGACATCGTCGCGATCCTCGAAGCGCTCAAGCGTGCCGGCGCGCTGCGCGCCGAACTCGAGGTGATCTGAGCGCCGCGCTCGGACCACGCTGCCGCCATGCGCCTGCCCGCCGCCAATCCGATCGCGCTCGCACCGACGTCGACGACCCCGCATGCGGGCATCGAGAAGGCCGCGCGCGAGCTGGAAACGCAGTTCGCGCAGATGCTGATCAAGTCGATGCGCAGCACGGCGATGGGCGACTCGATGTTCGGCGGCAACAACACCTATCGCGAGATGTACGACCAGCAGCTCGCGCGCGAACTTGGCAAGGGCGGCGGGCTCGGGCTGGCCCCGATGATCGTTCGCCAGCTCGAGCGCGGCAGCAACGGTGCGGCAGCGGCGACCGGCGCGACCCCGCCGGGTGCATTGCCACTGCGCATGCCCGGCACCTCCGCGACCGCCACGCCGATGCCGTTGGCCGCGCCGTTTGGCGCCTTGCCGCTGGCGCCGTCGAGCAGTGGCGTGTCGATGCCGGCGTTCGACGTCCCGGCAACCTCCATGTCCGAAACCCAGGCTGCGGTCGAATGCGCCGATATTCCGCTGGACTGCAGTTCGCCGGAAGCCTTCGTGCAATCGATTTGGCCGCAGGCGCAGAAGACCGCCGCCGAACTCGGCGTGCCGGCCAGGGCGCTGGTCGCGCAGGCCGCGCTGGAAACCGGCTGGGGCCGACGCCTGGCCGGTCGCGAAGGCGTGTCGTCGCAGAACCTGTTCGGGATCAAGGCCGGCAGCCGCTGGAACGGCGAACGCATGAACTCGGCCACCCACGAATTCGTCGACGGCGTGCGCCGCAGCGAACGCGCCGACTTCCGCGCCTACGGCTCGACCGCAGAGAGTTTCGTCGATTACGCGCGCCTGCTCGACAATCCGCGCTATGCCGCCGCGCGCAATGCCGGCAACGATACCCATCGTTTCGCCAGCGCCCTGCAGCAGGCCGGCTACGCGACCGATCCCAACTACGCCGCCAAGATCACCGCGATCGCCAACGGCGCGACGCTCAACCGTGCGCTGGCCGCCATGCCGGCCGCGTCGCCGGCCAGCGGCGCCGTCTACGCATCGAACGCCATCGCGATGGCCAGGGAATAACGCATGTCCGGACTGCTCTCAACCGGTAGCTCCGCCCTGCTCGCTTTCCAGCGCGCGCTCGGCACCGTCAGCCACAACGTCGCCAATGCCGCCACGCCCGGCTACAGCCGGCAACGCGTCGAACTGGCCGCGCGCCCGGGCCAGCCGACGGCGGGCGGCTACATCGGCCAGGGCGTTGACGTGGCCAAATTGCAGCGGCTTGCGGACGGCCTGGTGTTTGCACGCCAGATCGACAGCAGCGGCGAACTCGGCCGCCTGCAGCAGTTGTCATCGATGGCCGGCCGCGTCGATTCCCTGGTGTCGGATCCATCCACCGGCTTGTCGACGCAGTGGTCGGCGTTCTTCAACGCCGCCGATGCGGTCGCCGCCGATCCGACCTCGTCGGTCGCGCGCAGCCAGTTGCTCGCCGCCGGCGACCAGCTCACCTCGCGCTGGCGCACGCTCGACGGCCAGCTGTCCGCGCTGGAAACCGAATCCGGCCAGCGCATCCAGGGCACGATCGGCGATGCCAATCGGCTCGCTGGCGAAATCGCCGAACTCAATCGCAACATCACCGCCGCCGGTAGCAACGCTTCGCCCGACCTGGTCGATGCGCGCGCGTTGCGCATCGACCAGCTGGCCACTCTGGTCGGCGCGGAAACGGTCATGCAGGACGATGGCTCGCTCAACGTTTTCACCGGCGGCGGCCAGCCACTGGTGCTCGGCAACCAGGCGATGAAGCTCGCCACCGTCGCCGATCCGTTCCGTCCCGACCGCGTGCAGATCGCGCTGCAGGGCGCCAGCGGCAATGTCCGGCTGCCCTCGGCGAGCGTCTCCGGCGAACTCGGCGGCCTGCTCGAATTCCGCGACCGCGTGCTGGATCCTGCGCGCGCCGAACTCGGACGCCTCGCCACCGTCTTCGCCACGGGTTTCAACGCAGCCCAGCGCGCAGGCGTCAACTACAACGGCGCGCCCGGCGCCGATTTCTTCACCCTGGCACCACCGCGGGTCGATGCGCACGCCGCCAACACCGGCTCGGCGACGATCGCGGCCACGATCGACGACGTCTCGGCGCTCAAGGGCAACGACCTGGTGCTGCGCTTCGACGGCGCCTGGTCAGCGACCCGCGCCGACACCGGCGAACCGGTGGCGATGACCGGTAGCGGTACTGCGGCCGATCCGTTCAAGGTGGCCGGCGTGTCGCTGGAGATCGGTGGCACCCCGGTCGTCGGTGACCGCTATTCGCTGCGCCCGACCGCCGATGCCGCCGGCAACCTGCGCGTTGCGCTGACCGACCCATCCAAAATTGCCGCCGCGTCGCCGCTGCAGGCCCAGGCCGACACCGCCAACCTCGGCGATGCACGCGCGGGCTCGGCGCAGGTCACCGACGGCGCGGCATTCGCGTCGTTCGCGGGCGCCACCATCGAGTTCATCGACGACGGCCAGTACACGATCAATGGCGCCGGTCCGTATCCCTACACCGCCGGCAGTCCGATCGCCGATGTGGCTGCGGGCTGGTCGATGTCGCTGACCGGCGCGCCCGCGGCGGGTGACCGTTTCACCCTCGCCCGCACGCCGCCGCGTTCGGGCGACAACGGCAACGCACTGGTGCTTGGGGGTTTCGACCGGCAGGGCATCCTCGACGGCGGCACCCAGTCGCTGACCGACGGGCTGAGCCAGCTGAGCGCACGCGCCGGCACCGATGCCCGCCATGCCGCGCTGAGCCTGGAAGGCCAATCGGCGATCCACGGCCAGGTCATCGCCGAGCGCGAATCGGTGAGCGGCGTCAACCTCGACGAGGAGGCGGCCGACATGATGCGTTTCCAACAGGCCTACCAGGCTGCGGCGCAGGTGATCAGCACCGCCGACACGATGTTCCAGACCCTCCTGTCGGCCGTGCGCCGCTGATGTCCATGCCATCGCGGTCCATGCCTTTGAGGTTCATGCCATGACGCTACGCATCTCCACCGCCGGGTTGTACGCGCAGGGCCTGCAGGGCATGTTGCGGCAACAGCAGCAGGTCGCACGCACGCAACAGGAGCTGGTCAGCAACAAGAAGCTGCTGCACGGCGCCGACGACCCGGCCGCCATGGCCCAGTCGCAGCGGCTCGACCACGCGCTGTCTTCGCTCGAACAGAACGGCAAGAACGCCGACACGGTCGAACACCGCCTGCGCTCGCAGGAATCGGCGCTGACCGACGTCGGCAGCCAGCTCGACCGCGCGCGCGAACTCGCCCTGCAGGCGAACAACGGCGCGCTGTCGCAGGCGGATCGCAAGTCGATCGCCGACGAGCTACGCTCGATCCGCCTCGAAGTGCTCAGCATCGCCAACCGCGACGACGGCACCGGCAGGCGCTTGTTCGCCGGCTCGCGCGACGGCGTGGTCCCGTTCGCCGACAACGGTGGCTCGGTCGGTTACGTCGGCGACGACGGCCGCAACCTCGTGGAAATCGCGCCAGACCTGTTGCTCGCCGACACCGATGCCGGCAGCGACGTGTTCATGCGCGTGCGTACCGGCGACGGCACCGTGCGCGGCAGCGCGGCCTCGGGCAACACAGGGACCGGCGTACTGCAGACCAGCACGGTCATCGACCATGCCGCATGGAGCGGCGGGACGCTGCGCGTCGAATTCACCGCCGCGGACGCGTACCAGGTCGTCGATGCCGGCGGTGCCGTGTTGTCCAGTGGCAGCTACGCACCCGGCGACAGCATCAGCGCCGGTGGCGTGCAGCTCACCCTGACCGGTGCGCCCGCGAGCGGCGATGCGTTCACGGTCGAACGTGCGCCGACCCAGGACATCTTCGCGACGCTGCAAAACCTCGCCGACGCGCTCGACGCACCGGTCGCCTCGCCAGGCGACCAGGCACGGCAGAGCAATGCCGTCGGCATGGCGCTCGGCAACCTCGCCACCGCGCAGGACCACATGCTTGCGCTGCGCGCCGGCACCGGCACCCGGCTGGCCTCGCTCGACGGCGCCGCGGACTCGCGCAGCAGCGGCGAGATCTCGCTGTCGGAGTCGCTGTCGCAGTTGCGCGACGTCGACTACGCCGAAGCCGCCAGCCGGCTGGCGCTGCAGCTCACCGCGCTGGATGCCGCGCAGAAAACGATGCTGCGGGTGCAGACGATGTCGCTGTTCGACCGGATGTAGGGATTTTTAGGCTGCTGAGCGATTTCGCCCTAAAGCTTGACAAACAGGCGCCGTTACCGATGACAGCAGCGGCGAGGGCCCCTCCGGCCAACACCCTGCGAACACCGGCCCAGCCCACTCGTCGCAGCCGGACCCAACCTTCCAGGAGATCGCAACCATGCAAGTCATCAACACCAACGTGATGTCGCTCAACGCGCAGCGCAACCTGACCTCGTCCGGCGCCGAACTCGCCACCAGCCTGCAGCGCCTGTCCTCGGGCATGCGCATCAACAGCGCCAAGGACGACGCCGCCGGCCTCGCCATCTCGCAGCGCTTCACCACCCAGATCCGCGGCATGGACCAGGCCGCACGCAACGCCAACGACGGCATCTCGCTGTCGCAGACCGCCGAAGGCGCGATGGGCGAGATCGGCAACAACCTGCAGCGCATCCGCGAGCTGGCCGTGCAGTCGCGCAACGCCACCAACTCCGCTTCCGACCGCGCCGCGCTTAACGCCGAAGCCCAGCAGCTCCGCGAAGAGATCGACCGCGTGGCCAGCCAGACCAACTTCAACGGCGTCAAGCTGCTCGACGGCACGTTCCAGGACCAGGCCTTCCAGGTCGGCGCGAACCAGGGCGAGACCATCAACATCAGCGGCATCGTCGATGCCAAGTCCGAAGCACTCGGCAGCTGGACGTCGGTCGACAGCACCACCTACACCCAGACCACCGCCGCCGCCACTGCCACCGCATTCGCCACCGGCGTGTCGCTCGACATCAACGGCGTGACCATCAGCACCGCCGACGGCGCGGCCGATGCCGGCGCCGCGACCGCGGCACTCAAGGCCGCGTTCGACGCAGCCAAGGCCGACGTCAACAACACCGGCCTGGCCAATGTCTCGATGGATGCCGCCGGTGCAATCACCTCGACCGACGCCACCCTGGTCCTGGCCAACCTGACCAACGTCAGCGGTGTCACTGCCGGCACCACCGACGGCACGGCTTCGGTCGTCGCGGGCACCGCGCAGACCGGCTTCGAGGACCTGGACATCTCCACTGCCGCCGGCGCCGACAACGCGATGAAGGCGATGGACGCCGCGCTCGACGCGATCAACACCGGTCGCGCCAACATGGGTGCGATCCAGAACCGCTTTACCTCGGTCGTGGCCAACCTGTCGACGACGTCGGAAAACCTGTCGGCTGCCCGCAGCCGTATCCAGGACGCCGACTTCGCCAAGGAATCGGCGCAGCTGTCGCGCAACCAGATCCTGCAGCAGGCCGGTACGGCGATGCTGGCCCAGGCCAACCAGTCGTCGCAGGGCGTGCTCAGCCTGCTCCGCTGATGGCGTAAACGCAGGGCGCGGCTGCGGTCGCGCCCTGCGGTTTTTCGTTCCACCGATCCCGCAAGACACCCCGCAACACACGACTCCGCAACACCCCTCTCAGCAACACCCAATTTTCCCCGCCCCGCCGAGGTTCCCGCGATGCGCCAGAGGACTGCCAGGATGCAGAACGAAGGATGCCGCAGCGCGGGCCCGGCGGGGTCCCTTCCAGGAGGCCGCGCGCCATGACCACGATCGGAACCGCCGGCAAGCTCGACGTGCCGACGATGGTCGCGCAGCTGGTCGCCGCCGATCGCGCGCAGACCGACGCGCGCTACGACCGCACCGAGCGCCAGATCACCGCGCAGGTCTCGGCCATCGGCACCCTGAAGAGTGCGTTCTCCGGCCTGGGCACCGCGCTCACCGCGCTGTCCTCGAAGGACGCCGCGCTGGCACGCAAGATCACCCTGCCGACCGATGCCAACTTCGCCGCCACTGCAAGCCCTGGCGCGGCCTCGGGCCGCTACCAGATCGAAGTGCTGGCGCTGGCGACCGCTCAGAAGCTCACCTCCGGCGCCTTCGCCACCGGCGACAGTGTCGTCGGTACCGGCCAGCTGACCATCGGTTCGGGCGACACCAGCCTGGTGATCGACATCGATGCGGGCAACGGCACGCTCGCCGGCATCCGCGACGCGATCAATGCCAAGGCCGGCGGCAAGACCGTCACCGCCAGCATCGTGACCGGCGACGATGGCGCGCACCTGGTGCTCAATGCCGTCGACAGCGGCAGCGCCGGCGCGCTCACCGTCACGGCCAGCGGCGGCGATGGCGGCTTGGCCGCATTGGCCTACGATCCGTCCGGAAGCTCCGGGTTGTCCGAACTGGTCGCCGCCACCGATGCCCGCGTCAAGGTCGACGGCTTCGAGCGCACCAGCGCCAGCAACACCCTGTCGGACGTCATCAGCGGCGTCAGCCTGACTCTCACCAAGGCCGAGCCGGGCGTCGTGCGCGAACTCGGCATCGTCGCCGACGGCAGCCTGCAGCGCACCGCGGCGAAGAACTTCGTCTCCGCCTACAACGCGGCGATCGGCGCGATGGCCTCGACCACCGCGTACAACCCCGCGACCAAGATCGGCGCGGCGCTCAACGGCGACTCGATGGTGCGCAATGCCAGCCGCGAGCTGCGCGACACGGTCAGCGACAACGTCACCGATCTCAAGGCACTCGGCATCACCATCAACAAGGACGGCACGCTGAAAATGGACGATGCCGCCTTCGATGCCGGCATGTCCAAGGACCCGGCGGCCGCGTCGCGCCTGTTCTCCGGCAGCGCCGGCAGCCTGGCCGGCAAGCTCGACGCCACCATCGATCGCCTGGTCGACCCCGACGGCCTGCTCGACGGTCGCACCCAGAGCCTCGCGGACCGCACCAAGTCGCTGGCCAGCCAGCGCGACGCGCTCGACTTCCGCATGACCCAGGCCGAGTCGCGCTACCGCACGCAGTTCACCGCGCTCGACCTGCTGCTGACCAGCCTGCAGACCAGCAGCGACTTCCTTACCCAGCAACTTGCCGCCGCCGGCAACAGTGACTGACATGAGCGCCCGCCACTTCGCCAACCAGTATCGGCAAACCGGTGTCTCCAGCGCCGCGCTCGACGCCAACCCGCATCGCCTCATCGCGTTGATGCTGGCCGGCGCCCGCGAACGTGCGCGCCTGGCGGCGGCCTGCCTGCAACGCGGCGATCTGCCGCGCAAGTCGCAGGCGATCAGCGACGCCAGCGCGATCATCGGCGGTCTCAACGGCGCGCTCAACATGGAGGCTGGCGGCGACATCGCCGACGGTCTGCAGGCCCTGTACGACTACGCACAGCGGCGCCTGCTGGCGGCGAACGCCGACAACGACCCGCGTCCGCTGCATGAAGTGGACGACCTGCTGGGCGACATCGAGTCGGCCTGGCTGGCGATCGCCCCGGACGCGTCGTGATGGTGCCCGTCCTGCCGACCGCACGCGTCCGCGTCGCGATCGAGGCCGACGACTGGACGCATGCGACCGAACTTCTCGCCGAGCACCAGCGCGTGCTCGTTTCGGCGCTCGTAGGGACCGATCTGGCCCGCGAATCCATCGCGCCCTGGCGCGAACTGCTGCTCGAACAGCGCGCGCTGCAGGACGAACTGCGCGAGGCGCGCGATCGCGCAGCGCATGCCCTGGCCAAGCTCGGCCAGGACCAGCGCGGCGCCCGTGCGTGGCTGCGGGAATTGGCATGACCACCCCGGCGGAGGCACGCGAGATCCTGTTCGGCGACATACTCGCCTGCGAGGAAATACGCCCGGCGGCCTTCGTGCACGGCGATCCCGGCAACGTCACGCTGCAATCCTTCGGCACGCGTGGCGAGGCGCTGCTGCGTGCGCTGGCGGTGATCGAGGACGGCGCGCGCAGCGAGGCCCATGCCGGCCTCGAGCCGGAGCAGCCAGCCGACCACGCGATGCATCGTATCGAGGCCAAGCTCGACCTGCTCACGCTGCTCGTCGCGAGCGTCCATGCCAGCAACGACAGCGATCCGCTGCAGTCGCTGCAATGGTCGGCGCGCGGCGCCTGCCTTGCGATCGATGGCCCCTTGCCAGCCGGCACCAGTGGCCATTTCCGGGTCAGGCCGGCGGACTGGCTGCCCTCGCCGCTGCTGCTGCCCGCGAGCGTGATCGCCTGTGACACAGGCGCGCCCGGGGTGACCCGCGCCTGGTTGCGTTTCGGATCGCTTTCGCCCGCGCTGGAAGCCGCGCTGGAGCGGCATCTTTTCCGGATCCATCGTCGCTCGATCGCCGAAAGTCGACGCCCACGCTGAGTTTCTGTAACACTCGTCACATTACGGCAAGGATTTCACCCTTGCGACGCATGCGCGCCGCTATGGTGCGTCGGCGGTCGAATGGGGGAGGATGCCGATTGGTGCGGGTGCTGATATGCGACGACCACACGCTGGTGCGGGCCGGCTTGCGCCGGTTGCTGGATTCGTTCGACGGCATTGAAGTGGTCGCCGAGGCGAGCAATGCCGACGAGGCGGTCATGCGTGCGCAACAGGTGCTGCCGCACATCGTGCTGCTCGATCTCTCGATGCCCGGCCGCAGCGGCTTCGATGCACTCGTCGAACTGCGCCAGACCTGCCCGGAAACCGCGGTGGTCATCATGTCGATGCACGACGACGCGCTGCACGTGCGCGAATCCCTGGCCCGCGGCGCCATCGGCTTCGTGGTCAAGGATGCCGCGCCTGCGGAGCTGGAAATCGCGATCCGTGCTGCGGCCGCCGGTCGTACCTTCCTCAGCCCGCAGGTTTCCGCGCCACAGTTGCACGGCTATCGCAACGGCAAGCGCGGCAATGGCCAGGACGACATCGAGGCGCTGCCGCGTCGCCAGCGCGAGATCCTGCATGCGCTGGGCGCCGGCCGTACCACCAAGCAGATCGCCGCCGACCTCGGCATCAGCGTCAAGACGGTGGAAACGCACCGTTCGCGGATGATGGAAGCGCTCGGTTGCCGCAACGCCGGCGAGCTGCTGCGCGTGGCGATGCGCCACCACGACCGCCCCTGAATAACTGACGCACAGCGTCGTACTGCGTCACTGTTCATACCATCCGCGTCGGTTCTACGACGCAATGTCGGGGTTTCCCCGACATCGATACGGGGATGCCCCTAATCCGGCTCGGGTTCGCCCCTATTCGTTAGCCGTCACCGGGCGCTCACGATGCATTCCGTGGCCAGCGGATGCTGGCAGGGGGGGATCGTCATCGTGAAAGCCAACATGCGCGCCGGGATGGCGCAAGGCGTCAACCTGACGCCACAACTGCTGCAGTCGATCCGGCTGCTGCAACTCACCGCGCCGCAGCTCGAGCAGGAGCTGCGCCAGACGCTTGAACTCAATCCCATGCTCGAGCAGGAAGACCCTGTCGAGGAAGCGGATTGCACCGACGACGCGGACACCGCCGCGCTCGAAGCCGCCAGCTGGGACGAGCTGCCGGAGCCGGCGTTCCTGTCCGGCGGCGGCCTGCATGGCGGCGATGGCGACGACGCCACGCTGCGCATAGCCGACCCCGCGTCGAGCGACCCACGCGTTCGCCTGCTGCAACAACTCGCGCTGCACTGGAACCTGCGCGACCTCGAACTGGCGGCATGGTGGCTGGACCACTGCGACGATCGCGGCTATCTCGAACAGCCGCTGGCCGACCTGCTCGTTCAGGGCGCGGAGGCGTTCCCGCAACGCACCAATGATGTCGTCGCGGTGCGCCAGCGCCTGCTGCATGGCGACTGGCCCGGTATGGCCGCCGCCGATGCCGGCGAGTGCCTGCATGCGCAATTGCTGGCGTTGCCGGAAAGCCCGCTGCGCGTATTGGCCGCGCGCATGCTGGGCGAACACATCGAACTGCTCGCCAGCCACGACGACGACGCGCTTGCGGCCGTGCTGGACACGGACGCGGCGCAGGTGCGGGCAGCGGTCGCGCTGATCCTCACGTTGCGCGCGCACCCGGTCGAAGCCCCGGCCCAGGGCGAGGACGCGCACATCGTGCCCGACGTCGTCGCCTGGCTGGGCGGCGGCGCCTGGCGCGTCTCATTGAATCAGCGCCGCATGCCGCGCGTGCGCATTGCCGCGCACTGCGAGCGTGCGTTGTCGGGCAACGGCAGCGACCATCCCGTGCTGCGTGGCCTGCTCGACGAGGCGCGCTGGCTGGTACGCGGGCTGGCAATGCGCAACGACACCCTGCTGCGCACCGCGCAGGTGCTGGTCGAGCGCCAGCGCGGTTTCCTCGAACAGGGTGACGAGGCGATCGCGCCGCTGACCCTGCGCGAGGTCGCCGACGCGATCGGAGTACACGAATCCACGGTCTCGCGCATCGTCAGCGGCAAGTACATGCAGACCCCGCGCGGCACCTTCGAGCTCAAGCGCCTGTTCGCGGTGCGCCTGGAAGGCGCGCAGATCGCCGGCAGCGCGGTCAAGGCCATGGTCAAGCGCCTGATCGAGGCCGAACCCGCGGCCGCGCCGCTCGCCGACGACGTCATTGCCGGCCTGCTCGCCCGCCAGGGCGTGCGGGTGGCGCGGCGTACCGTCGCCAAGTACCGCGATCAGTTGTCGATCGGCCCCGCCCGCGCGCGCCAGCGCCAGGCGCCGCGCGCGATGACGTGCTGAGAGGAGTGAACGAAATGCGCGAACTGAAAGTGCTGCTGGTCGACGACCATGCCGGCTTCATCTCCGCCGCGGTGCGCCACCTGCGCCGCCTGCCGTGGCTGACCGTGGTCGGCTCGGCCGGGAACGGCGTCGAGGCCATCGCCCAGTGCGAGATCCTGCGCCCGGACGTGGTACTGATGGACCTGGCGATGCCCGAGATGGGTGGGCTGCAGGCCACGCGCCTGATCAAGGCCCAGGACAACCCGCCCTACATCGTTATCGCCAGCCATTTCGACGACGGCGAACACCGCGATCATGCGCTGCGCGCCGGCGCCGATGCCTTCGTCAGCAAGCTCGCCTACATCCACGAGGTGATGCCGCTGCTGGAGGCGCTGGCGGGCACGGGCCCGGATGCAGCGACGGGAGCGCCGGCATGAGCGAATCCCGCATCCTCGTGCTCGACCAGGACATGGCGCGCGCCGAGCGCGTCTTCACCCTGCTCGAATTCATGGACTTCACCCCGCGCATCGTCACCGATGCCGCCGACATCGACCTGGCGCGCGCGCGCGGCAGCGACTGGGTGGCGATCATCGTTGGCGACATCGGCGATGGCGCGAGCTGGGCCGATTTCGCGCGCTGGCTGGCCACGCAGTCGTTGCACCCGCCGGTGCTGGAACTGCCCGGCCACGCGGCCGATGCCGCATGGCGCGCGCACCTGCATCCGCAGTCGGTGTGGCCGCTGGCGTATCCGATCCGCCGCACGCAGCTGCAGGAGGCTCTGCGCCGTGCCAGCCTCAAGCGCCTGGACGAGGATGCGCGCCGCGAAATGCCGACGGTCGGCCCGACTGGCCGCAGCCCCGGCGTGCTGCAGCTCAACCGCATGATCGACCAGGTCGCGCCGCACGACACCACGGTGCTGGTGCTGGGCGAGTCCGGCACCGGCAAGGAAGTCGCCGCGCGCGCGCTGCACTCGCGGTCCGCGCGTCGCGACAAGCCCTTCGTGGCGATCAATTGCGGCGCGATCCCGCCCGACCTGCTCGAAAGCGAGCTGTTCGGCCACGAGAAGGGTGCCTTCACCGGTGCGCTGACCCAGCGCAAGGGCCGTTTCGAGATGGCCGAGGGCGGCACCCTGCTGCTCGACGAGATCGGCGACATGCCGCTGACGATGCAGGTCAAGCTGCTGCGGGTGCTGCAGGAGCGCACGTTCGAGCGCGTCGGCGGCACCGCGACCATCAAGTGCGACGTGCGCCTGATCGCCGCTACCCACCGCAACCTCGAGACGCAGATCGCCGAAGGCAAGTTCCGCGAGGACCTGTTCTACCGCCTCAACGTGTTCCCGATCGAGATGCCGTCGCTGCGCGAGCGCGGCGAAGACTTGCCCGACCTGATCACGGAGATCACCCGCCAGCTCGCGAAAGGCGGTCGCGGCCAAGTGTCTCTGGCCGGCGATGCGATCGCTGCGCTGCGCCACTATCCATGGCCGGGCAACGTGCGCGAGCTCAGCAACCTGCTCGAGCGCCTGGCCGTGCTGCACCCCGGTGGCAGCGTACGGGCCGCCGACCTGCCCGCGCGCTACCGCGCCGGGCTGCCGGCCGGTGAGGCTTTCGTGGAGGTGCCGGACGTCACGCAGATCGCTTCCCCGCAAGCAGGCGCGGGCGCTTCGGCCGGCGTCGATCCCCGGCAGCTGTCGGCCAATACCACGCTGCCGCCGCAGGGTATCGACCTGCGCGGGCACATGGCCGAGATCGAGCTGGAGCTGTTGCGCGCCGCGTTGGTCCAGTCCGGCGGCGTAGTCGCCCACGCCGCGCCGCTGCTCGGCCTGCGCCGCACTACCCTGGTCGAGAAGCTGCGCAAGTACGGCATCGACCGCGATCAGGCGGAACCGGACAAGGAACAGGCGGCGGGTTTCTGACGCGGCGCTGGCACGCGACTTGCCTAGTTCACGCAAGACCGTTTGGCAGCCACCGCGATGACCGACGCCATCTCATCGATCCTCTCCCAGATCCGCGCGCACGAACTGCAGACGCGCGGACCACTTGCCGAGGCACCGGCCGGCAACGCCATCGATGTCGGTGGCGCCGGTCGCCTCGGCGGCGGGAGCACGGTGGCGGCGCCGGGATTCGGACACACGCTGGCCAACGCGATCGACAAGGTCAGCCAGACCCAGGCCAATGCCGGCAGCCTGCAGCAGGCCTTCGAACTAGGCGACCCGCGCGCCGACCTGGCACGGGTGATGGTGGCGATGCAGCAATCGCAGGTGGCGTTCCGCGCCACCGTCGAGGTGCGCAATCGCCTGGTGCAGGCATACCAGGACGTGATGAACATGCCGATTTGAGGGGCCGGGAACCGGGGACTGGGGGCTGGCAATGCTTCGCTCCAGCGTCCCCTCACGATGGTCCGGTAGTGCCGCCAGTCCCCAGTCCCCGGCTCTCGACCCGACTTCCGGTTCCCAGCTCAGTCCCAGTCCCCAGATCCCAGCCCCTAGATCCCGGTCCAGCCCATGAGCGTCATCGCCCTTCCCGACAAGACCGCAGCCAGCCTCCGCGACCTCGGTCGCCTGCAGGACATCCCTGCCGTGCGCCAGCTCGGCATGTTCGTGCTGGTGGCCGCGACCATCGCGCTCGGCCTGTGGTTGTTCTTCTGGACCCAGAAGCCCAACTTCGTGCCGGTCCAGGCCGGGCTCGACGCCAAGGCCACCGGCGAGGCCTCGGAACTGCTGCGCGGTGCACGGATCCCGTTCCGCATCGATCCGTCCAGCGGCGCGCTGGCGGTGCCGACCGACCAGGTCGGCGCGGCGCGGATGGCGCTGGCCGCGGCAGGCCTGCCGGCCGGCGACAGCGCCGGCTTCGAATCGATGCAGGGCGACCAGGGTTTCGGCACCAGCCAGTTCATCGAGAACGCGCGCTACCAGCACGCGCAGGAAGTCGAACTCGCCCGCACCATCGCCAACCTGCGCCCGGTGCGCGAGGCGCGCGTGCACCTGGCGCTGCCCAAACCCAGCGCCTTCACCCGCCAGAGTGAACCAGCCAGCGCCTCGGTGGTGCTGCAACTGCGCAGCGGCAGCACGCTCGAACAGGGTCAGGTCAACGCGATCGTGCACCTGGTCGCGTCGAGCATTCCCGAACTGCCGCCCGAACGCGTCACCGTGGTCGACCAGTTCGGACGCATGCTCTCCAATGCAGACCCGGACAGCGACGACGTGATCGGCGCCAAGCGCTTCGAACAGCAGCGCCGGCAGGAATCGGTGTACGTGCAGCGCATCCAGGAACTGCTCGAGCCGATGACCGGCCCCGGCCGGGTCAGTGCCAAGGTCAGCGTCGACATGGATTTCGCGCAGACCGAGGAAGCGCGCGAACGCTACGGCCCGGAGCCGGCGATGGTGCGCAGCGAGCAGATCTCCGAATCGGGCAATCTCGCCGGTCCTGCCGCGACGCCCGCCGGCGCTCCGGCGCAGGGCGTTCCGGGCAGCGCCAGCAATACGCCGACCGCGGCCAATACCACGACAGCCGGCGCGACCACGGCTGCACCGGCGACTGCTGCATCGGCGACGGCAGCTCCGCCGGCGGTGTCGGGCCCAGGCAGCCGCACCGCGGTGCGCAACTACGAACTCGACCGCACCCTCACCCACACCCGCCAGGCGCCCGGCCGCATCCGTCGCGTCACCGCCGCGGTGCTGGTCGACAACCTGTCGACCGGTGCGGGCGCGCCGGGCGCGGCTGCGGATGGCAAGAAACCGAAAGAACGTGCGCTCAGCGACGCCGAGATCAAGCGCATCGAGACCCTGGTGCAGCAGGCGATCGGCTTCGATGCCCAGCGCGGCGACGTGGTTTCCGTGGTCAACGCACCGTTCGCACGCGACGTGCTCGAAGTGCCCGACAACGGCCCGCCGATCTGGCAGCAGCCGCGCGCGCGCGAACTCGCGCGCCTGGTGTTCGGCGGACTGGCCCTGCTGCTGCTGATCTTCACCGTGCTGCGCCCGGCCTTCCGCCAGTTGCTGGCGCCGAAGCCGCGCGTCGCCACCGTCGCCGCCACCCTGGTCGAACAGGACGAGGAGGTACCGGTCACCCTGACCCCCGCCCACGCACCCAAGTCCGGCGCTGCGTCGCTGAACTTCGACGACAAGCTCGAGGTCGCACGCACCGCGGTCAACACCGATGCCAAGCGCGTGGCGCAGGTTGTGCGCGACATGGTCGAAGCCGATGGCTGAGTCACTGCCCTCCCAGAATGCGGCGCCCCTGACGGGCGTGCAGCGTGCCGCGATCGTGTTGCTGTCGCTCGGCGAGCAGCAGGCCGCCGAAGTGCTCAAGCACATGGGCGCCAAGGAAGTACAGAAGCTCGGCGTGGCGATGACCTCAGTCGGCGGCATCAAGCGAGAGGCCGTGGTGCGCGTGTTCGACGAGTTCGTCGACGTGCTCGCCCAGCCCAGCGCACTGGGCAGCGGCGCCGACGAGTACGTGCGCGCCGTGCTGACCCAGGCGCTCGGCGAAGAGCGCGCCAGCAGCCTGATCGACCGCATCCTCCTGGGACGCAACACCTCCGGCCTCGACACGCTGAAGTGGATGGAGCCGCGCGCGATCTCCGAACTGGTGCGCAACGAACATCCGCAGATCATCGCGATCGTGATGGCGCACCTCGACGGCGACCAGGCCGCCGAAGTGCTCAAGTGCCTGCCCGATCGGGTCCGGGTGGACGTGCTGCTGCGCCTGGCCACGCTCGACGGCATCCCGCCGCACGCGCTCAACGAACTCAACGACGTGATGGCGCGCCAGTTCGCCGGCAGCCAGAACCTCAAGTCGTCTTCGGTCGGCGGGGTCAAGGTCGCCGCCAACATCCTCAACTTCATGGATTCCGGACAAGACGAAGCGATCCTCGGTGCGATCGGCGAAGTCGACAGCGAACTGGGCACGCGCATCCGCGACCTGATGTTCGTGTTCGACGACCTCGCGGAGATCGACGACCGCGCGATGCAGTCGGTGCTGCGCGAAGTGTCAAGCGAACGCCTGGCGCTGGCGCTGCGCGGCGCCGACGCGCGGGTGCGCGAAAAGATCACCGGCAACATGTCACAGCGTGCCGCCGAGATCCTGGTCGAGGACATGGAAGCGCGCGGCCCGGTGCGCCTGGCCGAAGTCGAAGCGGCGCAGAAGGAGATCCTCGCGATCGTGCGCAGGATGGCCGACAACGGCGAGATCCAGCTTTCGGCCAAGGCAGAGACGTTCGTATGACCACCGGGGCACCCGCATGAGCGCGCTCGCCCGGGCATCCGCCGCACCCGATGCGGTGCGCTGGAATGCCCCCGGCTTGGTCGTCGCCGCGGCGCCGGCCCCCGCGTGTTCGCCACCACCGAGCGTCGAGGATCTGCAGGCGCTCGAACAAGCCGCGCATGCCGAAGGCTACGCGCGTGGCCACGCCGAGGGCCTTGCTGCCGGTCAGGGCGAGATGCGACGGATGGTGGCGCAGATCGAGGGCATCCTCGACGGCTTCACCCGGCCGCTGGCGCGGCTGGACGGCGAGGTCGCCGAGGCGCTCTCCGATCTCGCGGTGCGCATCGCTGGTTCCCTGCTCGGCCGCGCCTACCTCATCGACCCAACCCTGCTCGCCGACCTCGTGCGCGAGGCGCTCGACGCGGTCGGCAGCGGCAGCCGCGAAATGGAACTGCGCCTGCACGCCGACGATTTCGGCGTGCTCGCCCCGCACTTGGCCGGCCTCGACGGCGTGCGCCTGACCATCGACAACGCGCTCGGCCGCGGCGAGCTGCGCCTGCACAGCGAAAGCGTTCGCATCGACGGCACCATCGCCGCGCGCCTGCAGGCGGTACTGGAAGCCACGCTCGCCGCGAACCCGAACGTCGACGCGGAGCCGGCTTCATGAGTGGCAGCACACCCGCGGCGCACTGGCAGGAAGCGCGCAACCTGCGCCTGGCCGCGCGCCTGCGAGCCGCCAATCCGCAGACGCCCTCGCTCGGCCTGGCCCGCGAAGGCGTGCTGCGACGTGCGGTCGGCCTGACCCTGGAGGCTTCCGGCTGCAGCGCGCCAATGGGCTCGCGCTGCCGCGTCGAGACCGCGGGCGGACACTGGGTCGACGCCGAAGTCGTCGGTTTCGCCGGCGACCGCACCTTCCTGATGCCGACCGCCAACCTCGAGGGCTTGCTGCCCAACGCGCGCGTCGTACCGATGCGGCGGCGCGGCGAAGTCGCGGTCGGCGAGGGCCTGCTCGGCCGCGTCATCGACAGCGACGGCGTGCCGCTCGACGGCCGCGGCCCGATCCGGGCCGAACACTGGGTCGGCCTCGGCGGCGTCGCGATCAACCCGCTGATGCGCGAGCCGATCACGCGCTCGCTCGATGTCGGCGTGCGTGCGATCAACGCGCTGCTGCCGATCGGCCGTGGCCAGCGCATCGGCCTGTTCGCCGGCTCCGGCGTCGGCAAGTCGACCTTGCTCGGCATGATGACCCGCTACACCGCCGCCGACATCATCGTCGTCGGCCTGATCGGCGAACGCGGCCGCGAAGTGCGCGATTTCGTCGAGTCCACACTGGGCGAGGAAGGCCTGCGCCGTTCCGTGGTCGTCGCCACGCCCGCCGACCGGCCACCGCTGGCACGCCTGCACGGCGCACTGCGCGCGACCGCGATCGCCGAGTGGTACCGCGACCAGGGCCTGCACGTGCTGCTGCTGATGGACTCGCTGACCCGTTTCGCCCATGCGCAGCGCGAAATCGGCCTGTCGGTCGGCGAACCGCCGACCACGCGCGGCTACCCGCCGTCGGTGTTTGCGAAGCTGCCGCAACTGGTGGAGCGTGCCGGCAATGGCGCCGACGGCCGCGGCTCGATCACCGCGTTCTATACCGTGCTGACCGAAGGCGACGACCAGCAGGAACCGATCGCCGACGCCGCGCGCGCGATCCTCGATGGCCACATCGTGCTGACCCGCCGCATCGCCGACGCCGGCCAGTATCCGGCGATCGACGTCGAGGTCTCGGTCAGCCGGGTGATGCAGGACATCACCGATCCGGCCTGGCGCGAGCGCATCCGCAAGCTCAAGCGGCTGATGGCCGCGTACTCGGCGCAGCGCGACCTGATCGCGATCGGCGCCTACCAGCGCGGCAGCGACCCGGCGGTCGACGAGGCGATGGCGCGCTGGCCGGCGATCCAGCAGTTCCTCGGCCAAGACGTCACCGAAGCCGCCGGCGTCGAGGCCAGCCGCGCCGCGCTCGCGCGCCTGCTCGACGACCCCACCGCCGACGGCGACAGCAATTCCATCCCCCTGCCGATCTCCGCGGAGACCTGATCCCGATGCGCTCGCAACGTCTGGACCCCCTGCTCAAGGTGATGCAGCAACGCCAGGACACGGCCGCGCGCGAAGTCGCCGAGCGCGAGCGTGCGCTGCTCGAACAACAGGAACGGCTGGAGGCGCTGCGCCGCTACGCCGAGGAGTACGCGGCCACCCCGGATACCGCCACGATTTCACCCGCGCTGCTGGTCAACCGGCTCGCATTCCGCGAACGCCTCAATGCCGCGGTCGTGCAGCAGGCCGGCATCGTCGACCACAACCGCCAGCTCAGCGACGTCGAACGCACGCGCCTGCTGTTGGCCAGCCGCGAGACCAAGGTGCTCGAACAACTCGCCGACAGCTACCGCGCGCAGGAATCGAAGGTCGCCGAACAGCGCGTGCAGCGCGAACTCGACGACCTCGGCGGCCGCCGCGCGCGCGCCGCTGCGCTCGCCGCGGAAGACCCGGAACCGGAAGCATGATCGGCGCGTCCTTCCCGGCAACCCCCGCTCCCGCCGCCACCGCCGTGGCGGCAGCGGAACACGCGGCCGCGACAGCCGACGCCGGCACAGCGTCACGTGTCGATGGCGATGCGGCTACTGCGAATGGTCCGCCCCGGAGCGCCTCACCGAAAAATGGGCCGAACGGCCGCGACGCAGCGCGGGTCGACGCCGTGGCGCAGCGTGGCGCGACCGCACAGGATCGCAAGACCGGAGACGACACATCGCCGCGCGGTTTCGCCGAACTGCTTGCCGCGAACGGCACGATCGACACGATCACCGACGCGGCGACGAAACCGGCGGCCACCGAACCGGACGCAGCCGAACCGCCTGCGACGGCCACCCTACCCGACCAACTGCTCGCGCTGCTGTCCGGCAGTTTGGCCGCAACCGCCAAGCCAGTGACCACCGCGCCGGCCAGCGCGGCCCCGAGCGGCAAGGCAAGTACCCCGACGCTGCAACTCCCGGCTGCCACGACTGCCGGAGCACAGCCGCTTGCAATGCCTGCGACCATCGCCGCCACTGTAGATGCGGGCGGCGAAAGTTTCGCGGCACTGGCCAAACTTGCGGCCGATGCCCTTGTGGCCGGGTCCGGGTCTACGGACAAGCCTGCTACGCAAGCTGCCGATGCATCATCGCTGCCCGATGGCCTTGCCCTGGCCACCACCACCCCGATCGCGGCGTCCACGCGCGCCAACGTCGTGGCACCAGCCATGGCGCTGGCGATGCCGGCCGACCCCGACGTCGGTTTCGACGACGGCTTCGGCGCGCGCATCGCGTGGATGGCCGAACAACGCGTTGGCCACGCCGAAATCCGCCTCAATCCCGAACACGTCGGCCCGATCGACGTCCGCGTGCAACTCGACGGCAACCGCGTCACGGCCGAGTTCCACAGCGCCCACGTGGAAGTCCGCCGCGCGATCGAGGCGAGCATGCCGCAACTGCGCGAAATGCTCGGCCAACACGGCCTGCAGCTCGGGCACGCGGACGTCGGCCAGCGCCACGCGCAGGGCCAGGCAGCGTCACGCGGCGGCTTCGCCGACCCCGCCGGGGAACGCGACGGCGGCGACGGCGTCGCCCACGCGCCTTCCGTCGCGCCGCTGCGCAGTCGCGGACTGCTCGACGAGTACGCCTGACACCCGCTGCACCGGCTTGTGGAAATGGCAGTGGCATGCCGCTGTCGGCAAGTCGCGATGGAAGGAGTCGCGACTTCCGTCGCTCCAACGGGGTCGCTCCCCCACCCTCGCTCCCCGTCGCCGCGTCAAAGCGTCGGCATCCGCGCCTCCAGCGCCGCGTCAAGACTCCGGCACGCGGCGCTACCGGTCGCGGCACGCCGCTTGCATTGATCCGGCATCGACCGCCGGAGTCTCCATTCGTGCCAGCCCCCAATCCCGCTGCCGCCCAGTCGCGCAAGTCAAAAAAGGCCGGTAGCGGCCGCAAATGGTTGTGGATCCTCATTGCCTGCGTGCTGCTCTCCGCGGGTGCCGGCCTGGGATGGTGGAGATCGCAGATCGCCACGGCACAGGCGTCCGACAAGAAGGCGCCGGTTGCCTTGCGCGCAGCCGCCAGGTACTACGCACTCGAACCGGCCTTCGTGGTCAACCTCGCCGACGAGGACGCGGTGCGCTACCTGCAGGCCGACGTGCAGCTGGTGACACGCGACCCGGCCACGCTCTCGGCGATCGAGGCGAATGCGCCGGCGATCCGCAACCGCCTGCTATTGCTGTTCGGCCAGCAGTCGTCCGCGCAGCTCGGCCAGCGCAGCGGCAAGGAACGCCTGCAGGAGGCCGCCCGCGGCGAAGTGCGCCAGGTACTCAATGGTGAAGGCGCGGCCGACAAGATCGAATCGGTGATCTTCACCAGCCTGGTCACGCAGTGATGAGCGCCGACCTGCTGTCCCAGGACGAGATCGACGCGCTGTTGCACGGCGTCGACAGCGGCGCGGTCGAGATGGAGCCGCCGCCGGCGCCCGGAGAGGCGCGCAGCTACGACTTCGCCAGCCAGGATCGCATCGTTCGCGGCAAGCTGCCGACACTGGAGATGATCAACGAGCGCTTCGCGCGCACGCTGCGCATCGGCCTGTTCAACCTGCTGCGGCGTTCGGCCGACCTGTCGGTGCGCGGCATCGACCTGGTCCGTTTCGGCGAGTACATGCACTCGCTGCAGGTACCGACCAACCTCAACCTGGTGAAGATGAAGCCGCTGCGCGGCACCGCCATCGTCGTCTTCGAGCCGCGGCTGGTGTTCACCGTGGTCGACAACTTCTTCGGCGGCGCCGGCAAGTACCCGGCCAAGATCGAGGGCCGCGAGTTCACCCCGACCGAGATGCGGGTCATCCAGCTGCTGCTGAAGCAGACCTTCACCGACCTCGTCGAGGCCTGGGCGCCGGTGATGCCTGTCGAGTTCGAGTACCTCAACTCCGAGGTCAACCCGCACTTCGCCAACATCATCAGTCCGCGCGACTACATCGTGGTCAGCCGCTTCAACGTCGAGCTCGAGGGCGGCGGCGGCGAGCTGCACGTCGCCCTGCCCTACGCGATGCTCGAGCCGATCCGCGAGCAGCTCGACGCCGGCGTGCAGAGCGACCGCATCGAGAAGGACGAAGGCTGGGTGCGCGCGATGCGCGCGCAGCTGCTGGACGCCGACCTCGAGCTGAGCTCGGCGATCGCGCGGCGCCAGATCAGCCTCCGCGAGCTTTCGCGGCTGAAGATCGGCGACATCATCCCGATCGACCTGGCCACGACCGTGCAGCTGCAGGTCGAACAGATGCCGCTGTTCTCCGGCGAGTTCGGCATCCACAACGGCCGTAATGCCATCAAGGTCACGCAGGTGCATGCCGCGCGGACCGTTCCCACCCTCGACTCACTGACGGCGACACCATGAACAACGCAGACACCGCCGCGGCGCGCGCCGCATTCGATCCGCTGACCGCCGACGCCGAGATCGGCCAGGGCGCCGACCTCAACCTCGACGTGATCCTCGACGTGCCGGTCTCGCTGTCGCTGGAAGTCGGCCGCGCACGGATTCCGATCCGCAACCTGCTGCAGCTCAACCAGGGCTCGGTGGTCGAACTCGAACGCGGCGCCGGCGAACCGCTGGACGTCTACGTCAACGGCACGCTGATCGCGCAGGGCGAGGTGGTCGTGGTCAACGACCGCTTCGGCGTGCGCCTGACCGACGTGGTCAGCCCGGCCGAGCGGATCAAGAGGCTGCGATGAGCCCCACCGTCCCGCACCCGGTGCTGCTGCCGCAGACCGCCGCGCCAGCCGCCGTCGTGGAAGCGCCTGTCGCCGTTCCGGAAGTCGCTATCGGCACCGTCGCGATTGCCACGCCCTCGCCTGCCGACGCCACCGCGACGATCAATGCAAGCGTCGACGCGCCGCCGCACGCCCTGGGCACGAAGACCGCCATCGCGCAGGTCGGCGTGCCCGCGCCGATGCCGCAACCGGCGTCCGCGGCCGGCAGCATCGGCGGCGCGCTGTTCGCGCTGGTGCTGGTGATCGGCCTGATCCTGCTGCTGGGATGGCTGGCCAAGCGCATGCCCGGCCTCGGCGGCGCGCGCAGCAATTCAGGGCTGCGCGTCGTCGGCTCGCTGGCGCTGGGTCCGCGCGACCGCGTGGTCGTGGTCGCGGTCGGCGACACCCAGCTGCTGCTGGGCGTCGGCAGCGGCGGCACGCGCACGCTGCATACGCTCACGGAACCGTTGCCGGTCTCGCCGGAGTCGAAAGCGGCGCCGGCCTTCGCGCAACTGCTCGCGCAGCATTTCGGGAAGAAATCATGAACGCCCGGGTTGCGTTGACGGGCCCGGAGCCTTCCGTCGCTCCCCTTCCCCTTCAAAGGGAAGAACGGGATGGGGATGGGAATGGTGTTGACGCTGCGCTCAAGCTTCGTCCCAGAGCCACACCATCCCCACCCAACCCTCCCCTTGAAGGGGAGGGCTTCAGAACAGTCGTCAGGCGCGCATCGCGCTGGGCTTCGCGTTCGTGCGGTGGATTGCTGCTGGCCGTGGTCGCGCTGACTTGCCTGTTTCCCTTGATGGCATCTGCGCAGTCGAGCACCTCCACGACTGCTGCCATGTCGATGCAATCAGCAGGTACAGTCGCCACTCCAGCGCCACCATCTCAGCCGCTGCCGTCGGTCACCGTCGGCAGGATCGGTGGCGAGCCCGTGAGCATGCCGTTGCAGGTGCTGGCGCTGATGACCGGCATCACCCTGCTGCCGGCAATCCTGCTCGGGCTGACTGCGTTCACCCGCATCATCATCGTGCTCGGCCTGCTGCGGCAAGCGCTCGGCACGGGGCAGACGCCGAGCAACCAAGTGCTGTTGGCGCTGGCGCTGTTCCTGACCGCAATGGTCATGATGCCGGTGTTCGACCAGGCCTGGGCCAACGGCATCGCGCCGTACCTGGACCACACGATGGACTTCAAGAGCGCGTGGGCCGCGGTCTCGCAGCCGTTCCGCGGCTTCATGCTGGCGCAGGTGCGGCAGAACGACCTGATGACCTTCGCCGGGCTTTCCCACACCGGTCCGTACGCGACGCCGCAGGACGTGCCGTTCGGCGTGCTCGCCGCATCCTTCCTGACCAGCGAACTGAAGACTGCGTTCGAGATCGCGTTCCTGGTCTACATCCCGTTCGTGATCATCGACCTGGTGGTCGCCAGCGTGCTGATGTCGATGGGCATGATGATGCTGTCGCCGATGCTGATCTCGGCGCCGTTCAAGATCCTGCTGTTCGTGCTGGTCGACGGCTGGGTGCTCGTGGTCGGCTCGCTCGCCGCCAGCTTCAATCCCATCTGACGGGCGACGACGATGAGCCCCGAAGTCGCCCTCGACGAAATCGCCCGCGGCCTGCAGATGGCGCTGCTGCTCGGCGGTCCGCCGCTGGTCGCGGTGCTGGTGATCGGCGTGGTCGTCGGCATCCTGCAGGCCGCCACGCAGATCAACGAACCCACCATCGCGTTCGTGTTCAAGGCGGTGATGCTGATCGCGACGCTGGCGGCGACCGGGCATTTCCTGCTCGGCCGGCTGGTCGCCTTCACCATCGACCTGTTCCAGCGCATCCCTCAACTGATCGGGTAGCGGCGTGGCCCGTAGCCGTTCGTAGCGATGGACACCGTTACCCTCACCACGTCCGCCGGCGTCGACCTGTTCGCGATGCTCGGCACGGTGATCTGGCATGCGCTGCGCATCGGCGCAGCGTTGCAGGTGCTGCCGGTGCTCGGTGGCCGCGGCATGCCGGCGCGCGCGCGGCTGATCGTCACCCTGGCGCTGGCCGCGACCATGTCGACCGTGCTGCCGACGCCTCCGGCGATGGGCGTGGATGCGGCCACCGTGCTCGGCGTGCTGCGCGAATTCACCGTCGGCGTGGCAATCGGACTGATGTTGCGGCTCGCGTTCGAGGCCGGGCAACTGGCCGGCGAACTCGTCAGCCAGGGCATGGGCCTGTCGTTCGCGACCATGGCCGATCCGCTCAGCGGCGCGTCCTCGCCAGTGCTGTCGCAATGGTTCTACCTGGTGTTCGCGCTGCTGTTCTTCACCCTCGACGGCCACCTTGCGCTGGTGCGGCTTCTGGCCGACAGCTACGGCGGCCTGCCGATAGGCGCCACGCTGCCCGACGCCCATGCGCTGCTCGCCGCGGTACCGGCGTTCTTCAGCGAATGCCTGCGCGCCGGCGTGCTGCTGGCACTGCCGGTGATGATGGCGCTGCTGGCGGTCAACATCGCGTTTGGTGTGCTCGCGCGCGCCGCCTCGCAACTCAATCCGATGGCGATCGGCCTGCCGGTCTCGTTGCTGGTCGGCCTGCTGCTGATGATGCTGCTGACGCGCGAACTGCAGGCGCCGGTGCAGCGCCTGTTCGAAGACGCCTACGCCGCCGCGCGCGGCCTCACCGGTTGATCACCTTGTCCAGGAGCCGGCGGCGATGAGCAGCGAAAGCCAGAAGGAAGACCGTACCGAACAACCGACCGAAAAACGCCTGCGCGAGGCGCGCGAACGCGGCGACGTGCCGCGCTCGCGCGAGCTCGCCAACGTCGCGGTGCTCGGCTGCGCGGTGCTCGCGCTCAAGGCCAGCAGCGGCCACCTCGGCGGCGCCGCGCGCGACTGGATGCGCGGCGCACTGAGCATCGACCGCAGCGTCCTCGAATCACCCGACCGGCTGCTGCCGCACGCCGCGCAGCTGCTGGCCGGGCTGGTGCTGCCGATGCTGCCGCTGGTGCTGGCCGCGCTGGCGGCGTGCGCGATCGCGCCGATGGCAATGGGTGGCCTGCGCTTCGCCGGCAAGTCGCTGCAGCCCGATTTCGCGCGCCTCAGCCCGATGAAGGGACTGGCACGCCTGTACGGCAGCGAGAGCCTGGCCGAACTGCTGCGCTCGCTGCTGCGGGTGCTGCTGATCGGCGGTGTCGGCGCATGGGTCGTGTATCACGCGTTCTCGACCTTGCTGGCGATGCCACGGGCCTCGCTCGAGATTGCCGTGGCCGAGGGTGTCGAACTGGCGCTGACCGCCTTGATGGCGATGGTCGGCTCGCTCGGCGTCCTGGCCCTGGTCGACGTGCCGTGGCAGCACTTCCAGCACCGCAGCAAGTTGAAGATGACCAAGCAGGAGCTGCGCGACGAGGCCAAGGAATCCGAGGGCAACCCCGAAGTCAAGGCGCGTGTGCGCCAGGTCGCGCGGCAGATGTCGCAGCGCCGGATGATGGACGCGGTGCCCACCGCGGACGTGGTGGTGATGAACCCGACCCACTACGCCGTGGCGATGAAGTACCAGGCCGGCATGCGCGCGCCGAAGGTGGTCGCCAAGGGCGTCGACGAAATGGCGCTCAACATCCGCGCACTCGCCGAGAAACACCGGGTCGCGATCGTCGAAGCGCCGCCGCTGGCACGCGCCTTGTATAGGCAGTCCCAGGTCGATCAGGAAATCCCGGTGAAACTCTACGCCGCCGTCGCACAGGTGCTGTCCTACGTGTACCAGCTCAAGGCCTGGGTACCCGGCCGCGGGCCGATGCCGTCGCTGGCGGACGTCGAGGTCGGCGCCGACGGCGCGCCTGATGTCGATGCCAGCGCCGACGGAAAGCCGACGCGATGAGCACGACCCCGGGTCGCGTCTCCGGAATCCTCGCCGGCCTGCGCAACGGCGCGGCCGCGCCGCTGGTGGTCGTCGCGATGCTGGCGATGGTGTTGGTGCCGCTGGCGCCGGTGGTGCTGGATGGGCTGTTCACGATCAACATCGCGCTGTCGCTGGTGGTGGTGCTCGCGGTGATCTACGTGAAGCGGCCGCTGGAATTCTCGATCTTCCCCAGCGTGCTGCTGATGGTCACGCTACTGCGGCTGGGATTGAACGTGGCGTCCACCCGCGTGGTGCTGCTGCACGGCCACAAGGGAGAGGCCGCGGCCGGCCACGTGATCGAATCGTTCGGCCAGTTCGTGATCGGCGGCAGCTACGCGGTCGGCATCATCGTGTTCGCGATCCTGACCATCGTCAATTTCGTCGTCGTGACCAAGGGTGCCGGGCGCATCTCCGAGGTGTCGGCGCGCTTCATCCTCGACGCCCTGCCCGGCAAGCAGATGGCGATCGACGCCGACCTCAACGCCGGCCTGCTGACCCGCGAGGACGCCAAGGCACGGCGCCAGGAAGTGCGCGAGGAAGCCGACTTCTACGGCTCGATGGACGGCGCCAGCAAGTTCGTCCGCGGCGACGCGATCGCCGGCATCCTGATCCTCGTGATCAACCTGGTCGGCGGCCTGCTGATCGGCATCGTGCAGCACGACATGAGCTTGTCCGAGGCCGCGCGCACCTACACCATGCTCGCGATCGGCGACGGGCTGGTCGCGCAGCTGCCGGCGCTGCTGGTCGCGGTCGCGACCGCGATGCTGGTCACCCGCTCGACCGGCGAGCAGGAAATGGGCGCGGCGGTGTCCAGGCAGATGTTCGGGCAGCAGCGTGCGCTGACCGTCGCGGCCCTGCTGATGGGCCTGATCGGCATCGTCCCGGGCATGCCGAACATCCCGTTCCTTGCACTTGCCGCCATCCTCGGCTTCGCCGCATGGAAACTGCGCCAGCGCGCGTTGCTCGCCGACTCCCTGCCGGAAGCCGGTGCCACTGATCCCGCCGCCACGCCGGCCGCGGAACTTGGCTGGGATGAGATCCGCCCGGTCGAACCGCTCGCGCTGGAAGTCGGTTACCGCCTGATCGCGCTGGTCGACAAGGCGCAGGGCGGCGAACTGCTGGCGCGGCTCAAGGGCGTGCGCCGCAAGCTCACCCAGGACCTCGGGTTCCTGATCCCGGCCGTGCACGTCCGCGACAACCTCGAGCTCGCGCCGGGCCAGTACCGGGTACTCGTGCACGGCGTGCCGGTGGCCAGCGGCGAACTGCATCCGGACCGCGAACTCGCACTCGACCCGGGCCGCGTGTTCGGCCCGCTCGACGGCATTCCCGGCAAGGACCCGGCGTTCGGGCTGGATGCGGTCTGGATCGTGCCGGGCCAGCGCGCGCACGCCGAATCGCTGGGCTACACCGTGGTCGACGCGGCCACCGTCGCCGCCACCCATCTCTCGCACCTGGTGCGCGAACGCGCCGCCGACCTGCTCGGCCACGACGAGGTCCAGCACCTGCTGACGGCACTCGGACGCAGCGTGCCCAAGCTCGTCGAGGATTTGACGCCGAAGCTGCTGCCGTTGTCGGTGGTGGTGAAGGTGCTGCAATCGCTGCTGGCCGACCGCGTGCCGGTGCGGCAGATGCGGCAGATCGTCGAAACGCTGCTCGAACACGGCGCGCACAGCCAGGATCCCGCGGTGCTCACTGCCGCGGTGCGGGTCGCGCTGGGCCGCTTCATCGTCCAGGAACTCAACGGCATGGCGCCCGAACTGCCCGTCTACACCCTGGCGCCGGCGCTGGAACGGGTATTGCAGGACTCGGTCAGCGGACAGGGCGCCGCGCTGGAACCCGGACTCGCCGAACGCCTGCACCAGAACCTCGGCGACTGCGTGACCCGCCAGGAAGGCCGCGGCGAACCCGCGGTGCTGCTGGTCCCCGGCGGAGTCCGCGCCGCGGTGGCGCGGCTGGTCCGGCACAGCGTCCCGTCGCTGGCGGTGCTGGCCTACGGCGAGGTGCCCGAGGACAAGCGTTTGCGGTTGGTGGGGGCGGTGGGTTGAGAGCGGTGATTGGTGATTCGTCATTGGCAAGGAGCGAGGACACATGAGCCGAAGCAATGAAACGCACGCACCTCCCGACCCCGTGGCCACTTTCCGGCTGCCCTTGCGAACCACTGATCAACAATCACCAATCACGGTCTTCAACCCATGAGAATCAAACGCTTCCAGGCCCCCGACATGCGCACCGCGTTGCGCATGATCCGCGACGAGCAGGGCCCCGATGCGGTGATCCTGTCGAACCGCGCCACCGCGGGCGGCATCGAAGTGGTCGCCGCGACCGATTACGACGAGGCCCTCGTGGCACAGGCGCTGCGCGCCGCGGCGCCGGGACTGGAGACGACGTTCACGCCGCAGGTCACGCATGCGCGTGCGACAGCAGGCATTACGGCAACGATTGCCGACGAACCCGTTGCGACCGCGGCACCGACGGCCAATACCGGGACGGCCGCGAACATGATTCGTGAAGCGGCCGCCACATCGGCGATACGCCCCGCGACTTCGGCTCCTGCGCGCGAGTCGCTGATGTCGCGCGCCCGCGCCGTGTTCAAGATCGGCGACGGCCCGACCCTGGCCGAATTGTCCGCGGCGTCCACCACCAATCCGCACAGCCAGCCAGCCAGCACGACTTTCGCGCAGGCGCCTGCCATGGCAACGACGTACGCGCCTGCGAACACCGGTGCTTCGAGCCCCAACACCACGCCGGAACCCACCCGCTTCGAAGCAATGATGGCCGCGCTGACTCCGGCGCAAACGGCAACCTTGCCAAATGATCAGAAGACCTCGCATTCCGGACTTGTCATTCCGAGCGCAGAGGGGAATCTGGCTCCTTTGGAATCGGACAACACGTCGAAACAGATCCCTCACTGCGTTCGGGATGAAATCCGTGGGGAAGCCCCGGAACACCAACCAGTGGAAGTTCCCGCCGGCGATCCGGGCATCGGCGAATCGGAGATCCCGAAGTCCACGACTTCGGACACCGTCCCCCGCCTCCGCGCCGTCGCCAGCGGTAACGACCAGCCCTCCGATCCCACCATCAGCGCGATGCGCGACGAACTGGCGCGCATGCGCCAGCTGATGGAAACGCAGATGGAACAGCTGTCGCTGGAACGCCTGCGCGGTTCGCCGGCACGCGCCGCCGTCTTCGACGCGCTGCTCGGGTTCGGCTGCGAGGACACGCTGGCGCAGGCGGTCGCCGCCAGGATCGACCCGCGCCTGCCGCCGGCCGAGATCCGCGAGCCGATGTTCGTCGAACTCGCACGCATGCTGACGATCGCGCGCAGCGAGCCGATCGACGATGGCGGCGTGATCGCCCTGGTCGGCCCGACCGGTGCCGGCAAGACCACCACCGCCGCCAAGCTCGCCGCGCGCTTCGCCGCGCGCCATCGCGCCCGCGACGTCGCCCTGGTCACCACCGACGCCGCGCGCCCCGGCGCCCGCGAACAACTGCACGCGCACGGCCGCCGCCTCGGCATCACCGTCTGCGAAGCCGCCGGACCCGAAGGCCTGCAGGAAGCGCTTGCCCAACTCGTCGACTACCCGCTGGTGCTGGTCGACACCACCGGCCATGCGCCGCGCGACCGCGCCCTGTTCGGCCAGATCCTGTGGCTGCGCGCTTCGCGCAAGGTACGCAGCCTGCTCGTGCTGCCGGCCAACGCCCACCCGCACGATCTCGGCGAAGTGATCCGCCGCTATCGCCCGGCCGCCCCGGAAGCCGTGGTGCTGACCAAGCTCGACGAGGCCGGTCGCCTGGGTTCGGCGCTTTCGGTCGCCGTCCGCCATGGCCTGAGCCTGGCCTACACCACCCAGGGCCAGGAGGTGCCGTCCGACATCGAGGCTGCCGACGCCGGTCGCCTGGTCCACACACTGGAGAAATTGCGCCGTGCTGCCGATAACCCCCTCGCCATCGAGGATCGCCATGCAGTCGTCTGACCCCAACATGTCCGATTCGCATCCGGCCAACAGCACTCCCGTGTTCGCCGCGGACAATCTTCCCGCGGGTGCCCCGCGCGTGATCGCGGTCGCCAGCGGCAAGGGCGGCGTCGGCAAGACTTCGGTTTCGGTCAACCTCGCCACCGCGCTGGTCAACGCCGGCCAACGCACCTTGCTGCTCGACACCGACCTGGGCCTGGCCAACATCGACGTGATGCTCGGCCTGTCGCCGCGCTTCACCCTGGCCGACGTCTTCGCCGGCCGCTGCGAGCTGCGCGACACCCTGCTCGAAGGCCCGAACGGCCTGATGGTGGTGCCGGCCGCGTCCGGCAAGCGCCACATGACCGAACTCACCGCGCAGCAGCACGTCGGCCTGGTGCATGCCTTCAGCGAACTCGATCTTCCGATCGACACCATGGTCGTCGACACCGCGGCCGGCATCGCCGATGGCGTGCTGACCTTCTGCCAGGCCGCGCAGGACGTGGTGGTGGTGGTCTGCGACGAACCGGCCTCGGTCACCGATGCCTACGCGTTGATCAAGGTGCTCAGCCGCGAGCGCGGCGTCAGCCGCGTGCAGGTACTGGCCAACCAGGTGCAGCACGCCAAGGAAGGCCGCCAGCTGTTCGACAAGCTCGAACGGGTCAGCGCGCGCTTCCTCGACGTCACCCTCAACTACCTCGGCGCAATCCCGCGCGACGAATGGCTGCGTCGCGCGATCCAGCGCCAGGAAGCCGTCGTCGATGCGTTTCCGTCGTCGCCGTCGGCGGTCGCGTTCCGCGACATCGCCCGCCGCTCGCGCCAATGGCAGTCGCCGCCGGGCCCGCGCGGCCACGTCGAGTTCTTCCTCGAGCGGCTGATCTCGCAGCCATCCAACGACACGACCCGGGGGGCCACCGCATGAACTCCACAGCGACCGCCCATTACCGCGCCAACCAGCACGGCTCGACCAACGACATCGTCGAGCGCCATGGCGAACTGGTCCGGCGCATCGCCCACCACCTGGCGGCGCGCCTGCCGGCGAGCGTGGAGATCGACGATCTGATCCAGGCCGGCATGCTCGGCCTGATCGACGCGGCCCGCAATTTCCAGGCCGACCAGGGTGCGGCGTTCGAGACCTACGCCTCGATCCGCATCCGCGGCGCGATGATCGACGAGATCCGCCGCGGCGACTGGGTGCCGCGTTCGGTGCACCGGCGCTATCGCGACATGGTCGCGGCGACGCGCGAGATCGAACAGCGCACCGGCCGCGCCGCCACGCCGCAACAGATCGCCGAAGCCCTCGGCGTCGGCCTCGACGAATACCACGCCATGGTCGAGAACGCCGCGCGTGGGCAACTGGTCAGCCTCGACGCGCACATGGACGAACACGACGGCGAACCGCGCCTGGCCTCGACCGGCACCGACACGCCCGCGCGCGAGTTCGAGCACGGCGCCTTCCGCGAGGCGCTGGGCGCCGCGATCGGCGACCTGCCGGAGCGCGAACAGCTGGTGCTGTCGCTGTACTACGAGCAGGAGCTCAACCTGCGCGAGATCGGCGCGGTCCTCGGTGTCAGCGAATCACGCGTATGCCAGATCCATGGCCAGGCCACGGTGCGCCTGCGCGCGCGCCTGGCCGACTGGCATGGTGCGCAGGACGAGAGCGACATCTAGCGCAAGCCATGTTCGACCAATGCATGTGGGAGCGGCCATGGCCGCGATGGCTCGCGAGCGTTCATCGCGGCCATGGCTGCTCCCACAAAGAAATGGATGAAAGCGCTTGCAGGGGCCTCACGACGCCAATCCGGGCGGCGATCTCCCCCATCAAGAATTCCTTCCCCGTGCCGATAGCATCGGTAAAGACATCGAGACCCGCATGGACAAGAACATCCGCATCCTGATCGTCGACGACTTCTCGACCATGCGCCGCATCGTCAAGAACCTGCTCAACGACCTGGGCTTCTTCAACACCGCCGAGGCCGACGACGGCAGCAGCGCGCTGGTCGAACTGCGCAAGGGTCCGTTCGACCTGGTCATCACCGACTGGAACATGCCCGGCATGCCCGGCATCGACCTGCTCAAGGCAATCCGGGCCGACGCCACGTTGTCGAAGATCCCGGTGCTGATGGTCACGGCCGAAGCCAAGCGCGAGCAGATCATCGAAGCCGCGCAGGCCGGCGTGAACGGCTATGTCATCAAACCGTTCACCGCAGCCACGCTCGGCGACAAGCTCGGCAAGGTGTTCGAACGGATCGGGGCGATTGCGTGAGCCCGCAACCGGCCAACACCGTCGTGGCCGCCGAAGGCGAACGCCTGGCGCTGGTCGACTGCCTGCATGCCGCGCTCGCTGCTCTGGAGACCGGCGACTACGTCGCCTGGCGCGCCAATGTCGACGAACTGATCCAATGGCGGACCCAACCGCTGGTGCAGGGCCTGGTCAGGCTCGCGCGTGAACTCGAACACACGCTCGGCGATGGCACGCCCGGTAGTGGCGGTTCGCTGCCCGAGGCCTGCCTGCGCCTGGAGCACGTGGTGCGCGTCAGCGAGGAATCCAGTCACCACACCCTCGACCTGATCCAGGACTGCGGCATGCTTCTGGGCACGCTGCCCGACGCCTCGGACGAAAAGCAGGCCGCAACCATCGCCGCGATCCGCAGCCGCCTGTCGGAGATGACCGCGGCGCAGGGCGTGCAGGACCTGACCGGACAGATCATCCGCCGCGTGGTCGCGCTGGTGCGCACGGTGCACGCCGGCCTCGGCGATGCCGTTGGCGATGTCACGCCGCTGCAGCTGCACCACGGCACCGGCCCCGCCGTTTCCGGCCTGGACCCGAGACCGGCGACCCAGGAAGACGCCAACGCCTTGCTGTCCGCACTGGGCCTGTAGGAGGCCCTGATGTCCGCGCTCGCCTCCGACATCTGCGCCGACTTCCTGGTCGAGGCGCGCGAGATCCTCGACCAGCTCGGCGAGCAGATGGTCGCGCTGGAGCGCGCGCCGGCCGATCGTGAATGCCTCAATGCGGTGTTCCGCGGCTTCCACACCATCAAGGGCGGTGCGGGCTTTCTCGACTTCACCGACATGGTCGCGATCTGCCACGCGGTCGAGGACCGCCTCAACGCCGCCCGCAACGGCAGCGCGCCGCTCGATGCCGAAGCATTCGATGGCGCGCTGCAGGCACTGGACCTGCTGGTCGACATGCTGCAATGCATCTCGGCTGGCGGCACATCGTCCGCGGCACCGGCAGCACTGCTCGCGTCGCTGCGTGCGAGCGCAACCGGCACGGCATCGATGCCCACGCCGTCCACACCCACCGCAGTCGCAACCGCAGCGGCCGCGGAGGGGGGCGACGGGCTCGACGACCTCGATTTCGAAGCATTGCTGGACAGCCTGCACGGCGCCGGCGGCATTCCCGGCGATCCGACCGCCGCTTCCGTCGCATCGCCGCCATCGATGCCGTTGCCGGTCACCGCGACGACGATCTCCAGGCCCGCCACCGCCAACACGCCGCTCGAAGCCGCGGAGGCCACCGTGCGCGTCGACGTGCGCCGCCTCGACGCGATGGTCAACCTCGTCGGCGAACTGGTGCTCGCGCGCAACCGGCTCAAGACCATCCGCCCGCGCCTGCGCGACGACGACCTCGACCGTGCCGTGGCATCGCTCGACGTCGCCACCTCGCGCCTGCAATCGGCGGTGATGACCGCGCGCATGCAGCCGGTCGGCCGCGTGTTTGCACGCTTCCCGAAGCTCGCGCGCGATGTGGCGCGGCAACTGAAGAAGAACGTCGAGCTGGAAGTGCTCGGCGCCGATACCGAGCTCGACCGCAACCTGGTCGAAGCGCTCGCCGACCCGCTGGTGCACCTGGTGCGCAACGCGATCGACCACGGCATCGAAATGCCCGAGGTTCGCCGCCGCAGTGGCAAGCCCGAACAGGGCCGCGTGCGGCTGAGCGCGCAGCAGGAAGGCGACCATGTCGCCATCGAGGTCCGCGACGACGGCGCCGGCATCGATCCCGAGAAGATCCGCCGCAGCGCCGTCGACAAGGGGTTGATCGACACCGAATCGGCCGCGCGCCTGTCGCCCGACGAATGCCTGCAGCTGCTGTTCCTGCCCGGCTTCTCAACCCGCGACGAAGTCAGCGACCTGTCCGGCCGCGGTGTCGGCATGGACGTGGTGCAGTCGCGCATCCGCGAACTGTCCGGCGCCGTGCAGATCCATTCCGAGATCGGCGCGGGCTCGCGTTTCGCGATCCGGGTGCCGCTGACCCTGGCGATCCTGCCGACGCTGCTGGTGGAAATCGACGACGACGTGTACGCATTGCCGCTGGTGCGCGTGATCGAGGTGCTTCCGCACCAGCCTGGCGACGCGCTGTGGATCGATGGCCAACAGGTCCTCGACCTGCGCCAGGAGCCGCTGGCGCTGCTTGGCCTGCGCGACTGGCTCGGCGCGGCATCCGCATCGTCGCCATTGCCGGCGTGCGTGGTGGTGCTGCAGTCGGGCGAGCAACGCTTCTGCCTCGTGGTCGATCGTGTGCGCGGCCGCGAAGAAGTCGTCATAAAGGCCTTGCCGCCGACCCTGCGCGGCCTGCCCGGCTACGCCGGCGCCAGTCTGGTGGGCGACGGTCGCATGGCGCTGATCCTCGATGTCGACGCGCTGCTGCGCACCGGGCTGCGCGGCGGCATGGCGCAGCGTTCAAGTAACCCCCCAACCAACCGATAACGACCCCATGGACAGACTCAGCGTCATCGGCGCAGTGCTCGCCATCTCCGCCCTGCTCGGCGGCAGCATGCTCAAGGGCGCCGGCCTGTCCGGCCTGTGGTCGCCCGCCGCCTTCGTGATCGTGATCCTCGGCACGGTGGCGGCGATCCTGCTGCAAACCTCGATGCCGACATTCAGGCGCGCACTGAAGATGTTCCGCTGGGTGTTCCGGCCGCCCGCGCACGACCGCACGGCGGTAATCGCGCAGATCGTCGAATGGTCCGGCACCGCGCGCAAGCAGGGCCTGCTCGGCCTGGAGCCGCAGGTCGCGGCGCAGACCGACCCATTCCTGCGCAAGGGGTTGCAGATGGTGGTCGACGGCGTCGAACCCGAATCGATCCGGCAGATGCTGGAGATCGAACTCGACGGCTACAGCACGCGCGACCTCGCCGCGGCCAAGGTGTTCGAGGGCATGGGCATCTATGCGCCGACCCTCGGCATCATTGGCGCGGTGCTGGGCCTGATGGCGGTGATGAAGAACCTCGCCGACCCGAGCAAGCTCGGTCACGGGATCGCCGCGGCGTTCACCGCCACGATCTATGGCATCGGTTCGGCCAACCTGCTGCTGCTGCCGATCGGCAACAAGCTCAAGACCCTGGTCAATGCACAGACAGAAGAGCGCGAGATGATCATCGAGGGCCTGATCGGCATCGCCCAGGGCGACAATCCGCGCAACATCGAGTCCCGCCTCAACGGCTATCTCGGCTGAGCTGCAATGTCGCGTCGGCACCGCCATGAGGAGCACGCCAACCACGAAGCCTGGGCAATCCCCTATGGCGACCTGATGACGCTGCTGCTCGCCTTCTTCGTGGTGATGTACGCGATCTCCTCGCTCAACGAAGGCAAGTACCGCGTGCTGGCCGACGCGCTGTCGTCGGCGTTCGGCGGCGCGCCGCGCACCATCACCCCGATCCAGCTCGGCCGCACCCAGCTCCGCGGTTCCGCGTTCGATCGGCCGTCGCTGCTGACCCCGGACGCCAAGACCGGGCCGACCTCGGTCAGCCCGGTCAGCAGCGTGCACGTGCGCCAGCTCCTCGACATGCCCACGTTCGGGCGCAAGGGCCACGCGGCGGCAACACAGGCACCGGCGGAAGCGGAATCGATGGCAGCCGCGCGCGCGCGCGGCGAACGCCAGCTCAACTCGCTCGGCAAGCGGATCCAGCATGCGCTGGCCGAACTGGTGCGGCAGAAGCTGGTCACGGTGCGACGCGGCCGCACCTACCTCGAGGTCGAGATCCAGAGCGACATCCTGTTCGCCAGCGGCGTCGCCGCGCCGAGCCCGGTGGCGACGGCGACGGTGCGCAAGCTCGCCGCCGTGCTGCGCGACGAGCCCAATGCATTGCGCGTCGAAGGCTATACCGACAACCAGCCGATCCGCACCGTACAGTTCCCGTCCAACTGGGAACTGTCTTCGGCGCGCGCCGCCAGCGTCGTGCACGTGCTGATCGACGAGGGCGTCAGTGCCGGACGCATGGCCGTGGTCGGCTACGGCGAACACCAGCCAATCGCCGACAACGCCACGGCGGGTGGCCGTAATTCCAATCGGCGCGTGCTGCTGGTGATCCTGGCGGCGCCGCAGGGTGCGGATGCGGTTCCCGATACCGGCCCGACGATCGCGATGGAAGCCGTTTCCGAGAATGTCACGCCTGCCGCGACCTCGGCGCACGCCAGTGATACCGATGTCGCGACCATCGCCTTCCCCTCGGATCCGTCCCATGCGGACGGCATCGACAACGGTGCGAGTCCCGCCGATTCCGATACCGACAATGCGCCGATGGTCCTTTCCTCCGCGCGGGCCTTGCCGCCACCGGGAGCCGGTTGACATGCAGACCTGGGCGATCGCCAACCAGAAGGGCGGAGTCGGCAAGACCACCACCAGCCTGTGCCTGGCACGCGGGCTGGCACTGGCCGGCAACCGCGTGCTGCTGGTCGACCTCGATCCGCATGCCTCGTTGACACGTGCCTTTGGCATTCCGGCCAACCCGCCGCCGGCCGGCACCCACGACCTGTTCAGCGGTGGCAGCGCGTCGCTGGCCTCGCTCGCGCGCACCACCGACATCACCGGCCTGAAGCTGATCGCCGCACAACCGGCACTGGCGACCCTGGAACGCCGCGGTGCCACGCAGCCCGGACTCGGGCTCGCGCTCGGGCGCGCATTGCACGCCGTGCACACGCTTTACGACCACGTACTGCTGGATTGCCCGCCGACGCTCGGACTGCTGATGGTCAACGCACTGGCCGCCGCCGACCGGCTGGTGGTGCCGACGCAGACTGATCCGCTGGCATTGCACGGCCTTGCCGACATGCTGCGCACCGCGGCGATGGTCGAACGCTCACGCCACCGGACATTGCCGCAGCACGTGCTGCCGACCTTGTACGACCGCCGCACGCGTTCCGGCGTGCACAGCCTCGAGCAGTTGCACGCGCTCTACGAAGGCAAGGCATGGCCGAGCGCAGTGCCGATGGACACGCGCCTGCGCGACGCGCGCGCGCTCGCCGGTCCGGTCGCGCCGAGCGGCCGCGGCGCCGATGCCTACCTGCGCGCGTTGCGCTGGTTGCTGCAGCAGACCGATAAGCCGTCGAGAAAGGCCGCATGAACCCGGCCGCGACCATGGACGTGATCGACGATTACCTCGAGGCTCTGCTCGACGACACGCCGACCGCGGATGCCGATCCGGACACCCGGCGCGACGCCGCCGGCCACGACGTCATCGCCGCGCCTGCGGCGCAGCCGCCGCATCCTGCCACGATGCATTCGGCCGCGGCACAACCCGCACCGGCCATGGCAACGCTCGTTACCGGCGAATCCGCGCCAGCGACGACTACGCCAGTTCGGCTTGCACCCGCACCTGAACCGGCACCCCCAACGCCCAGCGCATCGGCCCAGCCGCCGCGCTGGGTGCGCGTCACCGTGGCCACGGACAGCTACGCACTTGAACTGCTGTGCGTGCAGGAGGTCGTCCGGGTCATGCCCATCGTCGCCATGCGCGGCGCCGACCGCGCGGTGCTGGGCGTGATGAACCTGCGCGGCCGCATCGTGCCGGTCTTCGACCTCGGCCTGTGGCTCGGCCTTGCCTGCGTGCAACCCGACGACCGCAGCCGGATCGTCGTGGTCGAGCGCGACGACGAATTGATCGGCGTGCTGGTCAGCACCGTCGAGGACGTGGTCACCCTTGGCCGCGACCGCATCGAACCGCCACTGCCTGGCAACGATCCCGGCGCCATCCTCGGTGTCGCCCGCGTCGGCGCCACGCCGACCGTACTGCTCGATGCCAACGCGTTGTATGGCTGATCACGCGGACCGGTAACGGCATCTGCAGCGCCCTTGGATGGTCGAGCCGAAGCGGTCTTGCTCCAAAGCACCGCCCTGGCCCCTTGCCAGGAATGCGCCGCAACTCCGCGGATACTGAATGCGGCAACCGGCTTCGATGCGCCCACGCCGCTCAAGTCGCGTCGCAGCGGGCCGTTATATCGGTCGGACACCTCCGCCTGCGGCCAAACCGATGTACCAGATTCCCTTGCAAGCCGACCTCGGCATCGAATGCCTCGCCGAACTCCAGGCGGCGCTGCAACCGCACCTGGACACGGACGGTCCGCTGGCGCTCAGCGGCGACCAGGTCCAACGCGTGCACGCCGCCGGCCTGCAGTTGCTGCATGCCTTCGTCCGCGACCGCGCCGCATGCGGGCGCCAGACCACCGTCACCGCGGCCTCACCCACCCTGGCCGAAGCCGCGCGCCAGCTGGCGCTCGCCGCCAGCCTCGGCGTCGACGCGGCGGCGCAGTCCTGACATGCGCACGCCGCGATTCTCCGCCTTGATCCTTTCCTCGAAGATGCCCGGTGCCCCCGCGCGCCGCGCCTACACCGGAGCTCCTGCATGAGCGCGCAAAAAGAACTGCTCGTCGTCGACGATTCCACCTCCATGCGGCAGATGGTCGCCTTCGCGCTGACCTCGGGCGGCTACCTCGTGCGCGAGGCCGAGGACGGCGAAGCCGCGCTCGAGATCGCCCGCACCCAGCGTTTCGACGCCGTCGTCACCGACGTCAACATGCCGCGCATGGACGGCATCGCGCTGATTCGCGAGTTGCGCCAGCTGCCGTCGTACAAGTTCACGCCGCTGCTGATGCTCACCACCGAGTCCGGTGGCGACAAGAAGATGGAAGGCAAGGCGGCCGGCGCCACCGGCTGGCTGGTCAAGCCGTTCGACCCGGACCAGCTGGTCGCGACGGTCCGCAAGGTGCTCGGCTGAGGCCATCCGGCCAAGGCCCGATCATGGACATCACCCGCTTCCACGCCGCGTTCTTCGAGGAGAGTCGCGAAGGCCTCGATGCAATGGAAAGCGGCCTGCTCGCGCTGGAAAGCCGCAGCGACGACCCGGAAACCATCAACGTCGTGTTCCGCGCGGCGCATTCGATCAAGGGTGGCGCTGCAACGTTCGGCTTCACCGCGATCACCGACCTCACTCACCTGCTGGAAACCCTGCTGGACGAGGCCCGAGGCTGCCGCCGTGCGCTCGATGCCGACGCGATCGGTGCGCTGCTGCTGGCCGTCGACGTGTTGCGCACGCTGCTCGCCGCGTGCGAACACGGTAGCGCCATCGACCAGACGGCTCTGGACCGCGCGCGCGCCGGCCTCGACCGCCTGCTCGCGGGCGCCGCGACGGCGACGACTGCCACGCCAGCCGCGCCATTCATCGCTGGCGACACGACTTCGGCGACCGGCGACTGGCGCATCGGTTTCGCTCCCGCGCCCTCCCTGTTCATGAGCGGCAACGACCCGCTGCGGATTCTGCGCGAGTTGGCCAGCCACGGCGAACTCGGCGTGAGCTGCGTCGACAACCGCCTGCCACCGTTCGCGGAGATGGACCCGTTCGAGGCCTATCTGGCCTGGGACCTCACCTTGCCGGGCACGGTGCCCCGCGCCGCGATCGACGAAGCCTTCGCCTGGGTCGAGGACGAGTGCGAGCTGTCGATCGACACCGTGCACGCCGCCGCCCCTTCGCTGCCGGCCACCGCGGCCGACGGCGATGCACTCGCCGCACCCCTCGAACCGGCCACGTCCGGCGGCCGCCGCGCCAGCGATGCCGACAATTCGATCCGCGTCGCGGTTGCCAAGGTCGATGCGCTGATCAACCTGGTCGGCGAACTGGTCATCACCCAGGCGATGCTGCGGCAGCGCTCCGAACAGCTCGATCCGATCGCCAACGAGGCGCTGTTGTCGGGTCTGGTGCAGCTCGAGCGCAACACCCGCGACCTGCAGGAATCGGTCATGGGCGTGCGCATGCTGCCGGTCGAGTTCGCGTTCAGCCGCTTCCCGCGCATGGTCCGCGACCTCGCCACCCGCCTCGGCAAGAAGGTCCGGCTGCGCACCCACGGCGAGGCCACCGAACTGGACAAGGGCGTGATCGAGAAGATCGTCGATCCGCTGGTGCACCTGGTGCGCAATGCCATCGACCACGGCCTGGAATCGCCCGAAGAGCGCATCGCCGCGGGCAAGGACCAGACCGGCACGGTCACGCTGGATGCCGCCCACCAGGGCGCCTGCATCATCATCGAGATCAGCGACGACGGTCGCGGCCTCGATCGCGAACGGATCCTGCGCAAGGCCGCCGAGCGCAACGTGCCGGTGCCGGACAATGCCAGCGACGCGCAGGTCTGGGACCTGGTGTTCGCACCGGGCTTCTCCACCGCCGAGGCACTCACCGACTTGTCGGGCCGTGGCGTCGGCATGGACGTGGTGCGCAAGAATATTGCTGCGCTCGGCGGCCAGGTCGAGATCGGCAGCCGCCATGGCCACGGCACCACGGTCACGATCCGCCTGCCGCTGACGTTGGCGATCGTTGACGGCATGTCGGTCGCGGTCGGCGACGAGGTGTTCATCGTGCCGCTGAGCATGGTCGTCGAATCGTTGCTGCCGGCCGCCACCGACGTGCGCACCATCGCCGGCGAAACCCGCGTGCTGCGCGTGCGCGAAGACTACCTGCCGCTGGTCAACCTCGCCGAGCAGTACGGCCTGCCCAGCGAACGCAGCGGCGGCGAAGCGCCGGCGCGGATCGCGGTGGTGGTGGAAAGCGATGGCCGCCGGCTCGCACTGGAGGTCGACGAACTGCTCGGCCAACAGCAGGTCGTGGTCAAGAACCTGGAAAGCAACTATCGCCGCGTGCCGGGCGTGTCCGGCGCCACCATCCTCGGCGACGGCCGCGTCGCGCTGATCGTCGATGCCGGCGGCCTGGTGCCCCCGGCGCGCCTGCCGGCCGCGGCCTGACCACCCGTACTGCGATCGCACACCACTCCAGACATCCGAAGGAATCCGCCATGCCCCATGCCCAGCAAGCCAGCGACGACCATCACACCGGCGCCGGCGCATCGTACGCCGCCGACGGCAACGGCGAGTTCCTCACCTTCGTCTTGGGCGAAGAGGAATACGGCGTCGACATCCTCAAGGTGCAGGAAATCCGCAGCTACGACACGGTCACCCGCCTGCCCGACGCGCCCGACTACATCAAGGGCGTGATCAACCTGCGCGGCATCATCGTGCCGGTGATCGACATGCGGCTGAAGTTCCGCCTGCAGAGCGCCGAGTACAACGCATTGACGGTGATGATCGTGCTCAGCGTCGGCGGCCGCGTAGTTGGCATGGTCGTTGACAGCGTGTCCGACGTGGTGCGCCTGGGCGACAAGCAGGTCCGCGCGGTACCGGAACTGGGCGCGACCATCGACCGCCAGTTCCTCACCGGCATCGGCACGCTCGACGAGCGGATGCTGATCCTGCTCGACATCGAGCGGCTGATGAGCAGCGCCGAGATGGGCCTGGTGGCCGACGCAGCGCTGCAGTGATCGCCGCCGCGCGCTGACCCATGCCGGCAACGCCAGCGGGATCTCCGGCAACGGAGCGGCTCCAGCAAACCCCGGGTGCCCCACGGGAACCAGTAAAGCTTGGCCCGACGCGGCCGATATAGGGACATGATCGATGCCGATGCAATTTTCCGCGCGGGTCGACCAGACTGCGCGCCCGCACGACGGGCGCTTTGCCCGATGCCAACGAACCAGGAAACACTCCCGGCACCAGAATGGACATTGCAGCACCCGATGCCTTGCCGACGCTACCCGTCCCGTCGCTGACGTGGCTCGAACCGTTGCTGGCAGCCACGACGCAACGAGCGGTCGCGCAGGCCACCGCCGACGCGATGGGCGCGCTGCCCGGATGCCTCGGCGCTCGCGTGCTGTGGGGGCTGGGTCCCGACGGGTCGCCGTCGTGCGAACCACCGCCGTCGCCAGGCATCGACGATACCGATACCGATGCCGACCTGCCCCTCGCCCGCAACGCCCTGGCCTGCGGTCGGCCGCGCATTCGGTCCGGTGGCCGCCTGACGCTCGCGATCCCGCTGCCGCGCAGCAATGCGGCGGTATTGCTGGCGCTTGCCGGGCAGGATCAAGCGCCCGGCCTGCTAGCGCTGGCCGCCGAACCGCTGCACGTCGTCGACCAGCGTCTGCTCGACACCAGGGTGGTCGCCGAACTCCATGGCAAAGTGCGGCAGCTGGAACATTCCGAACGCGTGCAGCGTGCACTGTTCGCGATCTCCGACCTTGCCGCATCCGACCGGGACGAACCCGACCTGCTCAAGGGCATCCACGGCATCGTCGGCACGCTGATGTATGCCGAAAACTTCTTCATCGTGCGGCTCGATAACGAAAGCGGCCGCATTCGCTTCCTCTACTACGCCGACGTCAAGGACGAACCACCGACCGGCGACACGGCCCTCGGCGAACTCGACGGCACGCTGACCGGCTACCTGCTGCGCGACGGCAGGCCCTTGCGCGGGGACTCGGTGCAGTTGCGCGCCCAGGTGTCCGGTCCGCTATACAGGATCGGCACCGGCAGCTGCAACTGGCTCGGCGTGCCGATGCTGCGCGACGACCTGGTCGAGGGCGCGCTGGTGGTGCAGAGTTACGAGCCCGGCATCGTGTATTCGGCTGACGACCAGGCGCTGCTGGAGTTCGTCGGCAGTCATATCCTCACCGCGCTGGAACGCAAGCATCGCCAGGAGGACCTCGAACGCTGCGTTCGCCAGCGCACCGTGGAACTGGCTGAAGCCAACCTCGGCCTGCACCAGGAAATCCTCGAGCGCAAGCGCGCCGAACGCCTGCAGGCGGCGCTGTTCCGGATCGCGCAGCTGGCCACGACCGACCTCGACGAGGAAGCCTTCCACCGCAACATCCACGAAGTGGTCGGCGAACTTATCAACGCGCGCAATTTCTTCATCGGCCTGCTCTCGGAAGACCGCCAGCGGCTCGAGTTCCCCTACTACGTCGACGACCTGCTGCGCAGCCCGAGCGCCCGATCGCTCGGCCGCGGCCTCAGCGAATACGTGCTCCGCAGCGCGCGGCCGCTGCTCGGCGACCGTGCCCGCCTCGCGGCACTCGTCGAGCAGGGCGAGGTCGAGGCATCGCCGGCGCCCAGGTCGGCGGTGTGCTGGCTGGGCGTGCCGTTGATCTTCGACGGCGAAGCGGTCGGCCTGGTCGCGGTGCAGAGCTACGACCCGGCCATGACCTACGGGCCGGCGGACCAGGAACTGCTCGGCTTCGTCGCCACGCAGATCGCCAACAGCCTGCATCGCCGCCGCGCCGCGAGGATCCAGCAGGAAGCACTCGTTTTGCTCGAGGAGCGCGTGCAGGCGCGCACCCACGAACTGCGCAAGGAGATCGGAGAACGCGAACGCATCGCGGCGCGGCTCAAGCACGAGGTCATGCACGACGCACTGACCGGACTGCCGAACCGCGGCTTCCTGCTCGGCAGGCTGAACCAGTTGCTGGGGCACCTCGACGACGATCCACGCAGCAAGTGCGCGCTGCTCTACATGGACGTCGACCGCTTCAAGGTCGTCAACGACAGTCTCGGCCACCTCGCCGGCGACGAGGTGCTCAAGCAGGTCGCCAGCCGCCTGCAGGCCTGCGTACGCGAACCGGACATGGTCGCGCGCCTGTCGGGCGACGAGTTCGTGATCCTGCTCGAGCGCATCGACACGCCCGCGACGGCAACCAGGGTCGCGCAACGCGTGCTCGACCTCATGCTCGAACCGGTGCTGGTCGACGGCAAGGTGCTGGACACCTCGACCAGCATCGGCATCGCCCTGGCCGACAGCAACCATGCCCATGCAGACGAGCTGCTGCGCGATGCCGACACGGCGCTGTACCGCGCCAAGTCGCTGGGAAGGAAGAACTATGTGGTCTATGACGCGTCGATGAAACGCGAGACCCAAGACGTGCTGTGGCTCGACGAAGGCGGCGATGACCACGACAGCGACGGTGGTGCAACGTCAGCGCCGGTGCTGTCACAGGCGCGTTAAGCTGCGGTCGGCCCCCGATAGCGTGGCCGCGGCCGACCTCGTCCACTCGACCATACCGACTCCGGAGCAGAAGATGCGCACCATCTCCGGCGCGTTCTTCGGGCGACTCCTGGACAAGCGTCATTTCGAGCGTGGCGGGAATCCATATCGTTGGTTCCTCGTGGTTCCCCGCTGCGCCCGGAATGACGCTACCGGCTTGTCCAGGTCTTTCCTGATGCCGGCCTGCCGGCTCAGAGCGTGAAGTCGAGTCGCACCTTGCCGCGGCCACCGGCGCCGGGTGCGAACTGCCACTGCTTGACCGCCTTCACCGCGGCGGTCTCGAAGGTGCGTGCCGGGCGGGCATTGACCACCGAGACATTGGCGACCTTGCCGGCCGCATCGATGGTGTATTCGATCTCGACGAAACCGCTGGTACCGGCACGCGCGGCTTCGACCGGATAGACCGGCTCCACGCGCTTGATCGGTTGGGGTTCGGCGTGTGCGGCAAAGGTGAACGCCAGCGCCAGCGCGGCGATGGCGAAGGGGGCGGGGTGACGCATGGGAAATCTCCTGGGGGTTGGGTCGGACGACCCCGCCGGTATCGACCGCGGAACGGATTTCTTGAACGGGTTTCCGGCCCTCCGTCCGCGCGAAGTGCAGCCTTGCTGGCAGCCCCGTGCGGGGCTGTCCGTTCGACTCCTGCTCGTCATTCCCGCGAAAGCAGGGATGACGGCCAGGGAATCCGTGAGTCCAATCCTGGAGCAGGTTCTAGAGATTGAAGTCCAGCCGCACCTTGCCGCGGCCATCCTCGCCCGGCGCGAATTTCCACTGCTTGACCGCCTTCACCGCGGCGCTCTCGAAAGTGCGCGCCGGCTTGGCGTCGACCACCGAAACGCTGGCGACCTTGCCGGTGGCATCGACGGTGAACTCGACTTCCACGAACCCGGTGATTTGCGAACGCGCCGCATCGGGCGGATAGACCGGGTCCACGCGGCTGATCGGCTTGAGTTCGGCATGAGCGGGCATGGCAAGGAGCATGGACAGGGCGATGGCACCGGCCAGCAGGATGCTTTGGCGCATGGGGTTCTCCCAGGTGATTTCGAACGACAACAAGGGAATCGACCGCCGTCGCGATTCCTTGAGCCCGGCGCACGCCATCGCGGCGGTTGCCGGCCTGCACGGCCCTAAAGTTTCCAGGTGCCACGCCGATTTCGAGGGGTGTCGACCCGCATCGGGTCCGTCTTCCTCATGCGAGGCCACCATGTCCGTTAGTTCCCCACGCGTGCTCGATCTTCTGTTGATGCCCGCCACCCGGCTGATGTCGCGATTGAGCTTCGGCCGCAAGGCGCTGCTGATCGGCGCTTCCTTCATGCTCACCTGCGGCGTGCTCGCCGGCGTGCTGCTGACGCGCTCGCTTGGCGAGATCGCGGAGGCGAAGACGGAACGTTCAACCACTGCCGGACTGGCGAGCCTGCACGACGCGATGCTGGCCATGCAGGACCGCCGCCAGTTGCTGGCGCGCGAGGTGGCGAAGGACAAGGTGCCGGATGACGCATTGGCCAGGGCGGCGACGGACGTCGAGCGCGCACTCGCCGCCGGCGACCGCTGGCGGGCGGCAAGCTTCGATGACGACGCATTGACCGGATCGGCGAAGGCAACGCGCGCCGCATGGGCCAGGGCGCTCGGCGCCCATGCCAGCGCCAGCGCCGCCATCTCGGACCACACCGCTGCGATCGACGCGGTACGCGCGCAGATGGGCATCGTGTCCGACGTCAGCGGCGCGGCGCATTCCCGCGCCCCGGCGGTGCTGTACATGGCGCGCGCGGCCAGTGAATGGCTGCCGACGCTGTCCGAATCGACATCGCTACAGGGTGCAGTCGGCATCCGCGTGCTCGGCGAGGGCGCGATCTGGGTGGACGACCGCATCGGCCTGGCGGTCTCGCGCAACATGCAGGACTTCCTGCGCGGCCGCATCGAACTCGAACTGAAGAACGCCGAGGAACGGATGCCGTCGCTGGCCAGCGGCATCGGCGTGCACCTGCGTGCCACCCAGGAACTCGTCGACAAGCAGAACCAGCTGATCCAGTCACAGGTGCTCGACGCCGACACGCCTGTCCTGCCGGTCAAGGCAATGGCCGCGCGCGACCATGCCACACGCCTGGCGATGGCGTCGGCGCTGCGCAGCGCGACCGAATCGCTGCAGGCCGCCGCCACCGCCGAAATCTCTCGCCTGCAGCAACGCGCGATCACCACCTCGCTGGTCATCGTGCTGGTGCTGTTGTTGTCTGCCTACCTGTTCCTCGGCTTCAGCCGCAGCACGCGCGCCTCGCTGCGCGTGATCCAGGATGCCGCCGAGCAATTGGCTGCCGGGCAGTTCCCGGAACGGGTGCGCGTCCACAGCCACGACGAACTGCGCGACATCGCTGCAAGCCTGCAGCGCGCGGCTGATGCGCTGCGCAACTTCTCCGGCGCCCAGCGCGTCCTGTTCGAGGCGCACCAGGAAGGCGAGATCGACGAGCGCCTCGACGCCGAAGCGTTTCCGGGCTCGTTCGGGGTGATGGCCGACGAGATCAACACCCTGGTCGGCTCGCACATCGCGGTGAAGATGCGGGTGATCGAGATCGTCGGCGCGTATGCGCGCGGCGACCTGTCGATGGACATCGAGCGCTACCCGGGCAAGAAGGCGCAGGTCACCGCTGCGGTCGATGCGGTCAAGGCCGGCATGCATGCGGTCAACGCCGAGCTCAAGGGCCTGGTCGACGCCGCGGTGGCCGGCGACTTCAGCCAGCGCGGCGATGCGCAACGCTTCGAGTTCGTTTATCGCGAAATGATCGAAAGCCTCAATGCGCTGATGACCAGCGCCGACGACGGCCTCGGCGACATCGGCGCGCTGCTGGCCGCGGTCGCCGAGGGCGACCTGACCCGCGAGGCCAACGCCGACCTGCCCGGCCAGTTCGGCCAGCTCGCCGCCAACGCCAACGGCACCGTCCGCCGGCTGGCGCAAGTCGTCGGCCAGATCCGCCTCGGCAGCGACGCGATCAGTACCGCCGCGGGCGAGATCGCGTCGGGCAACAACGACCTGTCGCAGCGCACGGAGCAGCAGGCAGCCTCGCTGGAGGAAACCGCCTCGTCGATGGAGGAGCTCACTTCCACCGTTCGCCAGAACGCCGACAACGCCCGCCAGGCCAACCAGCTCGCCGTTGGCGCCGTCGATGTCGCCTCCCTGGGCGGCGAGGTGGTCGGCAAGGTGGTCGAGACCATGACCGCGATCCACGAGTCCTCGCGCAAGGTGGTCGACATCATCGGAGTGATCGACGGCATCGCCTTCCAGACCAACATCCTGGCGCTTAACGCCGCGGTCGAGGCCGCGCGCGCCGGCGAACAGGGCCGCGGTTTTGCGGTGGTCGCCGCCGAAGTGCGCTCGCTTGCACAGCGCTCGGCCGGTGCAGCCAAGGAGATCAAGCAGCTGATCACCGATTCGGTCGACAAGGTCGAGCACGGCAACCAATTGGTCGACCAGGCCGGCAAGACGATGGGCGAGATCGTGACCAGCGTGAAGCGCGTCACTGACATCATCGCCGACATCTCGGCGGCCTCTCAGGAGCAGACCGCGGGCATCGAGCAGGTCAACCAGGCCATCACCCACATGGACGAAAGCACCCAGCAGAACGCAGCGTTGGTCGAGGAAGCCTCCGCTGCCGCACGCAGCATGGAGCAGCAGTCCGAACAGCTGGTGCAGACGGTGGCGGTGTTCCGTCTCGACACGCGGCCGGAACCGGTGGCGCATGCGTCCCCTGGAGCGCGGACCGAAGATGGCCGCGGGCAGCACGCCGCCAGCGTGGTCGAGATGCCGGGCACCGGGCGCAAGCCGGCAGTGGTCGCCAGCCGCGCCAAGCCGCGCCCGGGCGCAGCGCTCGTCGCCACCGGCAGCGACGCGCACTGGCAGGAATTCTGATGGCCATGCCCGTGCCCGGCGCGCGGTTCCAGTCCGGCGGGGATCGCGCCGGCGGCGGGCGGCCGCATCCATTGCGAACAGGTTGACGCCATGACCTTGCACTCCTTGTCCGGGACAGAGGCCGCAACGCCAGCCAACAGCGGCGGCTTCATGCCACGCACTCCAGTCCCGCTGGTGCTGCACGATCCCGCGAATGGCGGCGATCGCGACGACGGCGGCGGTGACGCCCTCGGCGATCTCGTCTGCCTGGCCGCGCAATTGCTGGGCTGCCCGACTGCATTGCTCTCGGTGACTGAAGGCGGGCGCCGCCTGCCCCTCGCCGCGCACGGGGCCTCGCTGCTGCCGGCCGGGCACGCGCTGTGCCACGGGCTCGGACACGACACGCCGCTGCTGTTGCTGCCCGACGCATCCGCCGATACACGTTTCCGTCACGACCCGGCGGTGACCGCTGTCGACGGCGTGCGCTTCTACCTCGGTATCGCACTGTTCGGCTTCGACGGCGCGCTGGCCGGCACGCTCGCGGTCGCAGACCACCGGCCACGCAACGACGTACCGGCACACGCGCCGGCGACGCTGCGCCGCCTCGCGCGGCTCGCGACGCAGCTGACCAGGCGACACGACGTCGGCGACGGTCGCCGCATCGAGCGGCGTGGCCAGCACGCCACGACGCAGGACCCACTGACCGGCCTGCCCGACCGCAATGCGCTGCTGGCCACCCTGGAAGCACTGCGCGTGCAGGAGACGCCGCTCGGCGTCGCGTTGCTCGGCCTGGACAATTTCCGCCTGGTCAACGACACGCTCGGCCATGCAATCGGCGACAGCGTGCTGCAGATCGTCTCCTCCCGGCTGCTGGCAAGATTGCCGCCCGACGCACACCTCGCGCGTTTCGGCGGCGACGAGTTCGCGATGATATTCCCGGCCGCGGCTGCCGACGGCATCGAGGAACAGTTGCAGGCGATGCTGCGTGAGCTCGCGAGGCCCTGCGAGGTCGACCACCATCGCGTGCACCCGGAGGCCCGTGTCGGCTTGGCCATGGACGATGGCATTGATGCCAGCGAACTGATGGCGCGGGCCGGACTTGCGATGCAGCAGGCCAAGCGCAGCGGGGGCCAGCGCCTGCGCTGGTTCTCCTCGGAACTGCTCAAGGACGCCATCGATCGCCGCCAGCTCGACCTCGAACTGCGCCGCGCCTGCCGCGATGGCGAGTTCGAACTGCATTACCAGCCGCAGATTGACCTCGCCAGCGGGCGCCCGACCGGCGCCGAGGCGTTGCTGCGCTGGCGCCATCCCGAGCGCGGCCTGCTGATGCCGGCCGAGTTCATCGACGCACTCGCGCATAGCGCTGTCGCGCTGGCCGTCGGCCGCTGGATCATGCAGCGTGCGTGCCGGGACGCGGCCGCGTGGCCGGAAGTCGACGGCCGCAGGATGACGGTCGGCGTCAACCTGTTCCCGGTGCAGTTCGACGACGAGCGCTTCCTCGACGAGGTTGACGATGCGCTCTCGGCAAGCGGGCTGTCGCCGGCCCAGCTCGAACTCGAACTGACCGAAACCATCGCGCTGCGCGATGACGGCATGGCCGAGTACTCACTGGCGCAGCTGCGTGCGCGCGGCATCCGGGTGGCCTACGACGACTTCGGCACCGGACATGCATCGCTGTCGATGCTGCATCGGCTGCCGGTCGACCGGGTCAAGATCGATCGTTCCTTCGTACGCAACGTGCTGGAAAACCGCGGCGACGAAGCGATCGTGCGCTCGATCGCACTGATCGCGCGCAACTTCGACCTGCAAGTGGTGGCCGAGGGCGTGGAGACGCCGTCGCAGGCAGCGTTCCTGAACGCACTGGGCTGCAAGGACGTGCAGGGGTTCCTGTACTCGAAGGCGATGGTATCGGCCGAGTTCGATCGTTGGCTGCTGCCACACCTCGCCGCGCCGGGCGCGCGGCAGGTGGCCCGTGGCTGAACCGGCACAAGCGGTGCACGGCATGCGTGCATCCGCGGAGCCAGGCCGCGAAGGGCATGCCCACGAAGCGCGCGCATTCGTGTTCGACCAGTGCGATTTCCGGCGCGTCTGCCGGATGATCCATGCCCGCGCCGGGATCCACCTCGGCGCGCACAAGCGCGACATGGTCTACAGCCGGCTCGCGCGCCTGCTGCGCGCGCGCGGGCTGGAGCGCTTCAGCGACTACCTCGACATGGTGGAGGCGGACGCCGGCAACGAGGCTCAGGACTTCGTCAACGCGCTCACCACCAACCTCACTTCCTTCTTCCGCGAAGACCATCACTTCGATGCGCTCGCGACGCAACTGCACGAGTCCCGCCGCGACGGCCGCACCTTGCTGTTGTGGTGCTGCGCGGCATCGACCGGCGAGGAGCCCTGGTCGCTGGCGATCACCGCCTGCGAGGCATTCGGCACGCTGGCGCCACCGGTGCGCATACTCGCCACCGACATCGACACCGGCGTGCTGCAGGTGGCGGCGCAAGGTATCTATCCGCTCGAGCGTATCGAGGCGATCGACATGCAGCGCAAGCGCCGCTACTTCCAGCGCGGCAGCGGACCGAACGCCGGCCAATGCCGGGTACGAGCGGAGCTGCAGGCGCTGGTCGAATTCCGGCCCTTGAACCTGCTCGATGCCGATTACGGCCTTCCCATTGCGGCGTATTCGGCGGTGTTCTGCCGGAACGTGATGATCTATTTCGACAAGCCGACCCAGTACCACGTGCTGCAGCGGATCGCACCGCTGCTGGCGCCCGAGGGGCGGCTGTATGCCGGTCATTCGGAAAGCTTCAATCACGCCCTCGACCTCGTGGTGCCATGCGGCCGCACCATCTACCGCGCAACGACGCCGGCCAGGCGCCGATGAACGTCGCATTCGCAGAAGCCGCGCCCGGCGATTACTACGACAGCGCGCTGCAGACGCGGGCGATCCGGCTGTTGCCGGCCGACTACATCGCCACGGACCAGCCGCTGGCGCTGGTGACCCTGCTCGGCTCGTGCGTTGCAGCCTGCCTGTACGACCCGGCGCTTGCGCTCGGCGGCATGAACCACTTCATGCTGCCCGGCGGTCCCGGCAACGACGCCATCTGCGCGCGCTACGGCGTGCATGCGATGGAACTGCTGATCAACGACCTGCTCAAGCGCGGCGCGCGGCGCCAGCGCCTGCTGGCCAAGGTCTTCGGCGGCGGCAACGTGCTCAGCGGCTTCCACAGCGCCCCGATCGGGACACGCAACGCCGACTTCGTGCTCGAATATCTCGCCGCCGAACGGATCCCGGTGATGGCGCAGGACCTCGGCGGCATCCATCCGCGCAAGGTCGGCTTCTTCGCCCAGACCGGACGCACCCTGGTCAGGCACCTGCCAGCCACGCGCGACGACGGCATCGTGGATGCCGAGCGCGCGCTGTACGGTCGCCTCGCCCGCGCCCCGGTCAGCGGCAGCGTGGAGCTGTTCTGAGTGGACGTCCCCCCGGGCAGCCCGGCCCGGCCGGTGCGGGTGCTGGTGATCGATGATTCGGCGCTGGTCCGCGCACTGATGACGGAATTGCTCGGTGCCGACCCCGGGATCGAGGTCGTCGGCAGCGCCGCCGATCCGTACATCGCGCGCGACAAGATCCGAAGGCTGTCGCCCGACGTGCTGACGCTGGACGTGGAAATGCCGCGCATGGACGGGCTCACTTTCCTGCGCAACCTGATGCGGCTGCGGCCGATGCCCGTGGTGATGGTGTCGACCCTGACCGAGGCCGGCGCGCAGGTCACGCTCGACGCGCTGGCGCTGGGCGCGGTCGATTTCGTCGCCAAGCCGAAGCTCGACGTCGCCCGCAGCCTCGCCGGTTACGACGGGTTGCTGGCCGAGAAGATCAGGCATGCGGCGCGCGCGCGCGTGGCGCGCATCGCGGCGCCACCGGCTGCGGTGGACTACGACGGTCCCCTGGGCTACCGCACCACCGAGCGCCTGCTCGCGGTCGGCGCCTCCGCCGGCGGCACCGAGGCGATCCGCGACCTGCTGTCGCGGATGCCCGCCGATGCGCCGGCCACGGTCATCGCGCAACACATCCCGGCTGCATTCAGTGGTCCGTTCGCAGAGCGCCTCGACCGCCACAGCCGCATGACCGTGGTCGAGGCGCGCGACGACCAGCCGTTGCTCGCCGGTCATGCCTACGTCGCTCCGGGTGGCCGGCATCTGCGCGTGGTGCGCAGCGGTGCCCGCTGGCATTGCCGGCTGGGAGACGACGAGCCGGTGCGCCGGCATCGTCCCAGCGTCGACGTGCTGTTCGAATCGGTCGCCGCCCACGCCGGCGGCAACGCCTGCGCCGTGCTGCTGACCGGGATGGGCGACGACGGCGCGCGCGGCCTGCTCGCACTGCGCCGGGCAGGCGCCTGCACGTTCGCGCAGGACGAGGCCAGCAGCGTGGTCTGGGGCATGCCGGGCGCCGCGGTCGCGCTCGGCGCGGTCGGGGCCGTGCTGCCGCTGCAGGAGCTGGCCCATCGCATGCTCGCCGCCGCTGCGGACGGACGGCCCGGCATTGCGGATCGTCGAACCTGTGCACGGATTCGCTAAAGCGTGCAGCCCCCCGGCCGTTATCGAAGCAGACCGCCCCCGACGAGATCGACGATGGACTCGCGCGTACTGATTCGCCTCGCAGCGCCGCTTGCGCTCACCCTGACCCTGGCATGCGCCGAAGCGTTCGGCCTGCCTCCGCCTATCCGCTGGGGCGCGCTGGTCGCCACGACCCTGGCCTGGCTCGGATTGGCCTGGAGTCTGCGCCCCGGCGCCCGCAACATGGCGTTGCTCGCCGAACAGACCCGCGTGCTCGACGAGCTGCGCAACTTCATCGGCGCCGAGGTACAGGGTTCGCGAACCGAGATCCAGCGCACCCGCGAACTGATCCGCGAATCGGTCGCCAGGCTCGGCGGCAGTTTCGAGGCGGTCAACCGCAAGTCGCGCCAGCAAAGCGAGGTGGTCGCACGCATCATCGACCGCAGGGGCGGCGACGGCGACAGCGGTGGTGGTGCCGACGTGCACCATTTCGCACAGCAGGCCAGCCAGCAGATGGAGCAGCTGGTGGAAGCCCTGGAAGCCGTCAGCGGCCAGAGCAATACCACCGTGACCCACATCGATGCGATGGCCGAACACCTCGATGGCATCTTCTCGCTGCTCGAGGACGTCAAGTCGATCGCCGACCAGACCAACCTGCTGGCCCTCAACGCGGCCATCGAGGCTGCGCGCGCCGGCGAGGCCGGTCGCGGCTTTGCAGTGGTGGCCGACGAGGTCCGCAACCTGTCCGAGCGCTCGACCGCGTTCAACGAACAGATCCGCAAGCTCGCGCACAGCTCCAAGGATTCGATCGCCCGCGTGCGCGACACCGTCAGCCAGATGGCGTCGCGCGACCTCGACCGTTCGCGCGGTGCGCGCGCCGAGGCCGCGGCCATGCTCGAGCGCGTCGACGGCATCAATCGCGGCCTCGGCAACGGCATGCGCGAGATCGCCGAGTGCGGCCGCGCGATCGACGGGTCGGTCGCCGAGGCGGTGCGCTCGCTGCAGTTCGAGGACATTGCCACGCAGGCGTTGACCGCAGCCAACGTGCACCTGGAACGGCTGGGCGCGATCAACCACGAAGCCAGCGCGCTGCAGGACCTGCTGCATCGTTGCGGCGGCCACGCCGGCGCCGAGGTGCACCGGGCGCTGGGCCAGCTCGGCGCACGCATCATGCAGATGCGAAGCGAATGGGAGCGTCCGCCGCACAAGCCCGTCATGCAGCAATCGATGGATGCCGGCAGCGTGGAACTGTTCTGACCGCGCCACGTTCGCGATTGCCGCGGCCGGCTCTGCGCCACATTTCCGGCACTCCGTGGTTGTGGCGAACCCGCGTGGGCAGGTAGCGTGGCGGGACATGCCCGCCATCGACACCCCGAACTCGACCCCGCCCGGCTGGGCGTTGCTGCCCGAGGTCACGCGCCTGCTGCTGGCCGTCGTGCTGCCGCTGCTGGCGCTGGCGGCGCTGATCCTCTGGTGGGGCACGACCACTGCACGCATGGGGACGCCCGTGCGGCTGGACACCGCGGCGGAGTCCAGCGGTCACGAGATCGACAACTTCCTGCGCTCACACCAGGCGATCCTGCAGGTGCTGGCCGAGCGGCGCAGCGCCACCGGCGACATCGACGACCGCGCGGCCTGGTCGGCCGACCTGAGCCGCATCCACGATCGCTACCCGGCCTTCGCCACGCTGCTGGTCGGCGGGCCTGACGGTCGGCTGTTGTTGACCGAGCCGGTCCTGCCAGGCCCGGCCGCCGGGCGTTCGATCGTCGACCGCGACTATTTCCGCGAGCCCCGGCGCAGCGGGATGGCGTATGTCTCCAACGTCTTCGGCGGCGGCGCAATGGATCGGCCTGCGCTGGTGGCCATTTCAGCGCCGCTGTACCGCGATGGCCGCTTCGCCGGCGTGGTCGTGGGCGTGATTGGCATCGATGCGTTGTCCTCGCGCGCCATGACCTTGCGCGAACGAGGTTACGAACTGCTGCTCCTGGATCGCAGTCACGCGGTCGTGCAGGCCAGCGAAGGATTGCCTTACCGGCCATTGGACGTGCTGGGCGACGACGGCCGCGACCACTCGCTGCTCGTGCTTCCGCAAGTCCGCGGCCACGAGCGCATGCAGCGGCTGCCGGATGTCCTTCGTGATGGCAGCGATGCGTATGCCCTGGCGGTGCCGTTGCAGGTCGGCTGGCAGCTGGTGCTGCTGCGCCCCGAGCGCCTGATCTCGGCCGAACCGATGCGCGGCGCCGCGCTTCTGCTCGGCCTGCTCGCACTGGTATTGCTCGGCATCCTGGCGGTCGTCGGCATCAAGATGCGCAAGCTCGGTCGCAGCGTGCACGGCCTGCTCGAACGCATGCAGCTGTTCGCCCTGGACCGCACCCCGACGCAGATCCCGGTCGACACCCTGCCACGCGAGCTGGCGCCGGTGGCCGAGGCGATGAACGAACTCGCCGCGCGCGCCCGCCTCGCCTACGACGACATCAGCAGCGGCCTCCACGAGCAAAGCCGTCTGCGTGAGGAATTGCAGGCCATGGCGCAGCGACTGTTGACCGCGCAGGAGGACGAACGCCGCACGCTCTCGCGTGAACTGCACGACGACATCGGCCAGGCGATTACCGCGATCAAGCTCGGTGCCACCGCCTTGCTCGACGATGATCCGGCGCGGCGGGAAATCATCGACGAGATCGTCGCCGTCGCCGATCAGACCGTGGTCAAATTGCGCAACCTGTCCCTGCTGCTGAGGCCGCCGCAGCTCGACTCGCTCGGGCTGGAGGCGGCGTTGCGCGGCCAGGTCGCACTGCTGGCACGCAACGCACGCACCCGTATCACGCTACAGGTCTCGCCCTTGCCGCAGCGTCCACCGCCGGCGCTGGAGCTCGCCGCCTTCCGCATCGCGCAGGAAGCGCTGACCAATGCCATGCGCCACGCCAACGCCAGCGAGATCGACGTGTCGATCGAAGTCGACGAGCAGGCCCTGCGCCTGCATGTCAACGATGACGGCAATGGCTTCGATCCGGATCAGGTGCGCGGACTGGGACTGCTGACGATGCGCGAGCGCGTTCAGCAGCTCGGCGGCACGCTGGTCATCGACACCTCTCCCGGCGCCGGCACCCGCATCTGCGCGAGTTTGCCGATGCCCGCCGCGGAATGATGATTGCGACGGTGACGCGCATGGGCGGTTGCCGCCGCTTCGCGTCACGGTTGTCGACGTCAAGGTCCCGCGATGGAGAGTCTGAACTGTGCGCGTGTTTGTACTTTGTATGGAACGTGCTTTGGCGCCTCGCCGCCTGCGGTATCGTTGCAGGCTGTACTGCACGAACATGGGCAAAGGGGGCGCGGTGCTGATCCTGATGGTGAATGAAAACGGTGGCCAGGCCGCGCAGATCGAACGCGAACTGGTCGAACAGGACCTGGACTGGCAGCTTGCCCACGCGGAGAGCGCGGCGACCGCACTGGACATGGCGGCGGAGCTCGCCCCCGACGTGCTGATCTGCAGCGAGCGCATCGGCTCCACCCAGGGCCTCGCGCTGCTGGCGCAGTTGCGCGAGCGCCATCCGGAAACCGTCCGCGTCCTGCTGATGGATGCCGGCCGGGAACACGACGCGATGCAGGCGCTGGAAATCGCCCATCGGGTGTTGCCGGAACCCCCGGAGGCGCTGGCGTTGATCGAGGCGGTGGAAAGCGTGATGGAACTGCGCGCGCTGCTCGACGACCCCGGCCTGAAGCAGGCGATCAGCCGCGTCGGCGCGCTGCCCGCGGCGCCGCGCCAGTACCTGGCATTGACCCGCCTGCTGCGCGATCCCGATACCTCCGCTGCGCGCATCGCCGAGGTGGTCGCCCAGGATCCGACGGTCGCCGCGCGGGTTCTGCGCCTGAGCAATTCGGCGTACTACTCCGGCGGACGCGAGATCAGCGACCTGCGCACGGCGGTCACCCGGCTTGGCCAGAACGCGCTGCGCCAGATGGTGCTGGCGAGCGAGGTGTTCGCCGCCGGCGCGGACGCCGATGCCATGCGCGACCGCTCGCTGCGGATCTCGCAGCTCGCCGGCCAGCTGCTGGCGGGTCCCAGCGCGGAACTGGCTGCCACCGCGGGCCTGCTGTCCGAGGTCGGCCTGCTGCTGCCCACTCCCGGAGTCCAGGGCGGTGACAGCACCGTTGCCCCCTACAGTGTCACCGGCGCATATCTGCTCGGCCTGTGGGGCCTGCCGGCACCGATCGTGGAAGCGGTGGCGTTCCACTTGCAGCCGGCGCGGATCCGCGGCAGTTTCTGGGTCACCGGCGCTGTGCACGTGGCCGCGGCGCTGGTCAACGACCGGGAGGTCGACTCGAACTACCTGCGCACGGTCGGCCAGCTGGACCGGTTGCCGCGATGGCGGGCGATGGCGGACGCGTTGATCGAAGCCGCCTGAGGCATCAGGACCGCCACGCGGGTCGACGCGACGCAACGGCGCGATGCCGTAGCCGTACAGCGCTTCTTTCATTCCGCGCCCCGCGGCACCCTGCTCCGGTGGCCGCTGGCGCTGCCAATATCGTCGTAACCACCCGTGACCGACCACCGGGTTGGTACGGAACACGCAGGTTGCCCGAATCCACGCGCATCCCTATAATCGTCAGGTTCGCTCGGGCCAATCCCCCGATCAGCCGCCCACGACGGGCGTCACCGTCGAATCCACACCCGCTGCAACCACCCGTGCCGGGGTGTCCCTCGCCCTTCAGGGCGAGGGATCTGGACACGGAGGCAGCGGGGAGGCCCAACCCCGGAACCTTTCGCCCAAGCCGCCCATGCGGGCTGCGACGGCGAGCCGCCCCACCCTTTCCGGCGGCCGGGTTCCCCATCAGGAGTCACCAGCAATGCCCCAGATCACCATGCGCCAGATGCTGGAAGCCGGCGTGCATTTCGGCCACCAGACCCGCTACTGGAATCCCAAGATGGCGCCGTACATCTTCGGCGCCCGCGGCAAGATCCACATCATCAACCTCGAAAAGACCATGCCGCTGTTCGGCGATGCGATGAACTTCATCTCCGGCATCGCCCAGAAGCGCGGCATGATCCTGTTCGTCGGCACCAAGCGCAGCGCGCGCGACGCGATCAAGGAAGAAGCCGAGCGCTGCGGCATGCCGTACATGACCCAGCGCTGGCTGGGCGGCACGCTGACCAACTTCCGCACCGTGAAGGCCTCGGTGTCGCGCCTGAAGACGCTGGAAGCCGGCGAGACCGACGGCAGCTTCGACAAGCTGGTCAAGCACGAAGTGCTGGGCCTGCGCCGCGAGCGCGAGAAGCTGCTGGCCTCGCTCGGCGGCATCAAGGAAATGAACCGCCTGCCCGACGCGCTGTTCGTCATCGACATCGGCCATGAAGACATCGCCATCAAGGAAGCCAAGAAGCTCGGCATCCCGGTGATCGCCGTGGTCGATACCAACTACGACCCGGCCCTGGTCGACTACCCGATCCCGGGCAACGACGACGCCATCCGCGCCGTGCAGCTGTACGCCGCCGCCGCCGCCGACGCGGTGCTGGAAGGCAAGGCCGCCGCGCCGAACGTCGCCAGCGTGCGCGAGGAAGAGTTCGCCGACGCCGATGGCGACAAGCCCGCCCGCCGCGCCCCGGCGAAGAAGGCCCCGGCCAAGCGCGCATCGGCCAAGGACGACGGCGTAGCCGAGGTTCCGGCTGCCGCGGAAGCGACGCCGGCTGCAGACGCCACCCCCGCCGCCGAGTAATCCGGTGGTCACGCAGCCGCGCGACGATGCGCGGCTGCACTCCAAATCCGTGCAGGCGCGGCTTCAGCCGCGAGCTTTTGCCGGCCCCGGGCAGCGCCACACGCCCGGAAGCCCATCGGAATCGCATGCCGATTCACGCCCCAAGAGCTCGCGGCTGAAGCCGCTCCCGCAGAACACCACAAACGAATCACGAGGTATTACCCATGGCTGAAATCACCGCATCCCTGGTCAAGGAACTGCGCGAGCGCACCGGCGCCGGCATGATGGAATGCAAGAAGGCGCTCACCGAAGCCAACGGCGACGTCGACGCGGCCGCCGAGGCGCTGCGCAAGTCCGGCCTGGCGAAGGCCGACAAGAAGGCCGGCCGCATCGCCGCCGAGGGTCGCGTCGCGATGGCGCAGGAAGCCGGCAAGGCGGTCCTGGTCGAGATCAACTCCGAGACCGACTTCGTCGCCAAGGACGCAGGCTTCGTCGCCTTCACCGAGGCCGTTGCCAATGCCGCGCTGGGCGCCGCCGACGTCGAAGCACTGAAGTCCGCCAGCATCGATGGCAAGACCGTCGAGGAAACCCGCGCCGAGCTGATCGCCAAGGTCGGCGAGAACGTGCAGGTGCGCCGCATGGCCCGCATCGACAGCGCCAACAACGTCGCTGCCTACGTGCACGGCGGGCGCATCGGCGTGCTGGTCGAGGTCAAGGGCGGCGATGCCGAACTGGCCCGCGGCCTGGCGATGCACATCGCGGCGATGAACCCGCCGCACGTCAAGGCCTCCGATGTCCCGGCCGACTTCGTCGCCAAGGAAAAGGAAATCGAGCTGGCCAAGATGTCCGAGAAGGACCGCGCCAAGCCGGCCGAAATCCTGGAGAAGATCATCGGCGGCAAGATCGCCAAGATCGTCAACGAGGTCACGCTCTACGGCCAGGACTACGTGCTCGACACCAACCAGAAGGTCGAGGCCGTGCTCAAGGCCGCCGGCGCCGAAGTGGTCGGCTTCCAGCGCCTGGCCGTTGGCGAGGGCATCGAGAAGGTGGTCGAGGACTACGCCGCCGAAGTGATGAAGCAGGCCGGCCTGGCGTAATCGCCGCCGCGCATGTTGCAGTGGAAAGGGCCGCGATATCGCGGCCTTTTCTTTGATTCTTCTCTCGCCTGGCTTGGAAACGCGCGGCCGCAATGACCCGGCGCCGGGTGCGAATGCCCTTGAATGCGAATGTCCTCCGGCGTCGGCCTTGGCCGACGCCTCCCCCTTGATTTCGCACCCAAGGACATTCGCACCCGCGTTCCGACTGGCACAGAGCTCCACACCGAAAAGCAAAGAAGCTTGGCTTTTCAGCGAGTCTGCAATCCGCAGCCCGACGTGGCCTGCAGGCCTTCGGGGCGAAATCAAGGAGGAGGCATCCGCCGCCAGGCGGATGCCGGAGGACATTCGCTCCGAAGGCCTGCAGGTCGCGACGGGCCCGTCAGGTCACGATGCGATGTGCAATCGGACAAGAAAAGAGGTGGACAGCGTCTGTTGCAACAGGCCGAGCTCGGCCCAGGCTAGGACGCCAGCGTGGCCGCTCATCAGCTCCCTCGGATGGGAGAAGAATCTTCTCCACCCCGCCGAAGCGATTACTCCGCCAGCGCGTAGATCGCCGGCAGATTGCGACCCTGTTCGTGGAAATCCATGCCGTAGCCGAATACATAGCGGTCCGGTACCTCCACGCCCACGTAGTCCGCGCAGACGCCATCGACGCAGCGGTCGTGCACCTTCACCGCCAGCACCGCCATGCGCACGTCCGTCGCACCCTGGTCCTCGCACCAGCGGCCGACCGCCTTCAACGTATGGCCTTCGTCGAGGATGTCGTCGACCAGCAGCACGCGCCTCCCCGCCATCGGCGTGGCCGGGCGATGCAGCCATGCCAGCCCAGACCCCGACGTGTTGCCGCGGTAACGGGTGGCGTGCAGGTAGTCGAATTCGACATCGAGCCCGCGCTCGCCGAGCGCGAACGCCAGCTGCGCGGCGAACGGCATGCCGCCGTGCATGATGGTGACGAACAGCGGCGGTTGCGCGTCGTCGGCGTAGTCGCCGCGGATCGCATCGGCCATGCCCGCGATGGCGGCCTCCAGCGTTGCGCGGTCGTGGATGACATCGGCGTCGCCGAGGACATCGGCCAGGCGCGGCGTGCTCATGCGATGCTCCCGAAGCGCGACTGCGACTGCGTGTAATGGGCGTCCGCCAGCAGCCCATCCCAGCCCAGCGCGCCACGGCCGATCAGGCCGGTCAGCGCCATGGTGTTCAACTTGCGGCCCTGCACCGCCGCCAGCGATTCGGCCACCAGGTCCGGATGGCACACCAGCACCACGTCGCAACCGGCGTCAAGGTGGGCATCGACGCGCGCTTTCACGCCGCCGGCGGAGAACGCCGCCGCCATGCCGATGTCGTCCGAGAACACCACGCCGCGGAAGCCCATCTCTGCACGCAGGATGTCCTCGATCCAGATCCGCGAGTACCCGGCCGGTTCCGGCGCCACCTGCGGATAGCTGATGTGGGCGAGCATCACCGCGTCCGCGCCTGCGGCGATGCCGGCGGCGAACGGGATCAGGTCGGTTGCGCGCATTTCGTCGAGCGTGCGGTTGTCGACGGCGTTGTCGAAATGGGTGTCCTCGCGCACCGTGCCGTGACCCGGGAAGTGCTTGATCGTGGCCGCCATGCCCGCGGCGTGCATGCCGCGGATGTAGGCGCGGGTAAATTCGGCGACCACCTGCGGGTCGTCTGAAAACGCGCGGTCGGCGATGGCGAGATTGCCGCGCCCGAGGTCGACCACCGGTGCGAAGCTCAGGTCGACGCCGCTGGCGCGCACCTCGCTGGCCATCACCCAGGCGTGTTCCTGCGCGCGTTCCAGCGCGGCGGCCGGGTCGGTGGCGTATTGCCGGCCGAACTCCTCCAGCGGCGGCAGCGCGCTGTAGCCTTCGCGGAAGCGCTGTACGCGCCCGCCCTCCTGGTCGACGCAGACCAGCTGCGGCCGTGGCGCGGCTTCGCGGATCGCGGCGGACAGCTCGGCCACCTGCGCCTTCGAGGCGAAATTGCGCTTGAACAGGATCACGCCGGCGCAGGCGTCATGCTGCAGCCAGTCGCGTTCCTGGGCGTTCAGTTCGGTGCCGGCGACGCCGATCACGAGCATGCGGGGTGGACCTCAATCGATGACGGACCGCATTGTCGCGCAGTCCGGGTGACGGGTGTAGGGCGGGCCCGGACTGCCGCCTGCGGCCCGGCGATCACCAGCGGGCGAAGGGATGCGAAGCGAGCGCGAGGTTGTAGTAGCGGACATCGTCGGTGACTTCAGCACCCAGCCACGCCGGATGTTCGAAGCGTTCATCGGCGGCCCCAAGCTCGATCTCCGCCACCACCAGGCCGGCGTTCTCGCCCAGGAATTCATCCACTTCCCACAGGTGTCCGGCATGGTCGACATGGTGGCGGCGCTTTTCGACGATGCCACCCACGCACAGCGCCAGCAGCGCGCGGCCGTCCTCGACCGGGATCGGGTAGTCGAACTCCTGGCGCGTGTGGCCGGCTTCGCGGGACTTCAGGTTCAGGAATGCCTCGTCGCCGGCGATGCGCACCCGCACCGAGGCGCGCTGCGCGCCGCTGTCCATCGCCGCCTGGTCGTTGATGTAGCCTTGGGCCATCGACACGACCTTGTGCGCCTGCGCGCGCCAAGCGTCATTGGTGACGAGGAACTTGCGTTCGATTTCGATGGGCATGTGGCTGGCAACTGGAAAATGAGTTTGCAGGAGCGGCTTCAGCCGCGAGCTTTTCGAACGATCCTGCATCCTGACAACGCTCGCGGCTGAAGCCGCTCCTGCAGGATCCGCATTCCGATCAGGGCTCGAACATCGCGATCGACTCGACGTGCGCGGTATGCGGGAACATGTCCATCACGCCCGCCGCGCGCAGCTTCCAGCCGCGCTCGTTGACGAGGTAGCCGGCATCGCGGGCCAGCGATGCAGGATGGCAGCTCACGTACACGATCCGCTTCAGGCCCTTGAGCGGCAACTGCTTCAGCACCACGTCGGCACCGGAGCGCGGCGGATCCAGCAGCAGCCGGTCGAAGCCGGCGCGCATCCAGGCGTGCCCCGACAGGTCCTGCGCGAGGTCGGCGGCATGGAACTGCGCATTGGGCAGCTGGTTGTGCGCAGCGTTCTCGCGCGCACGCGCCACCAGGCCCGAATCGCCTTCCACGCCCACCACCGCGTCCGCAACGCGCGCCAGCGGCAGGGTGAAGTTGCCCAGTCCGCAGAACAGGTCCAGCACCCGCTCGCCTGGCTGCACATCCAGCAGTTCGAGCGTGCGCGCGATCATCTTGTCATTGAGCCCGGCATTGACCTGGATGAAGTCGAGCGGGCGGAACCTGAGCTCGATGTCCCACGCGGGCAGCTGGAACGCCAGCTGGGGGTCGGCTGGCCACAGCGGATGCACCGAATCCACTCCGCCCGGCTGCAGGAACAGCGCGAACCGATGCGCCTGCGCGAAGGCGAGCAGCGCGGCGCGGTCGTCGTCCGACAGCGGCTGCAGATGGCGGAACACCAGCGCGATGCCGTCGTGGTCGGCAGTGGCATCACCGGCGATGAACTCGACCTGCGGGATGTCGCGGCGCGCGTCCAGGCCATCGATCAGCGCCGACAACTGCGGGATCGCGGCGCCGATCGCGGGGATCACGGTGTGGCATTCGGACAGATCGGCGACGAAGCGTGGATCGCGCTCGCGGAATCCGACCAGGGTCTTGTCCTTTTTCTCCACCCGCCGCACCGAGAAGCGACCCTTGCGGCGATAACCCCAGGCCGCATCGGTCAGCGGCAGCAGCACGGCGCCGGGGGTGACGTGGCCGATGCGCTCGAGATTCTCCAGCAGCACCCGCTGCTTGGCGAGGATCTGCTTCGACTCTTCCAGGTGCTGCAACGCGCAGCCGCCACAGGTGCCGAAGTGGATGCAGCGCGGTTCGACGCGGTCCGGCGAGGCCTCCAGTACGTCCAGCGTCACCGCCTCGTCGAAGCTGCGCGAACGCGTGGTCTGCTTCGCCATCACCCGTTCGCCCGGCAGCGCGCCGGCGATGAACACGGCCTTGCCGTTGTCGCGACGGGCGACGCCGCGGCCATCGTGGCTCAGGTCGAGGATATCGGCGGGAAACGGCGTCTGGTCGAGTCGGGCCACGTGGCGAAGGCTGCGTGCACAGGGCCGCGTATTGTCGCAGATGCGCCGTTCCCCGTAGGAGCGCCCATGGGACGCTCCTACGGGATGTGAGAACACCGTCGGGGGCGTCGCCCCGACCTACGTCATTTCTGCTTCCAGCTGCCGCCGGACTGGTACCACCAGCCGGATTTCGCGCTCGCCACCCACTGCTTCGCGAAAACCTCGCGGATCTGCGATTCCCACTCCGGATGCTTGTTGGCCACCGCGATCTCGCGGTACACCGCCTTGGAATCGCGATTCTGGTCGGCAACCGCCTGGTTGACCTTCACCCGGTCGGGCAGCGCGATCTTCGACGCGTCGCGCACCGCGACCTCGCCGTTGCCGGTGAACCCGAGCGCACCCGAATCGAAATGCTTGCGCAACGTACCGTCGAAGCGCCCGGCCATGCGCGCCTGGATCGCCTGGATCGCCGGCGTCTTGATGGTGATGTCCGGCGTGCCCTGCGCGTGCGCGGTGCCGATGCCCAGCAACATCAGCGGGTCGAAGCGCAGTGCCATGCCACCACCGCTGTCCTGGTCTTCGGGCGCCGGTGCCGGCGCCGAGGGTTGCGCGTCCTCGCCGATGACCTTGTCGACGAATTCCTTCGCCGCCTCCCGCGCTTCGGCGGCGGGGAAGTAGACGTTGATGGTGACGCAGGCCGTCAGGGCCAGTGCGGCGGCGATCGGCATTCCCATCCAGCGGCGCATGTGTCTCTCCTCGGTGCGTGGTGCGATTGTGCGAACAGGTGATTCGAGCATGGTCATTCGGACATGGATCATTCGAACACGGGCTTGACGTCGCCGCTGCCCACCGCGGCCAGGCGCTCGACCAGGGTTGGCCAGTCGACGTTGCGGTTGAAGCCGACCACATCGAGCCGCGGGATGCCGGCGCCATCGACGATAGTAAATCCCTCGCCCGATGAATGCAGGCCACCCATTGCGCAGACCTGGTTCGCCAGCCGGCAGGAAATGCCGATGCGGGCATAGCCGAAGTCGTCGAACAGGCCGATCAGGCGCGCCTGCAGGCTGCCGACGAACGAGGCGTCGCCGACGCTGGAGATGTTCTGCACCGCGCGCTGGCTGATGCGCTGGCGCACGCCGCGGCGACGCACCGTGTGCAACTCGGCGTCGAAGGTCACCGGCGACCAGTCGACCAGGCGCAGGTCGTCGATGCGGCCATCGAGGCGGCCGCTGATGCTGCCGAAGTCGAACACCTCGGTGATCGCCATCAGGTCCAGGCCGTGCAGGGCGAAATCGGCGGAGAGCGTCGGGGCGACGCCGAACGGGCGCTCCATCGACAGAGCGGTGACGTCGACGCTGCCGTCGAAGACCTGCATCGACAGCCCGCCGTCGAAGTCGAGGCGGTCGTCGGCGTAGCGCGCGGCCGGGATGCGGCCGTCCAGCGTGCCGCGGAACGCCGGCCCGCCCAGCGACTGCGACAGCTCGCCCAGTTGCAGGCCCTGCAGCGCCAATCCGAATCCGATCCGCAAGCCCTCCCCGCCCGCCGGCGGGTGCACGACCAGGTCGTCGAACCGGACCTGTCCGCCCAGCATCGACATGCTGACCGGCGCGCGCGCGCGCAGTGCGCCATCGGCGCTGCGCCATGGCAACTTCGCGGCGCCGAACGCGATGCCCTGCAGCGCACCCGAGCGCCAGCGCAGCTCGCTGTCGACCGGCGCACCACCGGACAGGCGCAGGTCGCCGTCCAGCCCGGCGAACGCCAGCCCCTTGCCCGGCGCGCCAATCGTGATGTCATGCAGTTGCGCATCCACCGACGACAGGCCGCCGCCGGACAGGCGCACGCGCGCATCCAGCGCACCGCTGGCCTCGAGGTCGGGCAGCCCGGCGATACCGAGCCAGCCGGACAGGTAGCGCGCGCCGAGCGCGGACAGGTCGCGGCTGTGCAGCTCGATGTCGAGATCCTGCAGTTCCGCGTCCGGGCCAAACGCCGCCGTGCCCTGTGCGGCCAACGCGGTGCCGTCGTCCCAGCGGATCGACGACAGCGACCAGCCCCGGTCGCCGTGCTGCATGGCATCGAGGCCGAACGGCAGTGGCTGCTCCGGCAGCACGACATAGGTGGTGCCGTACAGGAACTGGCCGCCGTGCAGCTCGCCGTCGAGCGACAGCAGCGTGGCATCGGCAGGCTTGCGATAGTCGATGCGGAAGCGGCCGCCGAGCTGGGCCGCCGCGATGCTGCCATCGGGGGTTTCGAGCCCGCCATCGGCCAGTACCAGCGTGCCGTCGACGCGCAACGGGCGCCGTTCCGGCGTGCGCACGGCGAGCCGGCCGCCGAGGGTGCCCGCCGTCAGCCGGCCGTCGCCCCAGGCCTGCGATGACAGCGCCTGCGCCCAGGCCACGGGCACCCGGGCCAGGTCGATGATCGTGTCGTCCGGGGTCGCCGCATTGCGGTGCAGGGCAAGACTGGCGCCCCCTTGCGACAGCGTGGCATCGGTACTCCCGCTGGCCAGCGCCACGGAAAGCAGGAAAGGCTTGCCGCCGGCCGCGCGCAGTTCGCCATCGCAGCGCCAGCCGCCCTGGCCGTCGCGCGCGAGCGGACAACGCCATTCGAGCGAGCGGAAGCGGTAGCCCAGGTCCGGCGCATCGACGCGGGTCGCGCGCAGCCGCAGTTCGCCGCTCGCGGCCTGCGCGGGCCAGTCCAGCCGCACTTCCACGCCTTCCAGCGTCGCCACCGCCGTGGTCACGCGCGCGATCTTCGCGGTCATCGTCCGCGCCTGCGCGGGCATCGCGCAGGCGAGCAACAGCAGCGGCAGCAGGTGTAGGATCGCCCGTGGCATGGATGCAGCATACCCAGCGCACGTGAGCACCCGCTGATGCGCCGCGGGCATCCATCCCCGACGGGTGCCCGTCAAGTCAATGGAGGACCGGATGACGACAAGACTCCTGCTGGTCGAGGACGACCCCACCACCGCGGCATTCCTTGCCGCCGCCGCGCAAGGCGTGCCTGCCGAAGTCGATGTCGCCGGCAGCTGCGCGGCAGCGCTCGCCCTCGCCGGCCACCAGGACCGGCATGACCTGTGGCTGATCGACGCCAACCTGCCCGACGGCGACGGTGCCGGTTTGCTGGCGACGCTGCGCGCGCGCGGACTGCGGGCGCCGGCACTGGCGCATACGGCCGCGCTGGAACCCGACATCCTCGCCGCGCTGCGCGAAGCCGGCTTCCGCGAGGTGCTGGTCAAGCCGATGCCGGCCACGACGCTGCAGGTCGCGGTACGCGATGTGCTTGGCCTGCGCGTCTCGGAAGCCGCGCCTCCCGCATTCCGCACTGGCGCAATTGAAGGCACCTGGGATGATGCCGCCGCACTGGCCGCGCTCAATGGCGAGCGCGCGCACGTGGATGCGCTGCGCAAGCTGTTCCTCGGCGAGCTTCCGGATGCCTGCGACAACGTGCGCAGCGCAGCGCATGCCGGCAACGTCGATACCCTGCGCGCGGCCCTGCACCGGCTGCGCGCGAGCTGCGGCTTCGTCGGCGCCGCGCGCATGGCGGCCGCCGTGGCCGGGCTGCAGGAGTCGCCGCATTCCGGGCAGGCGCTGGCGCACTTTCTCCAGGCCGCTCAGGACACGCTGTCGTCGGCATCGGTCCCCGACGAGGCCTGAATCTCCTTCGGGGCAGCGGCGATGCGCCCCAGTTCGCCCATCAGCTCCCACGACTTCAATCCACGGCCACCGAGGTGATGCGCCAGCACCTCGCGCAGGGCACGCCGCAGGCCCTGCAGGTCGTCGGCTACCGGCGCCTGGTCGCCGGCCAGCGCGAGCAGCGCACGGCCAGTCGCGGTGCGGCTGCGACCGCCTGCGTCGATGCGTTCGCTCAGCACGCGACGCGGGCCGTGTTCGGGATCGAGGCGGTAGCGCGCGGCCGGGTCGACCGGCGCGCCATCGCCGTCGTGCGACAGGTCGAAGCCAAAGCCGAGCGCTTCGAGCAGGTCGCGTTCGAAGCGACGCAGGGTCCACGCCAGCGGCGCGCCTTCGCGCAGGCGCTCGCGCACCTGCCCGTAGAGTTCGTACAGGCCGGAATGCGGATCCTGGCGCGGCGCCAGCCGCAGCATCAGTTCGCTGACGTAGAAGCCGGCCAGCGCGGCGTCACTGGACAGGCGCGGCGCGGCATCGATCGCCTCGGCACCGCGCAGTTGCGCGAGTTCGCCGCGTTGCACGCCGTCGAAGCGGATGTGCTGCAGGGGTTGCAGCGCGGCGCGCAGCACATGCCGCTTCGGCCCCTGCACGCCGCGCGCGACCATGCCGATGCGGCCGTGGTGCTCGGTCAGCAGTTCCAGCAGCACGCTGGTCTCGCGCCAGGGGCGTGCATGCAGGACGTAGGCGGGTTCGGCGTCGTAGCGCATGCTCAGCCCGTTGAGGGGCAGCTCTCGCGGGGACGGCTCTCGTGGGAGCAGCCCCTGCAGGAACGGTCGCGGTGGAAGCTGCGCCTGCGGGAGCGGCCATGGCCGCGATGGCTTTTCCAGCAGCAGCCCATCGCGGCAATGGCCGCTCCCAAAGGCGTTGTTCTATTCGTAACCAAACGTCTTCAGCGCCGCCTCGTCGTCCGACCAGCCGGCGCGTACGCGCACCCAGGTTTCGAGGAACACCTTGCTGCCGAACAATCGCTCCATCGCCAGCCGCGCCTTGCTGCCGATCTCGCGCAGGCGCGTGCCGCCCTTGCCGATGACGATCGCCTTCTGGCCCTCACGCTCGACCCAGATCACCGCGCCGATGCGCAGCATGGTGCCGTCGACGGTGAACGATTCGATCTCCACCGTCGTCGCATACGGCAGTTCGGCGCCGAGCTGGCGCATGAGCTGCTCGCGCACCAGTTCGCCGGCGAGGAAGCGCTGGCTCTTGTCGGTGATCTCGTCCTCGCCATAGAGCGCCGGCTGCTCGGGCATCAGTGCCAGCAGCGCGGCGACCAGCGCTTCCAGCCCGTTGCGCTTGAGCGCCGAAACCGGATGCACGCCGGCGAACTCGCGCCCCTCGGTAGCCTTCTGCAGGTACGGCAGCAACGTGGTCTTGTCGCGGATGCGGTCGACCTGGTTGACCGCCAGCACCACCGGCACGCCGGCGTCGCGCAGGGCCTCGAACGCCAGCGTGTCCTCCTCGTCCCAGCGCCCGGCCTCGACCACCAGCACCGCGGCGTCCACGCCCTCGAGCGCACCGCGGGCGGCACGGTTCATCATCCGGTGCATCGCCGTGGACGACTGCTTGCCCTCGCCGCGGTGGATGCCGGGCGTGTCGACCAGCAGCAGCTGGCCCTCGGGGAAGGTCGCGATGCCCAGCAGCCGGTGACGCGTGGTCTGCGGGCGGTTGGACACGATGCTGACCTTGGCCCCGACCAGGGCATTGACCAGGGTGGACTTGCCTACGTTGGGGCGGCCGATGACGGCGACGTGGCCGGCGCGATGGGGGGCTGGATTCATGCGCGCATTGTAGGCGTGTGGAAGCAGCCCTTGTGGCAACGCCTACGCGCGCTCCAGCTGCACCAGCACGGCTTCGGCGGCGGCCTGCTCGGCAGCGCGGCGCGAACCGCCCTCGCCTTCGGCGGTCATGGCCGGTTCGGCCAGCGTGCAGGCGACGCGGAAGATCTTGGCGTGGTCGTCGCCGGATTCGGAGACCAGCTCATAGGCCGGCAGTGCGCGCTGCCGCGCCTGCAGCCACTCCTGCAGCCGGGTCTTGGCGTCCTTGCCGACCTTGCCGGCGGGCGTCTCGTTGATCGCCGCCTCGAACCACGGCAGCACCACGGCGCGGCAGGCCTCGAACCCGGCATCCAGGTAGATCGCCCCGACCAGCGCCTCCAGCGCGTCGGACAGGATCGAGTCGCGGCGGTGGCCACCGGACTTCATCTCGCCGGGCCCGAGGATCAGCTTCGCGCCCAAGTCCAGCGTGCGCGCGACGGTCGCCAGCGATGATTCGCGCACCAGTTCGGCGCGGGCGCGGGTCAATGCGCCCTCGTCGGCCTTCGGCCAGCGCTTGTACAGCGCCTCGGCGACGATCAGCCCCACCACCGCGTCACCGAGGAATTCCAGCCGCTCGTTGTGCGGCACCCCGGCGCTGCGATGGGTCATCGCCTGGGCGAGCAGGTCCTGGTCGGCGAAGGCGTGCCCGGCGAAGCGGACCGGCTCGACGTCAGCCGCCATCGCCCACGTTGGTCAGCTTCTCCTCGGCGTGGAACTTGCCGACGACGTCGAGGTTGCCGACCAGTTCCTTGCGGACTTCGTAATCGACCGTCATGTCCCAGCCGGGGCCGTTCTTGCTGCGCTGCAGCTTCACGTTCTCGGGCTTCACGTTGTCCGAATAGCTGATGTAGAGGCGACGGAAGAACAGGTCCTTGATCTTGGCCGGATCCTGGTTGGCGATGCCCACCTCCTGGTGCAGGCCCTTGAGCGCCTGCTTGACCGAGTAGTACTCGGAGTACATCGGGAACAGCTTCATGCAGATGTAGGCGAAGAAGCCGACCACGGCCAGCACGATCACAAAGCTCAGCAAGGTCATGCCGCGTTGCGTGCGTTTCATCATTTTTCCCCAAATGGATGGCGTACTGCGGTCAAGGAATCCGGTTGCCGATTCGCGACGTGTCGAAGTTGTGCTTGCACAGGCTCGTCACGCTGTCGCAATTCAACCAGATCAGGAACGCCTTGCCCCGGATGTTCTGCTCGGGCAGGAACCCCCAGAACCGGCTGTCGTCGCTTCTATCACGATTGTCGCCCATGACGAAATAGTGCCCGGCCGGGACCACCTGCTGGCCCCGCTCGCCCTGGTCGACGAACGGCAGGCGGTCGATCTCCAGGATCTGGTGCGGATGCCCGGGGATCTGCTCGGTCAGCAAGCTGGCCCCGGTCATTTCGGCGCCACTGCCCACTCCGACGTAGTCGCCCACGCGCTCGTAGCCGAACGGCTTGCCGTTCACGAAGACCTGGTTCTGCTTGTATTCGATGGTGTCGCCGGGCAGGCCGATCACGCGCTTGATCCAGTCCTGCTCCGGATGCTGAGGCGGCTTGAACACCACCACGTCGCCGCGCTGCGGCTCCCCGATCGGCACGATCTTGGTGTTGCTGATCGGCAGCCGCAGGCCGTAGGCGAACTTGTTGACCAGGATGAAATCGCCGGTCAGCAGCGTGGGCATCATCGAGTTGGACGGGATCCGGAACGGCTCGGCGACGAAGCTGCGCAGCACCAGCACGATCGCCAGCACCGGGAAGAACGCCTTGGCGTAATCGACGTACCACGGCTCCCTGCCATCGTCGAGCAGGCCGGCATGGGCCGCGCGCCGCCTGGCGAGGAACAGCTTGTCCAGCAGCCAGACCAGGCCACTGAGGAGGGTCAGGACGACCAGGGCGATTTCAAACCAGCGCATCGTTGCTCCTTTGGAGCCGGGAGTCGGGAGTGGGGAATGGGGAATCGGAAAGACGGACTCGTGGAATCCTGGGCCATCGCCTCGACGCGGTCGGTGCGACAGCTCCCGGTTCAAACAATTCGCTATCCCCCATTCCCGGCTACTTGTCCTGCTGCAACACGGCGAGGAAGGCTTCCTGCGGGATCTCCACGCGGCCGACCTGCTTCATCCGCTTCTTGCCTTCCTTCTGCTTTTCCAACAGCTTCTTCTTGCGCGAAACGTCGCCACCATAGCATTTGGCCAGCACGTTCTTGCGCATCGCCTTGACCGTGGTCCGGGCGATGACCTGCGAGCCGACCGCGGCCTGGATCGCGACGTCGAACATCTGTCGCGGGATCAGTTCCTTCATCTTTTCGGTCAGTTCGCGGCCGCGGCGGTCGGCGTGGCTGCGGTGCACGATCAGCGACAGCGCATCAACCTTGTCGCCGTTGATCAGCGTGTCTACGCGCACGAACGGGCCGGCGTCGAAACGCAGGAAGTGGTAGTCGAGCGACGCATAGCCGCGCGAGACGGACTTGAGGCGGTCGAAGAAGTCCAGCACCACTTCCGCCATCGGCAGCTCGTAGGCCACCTGCACCTGGCTGCCCATGTAGGTGATGCCCACCTGGCTGCCGCGCTTCTCCTCGCACAAGGTGATCACGTTGCCGACGTAGTCCGGCGGGGTGAGGATGTTGGCGCGGATGATCGGCTCGCGGACTTCCTCGATCTGGTTCACCGGCGGCAGCTTGGCCGGGTTGTCCAGCGGCAGGATGGTGCCATCGGTCTTCAGCACCTCGTAGATCACCGTCGGCGCGGTGCTGATCAGGTTGAGGTCGTACTCGCGCTCCAGCCGCTCCTGCACGATTTCCATGTGCAGCATGCCCAGGAAGCCGCAGCGGAAGCCGAAGCCCATCGCCTCCGAGCTCTCCGGCTCGAAGCGCAGCGCGGCGTCGTTCAGGCGCAGCTTGTCCAGCGCCTCGCGCAGGTCCGGGTAATCGTCCGCGTCGACCGGGAACAGGCCGGCGAACACGCGCGGCTGCATTTCCTGGAAGCCGGGCAGCGGTTTCGGTGCCGGGTCGGCGGCGAGGGTCAGCGTGTCGCCGACCGGCGCGCCGTGCACGTCCTTGATCGAGGCGTTGATCCAGCCCACTTCGCCCGCGCGCAGCGCCGGCATGTCCTTGCGCTTGGGCGTGAACACGCCGACCTTGTCGACCTGGTGGGTGCGCCCGGTGGACATCACCAGGATCTTGTCGCCGGGCTTGATCTCGCCCTGCATCACGCGCACCAGCGAGACCACGCCCAGGTAGTTGTCGAACCACGAATCGATGATCAGCGCCTGCAGCTTGTCGGTGTCGCGCGGCTTCGGCGGCGGGATGCGGGTGACGATCGCCTCCAGCACGTCCTCGACGTTGAGACCGGTCTTGGCGCTGACCGCGACCGCGTCGGAAGCATCGATGCCGATCACCGCCTCGATCTCTGCCTTGGCGCGCTCGATGTCGGCGGTGGGCAGGTCGATCTTGTTGAGCACCGGCACCACTTCCAGCCCCTGCTCCACCGCGGTGTAGCAGTTGGCGACCGACTGCGCCTCGACGCCCTGCGCGGCGTCGACCACCAGCAGCGCGCCCTCGCAGGCGGCCAGCGAGCGGCTGACCTCGTAGCTGAAGTCGACGTGGCCGGGGGTGTCGATGAAGTTCAGGTGGTAGACCTGCCCGTCCTTCGCCGTATACGGCAGCGACACGGATTGGGCCTTGATGGTGATGCCGCGTTCGCGCTCGATCGGGTTGTTGTCGAGCACCTGCGATTCCATCTCGCGCGCGGTCAGGCCACCGCAGATCTGGATGATGCGATCGGCCAGCGTCGACTTGCCGTGGTCGACGTGGGCGATGATGGAGAAGTTGCGGATGTTCCGCATCGAATCGGACATGAGTGGGCGTCGGTGGTGGCCGACGTCGCGGCCTTGCGGGGTAAACGCGGCATTATCGCATGGCACGTGCCCCGCCCCGACCGCAATGACGTTCCGGCGTCCTGCGCGGGCCACGACGCGGCCACGCGCGGTCGTCCCTCCACCCGCTGCCTCTCCGGGCCGCCGGAGAGGCCGCCACTCACTGCGCGTCGTCCGCCCGCGGGGTGACCGCGAAGAAGCGGGTCGAGTTGCCGCGCCGGACCAGCAGCATCACCGTCTGGCCCGGCTTGACCCCGGCCAGGGCGCGATCGAGCCCGGACACGCTGGCCACCGCCTCGCTGCCCACGCGCAGCACGATGTCGCCCGGCTGCAGGCCGGCCTCGCGTGCGGCCAGGCCGTCGATGCGGGCGATGCCAACGCCCTCGCCCGGCTTCAGCCCGGCCTGGCGGCGGTCGTCGGCATCCAGGTCCTGGCCCACCAGGCCCAGCGGGTTGGCCGAAGTCTCGGCCCGGCCCTGCGGCCCGCGCGGCATCGGCTGCTGCGACGCACCGGGCAGCAGGCTGGGATCGAGCTCCTCGAGCGTCACGCGGACCTCCTTCGGCTTGCCGTCGCGAAGGATGCCGAGCGTGGTCTTCGTGCCCGGAGGCATCGCGCCGATGATCGGCGGCAGGTCACTGGACTGGCGGATCTGCGTCCCGTCGATGGAGCGGACGACGTCGCCGATGCGCAGGCCGGCCTTCTCGCCCGCGCTGCCGGGGGTGACGTCGTTGATCAGCGCGCCGCGCGTATCGGGCAGGCCCAGGCCCTTGGCCGACTCGGCGTCGATCGGCTGCAAGGTCACGCCGATCATGCCGCGGCTGACCTTGCCGGTCGCCTTGAGCTGCTTGACCGCGCCCATCGCCAGGTCGATCGGGATCGCGAAGCTCACGCCCATGTAGCCGCCGGAGGCGCTGAAGATCTGCGAGTTGATGCCGATCACCTCGCCGCGCACGTTGAGCAGCGGGCCACCGGAGTTGCCCTGGTTGATCGCCACATCGGTCTGGATGAACGGCACGTACTGCTGCCCGGCATACGGGTTGCTGCGCCCGACCGCGCTGACGATGCCGGCGGTGACGGAATGGTCGAGGCCGAACGGCGAGCCGATCGCGATCGCCCACTGCCCCGGCTTGAGCGCGTTGGAGTCACCGATGCGCAGCGCCGGCAATCCCGTGGCCGGGATCTTGAGCAACGCGACGTCGGACTGCTCGTCGCTGCCCACGACCTTGGCGGTGAATTCGCGACCGTCGGACAGCTTGACCTTCACCTCGTCCGCACCATCGACGACATGGTGGTTGGTCAGCACATAGCCATCGGGGGAAATGATGAAGCCGCTGCCCATCGACTCGCCGCGCGGCTGCGGGCCGTGGCCCTGCCCCGGCGCGCCGGGGAACGGGAAATCGTCGGGGCCGAAGAAGCGGCGGAAGATTTCGGGGATGTCCTGCTGCACCTGGCGTTGGCGCGGCGAAGCCTTGCCGCCGATCTCCGCCATCACGTTGACCACGCCCGGGCCGACCTGCTCGACCAACTGGGAGAAGTCCGGCAGGCCGGCCACCGGCGTCGGCGCGGTCGACAGCGTCGATTGCTGCGCAGTGGCGACAGGAAGCACCACCGCAGTGGTGGCGGCAGCGGTGAGGATGACCAGGACAGCGGCTTGCAACGGGGCTTTCATCGGCGAAGCACCTTCAACGTCAGGCAATGGGGGAAAACTGGCTCGGGCGCCGCACGCGATGCCAGGCGGCGCGAAGGAACAGGGTACGCGGCAGGCCGCGGGGTCAGCGTGGCCCGCTGGCGGTGGGCTGCTCCGGTGCCGGCTGCAGTTCCACCCGCGGCTCGAACGGGTGGAACGGATGCTCCTGCACCGTGCCGCCATAGCTGGCCGTGAACGCGCCATCCGCCGGGAAGCCCGGCAGGATCGCCCGCGGCCACGGACGCGCCTGCGCCGGCCGCGTGGCGAACAGATCGGTCACGGGGGCGGCGGAAACCGGGGCATCGAGCTCGGCCAGCGTCGTCGGCACCGGCGGCGCCATCGCAGGCGCGCCGCCAACGGCGGCTACCCGTACCGGCGCTTCGACTGCGGAGGCCGCGCGACGGACACGCGAAGCCGCCCGCTGCTGCTGGGAACGCGCAGCGCGGCGCTCAGCCGCGCGGCGCGGTACTTCGGCTACCGCGACGGCGGTTGCCAGCGTAGTGGCGGCATCGGGTGCCGGTGCCGGTGCCTGCGCAGGCGCGACCGGGGTGGGGGCCGGCGACACGGATGCCACCGGATTCCCGACTGTCCCGGGTGCTTCCGCAGCCGTGCTGGCGATCACCTGGGTCTGCGCGGCCGCCCCGGAATCGGGTCCGGGCACCTGGCGGCCGACGAACAGCGCGACCATCGCCACCGACGCGGCGAGCGCGGCACCGCCGCCCCAGCGCGCCCAGCGCGGTTGCCTTGCCGTCACCGGCGCGGTGGCCGCCGATGCGGCCTGGTCCTGGCCGGCGATGGCGTTGGCCACGCGACGCGAGAAATCCGCCGGCAGCAAGGCGTCGTGGCGGCCGCGCAGGATGTCGCCGCAGACCTGCCAGCGCTCCCAGCACGCGGCCAACTCGCCGTCGTGCTCAAGCCGGCGCAGCATGAACTTCGCCTGGTCGGGCAGCAGCTCGCCGTCGAGCATCGCCGACAGCTGCTGGCGGTGGTGGTCGTGGAGCTTGTCGGTGTTTGGTTCGTTGCCGGGCTGGATCATTTCGTCACGCTGGGTCATCTGGCTGCACGCTCTGGCCTGGTTTCGACATCCATCAGCGGCTTGAGTTCCGCATCGATCGCTTCGCGGGCGCGGAAGATGCGTGAACGCACCGTTCCGATCGGGCAATCCATGCGCTGCGCGATCTCGTCGTAGCTCAATCCCTCGACCTCGCGCAGGGTGATGGCGGTGCGCAGTTCCTCGGGCAACGCGTCAACGGCGCGCATCACCACCTGCTCCATCTGCTGGCGGGCCAGCTCGCGGTCGGGGGTGTCGGTATCGCGCAGGCGGATGCCCGAATCGAACTGCTCGGCGTCGCTGACGTCGATGTCCTCGGTGGGCGGGCGGCGCTTGTGCGCGACGAGGTGGTTCTTGGCGGTGTTCACGGCGATGCGGTGCAACCAGGTATAGAACTGGGCGTCACCGCGGAAATTCCCGATCGCGCGGTAGGCGCGGATGAAGGTGTCCTGGGCCACGTCCTGGCATTCGCTCCAGTCGGCGATGTAGCGCCCGATCAACGCCGCGATCCGGTGCTGGTACTTGCGCACCAGCAGGTCGAACGCCGCGCTGTCGCCGCGCTGCACGCGCCGGACCAATTCCTGGTCCAGGTCCTGTCCTTGCTGTGTGTCCACGACTTCGGCCATCGGGCCGGTGCTCCCTGGGGGCCCGGCCTTCCGGCTGGGCGTTATGACATGGGCGTGCGAAGGAAAGTTCCGCGACATCCTCCTGCGGCATCCTCATCCACTTGGGGCCGGGTCGCGCCTGCCACAAGCCATGCAGGCCCGAATGGCGCTCGAACGACGCGTTTCAAGCGCCGATTTGACGCCGATCGAACATCATCTGGATGATAACGGGCTCCCAGGCACCGTAACGGATCAAATCCCATGATTGCAGGGCTCGACGGACTGCGCTTCAGCCACTGGCAAGCCGAGCAACGCGAGGACGGCATCGTCGTGCTCACGTTCGACCGCGCCGGCGAGTCGGTCAACACCTTCGCCCAGGACGTTCTGATCGAACTGGAGGCGCTGGTCGAGCGCCTCTCGCTGGACCCGCCCCGGGGCCTGATCCTGCGCTCGGGCAAGGCCAGGGGCTTCATCGCCGGCGCTGACATCCGCGAGTTCGCCGAGTTCGACGCCAAGGGCACGATCGGCGACTCCATCCGCCGCGGCCAGCAGGCGTTCCAGCGCCTGGCCGAACTGCGCTGCCCGACCGTTTCCGCGATCCACGGCTTCTGCATGGGCGGCGGCACCGAGATCTCGCTGGCCTGTGACTACCGGGTGGCCTCGAACGACCCGTCCACGCGCATCGGCCTGCCGGAAGTGAAGCTGGGCATCTATCCCGGCTGGGGCGGCAGCGTGCGCCTGCCGCGGTTGGTGGGCGCGCCGGCGGCGTTCGACATGATGCTCACCGGCCGCACGCTGTCGGCATCGGCGGCGAAGGCGATCGGGCTGGTCGACAAGGTGGTCGAACCGGCGCTGCTGGTGGATACCGCCGTGGCGCTGGTGCTCAAGGGCACCACGCGCCCGTTCAAGCAACGCTTCCTCGCCTGGATCACCAACACCTGGCCGGCGCGGCAGATCCTGGCGCCGCAGATGGCCAAGCAGGTCGCGCGCAAGGCGCGCCGCGAGCACTACCCTGCCCCGTACGCACTGATCGAGACCTGGCGCCGCAGCAGCGGCGGCACCCAGGCGCTGCTGGCAGCCGAGCGCAAGTCGGTGGTCAAGCTGGCCGGCACGTCCACGGCCCGAAACCTGACCCGCGTGTTCTTCCTGCAGGAGCGGCTGAAAGGCCTCGGCGGCAAGGACTCGGGCATCAAGCGGGTGCACGTGATCGGCGCCGGCGTGATGGGTGGCGACATCGCCGCGTGGTCGGCCTACAAGGGCTTCGAGGTGACCCTGCAGGACCGCGAGCAGCGGTTCATCGACGGCGCGCAGGTGCGCGCGCAGGAGCTGTTCGCGAAGAAGGTCAAGGACGAGGCCAAGCGTCCCGAGGTGGCGGCGCGGCTGAAGTCCGACCTCAACGGCGACGGCATCCCCGAGGCTGACCTGGTGATCGAGGCGATCATCGAGCAGGCCGAGGCCAAGCGCGAACTCTACGCGACAGTTGAGCCGCGACTGAAAGCCGACGCATTGCTGACCACCAACACCTCGTCGATCCCGCTGACCGAGCTGCGCGGACACATCCAGCGCCCTGCGCAGTTCGCCGGCCTGCACTACTTCAACCCGGTCGCGCTGATGCCGCTGGTGGAGATCATCCACCACGACGCGATGGCGCCGGAAACCGAAAAACGCCTGGCCGCATTCTGCAAGGCGATCGACAAGCTGCCGGTGCCGGTGGCGGGCACGCCCGGCTTCCTGGTCAACCGATTGTTGTTCCCGTACATGCTCGAAGCCGCGACTGCGTACTCGGAAGGCATCCCGGGCGCGGTGATCGACAAGGCGGCGGTGAAGTTCGGCATGCCGATGGGACCGATCGAATTGATCGACACGGTGGGCCTGGATGTCGCTTCCGGCGTCGGCCAGGAGCTGGCGCCATTCCTCGGCCTGCAGATCCCACCTGCGCTGGCCACGCCGCCCGAGCCGGGCAAGCGCGGCAAGAAGGACGGACAGGGCCTGTACGCATGGGTCGAGGGCAAGCCGAAGAAGCCCGAAGTGCCGAAGGACTACAAGACGCCCGAGGATCTCGAAGACCGGCTGATCCTGCCGCTGCTCAACGAGGCCGTCGCCGCGCTGCACGACGGCGTGGTGGCCGACGCGGACCTGCTCGATGCAGGCGTGATCTTCGGCACCGGCTTCGCGCCGTTCCGCGGCGGCCCGATCCAGTACATCCGCGAGACCGGCGCCGATGCCGTACTGGCGCGACTGCAGGCGCTGCAGGCGAAACATGGCGATCGCTTCGCGCCGCGGCCTGGCTGGGATTCGCTGGCGCTGCGCGCCTGAGGCACCGTGCTTTCGTAGGAGCGGCGGAAGCCGCGAGCTTTTCGTATCCGACCGGAAAGCTCGCGGCTTCCG